>JAWKYL010000004.1:492500-688387 GCA_041396505.1 Burkholderiaceae bacterium
CATGTGCCTTTGCTTGACCACTGCGACTTTGCACTCGAGGCACAGGAGCGTGTCGGTCTGATCGGTCGCAACGGGACGGGCAAGTCGTCTTTGCTGCGCATATTGGCAGGGCAGGAACATCTGGATGACGGCCAGCGGACGGTTTCCGGCGAAATCCGCATTGCCTATGTGTCACAGGAGCCGGTCCTCGACTTGTCCCACAACGTATTCGATGCGGCCAGCGAAGGCCTGTCTGAGATCAAGCAGTTGCGGGACCGGTATCTGGGTTCACACGACGGATCGGATCTGGGCGAGCTTCAGAACCGGATTGAGGCCCTGGACGGCTGGAACTGGGAGCAGCGTGTGGAAGAGACCCTGCATCGGTTGCACCTGGAGCCTGCCGCCCTCGTCGGAAGCCTGTCGGGCGGGCAACGCAAGCGGGTGGCTCTGGCCCAGGCCCTGGTGAGCCGTCCCGATGTGCTGCTGCTGGATGAGCCCACCAACCACCTGGATCTGGACAGCATTGTGTGGCTTGAGGATTTGCTGCTTCAGTTTCGCGGCAGCGTGGTGGTCATCAGCCACGACCGTGCATTCCTGGACCGGACCGCCACCCGCATGGTGGAGCTTGACCGGGGCCGCTTGCAGAGCTATCCGGGCAATTTTGCGCGGTATCAAGTCCTCAAGGACGAGCAGTTGGCGCAGGAGGCGGTGATCAACGCGCGGGCGGACAAACTGCTGGCACAGGAGGAAATATGGATCCGCAAGGGCGTCGAAGCCAGGCGAACACGGGCGCAGGGTCGCATCGTGCGGCTGCAGCGTCTGCGGGCACAGCGTGAAGCCCGCCGGGACGTGGTGGGGCGGGCCAGACTGGATGTGGCCCGGGGCGAGGCCAGCGGGAAAGTGGTGGCCGAACTCGAAGACGTGTCCAAGAGCTTCCCTGGACCCGACGGGTTGCCCCGGTGGATTGTGAAGAACCTGTCCACGACCGTGTTGCGAGGGGACAAAGTGGGCCTGATTGGCCCCAATGGGGCGGGCAAGACGACCTTGCTCAAGTTGATGCTGGGCGAGTTGGCGCCGGATTCGGGTACGGTCCGGCTGGGCAGCCGGATCAGTGTGGCCTATTTCGACCAGATGCGGGATCAGATCGACCTGGATGCCACGCTGGAAGATTTCATCAGCCCGGGCAGCGAGTGGATAGAGATTGGGGACCGGCGCACCCATGTGCGCAGCTATCTGGCGGATTTTCTGTTTTCGCCGGCCCGGGCGCACGCGCCCGTCCGAACACTGTCGGGCGGCGAGCGCAACCGCCTGCTCCTGGCCCGGCTGTTTGCGCGGCCGGCCAACGTACTGGTCCTTGATGAGCCGACCAATGACCTGGACATCGATACGCTGGAACTGCTGGAGGATCTGCTGCAGTCCTACGAGGGCACCGTGTTCCTGGTCAGCCACGACCGCAGTTTCCTGGACCACGTGGTGACCAGTACCCTGGTGGCCGAAGGCGAAGGACGGTGGCGCGAATACGTGGGCGACGTACAGGACTGGCTGACGCAGTCGGCCCGGCAGGCGGCGGTGGCGTCGACAGCACCTGCCGCTGCGGCGGCGACCAGACCGTCGCCACGACCGGCTGCTGCATCCGAACTCGGCGCATCGGCCCGGCGCAAGCTCAGCTACAAGGAACAGCGGGAGCTGGAGGCCTTGCCGCAGCGCATAGCCGATCTCGAACAGGAGCAGACCGAGACGGAACAGTTGCGGGCAGATGGCAGCCTCTACGTCAGCGAGCCGGCCCGCGCGGCCCAGCTGTCGACACGACTGGCCGATATCGAGGCCGAATGGTTCGAGGCGATGGAACGTCTGGAAATGCTGAGCGGCGGTTGACCCCCTGGGGTATGCTGAAGCCAGTTATCCATTGCAACCATGCCCACTCCTCCCGATCGCCTGGCCCAGGATCTCCAGCGCAGCCTCCAAGAACTCCGGCAGGAGAAGGAGCGCACGCAACAGCTGCTGTCCGAACTGGAACGGCAGAACCACGAACTCGATCGCCTGCGTGGGTCGGTGCATCGGGAGTCGAACAGCCGCCTGCTGGCCGAGGAAGCACTGGATGAGACCCGGGACCGCCTGCAACTGGCGGTGGACGCCGCCGGTCTGGCGCTCTGGGACTGGCAGCTGTCCTCGCCTACGGTGTTCCTTTCGGCCCGCTGGGGTGAGCTGATCGGCGATATTGCGATGGACGCGCAATGGGAGCTGGAAAAGTTGCACGAACGGGTGCATCCTGAAGACCTGGTCCGCCTGCGGCCCAAGGTGCTGGGTTTGCTGGATGGCAGCGTGCAGCGCGAGGTGGTTCAGCACAGGGTCCGCCGGTTTGACGAATGGGTGTGGGTGGAGACACATGCCATGGTGGCCGATCAGGATCGGCGGGGACACCCTTTGCGGCTGATGGGCACCGTGGCCGACATCAGCGAGCGCAAGCGCGCCGAGATGGAAACCGGACTTGCCCGGGAGCTGGCCGAGCAGTCGAGCAAGGCCAAGAGCGCATTTCTGGCCAACATGAGTCACGAGGTGCGCACGCCGCTCAATGCCCTGATGGGCCTGACTCGCATGTTGATGGACTCCCCCCTGAACGAGGAGCAGAAGAGCTGGCTCACCCTGATGGACAGTTCTGCGCAGGCGCTGCTGGGTTTGCTGAACGACGTTCTGGATCTCTCCAGGATCGAGGCCGGCAAGCTGGCGATCGAACAGGTCCGGTTCGAACTGAGGCCCCTGGTGAATGAAGCCGCTGGTCCTTATGCCGAACAGGCCAGGAGCAAGCCGTTGGCGTTCAGGCTGCAGATCGACCCGGCCACGCCGGCCTGGGTCAGGGGCGATCCGGGGCGACTTCGCCAGGTCATCGGCAACCTGCTGTCCAATGCGCTGAAATTCACACCCCGGCATGGCCAGGTCGACCTGCTGGTCAAACCCGGGCTGGATGCCCAGGGGGGTCAGCAGCTGCAGTTCATCGTGCGGGACAGCGGAGTGGGCATCAGCCAACGGCAGCAGGTCACGATCTTTGACGCCTTCACCCAGGCCGATGCATCCACCGCCCGACGGTACGGCGGCAGCGGACTCGGTCTGGCCATCTGTGCGCGGCTGGCGCGGCTGATGGGCGGGCAGGTCGACCTGCAAAGCGAACTCGGGCAAGGCAGCACGTTCACCTTGAGCGTGCCCTTGCAGAATGTCCCGGCAGGAGCGGATACGCCGGACAGTGCGCCGGCGGAGCTGGAAAGCCTGTCCCAGGCCGGACAACGCTATGCCGGCCGGGTGGTGCTGCTGGCCGAGGACAACCCTGTCAACGAACTGATGATGCGGCAGTTGCTGCTGAAGCTGGGGTTCACCGTACGCGTGGCGCGCGGTGGTGCCCAGGCGGTATCCCAATGGGAACAGGGCGGACTGGACCTGATCCTGATGGATGTACAGATGCCGGGCATGGGCGGGCTGGAAGCCAGCCGCCACATCCGCGCCGCCGAAAACAGGCGCAAGCTGCCGCGAACCCCTATCGTGGCGGTCACAGCCAGTGCCATGAATGGCGACCGGCAAACCTGCCTGGACGCCGGCATGGACGGCTACACGGCCAAGCCGGTGAGCCCGCAGGCTCTGATGCGCGAAATGGACCGCGTGCTCGAACACGTGACTGATGAGGCTGCAGCACGGTCGGCCGCATCGGGCCCGGCTGCCCAGGTGATCGGGGCGGCCGCTGCATCGATGGGCAATGGCCGGTCGATACCGCAGCCGGCGGTCGATATCGACAAGCTGCGGCGCCGCCTGGATGGGGATGAACAGTCGCTGCAGCAACTGGCTCAGGCCATGCTGCTGGACTTGGTCGACCGGATGAATGGCTTGCGCCTGGCGCTGGAGCAGCAGGACGGCGCCACGGCCATCGCACATGCGCACGGACTCAAGGGGTCGCTCGGTAGCATGACGGCAGAGCGCGGAGCCCGTCTGGCCAAGGGGCTGGAACTGGCGGCCCGAGCCGCTGACTGGCGCCTCTTCGAGCGGGCGCTGCCACTGATGCTGGCGGAGTCGAAGGAGATCGAGCGCTCGCTGGCGGCCCTGGCCTCGGGTGCAGGTCCCGACCTGTTTGCCGGTGCAGTGCCGCCAGCACCGGACTGACCCGGCCTGGCCCGGGCCTGCCGGCCTCAGCGGAGGGTCTGGGCCAGATCGTCGACGGCACGCCGGTATATGCGCCAGAAGCTGGCATCCTGTGTCGTGGCGAAATTGATGCGCATGAGTGTGCCGGGCGATCGGGCGGCATGGAACAGGGCGCCGGGCGCTATCAGATACCCTTGATCCAGCAGGCGCTGGGCCAGCGCCTCGGTGTCCACCCCCGTGTCCACCCAGCCGAACAGGCCCGAGGGCTCTGCCACAAAACGGCACCCGGCCGCCTGCGCCAGCTTGACGCTGCGGGTGCGCGCGGCATCCAGGCGCGTCCGGATACGTTCCGCGTGTCGCCGCAGCTGCCCGCTTTCGATGCACAACGCCAGCGCACGCTCGAGCAGGCTGGGCGTGGTCAGCGTGGCCAGCAGCTTGGTATCGAGCAAGCGCTCGGTCAGGGCCGGCGGCGCGACCAGGTAGCCCACTCGCCAGTTGGGCGCCAGGATCTTGGCAAATCCACTGACGTATACCGTGCGCTGCAACCCGTCGAGCACACACATGCGCGTCGCGTGTTCGGGAGCAATGTGGCTGTAGGTGTCGTCTTCGACGATGTGGAACGCATGCTGCTGCGCCAGCTGCAGTACGCGGTGCGCACTGGCCGGCGACAGGCCGTAGCCCGTGGGGTTGTGCAGCACGCTCACACTGACGAACAGCTTAGGCGCATGGACTTCGCAGTAACGCGCCATGACAGCCAGGTCGGGGCCGGCCGGACCGCGCGGCACGGGAAGGATGCGCATGCCCAGTGCGTCCAGCCGCGCAAATTCCACGGCCCAGCCAGGCTCCTCCACCATCACCGCATCGCCGGCCTTGAGCAGCGACCGGCTGACGATGTCCAGCGCGTGGGTCGCACCCACGGTGGTGATGATCTGCGCCGGTTCCGCCGGCAGGCCCAGGCCCTGCAGCCGGGCGGCCAGCACCTGCCGCAGATGGCTGTCACCCTTGGGCTCACCGTAGCGCAGCGAGCTTTCAGCCAGCGCGGCATGGCCGCTGACCTTGCGCACGGCAGCCGACATGAACGTCGATTCGAGCCATTCTGGGGGCAACACACCCATCCCGGGCTGTGGCTGGCTCCCGGTGGGATGGAACATGCCACGGATCAGCGTGGCGGCCGACAGTGGTGCCGCCATGCGCGGCGCCGCAGGGGTGACGCCCTCCCCTCCCGTCTGGCGACGCAGTGGTGCCCGCTCACGCACGAAAAATCCCCGGTTGCGGCGGGCCTCCACCAGCCCCTGCGCCAGCAGCAGGTCGTAGGCCGCCACCACGGTGGACGGGTTCAGACCCTGCTGTGCCGCACACTGGCGGACACTGGGCAGCCGGGCGCCCGGTGCCAGCAACCGGTCCCGGATCCGGGTGGCGAAGCGGCCGGCCAGCTGTTCGGCCAGTGTCTGTGCGCCGCTTCGGGTCAGCGGCGGCGCGTTGGCCGCATCGGACGCGGCATGCGTGCTATCCAACATGAAGTGTATGGGCCTGATGAGCCGTACAGATACGCAATGTGAACCAGTCAACTGTATGGCTGGTGTATGGACCGCAAAGGATAAAGTGCAATCCATGCCTGCACAAGCCCCCACCATGAAGCCATGACCGCCAGCGAGTTCAGTGCCTTGCTGGTGCTGGCCACGGCCACCAGCTTCACGCCCGGCCCCAACACCACGCTGTCCACGGCACTGGCGGCCAATGGCGGCCTGCCGCGCGCGCTTCGATTCATCTTTGCAGTACCCGTGGGCTGGGGCCTGCTGCTCACGCTCTGTGCGGCCGGTGTGGGCTCGCTGGTGGTGGCCGTGCCGGTGCTGCGCTGGGCCATCCTGGTCGGCGGCACGCTGTACCTGCTCTGGCTGGCCTGGCGCCTGTGGGGCAGCCGCAGGCTCTCGCAGGCCGATGCATCGCGGATGAACGTCGGTTTCTGGCAGGGGGTGGGCCTGCAGTTTCTCAATATCAAGGCCTGGATGCTGGCGCTGTCCATCGTCGCCGGCTGGATCGCCGGGCAGGCTGACGCCCAGGCGCGATTTGTGGCGGTGCTGCCGGTGATGCTGGCCTTTGCCTTCGTCAGCAACTTCACCTATGCGCTCGTCGGCTCAATGCTGCGGCACTGGCTGGCCGGCCCGGTGGTCGATGGCCAGGCCACAGGCCGACGTCTGCTGGTGTTCAACCGGCTGATGGCGCTGGCCCTGGTACTCACGGCGGCCTGGATGCTGCTCGGTGACGCGGGCCTGAAGGGCGGTGCTGCATGAGCCCCCACGCTCATCCGTTACGCGGGTCGCTGCCCCCCGAGGGGGCTGATCCGGCTTTGGACGGCCCGGCGCCGGATCGCAAGGACACGGCCACACTCGGCCTCTGGCTGGGGATTCTGGGCGTGGTGGTATTTGCGCTGACCCTGCCCATGACTCGTCTGGCGACCGGCACGGTGGACGCGCCACAGCTCTCGCCTTGGTTCGTCACATGGGCGCGCGCGGCACTGGCGGGCGGGCTGTCGGCGATCTATCTGCTGGCCACCCGCTCGCGGCTTCCCAGCCGTGCCGAACGCAAGCCCTTGCTCCTCTCGCTGGCAGGCAATGCCATTGGCTACCCGCTGCTGCTGGGCTGGGCTCTGCGGCATGTGACGGCCAGCCATGCCGCTGTGGTCACGGCCTTGCTGCCCCTGGTCACGGCCGCTGCCGCTGCCTGGCTGCTGCACCAGCGGGCGCGTCTGGGTTTCTGGCTGTCTGCCGTGCTGGGCAGCTCGCTGGTGGTCGCCTTCAGCCTGATCCGTTCCGGTCAGACCGGCGGCGGGGCGGGTTTCGGCGTCGAATGGGCCGACGCATTGCTGGTCGGCGCGGTGCTGGCCGCATCGCTGGGGTATGTGGGTGGTGCGCGCGTCACGCCAGCCTTGGGGGCGGAACGCGTGATCAGCTGGGTCTGTGTCATGGCGCTGCCGCTGACCGTGCCCGGCGCGCTGCTGACCTGGCCCGACCAGCCCGTCGCGCTCCCGGCCTGGCTGGCACTGGGCTATGTGGGTGTGTTTTCCATGTGGGCTGGCTTCTTTGCCTGGTTCCGTGGCCTGGCCATGGGTGGCGCGCTGCGCGTGAGTCAGGCACAACTGCTGCAGCCCTTCGTCAGCATCCTGGCCGCCGTGCCGCTGCTGGGCGAATCACTGGACGCCATCACGCTGGTTTTTGCCCTGGCCGTGGTTGCCACCGTTTTCATGGGCCGTCGACTGGCGGCACCTACCGCTCCATCCCCCGTCAAGAATTGAGGAGATCGCCTTGACCACCACACCCTGGACGCTTGCCCGGCGCGCCCACAAGATGAACCCCTCGGTGATCCGCGAGATCCTCAAGGTCACCGAGAAGCCCGGCATCATCAGTTTCGCCGGCGGCCTTCCCTCACCCAAGACGTTTCCCATCGATGCTTTCGCCGCGGCCTGCCAGGCCGTCCTCCGGACGGACGGACGCGCCGCGCTTCAATACGCCAGCAGCGAGGGCCTGCCGGCGCTGCGCGAGTGGATCGCGCGGCAACTGCCCTGGGATGTGTCGCCCGACCAGGTGCTCATCACCACCGGCAGCCAGCAGGGCCTGGACCTGGTGGCCAAGGTGCTGATCGACGAGGGGAGCGCGGTGCTGGTGGAAACGCCCACCTACCTCGGGGCGCTGCAGGCCTTCACGCCCATGGAGCCCACCATCGTCAGCGTGCACAGCGATGGCGAGGGCATCAATATCGAAGACCTGAAAAAGAAGGCCCCGGGCGCGCGCTTCCTGTACGTGCTGCCCAACTTCCAGAATCCGACCGGCCGCACCATGAGCGAGGCGCGCCGCCAGGCGCTGGTGGACGCCGCGCAGGCCGCCGGCCTGCCCATCGTGGAAGACAACCCGTACGGTGACCTGTGGTTCGACCAGCCACCGCCGAAATCGCTGACCGCGCGCAACCCCGACGGCGCGATCTATCTCGGTTCGTTCTCCAAAGTGCTCGCGCCCGGTCTGCGCCTGGGCTATGTGGTGGCACCGAAAACCATCATGCCGAAACTGCTGCAGGCCAAGCAGGCGGCCGATCTGCACAGCCCCAGCTTCAACCAGCGGATGGTGGCCGAGGTGCTGCGAGACGGATTCATCGACCGACACGTGCCCACCATCCGCGCGCTTTACAAACACCAGTGCGCCGTGATGCTGGATGCCCTGTCCCGGGAGATGGCCGGACTGAACGTCGAGTGGAATTCGCCCGACGGCGGCATGTTCCTCTGGGCGCGCCTGCCTGAAGGCTTGAACGCCGTGGATTTGCTGCCCAGGGCCGTGGACAAGGGCGTGGCCTTCGTGCCCGGTGCGGCCTTCTACGCCGACGACGCCGACCCGCGCACGCTGCGCCTGTCCTTTGTGACGGCGAGCGAGGAGCAGATCCGCATCGGCATCCAGGCGCTGGCGGAATCGATCCGGGAAAGCCAGCTGTGACCCCACGCCCCTTCAAGCAAGTCGACGTCTTCACGACCACGCCTTACCGCGGCAACCCGCTGGCAGTGGTACTGGACGGCAGCAACCTGTCGACCGAGGCGATGCAGCACTTCACGAACTAGACCAACCTGTCGGAGTGCACCTTCCTGCTGCCACCCACCCCCGAGGGCGCGGCTGCGGGCGCCGACTACCGGGTGCGCATCTTCTGCCCGGGTCGCGAGCTGCCGTTTGCCGGCCACCCGACGCTGGGCAGCTGCCACGCCTGGCTGGAAGCCGGCGGCGTGCCGCGGGGCGAACACGTGGTGCAGGAGTGCGGCGTGGGGCTGGTGAAGCTGCGCCGGGACGCAGACCGACTGGCCTTTGCGGCACCGCCTTTGATCCAGAGCGGCCCGCTCGACAAAGCCGACGTGCAGCTCATTGCCCGCGGCCTGGGTGTCGCGCGGGACGACATCACCGCACACGCCTGGTGCGACAACGGCCCCAACTGGCGCGGCGTGATGCTGCGCAGCGCCGAGCAGGTGCTGGCCCTCCGGCCCAACGCGGCAGTGCTGGCCGGGCTGGACATCGGCGTGGTGGGACCGCGCGGCAAGGTCGGCGTGGTCGGCCCGCAGGACGTGGGCGACACGCAGTTCGAGGTGCGCGCCTTCTTCCCCGGCAACAACGGCATGGCCGAAGACCCGGTGACCGGCAGCCTGAACGCCGCGCTGGCGCAGTGGCTGATCGGCGCCAGTCTGGCACCCGAGCGCTACGTGGCGGCACAGGGCACGGCCCTGGCGCGCGAAGGCCGGGTGCACATCGAACGCGACGCCGACGGCACCATCTGGGTCGGCGGCGCATCGGTGACCTGCATCGAAGGCACAGTGTCGCTCTGACCGACTCTACACGCAAAGGAGAGCCCCCATGACGGAACACCCCCATCCGGTCGCCGTGGCGGCCGATCAGGTGCCACCGCGCACCAAGCCATCCAACTATCCGGAACCCTTTGCCTCGCGCATGGCGGGGCGCGAAAAGCGCGCACTGGGCAACGTGTTCGGCCTTGCCAACTTCGGGGTCAACCTCACCCGGCTGGCGCCGGGCGCCGTTTCCAGCCTGCGCCACGCCCACACCCGGCAGGACGAGTTCATCTACATCCTGCAAGGTCACCCGACCCTGCTCACCGATCGCGGACCCACACCACTGGCCCCTGGCGACTGCGCCGGATTCAAGGCCGGCACCGGTGACGCGCATTGCCTGCGCAACGACACGGAATCCACCGTGGTCTACCTTGAAGTGGGCGACCGAACCCCTGGCGACGCGGGCAGCTACCCCGACGACGACCTGCAGGCCGTGCTGGAAGCTGGCCAATGGACCTTCCGGCACAAAGACGGCACGCCCTACACCTGAGAACCCCATGACCGCGCCCCTGCCCACGCTCGCCGACATCGAAGCCGCCGCCCAGGTGGTCTACCGCGATTTTCCGCCCACACCGCAGTACCGATGGGCGCTGCTCAGCGAACGCCTGGGCACGGCCTGCTGGCTCAAGCACGAGAACCACACACCGGTCGGCGCATTCAAGATTCGCGGCGGGTTGACCTATTTCGACCAGATGAAGCAACGCGGTGAACTGCCGCGCGAGGTGATCAGCGCCACACGCGGCAACCACGGCCAGAGCGTCGGCTGGGCGGCGCGTTCGCATGGCGTGCACTGCACCATCGTCGTTCCGCACGGCAACTCGGTCGAAAAGAATGCCGCCATGCGCGCACTGGGCGTGCAGCTG
The DNA here is from genome assembly GCA_041396505.1 of Burkholderiaceae bacterium. Taxonomy (GTDB): domain Bacteria; phylum Pseudomonadota; class Gammaproteobacteria; order Burkholderiales; family Burkholderiaceae_C; genus Hydrogenophaga. Next base: position 502,836 of record JAWKYL010000004.1, read on the forward strand.
ATCGAGCATGGTCAGGACTTCCAGGAAAGCCGGGAACACGCCATGCGTCTGGCGGCCGAGCGAGGTGCCCACATGGTGCCCAGTTTCCACAAGGACCTGCTGCGCGGTGTGAGCACCTACTGGTGGGAGTTCTTCCGGGCCGTTCCACAGCTGGATGTGGTCTATGTGCCCATCGGGCAGGGCTCGGGCGCCTGCTCGGCCATTGCCGCGAAGCAGGCCCTGAACCACGGTGCCCGCATCGTCGGCGTGGTGAGCGCCCATGCCACCACCTATGCGGATTCGATCAGGGCAGGGCGTGTGGTGGAAGCGCCGGTGACGACGCAACTGGCCGACGGCATGGCCTGTCGCGTGGCCGACGCCGAGGCACTGGCCATTCTGGCGCCCCATCTCGACCACACCGTGACCGTCACCGACGCCGAAGTGGCGCAGGCGATGCGCTGGATCTTTGCGGACACCCACAACGTGGCCGAAGGTGCAGGTGCCGCCAGCTTCGCAGCCGCCTGGCAGGAACGTGAACGCCTTCAGGGGCTGGACGTGGGCCTCTCGCTCAGCGGCGGCAACGTGGACAGCGACGTACTGGGCCGGGTGCTGCTGACGCAGGCGCAGACTGCGCCCTGATCAGGTCTGCGGACGCGAGAGGCGTTCGACCACTTCGCAGAAGCTCTCGATGGCATCTGTCTTGAATACCACCTCCCGGATACCGGCGTCCCGGGCCTTCTGTTCCAGCTCTTCGTTGATGTAGCCCGAGGCCACGGCCACGGCCAGGCCGGGACGGATGCGAAGCACCTCCTCGGCCACTTCGATACCCGACATGCCGGGCATGTTGTAGTCGGTCAGCATCAGGTCGAACCTGTCCGGGTTCGCACGAACGGCTTCGATGGCCTCCTGCTGATCGCTGACACCGGTGACGCGATACCCTCGACGCTCGAGCAGCCGGCGCACCAGAAACACCAGGGTGTCATCGTCATCGAGGTAGAGAATGTGCCGGGGTTCGGTACTGGGTGTTTCGCTCATGTTCGTAACTTCCATGGACAGTGAAGCGGAACCTTCCGGGTCCGATGAGATTGTGACGGCTTCGCGTTCGTCGGTGGATGGCACCCTGCCAGGATCGGCATCCTCACGTACCAGCACTGCAGGAAAATACAGGGAAAACTCGGTACCCCTGCCTACGTCGCTTTCGACCGTGATCGTGGCACCGTGCGCTTCCACGATCCCGAGCACGACCGGTAAGCCCAGGCCGGTGCCGTAGCCGACGGGTTTGGTGGTGAAGAACGGCTCGAAGATGCGTTGGCGGACCGATTCGCTCATGCCGCACCCATTGTCGCGCACGCGCAGCCGGACCACATCGACCCCTCGATCCCGACAGGTCAAGGCCAGTTCGGGAGGCACGACCGGATCGTCAGGCGGCAAGGCATCGAGCAGGTATTCGATACGCCCGCCCTCGTCCTTGAGCGCGTGCACGGCATTGGTTCCCAGATTGAGCAGGACCTGCCCCAGCTGGGTGGCATCCGCCTGGATCCGGGGCACCTGCTGCGCAAAGCGCTGGACCAGCTGAACCTGCGGGGGCACGGCCGTACGCAACAAGGTACATGCCTCATGGACCACGGCCCGCACATCCACCGGTGCCTGCTCCAGGGGCTGCTGGCGGCTGAAGGCGAGGATCTGGCGCACCAGCTCCCGACCGCGTCGGGCGGCGGCGCTGATCTCGTGCAGGCTCTCGCGTGCCGGCGCGTCCTGAGGCAGATCCTGACGAGCCAGGTCGGCATTGCCCAGAATGGCTGCCAGGATGTTGTTGAAGTCGTGTGCCACGCCACCGGCCAGGGTCCCCAGCGCCTCCATCTTCTGCGACTGGGCCAACTGGCTCTGCAGCCGTTTCTGCTCTGCCTGCATGGCCCGCAGGGACGAGATGTCCACCAGCGTCAGGACCACATGCCGCAACCCGCCCTGGGCATCGGTCTCCGGGTAGGCCGTACACAGGGCCCAGCGCACGGTCGAGGCCTCATCCAGCGGAATGCCGACCACGATATCGCGCACCGGTTGTCCGGTGGCCAGCACCTGCTCGAAAGGCATCTCGTGACGGAGCATGGCCCGACCGTCTTCGCGCAGCATGACCCAGCCACTGCCCAGCGGTTCCGGCAGCGAGGGATTGGCTCCGCCCTGCCCCCAGCCAAAGAACTGGCGTCCCGCCGCGTTGATGCTCACCAGGGTCTGGTCGGGACGAAAAACCAGCACGCCCGAGCTGAGATTGTCGATCAGGGCCCGCGAATCGGCCTCACGGGTCTGCAGGTCGCGCCGCACGCTTTCGTTCTGCATTTGCAGGCGCAGGGACACCAGCGACAGGTAATTGACCATGCGCAGCACGATGGCCACGAAATAGGCGAACAGGAAGCCGCGCAGGGACTCGTCCAGCCGTTCCAGGCTCTGGTCTCCCTCGTGGAAGATCACTGCCAGCATGATGCCGGCCAGTGCGGCACACTCCAGCCACGTCAGCACCCGCAGCGCCGTCAGGCGGCCGGTGCTTGGCGGATGCTCACGACGGGCAACGTCCCGCAGGGTGAGCAAAGAAACGGCCAGTCCGCTGACGCAGAACAGCACGAAACGGCCTGTGCCAGAGGGCCACATGGCGTACAGCGCGATGTTGACCAGCCACAGCAACAGCAGGCCTGCCGCCAGTCGCAGCAGGGGAACGGACAGGTCCAGATAACGCCGCACGCCCAGCCACGACAGGGCCATGGAGGCGACCACGCCCGCATTGGCCAGGCCGACGGTCAGCACATTGGGCCAGATGCCCCGCATGGCCAGCAGCGCGAACGCGGCGGCGCTCACCAGACCCGAGGCGGCCCACCAGCCGGGGCCTGCCACATCGGGATGCCGGCGCTGCAGCATGGCAAAGGCCAGCGCAAAGACAATGCCGGTCCACACCACGACAAGAAGCAGGGTCAGCAGGTGAATGTGCATGCGCGGAAATCAACGGTCGGCGCCAACGGGCCGGGAGAGACGGTCTGGAACAACCCGTCGAAACCGTTGACGGGGGCCTGGCCCATTGAAGCACAGAGCGCTGCCGTCCGGGATCGGAAAAGCGCCGGAAATCGGCCCGTATTCGGTTCGGCCTCCGATGGCCCGGGACACCCAGTCGCTGTGGGGACAAAGACCGGACGATCACGTTGCCAGAATCGCGCCCCATGGGAACACTTTATCTCGTGCGACATGGGCAGGCCTCGTTCGGGGCGGAAGACTACGACCAGCTCAGCGACCTGGGGCGCCGCCAGTGCGAGCAACTGGGACGCTACTGGGCCGAGCGCGGTCTGTCATTCGACGCAGTGATCACCGGCACGCTCAAGCGCCATCACCAGACCTGGGAAGGCATCGCGACAGGTGCCGGATGGGGCCTCCAGCCCCTGACCTGGCCCGGACTCAATGAATACGACAGCGCCGCGGTGATCCACAGCGTCTACGACCGCCCTCTGGAGCGCCCGACCTCGCCCGAAGGCTATCGCCAGCACTTCAGGCTGCTCAAGGACGGCCTGGCTCAATGGATGGCAGGCACGGTCAGTCCGCACGGCATGCCCAGTTATCCGGACTTTGTGCGGGGTGTGACGTCGGCGCTCGACCATGTGCGCCACGAACACCCGGACCAGCGGGTCCTGATCGTCTCCAGCGGCGGCCCGATTGCCACGGCGGTGGGGCACGTGCTGGGCCTGAGCCCCGAACGCACCATCGACCTGAACATGCGCATCCGCAACAGCGCAGTCTCCGAATTGCAGTTCAACCCGAAGCGGCACAGTCTCCTGACCTACAACACCCTGCCCCACCTGGACCGGCCGGACCTGGCCTCCTGGATCACCTACGCATAAGGCCGGCAGGTGCCCGACGCCTGAAGCGATGCCATCAGTCGAAGGCGGTGCGTTCGGTGAGCGTGTCGTCCGGCAGGTGGTCGATTTCCGCCAGCAGCCGCGCCAGTGAACGACCGGCGGCATCGACCAGGGCCTGCCCGCGCACGGCATCGGCCTCGCGGGCATTGCCTGCGGCACCGTTGGCGTTGTAGTCCTGCATCATCCATCCAAGCTTGGCACTGCGCCCGTTGCCGAGCACCGGAAAACGCTCGGCACGGTCCTGGGAGGTCGACCGGAAATACTCGGCCTGCCCGAGGGCCACGCGCTGTGGCGACAGCGCCAGCATCATGGAGGTCTCGATTTCGCCGCCGTGAATGCCGAAGCGGTGCTCCTGCGCGGAAAACAGGGTATTCAGGTCCTGCCCGTTTTCGTCCAGCAAGGGCAGCTGGAACCAGCTGGTGCTGTAGACCAGCATGCCACGCCGCGCGCGCAGGTCACGGGCCACGAGGTCCAGCGCACCCACCTGGCCGCCATGGGCATTGAGCAGCACCAGTTTGCGCACGCCGCTGTCGGCCACACCGTCGCCGATCTCCGTCCACAGCCGGATCAGGGTTTCGGCCTTCAGGCTCAAGGTGCCCGGGAAGCGGGTGTGCTCCGGCGAAAAGCCGATGGCCTGGGTCGGCAGCACCAGCACCGGCAGCGATGGCGACAGATGTGGCAGAGCGGCCGCCACCACGCCATCGACCAGCGTGGTGTCAACCGACAAGGGCAGGTGCGGCCCGTGCTGTTCGGTGGCGCCCAGGGGCAGCACCGCGATGATGCGCGAACGGTCCATGGACGCGAGCCCGGCCGTGCTCAGGTCGGCCCAGTAGCGGACCGGCGAATGAGCCTGCTTCGGGGCCTGCTTCGGAGCCTGGGCACGGGTAGGGGCGGTCATGCCCGGTATCTTACGCCGGCCTGCCGCCCGGGTCTGGCCCCTCATACATCCAGTGACGGGACCACGGCAGCTCGCCTGATGCCCCCGAGGCGGGATGGCAGACCACCTGGAACAGGGCGATTTCATCGTGCTCGAACGCCCAGGCCGACCCGGCCAGATAGACGCGCCAGATGCGCCACCGCTTCTCGTCGACCAGGGACCGGATGCGGTCGGCACGCGCCTCGAATGCGTGGCTCCAGAGTCGCAGCGTGTGGGCGTAATGTCGTCGGAGGTTCTCCACATCGAAGGTCTCCAGTCCGCCCTCCTGCATGGCGCGCAACACGGTCCCGATGTGGGGGAGTTCACCCCGCGGGAAGACATAGCGCTCGATGAACCGGCCGCCCCCCTGGCGGGTTTCACCGTCGCGCGGATCGGTGCTGGTGATCCCGTGGTTCATGGCCCAGCCGTCCTCGGCCAGCAATCCGCGCAGGCACCGGAAGTACCCGGCCAGGTGCCCGACGCCGACGTGCTCGAACATGCCTACACTGGTCACGCGGTCGAACGGCCCGTCGCTCACGTCCCGGTAGTCCTGCAGCCGGATCTCGATGCGGTCGGCCAGACCGGCCTCGCGCACTCGCTGCGTCGCCAGGTCGAACTGGTTCTGTGACAGGGTGATGCCGACGCAACGGGCACCGAAATGCTGCGCAGCCCGCAGGACCAGGGCGCCCCAGCCGCAGCCGATATCCAGCAGGCGCTGGCCCGGCTGCAGGCGGATCTTGGTCAGGATGTGGTCGATCTTCTTGCGTTGCGCCTCCGCCAGCGTCTCCTCGCCGCATTCGAAATAGGCACAGGAATAGACCATGGCCGGATCCAGCCATTCGGCATAGAAGGCATTGGAGACGTCGTAGTGGTACTGGATGGCGTCGCTGTCGCTTTCGCGCGTGTGCACGAACTGTCGGCTCAACCGGGTCAGGAGGCCGTCCGCGTCGTCGCCGCCGGCCTCCGACAGGCGATGGGCCATGTCCAGAATATCGTCCAGGCGCCCCTCGACATCGATCAGCCCTTCGACATAGGCCTGGCCGAGCGTGTCCAGCTGGGGCCTGAGCAACAGGCGCCAGGCCGCCGGATCACGCACGCGGATCTCCACCCTGGGCTCGTCGAATTCGCCGAGCGACAGGCTGTCGGTGCCGGCCTGCCCCCAGGTCAGGCGCAAAGGCAGATCGGCCTTCTCCCGCACACGGCGGGCCCAGGGCTCAAGTGCCAGTTCCAGCATGGATCCCATGCAAGTCCTCCTTCGACGGACAGCAGCCTTCTTTTGTACCGAAATCTGTTGCTGTTGTGAATCATCTGGCGCCTATCGGCACCATGGCCCCCGCCTCGCCGGGCCGGCCGCGACCCGGCACCAAACAGTCCTGACTTATATTTCGACGCCAGACCTGCCCTTGCATGTGGAACTTGCGCCCTGCGCCAGCACTCCCAACGAAGTTGCCTGAAGCCCCTGACCATGACCCGACGCCCATCTCCGATCCGATTGCTGTCCCTGGCGCTGGCCAGCCTCCTGACGATCGGCACTGTCCATGCCCAGTCGCTGAAGCAGGCGGTCGTGGACACCGGACAGGTGCGGGCAGAGCTGCTGGCCCATGCCCCCGAGGGCGTCCAGCCCGGGGGAACCGTCTGGCTGGGCCTGCGGCTGCAGCACACTCCCGACTGGCACACGTACTGGAAAAATCCGGGTGACTCGGGGCTGCCGACCGAGTTCCAGTGGACGCTGCCCGAAGGCGTGACGGCTGGCGAAGTGGCCTGGCCAACCCCCCGCAAGTTTCCGCTGGGGCCCCTGGCCAACTATGGCTACAACGGCACCGTGGTGCTGCCCGTACCCGTGCAGATTCCGGCGGACTTCACCGCCAGTTCGCTGGATGTGTCGCTGACGGCCGCCTGGCTGGCGTGCAAGACCGAGTGCATTCCGGAAGAAGGCCAGTTTCGCATCCGCCTGCCTGCGCAGGGGTCGACCGCCATGCATGGCGCCGACTTCAGCGCCGCCTTCGACGCAGCCCCCAGGCAGGACACCACGGCCAGGGGCCAGGTGAGCCCGCAGGCCGCCTCGCAACAGCTGGCGGTCGAGCTGGAAGGCCTGCCCGCCGGATGGAATGACGCCCGGCTGGAGTTCTTTCCGGAAACCCCGGGCCTGATCGATCCGGGCGCACCGTGGACACAGACCTGGGCGGATGGCCACTGGCAGGCCAGCATTCCGTTGTCGCCGTACCGCAGCGACGCGCCCGCTTCACTGGCCCTGGTCGTGGCGCTGGCCGACTCGCCCGGCGAAGGCCCTGGCCAGGCGGGCGTGCGGGTGGAGGTGCCGGTGTCCGGAGCCTGGCCCCCGGTGGCGGCACTGCCTTCTGCGGTGCCGGATGCGCTGAGCGCCGCCCTGCAGGCCAATGCCGCGCGAACCGACGCAAGCGCGCCCGCGACCTCGGGCGGTACCGCGACGGTCACCCTCTGGGCCGCGCTGCTGGGCGCGCTACTGGGCGGCGTGATCCTCAACCTCATGCCCTGCGTATTTCCTGTGCTGGCCATCAAGGTGCTGGCGTTCACCCGGCCGGGCGAGGCATCCCACGCTCACCGCAGCCAGGGACTGGCCTATACGGCCGGTGTCGTGCTCTCCTTCCTGGCGCTGGGCGGCCTGCTGCTGGGCCTGCGCGCTGCGGGCGAAGCCATTGGCTGGGGCTTCCAGCTGCAAAGTCCCGCCGTGGTGGCCGCCCTGGCCCTGCTGTTCACGCTGATCGGCCTCAACCTCGCAGGCCTGTTCGAGTTCGGCTCCGTGCTGCCGTCCGGCGTGGCCAGCCTGCAGGCACGACACCCCACGGCGGACGCGTTCCTGACGGGCGTCCTGGCCACGGCCGTGGCGTCGCCCTGCACCGCTCCGTTCATGGGCGCCTCGCTCGGCCTGGCTGTCGGGTTGCCGACGCTCCAGGCCTTGTCGGTGTTCGGTCTGCTGGGCCTGGGCATGGCCCTGCCCTACCTGGCCGCCAGCTGGTGGCCGGGCGTTGCGCGACTGCTGCCGCGCCCCGGCGCCTGGATGGTGCATTTCCGACAGTTCATGGCCTTCCCCATGTTCGCCACCGTGGTCTGGCTGTTGTGGGTGCTGGGGCAGCAAAGCGGCATTGATGGCGTGGCCGCCCTGCTGCTGCTGTTGCTGTTGCTGACGCTGCTGATCTGGTCGCTGGGCCTGTCCGGCCGGGCGCGGCTGCTGGTCGGTGGTCTGTCGGCCGCCGCGCTGGTGTGGGTGGGCGCCAGCGTGGGCCCCAACGTCACGCGGCTGCAGGACGGCAGCGCACCGGCCAGCCAGGCCACGGCCGTCGACGGCGCGACATGGCAGGCATGGAGTCCCGAGCGCCTGGCCTCGCTCCAGGAACAGGGCCGGCCCGTGTTCGTCGACTTCACTGCCGCCTGGTGCGTGACGTGCCAGTTCAACAAGCGAACCACCCTGTCTGACAGGGACGTTTTGCAGGACATGGCCGACCGGCAGGTCGCACTGCTGCGGGCCGACTGGACGCGCCGCGACCCGGCCGTCACGGCAGCACTGGCCGAACTCGGACGCAACGGGGTTCCGGTCTATGCGATCTACCGCAAGGGCAAGGCGCCGGTTGTCCTGACCGAGGTGCTGACCGTGGGCGAGGTCCGCGAAGCCCTGCGTGGGCTGTGACATCAGCCACCCGCAAGGACCTCGGCCACGCGAACCCTGAGTTCCGGCAGCAGTTCATCGGCGAACCAGGGGTTCTGAGCGAACCACCGGTTGTTCCTCGGGCTGGGATGGGGCAATGGCACCACACGGGGCCAGTGCCTGCGCCATGACCGGACGCGATCCGTGACGGTGGCGCCGCTGTCTGGCAGGTGATAGTCGAGCGCATATTGGCCGATCACCAGCGTCAACGCGATATGCCCGAGGTGTCCCAGCAGCGGCGCTCGCCACGCCGGCGCGCATTCCGGCCTGGGAGGCAGGTCACCCGATGCCCCGGTCCCCGGAAAACAGAACCCCATGGGAAGAATCGCCACCTGGCGCTCGTCATAGAAGACGTCTGGCGGCATGCCAAGCCATGAACGCAGGCGGTCGCCACTGGCGTCCTGAAAGGGCACACCGGTCGTGTGCACCTTGCGTCCGGGCGCCTGGCCGGCGATCAGGATGCGGGCCGACGTGTGGCATTGCAGAACCGGGCGGGGACCGAGTGGCAGGGCCGGCGCGCACAGGCGGCAGGCGCGGACGTCCTCCAGAAGGAGCGCCAGGGTTTTCACGGTCGTGGCTTGCCGTACGCCCGTCCGACCCTGGCCACCTTGAGCTCGAAACGCTCGTACCAGTTGCGTCGGCCCAGATCTTGTGCCACCTGGTGCTCGGCGTGGGCCTTCCAGGCCGCAATGGCTTCCTCACTGGTCCAGTACGACACCGTGATGCCGAACCCGTCGGCGCCACGTGCACTTTCCAGACCAAGGAAACCCGGCTGCAAGCTCGCCAGCGCCACCATGCGCTCCGCCATGCGGTCGTAGCCTTCGTCGTGCCCGGACCGCTGCGACGAAAAAATCACCGCGAAATAAGGTGGATCGGGCAAGCGGCCGGCGGACTCCGGTGCAGCGGACGGGGAAGGACTCATGGTCGATGACTCGGAACTGGAGAGGGTGTGCATCCAGACTACACAGGGACAAGCCGGCTGTCCACCGGAGCTGACCCGGTCCAGGCGGGATAATCCCCCATCTTTCCTGATGGCCCACACGGATATCCCCATGAGCTTTGCCCCTCTGCAGAACGACAGTTTCCTGCGCGCCTGCCTGCGCCAGTCCACCGACCACACGCCCGTGTGGCTGATGCGCCAGGCTGGTCGCTACCTGCCCGAGTACTGCGCCACGCGGGCGCGGGCGGGGTCGTTCATGGGCCTGGCCACCAACGTGGACTACGCCACCGAAGTGACCCTGCAGCCGCTGGACCGCTATGCGCTGGATGCGGCCATCCTGTTCAGCGACATCCTGACCGTACCTGACGCCATGGGCCTGGGGCTGTCGTTCCAGCAAGGCGAAGGCCCGAAATTCGCCAGGACCGTGCGGACCGAGGCCGATGTGGCCACGCTGGCGGTGCCGGACATGGACAAGCTGCGCTATGTGTTCGATGCTGTCACCAGTATCCGCAAGGCTCTCAACGGGCGGGTACCTCTGATCGGTTTCTCGGGCAGCCCCTGGACGCTGGCCTGTTACATGGTCGAGGGTGGAGGCAGCGACGACTACCGCCTGGTCAAGGGCCTGATGTACAGCCGGCCAGACCTGATGCACCGCATCCTGGCCATCAACGCGGACGCTGTGGCGGCCTACCTGAATGCCCAGATCGACGCCGGTGCCCAGGCGGTCATGATTTTCGACAGCTGGGGCGGGGTGCTGGCCGATGGCAAGTTCCAGGACTTCAGCCTGGCCTACACCCGTCGCGTCCTGGCCCAGCTCAAGCGCGACAAGGATGGCGTGACGATTCCGCGGATCGTCTTCACCAAAGGGGGCGGACTCTGGCTGACCGACATGAAGGCGCTGGACTGCGAGGTCCTTGGACTGGACTGGACGGTCAACCTGGGCTCGGCCCGGGCGCAGGTGGGCAACAGCAAGGCCTTGCAGGGCAACATCGACCCGAACGTGCTGTTTGCACCACCCGAGGCGATCGAACGCGAGGTGGCTGCTGTACTCGACAGCTTTGGCCGCCCGCACCAGGGTGACGGGCAAGGGCCCACGCACATATTCAACCTTGGCCACGGCATCAGCCAGTACACGCCGCCGGAGCATGTGAAAGCCCTGGTGGACGCGGTACACATGCACTCCCGGCGGCTTCGCGCCGCCTGACTTGCGCGCCCGGCCGTGCGCAGGCCACACGGACCGGGCACGGCGTGCTAGCACAAAATTCATCCAAAAAAGTTCTTGACAAGCCTCACTTATGCACAAATTTCGTGCTGCGGTGCGCCAATGCCCTTCACAGGCCCGGCGACGTCACACCTGTGTCATGGTCCTTGTAAGTGCTTGATTTTATTAGGCTTTGTTTTCTGCTTTTTTTCTGGGCAATCTAAGCAAGCCCTTGATTTTCAAGGGCTCCGGGCCGACCCGGGATATCTATCAACAAAGTTATCCACAGTTTCTCTGGACAGCCTGGGAAGCGATCGAAAATCAAGCACTTAGCGCCAGTTTCGATAGTTGAACCGAAGAAAAGGCCCGCAAAATGAGCTTTTGGCCTGCCATCGCGGTGGCCACGCCAGCCCATGGCGGTCTCTCGCCCACGCTGACGTATCGAAGTGAGTCTGCGCTTGCGCCGGGATCGCTGGTGCGCGTGCCGCTGGGTGCGCGAGAGGTGCTGGGCGTGGTCTGGGCGTGCGCATCGGCTCCACCGGATGACCTGGACCCGGCCCTGGCGCGCCCGGTGTCCGGCGTACTCCAGGGCATCGACCCGATCAATGACGGGTGGCGCCAGCTGGTTCAGTTCGCCGCCCGCTACTACCAGCGCAGCCTGGGTGAAATGGCCTTGTCCTGTCTGCCGCCGGCCCTGCGCGACCTGGACAACACGCAATTGCAGCGGCGCTTGCGGCGTCTGGACGCCGGGATGGCGTCTGCACCCGGGCCGACGGATCCGGCACCGACACCGCCCCAGCCCAGCGCGGACCAGGCCCAGGCCCTGCAGGCACTGGCACAGGCGCAACAACCGGTGCTGTTGTTCGGCGCCACCGGTAGCGGCAAGACCGAAATCTACCTGCGGGCAACCGAACGCGTGCTGGCAGGCGACACGACGGCCCAGGTGCTGGTGATGGTGCCCGAGATCAACCTCACACCCCAGCTAGAGGCGCGCTTTCGCGCCCGTTTCGAACCGGCCTTCGGTGCTGGCGCGCTGGTCTGCCAGCACAGCGGCATGACGCCGCCACAGCGACTGCAGGCCTGGCTCGCCGCCCACAGTGGCCGGGCCAGGATCGTGCTGGGCACCCGCATGGCCATCTTCACGAGCCTGCCGGGCCTGCGCCTGATCGTGGTCGACGAGGAGCACGACCCGAGCTACAAAAGCCAGGAAGGTGCCCGGTACTCGGCTCGCGATCTGGCCATCTACCGGGCGCACCTGGAGAGCAGGCCAACGGTTGCGCCGGCCAGCCCCGATGGAGAACACCACCCCTGCCAGGTCTTGCTGGGATCGGCCACACCCTCGCTGGAAAGCTGGCATGCCGCCCAGCAAGGACGCTACCGGCGAGTGGACATGCCCGGCCGGATCGGCGGCGGCCGCCTGCCGGCCCTGAAACTGGTCGACATGAACCACCAGCCCAAGGGCGCGCTGATCGCCCCGCCCCTGTTGGCCGCCATGGAAGCACGCGTCGCCCGGGGCGAACAATGCCTCATCCTGCTCAACCGCCGCGGCTATGCGCCGGTGCTCTCATGCGGCGCCTGCGACTGGAAAAGCAGCTGTCCACACTGCAGCGCATTCCGCGTGTTCCACAAGATCGACCGGACCCTGCGCTGCCACCACTGCGGATTCACCCAGCGCGTGCCCCGTGCCTGTCCGGACTGCGGCAACCTGGACATCGCCCCGATCGGCCGTGGAACCGAGCAACTCGAAGAGCAGCTGGCCACCTTGCTGGCCGATGTGAAACGGCCCGACGGCACGCCGGTGCGCGTGGCGCGGATGGATGCCGATACTACCCGAGCGAAAGGCAGCCTGGAAGCCCAGTTGCAGGCCCTGCACAGCGGCGACGTCGATGTCCTGGTGGGCACCCAGATGGTGGCCAAGGGCCATGATTTCCGGCGCATCACGCTGGTGGCCAGCGTCAACGCCGATGCCGCCCTGTTCGCGTCCGACTATCGCGCCCCGGAGCGCCTGTTCGCACTGCTCATGCAGGCTGCCGGACGGGCTGGACGCGACTCGAAACACAGTAGCGCCAGCGAAATGTGGGTGCAGACCTGGCATCCACAACACCCACTGTTCGCAGCCTTGTCGCGTCATGACTATCCGGGCTTTGCCGCCGACCAGCTGGCCGAACGCGAGGCCGCGGCCATGCCTCCATTCGGGTTTCAGGCGCTACTGCGCGCGGACGCCCGCACCCAGCAGGCAGCGCAGGCCTTCCTCAATGGCGCCGCCACCCTGGCGCAGGGCCTTCCAGGCAGCGATCAGGTCATGCTTTACCCGGCGGTGCCGCTGAACATCCAGCGGGTGGCCAATGTGGAGCGCGCCCAGTTGCTCATTGAATCCGCTTCGCGGCCTGCCCTGCAGCGCTTCCTGGGTGCGTGGCAACCCGTGTTGCTGCAGGCGCGCTCACGCCCCGACGCACGGGGCCTGATCCGCTACGCCGTGGACGTGGACCCGCTGGCGGTCTGATGGCGAACCGACCGGTCGGGCAGACCGGATCCGGGCGCCGTCGCCGGCAAGGCTCCCGTCTGTGCGCTCGTACCCAGCAAGGTCTCGACCGTCACCACGAGATCGCGAACCTTGAACGGCTTGAGCAGCAAGCGGCGGACCTCCAGCGACTTCAGACGGGCCACTATCGCAGCGTCGATGCTTGACGCGGTCAGTGCGACGGGCACATCGGCAGCGCAACTGAACGCCCCCTGACGCAGCTGCGTCAGTATGTCCATGCAGGTACCACCGTCGGTCAGAGCCAGAATGCAGGCCTGATACGGGTCCTGTGCCAGCGCCTTCAGGGCCGATGCGCAATTGACCGTCTGGATGACCTCGGCCAGGCACAGGTCGCGGCAGACCGAGGTCACCGCTCCCCTGACCAGCCCGTCCGGCTCCAGCAGAAGAATACTCGGAAGCCTTTTCAGGCCTGCCATTCGGACGCCTCCTGGCGAAGCATCTCCTCCACCACCATGTCGCGCAAGGCACTCAGGATGGACAAATCGACCGGATCCATCGCCCGGGGGCGCGTGTCCATCACACACAGCGTACCCAGCGCCATGCCATAGGGCATGCGCAACACGGCACCGGCATAGAACCGGATCCAGGGCTTGTTGACCACCAACGGGTTGTCGTGAAACCGCTCATCCTTCAACGCGTCCGGCACCACAAGAATTTCGCGTTCCATGATCGCATGGCCGCAGAACGAGATGTCGCGCGGCGTCTCCCGTCCCTCGATGCCGAAGTTCGACTTGAACCACTGGCGGTCCTTGTCGACCAGGGACACCAGGGCCATGGGCACGCTGAACTCCCGCATCGCAAATTGCGTGATGCGGTCGAACCGTTCTTCCGCAGGCGTATCGAGAATGAGCAGCTTGCGCAAGGCCTTCAGGCGCTGGCTGTCGTACTCGGGAATCGGGGCCAGGATCATGCAGGTGCTCCTCGGGTGTTCCGTTGTCCAGGCCCGGAAATTCGACCCCTGCGAGGAAGACTTGAATGCGCCGGTGTCACATGGGCTTCACGGAGCCTGCCCATGATGTGTCCTGTGCACGACGTCCGCACCAGAACGGACAGCACCGACGGCCGCCTCCGGGTGGCCGTTTCCATTGGGCCGCATGCGGCAACGACCGGCCACCACGGCGCCAGCAAAAAGCCCCCGGCACCTAGGAGCACCGGGGGCAAGGGCAGGAAACCTGCCTGATCAACAGGTCAGTTCTTCAGGTCGAAGCGGTCCAGGTTCATCACCTTGGTCCAGGCCGCCACGAAGTCCCGGACAAACTTGCCGGCGTTGTCGCTCTGGGCATAGACCTCGGCGATCGCGCGCAACTGGGAGTTGGAACCGAAAGCCAGATCGACCCGGGTGGCTGTCCACTTCGGTGCACCGGTCTTGCGGTCGCTGCCCTGGTACGCGTTGTCACCGGTCGGCTTCCACACCGTGCCCATATCGACCAGATGGCTGAAGAAGTCCGTGGTCAGCTGGCCCGGACGGGCGGTGAACACGCCCGCCTGGCTGCCGCCATGGTTGGCGCCAAGGACGCGCAAGCCGCCGACCAGCACCGTCATCTCGGGCGCACTCAGCGTCAACAACTGGGCCTTGTCGAGCAGCATCTCTTCGGGCGAGATACTGAAAGCCTTCCTGCGGTAGTTGCGGAAGCCATCGGCCTGGGGCTCCAGGACGTCGAAGGAGTCGACATCGGTCTGTTCGACGGTGGCGTCGGTGCGCCCCGGGGCGAACGGCACATCGACTGCATGGCCGGCAGCCCTGGCGGCAGCCTCCACACCGGCGTTGCCTGCCAGCACGATCAGGTCGGCCATCGACACCTTCTTGCCGCCGGTGGCGAAGCCGCGTCGGATTTCCTCCAGCACGGCGAGCACCTTGGACAGCTGGGCAGGCTGGTTGACCTCCCAGTCCTTTTGCGGCGCCAGCCGGATACGGGCGCCGTTGGCGCCGCCACGCATGTCGGAGCCGCGGAACGTGGACGCCGACGCCCAGGCCGTGGACACCAGTTCGCCCACCGACAAGCCCGAGGCCAGTACGCGAGCCTTGAGTTCACGGGCATCTGCGGCGTCGATCAGCGGGTGGTCGACGGCGGGCAGCGGGTCTTGCCAGACCAGGTTCTCGGCCGGCACTTCGGGACCGAGATAGCGGCTCTTTGGTCCCATGTCACGGTGGGTCAGCTTGAACCAGGCGCGTGCATAGGCGTCGGCAAACTCGTCCGGGTTGGCCAGGAAATGGCGCGAAATCTTCTCGTAGGCCGGATCAAATTTGAGCGACAGGTCGGCCGTGGTCATCATCGGGCGGTGCCTGATGGCCGGGTCATGGGCATCGGGGATCATGTCCTCCTCCGCCACGTCCTTGGCCAGCCACTGGTGTGCACCCGACGGGCTCTTGACCAGTTCCCAGTCGTACTTGAACAGCACCTTGAAGTAGCCCATGTCCCAGGTCGTGGGGTTGGGCTTCCAGGCGCCTTCGATGCCGCTGGTGGTGGTGTGGATGCCCTTGCCTGTGCCCAGCTGGTTGATCCAGCCCAGACCCATCTCTTCCATGGGTGCGCCCTCGGGTTCGGGCCCGACCAGCCCGGGGTCGCCCGCGCCGTGGGCCTTGCCGAAGGTATGACCGCCAGCCACCAGGGCCACGGTTTCATAGTCGTTCATGGCCATCCGGGCGAAGGTCTCGCGCACGTCGCGGCCGCTGGCCACCGGATCGGGGTTGCCATCGGGGCCTTCCGGGTTCACGTAGATCAGGCCCATCTGGACGGCCGCCAGCGGGTTCTCCAGGTCGCGATCACCACTGTAGCGGCTGTTGGCCTTGTCGCTGGTGGCGAGCCACTCCATCTCCGCGCCCCAGTAGATGTCTTCTTCGGGCGCCCAGATGTCCGGGCGGCCGCCGGCAAAACCGAAGGTCTTGAAGCCCATGGTTTCCATGGCCACGTTGCCCGCCAGGATGAACAGGTCGGCCCATGAGATGCCATTGCCGTATTTCTGCTTGATCGGCCACAGGAGCCGGCGCGCCTTGTCCAGGTTGCCGTTGTCGGGCCAGCTGTTCAGCGGTGCGAAGCGCTGGTTGCCGGTGTTGGCGCCGCCCCGGCCATCGGCCGTGCGGTAGGTACCGGCCGAGTGCCAGGCCATGCGGATGAACAGGCCGCCATAGTGGCCCCAGTCGGCCGGCCACCAGTCCTGACTGTCGGTCATGAGAACGGCGAGGTCCTTCTTGAGCGCAGCGAAATCGAGTTGGGCACAGGCCTTGGCGTAATCGAAGTCCGCATCCATGGGACTGGACACCGGCTGGTGCTGATGCAGGATGGACAGGTTCAACTGGTTGGGCCACCAGTCGGCGTTCGACTGGGCGCCGTGCGTGGCACGCGCGCCGCCGGCAGCATGAAAGGGGCATTTGGCTTCTGCGGTGGGTTGGCTCATGTCATATCTCCTTGGACCGGTTGGGGATGGCGCGGGCTCAGTGCACCGCGGCCAGGGCTGCCAGTACGGCGAGCCATCGATCGCGGTCACTGCGCACAGTGTCGAACGGGTTCATGTCAGGCTCCTGAAGTCACTGGAGCCTTGACTATAGATTCGACCTATCAAATCGTCGATTGAATTGATGCAATCAATTCAATAGCGACAGCCAATGCGGCGGCGCAACATGGCCGGCGGGCGTGCCACGCTCGGAACGATGGGTGCCAGCCGGCTCAGGCCAGCAGCGAAACGGCGGCCGAAAAGGTGAGAAACGACGCAGCGGTCGTCACCAGGATGATGCGCGCGATACGCCCGTTGTCCGCACCCAGGCGTTCGGCCAGAAGCGAGACATTGCTGGCACTGGGCAACGCCGCCACCAGCACCATGACCACCAGCGCCTGGGGATCCAGCGGCAGGCCGAGCTGCGTGGCCGACGCGCCGACCGCCAGCACCAGCAGGGGGTGCAGCACCAGCTTCATCAAGGCCGGAGGCAGATAGTCCGACACCGGCATGGGATGGCTGGCCTGGATCTGGGAACGCGCCAGCACGGCACCAATGGTGAACAGCGCCACGGGCGACGCCGCATCGGCCAGCAGCCAGGCAGTCTTTTCCACCGGTGCAGGCAGGGTGAACTGCAGGTGGGAAGCCAGCGCCCCCAGCAGGATGGACCAGGGCATCGGATTGGCCGCCACACCCCTGAGGGCCTTCTTGCCCGCGTCGAGCATGGCGGCCCTGCCGTGACCCTCGCCCTCATCCAGTCGCGATAGGGCCACGCACAGCGAACTGGTGATCACCATGTCGACCAGCATGGTCAGAATGACCGGCCCTTCCGCTGAAGCCCCCAGCAAGGCCACCAGCAGCGGCACCCCCATGAAGCCGGAGTTGGGAAAGGCCGCCACCAGGGCACCCAGAGAGGCGTCGTTCCACCGGATGCGGCTGTTGAGCGTCATGACGACGGCGAACGCGACCATGGCCAGGGCACACAGCAGATAGATGCCGGCCACCGTCAGGTCCAGCAATTGCGCAATGGGCGTGGTGGACCCGAACCGGTACAGCATGCACGGCAGCGCAAAGAAGAGCACGAAGCCGTTGAGGCCGGGAATGGCCTCCAGCGGCAACAGCCGCCGCCAGGCGGCTACAAAGCCCGCCAGGACCAGGGCAAAGAAGGGGAAGGTGACCAGGAGGATTTGCAGCACGGTGCCGCATTGTCGCAAGAACGGCCGCCCGTCTTTGCAGGGGCGGTTTTGCCCCGCTTCCGCCCGCCCCGGCGATCAGCGTCCGCAGGCCTCCGTGGCGGCACCTGCGATCTGGTCCCACTGCGCCTGGTCCAGGTAGCTGGGCGTATAGCTGCCGCCCTGTGCCAGCAAGGCCGTGCTGAAAGCCCGCAGGTGGTTGCGCGATCCGCACATCAGGTTTTCGTACACCCGCGTGATCGCGGGCTCCCCCTCCAGCTGGGCCAGCTCGGCGGCAATGTCGGCAATGTCTTTCTCTTCGATCAGGCACCCCACCTTCAGCGCCTCGATCAGACTCACCTGCCCCCTCGCCACCAGCTGGCTGTACAACTGCTGCAACGAATCGTTGGTGAACCGTCCAACGGGCTGTCCGGCGGCCGGGTCATCCGCTCCATACGCTTCAAGCAGCTGGCGTACCGCCTCGGTGTGCGTGGATTCACTGTCTGCGATGTTGCGAAACACCGTGTGATTCCAGCGCCCATACAGGGTCAGATACACATCGTGAGCCAGCTTTTCCTCCTCGCGCATGAACTGCAGGCCTTCCAGCTCCTCAGCCGACAGCCCTGTGGCGTCGACGGCGGACAGGGCCGGCGCATCGTCGCTGCCCCCTCCGCAGGCGCCGAGCAGGCCACCGGTCATCCCGACGCCTGTCAGTGCGGCCAGGCGCAGAAGAAATGCTTTTCGATTCAATGACATGGGGCTACTCCCGTTCCTTGTGCCGGGTCCTCACCCCCATGGCAGGGATCCAGGCACAAAGCATATACCCCATAGAGTATCTGATCGGCCGACCTTCTCACATGACAAAACGCAAGACAGCCATCGATGCAGGCGGCCGGTATCATCGACCTCCCGGTTGTCGCTGCGGCTGCCGATGACCCTGTCCAGGCCTGCTCTCCGGCCCCTATTCCCCTGCCCCATGTCCGTGAATTCCGCCGGTCTGAACCTGGCCCAGCTTGATGCCGTCAATCACCTCTCGGGCCCCAGCCTGGTGCTGGCCGGGGCCGGGTCGGGCAAGACCCGCGTCATCACCCACAAGATCGCCCGCCTGATCCAGGCCGGCCTGGCGGCCGATCGCATTGCGGCCATCACGTTCACCAACAAGGCTGCGGCTGAAATGCGCGAGCGCGCGGGCCATCTGGTGGGGCGCGATGCCCGCAAGGTGCTGATCTGCACCTTTCACGCGCTGGGGGTCCGGCTGCTGCGCGAGGACGGACAGGTGCTGGGGCTCAAGCCCCAGTTCTCCATCCTCGACACCGACGACATCACCAGCCTGCTCAAGGATTGCGGCGGAACCACCGATGCCAACACGGCCCGTGCCTGGCAATGGACCATCAGTGCCTGGAAGAGCGCAGGCCTGACGGCCGAGGGCGCCCTGAAACAGGCCAGTGACGAGAACGAACGGGTGGCGGCCGCCATCATGGCCCGATACGAAGAGCGCCTGACGGCCTACCAGAGCGTGGACTTCGACGACCTGATCCGGCTGCCGCTCAAATTGCTGGGCGAGCATGCCGAGGTGCGCGAGAAGTGGCAGCAGAAGCTGGGTCATGTGCTGGTGGACGAGTATCAGGACACGAACGCCACGCAGTACGAGCTGCTCAAACTGCTGGTGGGCGAGCGGGCCCGCTTCACCGCCGTGGGCGACGACGACCAGTCCATCTACGGCTGGCGGGGAGCCACGCTGGACAACCTCAAGCGGCTGCCGCAGGACTACCCGCAACTCAAGGTCATCAAGCTGGAGCAGAACTACCGCTCCACCAGCGCCATCCTCCGGGCGGCCAACAACGTCATCGGCCCCAACCCCAAACTGTTCCCCAAGACGCTCTGGAGCGACCTGGGCGAAGGCGAGCCGGTGCGCGTGGTGGACGCCGACAACGAAGAACACGAAGCCGAACGCGCCGTGGCCCGGCTGCAGGGGCTGCGCGCCAACAGCCCGCACAAGGAATGGCGCGACTTCGCCATCCTCTACCGCGCCAACCACATGGCCAGGGCCTTTGAACAGGCCCTGCGGCGGGCCCAGATTCCCTACAAGGTGTCCGGTGGCCAGAGCTTTTTCGACAAGGCGGAGATCCGCGACCTGTGCGCCTGGCTGCGTCTGCTGGTCAACAACAACGACGACCCGGCCTTCCTGCGTTCGGCCACCACCCCCAAGCGAGGCATCGGCCACACCACGCTACAGCAACTGGGCAACTTTGCGACCCAGTACAAGCTCAGCCTGTTCGAGGCGCTGTTCTCCCATTCCCTGCCCAGCGCTGTCAGCAACCGCTCCATAGGTGCGCTGCACGAGTTCGGACGCACAGTGAATGACCTGGAGTACCGGGCCCGCCACACGGTCGGACACGAAGCCGCGCACGCCTTCCTGCTGGCCTGGCTCAAGGACATCGGGTACGAGCAGCACCTGTACGACAGCGAAGAGAACGAGAAGATTGCCGCCGCACGCTGGGCCAACGTGATGGACTTCTGCGACTGGGTGGCCGGCCGCTGCGGCGGCAAGCTCGTCGATGACGGCGGAACCCAGGTGGAGACCGAGCGCAAGTCGCTGCTGGAGGTGGTGCAGACCATTGCCCTCATCTCCACCCTGAGCGAGCGCGAACAGGACCAGAACGTGGTGACCCTGTCCACCCTGCATGCCTCCAAGGGCCTCGAATGGCCGCACGTGATCCTGGTGGGCGTCAACGAAGGCCTGCTGCCCTTCAAGGTGGACGAGGCCGACAGCGACCTCCCCACCCACGCCCTGGTCGAACGCCTGCAGGAAGAGCGGCGCCTGATGTACGTGGGCATCACACGCGCCCAGCGCACCCTGGCCGTCAGCTGGCTCAAGCGGCGCAAGAAAGGTCGGGAAAGCGTGCCCGGGCAGAAGAGCCGCTTCATCGATGAAATGGGGCTGGACCAGGCCACCGTCCGGGAAGACCCGCGCGAGAAGCTGCGCGCCCTGCGGGCCGAATTCGCGCAGCGGGTGCGCGACGCGTCACCACCGGCCTGACTGGCTGGCTGGCTGGCTGACCACACTGCAGGCGAAACGCCCGGCCCGGGGCACTGCACCCGACCGCCGATGGATCAGTCCCTTTTCATGGCGACGGGGGCTTGGTCAGACTGGCTTTCAGGACCTCGACATCCGGCACGCCGCCATAGAACGCGATCCGGCCATTGATCAGCAGGAGCGGAAAAATAGCCAGCCCGTAGGTCTCGAACAAGGCCACCACGTGGCCTATCAGAGACAACTGGCCCTCGTCGGCCTGCGCCTGGAACCGGCGCAAGTGTTGCTGAGCCGTGACGAGGGTTTCGACCACCACGGTGCGGTCGTCGCCCACCTGCGCCATCGCCTGGCGAAGGTGGCTCTGCAACCCCTCGTTTTTCGCGTTGGCCACGCAGTCGCAGCAAACGGCCGTCACGATGCCGATGGACCGCCGGTCCAGCAGGCGGGTCAGACGGCCCGCGTCCGGCGCAGCCGGCAAACGGCTGCGCACAAGCCTGCCCGGAGGGGCGGCAATGGGTTTGAGCATGAAGGTCTCCTCCGACGCTGATTCGGCGCCGCCCTCCCTGACGGTCCGCCGTCGCACATGTGCGCTCAAGTCATCGCTCGGGCGTCTTGTTGCCGTGTCCTGAACGGAGTCCGGATGGCGCCAACGGCCTCCTTACCCTCATCCACACAGCCCGCATGTGCAGTCAGGGTCATGATAGCAAATCTGATTGCGCGCGCAACTTTATTTGCGCAGCCATTTCTCATAGCCGACCGCACGCAACCCGCACGCCGGACAGGCACCGCAACCGTAGCCCCACGGATGCCGGTGCGTCCGGTCGCCCCGATAGCAGGTGTGCGTGTCCTCCCGGATCAGATCGACCAGCGCCGCACCGCCCAGTCGGGACGCCAGGTCCCAGGTCGCTGCCTTGTCCAGCCACATCAGGGGTGTCTCGATCTGAACCGGGCGCGCGATGCCCAGGCTCAGCGCCAGCTGCATGGCCTTCATGGTGTTGTCCCTGCAATCCGGGTAACCCGAATAGTCGGTCTCGCACATGCCGCCCACCAGCACGCCGCAGCCCCTGCGGTACCCCAGCGCCGCTGCCAGCGTCAGGAACAGCAGGTTGCGACCCGGAACAAAAGTGTTGGGCAGGCCATCGGCCTGCATCACGATCTCGGCTTCCTGCGTCAGGGCCGTGTCGCTGATCTCTCCGAGCACGCCGATATCCAGCAGGTGATCCTCGCCCAGCCGCCCCGCCCACTGTGGAAACCCGCTGCGCATGCGCGACAGCACCGTGAGCCGGCAATCCAGCTCGACCCGATGGGTCTGCCCATAGTCGAACCCGACTGTCTCGACATGCTCGTACCGGTCCAGTGCCCAGGCCAGACAGGTCGTGGAGTCCTGCCCCCCGGAAAAAAGGACGATGGCGTGGTTCGCGTTCATTCCGACGGGCTCCTTGGTGGCTGGACCTGGACAACATAGGGCAAGCGCGGATGTTCGCATACGCCACCAGAAGAGGGGCATCCAACCGTCCGTTCAGTAGCGTATGCGACCTTTCATATTTGGCCAAGGCAAGTATCAGTCGAAAATAAACCATCTCCAGTTGTAGCCGAAATCGAGAACAACCCCGGTGTGGTGAGCATAGGTCGATCAGGCCAGGCGCCAAAGCGCTTGAGTTCGCAGGTGATGGTCGACGGTGCGCGTCGCAGTGCCAGCGCGATCTGCCTCGCCGAGCAGTTGCTCGCCTTCATCATCATGATCGCCGCTCGTTCTTTAGCCGTCAGTTGTTCGTAGTGCTTGCCCATCGCGGTACCTTACAGGTTGGGTGTTGCACTTGATTATTGATTCCGCCCCCTAAACTCATTGACATGTCACTGCCTATTCGCCCTGCCGTTCTTGCAAGTCCTGACTATCCTTTCGTCGCAGTGGATGCGCTCATCAAACTGGACCAGAATGAATCCACGCAAGACCTGCCGGACGAATTGAAGGCGCTCATCTGCGATCAATTGCGGTTCGTGCCCTGGAACAGATACCCAGATTTGAATTCGGAGTCTATTTGCAAAGTCATCTCGACGTACGAAGGATGGCCCGCAGAATCGGTGGTGGTCACAACTGGCAGCAATGTGCTGATTGCGCTCCTGACGCAATTGGCCGGCACGGGCCAGCAGGTCGTGACAGCAAAACCCAATTTCGCGCTTTATGCACTGGGCGCCAGGCTGTTCGACGCGAATTTGACCGAAGTGCCCCTCACACCCAACCTGGCCCTTGATCTGCCGCAACTCGCCGAAGTCATCCGATCCAGGCGCGCCGGCGGCCCCTCGGAAGGTCGTGGCGTGCTGTATCTGCCGCAGCCGCATGCGCCGACGGGTTCCGTGGTCGACGCCGAGAGCCTGCGTTCATTGGTCCGCGAAGCACCCGATTGGCTGGTCGTGATCGACGAGGCATACCACCAGTTCGCAGACACGGATTGCCGCCCTATCGCCAAGGAGTTCGACAATGTGGTGTTGCTTCGCACCTTCTCAAAGGCCTGGGGTCTGGCTGGATTGCGCCTCGGCTATGCACTGACCTCTCCAGCGGTGGCGTCCAACCTGCGCAAACTGGTGCCACCTTTTGCGACCTCGGTCATGCAGACCATCGCGATCAGCACGGTCCTGACGCATGCCAGCTATCTGACAGAGCGGATCAAGCTGGTGATCGCCGAACGCGAGCGCATGCTGAAGGCACTGGCGAACCATCCCAGATGGCAAGCCTATCCCTCGCACGCGAACTTCATCCTGATTCGCACACCGAATGCAGAAGACGCGTTCCGGCACCTGCTGTCCAAAGGCATCCTAGTTCGTCGCCAGGACAGCTATTTTGGGCTCAAGGGGTGCATCCGCGTGACCGTCGGCCAGCCGGCGGAGAATGCGGCGTTCCTGCAAGCAGCGCTGACCGCCTGATCCAGACCACGCTCGAGTTCAGCCAAGCTGGGCCTGGATGGTGGCGAAGCAGTCCGCGACATTCGGGTTCTTCAGCAAGCCATGCTGCTCCGCCATGTCTGCGCTGCAGACTTCCTTGGTCCTTCGGGATGAGGCTGTACCAGCCTGTCATCGCTGCGGCAGCGCCAGCGGATTGCAGCGCTATAAGTGCCGCGAGTGCCGGCACAACTTCAATAGCGCCAAGGATAGCCACGGCTGTGAAGGTGACTAGGCAGATTGCATATCCGATCCGGGTTACCTGTCGCGTAGCGCGTCAACAGCAGGTTGAAGTCGAGCTTTTCGGCGCGATCTTGTTGCGGTACTTGAAGCAGTCGGCCACGGTCTTGGCGACGCTGATGACGCGGACAGTGACGCCATCGACGACGTGCTCCTCGACGCACTCGGCTGCGCCTGCTGCGGATATTCGAGCCAAGGCCGCCACAGATACCGATGACCTTGCGCATTCGCAGAAGCTGCTCGTCCACAAGACCCGGGACATGACTGAACACTACGAGCGAGCGAGACGAGGAGACCGTGTAAAGCCGCTTCGTTAGTGACTGCTTACAAAAATTTGTGGAACTGCTACGCTTCACAAGCTTCGAATATTTCGTTTACTGCGTTTATTTCGTCATCACCGGCATTTGGTGTTACGCTCGACTTGGACCCAGTTGGTCCCTTAAGGAGTCCCCCATGAAAGCGCCAGACCTTCTAGAACCCGTGGTAAGCGAGGAGGAAGCAGAGATGGCGAAAACGGCATTTCGATGCCTGTCAGCCGCTCTCGATCATTCCAACGCCCCACGCATCGCACTTCTTGATGAGAACGGCAACAATACCGACGCCCCTGTTCTACCAGTACCGCCGAAGGCACTACGGCTCTTCGCTGATGTACTTCGGCTCATGGCTCAGCGCCAGCCCATCATGCTGGTGCCTCAGAAGCACGAACTCAGCACACAAGAAGCAGCAGCATTTTTGAATGTGTCACGACCATTCGTCATCAAAGAGATTGACGCTGGCAGACTTAAATGCAAAAAGGTGAATCGTCATCGACGCATCGAGTTCGATGAGCTGAAGCGCTACATGTCTGAGCAGCAGCAAAACTCGGAAGACGCACTGCAGAAGCTAAGCGACCTGTCTGGAGAACTCGGACTGGAGTTTTAACTTGGCAGGCTCAGCTCGATACACTGCCGTTTTGGATGCGAACGTCCTGTATCCCACACTCGTTCGCGACCTATTGCTAAGCCTGGCCACTGCTGGCCTGTATCACGCTCGCTGGACTGCAGACATTCACGAGGAATGGACCAGAAACCTTGCGGCGGATCGACCCGAGATCGCCGACAAGCTTCCTGCGCTGGTTGACACCATGAACACAGCCATACCAGATTGTTTAGTGGAAAACTACGAGCCACTGATCGGCTGCGTAACGCTCCCGGACCCTTCAGATCGTCACGTGCTCGCCGCCGCGATGGCTGGTCACGCAGACGCAATCGTGACTTTCAACCTTCAGGACTTCCCGTCAGAGATCACGTCGCGACACGGGATCGAAGTTCAACACCCAGATGAGTTTGTCATGAACCAATTCCAATTGAGAGAGTTGGTCGCCCTTGAGGCCGTCAAGCGCATGCGTGCTCGTTGGAGAAACCCGGAACGCACCGCAAACGAGTTGATACTGGCGCTTGAACAAAGAGACCTGCTGCTAACAGCGGCCCATCTGCGTCAGGCCCAAAGTCTTATCTGAGATGTAGAAAACCCAGAGCATTTGTAGAAACGCCCCAGAACCCTGAACGGGCGCTGGGGCGCTTGAAGCTTGGTGGCCTGGGGCGGAATCGAACCACCGACACGCGGATTTTCAATCCGCTGCTCTACCAACTGAGCTACCGGGCCAAGAGACCGAAATTATAGCAGGTTCCAGAACGGCTTTGACTCAGAGTCCCTGGCCATTGCGTTTGCTGCGTGCCAGGTCCACGCCCAGTTGCTTGAGCTTGCGGTACAGATGGGTGCGCTCCAGTCCGGTTTTCTCGGCCACACGGGTCATGGAACCCGACTCCTTGGCCAGGTGGTACTCGAAGTACGCCTTCTCGAACTCGTCGCGCGTCTCCCGCAGCGGGCCGTCCAGGTTGAAACTCTGTTCGGACTGCGGCCCCAGATCCATCACCGGTTCCGGCAGTGTGCCGCCGGTCATCGCGGCCTCGACCGTCAGTTCCGGACTCACAGGCACCCGCGTGGCCGCCACCACCGGCCCGCTCCGGGGCACGGCCTTGTTCAGCCCGTGGTCCACCGCCTTGAGCAGTTTCTGCAAGGTGATCGGTTTCTCCAGGAACGCGGTAGCGCCGATGCGCGTGGCCTCAACGGCCGTATCGATGGTGGCATGGCCGCTCATCATGATCACCGGCATGGTCAGCAACCCCGTGCCGGACCATTCCTTTAGCAGGGTCACGCCGTCGGTGTCGGGCATCCAGATGTCCAGCAGCACCAGGTCCGGACGGAACTGGGCCCGGGCCGCACGCGCCTGCGCCGCGTTCTCGGCCAACTCGACCGTATGTCCTTCGTCATTCAGGATTTCGGACAGAAGGTCTCGAATGCCCAGTTCGTCGTCTACCACCAATATGGTTGCCATGGTCTGCTCAGTTCCCTCGGGTCCGTCGTTATGTTGTCAATCTGCAACTGCGAATGATAACGACACTTGCGCCCCCACCACTTTGCCGTCGATCAAACGATTGCTGATATCGACCCGGCCGCCGTGCTCGTCCATGATTTTCTTGACCACCGCCAGCCCGAGCCCGGTGCCCTTGGGCTTGCTGGTGACGTAGGGCTCGAAGGCCCGTTTGAGAATGGGCTCGGCGAAGCCCGGTCCCTGGTCGATGATGCTCAGGCGCACCCAGCGTCCGTTGTCGCTGCGGCGGGTCCGCAACAGCACCTCGGCACCCGGCTGGCCGGCCATGGCGTCCTGGGCGTTCTGGACCAGGTTGTGCATGATCTGGCGCACCTGCTGCGGATCCGCCATCACCGCCGGACAGTCGTCCGAGAGCTCACGGCGCACCGGCACGTTGGCGTTCTCATACAGGCTCAGGATGTCCCGCAACAAGGCGTTGAGATCCAGCGGCGCCAGTTGCGCGGCTGGCAGACGGGCGTAGTCACGGAACTCGTTGACCAGCCGCTTCATGGCCTCGACCTGGTCGACGATGGTGCGCACGGATTTGTCCAGCACGGCCTGTTCTGGCGCCGCCACCTTGCCGTCGAGCTTCATGGCCAGGCGCTCGGCCGACAGCTGGATCGGCGTCAGCGGATTCTTGATCTCGTGGGCCAGGCGACGGGCCACCTCACCCCAGGCCTGCGCCCGCTGGGCGGACACCATGTCGGACACGTCGTCGAACACCAGCAGCCGCTCGAGCCTGGGCAGCAGCGCCCCGCGCGCGATCAGGGTGATGCCCTGCTCGAACGGCCCGTTTCCGGCGCCGCCATCGAGCTCGAACGACTGCTGCCAGTGTCCGCCGTCCTGGGGGTTCTGATCGGCCATGAAGCGCTCGAACTGGGACTGGACGCCCTGCGCGAAGCCTTCCAGCCCTGGCACGGTCGCCAGGGGCTGTCCGATGTGCTGGGCCAGCGGACGGCGCAGGATGCGGGTGGCCCCGGGGTTCACGCTGACCATGCGCCCTTCGGCATCGAACACCACCACGCCCGCCGTGAGGTTGTCGAGAATGGTCTGGAGGTTGTCCCTGGCGGCATCGACCTCGGCCATGCTGCGCTGGACCGCGCCGCGCGCATCTGACAGGTCCTGGGTCATGCGGGCAAAAGTCCGTGTCAGGCCGGCCAGTTCGTCGCGCGAGGTCATGGCCGGTTTGGGCGCAAGGTTGCCGGCCGCCACCTCGCGCATGCCTTCGGCCAGCACCAGCAACGGGCGCACCAACTGGTTGCCCAGCACCACCGCCAGCAGCACGGCACCAAACACCGCCAGGAACAGCGCCAGCGTCAGGGTGCCGATGTACATGCGCCGCAAGCCCTCCCGGGCAAGGGCCCGTTCCTGGTACTCCCGGTTGGCCACCTGCACGGCCAGGGCGTCGGCCACCAGGGCCGCGGGCAGGGGCGCAGAGACCTGCAGGAACCGGGGTTCCGAATTCAGGGCCAGTCCGGGCGCCATCACCAGCGCCAGCACGCTGATGCGCGACTGACCGGCCGCGATCGCCGCCTCGATGTCGCCGTCGCTCCCCTCCTCCAGGCCTTCGATCTGAGCCACCACGCGCGAAATGCGCGCCTGACGCAACTGGGCCAGCGAGGGCCGCTGGGGGCTGAGTTCGAAACGCGAGCGCCCCGAACTGCCCAGGGCCTGTCCGCCGGCGCTCCAGAGCACCAGATCGGTCGCACCCAGCTGCTCGCGTATGCGCTCCAGGGCCAGGACGGCCGACGCGTCCGAAACCCGTGCCAGCCCGTCGGCAACACCCCGCGTCTTGCCGGACAGGTCCGCCGTCATTGTCTCCAGGGCCGTACGCCCCAGGTTCAGGCCGGCCCCCAATGCCGACTCGACCCGGACATCGAACCAGCTCTCGATGGAACGCGAGACGAACTGGTAAGACACCGTGTAGATGAGCAGGCCCGGCAGCACGCCCACCAGGCCGATGATGGCGGCCAGCTTGACCAGCAGCCGGCTGCCGAACTTGCCCTTGCGAAAACGAAGGAAGAGCTTGACCACCAGCCACAGCAGGCCCAGTCCGAGCAGCGAAGCCACGGCCACGTTGACGGTCACCAGCCAGCCGAAGTTGTCTTCGGACAGGACGCGGTTGCGCGTGGCCACCGTCAGCAGGAACAGCAGCACCATGCCCACGCCGGTCATGAACACCAGGCCGGCCACCACGGCCCACCGGGTCGAACGCGGGCTGCGCCGGGGCGGCTCCAGGCGACCGGGCGCTGTCGCGGGCAGGCTGTACTCGCTGCGGTCCATGCTCACTCCCGCCGCGCGGCGCCCTGGCCATCCGGTCCGGCGGATGCCGGATCGACGCTCTGGGGATCGATGGCCGGGGATGCGGACACGCCCTGGACCTGGGGCGCCGGCGGGACATCCAGTGCGCCCGTCACCGCAATGTCCCATGCCGACTGGTTGGCCACCCCGATCTGGAACGGCCGGGGCAACAGGGCCAGTTCAAGCTGCATCGTCCATTCGACCCGGTGGCGTGCCTCCGGCTCCAGGTCGGCATCATCGGCCAGCGGCCATCGGGTGACGCGCCCGATCACCGCCAGCGCGTCGCCCAGGCTGTCAAAGTTCTGGTGCAGCGCATACTGGAGGCTGGCACCACTGCTGCCGGTCGGCCCATTGGCCAGGCTCAGGCGCCAGCGCCGGGTCAGGGGCTGGAAGGCCAGGCGCAGGGTGCGCTGGACCTGCCCGACCTGCTTGTCGGTCCAGTACCAGCGGTCCCGATAGACTTCGGCCTGCCAGACAAAGTACAGCGGCACGCCCCGCATCAGGACATCCTCGACCGCCCGTGACGGGGTCAGGTCCAGCCGGACCGTCAGATACAGTCCATCGGGGCCCCGCTGCAACTGCTCATGCAGGACCTGGGGCTGGGCAGCGCGGGCAGCGCCGCCCTGCGCAGCCAGCAGCAGGAGGCACAGAAAGACTGGCAGAAACAGCGGCAAGGCCTGTCTCAGCCATCGGGCCACCCCGGACATCATGGACGGACGCGATCCGGCCTCCGGATCAGGAGCCGGCCTTGTCGAAACGCGCGTAGAAAAATCCGTCGTGCCCACCCGGAACATTGTCGTTGAACTGGCCGCCGGTCACGGTTGCTCCCGGGAGCAAATGCCCCATGGAGGGCTGCAGCCGGGCGTCGGTGTGGCGTTCGAGAAACGCTTGCACCTGTTCATCGCCTTCCGCCCTGAACACCGAACAGGTCGCGTACAGCAGGCGGCCGCCAGGCCGGACCAGCGGCCACAGGGCGTCCAGCAGCGCGCGCTGGATGCCCGCCAGTTGCGCGATGTCGGTCTCGCGCCGCAGCCAGCGCACGTCCGGGTGCCGGCGCACAATGCCCGATGCGGTGCAGGGGGCATCGAGCAGCACGGCATCGAACAGCCGGCCGTCCCACCACGTATCCGGCCGGGCCGCATCGGCACTGCGCACCTCTGCCTGCAGACCCAGTCGTCCCAGGTTGTCCACGATGCGCTCGCAACGACGGGGATCCAGGTCCAGGGCCAGCAGGTCCACATCGGCCCGCTCCAGCACATGGGCGGTCTTCCCGCCCGGCGCGGCGCAGGCGTCCAGCACACGGGCACCCACGGCCGGATGCAGGTCCTGCAACAACAGGGGGGCCGCCATCTGGGCCGCGGCGTCCTGAACCGAACACGCCCCCTGGGCAAAGTCCGGCAGACGATCCACCGGCTGGGGCAGGGCCAGGACGAGCCCTTCGTCGCCGAACGGGGCAGCCGTCATGCCCGCCTGGGCCAGGCTGGCCAGGTAAGCGTCACGCGTCGCGCGCCGCCGGTTGACCCTCAATGTCATCGGCGCCGGACGGTCGTTGGCCGACAGAATGTCCTGCCACTGGTCGGGATGGTCCCGCCGCAGGCGTTCGATCCACCAGGACGGGTGGTTCCAGCGGGCTTCGGGCAGCCGGTTCACCTCCGCCAGCAGGGCTTCGGCATCCCGCAGGTAGCGGCGCAGACAGGCGTTGACGAAGGCCGCCTGACGTCGTGTGGCCGGGTTGCGCTTGGCTGCCTCCACCGCCTGGTTCACCAGGGTGTGGGGACGGTACCGGGCGCGAGGCGGCGCATCGGCACCGGGCGCAGCACCGGCATCTTCAGTCGCGCCCTCATGCGCTCCCTGTCCCTGCAACAACGCCACAGCGGTGCACAGCAAAGCATGCACCGCCGCCGCCGGCTTCCGGGCGGCCAGGGCGGCCACCAGCGCACGCGCCGTACCCAGATGCCGCATCACTTCGAAGCTCAATGCCTGGACACCGGGGCGCCACTGCGGATCGAGCGCATCCAGACTGGCCGTCAGGGAATGCCCCTGCTCGACCCCCTGGACACAGGCGGCGGCGCGCCAGAGCTGCTCGGACAGCGGCGGGCTGCGGTATGCCGGTGTGATCGATGGGTCGGGACGGTGGTCGGTCGGTGACAAGGGCGTATCAGATCAGGTGCCAGTCCGGGGCATCCGGTGGCTGGCCCCTATTGTCGCCGCCCTCCGCGGCCGACGGCGGCGCGTCCGGCACGCCGGCACCCGCCTTCGACGTCTCTACTTCGCGGTCCAGTGGCAAAGGCCCGAGCGAGCGGCCGTATATCCGCCTGACGCGCTGCTCCAGCGACGGGTGCGAGTCCAGCCAGTGGGCCACCGCACCGGGCTCGCTGCCCACCAGCAACATGTGCTGCACGCTGGAATGCACGCGTCCTTGCACCACCCCTTCACGGCGCTGGGTCATGACCTTGCGCAGCACGCCACCGAGGCCGTCCCGGCTGCGGGTCCACTGGATCGCACGTGCATCCGCCAGGTATTCGCGCTGGCGGGACACCGCCGCCTGCAGGGCATGGCCCGCCAGCCAGCCGAGCCACCCGGCCACCATGATGGCCAGCCCCAGCAGCGCTGCCACCATGCGGCGGTCCCGCTCGTCGGGCTCGAACAGCTGCTGCCCCATGCGGTAGATCATTTCCAGCCCGAACACCATCCCGGCCAGACGCATGTTCATCCGCGTATCGCCCTCGCCGATATGGCTGAACTCATGGGCCACCAGCCCTTGCAGCTCATCGCGGGTCAGGTGGTCGAGTGCGCCCTGGGTGACCGCCACCACGGCATCGTCCTCGCGCCATCCGGTGGCAAAGGCATTGATGCCCGCATCGCGCGCCACCACCATGGGCGTGGGGCGCTGAAGCCCCGAGGCGATGGCCATTTCATGAACAATGTTCACAAACCGCTGCTCGTCCAGATCGCCAGAGGGCCGGGCCGGACGCGCGCCCATCTGCTCCGCCAGATGAACGCCGCCACCATCGGCCAGCCGTGTGGTCTCGACCCACCAGCCCCCCAGAACGAACAGCAGCGTGACGCCCGTGTTCACCGCCACGAAGTGCCGCGGCAGGTTGAAGGCGCCGGGAACCCAGAAGGCCCAGGTCAGACCCCAGGCCAGGGCCAGGGCCAGATTCACCGCCCCCACGAGCAGAACGACCGTCAGGGCGAACAGGACCAACAGCCGGCGGGTTCGATCACGGGCGTCCCGCTGGTGTTCGAAAAATCGCACGGTGGGGTTGCCCGTTCAGACGGACAGCATCAGATCTCGATGCGCATCGCCTGCCGCTCTTCCTCGCTGGCAGTGGAGGCCAGCATGGCCTGGGGCAGGAATCCGAACAGCCGTGCCACGATCAGTGTCGGGAACTGCGCCGCCGCATCGTTGAACTCGAGCACGTGGTCGTTGTAGGCCTGGCGCGCAAAGCCGATGCGGTTCTCCGTGCTGGACAGCGCCTCGCTCAGCTCGCGCATGGTCTGGTCGGCCTTGAGGTCCGGATAGGCCTCGACCACCGCAAACAGGCGGCCGAGCGCTCCGCCCAGCACCTGCTCTGCACCGGCCAGCGCGCCCAGGGCACCCGCATTGAGCGGGCTGCCTGCCGCCGTCTGCTCGGCCGTCTGAGCCTGGTTGCGCGCCGCGATGACTGCCTCCAGGGTACGAGCCTCATGCGCCAGGTACTTGCGGGCCACCTCGACCAGATTGGGAATCAGGTCGTAGCGACGCTTGAGCTGCACGTCGATCTGGCCAAACGCATTGGCGATCGCGTTCTTCAGCCGCACCAGGCGGTTGTAGACACCAACCGCCCAGAAAAATACCAGCAGGACCACTGCCAGCCAGACCCAGGTCGACACCGCCATCGTTCGCTCTCCTTTCCGGTGAAGGCGAGGGCAATATACCCCACCCCCCGGATCCGGGCCGTGATGGACGCCGCACGGCCCAATGAAAAACGCCCCCGGCCAGATGGCCGGGGGCGTTTGGTTACCGGACGGGCTCAGCCGTCAGGTCATTCGGCGGATTCGTTCGGTACGTCCGCGGCACTGCCGGCCTGATCGGCCGCCAGGGACAGGGCATCGGCTTCCGCAATGGCACGGCGCTCTTCGTCGTCCATCTTCTCCTTGACCTTGCGGGCCTCGTGGTAGGCCATGCCGGTACCGGCCGGAATCAGGCGACCGACGATGACGTTCTCCTTGAGACCGCGCAACTCGTCGCGCTTGCCCATAATGGCCGCTTCGGTCAACACACGCGTGGTTTCCTGGAAGGAAGCCGCGGAGATGAACGAATCGGTCGACAGCGAGGCCTTGGTGATACCCAGCAGCACGTTGCTGTAGGTCGCCGGCACCTTGTCTTCCTTGCGCAGATCGTCGTTGGTGTTGAGGATCTCCGAACGCTCCACCTGCTCGCCAGCGATGTAGGACGAGTCGCCCGGGTTCTCGACCACGACGCGACGCAGCATCTGGCGAACGATCACCTCGATGTGCTTGTCGTTGATCTTCACACCTTGCAGGCGGTAGACGTCCTGCACCTCGTCGACGATGTAGCGCGAGAGTTCCTCGATGCCCAGCAGGCGCAGGATGTCCTGCGGATCGGCCGGACCGTCCACCACGCTCTCGCCCTTGTTGACGACCTGGCCTTCGTGCACCAGAACGTTCTTCTCCTTGGGGATCAGCTCGTCCCAGACCTTGCCTTCCGGATCGGTGATCTGCAGGCGAACCTTGCCCTTGGTCTCCTTGCCGAACGACACGGTACCGGTCATCTCGGCCAGCATGCCCTTGTCCTTGGGCGAGCGGGCTTCGAACAGCTCGGCCACGCGCGGCAGACCACCCGTGATGTCGCGGGTCTTCTGGCCTTCGACCGGGATGCGGGCCAGCACATGGCCGTTGCCCACTTCCTGGCCGTCGCGCACTTCCAGCAGGGCGCCGACCTGGAAGCCCACGGTCACCGAGTGATCGGTACCCGGAATCTTCACCTCGTTGCCTTGCGGATCCAGCAGCTTGACCACCGGACGAACCACCTTGGTCGAGCCACGGTGCTTGGGATCGATCACCACCAGCGAGCTCAGGCCGGTCACGTCGTTGACCTGCTTGGCCACCGTCAGGCCCTCTTCCACGTTCTCGAACTTCACGGTACCGGCGTACTCGGTGATGATCGGGCGGGTCAGCGGATCCCAGTTGGCCAGAATGGCGCCGGCCTTGATCTGCTGGTCCGGCTTGACCGTCAGGATGGCGCCATAAGGCACCTTGTGACGCTCGCGCTCGCGGCCATGCTCGTCCTGGATGATGATCTCGCCCGAACGGGCGATCACCACCAGTTCACCCTTGGTGTTGGTCACGTAGCGCATGGTGGCGTTGAAGCCCACCACACCGGACGACTTGGCTTCGACGCTCGACGCCACGGCCGCACGCGAAGCCGCACCACCGATGTGGAAGGTCCGCATGGTCAGCTGGGTGCCGGGTTCGCCGATCGACTGGGCAGCGATCACACCGACGGCCTCGCCGATGTTCACCATGCCACCACGGCCCAGATCGCGGCCGTAGCACTTGGCGCAGATGCCGAAGCGGGTTTCGCAGGTCAGGGCGGTGCGCACCTTCACTTCGTCGACGCCAGCGGCCTCGATGTCGTCCAGCAAATCCTCGTCAAGCATCTCGCCGGCCGGCACGATGACGGCGCGGGTCTCGGGATGGGTCACCTCTTCGGCCGTGACGCGGCCGAGCACGCGGTCGCGCAGCGATTCGATGACCTCACCACCCTCGACGATGGCGCGCATCAGCGTGCCATTGGTCGTGCCGCAGTCGTTGTCGTTGACCACCAGATCCTGGGTCACGTCGACCAGGCGACGGGTCAGGTAACCGGAGTTGGCCGTCTTCAGCGCCGTGTCGGCCAGACCCTTACGGGCGCCGTGCGTGGAGATGAAGTACTGCAACACGTTCAGGCCTTCACGGAAGTTGGCCGTGATGGGCGTCTCGATGATGGAGCCGTCCGGCTTGGCCATCAGGCCACGCATGCCGGCGAGCTGGCGGATCTGGGCGGCAGAACCACGGGCACCGGAGTCGGCCATCATGTAGATCGAGTTGAAGGACTCCTGATCCACTTCCTTGCCGGATGCGTCGATGGTCTTCTGCTTGGCCAGCTGGGCCATCATGACCTTGGAGATCTCGTCACCCGCCTTGCCCCAGATGTCGACCACCTTGTTGTAGCGCTCGCCAGCGGTCACCAGACCGGAAGCGTACTGCTGGGCGATCTCCTTGACCTCGGCTTCGGCGCGCTCGATGACCTGCTGCTTCTCCTTGGGCACCAGCATGTCGTCGACGGCGATCGAGATACCGGCGCGGGTCGCCAGACGGAAACCGTTCTGCAGCAGCTTGTCCGCGAAGACCACCGTCTCCTTCAGGCCGCACTTGCGGAAGGAGGCGTTGATCAGCCGGGAGATTTCCTTCTTCTTGAGGGCCTTGTTGATGACCTCGAAGGGCAGGCCCTTGGGCAGGATCTCCGACAGCAGCGCGCGACCGACCGTGGTGTCCACCAGCTTGATCGACGGGACGAACTCGCCCGTGACCTTGTCCTTGGTCCACTCGGTCAGACGCACGCTGATCTTGGCCGTGATTTCGACCGCACCGGCGTCCAGTGCACGCTGCAGTTCAGGCAGGTCGGAGAAGACCATGCCTTCGCCCTTGCCGTTGATGCGCTCGCGGGTGGCGTAGTACAGGCCCAGCACCACGTCCTGCGACGGCACGATCGACGGCTCGCCGTTGGCCGGGAACAGCACGTTGTTGGAGGCCAGCATCAGCGTGCGGGCTTCCAGTTGTGCCTCGACCGACAGCGGCACGTGGACAGCCATCTGGTCACCGTCGAAGTCGGCGTTGAACGCCGCGCAGACCAGCGGGTGCAGCTGGATGGCCTTGCCTTCGATCAGGATGGGCTCGAAAGCCTGGATACCCAGACGGTGCAGCGTGGGCGCACGGTTCAGAAGAACCGGGTGCTCCTTGATGACCTCTTCCAGAATGTCCCAGACCACCGGCGTGCCGGCTTCGACTTCCTTTTTCGCCGCCTTGATGGTGGTGGCGATGCCCATGGCTTCCAGGCGCGAGAAGATGAAGGGCTTGAACAGCTCCAGAGCCATCAGCTTGGGCAGGCCGCACTGGTGCAGCTTGAGGGTCGGGCCCACGGTGATGACCGAACGGCCGGAGTAGTCGACGCGCTTGCCCAGCAGGTTCTGACGGAAGCGGCCGCTCTTGCCCTTGATCATGTCGGCCAGGGACTTGAGGGCACGCTTGTTGGCGCCCGTCATGGCCTTGCCGCGGCGGCCGTTGTCCAGCAGCGAATCCACCGCTTCCTGCAGCATCCGCTTTTCGTTGCGCGCGATGATCTCGGGCGCCTTGAGCTCGAGCAGGCGGCGCAGGCGGCTGTTGCGGTTGATGACGCGTCGGTACAGGTCGTTCAGGTCGGAGGTGGCGAAGCGGCCACCATCCAGCGGCACCAGCGGACGCAGGTCCGGCGGCAGCACAGGCAGCACCTCCAGCACCATCCACTCGGGCTTGATACCGGACTTCTTGAAGGCCTCCAGCACCTTCAGGCGCTTGGCGTTCTTCTTGATCTTCAGCTCGGAACCGGTCAGATCGTTGCGCAGCTTCTCGATCTCGATGTCCAGATCGATGGTCTGCAGCAGCTCCTTGATGCCCTCGGCGCCCATCTTGGCGACGAACTCGTCACCGTATTCCTTGCGCTTGGCGTCGTAGTCCTCCTCGGACATGATGCTGAACTTCTTCAGCGGGGTCATGCCAGGATCGGTCACCACATAGGCTTCGAAGTACAGCACGCGCTCGATGTCGCGCAGGGTCATGTCCAGGATCAGGCCCAGACGGGACGGCAGGGACTTGAGGAACCAGATATGGGCGCAGGGCGCGGCCAGGTCGATGTGACCCATGCGCTCTCGGCGCACCTTGGTCTGGGTGACTTCAACGCCGCACTTCTCGCAGATCACGCCACGGTGCTTCAGGCGCTTGTACTTGCCGCACAGGCACTCGTAGTCCTTGATGGGGCCGAAGATCTTGGCGCAGAACAGGCCGTCACGCTCGGGCTTGAAGGT
Organism: Burkholderiaceae bacterium; assembly: GCA_041396505.1. Classification (GTDB taxonomy): domain Bacteria; phylum Pseudomonadota; class Gammaproteobacteria; order Burkholderiales; family Burkholderiaceae_C; genus Hydrogenophaga. The sequence goes on from JAWKYL010000004.1 coordinate 539,626, forward strand.
CCGGTAATTGATGGTCTCGGGCTTCTTGACTTCACCGAAGGACCAGGAACGGATCTTTTCCGGCGAAGCCAGGCCGATGCGAATGGCATCGAAGTGCTCGTCGGGCGTGAACTGCTTGAACAGGTCGAGCAAGGATTTCATGTGTCGGTTTCCTTTTCTTCAGTGAATCACGAACGCTCGAGCTCGATGTCGATACCGAGCGAACGGATTTCCTTGACCAGCACGTTGAACGATTCGGGCATGCCCGCATCGATGGCGTGTTCGCCCTTGACGATGGACTCGTACACCTTGGTACGGCCCTGCACGTCGTCGGACTTGACGGTGAGCATCTCCTGCAGGATGTAGGAGGCGCCATAGGCTTCCAGTGCCCACACCTCCATCTCGCCGAAACGCTGGCCACCGAACTGCGCCTTGCCGCCCAGCGGCTGCTGTGTGACCAGGGAGTACGGACCGGTGGAACGGGCGTGCATCTTGTCATCGACCAGGTGGTGCAGCTTCAGGTAGTGCATGTAGCCCACCGTGGTCGTGCGCTCGAAGGCTTCGCCGGTGCGACCGTCGAACAGCTGTGCCTGGGTACGCGTCGCGGTCAGGCCCTTGGCCTTCGCGATGTCGTCCGGATAGGCCAGCTTGAGCATGTCCATGATTTCCTGCTCGGACGCGCCGTCAAACACGGGCGACGCAAACGGCACGCCCGTGGTCAGTTCCTGGGCCATCGCACGCAGTTCGCTGTCCGACAGCTGTGCCAGGTCTTCCTTGCGACCGGTGACGTTGTAGATCTGCTCCAGGAAGCCACGCACTTCGGACATCGCGGACTCGCGCTGCAGCATGTCGCCGATGCGCTGGCCCAGGCCCTTGCCGGCCCAGCCCAGGTGGACCTCCAGCACCTGACCGATGTTCATCCGCGAGGGCACGCCCAGCGGGTTGAGCACGATGTCTACCGGGGTGCCGTCGGCCAGGTGGGGCATGTCCTCGACCGGCGTGATCTTGGAGACCACACCTTTGTTGCCGTGACGGCCGGCCATCTTGTCGCCAGGCTGCAGGCGGCGCTTGACGGCCAGGTAGACCTTGACCATCTTGAGCACGCCGGCGGGCAGCTCGTCACCCTGGGTGAGCTTCTTGCGCTTCTCTTCAAAAGCCAGGTCGAAGCTGTGACGGGTCTGCTCCATGGAGTTCTTGATCGACTCCAGCTGGGCGGCCACGTCGTCTTCCGCAGGGCGGATGTCGAACCAGTGGTACTTCTCGACTTCGTCCAGGTAGGCCTTGTCGATCGTGGTGCCCTTGGACAGCTTTTTCGGACCGCCATTGGCGACCTTGCCGGTCAGCAGCTTCTCGATACGGTCAAAGGCGTCGGCCTCGACGATGCGCAACTGGTCGTTCAGGTCCAGGCGGAAACGCTTGAGTTCGTCGTCGATGATCTGCTGGGCACGCTTGTCGCGCTGGATGCCTTCACGGGTGAAGACCTGCACGTCGATGACGGTACCTTGCGAACCCTGGTCCACACGCAGCGAGGTGTCCTTCACGTCGGACGCCTTCTCGCCGAAGATGGCGCGCAGCAGCTTCTCTTCCGGGGTCAGGGTGGTCTCGCCCTTGGGCGTGACCTTGCCCACCAGCACGTCGCCCGGCTGCACTTCGGCACCCACGTAGATGATGCCGGAGTCGTCCAGGCGGTTGAGCTGCTGCTCGGCCAGGTTCGGGATGTCGCGGGTGATTTCCTCGGCGCCCAGCTTGGTGTCGCGCGCCATCACCACCAGCTCCTCGATATGGATGCTGGTATAGCGGTCGTCGGCCACCACCTTCTCCGAGATCAGGATCGAGTCTTCGAAGTTGTAGCCGTTCCAGGGCATGAAGGCGATCAGCATGTTCTGGCCGATCGAGATCTCGCCCAGATCGGTGGAAGCACCGTCGGCAATCACGTCACCCTTGGCCAGCACATCGCCCTTGTGGACGATGGGGCGCTGGTGGATGTTGGTGTTCTGGTTGGAACGCTGATACTTGATCAGGTTGTAGATGTCCACACCGACTTCACCGGCCACGGCCTCGGCGTCGTTGACACGGATCACGATACGGGTGGCATCGACATAGTCGACCACGCCACCGCGGCGTGCGGTCACGACCGTGCCGGAGTCCACGGCAGCCACGCGCTCGATGCCGGTACCGACCAGCGGCTTCTCCGGACGCAGCACGGGCACCGCCTGACGCGACATGTTGGCGCCCATCAGTGCGCGGTTGGCGTCGTCGTGCTCCAGGAAGGGCACCAGCGAGGCAGCCACCGAGACGATCTGCGCGGGCGACACGTCCATGTACTGGATGGTGTCTGCCGGCGTCAGGATGGATTCACCCTTTTCACGCGCCGACACCAGGTCGCCGGTCAGGCGCCCTTCAGCATCCAGCGTGGCGTTCGCCTGGGCAATGACGTACTTGCCTTCCTCGATGGCCGACAGGTAGTCGATCTGGTTGGTCACCTTGCCGTCCACCACGCGGCGGTACGGCGTTTCGATGAAACCGTACTCGTTCAGGCGGGCATACAGGGCCAGCGAGTTGATCAGACCGATGTTCGGACCTTCAGGCGTTTCAATCGGGCACACGCGGCCATAGTGTGTGACGTGCACGTCACGCACTTCGAAGCCGGCGCGCTCGCGGGTCAGACCGCCCGGGCCCAGGGCCGAAACGCGGCGCTTGTGCGTGATCTCGGCCAGCGGGTTGGTCTGGTCCATGAACTGGGACAGCTGCGACGCGCCGAAGAACTCCTTGAGGGCCGCGGAAATCGGCTTGGAGTTGATCAGGTCGTGCGGCATCAGCGGCTCTTGCTCGGCCTGGCCCAGACGCTCCTTGACGGCCTTTTCGATGCGGGCCAGACCGGTGCGGTACTGGTTCTCGGCCAGCTCGCCCACGCAACGCACGCGGCGGTTGCCCAGGTGATCGATGTCGTCCACTTCACCGCGGCCATTGCGCAGATCGACCAGAATCTTGACCACGGCCAGGATGTCGTCGTTGGACAGGACCATGGGGCCGGTCGCGTCGTCGCGGCCCACACGGGCGTTGAACTTCATGCGACCCACGCGCGAGAGGTCGTAGGTATCCGGGTTGTAGAACAGGCGATGGAACAGGGCCTGCACGGCGTCTTCGGTCGGCGGCTCGCCAGGACGCATCATGCGGTAGATGGCCACGCGGGCGGCGAACTCGTCGGCCGTCTCGTCGATGCGCAGCGTCTGGCTGATATAGGCGCCCTGGTCCAGTTCGTTGGTGTAGATGCAGGGCAGTTCCTGGACGTTGGCCGAACGCAGCTTCTTGAGCAGGGCTTCGGTCAGCTCGTCGTTGGCCTTGGCGATGATCTCGCCCGTATCGGGATCGACCAGGTTCTTGGCCACCACGCGGCCGATCAGGAAGTCTTCGGGCACGCTGATGTGCGTGGTGCCCGACTGCTCCAGCTCGCGGGTGTGTCGTGCCGTGATGCGCTTGTCCTTGGCCACCACGACCTTGCCGCTCTTGTCGGTGATGTCGAAACGGGCCACTTCGCCACGCAGGCGCTCGGGCACGAAGGCCATCTGGGCGCCACTGTCCATCAGGCGCATGTGGTCGTTGACGAAGAAGTTCGCCAGGATGGTCTCCGGCGTCAGGCCGATGGCCTTGAGCAGGATGGTGACCGGCATCTTGCGGCGGCGGTCCACACGGAAGAACAGCACGTCCTTCGGATCGAACTCGAAGTCGAGCCAGGAACCGCGGTAGGGAATGATGCGAGCGGAGAACAGCAGCTTGCCCGAGCTGTGCGTCTTGCCCTTGTCATGTTCGAAAAAGACGCCGGGCGAGCGATGCAGCTGGGAGACGATGACGCGCTCGGTGCCGTTGATGATGAAGGAACCCTTGTCGGTCATCAGGGGCACTTCGCCCATGTAGACCTCCTGCTCCTTGACTTCCTTGACCACCTTGGACTGCGGCGTGGAGGACTCGCGGTCATAGATGATCAGCTGCACGCGGGCACGAACCGCCGACGAGAACGTCAGGCCGCGGGTCTGGCATTCGCGCACGTCAAATGCGGGCTTGGCCAGGTTGTACTCCACGAACTTCATCTCGACAAAACCGTTGTGCGAGACGATGGGGAAGGCGGCGTTGAAGGCGGCCTGCAGGCCTTCGTCGTTGCGCTTGCGCGGTGCCAGGTCGGCCTGCAGGAATGCGGTGTAGGCGTCCTTCTGCATCTGCAGCAGATACGGAATCGCGAGAACGTTCTCGCGCGTACCAAAGCTCTTGCGGATGCGCTTGCGTTCAGTGTAGGAATAGGTCGGTGCAATTGCCATGAGATCTCCGGGCTTGAGGTCTGCGGCGACTGTCGTGCCGCGCGCGCGGCAGACTTGGCGGCAGGCCACTACCTGCCGATGGCGGACGGCCCGCGCGTTGCACGCAGGCCCGAACCAAGTGGTTTTCTGCAGTCGGGATCAGAAAACACTGATAAGGCAACTCGGCAAAGTTGGCTTATCAGTGTTCATTTAAAACACTGCGCCGGTGCCATCGGCACTGGCGGCCCTGAAAGCGCCAAAGGCTGGAGGCCCTTTCGAGCACTCCAGCCCCTGCCAGGAACCGAATTACTTGAGTTCGGCCTTGGCGCCGGCTTCCACCAGCTTCTTGACGGCAGCTTCGGCGTCGGCCTTGGCAATGCCTTCCTTGACGTTCTTCGGAGCGCCGTCGACCAGGTCCTTGGCTTCCTTGAGGCCCAGGCCGGTGATTTCGCGCACGGCCTTGATGACGGACACCTTGTTGGCGCCGGCTTCGGTCAGGACCACGTTGAACTCGGTCTTCTCTTCAGCAGCAGCGGCGCCACCACCAGCAGCACCACCGGCGGCCGGAGCGGCCATGGCGGCGGCCGACACGCCGAACTTCTCCTCGATGGCCTTGACCAGGTCATTGAGTTCCATGACGCTCATGCTGTCCAGAGCCGTCAGAAATGCGTCTTTATCGAATGCCATTTTGATTTCCTAACAATTGATTGAAACAGGGGGAACGTTCGCGCACTCAGGCAGCGACCGCTTCGCCTTCGCCCTTCTTGGCCGCCAGGGCACCCAGCACCACGGCGGTGCGGGAGATCGGCGACATGAGCAAGCCGCACAGCTGGGCCAGCAGGACTTCCTTGGAAGGGATGCTGGCCAGTTGCTTGACGCCGTCGACATCCAGGGCTTTGCCACCGTAGACGCCACCACGAATCACCAGCTTGTCGTTGGTTTTCGCGAAATCGGCCACCACCTTGGCGGCGGCCACAGCGTCTGCGGAGAAGCCATAGATCAGCGGACCGGTCATTTGGTCGGCTGCCACTTCGAAGCTGCTGCCGGCGACCGCACGACGGGCCAGGGTGTTCTTCAGAACACTCAGGCTCACGCCATTGTTGCGGGCGCTGACACGCAGCTGGTCCATGGCAGCAACCGTGATGCCGCGGTATTCCGCCATCACGAGCGTCTGAGCGTTGGCGGCGAGGCTGGTCACTTCATTGATGACCGCTTCTTTCTCACTGCGATTCAGACTCAAGGTCTACTCCTTAAAAGTGCTTCGGACCTGACAGGCCCTCGGCACGCCTCTCTTGCAGCGACCAACTGTTTCGGAACGGATTCCATCTGCAGCGGGATCGCCATCTGCGCTGGCTTTCGATGATTAAGTTGGCGGGATCGAGACCCCGCCGACACCAGCGGTCTTGGATGGCCCCACCCGCCGGTCTGACGACCGGCAGATGGGCCCACCACACCCGGACAGCCCTGGAGCTGCCCGAATTTCCTTTGCGATTACGCCGAGATGGTCTGCGTGTCCACGCGGACACCCACACCCATGGTCGACGAAACAGCGACTTTGCGCAGGTAGATACCCTTGCTGGTGGCCGGCTTGGCCTTGTTCAGCGCATCGATCAGGGCTGCCAGGTTGCCCTGGAGCTTGTCCGCATCGAAGGAGCGGCGACCGATGGTGCCGTGAACGATGCCTGCCTTGTCAACACGGAACTGGACCTGACCAGCCTTGGCGTTCTTGACGGCAGTGGCCACGTCCGGGGTCACGGTACCCACCTTGGGGTTGGGCATCAGGCCGCGCGGACCCAGGATCTGACCCAGGGTACCGACCACACGCATGGCGTCCGGCGAGGCGATCACGACATCGAAGTTGATGTTGCCGGCCTTGACTTCGGCAGCCAGGTCGTCCATGCCGACCACGTCCGCGCCAGCGGCCTTGGCTTCATCGGCCTTGGCGCCCTGTGCAAACACGGCCACACGCTTGGTCTTGCCGGTGCCGTTGGGCATCACGACAGCACCACGCACCACCTGGTCCGACTTGCGAGCGTCGACGCCGAGCTGGATGGCCACGTCGATCGATTCGTCGAACTTGGCGTTGGCGCATTCCTTGACGATGGACAGCGCATCACCCAGGGGGTAGAGCTTGTTGCTGTCGACCTTGCCTTCGAAGGCTTTCTGTTTCTTGGTCAGCTTGGCCATGTCACACGCCCTCCACGATCACGCCCATCGAACGGGCAGAGCCGGCGATGGTCTTGACAGCTGCGTCCAGATCGGCAGCGGTCATGTCCTTCATTTTGGTCTTGGCGATTTCCTCGAGCTGGGCACGGGTGATCTTGCCGACCTTTTGCTTGTTGGGCACCGGAGAACCCTTGTCCAGCTTGATCGACTTCTTGATCAGCGTCGTGGCCGGGGGGGTCTTGATGATGAAGGTGAAGCTCTTGTCCGCGAAGGCGGTGATGACCACCGGCAGCGGCAGACCGGGCTCGACGCCCTGGGTCTGGGCGTTGAACGCCTTGCAGAACTCCATGATGTTCAGACCGCGCTGACCCAGCGCCGGACCGATCGGGGGAGAGGGGTTGGCCTTACCAGCTGGCACTTGCAGCTTGATGAAGCCGACGATTTTCTTCGCCATTTTTCAGCTCCTGCGAGTACTGACGGCCACCCGGTCGGGCGGCCTCCTCGCGATTGAAACCCGGAAAGTTGCTGGACCTGCAGGTGCCGGGTTGAACCACCTGCAGGCGAAAGGGATCAGGTCTTCTCGACCTGGGCAAACTCGAGTTCGACCGGCGTGGCACGTCCGAAGATCGTGACCGACACGCGCAGCTTGTTTTTCTCGTAGTTGACCTCTTCGACCGTTCCGTTGAAGTCGGTGAAGGGGCCTTCCTTGACCCGGACGTATTCGCCAACGAGGAACTCGACCTTGTGGCGGGGCTTGTCCGTGCCCTCCTGCATCTGGTTGACGATCTTCTGGACGTCTTCCTCGGAGATGGGCGCCGGACGGTTGCGGGCACCTCCGACGAAGCCAGTCACCTTGTTGGTGTGCTTCACCAGGTGCCAGGTATCGTCATCCATGACCATTTCGACCAGCACATAGCCCGGGAAGAACTTGCGCTCGGTGGTCCGCTTCTGGCCATTCTTGACTTCAACGACTTCTTCGGTCGGCACCAGGATGCGACCGAACTTGTCCTGCATGCCGGCCCGGTTGATGCGCTCGATGATGTTGCGCTCGGCAGCCTTTTCCATACCGGAATAGGCATGCACCACATACCAGCGCATGCCCTCGGTCGGGGTACCGATGCCCTTGGCTTCGGTGGTGTTCTGCTCGGTCATCTTATCTCCACCCCAGGATCAGATCGTAAAACGCCCACTCCAGGGTCTTGTCCGTGATCCACATGAACAGGCCCATCACAAACACGAATGCAAAGACGTAGGCCGTCATCTGGATGGCCTCCTTGCGGGCGGGCCAGACCACCTTCTTGACTTCTCGCCAGGAATCGCGCCAGAAGGCCAGCAACTGCCGCCCCGACTCGGAGGACAGGAACACGCCCGCAGCGGCGGCCAGCGCCACCAGCAGGGCACCCCACTGGGCCAGTCCACCCTGGGGCGCCAGCATGAAGTAGGCAACAAAGCCTGCCAACGCCAGGAACACAGCCGCCACGGTCTTTGCCTTGTCGGCACCGGAGTGGACTGTTTCTACATCAGAAGTGGCCATAAGCTAATTTGCGAGATGAATGCGGGTCCGACAGGCCGAAGCTTGAGACACGCAAGCCCACCAGAGGTCCCGAGGACTTCGGCGGGCTTGTTGACCACTTGATTCAGACCAGCCAGCGCTGAATCGGAATCAGGTGGCAGGGGCAGAGGGAATCGAACCCCCAACCTTCGGTTTTGGAGACCGACGCTCTGCCAATTGAGCTATACCCCTACTGAAAGTTCACCCTGAAACCAGGGTATTACGCGATGATCTTGGCAACCACGCCGGCGCCGACGGTACGGCCGCCTTCGCGGATGGCAAAGCGCAGGCCTTCTTCCATGGCGATCGGGGCGATCAGCTTGACGGTGATCGACACGTTGTCACCCGGCATCACCATTTCCTTGCCCTCGGGCAGCTCGATGGAGCCCGTGACGTCGGTGGTGCGGAAGTAGAACTGCGGACGGTAGTTGTTGAAGAACGGCGTGTGACGGCCACCCTCGTCCTTGGACAGCACATACACCTCACCGGTGAAGTGGGTGTGCGGCTTGATGGAGCCGGGCTTGCACAGCACCTGGCCGCGCTGCACTTCCTCGCGCTTGGTGCCGCGCAGCAGGATACCGACGTTGTCGCCAGCCTGACCCTGGTCCAGCAGCTTGCGGAACATTTCCACGCCGGTGCAGGTGGTCTTCTGGGTGTCGGAGATACCGACGATCTCGATTTCCTCGCCGACCTTGATGATGCCGCGCTCGATACGGCCGGTCACCACGGTGCCGCGACCGGAGATGGAGAACACGTCTTCCACGGGCATCAGGAAGGAGCCGTCCACAGCGCGCTCGGGCGTGGGGATGTAGCTGTCCAGGGCGTCGGCCAGCTTCATGATGGCCTCTTCACCCAGGGGACCCTTGTCGCCTTCGAGGGCCAGCTTGGCCGAACCCTTGATGATGGGGGTGTCGTCGCCGGGGAAGTCGTACTTGGAGAGCAGCTCGCGCACTTCCATCTCGACCAGCTCCAGCAACTCCTCGTCGTCCACCATGTCGGCCTTGTTCAGGAACACGATGATGTAGGGAACGCCCACCTGGCGGGACAGCAGGATGTGCTCGCGGGTCTGGGGCATCGGGCCGTCAGCGGCCGAGCACACCAGGATGGCGCCGTCCATCTGGGCGGCACCGGTGATCATGTTCTTGACGTAGTCGGCGTGACCGGGGCAGTCCACGTGGGCGTAGTGGCGATTGGCCGTCTCGTACTCGACGTGGGCGGTGTTGATCGTGATGCCGCGCGCCTTCTCTTCGGGAGCCGCGTCGATCTGGTCATAGGCCTTGGCCGAACCACCGAACTTGGTCGCCAGCACAGTGGTGATGGCAGCCGTCAGGGTCGTCTTGCCATGGTCCACGTGACCGATGGTGCCGACGTTGACGTGCGGCTTGGTCCGCTCGAATTTCTCTTTTGCCATTATTCAGCTCCAATAACAAAAATGCCGAAACACCAAACTTGTTGACGGATTCTTTGGTGCCCTTGGCGGGAATCGGACCCGCGACCTCTCCCTTACCAAGGGAGTGCTCTACCACTGAGCCACAAGGGCAAGAACAGACCACCTGACGGCGAACTGCCCTGAAAATCACTGACCACTGCTCCTGAAAGCAAACCGGCCACACAGCGCGAATGGAGCGGGAGACGGGAATCGAACCCGCGTCATCAGCTTGGAAGGCTGGGGTTCTACCATTGAACTACTCCCGCCCGACACAACCGGCACATACCGACTGATCGAAGCGAATGCCATCACTCGCTCGTTCGCACTGCGCAACTGGTGGAGGAGGCTGGATTCGAACCAGCGTAGGCGTAAGCCAACAGATTTACAGTCTGCCCCCTTTAGCCACTCGGGCACCCCTCCGTAGCGCAGCCCATCATTATGCCACGGTTTTATTTCAGACAACAGCCCTCTCGGGGAAAAATCGCGTCACCACTGGATGGCCGGGCGTCCAAGTCCAGCCAGCCACTGGTTGACCGCGCTGAAATGACCACAACCGAGGAAGGGAACAGGGCCTCGCCGGGCCGACAGGGGGGATGGATGATTGGCCCGGAGCAGCAGATGGCGTCCGGCATCGATCAGGCCCGCCTTCTTCTGGGCATGGGCGCCCCAGAGCAGAAACGCCTTGGGTCGTCCCGACTGGCTGCAGTGCAGGATCAACCGGTCGGTCAGCGCCTCCCATCCGTGGCCGGCGTGGGCGGCAGCGCATCCATCCTCCACAGTCAGACAGGTATTGAGCAGCAAGACGCCCTGACGGGCCCACCGCGCCAGCGAACCGTCGGCGACATCAGGCCGGCCAAGGTCCCGGGCCAGTTCCTTGAAGATATTGCGCAGACTGGGCGGCAGCGCCACCCCTGGCGCCACGGAAAAGGCCAGACCCTCGGCCTGGCCGGGCCCGTGATAAGGGTCCTGCCCGAGAATCACCACCTGGACGTCCTGCGGCGCCGTGAGCTCCAGGGCACGCAGCGGTTGCGGAGGATAGATGACAGCCTGCTCGCTCAGGCGTTGACGCAGGAAGGCCAGCAGGCCCACCCCGTCCCGCCCCTTCCAGAACGCGTCGAGTTCCGGGCGCCAACCGGGTGCCACGGGCCACGCCGACGGATCGACCGACTGAAGCCACGGGCAGTCGGGTGGCCCATCCTGCCCGGCAGGCGCATCGAACAGACCAGCCTGCACGACCATCAGGCAAACAGCTCGGCCAGGGCCAGCCCGGGCTCGGGCGCCCGCATGAACGCTTCACCGACCAGGAAAGCATGAACATGGGCCGCTCGCATGGTCTGCACGTCGGCGCGCGCCAGGATGCCCGATTCGGTGATCAGCAGGCGATCGGCAGGCACCTCGGGCAGCAGGTCCAGCGTGGTCTGCAGACTGACTTCGAAGGTGCGCAGGTTCCGGTTGTTGATGCCCACCAAAGGGGTCTTCAGCCGGAGCGCACGCGCCAGTTCGGCGCCGTCGTGCACCTCGACCAGCACCGCCATGTTCAAGCCGTGGGCCACAGCCTCCAGGTCGGCCATCTGCGCATCGTCCAGACAGGCCGCAATGAGCAGGATGCAGTCGGCACCCATGGCTCGTGCCTCGTAGACCTGGTAGGGATCGACCATGAAGTCCTTGCGCAGCACCGGCAACTCGCAGCTGGCGCGGGCCTGCTTGAGATAGTCGGGGCTGCCCTGAAAGAACTGGCGATCGGTCAGCACGGACAGGCAGGCCGCGCCAAAGTGACCGTCACCTTCGGCGTAGCTCTGGGCAATGTCGGCCGGGATGAAGTTGTCCCGGATGACGCCCTTGCTGGGACTGGCCTTCTTGATCTCGGCAATGACGGCGGCCTGACCAGTCGCGATCCGGGCACGCAGCGCCCCCTCGAAATCCCGGGTGAGCACGCGGCTCTCGGCGTCCTCGCGCACCAGGGCCAGCGGCTTCTTCTTGATGGCCGCTGCGATTTCTTCATGCTTGACCGCGACAATTTTCTGCAGGATGTCACTGCTCATGATGGCTTGCTTCCTTGGGCGGCGAAGACCGCAGCACCTTCTTGATGACCCGGTGCATGACAACACCGGCGACGACGAACAGCAGGGAAATGCCGATGGCGAGCCAGGCTTCCGTGTTCTGCAACCAGACAGGCATGGACGCCTTTCAGGGTCCGACCGGGTCGGTGACCGACTGGGTGTAGGCCTGCAGTTCTCGCAACTTGCCAGCGGCCGCACCCGACTCCAGGGTGCGGCGGGCCAGCGCGACGCCCTGGCCCATGTCAGGGGCCACATTGGCCGCATAGAGTGCCACGCCCGCATTGAGCACCACGATGTCCCTGGCTGCCTTCAAGGCCGCGTCGTCGCGGTTGTCCAGAACCCCCATCAGCATGGCCTTCGAATCTTCGGGCGTCTCCACGCGCAAGGCCCGGCTGCTGGCCATGGTGAGGCCAAAGTCCTCCGGGTGGATCTCGTATTCGGCGATCTCGCCGTTCTTCAGCTCGCCGACCATGGTGGCCGCGCCCAGTGAAACCTCGTCCATGCCGTCGCGGCCATAGACCACGACCGCGTGCTCCGCGCCCAGGCGCTGCAAGGCGCGCACCTGGATGCCGACCAGATCCGGGTGGAACACGCCCATCAGGATGTTGGGCGCCGAGGCCGGATTGGTCAGCGGGCCCAGGATGTTGAAGATGGTCTTGATGCCCAGTTCGCGGCGCACCGGCGCCACGTTTTTCATGGCCGGGTGGTGGTTGGGCGCGAACATGAAGCCCACACCCACCTCGGCAATGGCCCGGGCGATGGCATCCGGCGGCAGGTTGATGTTGACCCCCAGGCTCTCCAGCACGTCGGCGCTGCCGCTCTTGCTGCTGACGCTGCGCCCGCCGTGCTTGCTGACCTTGGCGCCCGCTGCTGCTGCCACGAACATGGAGCAGGTGGAGATGTTGAAGGTGTGCGAGCCGTCGCCCCCGGTGCCCACGATGTCCACCAGGTGCGTCTTGTCGGCCACGTGCACCTTGGTCGAGAACTCGCGCATCACCTGCGCGGCGGCGGTGATCTCGCCGATGGTTTCCTTCTTCACGCGCAGGCCGGTGATGAGTGCGGCCATCATGACCGGCGACATCTCGCCACTCATGATGAGACGCATCAGGTGCAGCATCTCGTCGTGAAAGATTTCGCGGTGCTCGATGGTGCGCGGACGGCACCGACGCGGCGCGAAGCCCAGCCCGCCAGCCAGGCAGCCAGGTCGATGGTGCGCTGCAGCGCTTCCTGCGGGGTGATCTTGTGGGCATTGGGCATGGATGTCTCCGGAATCAGCGGTTGGGATTGTCGGACAGGGCGAGCTTCAGGCCAAAACCGATGAACATGGCGCCAGCCGCACGATCCATCCGGTGCATGATGCGTTGCACGGCACCGACACGGCGCGAAACCCAGCCCGCCACGATGAACATCAGCAGTTGTGTCGCCTCGGGCATGGCCATTTCCTCGGACAGGTCAGTAAGGGCCGGTGCGGGTGGTCGATGTCGACGGGACTGGCGCCTCGGCAAAGAAACGCCGCACCGTGGCAACAGCGTGGTCGATACCGGCCACATCCACATCCAGATGCGTGACGAAGCGCAGGCCGATCAGCCCCGTGGCCAGCACGCCGTGTGCTTTCAGGAAGTCCAGCAGGGCCGGACCGCGGCCGTCGGCCACGTCCACAAAGACGATATTGGTCGAGGCGGACTTGACGGTCAGGCCCTCGATCCCGCCCAGACCGTCTGCCAGGCGGCGGGCGTTGGCATGGTCATCGGCCAGCCGGTCCACATGATGGTCCAGCGCATGCAGCGCGCAGGCGGCCAGCAGGCCCGCCTGACGCAGGCCGCCGCCCGCCATCTTGCGGATACGGCGCGCGCGATCCATCAGTTCGCGGGAGCCGCACAGGGCCGACCCTACCGGCGCACCCAGGCCCTTGCTGAAGCAGACCGAGAGACTGTCGAAATGATCGGCAATCTCGCGCAGGCGCTGGACGGCGGTCTGACCCGCAGCCGCAGACGCCACTGCCGCGTTGAACACACGCGCACCATCCAGATGGGTGTTGAGTCCCTTCTCGCGCGCCAGTGCCGTGGCGCCGCGCAGGTAGTCGTCGGGCATCACCTGGCCATTCCAGGTGTTTTCCAGGCACAGCAGGCGGGTACGCGCGAAGTGCGGATCGTCGGGCTTGATGGCGGCCGCGATGTCGGCCAGCGCCATGCGGCCCTGCGCATCCTGCGTCAGCGGCTGCGGCTGCACGCTGCCGAACACGGCTGCACCGCCACCTTCGTAGCGGTAGGTGTGGGCCAACTGGCCAACGATGTATTCGTCACCCCGGCCGCAGTGCGCCAGGATGCCGCAGAGGTTGCTCTGCGTGCCCGAAGGCATGAACAGCGCCGCTTCCTTGCCGGTGAGCGCGGCGATGCGATCCTGCAGCGCGTTGACCGTCGGGTCGTCACCGAACACGTCGTCGCCCAGTGGCGCGGCCATCATGGCGGCGCGCATGGCGTCCGTCGGCTGCGTGACGGTGTCGCTTCTGAGATCAACCGTCTTCATGTGGCTTGCTCAAGGAAATTTTTGAGCATCGCATGGCCGTGCTCGGTCAGGATGCTCTCGGGGTGGAACTGCACGCCTTCGATAGCCAGGGTCTTGTGTTTCACGCCCATGATCTCGCCGTCGGGCGTCCAGGCCGTGACCTTCAGGCAGTCGGGGCAACTCTCGCGCTCGATGGCCAGCGAGTGGTAGCGGTTCACGGTGAATTGCTCGGGCAGGTTAGCGAACACACCCTCCTGCGTGGTGGTGATGACGCTGGTCTTGCCGTGCATCAGCTCTTTCGCGCGGACGATATGGCCGCCGAAGGCCGCGCCGATGCTCTGGTGGCCCAGGCACACGCCGAGGATGGGCAGCTGGCCGGCGAAGTGCTGGATGGCGGGCACCGAGATGCCCGCTTCGGCCGGCGAGCAGGGGCCGGGCGAGATCACCAGGCGGTCGATCTGGCCGGCGTCAAACCGGCGCTGGATCTCGTCCACCGTGATCTCGTCGTTGCGCACCACGGTCACGTCGGCACCGAGTTCGCCGAAGTACTGCACGATGTTGAAAGTGAACGAGTCGTAGTTGTCCACCATGAGGAGTTTGATTTTTTGACTCATCGTGTTCACTCCAGGCCTTCTTCCACCAGTTCTGCCGCTCGCAGCAGCGCCCGCGCCTTGTGCTCGGTTTCCCTCCATTCCATCTCGGGCACCGAGTCGGCCACCACGCCGGCTGCCGCCTGCACGTGCAGGGTCTGGTCCTTGATGATCGCGGTGCGGATGGCGATGGCCACGTCCATGTCGCCGGCGTAGCTCAGGTAACCGCAGGCGCCGCCGTAGATGCCGCGCTTGACCGGTTCGAGCTGGTCGATCAGTTCCATGGCGTGCACCTTGGGCGCACCGGTCAGCGTGCCAGCCGGGAAGGTGGCCTTGAGCACATCCATGTTGGTCATGCCGTCGTTCAGGACGCCCTCGACGTTGCTCACGATATGCATCACATGGCTGTAGCGCTCGACCACGAAGGCCTCGGTCACTTTGACCGTGCCAATTTTCGCAATGCGGCCGATGTCGTTGCGCGCCAGGTCAATCAGCATCACGTGCTCGGCGCGCTCCTTGGGGTCGGCCAGCAGTTCGACCTCGGTCGCCTTGTCCTTCTCGGGCGTGGCGCCGCGCGGACGGGTGCCGGCCAAGGGCCTGATGATCACTTTCTGCCCCTCTTCCGTGTGTTCCTGGCGCACCAGGATCTCGGGCGAAGCCCCCACCACGTGGAAATCCCCGAAGTGGTAGTAATACATGTAGGGCGACGGGTTGAGCGAACGCAGCGCCCGGTACAGCGACAGCGGCGACTCGGTGTAGCGCTTGCTGATGC
The DNA here is from genome assembly GCA_041396505.1 of Burkholderiaceae bacterium. Classification (GTDB taxonomy): domain Bacteria; phylum Pseudomonadota; class Gammaproteobacteria; order Burkholderiales; family Burkholderiaceae_C; genus Hydrogenophaga. The sequence goes on from JAWKYL010000004.1 coordinate 554,971, forward strand.
GCTGGCCCACCTGCACCTGCATGAAGTCACCGGCGGCGATCAGGTCCTTGGCCCGATCCACAGCCGCGAGGTAATCGGCCTTGGCAAAGCTGCGCTCGGCCGGGTGACTCTGGCTGGGCTTGACCACCGGCGCCGCCACGGAGTACTTGAGCGCCTCCCTGAGTTCGCGCAACCGCTTCTTGGCGTTGGCATAGGCCTCGGGCAGGGCCGGATCGGCGTAGACGATCAGGTAGAGCTTGCCCGAGAGGTTGTCGATGACCGCCAGCTCCTCGCACTGCAGCAGCAGGATGTCGGGCGTGCCCAGGGTGTCGGGCGGGCAACTGGCCTCCAGCTTCTTCTCGATGTAGCGCACCGCGTCGTAGCCGAAATAGCCGGCCAGGCCGCCACAGAAACGCGGCAGGCCGGGCCGCAGTGCCACCTTGAAGCGCCGCTGGTAGGCGTCGATGAAGTCCAGCGGGTTGCCGTGGTGCGTTTCCACCACCACGCCGTCGCGCACCACCTCAGTCTTCGCGTCGGCGCCAAAGCCGCTGGCGCGCAGCAGGGTGCGCGCAGGCAGGCCGATGAAGCTGTACCGGCCGAAGCGCTCGCCTCCGACGACCGATTCGAGCAGGAAGCTGTGGGCGCCGTCGCCGCGGCCATGGGCCAGTTTGAGATACAGCGAGAGCGGGGTTTCGAGATCCGCAAAGGCCTCGGCCATCAGCGGGATGCGGTTGTAGCCCTGTTGCGCGAGGCTCTTGAATTCAAGTTCGGTGATCATGTGTTGTTCTCCGGTCCGGCGGCGGTCTGGTGCTGCGCCGGCGGCTTCCTGGTTCGGGGGCTGGCCACCCGATGATCCGGGCGTGCCACAAAGGGCTTCCAGGGACACCCGGCATGGCCGGGTTGAAACCCAAGAGAGGGGGAGGGCTGTTTACGCTGGCTTGCGCCAGGGCCAGGCTCCCCGGCCCGAACGGCCAGGCACGACATGAGCAAGAGGCGTGCAGGAAGCAGACATGATGCGCACAGTGTAGCAAAGCCCGTCGCCCGGGAGTCGCTGGCAACACCACACAACCCTGAATCCGGGCCGGCCATCCGGTACGCTCTTGTACCAATTCGGCTCCTTGACCAGAATCGGCACCCGTTGCAGCTCTCTGACCGCCTGGGCCGTCAGGGTCCCGCCCACGTTGTCTCCGGAGTCATTCATGTTCCATTGCCCTCACGTGCTTCGCACCCGCCTGCTGGCCACCCTGATGGCCGGCGCTTTGACGTGCAGCGCACAAGCCGTCGAGGTGGGTGGCATCAGGCTGGATTCACAGGCGGTGGTTGCCGGCAAACCTCTGGTACTCAATGGTGCGGGCGTCCGTTACAAGGCAATTTTCAAAGTCTATACCGCCGGTCTGTACCTGGAGCAACCAGCGGACAGCACCGACGCCGTGCTGCGACAGGCCGGCCCCAAGCGCATGACCATCACCATGCTGCGCGACATCGATTCGGCGGAACTGGGCAAACTGTTTGCACGTGGCATGGAAGACAACATGGACCGCAAGCAGTTTTCGAAGCTCATACCCGGTGTGATGCGCATGAGCCAGGTCTTCAGCGACCACAAGCAACTGCGTACGGGCGAGACCTTTGTTCTGGACTGGATTCCCGGAACAGGCACTGTACTGACCGTCAAGGGAACCATCGAAGGCGAGCCCTTCAGGGAACCGGAATTCTTCGATGCCCTGATGCGAATATGGCTGGGCCCCATGCCGGCGGACTGGCAACTCAAGGATGCCCTGCTGGGCAAGACAGCCAGATAACACCGCTGAGGCCGGTGACGCTACCGGTTGTCGCTGACAAGGGTAATCCCTTGTACTTCACCCGTTGCCGCTGGGGTGTGATGCCGACCTGTCAGAGGTTTTTTCATGCATCCACGCCGTCTCCTGCTCAGCCTGGCCCTGTCGCTGGCTGCTCCGCTCTCCGCCCTGGCCCAGCCGGCCGACAACATCGTGGTGGCCCAGATTGGTCCATTCACCGTCCTGCCGGCTCCGGATGCACAGGAACTCAATGAAGGCATCCGTGCCGCCCTGGATGAAGTCAATGGCAAGGGCGGCATCAATGGCCGGCAGGTCGATCTGCTGACACTGGACGACGCCTACTCCTACAGCGGCTTCAAGACCCGCCTGAAAGAGGCCCTCGGGCGCAAGGCGGTTGCCCTGCTCTCGCCCATCGGGTCACCCACCCTCAAGTCGGTACTCGACGACAAGCTGCTGGACAGCAACGACATCGTCATCCTCAACACGCTGCCTGGTGCAAGCGTGCTTCGAGAACCCGGACACCCCAGGCTGTTTCACGTGCGCGCCGGTGACGAGCAGCAGATCCGCAAGATCGTCGAGCACGCCCGTGCACTGACCATCAAATCCATGGGCGTCCTGTATCAGGACATTCCCGTCGGCAGCTCGGGCTTCACGTCTGCCCAGGTGGCTGCCGCAGATGGCGGCGGCATGAAAGTGGACGGCGTGCAGTCGGGAACCGACCCGGCCAGCATTGCCGCCGCAGCCAAGGCCATTGCCGACGCCCGCCCCCAGTCGGTGCTGGCCATCGGCTCCCCCCGGTTCATGGGTGAAAGCGTCAAAGCCCTGCGCGCCGCAGGCGTGTCGCAACAGATCTTCACGCTGTCCTACCTGCCGGCGCCGGCCATGCACAAGATCGCCGGCCCGGGCGCCCGCGGGGTCGGCATCGCCCAGGCATTTCCGAACCCCACGGGTGTGGTGAAGCCGTTGCAACGTCGCTTCCAGGCGGCCATGAAGGCCAGCCACCCCGAACTCAAGGGGTACACCCCCGTCCACATGGAAGGTTATGTGACCGCACGCGTGTTCATCGAGGCGGCGCTGAATGCGCGCACCGTGTCACCGTCTGGCCTGGCTGAATCCCTGCGGCGCATGGGCGAAGTGGACATGGGCGGCTTCCGGGTGAAGTTCGGTCCGGACAACGTCGGCAGCTCCTGGGTCGACATCGGCGTCGTAACCGCCGACGGCCGCCTGCTGTACTGATTCAACCGCCGCGGATGTCGGCCGGCAGCAGGGACGGCAGAGCCTCCAGGCTGTCCAGGTAGGCGTCGGCCCTGGTGTCTTGCACGGGCTGGCCATGGTTGTAGCCATAGGTCACCAGGACCACCGGGCAACCTGCAGCGTGTGCCGCCTGGGCATCGTTGGACGAATCCCCCACCATCAGCGTCTGGCCGGGCGCGGTGCCCAGCGACTCACAGGTCCGCACCAGGGGCAGCGGATCGGGCTTTCGCCTATCGAAACTGTCGCCTCCGAATACCTGGACAAAGTAATTGTCGAGCCCTTTGGCCTTGAGAAGGTGGCGCGCAAATGCCAATGGCTTGTTGGTCAGGCAAGCCATGGGCAGGCCGCGCTCACGCAGACCTTTCAAGCCGCGTTCGGCGCCGGCGTACAGGTCGGCAAACTGGCCGTTGATGGACTGATAGTGGCGCTGGTAGCTCTGCCAGGCGCGCTCGTACAGGGCATCCACGGTCATGGCAGGGCAGGTCGCCCCGACGCCGCGGACCTGGGGCAGCGCGAGCCGGTCGGCCAGCAAGGTCCTGATCAGATGCTCAGACCCCTTGCCCACCGTTCGCTCGACGGCGCCACGGTCCACCGCCGGCAGACCCAGGTCCGCCATGGTGCGGTTCAGGGCCACCTCGAAATCGCCCAGGGTGTCGACCAGGGTGCCGTCGAGGTCGATGATGACAGCCAGGATGGAAGCCAGCCTCATGATGGGTCCGGCCAGGTTCAGCCGAGCGCAGCGCGCATCTGGTCGATCACGGACTTGTAGTCCGGCTTGCCGAAAATCGCGCTGCCGGCCACGAACGTATCGGCACCCGCGTCGGCCACGCGCCGGATGTTGTCGGCCTTGATGCCGCCGTCCACTTCCAGGCGAATGTCCTTGCCACAGGCGTCGATGCGCTGGCGGGCCTGCTCGATCTTGCGCAAGGCCGAGTCGATGAATCCCTGCCCGCCAAACCCCGGATTGACGCTCATGATCAGGATCAGGTCGATGTCCTCGATCACCCAGTCCAGCACATCCAGCGGCTGGGCCGGATTGAAGGTCAGGCCGGCCTTGCACCCCTTGGCCTTGATGGCCTGGATGCTGCGGTGCACATGAGCACTGGCGTCCGGATGAAAACTGACCAGGTCGGCGCCGGCATCGATGAACGCACCCGCCAGTGCGTCCACCGGCTGGATCATCAGATGGACATCGACCGGCACCGCAGAGCCATCTGCCCGCCTGGCGTGCGGCTTGAGCGCCTGGCAGACCATCGGACCGAAGGTGAGGTTGGGAACATAGTGGTTGTCCATCACGTCGAAATGGATCCAGTCGGCACCGGCCGCGACGACGTTGCGCACCTCATCGCCCAGACGGGCAAAGTCGGCGGAGAGAATGGAGGGGGCAATGAAGAATTGGCGTGACATGCGGACGTCCCGGACGACAAAACCTGCATTGTGGCAGGCCCGGGACGGCACGTCCTGCGCCAGGAGGCGCGGACAGGCGTTAACATGCCGCCCATGTCGATCTACCAGTTCACCTGCGAGGTGGAGACCCAGTATCTCAGCGAACAGTCGTCCGTTGACGAGGGCGTATATGCCTACGCCTATACCATCACCATCACCAACACCGGCAATGTCACTGCCCAGCTCATCGCCCGGCACTGGATCATCGACGATGCCCTCGGACACACCGAAGAGGTCAAAGGTCTCGGGGTGGTGGGTCACCAGCCCCTGCTTCGCCCGGGCGAGTCGTTCCAGTACACCAGCGGCACCCGTCTGCGAACCTCCACAGGCACCATGCGCGGCAGTTACTTCTGCGTGGCGGAGGACGGCGAACGGTTCGAGGCCCCGGTGGCCGAGTTTGCCCTGGTACCCGACAGCGATGACACCCCTGGCGCAGCGCCTGCCCCGCGCGTGCTGCACTGACACCCGTTCGTACCGACGAGACAGCGCCATCGCCGCGTCGACCGCTCTGCAAGCGGGCGCCGTCCACCTGAACCATGCGCCCTGACCTGCAGAAACTGCTTGCCTCCCTCGATCCGGACGCGGCACTGGCCCAACGCCATCTCTGGCTGATCAACGTCCTGCGCTGGATCCGGGGTGACGGCGCAGATCCCCAGGCCAGCGTGGACCGGGTACGCCAGTTGCTGGCTGCCGTGCGTGACGACACCGGCTGGCTGACCCGCTGGCGCCACTGGTGGACCAGCTTCGTTCATACGGTGGACGTGACGCCCCTGCTCGCCGACCACGGATTTGCCCCCCGGACGGCCTTCCTGAGCGAACTGGGACACCGGTTGCGGCGCAAGCTGCTGCCCGGGACACCGGAAACCCATGACATGAGCGACCTGTTCAACCTGCTGTTGCCCAGCCGGACCGACGTTCGTTGGCTGCAGGCCCTGGACACACGGACCCTGCAGGACATCCGCGAGGTGTTGCTGGCGCCTCCCGCCCCGGTGGACGGCCCGGCGCAGCCCCCCCGCCAGGCACCGCCAAGCGACTGGCAGACCGCCCTTCTCGATGCACTGGTTTTCTCGGTTGGCCAGGTCAGCGCCACCGGGTTCGCCAGTGAAATCCGTGGACGCATGAGCCACGAAGAGCAGGCTCGGCGCGCCTTTCACGCCCTCCCGGTCCAGGCCGAGGCCCTGCGCCGCAGTGCCCTGCGCCACGGGCCACGCAGTGGCCAGGCCCGCTATGAAGCGGAAAAACTCAAGAACCAGCTGGGTGTCTGCCAGGTGGCGGCCGAAACGGTCTACAGCCACCTGGAGGAGCACGGTGTGTCGGTCGGCATCGTGTTTCGCCTGCGCCAGATGTCCGAGCGGGTCGTGCGCATTCACGAACTGCTCGACTGCCTGCTGTCGGACCAGCCCGAGCGGGCCACGGCGGCCCTGCTGGCCGACCTGGCCCAGCTGGGACTGGACAACCGCAGCATCCGCAGCCTGATCGCCAACAGCACCGGCCTGACCGCTGCCAAGGTGGCCGAACGCAGCGCCGAAACCGGCGAGCGCTACATCACGCGCAATGCCACCGAGTACCGGCAGATGCTCGGCATGGCGGCAGGCGGTGGCGCGTTGCTGGGCCTGACCACCTGGGCCAAGTTCGGGGTGATGGCCCTGACCCTGTCCGCGTTCTGGGGCGGATTCGCGGCGGGACTGAACTATGCCCTGTCGTTCGTGGTGATCCAGTTGCTGCACATGACCGTGGCCACCAAACAGCCAGCGGTCACAGCGCCGGCCATGGCAGCCCGGCTCAAGGACATTCGCCGTCCCGGCGCAGTCAGGGCCTTTGTCGACGAAGTGGCGCACCTGTTCCGGTCCCAGATCGCGGCCATTGCCGGCAACGTCGCCCTCGTGATCCCGGTGGTGGTCCTGATCAGCTGGCTGCTTTCGCTGGAAACGGTGACAGGGCGGCACATGATCGGGCCGGCCAAGGCGGCACATGTCATCCACAGCCTCGACCTGCTCGGACCCAGTGTGCTGTTTGCCGCGCTCACGGGCGTCCTGCTGTTTGCCTCCAGCATCATTGCCGGGTGGTTCGAGAACTGGTTCGTCTACTACCGGCTCGACTCGGCCATCCGCCACAACCCGAGATTCACCCGCTGGCTGGGTCCGGAACGTGCGGACCGCTGGGCGCGCTTCTTCCGTGACAACGTGTCGGGCCTGGCCGCCAACATTTCACTGGGCATGATGCTGGGCCTGCTGCCCGCTTTTGCCGATTTCTTCGGCCTGGGCCTGGACATCCGTCACGTCACCCTGGCGGCCGGTCAGCTGGCCGCCGCAGCAGCAGCCTCCGGCCCCCAGGTGCTCACCGACACCGATTTCTGGTGGGCGGTAGCCGGCGTCGCAGCCATCGGCCCTGTCAACCTGCTCGTCAGTTTCTACATGGCCTTCCGCCTGGCCCTCAAGGCCCAGGGTGTCGGCGAGGTGAACCGCGGGCTGATCCAGATGGCCTTGCGCCGCCGCCTGCGCAGCTATCCGCTGAGCTTCTTCCTGCCCCCGAGAAGTGGTGCCACGGCACCTGCGGAAGACGTCAGCGATATCGAAGCCGCCTGGGAGCGCAGCGAACAGCGTGACGTGCTGGACGAAGCCAGTCGCCGGTGGGCCGAAGCCTATCTGGAACGCACTGCCCGGGAACAGGACATGGGACAGGATGCCTGGACACAGCCGGCAGCCACCGATCCGGATGCGGAGACCAATCCACCCGGAACCAGCCCGACCGGACAACGACCATGAGCAATAACGGCGAGTTCGACCTGATCGATCGCCACTTCCGGCGACGCCGGATGCCTGACGCGGACCAGGTCGTGCTGGGCATTGGCGACGACTGCGCACTGCTGCGTCCGCAAGCGGGCTGCCATCTGGCCGTTTCCACCGACATGCTGGTCGAGGGTCGGCACTTTCTGGCCGGGACGGACCCGGCCCGCCTGGGACACAAGGCGCTGGCGGTCAACCTCAGCGACCTGGCCGCCATGGGCGCCCGCCCCCTGGGCTTCACCCTGGCGCTGGCTCTGCCATCCCTGGACGATGCGTGGCTGGCCGCCTTCTCAACCGGCATGCTCGCACTGGCCGATAGGCACCGCTGCCCCCTGGTGGGCGGCGACACCACGCGTGGGCCGCTGACGATCAGCATCACCGTCCTGGGCGAAGTACGCACCGGACAGGCATTGCGTCGGGACGCCGCACGCCCGGGGGACGACATCTACCTGAGCGGTCGCACCGGCGAGGCCCGCCTGGCACTGGATACATTGCAGGGCGATGGCGCATCCTCCAGCGTTGCAACGGCGGATCTGCCGACCCTCGTGGACCGTCTGGAAACCCCCTGGCCCCGTGTGGCACTGGGGCAGGCGCTGGCCGGCCTGGCCCACGCGGCCATCGACCTGAGCGACGGCCTGGTCGGCGACCTGGGTCACGTCCTGAAAGCCAGCGCCTGCGGCGCCCGACTGCATGCAGGCCTGTTGCCCGTGGCGCCCGCCTTGTCCGGGTTGACCGAAGCGCGCCGCATGACGTGCCTGCTGGCCGGCGGTGACGACTACGAACTGCTGTTTACAGCCGCCCCGGACAGGCGCGACGCCATCCAGGCAGCCGCCCGGGCCTGCGATACCCCCGTCACCCGCATCGGCGAGATCACGCGAGCGCCCGGCCTGATGGTCATCGACGCGTCGGGACAGCCCCTGCCAGGGGACTACGGCGGTTACGACCACTTCCGCTGACCGGCCCCGGCAGGTTGTGGCTGAAGCCGATAATCAGCCCATGTCCGACCGCTCAAGCGCAACCGCCCCCATGCCTCGGCCCGGCTGGGCCTTTCTGGTGGCCCACCCGGCCCATTTCATCGCCCTGGGCGCTGGCTCCGGGCTATCGAGGCTGGCGCCCGGCACGGTCGGGACCCTCTGGGCCTGGGCAGCCTATGTGCTGCTGGACCCGCACATGACCGCCCTCACCTGGGGCTGGACCATCCTGGCGGCCACGCTGGCGGGCTGGTGGGCCTGCACCGTCACCGCACAGCGCATGCAGATTCCGGATTCGGGGCACATCGTCATCGACGAGATCGCCGCGTTCTGGCTGGTGTTGTGGCTGGTCATGCCCACCGGATTGGGGGGGCAGCTGGCCGCGTTTGCCCTGTTCCGGCTGTTCGATGCGGTCAAAATCGGCCCCATGGCATGGGCCGATCGCCGCTTCAAGGGTTTCGGTCCCCGGGGCGGGCTGGGCATCATGCTCGACGACTTCGCCGCGGCCCTGTGCACCCTGCTGGTACTGGCGCTGTGGCAGTTCTGGCGAACCTGAGACACCCATGACAGACGACCTGAAAGCCGCACCCGCATCCGTTCTGGTCGAGCGGATCGCGCAGGTGCTGACATCCCGCAGACAGATGCTGGCAACCGCCGAAAGCTGCACCGGCGGCATGATTGCAGCGGCCTGCACCGACATCAGCGGGTCCAGCGAGTGGTTCGAATGCGGGGTGGTGAGCTACTCCAATCGGGCCAAGTCCGACCTGCTCGAGGTGCCCGCTGACCTCATTGAGCAACATGGTGCCGTCAGCGAGCCTGTGGCCCTCGCCATGGCCGACGGGATGCGCCGACGCAGCGGAGTGGACTGGGCGGTGGCCGTCACCGGCGTAGCCGGCCCCACCGGGGGTTCGCCGGACAAGCCGGTCGGCACAGTCTGGATGGCCTGGGCGCAGGCCAATGGCTGCGTAGCCGAACACCGCCGGTTCACGGGCGACCGCGCCGACGTCCGCCGCGCAACCGTGCAATACGCTCTGGCGGGTCTGCTTGCGCGCCTGCAAGCACCCTGACCCCTCGGCGATCTGCATGGCGACAGGCGGTGGATGTGGCACCGCACCAGTCCGCCCACCTAACCCACATGTATGCGAAAATGCAGAAAATTTGCACGCAGTCTTTACGTTTTGATTAACAAAAGACAAACGCTTGCATTAAGCTTCGAGCAGTCACAGTGGAGGAAAACAACTTTCCGCGCCTCCCCACGGGATGCGAGATTCATGAACCTTCCGCACCTACTGCAACATCTGTACCGGCGCCGCCCCACCGACTCGTCTTCCAGTGGACACGGGGACTTGGCGGTGCCTGCATTGCAGCCCGAAGTGCAAGCACCCCCGTCGCCTGCCCGGGCATCGACCGAGACCGTCCCGATTCCCGGCCTGGACCGACTGGATCTGAAGCAGGCCATCATCATGCACCTGGAGTGGTGCGTGCTGTTCAACGAGCACCTGGGTGCCGACAAGTCCCTGCCCGACCCGCAAAAGGAACTCCCCGGCGAACGCAACAGCGGACTTGGCCAGTGGCTGACCCGGGCACGCCAGCGCCCGCCAGGACAACATCCGCTGTTTGGCGAACTGCTGCAGGAACATCAGCGATTCCACGATCTGGCCAATCAGGCCCTGGGCCTGTCGCGCATGGGCCGGATGGATGCGGCCAGCACCTTGCTGAACACCGACTTTGAACGCAGCCGGGCCCGGGTATTGGAAATCCTGCGAGCCATCCAGAAGAGCGCCTGAGTCACACCAGCGGCTTATCATGCGTGGACCACCCATGGTCCCGTCAAAGGAAGCCGATGCTCGATCGCCTCAATGCCCTGTATCCGGTGCGCTACACGGCACTCGCCCTGTGCGTGTTCATCGCCTTGCTCAGCCTGTTTTCGTGGGTCGGCCTGGGGGTCGGAGGTGGCGTCTTCCTGCTGACAGCAGCCTTGTCGGCACTGGGCTGGTACGACCTGACCCAGACCCGCAGCTCCGTACTCCGCAACTATCCGCTGATCGGCCATTTCCGGTTCATGCTGGAGATGATCCGACCCGAGATCCGCCAGTATTTTCTGGAAAGCGACACCGAGGCGACACCGTTCTCGCGCAACCAGCGCAGCCTGGCCTACGCACGCGCCAAGGCCGAAACCGACAAGCGCCCCTTCGGCACCCAGCTCGATGTCCAGGCGGATGGCCATGAGTGGCTCAACCATTCACTGGCCCCCACCGACCTTGCGTCGCACGATTTCCGGGTGACGATCGGCGGCCCCGACTGCAGCCAGCCCTACGACGCCAGCGTACTGAACATTTCGGCCATGAGCTTCGGTGCCCTGTCGGCCAATGCGATCCAGGCACTGAACCGCGGCGCAAGACAGGGACGTTTTGCCCACGACACGGGCGAAGGCTCGATCTCGAGCTGGCACCGTCTCCATGGCGGTGACCTGATCTGGGAAATCGGTTCTGGCTACTTCGGATGCCGCGACGAACAAGGCCAGTTCAGCGAGGACCGGTTCAAGGCCAACGCGCTGGACGCGCAGGTCCGGATGATCGAGGTCAAGCTCAGTCAGGGGGCGAAACCGGGACATGGGGGGGTGCTGCCGGGCGCCAAGGTCACGCCGGAGATCGCCGCCGCACGCGGCGTTCCGGTCGGCAAGGACTGCGTGAGTCCGGCGGCCCATGCGGCGTTCGACTCTCCCGTGACCCTGCTGCAGTTCATCGCCCGTCTGCGCGAACTCTCGGGCGGCAAACCGACGGGATTCAAGCTGTGTATCGGTCATCCCTGGGAATGGTTCGCCATCGTCAAGGCCATGCTGGAGACGGGTATCACCCCGGACTTCATCGTCGTGGACGGTTCCGAAGGGGGCACCGGCGCAGCCCCCCTGGAGTTCACCGACCACGTGGGGGCCCCGCTGCAGGAGGGACTGCGCCTGGTGCACAACACGCTGGTCGGCGTCAATTTGCGGGACCGCATCAAGGTCGGGGCGTCGGGCAAGATCGTCAGTGCCTTCGACGTGGCCCGGGTCATGGCGCTGGGGGCCGACTGGTGCAACAGCGCGCGCGGATTCATGTTCGCTCTTGGCTGCATCCAGGCGCAAAGCTGCCACACCGGGCGATGCCCGACCGGCGTGACCACACAGGACCCGCTGCGCCAGCAGGCGCTGGTCGTTCCCGACAAGGCCGAACGGGTGGCCAATTTCCACCGGAACACCCTCAGGGCTCTGCAGGAACTGGTGCAGGCCGCCGGCCTTCGGCACCCCAGCGAAATCACCACGCACCACATCGTGCGCCGGGTCAACGAGAATGAGGTTCGCCTGCTGGCCAACCTGCTGCCCGAGGTACCAGCGGGCGCCCTGTTGCAGGGCACCGATGGCCTGCACAACGTGTTCAGCCTCTACTGGCCCGATGCCCGGGCCGACCGGTTCATGCCGGTTTGAGCGGCCAGGCCCGCCCCACCGCCACCCCGAGCGTGGCCAGGCGACGTGCCATGCACAGGATCGCCTTGTCCTTGCTCAGGATCTGCGCCTTGTGGACGACCGCCAGATCGACGAACTGCTGGTCGTCCGGATCCTTGCAGGTATAGGACGCCTTGGGCGCCACGTCCACGATGCACGCGCGTGCATCGAAGGACGCGAGAACCGACTCGGCCGTCAGGTTTCGCGCGGACATGCGCCTGAGCACATGGGGATAGGCCAGGACCCGCCTGAGTTCCTCACGCATCACAGGCGTGGCCAGCCACCGGATGGCCGGATCGGCCAGCACATCCCGCAGGGCTTCGGTGGCCGGATCCTCGTAAACGAACAGATCAAGCACCACGTTGGTGTCGAGCACCAACGTCACGGGTGTTGCGCTGTTCATGCCTGGACCGGGGGCACCTGCGGGGCGCGACGCCCCTCCAGGTCAAACCGGAACAGGCGGCACTCGATCGGCCCGTTCCACATGGGCACGCGGCGCGACTCCTTCAGTCGCATTTTTCCGGGCAGCTTGAGGTCCGGCGTGAGCAACCAGGCGCTCCAGCCCGCGTAGTGTGCCTTCCAGTGCGCCGCCAGACGCAGGAAGAAGTCCGAACCTTCGGCATCCTCCCGGCCGTCACTCAGCCGGGCACTTTCCCGCCCACCGCCAACCGTGAATGTGCGGGGCGGCCGTTCCCCCTGGCGCTCGGCGGCCCTCTCGCCGGCGCTTCTGCCCGCCACGCCAGCGGCGGCGATACGCTCACCATAGGGCGGATTGAGCAACAGCACACCCGGCCGACCGGTGGGCGGCATGCGCTGCAGCGCATCGCCTCCCCGCAACTCCAGCGCATGGGCCACACCCGCGCGCTCGGCATTGCGCTGTGCGAAGTCCACCATGCGATGGGCGACATCACTGCCAAACACGATGGGTGCGTGTCCCGCAGGCCACTCGCGTCTGTCGCGGGCCGCCTCGTCCCTGATGCCGTTCCAGACATGGGGCTGGAAGGGCACCAGTTTCTCGAACGCGAAACGCCGCTGCAGGCCGGGCGGTATGCGCAAGGCCATCTGGGCTGCCTCGATGACGACTGTCCCGCTGCCGCAGCACGGGTCGTACAGCGGGGTGATGTCCTCCAGCGTCCCGGCACGGGCACCGTTCCATCCCGTGGCGGCGATCATGGCCGCCGCCAGCGTTTCCTTCAGAGGCGCATCGCCCTTGTCCTCGCGCCAGCCGCGCTTGAACAGCGGTTCACCCGATGTGTCGATATAGAGCGTGAGTTCGTCGGTGGTGACATGCGCGTACAGCCGCACATCCGGCCAGGTGGTGTCGACGCTGGGTCGCTCGCCCCGTTTGGCGCGAAAGCGGTCACACACGGCATCCTTGATCTTGAGCGCGGCAAAATTCAGGCTCTTGAGCGGACTGTGCTGTGCGGTCAGTTCCACCTTGATGGTCTGGCTCGGCGAGAACCAGATTTCCCAGGCGACCTCGGAGGCGGCGCGATACAGGTCCTGTTCGCTGCGATAGCGCCCGTGCCAGAGCTGGACCATCACCCGCTGCGCCAGACGCGAGTGCAGGTTCAGGCGCAGCACGTCGCGCCAACCCACCACCACACCGACGCCCGCACGCGACCTGAATGCAGGTGCCTGCCCGGTGATGTCCGTGATCTCGCTGGCCAGGAATTCCTCGACGCCGGCGCCACAGGGCAGATAGACCTTGAGGTCGTTCATGGTGTTGTCTGTCGTTCAGCGTTTGCGCAGATTGGCGGGCGCAATGCGCATCGCCTCGCGGTACTTCGCCACCGTCCGTCGGGCACACTCGATGCCTTGCTCCTTCAGCAGATCCGAGAGCTGGTTGTCCGACAGGGGACGGGACACTTCCTCTGAAGCAATGAACTGCTTGAGCAGGGCGCGTACGGCGGTACTGGACGCGTTCCCGCCGGTTTCGGTGCCGAGTGCCGAACCGAAGAAATACTTCAGCTCATAGGTGCCAAACGGCGTGGCCATGTACTTCGCTGTGGTCACCCGGCTGATCGTGGACTCATGCAGGCCCAGTTCGTCGGCGATCTCGCGCAGCACCAGCGGACGCATGGCCAGTTCGCCGTGCATGAAGAAGTTGCGCTGGCGCTCAACGATGGCACTGGAGACCCGCAAGATGGTGTCGAAGCGCTGCTGGATGTTCTTGATGAACCAGCGAGCCTCCTGCAGCCGCTGCTGCATGGCTGCGTGTCCCGCATCGCCGTCCCGACCGCCCCGGCCCTGCCGAACCGCATTGGCATAGACCTCGTGCACCCGGAGTCGGGGCATCACCTCGGGATTGAGCAGCACCTTGAACCCGCGACCGGCCCGGGTCACGATCACGTCAGGCACCACCACATTGCGTTCCAGGTCGGCAAAACGCCTGCCCGGCTTGGGCTCCAGCCGCGCGATGAGGTCCAGCGCCTCGCGAACCCGCTCGGGCTCCACGCCACACAGGGAACCGAGTTTGCGGACATCGCGTTTGGCCAGCAGTTCCAGGGGTTGCTGGCAGATCGCCAGGGCCGCCTGCGCCACAGGCGTATTGCGCATTTCCAGTATCTGCAGGCGCAGGCATTCGCCCAGGTCTCGGGCGCCAACCCCTGCCGGCTCGAGGTGCTGCAGCAAGTGCAGGGCGGTGACCAGGCGCTGTTCGATCATCTCCAGCAGTTCCGGGTCACTGGCAGCGGCCTGCAACTGGCCTTCCAGACGCAGCCAGGCCAGCGCCAGGTCGGACAGGCTGTCTTCCAGGTAACCATCGTCGTTGAGCGACTCGATCAGGAAACCCAGCGCCGCGCGGTCTTCCTCGGACAGCCGCAGGCACCGCGCCTGTTCGTGCAGGTGGGCGTGCAGCCCGACATGCTCGCTCGCCAGGTCGGCCGCCGTGGCCGTGCCATCGTCGTCACCACCGCTGTTGCGCGCCGGCGCATCACCTCCCCATTCGCTGTCGTCCGGCGTCAGTTCGACCGAGCCATCCCCCTCCCAGCTCTGTTCGAGGGGTGCGTCGCCGTCGATACCCCGTTCGACCTGGTCGGCATTTTCGCCGTCCGAGGTCACCGTGGCCTCGCTGGCGGTGTGTCCGGACACGGCTTCGTCGCGGCCGGCGTCGGCGATCTGTTCGCTGGCGCTGACCGGCGCATCGGTGCTGTCGACACCAAAGGCCTCCCGATCGGCGGTTTCATCGGAGCGCTCGAGGAACGGGTTTTCGTCGAGCATCTGCTCGACTTCCTGCGCCATTTCCAGCGTCGAAAGCTGCAACAGGCGAATCGACTGCTGCAACTGGGGTGTCAGCGCCAGATGCTGCGAGACACGAAGCGACAGGCCCTGTTTCATGCGCTCGCTCCGACACGCTTATGCATGACGGCCATGGTCGGCGGACGCCGCTTGAAAGACTCCCTGCGCACCACCGCCCTCACATCCTGAAGTGCTCGCCGAGGTACACCCGGCGCACATCGGCATTCTCGACGATCTCCCCCGGCGTTCCGCTGGCCAGCACATGGCCGTCGCTGATGATGTAGGCGCGGTCGCAGATACCCAGTGTTTCGCGCACGTTGTGGTCGGTGATGAGGACCCCGATGCCACGCCCCTTGAGGAAGCCGATGATGCGCTGGATCTCGATCACGGCGATCGGGTCAATGCCGGCAAAGGGTTCGTCCAGAAGAATGAACCGGGGGCTGGTGGCCAGGGCGCGCGCAATTTCGACACGCCGACGCTCTCCGCCCGAAAGGGCTGGCGCCGGGGAATCGCGCAGATGCTCCACATGCAGGTCACGCAAAAGGGCGTTGAGCCTGCGATCGACCTCATCAGCGGACAGGGGGGCGCCCTGGGCGTCCACCTGCAGCTCCAGCACAGCCCTCACGTTGTCCGCGACGCTGAGCTTGCGAAAGATGGAGGCTTCCTGTGGCAGATAGCCCAGCCCCATGCGGGCACGGCGATGAATGGGCAGACGCTCGATGGGCTGGCCGTCCAGAATGATCCGGCCGGCATCCGACCGAAGCAGTCCCACGATCATGTAGAAGGATGTCGTCTTGCCAGCACCATTGGGGCCCAGCAAGCCCACCACTTCGCCCTTGTCCACCGACAGGGACACGTCCTTGACCACGCGCCGGCTGCCATAGGACTTTTTCAGGCCACTGGCTTCCAGCCGGCTTTGTTCCGGCGCACCCGTCGGCCCGCTGGCCGCCTGCTCCGTCACTTGCGCTTCTCGTCGATGCCGGTACTCGGACGCAGCTTGGCAGGCGAGGCCGGCGGCGGCGTGGCAGCCGCGTCGTCCTTGGGCACTGGCGTAAGCATGGCCCGCACGCGCCCCGACGGGTTGTCGGCCACCTGCCCGCCTGTTCCGCCCTGGACCGTGAAGACCTCGGTGGAACTGTTGTAGATGATCACGTTGCCCAGGGACTCGTCATTGAGTTGCGCGCCCCGGAATCGGCGCAGCGCGGCATTGCCCACGAAGCGGACCGTTTCCTTCTGACTGTCGTATTCGATGCGGTTGCCCTGGCCCTCGATCCACTCGTCCAGGCCTTCGCGCTTCTGGCGGAAGAAACCCTGCGCCTTTTCTTCGCCGATGATGGTGCCGAACTGGTTACCCTGCTCGTCCTGACGGACCACGACGCGCCGGCCCCGCATGATGATGGTGCCCTTGGTGATCACCACATTGCCCAGGAACGTGCTGGTCCGGCTGACGTCGTCGTAGCGAAGGGAATCCGCCTCGATGTTCATGGGCGCATCCCTGTCCGCCTGTTCGGCCTGGGCGGCACCGGCGGCCGCCAGGACCACCAGCGCACCGCCAAGGATATGGGTCAGCAATCGGTTCAGTCGGATATCGGGCATGATTCTCCAGGGCACGAAACTTGCATTGTTTTTCATTGTAGCGGCGTGAACGCCACTTGCACCCCGGACGGGCACATTTCCTGCCATGTGCCCGATGAAACGCGGTCAACCCCGGCGAATCTGGTCGATGAGCGCGTTGGCCACCACCAGCGTGCGCGGGCCCTGACCGTGTACGTAGTAACGTCCGGCCACCCCCAGGGCAGGCGTACCCTCGACCTGGTAGGCGTCCTGCAGCTGGGTGGCCCGACGGGCCTTGCCCGCCACGGCGAACGAGTTGTAGAACTCGGTGAATTTCTGCTTGTCGACGCCCTGCTTGACGACCCAGGCAATGATGGCATCGGGGGTGACCAGTCGCTGCTTCTCCTCGTGGATGGCCTTGAACACCTTGGCATGCAGGCTGTCCAGCAGGCCCATGCCTTCGAGGGTGTAATACAGACGCTGCAAGGGCACGAACGCTTCGTTGAAAGCCACCGGCACGCGCCGGACGACCACGTCCGAACGAATCACCCGCTTCCAGTCTTCAAACAGGGGTTCGAAGTTGAAACAGTGGATACAGGTGTAGGCGAAAAATTCCAGCACCTCGATCTGGCCGGCCTGCGCGTCCACCGGCGCGGGTTTGGACAGGCGCAGGTAATCTCGCCCCTCCTTCAAGGCAGGCGACTGGGCATGGAGCAGCGGCGTGGCGGACAGGGCCACCAGGCCGGCAGTGGCCATGAGGGCCCGGGAAACTTCTCTTCTTTGCATGAATTGACCTTCTGGACTCGTGACAGTTGAGCGTTGAAAGGGCGCGGAATCCGGAAAAAGTTCCCGCCGCCACAGGCACGCGGGTCAGCGCTGGACCCGCACCAAGGCAGCGTCGATGCCATGGGTGGCAATCTGCTCCTTGGTCAGGTCGGCGGTGGCCTTCTGGGCAAACGGGCCCACACGAACACGGTAGAACGTCTGCCCGGATTGCAGGCGCTCGCTGACGCTGGCCTCGATACCCAGCATGGCCAGCCTCGCCCGCTGCGCCTCGGCGTCATCGACACTGCGAAAGGCGCCAACCTGCACGTAGAAGGACACGCCGTCCGTGGCAGGCTCGGCCGGAGCAGGCGCGTTGCCGGCGGCATCGCCCATGCGGGAACGCAGCAGGTCCCCCAGCGGGTCGCCGGACGCAGCAGGCGCCTTGGTCGACGCCTCCGGCTGGACAACGATGGCCCCCTCCTGCGATGGCGCACCGGCCGGCGGCACGGCGGGCGCCGGTGCTCCGCCTCCCAGGCCGGCATTGGGGTTCCAGTTCCGGTTGCGTTCGGCCTCCAGCAGGTCTTCGCCCGGATTGCGGGAAACGCCCCGGTCCACAAAGGGAATCGGCACCTTGGTCACATAGACGGCGACCGCGAGCGCCGAGGCCAGACCCACCAGCACCCCGACCACGAAGCCCATCAGGGTGCCCCCGAGTTGTCGGCGAAGTGGCGGGCGATGTTGTCTTTTCATGTCGGATTCTGTCTCACATTTTCTGCGGGGCACTGACCCCCAGGACGGCCAGGCCGTTGCGCAGCACACAGGCGGTGGCCGCCACCAGCGCCAAGCGCGCCAGCCGCACGGACTCGTCGTCCACCAGGATGCGCTCGGCATCGTAGTAGCTGTGGTAAGCCGCAGCGAGATCACGAAGGTAGAACGTGACGTCATGGGGCGCAAACCCCTCGGCCGCCGCAGTCAGCATCGCCGGATACCTGGCCAGCAGCAGCATCAGCGACTGGGCCGCAGGCGTGTCCAGTGCCGCCAGGTCGACACCGCACAGGGAGGCCGCGTCGCCCCCCCAGCCCGCCAGCACCGAGCAGATGCGGGCATGTGCGTATTGCACGTAGAAGACCGGATTGTCGTTGTTCTGCTGGACGGCGAGATCAACGTCAAAGGTGTACTCCGTGTCAGGCTTGCGGCTGAGCAGGAAGAAACGCACCGCGTCCTTGCTGGTCCACTCGATCAGGTCGCGCAGCGTCACATAGCTGCCGGCGCGCTTGCTGATCTTGACCTCCTCACCATTGCGAACCACGCGAACCATGGTGTGCAGCACATAGTCGGGATAGCCCTGCGGAATCCCCACATCTGCAGCCTGCAGGCCGGCACGCACCCGGGCAATGGTGCCGTGGTGGTCGGTGCCCTGGATGTTGATGACCTTGTCGAAACCACGCTCCCACTTGGTGATGTGATAGGCCACGTCGGGGACGAAGTAGGTATAGGTGCCATCGCCCTTGCGCATGACACGGTCCTTGTCGTCGCCGTAGTCGGTGGTGCGCAACCACAATGCACCTTCGTGCTCGTAGGTCTTTCCGGCGTCGCGCAGCTTCTGGACCGCGGCATCAACCTTGCCACTGGTATACAGGCTGGACTCCAGATAGTAGTTGTCGAACTGGACGGAAAACGCCTTGAGATCCAGGTCCTGCTCATGGCGCAGATAGGCGACCGCGAACAGGCGGATGTCGTCGAGGGCCTCGGGGTCGCCGCTGGCCGTGAACGCGCGGTCATCGGAGTGCACTGTCTTGCGGGCCAGGTAGTCGTTGGCGATGTCCTGGATGTAATCGCCGTTGTAGGCGGCCTCAGGCCACTGGGCATCACCCGGCTTGACGCCTTTGGCCCGCAGCTGCGTGCTGGTCGCCAGGGTGCCGATCTGCACGCCCGCGTCGTTGTAATAGAACTCGCGGTAGACGCTCCAGCCCTGGGTCGCGAACAGGTTGCAGATGGCATCCCCCAGGGCCGCCTGCCGGCCGTGACCCACATGGAGCGGACCGGTCGGATTGGCCGAGACAAATTCGACCATGACACGCCGCCCGTGTGCGGGCTGCACCCCGAAGCGATCGCCTTCGGACAGGACCTCCTGAACGATCTGCTGCTTGGCCGCCGCCGTCAGGCGAATATTGATGAAACCCGGGCCTGCGATATCGACTTCGTCCACCCATTGCCGGAACACCGGCAGGGCCAGCAAGGCGGTCCGGATCTGTTCGGCCACCTGGCGCGGGTTGGCCTTCAGAGGCTTGGCCAGCTGCATGGCAGCCGTGACGGCAAAGTCACCGTGAGCCGCCACCTTGGGCGACTCGAAAGCCGCTTTCCCGCCCGCGCCGGGCGAAAGCTGTTCCAGCGTGGCGGCCAGGCCAGACAGCAGTTCCTGTTTGATTCTGAGCATGGGGAAGGATTCTAGTAGCCCCTCCTGGCAGCCGAAGAAAAGCAGGGCCAACAAGTTATATCTTGAAACGTGTCATGCGAAGGTATCAAGAAGGGATCATGCCCCGGCTTCATACCCCCGGCAGCACCCGTTCGGAACCTGGAAAAGTTGTTAGTAACTGTGAACAGAAACGCACAAATGGGGGAGGTTTGTCCTTTTCTGCACAGGCGCCACGCAGCGCGCCACCATGGCAGGCAAGCCAAAGTCGTATCCCCCGGAAATGGCTGGTCGATTTGTAAGGACAGGCGGCGGGAGTTTTTACGAGCGCTTACGGAAGCCTCCGTTCACCCGCCGGGATAATCCACTCAGCGGCGTTTAACACGCCACCCGACGACCCTGACTACATTGAAGTCAACGCAGTCTGAGTCGCCTTCCGAAGATCAGGCCAGGTATGAAAGCCGCGGTGCGCACCGTCTGTTTTCTGCCCCGGCTCCCAACGGCTCCATGACCGCCACCGCCCGAGGCCAGACCCTGCGGTGACGAACATGGTTGTGGCGACCAGGACCGCCGGACCGATCCCATGCAGCCCCTGGCGCGGAGGCTGCACATGGACCGACCCGGCGAACCGGCTGCATGCCACGAAAGCCCGGAGCTGCTGGCCCAGCTCACCTGTTAGATCGATTGCCATGAACCGACTGATTCTCAACATGCCCAAGCCCCTGCAAACCGCGGGACTGAGCATTTCTTCCGCCCTGCTGATCTCGACCTTTGCCCTCAATGCGCACGCCGCGCCGAGCTTTGGCATCGGTTCCATGACGTCGATCAGCATCAGCACCCAGAGCATCTCCCGCCTCGAACGCCTGTACCAGCTGGCACTGACCCGCGCCCAGATCCTGGCCGACCGGGCTGCCCTCCTGGCCCAGCGTGCCCAGGCCGCCTACGATGCGGCAGCCAATGCCGTCACCGCCGCGCGCGCCCGGGCACAGACCGCCAGGGCACGGGCTTTTGAACGGGCATCGGCCCAGGCCGCCCAGCGCTCACAGGCTCAGCTGACCCGCGCCGACAACCTGATGAACACGATGGTCGAGAAAGGGGCTGTGCTGCCGACTTCCGACTATCTGAGCATCAACGGCGAAGCCTATTACTCAACCGCCTGCGCCACCGAAAACGAAACCTGCAACTTCACGGGTGAACGCACGGTGGCCTACGGTGCCGATGCCAAATACTCGGTGCGTACGGTCAGTGGCCCTGTCAACTGCGGCAACAACACCTTTGGCGATCCCGCCTACGGTTCGCGCAAGTCGTGCTACCTCAACACCAAGTCGACGACCACCGAACCGGCACCGGCTCCTGCACCTGCACCTGCACCGGCACCCGCACCTGCACCCGCTCCGGCACCCGCTCCGGCACCCGCTCCGGCTCCTGCCCCGGCGCCGTCAACCGACTCCGGCACCGGCTCCCCGACTGCCGCGCTTCAGGCGACACGCATTTCCGGACCCGCACCGCTGGCGGTCATGTTCGACGCCACGGCATCCCAGATCGGCGACAGCGGCACGACCGCCTTCCATGATCTCAGCTACGAATACAACTTCGGCGACAACAATGGCCTGAACTGGGCGATCTCAGGCGCATCCAAGAACATCCAGAATGGTGGCCCGCTCTCCGCTCACGTGTTCCACACGGCCGGCACCTACAACGTGCAGGTCCGCGTCGTGGCACCGAATGGCAAATACAGCACCGCCAACGTCACGGTGACGGTCCAGGATCCGAACAGCTTCTATGCGGCCACCCGCACGGTTTGCGTCTCGACGTCCGCCAACTACGCCGGCTGCCCGGCCGGTGCCGCCCAGCAGACCTCGATGCCGTCGACACTGGACGGCCTGCGGGTGCTGTTGCGCCGCGGCGAGAGCTTCGGCACCATCAATGTCCGTCACCAGGACGATGGCGTGCAGGTGGGCGCATTCGGCACCGGCGCGAAACCCCGTGTTTCCAGCGTTCAGATCGGCGCAGGCCGTGCCACCACGGCCGACTTCCCGGACGACATCACCGTGATGGATATGGACGTTGCCAACGGCATCGAGCAAAGCGGTTCGGCGTCCAAGCTGCTGCTGCTGCGCAACGATCTGGACGACGCCGGCTCGACGGTCAACAACAGCATCAACATCGGCAGCGCGCTGGATTACTGGGCCACCAACAGCGACCCCAACCGCGTGGTCCCGACTTCACAGTTCTACCATCCGCACGAAATCTTCATTGTCGAGAACCGCGTGATCGGCAGCACGGAGAACGACAACGTGCCGCTGGGCAACCTCTACGGGTCAGGTGCAAGGATCGCCATCCTGGGCAATGATCTGGGGCGCGCCAACCAGCACACCATTCGACTGTTCCGGTCCTACAAGTCGGTGATCGCGCACAATGCCATCCACGGCATCTCCGCCGACGGCATCCGGCATGCGCTCAAGCTCCACTCCGG
Source organism: Burkholderiaceae bacterium (assembly GCA_041396505.1). Classification (GTDB taxonomy): domain Bacteria; phylum Pseudomonadota; class Gammaproteobacteria; order Burkholderiales; family Burkholderiaceae_C; genus Hydrogenophaga. The sequence continues at coordinate 577,132 of JAWKYL010000004.1, forward strand.
AGGCTTCGGCTCCTATGCGGACAGCTATGCCACATCAGGCTCCACCTGGGCCACCCGGGAAGTCGTGATTGCCAACAATGTCCTGGGCGACACCGCAGACAACAACTCGTGGACACTCGCCATTCGCCCGCAGAACACGAGCAGCGAGAGCGGCGAGGGCATCGAGGACGTGATCGTCGAGAACAACCGCTTTGCACGCGGTCCGGCAACCAACACAGACATCCTGATGGTGGGCCGGCGCATGACCACCCGTGGCAATGCGCGCACCACGTCCGGCAGCCTGTCCATCAGCACCGACAGTTCAACCTCTTACACCAATCTGCCTTCTGCCTGGCGCGGCCCCTACAACATCAGGTAAACCTGCCGGAGCGGGTCAGACCGGCGCCCCAGGCGCCGGAAACTGAAACAGACAGGCCCTGGCGGCCGCCTTCACGGCGGCCGTCAGTCTTTGTGCGGATGGCGCCTCGTGCGTCCAGTGCTGCCAGTACAGCGTCACGTCGACCGTGGCGCCGGGCAGGACCTCTTCCAGGGCCGGACGCCGGCCCAGATGGTGTTCAGGCACCATGCCCCACCCCAGCCCGAGTTCGATGGCCGTCTCGAACGCATCGACAGCCGGCGCATAGTGCCGCGGGTAGTTCGGCTGCCGCAGTCCGAAATGCTGCGACAGGAAGGCGTCCTGCAGGGCGTCCTTGCGGTTGAAGATGATGGCGGGCTCGCCCAGCAGGCGATGGACCGATACGGCGCCTTTGGGCGTTCGGCAGCGCCGGGCCAGGTCCGCAGATGCCATGCAGCGGTAGCGCATGACGCCCAGCGGCTCGGCCACGCATCCCCGCATGGGCTCGGCCAGCGCGGTCACGCACCCGATCACGTCGCCGCTGCGCAAGGCGTCGTGGGTGTGGTCCTGGTCGTCGATCTGGATTTCCAGCAGGAGCCGGTGCTTCTGCAGCAGACCGACCACGCCCGGCAGGAACCAGCTGGCCACCGAGTCGGCATTGATGGCCACGCTCAGGCTCTGCCATTCCGCGGCCTGCCCAGTGGCACCGCCCGTCCGGATGCCGGTGAGCAGATCGGCCTCCATCATCCGGACCTGTTTCGCATGGGCGATCAGGGCCTGTCCGGCGGCCGTGGCTCGCACCCGCTTGCCCCGCACCACCAGGCGCTGGCCCAGTTGCTCTTCCAGGGATTTGATCCGCAGCGACACCGCGGACAGGGTGAGCGACATGGCGCGTGCGGCCGGGCCGAAACCGTCGTTTTCCACCACGGCCACCAGGGCTTCGAGAAGACGCGCATCCAGCAATTGAGTTCTCCTTGATCAAATCAATTTTAATTTAGATCACTTCAACTTCATAACCGGGCCGGCGACACTGTGGTCCAGGATGTCATCCACCACACGCACACCATCATGAGCTTCGCTTTTCCCGCTTTCACCGCCGGCATGGCACTGAGCATGTCGCTGATCATGGCGATCGGCCCACAGAATGCCCATGTGCTGCGCATGGGACTTCAGCGCCAGCACCTGTGGCTCACGGTGGCTGTCTGCGCCGTGGCGGACGTCGTTCTGATTTCGATGGGCGTGCTGGGCCTGGCCCGGCTGGGAGGACTGAGCGACAAGCTGATGGGCGCCATGATCGGCGCCGGGGTGCTGTTCCTCTCCGTCTACGGCTGGCAGGCGTTCCGCCGTTTTCTGTGGCCACAGGCCTCGGCGTTGCCGGAAGGCGACGAGGATGGCAACGGCCCGGCCCCTGTGGCAGACCGACGGCAGGCCGTGTTTTCGGCCCTGGCCTTCTCATGGCTCAATCCGCACGCCTGGCTGGACACGGCGGTGCTCATCGGCACCGCATCGCTGGCCTATGGACAGGGCAGCACGGTGTTCGGGCTGGGCGCTGCGACAGGCTCACTGCTCTGGTTTTCCGTCCTGGGCGCAGCTGCTTTCTGGCTCGGTCGCCGCCTGAACTCGCTTCAGGTCTGGCGCGCACTGGACGGCGCTGTTGCCCTGATGATGTGGGGCACCGCCGCGTGGTTGCTCAAGGGACTGCTCTGAGGCAGGAGACGCTCAGAACACCTGGACTTCGGGTGCCTGGGCCCGGATGAAATTGAGCACCTTGAACGACTGGACGTTGGTGAACAGGGCCAGATCCCGGTCGCCACAGGTGGTGGCGGTCCCGGTGGAGGTGATGCCCAGGATCCCCGGGCGACCGTTGACCGTGCGATACATCGGCCCCCCCGAGTCACCCCTGCAGGTATTGCTGTCGGTGCCCGTGAAGGTGTAGCCGACATGGTCAGCGGAGACCACGGTCAGGGTCGCGTTGCCGGCCACGATGTCGTAGACCGGGTCGCCCCAGCCGGCAAGAAAGACCTTCTGCCCGACAGCGGCCGGCTGGCTGATCAGCAGCGCCATGTTGGGATTGGGCAATGGGCCTGACAGCGTGACGACGGCAGCGTCGTTGTAGAAGCCGTCGGCATCGGTTGCGAATTCGGGGTGAACGGCCCAGCTCGAAGCCAGCACATCGGCCGTGGTGCCATCGGACAGCAGCACCGGTACGGCGACGCGCCGAATGTCGGCGCCAAGGCAATGGGCGGCGGTCAGCACGCGGCTCGGACTGAGCACCGTTCCGGAGCACAGCCCGATCTGGCCAGAGCGGTTCTGGACCAGGACGGGCACCACCGGTGAACTGGGCGAGTATTCGCATTCGGTGCCGTTGTAGATCTTGGGTGACAGTCCCAGACTGCCACAGCGGGCCGTCGGACTGGACAGGTCGCTGCCACCGCCACCGCCACCACAGGCCGAGAAAAGCGCCGCCGCCAGGGCTGCCACACACCACTTCAAGTACCGAATCATGGACCCACCTCCGCTGTGCACCCGGGCAGGTGCAGACATGAATTGAACGACGGCCCGCCAGCCCGACCGGCGCACCCACGACTGGCATCTTAGTGCACTTGCCAGGCGGTCACGGGCGGTACCCGGTCCAGTAGTCGGCCTGCCCATAGTGGTGCTTGAGAAAATCGATCCACAAACGCACGCGCAGGGCCAGGTGGCGGCGCTGCGGAAACAGGGCGTAAATCCCATTCGCAGGGGCAGCAAACTCATCCAGCACCGTCTCCAGGCGGCCGGCCGAGATGTCGGCCTCGACCTCCCAGGTGCTGCGCCAGGCAATGCCCCAGCCAGCCAGACACCATTCGTGCAGCACCTGCCCGTCCGAACAGTCCAGCGGCCCGCCCGGCTTGAGATGGGCTATGGCACGCTCGCTGGCGCCGTCGTCCGCTGGCATGGCGAAAGCCCAGCCGCGTGTCTGCGAGGCATCGCTGGACAAGGTCAGGCAGTCGAAACGCACCAGGTCGGCCGGCGTCTGTGGCCGGCCATGCCGCCTCAGATAGTCTGGCGTGGCCACGCACAGGCGCCGGTTGTCGGCCAGGCGCACGCTCACCAACGACGAATCGGGCAGGTCCCCCACCCGCACGGCACAGTCGTAACCTTCGCCTGCCACGTCAACCACACGATCGCTGAGGTTGAGGGAGATGGTGACCTCGGGATGCAGGTCCCGAAAGCGCGGCACCAGGGGCGCCACGTGGCGGCGCCCGAAGCCCGCCGGCGCGGTGATGCGCAGATGCCCGCTGGCTTTGACTCCGCCGGCACTGACACTCGCCTCGGCGTTGGCCAGATCCACCAGCAGACGCTGCCCGTCCTCCAGAAACGCGCTGCCCTCGTGGGTAAGCGTGATGCGACGTGTGGTGCGCACCAGCAGCTTGACGCCCAGCCGGGCCTCCAGCGCGTCGATCCGGCGACCAATGATGGCCGGAGCGACACCCTCGGCCCGCGCTGCCGCTGTCAGGCTGCCACGGGTGGCCACCGACACAAACGTCTCGATCTGCTTGAGCTTGTCCATGCCCGCTCAGCCGGCCGCCGGCCGGGACAGGCGGACGGCCGTGGCCTCGTCGTAGCCCAGTTCGGCCAGCAATGCGGCGCTGTGCTCTCCCAGCCTCGGCGGACCACAGCGCACGCCCAGACGCTCGCCACCGAGCGTGAGCGGGAACAGCACCGTGCGGGCGGTCTGGCCTGCCCGCTCACCATCGGTCAGGGTGATGTCGGCCAACCCGCCAGTGGCCAGCAGATGAGGGTCTTCCAGCAGATCATGGGGCCTGGCAATCGGCGCATAGGGCAGCCCCACCCGCTCGAGCAGGGTCGACAGTTCGTCGACGCGCCAGGGCGCCAGTCGCTCGCGCAGGGCCGGCAGCAACCAGTCCCGGGCACGCACACGGTCGTTGTTGGTGGCCAGCCTGGCATCGCCCTGCCAGTCGGTAAAGCCCATGGCCTCGCAGAAAACGGTCCACTGGGTGTCCGTGACCACCGCCACGAACACCTGTGCCATCTCGTCGCCCTGGCCTCTGACTTCGAACACGTCGTAGATGCCCCAGGGCGAGATGCGCGTCGGCATGGGCGCGGCCGGTTGCCCCGTGACGGCGTACTGCATCATGTGCTGCGCCACCAGAAAGACATTGTTCTCGAACAGCGCGCTTTGCACCTCCTGGCCCCGGCCGGTGCCGTCGCGCTCGCGCAGTGCGGCCATCACGCCAATGGCGCCGAACAGACCACCCATGATGTCGTTGACACTGCTGCCGGCCCGCAGGGGATCGCCCGGACGTCCGGTCATGTAGGCCAGGCCACCCATCATCTGGACCACCTCGTCCAGCGCGGTGCGATGCTCGTAGGGACCAGGGAGAAAGCCCTTGTGGCTGACATAGATCAGGCGGGGATGTTGCTGGCGCAGGCTCTCCCAGTCCAGACCGAGCTTGCGCATGGTGCCTGCCTTGAAGTTCTCGCTGACGACATCGGCCGTGGCAATGAGCCGGTGCGCCGCCTCCAGCCCTTCCGCCGTCTGCAGGTCCAGCACCAGGCTTTTCTTGTTGCGGTTGAACATGGGATAGAAACCGGCACCCACCCCCAGCAGGTGGCGCGTGCGGTCCCCCGAGGGGGGCTCGACCTTGATGACCTCGGCGCCCAGGTCGGCCAGCAGCATGCCGCAGGTGGGCCCCATGACCATGTGGGTAAATTCGACGACGCGTATGCCGGCCAATGGCAGGGTGGAGGGGTCGCGTGTGGCAGCAGTGGAATCGGCAGGTTTCATGGCGTCATTGTGGCAAAGGCATGTATCGGATGGGCCCTGGATGTCGTCTGCATTACATAACAAAAAGTCAAAAATAGATGACAAATGATGCAATCAATGAAAGGCCTTGTATCGAATACAGTTGAAGCATGGAAACTCCCCGTGCTGTCCTCTTTGACGCCTATGGCACGCTGTTCGACGTGTACAGCGTGGGCCTGCTGGCTGAACAACTGCTCCCGGGCCAGGGCGCCCGACTGGCGCAGGTCTGGCGGGACAAGCAGATCGAATACACCCGCCTGGTGACCACCAGCAACGATGGCACGCACTATCAGCCGTTCTGGGCTCTGACCGAGCAGTCGCTGCGCTACGCGATCAAACTGGTGGAACCCCGGGCCCGCAGCGACTGGCAGGCCTATGAAGGCCGGGCGGGCCAGCTGATGAATCAGTACCGGCACCTGTCGGCCTTTCCGGAGAACCGCGAGGTGCTGCAGTCGCTCAAGGACCGTGGCATCACCACAGGCATTCTGAGCAACGGTGACCCCCAGATGCTGGGCATTGCGGTGCGCAGTGCGGGTCTGGACGGCCTACTCGACCACGTCATCAGCGTCGATGCGGTGAAGCGCTACAAGACCCACCCCGACGCCTATGCCATGGGCGAGAAGGCCACAGGCCTGAAAGCCGCCCAGATCGTCTTTGTCAGCAGCAACGCCTGGGACGCGCTCGCCGCAACCTGGTATGGCTACCGCACACTCTGGGTCAACCGGCAGAACCTGCCATTCGAGGAACTGGGCACCGAACCGACCCGCATCGCCAGCACGCTGCGCGAGGTGCCGGATTTCTTCAACTGACCGATTTCCCTTCTTCCATTTATCCGTTCACCGTCAGGAGCCATCAATGACACAACGCACCCAGATCCACGGCCTGCAGGTCGACACCGGACTGTACGACTTCATCAACGCCAAGGTGCTGCCCGGCACGGGCGTGAGCGCCGACGGCTTCTGGAAGGGATTCGACGCCATCGTGGCCGACCTGGCACCCAGGAACGCGGCCCTGCTGGCCGAACGCGACCGTCTGCAGACGGAACTGGACACATGGCACAGCGCCAACCCGGGCCCGATCCGCGACATGGCCGGCTACCGCAAGTTCCTGGAGACCATCGGCTACCTGGTGCCTTCGCCCGCCACGGCGCAGGCGACGACAGCCAATGTCGACGCCGAACTGGCCATCCAGGCCGGTCCGCAACTGGTGGTGCCCATCCTCAACGCGCGTTATGCGCTGAATGCCGCCAACGCCCGCTGGGGCAGCCTGTACGACGCGCTGTACGGCACCGACGCGATCCCGGAGGACGAGGGCTGCGAAAAGGGCCCGGGATACAACGAGAAACGCGGTGCCCGTGTGGTGGCGTTCGCCCGCCAGTTCCTGGACCAGGCGGCGCCGCTGGCCGGCGCATCGCACGCCGATGCCACCGTCTACACCGTCAAGGACGGTGCCCTGCAGGTGGCCGTCAAGGGCGGCCAGGTTGTGGGCCTGCAAGACCCGGCCCAGTTCGCTGGCTACCAGGGTGATGCCGCCGGCGTCTCCAGCGTGCTGCTGGCCCACAACGGCCTGCACATCGACATCCGCATTGATCGCGCCAACGCGATCGGCCAGCTGGACGCGGCCGGCGTCGCCGACGTGGTGGTCGAGGCCGCGCTGTCGACCATCCTGGACCTGGAAGACTCCGTGGCGGCCGTCGATGCCGAGGACAAGCTGCTGGCCTACAGCAACTGGCTGGGCATCCTCAAGGGCGACCTGACCGAGGACGTCACCAAGGGCGGCAAGACCTTCAAGCGGGGTCTCAACCCCGACCGGATCTACACCGCACCCAAAGGCGGCGCCGAAGTGCGCCTGCACGGTCGCAGCCTGCTGTTCGTGCGCAACGTAGGCCACCTGATGACCAACCCGGCCATCCTCTGGGGTGCTGACGGCAAGGAGATTCCCGAGGGCATCATGGATGCGCTCATCACCACCACCATCGCCCTGCACGACCTCAAGGGCCTGGCTCAGCCCGGCATCCGCAACAGCCGCACCGGCAGTGTCTACATCGTCAAGCCGAAGATGCACGGCCCCAAGGAGGTGGCATTCGCCGCCGAACTCTTCTCGCGCGTGGAACAGGTGCTCGGCCTGCCCGAGTCCACCGTGAAACTGGGCATCATGGACGAGGAGCGCCGCACCTCGATCAACCTCAAGGCCTGCATCGAAGCCGCTGCCAGCCGCGTCGCCTTCATCAACACCGGCTTCCTGGACCGCACCGGCGACGAGATGCACACCGCCATGCTTGCCGGCCCGATGATCCGCAAGGGCGACATGAAAACCAGCGCCTGGATCCAGGCTTACGAGCGCAACAACGTGCTGGTGGGCCTGTCCTGCGGCCTGCGCGGAAAAGCCCAGATCGGCAAGGGCATGTGGGCCATGCCGGATCTGATGAAGGCCATGCTGGAGCAGAAGATCGCCCATCCCAAGGCCGGTGCCAATACCGCCTGGGTGCCCTCGCCCACTGGCGCCACGCTGCATGCCCTGCACTACCACCAGGTGCTGGTGTCGGACGTCCAGAAAGAGCTGGAGAAGATCGACGCCGAAGCCGAGCGCGACAACCTGCTGACTGGCCTGCTGACGGTGCCGGTGTCGGCCAGCCCGAACTGGTCTGAAGACGAGAAACAGCAGGAACTGGACAACAACATCCAGGGCATTCTGGGCTACGTGGTGCGTTGGGTCGACCAGGGCGTGGGCTGCTCCAAGGTGCCGGACATCAACGACATCGGCCTGATGGAAGACCGCGCCACGCTGCGTATCTCCAGCCAGCACGTGGCCAACTGGCTGCACCACGGTGTCGTCTCGGAAGGTCAGGTGCGCGCCACGTTCGAGCGCATGGCCGCAAAGGTGGACCAGCAGAACGCCGGTGATCCGCTGTACCAGCGCATGCACGGCCGTTTCGCCGAGTCCATGGCCTACCAGGCCGCATGTGATCTGGTGTTCAAGGGCAAGGAGCAACCCAGCGGCTACACCGAGCCGCTGCTGCACGCCTGGCGTCTGAAGGTGAAGGCCAGCTGAACAGGTGTCCATTGCAGTACCTGATCTTCGACGCCAGTGACGATGGTCAGGGCAACGGGACCTGGGATGCCATGGCCAGCGTGCGCGCATCCGATGTGCCTCGGGTGATGGCCGAGGTGCAAGCGTTGCTGGCATGGGCCAAACAGCACAGTCCCGGACCACGGGGACCGCTCGACGAAGGCGGTCTCTGGGACGCCGATCTGCACACGCAGGTCGACGGCGAATGGACCACGGTGACCCTGACGGTCACCGGCCCCTGGGCATGGGGCGAAGCATTGGCAGGCCGTTTCAGCGGCCCTTGAACGCCGGCGACCGCCTCTCGCGAAACGAGGCCACGCCTTCGGCGGCGTCGTCGCTAAGTGACAGCCGTTGCTGGGTGGCATCGAACTCGGCCATCGCGGCCATCGGACCTTGCTCCACCGCCTTGAGTACATTCAGGCGGGTTGCAGCCACCGCCAGTGGTGCCTGTCGCGCAATCTGATCAGCCAGAGCCAGGGCCTCTTCCAGCTCCCGGCCGGCCGGTACGACACGTTGCACGAAATTCAACCGAAGGGCTTCACTGCTGTCGAAGACGTCTCCGGTCAGCAGGTGCAGCAGCGCATTGCCCGATCCGGCGCGCTCGGCCATGCGCAAGGTGGCCCCGCCTGTCGCCATGATGCCTCGGGCGACCTCCAGTTGCGAGAAGCGACAGTCATCGGCAGCCACCACGATGTCAGCCGCGAGCATGAGCTCGATGCCCAGCGTGAAGGTGATGCCTTTGACGGCCGCCAGCATGGGTTTGCTGCGGCGGCGCCAGCCCGCATCGCCCAGATTGAGCGGATCCACCAGCCCGTGCGGAATGGGTGACTCACCGCGCTGCATCAAGGGCGCGAAACTGGGCAGATCCAGTCCCGCGGTGAAGTGGTCGCCGTGGGCGTGCAGTACACCCACCCGAAGCCCGGGGTCGTCGTCGAGTCGCGTGTAGGCTTCGGCCAGCGCGCGCATCATGGCTGGCGTGAAACCATTGCGCTTGGCCGGTCGATCGATGCCGATCAGCAGCACAGCACCGCGCACCGCGGAGGTGATGCGCCCGGGATCGGATAGGCGTTCAGCATTCATGGCTTCATGGTAAACAGACAGACCTATGGAAGGCAATCACACAGGCGGCACCACGCGGCCGGACAGGGTGATCTAACGCGCCAGGTGCACATCCAGATCGGACACCGCATCGGCCTGGTTGCCCCAGCTTTGACGGATGAAACTGGCCACTGCCGCAACCTCCTGGTCGTTGAGCAGGGTGCGAAACGGTGGCATGCCGAATGGCTGCGGGTTGTCTGCAGTGACCGGCGCAAAGCCGCCCCCCAGGATGGCCTGCACGGCATTCACCGGCGAACGCATGGTGACCGCGCGGTTGCCCGCCAGCGGTGGGTAGGCCGGGCCGCCGTCCCCGTCCCGCACCGCGCCTTCGCCCTGTTCGCCATGGCACTGGGCGCAGCGGAGACCATAAATCCGCTCACCGAGCCGGTACCGGGCTGCCGGAGCCAACTTTGACGAGGCCGGCTGTGGGGACGCCATCGGCTCTGCGAGTGCCAGCAGATATTCGACCACGGACCGGCGGTCGGCCTCAGTCAGATGCTGCGTACTCTGCTGCACGACTTCGGCCATCGGGCCCATCGCAGTGGCACCAGATGAAATACCGGCGCGCAACAAGTCCGACACATCATCGACCGTGATGTCCGTCGATGCGGCCTCGTCCGTGGCGCGGAGCGAGGGGGCATACCAGCCGCCCTCGGGCATGAGGCCGCCCCTGAACTCGCCCCCATCCTCAACCCCGCCAAGCGCATCGCGCGGCGAATGGCAGGCAGCACAATGCCCCAGCCCCTGAACCAGGTAAGCCCCGCGATTCCAGTCCGCATTTCGGGACGGATCTGGATGGAAATCCGCAGGCTCGAAATACAGTTCGCGCCAGACGGCGAGTGCCACCTGGGTGCTGTAGGGAAAGCGTACTTCATGCGGCCGGTTGGGCTGTTGCACCGGCGGCAGACTGCGCAGGAAGGCGAAGATCGCATCGCTGTCCTCGCGACTGACGCGAGTGAACTGTGCATAGGGGAAAGCGGGATAGAGCAGGCGGCCGTCGCGCGACTGGCCTTGGTGCAGGGCGCGCCAGAAGGCGTCGGCACTCCAGCGGCCGATTCCGGTCTGCATGTCGGGCGTGAGGTTGCCGGCAAAGACCTGTCCAAAGGGTGTGTCGATGGCCCGGCCTCCCGCATAGGGCGCGCCGCCGCGTGCCGTATGGCAACTGGCGCAGTTGCCAGCGCTAGCCAGATAGGCACCACGCTCGACCTCAGCCATTGCAGGAGGCGTTGGTACCTGATCCACCGGCGGCAACGGCGGCACGGCGATCTGTCTCGCCACCCCGGCCACCACGACCAGCAACAGCAGTACCGTCATCACGATAGCAAATGCCAGCAGGCGCTGGACGACCTTCCTGTTGCCGCTGCTCATGGCTGGGCACTCCCGCACCGCAAGGGCAGGGCAACCCGGGACGCGGGCGCCGGGTGCGTATCCGCCGGCAGCGGTTGAGCCGACAACCAGGTGGCCAGTGCGCTCACCTCATCGGGGCCGAGCGACTGAGCAATCTGCGCCATGCAGTCAGGGGCATGAGCATGACGCAGGCCGGTCTGCCATGCCCCCAGCTGACCAACGAGGTAATCACGTGGCAACCCCAGGAGGCCCGGGATGGCGGGCTGTGTCCCGGTCAGTGCCTCACCATGGCAGGCGGCGCATGCGGGGATCTTCCGTGCCGGGTCACCCTCGCGCACCAGCGTCTCGCCGCGGCGCATCTCGGCCAGCGGCGCGCCACGGATCTGAGGTGGTGGATAAGGCAGATCCAGCCCGGAGAAATGGCGGGCGATGGCACGCAGGTAGTCGTCGCTCAGGTGGTCGAGCAGCCTCTCCATGCCGGGGTTCTGACGTCGGCCATCGCGGAAATGGGTCAGCTGGTTGTAGAGATAGCCCGCAGGCTTGCCAGCGATACGGGGGAAATAGCCCGCATTGGTGGCGCGTCCTTCCTTGCCGTGGCACAAGGTGCAGGCATTCATGCGCTGGGCCAGGGTATCAGGCACGGTGTGCACCGGCGCGGCATCGGCTGCGAACACCTGCCCCTGCAATACCATGACCATCACAGCCACGACAGCGTGCAGCACGTGCAGGGGGGCAGGCACAGGCAGGATACGGGACAAGAACCTCATAAGCCGTCTGAAAATACCACATCAACCGGCTGTACTCCCCTTCGCAGATACACTGCGGCACATCATGCGCGATGCCACCGTCTCAACCGATCCGAGCCGTTGTCCCCTGTGCGGCGCCGACAACCGCTGTGCCATGGAAATCGAGCGCGACACGGGCGTACCACAGGGCCCCTGCTGGTGCAGCACACAGCAGTTCAGCGAGGCCTTGCTCGCGCGACTGCCGGCGCAGGCCCGGGGCAAGGCCTGCATTTGTGCCCGCTGTCTGGCTGCATTCCAGGCGAATGCACCCGTGTGAGGGGCAGCCCCCACGTCAGTCACCCCAGACGCACCGGCACGAAAATCGTATTGCCGTCGCGCTGGATCAGCAAGGCCACGGATCTGGAGGACTTCGCCACCGCGGCCCGCACCTGCTCGATGTTCCGGACCGGCGTGCCGTTGACGGCCATCAGCACGTCGCCCTGCTGGACACCGGCCGTTTCCGCCGGCCCGGCGACGTCTTCAATCACGAGGCCCCCATCGACGCCGGCCGAGCGCAGTTCCTGCGGCTGCAAGGGACGAAGCGCCAGGCCGAGTCTGGCCTTGTCCAGCCGGTCCTTGATCGCCTGTGCCACCTGGACCGGCTTCTCGCCAGCGTCCCCCAGGCGAGCCTGGACGGCCTCCTGCCGACCCTGGCGCCAGATGTTCAGCGTCACTTCGGTGCCCGGGGCGGACTGGCCGATCAGGGCCGGCAGATCACCCGAGCCGATGATGGCCTGTCCATTCACCTGAATGATCACGTCACCCGCTTTCAGGCCAGCCGTCTCGGCCGGACCGCCCGGCTCCACGCCAGAGACCAGCGCACCTTCGGGCTTGGCCAGCCCGAAAGACTCGGCCAGGGCCTGGTTCACTTCCTGCACCGTAACACCCAGCCGGGCATGGCTTGCCTGGCCAGTCGCGACGATCTGGTCGCGCACCTGGGTGACGACCTCGATCGGGATCGCAAACGACAGGCCCTGGTAACCACCCGAGCGACTGTAGATCTGAGAATTGATCCCCACCACCTCGCCGCGCGCATTGAACAACGGTCCACCGGAATTGCCGGGATTGATCGCGACATCGGTCTGGATGAAGGGGACGAAACTGTCATCGGGCAAGGAACGTCCTTTGGCGCTGACCACTCCGGCAGTCACGCTGTTCTCGAAGCCAAAGGGGGATCCGATGGCCAGCACCCATTCACCCACCTTCAGGTCGCGTGAACTTCCCAGCGGCACCACCGGCAGATTCTCCGCATCGATCTTGAGCACAGCTACGTCAGTCTTCGGATCGGCCCCCAGGACCCTGGCCTTGAACTCCCGGCGGTCGGTCAGTTTGACGATGACTTCGGTGGCGTTGCGCACCACATGCGCATTGGTCAGGATCAGGCCATCCGGACTGACGACGAATCCGGAGCCTTCCCCGCGGACGGGTGTGTCATGCGGCTGGGGAACACCTCCCTGGAACCGCCGGAAGAACTCGAAGAATGGATCATCGGGATCGACCCCCGGCGGCATCCCATTGACCGCCGGGCCGTCATCGGACACCTGTCTGATCCCGCTGACGCTGATATTCACGACCGCCGGGCCGTAGCGTTCGGTGATCTGTGAAAAGTCAGGGGTACCGGACAGGCCCACCGGCAATGCGGCGGAAGGAGTGGCAACCACCGCAGCGGCAGGTGTCGCAACCTGCGTAGTGGCATGTGCATGTCGTCCGGCGACGTAAGTCGCACCGGCGCCGCCGATCACTCCGGCCGCCACCAGGGCCAGCAGCAGGCGGGGAGCTGTGAAATTCCGGGTATTCATCGCATCTCCTTGGTCAAGCCGAAAAAGAACATGCCACCAATGTCCGGGCGGACACTTAGACGGGGCTTAATCCGGGCGCTGGACCGATGGAGCAAAGCGCACGCGTACCCGCAAGCCACCCAACCCGGGTGAGCTGTCCAGCTGCAATTCGGCACCGTGAAGTTCGGCCACGGACTTCACGATGGCCAGTCCAAGGCCGCTGCCTGTGGAGGCACTGTCGGGCACGCGGTAGAAACGATCCAGTGCGCGTTCTCGCTCCTCCGGAGGAATGCCCGGCCCGCTGTCTTCCACCATCAGCACCGGGTGCCGGTCTTCGTCGTAGACGGACACATCCACGCAGCCGCCCCCCGGGGCGTACTTGACCGCGTTCTCCAGCACATTGCGCATCAGGATGCGCAAGGCCTCCGTGTGCCCCGCCACCACGACAGTCTCCGCGCGCACCAGTCCCAGGTCGATCTGTCTTGCACCCGCGGCGGTCGCCACGTCGGCCATCGCCAGACGGACCAGATCAAGCAGATCCACCGGCTCTGGCGGCGCCCCCTCTGCAAGGCTGGCCTGCTGACGGGCCAGCACGAGCAATTGACCGATCAGCCGCGTGGCCCGATCGATGCCGGCGCCCAGGCGCTCCAGCGCGAGCTCACGAGCGCCCTCGTCACGCGCCCGCTGCAACGCCTGCACCTGCAGCTTGAGCGCCGCCAGAGGTGACCGGAGTTCGTGCGCCGCGTCCGCCACGAAACGCTGCTGCGAATCGAAGGCCTGCGCCACGCGACCCAGCAGATCGTTGAACCCCTGCACCAGTGGCCGCACCTCGTCCGGCAAGCCATCGGAAGACACTTCGGTGAGGTCATCGCCCTGGCGCCTGGCAAGCTGGTGGCGCACCCGCGCCACCGGCGCCAGCGAACGGCTGACCACCCAGCCCACCACCAGCATGAGCAACGGCGCCAGTACAAGAATGGGCAGCGCGGTGCGTACTGCCAGCGAACCAGCCATGCGCTGGCGAACGGCCATGTCCTGGGCCACCTGGATGACGAAATTGCGCGCCTGCAGAGAATACACACGGTAGCGCTTGCCGCGTGCGCTGGTATCGGTAAAACCGAGGACCGCACGCTGCGGCAGTTCGGCGCGTTCGGCCGATTCGAAAACGCGCACGCCTTCGAGAGTCCAGATCTGGAGCACGAAGTCGAAGTCCTGCTCCTCGGCCGGCACCGCAATCACGCCCGTCACCAGGCCCTGTGGCAATCCCGCCCGCAACGACTGGGCGGTCTGCTGCATGTGGTAGTCGAAAATCTCGTCCGCCTCGGCCCGCGCCGTGCGCCAGGCCATGCCCGCCTGCAGCAGGGCCGTGCACAGAATGGCCAGCAGCACGAACACCAGCAACCGTGCGCGCAGGGACGACATCATTGCTTCGGTACCAGGTAGCCCACGCCGCGCACGTTCTGGATGATGTCAGGGCCGAGTTTCTTGCGCAGCCCATGGATGTAGACCTCCACCGCATTGCTGCTGATCTCGTCCTTCCATCCGTACAGCTTTTCTTCGAGCTGCGGACGGGAAAGGACCAGCCCCGGCCGCGCCAGTAACGGCTCGAGCACGGCCCATTCACGCGCCGAAAGCACCACTGGTGCCCCGTTCACACTCACCTCCCGGGACACCGGATTGATACAAACGCCTCTGTGCTCGTATACCGGCTCAGCCCGGCCAGCCGCGCGGCGCAACAGTGCACGGATGCGGGCCAGCAGTTCGTCCAGATCGTACGGCTTGAGCACATAGTCGTCGGCACCGGCATCCAGACCTTCGATGCGCTGTTGCACCGAATCCCGTGCGGTGGCAATCAAGACCGGCAGACGTTCCCGGCGTGCGCGCAGATCGCGAAGTACCGCCAGGCCATCGCGCCGTGGCAGACCCAGGTCAAGCAGCAGCAAATCGTACCGCTGCGTGCGCAAGGCCGTGTCGGCCATGTCACCGTCGCGAACCCAGTCGACAGCGTAATGCTCGGCGCGCAGCAGATCCAGCACGGACTCCCCGATCATCGTGTCGTCTTCCACCAGCAGCAGTCTCATCGCGTGATTCCCGCACAGGCCCCACAGCCTGATACCGCCGATTATGCGGCGCCCGTCCTGTCGGCAAGCCCCATATAGGGGCATGTGCCGGACCACCCCACAGCAGGTCCAAAAACGATAAGCTACGCGATTACCCTGCCTGGTCCGGCATGAAAAACCCTTCGACTGACTCCCACATCAACGTCCTGCGCGAGCGCTACGGTCCGCGCTACCGATGGCTGCTTTTGCTGTCCGTGATGGTCGGGACCATGGCTGCCATCATGTCCTCGACCGTCATCAACGTGGCGATCCCCGACTTGAGCCAGCATTTCATGCTCGGGCAGGAGCGCGCCCAGTGGGTCACCTCGGCTTTCATGGCGGCCATGACCGTGTCCATGCTGACCACGCCCTGGCTGCTGACACGATACGGGTACAGGCGCACCTATGAATCCTGCATCTGGCTGCTTCTGGCCGGCGGGGTGGCGGGCGGCATGGCCAACCAATACCCTCTGGTCCTGGCGGCAAGGGTAGCCGAAGGGCTGGCGGCCGGGGTGCTCCAGCCCATTCCGGCCATCATCATCCTGCGCGCCTTCGAACCAAACGAGCAGGGTCGCGCCAGCGGCATCTTTGGCATGGGCGTGGTGCTGGCCCCCGCCATCGGCCCCAGCATAGGTGGGTTGCTGGTCGACGGTTTTGGCTGGCGGTCCATATTCTTCATGGTCGTGCCCTTCTGCCTGGCCTCGCTCTGGCTGGCGCGACGTTTTGTCCCAGCGAACAGCCCGGGCGGATTGGCGGCCAATCGCCAGGGAACCGGTCTGGACTGGCACGGCCTGGTGCTGGCATCGGTGGGCACACTGTGCCTGCTCAACGGACTGGTGGAACTGCAAGGCGGCACACTGGCCAACGCCCTGGTGCTGCTGGTGGCCGCCCTGGCCATCGTGCTGGCTTTTGTCTGGCTGCAGCGACGTACCCTCAAGGCCCGGCGGCGCGACCCGGACGAAGCCGTGGCTCCGCTGATGGACCTGTCGCTGTTCAAGGACCGGCGATTCACCATGGGCAGTCTGGTGGCGTTCATCTACGGCATCGCGCTGTTCGGCTCGACCTACCTGCTGCCGGTCTACATGCAGATGGGCCTGGGCCTCTCACCTTCCTATGTGGGAACCATCCTGCTGCCGGCCGGCCTGGTGCTGGCCGTCACCATTGCCATGGTCGGCCGGCTGGCTGACCGCCAGCCGCCCCACCGCCTGGTCAGCATCGGCCTGGCGCTGCTGGCTGCCTCTTTCGCCCTGGTGGTGACTGTCGATCCTCGCAGCCCGGCACTGATGATTCCGCTGCTGGTGAGCTGGGCCATCCTCGGGCGGCTGGGCCTGGGCTTCATCCTGCCGTCGCTGAACATTGGCGCCATGCGGGGACTGGACCGCACCGACATTCCGCAAGGCGCCAGCGTGATCAACTTCCTGCGCATGCTGGGTGGCGCAGCCGGCGTGAGCCTGTGCGGCATCGTGCTGGAATGGCGCGTCCGCGCCCACGGATTCCAGCTCGACTCGCCGGGAACCGCGCCCGAGCGCCTGACGGCCTTCAACGAGACCTTCGTCATGCTGGCCCTGATCTGTGCCGCCGCCCTCTGGGCCACCTGGCGTATGCGCGAGGTCCGGACTGCAGCACAATAGCACCAGCATGTGCCAACTCCTGGGACTCAACTGCGCCACGCCCACGGACGCCTCGTTCAGCTTCACCGGCTTCTGCCAGCGCGGTGGACGGACCGACCACCATGCCGATGGCTGGGGCATCGCCTTTTTTGAAGGCCGCGGACTGCGCCTGTTCGTCGACCACGAGAGCGCAGCCGATTCGCGCATGGCCGAGTTCCTCAGGAGCTATCCGCTCAAGAGCACCAACATCATCGCCCATGTGCGCAAGGCCACCGTCGGTGACATCTGCCTGGAGAATGCCCACCCGTTCACGCGCGAACTGTGGGGTCGGCACTGGGTGTTTGCCCACAATGGCGACCTCAAGGACTACCACCCCAAGCTGCACAGCGCGTTCCGGCCGGTGGGTTCGACCGACAGCGAGCGGGCCTTCTGCTGGCTGATGCAGGAGCTGGCCAAATCGCATGCCGGACTGCCCAGCGTCGAGGAACTGACCCGCACCCTGCGCGAGCTGATTCCCCATCTGGCCACCTTTGGCACAGCCAACTTCCTGCTGTCCAACGGCGAGGCCATGTGGGCCCACTGCAGCACGCGATTGCACCACCTGACGCGACAGTATCCATTCACGCAAGCCACCCTGATGGACCAGGACTGGACCGTCAACTTCGCCGACATCAACCAGCCCGGCGACCGGGCCACGGTCATTGTGACCACGCCGCTGACCTCGAACGAGACCTGGACCGCCTTTGCACCGGGCGAACTCAAGGTTTTCGTCGACGGCCTGCATGTGGCCTGAAACACAACATCCGTCTTCCCTCAGGGAAAACCTCCACCTGCGAGGCGCCCTGGCGACCGTTGAAGCCCTGGCTTCGGGTTTAGTATCGACCGGTTGCCGGGCACGGGGCACGGCAAGACATCCAAGGAGACTCCCATGCAAAGACGACACCTGATCGTCGGCGGACTGACCGCCGCCGCCCTTCCCCATCTGGCCATGGCCCAGGCGCTTGAAAAGACCAAGGTGACCATCGCCGTCGGCGGCAAGAACCTGTTCTATTACCTGCCCCTGACGATCGCGGAACAGCTGGGCTACTTCAAGGACGAGGGTCTGGACGTCAATATCGTCGATTTCGCCGGTGGCTCGCGCGCGCTGCAGGCCGTCGTGGGCGGCAGTGCAGACGTGGTCTCGGGTGCGTTCGAGCACACCATCAACATGCAGTTCAAGGGTCAGCCCATGCGCGCCTTCGTGCTGCAGGGCGCGGCCCCGCAGATCGTGCTGGGCATCAACCCCAAGACCATGCCCAACTTCAAGTCGGTGGCCGACCTCAAGGGCAAGAAGATTGGCGTGACTGCGCCCGGCAGCTCGACCAACGTGATGGCCAACTACGTGCTGGCCAAGGCCGGCCTCAAGCCCAGCGACGTGAGCTTCGTTGGCGTCGGTGCATCCAACGGCGCCGTGGCCGCGATGCGCGCAGGCCAGATCGACGCGATCAGCAACCTGGACCCCGTCATCACGCTGCTGCAGCGTTCGGGCGACCTGAAGATCGTCACCGACACGCGCAAGATGGACGAGGCCATGCAGGTGTTCGGCGGCCCCATGCCGGCGGGCTGCCTCTACGCCCCCACCGCCTTTACCGACAAGAATCCCAACACCGCCCAGGCCCTGACCAACGCCATGGTCCGGGCCGACAAGTGGATCCAGCAGGCAGGCCCTGGCGACATCATCCGCGTGGTGCCCGAGAGCTATCTGCTGGGCGACCGCGCCGTCTACATCGACGGCTTCCTGGCCGCCAGGCAGGCCCTTTCTCCGGACGGCAGCTTCCCGGCCAAGGGTGCAGAAACGGCCCTGCGGGCGCTGTCGAGCGTGGACGCCAAGATCGGCGCAGCCAAGCTGAACCTGAACGAAGTCTTCACCAACGAGTTCGTCAAGAAGGCCAACGCGAAGTACCCGAAGGGCTGAGATGAGCGAACCAGCGATCGACCTGAAGGGCGTTGCCTGCACCTTCGTCAGCAAGGACAACCCCGGCCAGCGCTACACCGCCGTCAGCGATGTGGACCTGACCGTAGGGGCGGGCGAGTTCGTCAGCGTGGTCGGTCCGACCGGCTGCGGCAAGAGCACCCTGCTCAACGTCGCGGCCGGTCTGCTCACGCCCAGCAAGGGCAGCGTGAAGATCTTCGGGCAGCCCCTCTCCGGCATCAATGCCCGGGCGGGCTACATGTTTCAGGCCGAGAGCCTCATGCCCTGGCGGACCGGCCTGGAAAACGTGATGGCTGGCCTTCAGTTCCGGGGCCTGTCCGACCGTGAGGCGCGCGTCCAGGCGGAAGACTGGCTGCGCCGGGTCGGGCTGGGCGGCTTCGGCGACCGCTTTCCGCACCAGATGAGCGGCGGCATGCGCAAGCGTGCCTCGCTGGCCCAGACGCTGGTGATGGATCCGGACATCATCCTGATGGACGAACCTTTTTCTGCCCTGGACATCCAGACACGGCAACTGATGGAAAACGAGGTGCTGGACCTCTGGCAGTCGAAGAAGAAGGCCGTTCTGTTCATCACGCACGACCTGGACGAGGCCATCGCCATGAGCGACCGGGTTGTGATCCTCAGTGCCGGCCCGGCCAGCCATCCGATCGGCGAATTCCACATCGACATCAAGCGCCCGCGTGACGTGGCCGAAGTCAAATCCACACCCCGCTTCCTGGAGTTGCACGCGGCCATCTGGGACGTGTTGCGCGAAGAAGTGCTCAAAGGCTACCAGCAGCAGTTGCAAAAAGCCGCCTGAACCCCCCGACAACAATCATGTGGAAGTTGATCCAACCCCGGCCAGGCAATCTGCGCCTGTGGCAGCTGAGCCTGCTGATCCTGCTTTTCGCGTTCTGGCATGTCATGACCCGACCTGGCCTGATCCCGCCGTTCATGTTCGAGAACGACCGGCAGGCGGCATTCTTTTTTGGCGAACCCCTGAAGATCTTCGAGCGCATATGGGTCTGGTTCGTCACCGACGCCGACATCTACCAGCATCTCTGGGTCACGCTGGCCGAGACCGTGATGGCCTTCGGCATCGGTGCCGGCTTCGGACTGGGAGGCGGCCTGTGGCTGGCCCTCTCGCCCATGGCCTCGGCCATTCTCGAGCCGTACATCAAGGCCTTGAATTCCATGCCCCGCATCATCCTGGCCCCCATTTTTGCGGTGTGGTTCGGACTGGGCATGGGCTCCAAGGTGGCCCTGGGCGTGACCCTGGTCTTCTTCATCGTCTTCTTCAACGTCTATCAGGGCGTCAAGGAAGTGAGCCCCGTCATTCTGGCCAACGCCCGGATGCTCGGTGCCAGCCAGAAGCAACTGCTGCGGCATGTCTACCTGCCCAGCGCCACCAGCTGGGTGTTCAGCTCGCTGCACACCAGCGTGGGCCTGGCCTTCGTGGGTGCGGTGGTGGGCGAATACCTGGGGTCCAGCCAGGGTGTGGGC
Source organism: Burkholderiaceae bacterium (assembly GCA_041396505.1). GTDB lineage: Bacteria > Pseudomonadota > Gammaproteobacteria > Burkholderiales > Burkholderiaceae_C > Hydrogenophaga. Next base: position 597,510 of record JAWKYL010000004.1, read on the forward strand.
TACCTCATCCTGCAGGCCGAAGGCCAGTTCGACATCAACACGGTGATGGCCGGCATTCTGGTGCTGACCACCTTCGCGCTGGTGATCGACGACGCCGTCGGGCGCATCGAGAAACGGCTCATGACCTGGCAACCCAAGGCCGGCGAGACGGAGAAGCTCTGAGTCCCTGCGACAATGCGCGCATGAACCTGGCTTCCAATTCCTGGCTTGTACTCGGCCTGGCCATCGTGGCCGAAGTCATCGGCACCAGCGCCCTGAAAGCCAGCGACAGCTTCACGCGGCCGCTGCCCTCGCTGCTGGTCGTCGCAGGATACGCCGTCTCCTTCTACTGCCTGACCATCGTGTTGCGCAGCATCCCGGTCGGTGTGGCCTACGCCGTCTGGTCGGGCCTGGGCATCGTCCTGATCACGCTCGTGGCCTACGTGGTCTACCGCCAGACCATCGACCTGGCCGGTCTCATTGGCATGGGCCTGATCATCGCCGGTGTGCTGGTGCTCAATCTGTTCTCGAAAAGCACCTCGCACTGATGCCGGCCGGCGAGCCGGTGCTCACAACACCTTGAAAAGCTTTTCCTGGAGTTCGGGCAGGCGTTTGGCGCCGACCCGACTCTCCTCCATGGCCTGCACCCAGGAGAGATAGGCCAGCCGCAGTTCGTCGGTACCGTTGGCCCGCGAGATGGTTTCGATCAGGGTCAGCCGATGCTGCTGGCCGAAGATGGTGTTGACCGTGTTGACCATGAAATTGCGCGCCATCTCGTTCTCGCCAGGCGATCGCGTGGCAGCGTCCGGAAGACCGGCAACGCCCGAAGACGGGGCCGCCGCCTCGGGTGCGGCTTCGACCGGGCGAGCCTTCACCCTGGCTTCGACGCAGCCGTTCTCCAGCAATTCCTGCAGCAGGGGTTCGACGTCGGCTCCGGCAGCAAACACGGCCAGCTCACGACCGGTCTTCTTGCCGTCGATCAGCACGAGCAGGCGGCGCACCAGCGGTGCCAGCCCCCGCGAACGGGTCTGGATTTCATGTTGACCGATCTCGGTCTTGACAAAGGATGCACTGAACAGGTCGATGACTTCGGGCATGGCGGCAGCGACTCACGGGTAGCAGCAAGGCTGCCCATTCTGAAAAGCCGTGCAGCGTGGCACAAGAGGAATTACACCGAGGCAGGCTCCGCCTGTCGCCGCCAGCCGACCTTGCAGCGCCCGGTCTCAGTCCGGTGTGGACTGGATCACGGACTCGAGGGCATCGACAAACATGGCCGGCACGTCGAATCCGGTCTGCTGCTGAATCTCCTGGAAGCAGGTCGGGCTGGTGACGTTGATCTCGGTCACCCGGTTGCCGATCATGTCCAGGCCCACCAGCAACAGGCCCCGGGCAGCCAGAACAGGCGCCAGGGCCTCGGCCACGGCACGGTCGGCATCGCTCAGCGGCTGCGCCACCCCTTTGCCGCCAGCGGCCAGGTTGCCGCGCACTTCGCTGCCCTGGGGAATGCGCGCCAGCACGTAGGGAGCGACCTGCCCTCCGATCAGCAGCAGGCGCTTGTCGCCATCGACGATCTCGGGCAGATAGCGCTGCACCATGACGCTGGTGTGCCCGCCCTGGTTCAGGGTCTCGATGATGGACCCCAGGTTCATGCCATCCGGTCCGACGCGGAAAATGCCCATACCCCCCATGCCATCCAGCGGCTTGAGGATGATGTCCCCGTGCTCGGCGTGAAAATGGCGGATCGCTTCGGGCGAACGGGTCACCAGCGTCGGCGGCGCATAACGTGCGAACTCCATCAGAGCGAGCTTCTCCGGGTGGTCCCGCAAGGCCCGGGGACTGTTGTAGACACGGGCGCCTTCACGCTCTGCCTGCTCCAGCAGATGGGTGGCATAGAAGAACTCGCTGTCGAATGGCGGGTCCTTGCGCATCAGGACGGCATCAAAACCGCTCAGCGCCTCACGTCCCTGGTGGGTCACCCGGTACCAGTCGTCGGCCGCTCCGGTCAGTTCGATCCGACGCACCAGCGCGGTGACCGGCTGGCCAGACACCCACTGCATGTGCTGCGGCTCGCAGGCAGCCACATGGTGACCGCGGCGCTGCAGCTCGCGCATCATGGCGAAGGTCGAATCCTTGTAGGTCTTGAAGGTCGAAAGCGGGTCGGCGACAAAAAGAATGTTCATGGCGGTTGCGTCTTGCGGAATACCGTACTGTTGCACAAACGGTGCAGCCACCGGCCGGACGCTTCAGATTTCCAGCTTCGAGCCCAGTTCAATTACCGCATTGCTCGGCAGATTCAGGAACTCGGCCGCAGCGCCAGCGTTGTGGTGCATCTGGGCAAACAGCTTTTCGCGCCACGGCGCCATCCCCTCGCCCAGCGTGGGCACCACCAGGTCCCGAGACAGGAAATAGCTGGTGGTCATGGGTTCCAGGTCACAGCCGCGGCCACGCATCAGCTCCAGCGCCTTGGGCACGTCCGGGTCGTTCTTGAAGCCGTAATGGATCACCACCTGCCAGCAATCGTGCCCCAGTGGCTCGACCGCCAGGCGCTTGTCCAGTCCGATCCATGGCACCTCATGGCTGCGCACGGTCACGAACAGGTTCTGGGCATGCAGCACTTTGTTGTGCTTGAGGTTGTGCAGCAGGGCGTTGGGAACAGTCCCGGTATCGGCGGTCAGAAAGACGGCCGTGCCCTCGACACGCACCGGCGGCGCCACAAACACCGCATCCAGAAAACTGTCGAGCTCGATGGCGCTCGACTGCTGCGCCCTGGCCATGAGCGCCCGGCCCTCCTTCCAGGTCATCATCAGGGTGAACACCACCGCGCCGATGGCCAGGGGAAACCAGCCCCCCGCCAGCAGCTTGAGCAGATTGGAACTGAAAAAGGCCAGATCCACCAGAAAGAACCAGCCGGTGGCCAGCACGCACAGGGCCAGCGGATAGTGCCAGCCATAACGGATGACATAGAAGGTCAGCACCGTCGTGATCAGCATGTCCAGCGTGACGGCAATGCCGTAAGCGGCGGCCAGATTGGACGAGGACTTGAACATCACCACGGCCAGCACGATGGCGGTGAACAGACCCCAGTTGACGAAGGGAATGTAGATCTGTCCCGTGTCGCGGACACTGGTGTGGCGAATGGTCAGCCGAGGCAGATAGCCCAGCTGGATCGCCTGCTTGGTGACACTGAAAGCGCCCGAGATCAGGGCCTGGGAAGCGATCACGGTGGCCATGGTGGCCAGTCCCACCAGCGGCAGCAGCGCCCAGTCCGGCGCCATGTTGAAGAAGGGGTTGCTGACCGCCGCCGGGTCGGACAGCAAGAGCGCACCCTGTCCGAAATAGTTGATGGTCAGGCAAGGCATGACGATGCTGAACCAGGCCACCCGGATCGGCTTCTTGCCAAAGTGCCCCAGATCGGCGTATAGCGCCTCGCCCCCCGTCACACAGAGGACGACAGCCCCCAGAATGATGAAGCTGGTTCCGGGCTGCATCCAGATGAACCGAAGGGCATGGTGCGGACTCAGGGCGCCCAGGATCTCGGGGTGGCCCACGATGTGCGAGGCGCCCAGCACGGCAATCGACACGAACCAGACCAGGGTGACGGGACCAAAGAAGCGACCGATACCGCCCGTTCCGCGCTTTTGCACATAGAACAGCACGAACAGCACCAGCAAGGTCAGCGGTACCACGTATTGCCTGAAGTTGGGTGACACCACCTCCAGGCCCTCGACGGCCGACAGCACCGAAATGGCCGGCGTGATGACGCCGTCGCCATAGAACAGCGAGGTGCCGAATATGCCCACCGCCAGCAGCCGCCTGCGCAGTTCGGGTCTGTCCTTCACGGCCTGCGAGGCCAGTGCCAGCATGGCAATCAGGCCGCCTTCACCCCCGTTGTCGGCCCGCAGCACCAGCGTCACATACTTGAGCGAGACAATGACGGTCAGCGTCCAGAAGACGATGGACAGCACACCATAGACGTTGTCATGGGTGAAAGGGACATGGCCAGATCCGAAGATCTCCTTGATGGCGTACAGCACCGAGGTGCCGATATCGCCATAGACCACCCCGATGGCACCCAGGGTGAGCGCGGCAAGCGATGATTTGTTCGAGGACACTGAACCGGTCGGTCCGACCAATACGGACCCGTTGTCTGCAAGAGCGCGATTGTGCGCTCAATCGTAGACTTCGGCGTCCGGATCAGTGGCCTCGAGTTCGTAGCTGGCCGCCAGCATGGCAAGCCGGCCGATGACGCCGTACATGTAGAAGCGGTTGGGCACGCTGGCACCGGGCTTGACGCCGGGCTGGGGCAACTGGGCGCTCTGCTCGAAAGCCAGAGGCACAAAGCTGGACCCTGGCGCATTGAGGTTCTCGTCCACGCCACGGTCCGCATGGATGCGGTAGTAGCCCCCCACCACATAGCGGTCCATCAGGGACACCACCGGTTCGGCCACCGCCGTGTTGATCCGTTCCTGGGTCAGAACGCCTTCCTGGATGATGACCTGCGACACGGGCTGCCTGGCCTGCACCACCGACATGCGCTCGCGCGCGGCCGGACTGAGGCCGTCGATTTCCTTGGCATCCCGGACCGTCAGGATGCCCATGCCGCCAGTGCCATTGTCGGCCTTGACTACAACGAAGGGCTTTTCGTTGATGCCGTATTCCTTGTATTTGCGGCGGATCTTGCCAATCAGGGCGTCCACATTGGTTCGCAGGCAATCGAGCCCGGCGTCCTGGGTGAAGTCGACCTCGCCACACTGGTTGAACAGCGGGGTGATGAGCCAGGGATCCATGCCCAGCAGTTTCCCGAAGCGCTTGGCGACCTCTTCATAGGCCTTGAAGTGGTTGCTCTTGCGCCGGGTCGACCATCCGGCATGCAGGGGCGGCAGCAGGTACTGTTCGTGCAGGTCTTCGAGGATGCCGGGCACGCCGGCGCTCAGGTCGTTGTTGAGGACGATGGTGCAGGGATCGAAGTTCTTCAGACCCAGCCGTCGGCGGGTGCGGATCAGGGGTTCGAGCGTCACCGACTCTCCACCCGGCAGGTCGATGGTGGTGGGCGCCTTGATGTCGTTCGACAGCGAGCCCAGCCGGACATTGAGTCCGGCCTGGTAGAAGATGCGCTGAAGGCTCAGCAGGTTGCTCAGGTAGAAACTGTCGGTCCGGTTCTCCGGGATGAGCAGCAGGTTCTTGGCCTCAGGGCAGATCTTCTCGATGGCCGCCATGGCCGCCTGCACGGCCAGGGGCAGCATCTCGGGTGTCAGGTGGTTCCAGCCGGCCGGGAACAGATTGGTATCCACGGGCGCGAGCTTGAAGCCAGCGTTGCGGATGTCCACCGAGGTGTAGAAAGGGGGCGTGTGCTCCATCCACTCCAGCCGGAACCAGCGCTCGATCACCGGGGTGGATTCCAGGATCCGTTGCTCCAGTTCGTTGATCGGGCCGGTCAGGGCGGTGACGAGATGGGGAACCATGGTGATTGGACGCCCTGCGCGCCGCCCCCGGCGTCGCGATCGGACTGGAAGTTGATGGGTTGGACACTATAAGCTGTTGAACATGGGGTCGAAAACACATCCTGCAAGGGCTTGACGCCATTTCACCTGCACCGTCTTCCGGAAGAACCTCCATGCGCCTTTTCTCCTATCGCAACCGGCCCGTGCACATGGGTCCGTATCCGCTGGAGCGGCTCACACGCGCCTCGAGCACTCCGGATTCTGGCGCCCTGCCACCGATGCAGGCGCTCACATACCGGCACGACGATCCGGAATCACTGGTGAACGCCATGTCGCGTTTTGCCGCCATGTTCGACCTGGTGCGCGACGGTCCGGTCAACCCGCTGACCGGCGAAATTCCCGACAGCCCCCTGGAGCGGGCGCAGCACCTCAAGTCGGCCGGCTACTATTTCGACGCCGCCATGATGGGCTGCTGTGCCTTTCCAGCCCAGGCCCACCTGCCCACGCCCATTCGCAACCCCATGGTCCGGTCCCTGGGCGAGGAACTGGAACGCAACCAGCCCACCAGTTTCGCCGCCGGCGTGGACATGATCCTGGCCGATGTGCTGGACTCGGCCCGCACGTCGCATGGCCCGGTGGATCACCATACCCATGCCCTCGTGATCCTGGTGGCCTATCCGCGCGACCCGCGACCAGGCGAGGCGGGCACCGACTGGATCGGTGATGCGCAGGCCCATCGGGCCGCCTTGCTCGCCTCGCAGACGGCGGTCCTGCTGTCGACCTACCTGCGCATGCTGGGCCACGAAGCCCGCGCCCACAGTGCCAGTTGCAGCGACGTCGATCTGCCACGACTGGGTCTGGCTGCCGGCCTGACGCTGCCCGATGGCAGCAACCCGTACCTGGGCCGACGCTTCGGACTGGCTGCCGTGACCACCACCCTGGCCGTCGAGCCGGATCGGCCGCTGGCCGAGGCGCAGGATCGGGGACGCAGCCACGGCCTGGCCTGGTGGCTGGGATACGGCACACAGAAGAATGGCCGGCAACCGGTTGCATTTGCCGACCGGGACTTCAAGGACGGCGCCTACCCGTTCGAGACCATCGACCGGCAGGACCATCCCACCACCTTCATCGACCATGAGCGCGTGCCGCGCTTTCCCAAGCGGGCCGACTTCTTCGCACGCGCCCTGTTCGGCGACCTGGGCAAGTCCGTGCAGGAAGATGCGAAGAATGCCTACTACGTGCTCAAGAGCCCCATCGGTGCCTGTGCGCGCCGCGCGCTCGGCGCCCTGCTCCTGCTGCAGTTCGGAGAGGCGCGCGGCCCCGTCTCGGCCAACGCACGGGATCCCGTGCGCAACGCGCACAACCTCAAGGCCGCGTCGTACTTTCTCGGTGCCGACGCCGTGGGCCTGTGCGCGGTGCCGCCCTGGGCCTACTACTCGCACGATGCCGGAGGCAACCCGTTGCAGGCCTACCACGACCATGCGGTCAATCTCCTGATCGATCAGGGCCATGAAACCATGGATGGCGCCAGCGGCGATGACTGGATCAGCGTGGCGCAGAGCATGCGCGCCTACCTGCGGTTTTCGCTGATGGGAGGTGTCGTGGCCGAACAGGTGCGCCGTCTCGGTTACAGCGCGCGCGTGCATTCGGTGCTCGACGGTGACGTGCTGCAACCCCCTCTGCTGCTGCTTTCGGGTCTGGGCGAAGTCAGCCGGATCGGCGAGGTCATCCTCAACCCTTTCCTGGGACCGCGCCTGAAGAGTGGCACGGTCACGACCAGCATGCCGATGGCACCCGACCGGCCGATCAGCTTCGGATTGCAGCACTTCTGCGAGAACTGCAACAAGTGCGCCCGCGAGTGCCCGTCCGGCGCCATCACGGCCGGTCCCAAGCTGATGTACAACGGCTACGAGATCTGGAAGAGCGACGCCGAGAAGTGCGCCCGCTACCGCATCACCAACGCCGCCGGAGGCATGTGCGGCCGCTGCATGAAGACCTGCCCCTGGAACCTCGAAGGCCTGCTGGCCGACAGTCTCTGGCGCCAGGTTGCGGTGAAGTGGCCGGCCGCCGCACCCCTGCTGGCCCGGCTGGACGACCGGCTCGACCGGGGCACCATCAACCCGGTCAAGACCTGGTGGTGGGACATCGAACTGGACCGCAACACGGGTCGCTACGTGCGCGCCACCCGGACCCATCGACGCGAGTTGCAGAAGCAGCTGACCATCCGGCCCGAGGAACAGACGCTGGCGGTGTACCCGGCCGACACCATGCCACCCCCTTTCCCGATTCCATTTCCCGCCAACCGCGAGGAAGGCATCAGACGCTACCGCACGTTGCTGACCCCCGCTCAGTACCGGGAGCGGCTGCGCGCCGGCCAGACAGAAGGGCTGGCGCCCGGGCCGAAACCCCTGACGGGTATTCCCCCGGTGTTTCCGGTGACACTGGTTCGCCGCGAGGACATGGCTCAGGGCGTGGCCAGGTACGAGTTCGCCGCGCTCGACGGCGGCCCCCTGCCCCCGTTCGAGGCGGGCGCCCACATCGACGTGGTCATTGCCCCGGAATACCAGCGCCAGTACAGCCTGGCGGGCCATCCTGCCGATCGCAGCCGGTACGTGCTGGGCGTTCTCAATGAACCGCCTGCGGCGCAGGGCGGCAGCGGACGCGGCGGCTCGGCCCTGATGCACCGCGCCTTTCGCGAAGGCCGCAAGGTGTTCATTTCCCGGCCTTCCAACCACTTCCCGCTCAGGGAGGACGCCACGCACACCCTGCTGTTCGCCGGTGGCATTGGCGTCACACCCCTGATCGCCATGGCGCACCGCCTGCACGCGCTGGGTCGGTCCTTCGAGCTCCATTACAGCGCCGCCAGCCGGCGAACGATGGGCTTCCTGGACGAGCTGGCCAGTGTGCCGTGGGCAGACGGCGTCCGCTACCACGTGAAAGACGAAGGCAGCCGGGCCGATCTGGCGACGCTGATCCCGCATTACCAGCCAGGCAACCATGTCTACACCTGCGGCGCACCCCGCTATATGGACGGCGTATTCGAAGCCGCCCTGGCCCAGGGATGGCCCGAAGAATCCATGCACCGCGAATACTTCAGCGTGCCGGACGGACCGTCACAGGAAAACCGGCCATTCCGGCTGGTGCTCACACGCTCCGACCGCACGCTGGACGTGCCCGCCGACCGCACGGCCACGGATGTCCTGGCCGAGGCGGGCCACGCCATCGACGTGAAATGCAGCGACGGTCTGTGCGGCGTGTGCGCCACCGCATTCGACCCGTCCCGATCCGACGAGGTGGACCACCGGGACCATGTGCTCAGCGGGACCGAGCGCCAGCACAAAGTGATCCTGTGCTGCTCGCGCACCCGGCACGCCGGCGGCGCCATCGTGCTGGATATCTGAAGCGCCATCGCCCGTCCCACGGCGCGATGGCAGAACGGTCAGGCCGGGGTCACTCGCGGATCTCGCCCTCACCCAGCACCACGTACTTCAGCGAGGTCAGGCCCTCCACACCCACCGGGCCGCGTGCATGGAACTTGTCGGTCGAAATGCCGATTTCGGCCCCCAGGCCATACTCGAAACCATCCGCGAAGCGGGTACTGGCATTGACCATGACACTGGCCGAATCGACCTCGCGCAGAAAGCGCTGGGCATGCATGTGGTCGGTCGTGAGAATGGCCTCGGTGTGGTGGCTGGAATACCGGTTGATGTGTTCGATGGCCTCGCCAACCCCATCCACCACCTTGATGCTGATCACTGGCGCCAGGTATTCCTCGCTCCAGTCGGCCTCGACGGCGTCCCGGATCGTGCCGTCGACCACCTCCGACAGGATGACACGGGCCTCCGGACAACAGCGCATCTCGACGCCCTTGACCGCATAGACGGCGGCGATGCGGGGCAGGAACTCGGCCGCAACGCCACGCGCCACCAGCAGGCTCTCGGTGGCGTTGCACGGGCTGTACTTCTGTGTCTTGGCGTTGTCCGCCACCTTGACGGCCATGCCCAGGTCGCAGGGATCATCCACATACGTGTGGCAGTTGCCGTCCAGATGCTTGATGACGGGCACTTTGGCCTCGGCGCTGATGCGCTCGATCAGGCCCTTGCCGCCGCGCGGAATGATCACGTCCACGTACTGGGGCATGGCGATCAGCTGGCCGACGGCCGCACGGTCGGTGGTGGGCACCAGCTGCACCGCGTCGGCCGGCAGGCCGGCGGCCACCAGGGCCTGCTGCACCAGCGCAGCCAGCGCGCGGTTGGAGTCGATGGCTTCGGACCCGCCGCGCAGGATGCAGGCGTTGCCGCTCTTGATGCTCAGGCTCGCGGCTTCGATGGTCACGTTCGGGCGACTTTCGTAAATCATGCCGAAGACGCCGATGGGCACACGCATCTGCCCCACACGAATGCCGCTGGGCTGCTGCTTCATGCCCATGATCTCGCCGATGATGTCCGGCATCGCGGCCAGCTGCTCGCAGCCTTCGGCGCAGGTCTCCAGCACCCTGGGGGTGAGCTTGAGCCGGTCCACCATGGGCTCGGCGAGGCCCGCGGCGCGGGCCCGCTCCAGGTCCTTGGCATTCTCGGCCTGCAAGGGCTCGACACTGGCCCGCAGCAGCCGGGCCAGTTCGCGCAGGGCCCTGACCTTGGTGGCAGCGCCGGCACGGGCCATCTGGGCCGAGGCAGCCTTGGCCTGACTGCCCAGGGTGTTCATCAATTCGTGGGTGGCGGTCGCATTCATGCTGCCGATTTTCTCACCAAGGGGACTTTCTGGCAGAAACCCGCATCGGGCGTTACGATTACCCATACACCCCCCAGTTATCGCCCCCTATCCAGCCTGGAGCACGACACATGAAATCCGCCCTCGACCTCGTGGCCGCCGCCAAATCCCGCATCGCCGAAGTCCCCGTTTCCGACGCCGAAGCCGCCATCCGCGAAGCCGACGTCCTGATCGACGTTCGCGAGGCAGAGGAATTCGCCACCGGACACCTGCCCGGCGCCATCCATGCCTCGCGCGGTTTGCTGGAGTTCAAACTCAGCAGCACCCCGGCACTGGCTTCCCGCGACCTCAAATTCGTCATCTACTGCAAGACCAGCGGACGGGCCGCCCTGGCCGCTGCGGCCATGCACGACATGGGCTATCTCAATGTCCAGTCCATCGCAGGCGGCTACGACGCCTGGGTGGCGGCCGGCAAGCCGGTCCACAAGCCCGATCTGCCGTCGTTCGGCTGAACCGGCCCCACCCCGGCCAGGACAGCACGCAACACGGTCAGCGGACCGGAATCGGCGTGCTCCGGTCAACCGCGACGGCGGTCACCGAGTTCTGGGGCGAGCCTTCGATCACGCGGTCGGAGTAGGTCAGGTAGACCAGTGCGTGGCGTTTGGCGTCGACCATCCGGACAATGCGCAGACGCTTGAAAATCAGGCTGATGCGCTCGCTGAAGATTTCTTCCTGCTGCCGGATGGGCTGGGCAATGCGGATCGGCCCCACCTGCCGGCAGGCGATCGACGCTTCAGACTTGTCCTCTGCCAGCCCCAGTGCGCCTTTGATTCCGCCGGTGCGGGCACGCGAGATATAGCAGGTCACGCCTGCCACACCGGGGTCGTCGTACGCATCGACCTCAATCTTGTGGTCGGGACCAAAAAACTTGAAGACGGTATCGACGGAACCGACGACTTCCGCCCGCAGTGGAAGCGCGGCCAGCATCAACAGGCACGCAGTGATCAGGCGGAACATGGGACTCCTTGGCAGGTTTTCATCGTGAAGTGCAGGCCCGGGTGAACTTGATGGCCAGCTGGTGCAGGGCCTGCCAGGGATCGGCAGGCCAGCCCTCGGCCTTGAGGCCCTTGACGATGCCATCCACGGTGTGTGCATCGTCCAGCCAGCGGGCCAGCTGGGACGGACCGATCAGGGGCAGAACGCGCTCCATCAGCTTCTCGCGCAGGCCCCACACCCGGTTCTCGCGCAGCGCCATCGCCAGGGGACGTCCCGCATCCATCGCCGAGCGCACCCTGTGCAGGGTCCGGATGTCTTCGGCCAAGGCCCAGTGCACGAGCACCGGCGCCTCGCCCTCGGCCTGCAGGCCGTCCAGCATGCGCTGCACCCGAAGTACCTGGCCACCCAGCACCGCCTCGGCCAGTTTGAACGGCGTGTAGCGCGCCACATTGAGCACCGCTTCTTCCACCTGTTCGTAACCGAGTTCGCCCGCCGGGTACAACAGGCCCAGTTTCTGGATTTCCTGGTGGGCGGCCAGCAGGTTGCCCTCGACCCGATCGGCAAAGAACTGCAGCGTGCGCTGGCCGTCCACGCCTGGGGCCACCCGCTGTCCCTGCGTCTGCAGGCGCTGCGCAATCCAGTTGGGCAATGCCTGGCGCTCGACACTGTCGACCCGTACCGTGACCCCATGGGCATCCAGGGCGGCAAACCAGGCCGACTTGAGCGTGGCGCCATCCAGCCGGGGCAACACCACCAGGGTGACGCTGCTGTCGTCGCCGGCCGCAGACTCGGCCAGTTGCTGCAGCGCCTGCGACCCGTCCTTGCCCGGTTTGCCCGACGGAATGCGGACCTCGATCAGCTGACGGTCTGCAAACAGGCTGAGCGAGCCGCTGCTGGCCAGCACGCCGCTCCAGTCAAAATGCGCACCCGCGACGGTGTGCACCACACGTTCGGTACAACCCTGCATCCGCGCCTCGGACCGGATGGCATCGGCCGCTTCCTGCACCAGCAGGGCTTCGTCACCGTGGACGGTGTACAGGCTGCGCAGGCCACGCGACAGTTGCGCGGCCAACTGGGCGGCAGCCACCTGCATCGTCGGTTCAGCCCAGGTGCACCGCAGCCAGGCGCCGCAACACCTGCTGCACGATGTCGGCCTGCATGTCGCGGAAGGTCAGTTCCTGTTCCGCCGACTTGGACAGGGCAGCGGTCTCGGAGAAGCTCAGGTCACGCTCCATCAGGACTTCGTTGTCTTCGATCAGGGTCCGTCCCGACGGCGTGTCCAGACGGAACCGGTACCGTGTGCGCAGCTGCAGCTCGCGCACCCGTCCATCGGCCGTCTGGCCGACGACCGCCCGCTCCACCTGGTCAACCATCACCGCCATCACCACCTGCGGCACCAGGCCACGGGCCGATGCGGGGGTGTTGCTACCCAGTGTGCGCACACCGGCAGACTCGAGCGCACCGCGGACCGCACGGGTCACGCCGCCGTTCTCGAGGCCGGTCACCTTCAGGACCTGAAACGAAAACGACGGGGCGCTGCGCAAGGCAAACCCACAACCGGCCAGCAAGGCCGATGCGCCCGCCCCGAGGCCCAGCCCCAGCAGCTGCCGGCGCCCCGCAGACCGGTTCCCGGAAGTCACGAACTTCATGTGCACCTCGCTCATACAACCACGTTGACCAGACGTCCTGGCACGACAATGACCTTTCGGGCTGGCGCCCCGTTGGCCTGCTTGAGGAAAGCCTCGCTGGCCAGCGCAGCCGCCTCGATGGCGGCCTTGTCGGCCGAGGCCGGCACCGTGACGCTGCCACGCAGTTTGCCATTGACCTGCAGCACCAGTTCGATTTCGTCGCGCTGCAGTGCAGACTCGTCCGCCTGCGGCCAGGGCGCGTCCAGCAGTTCGCCCCCGGTGGTGGCATAACCGAGACCACGCCACAGGGCATGGGCAATATGGGGCGTGGCAGGATACAGGCCACGCAACAGAATGCCAAAGCCCTCGGCCACGGCAGCGTTGTCGCCATCGGACCCGTCGCCCTTGAAGTCCTCCAGGGCGTTGAGCATCTTCATCGCGCCGGAGACCACCGTGTTGTACTGCATGCGCTGGTAGTCGTAGTCCACCTGCTTGAGAACGGTGTGGATCTCCAGGCGCAGCGCCCTGGCGGCCTTCGAAAGTGGTTGCGTTGCCACGCCAGCGGCCATCGCCCCCAGGCCGGAATCCGAACCCAGGGCGCCGAGCTTGTGACCGAAACCCCAGACGCGGCGCAGAAAGCGGTAGCTGCCCTCCACCGCGGCGTCGTTCCACTCCAGCGTGGCCTCGGGCGGTGCGGTGAACATGGTGTACAGGCGCGCGGTGTCGGCACCGTACTTCTCGATCAGGTCCTGCGGATCGACGCCGTTGTTCTTGGACTTGGACATGGTGCCCACGCCCTCGTAGTCGATGTCCGTGCCCACCGGCAGGTCACCCACCGCGTTCTTCAGTCTGGCGCCAACGATCTTGCCGCCTTCGTCGAGTACATGCTCCACATCGTGCGGCCAGAAGTACTCCTTGCCGCCCTTCTCGGTGCGGCGCGAGTAGATGTGGTTGAGCACCATACCCTGCGTCAGCAGCCTGGTGAAGGGCTCGTCCACTTTCACCAGGCCCAGGTCGCGCATCACCTTGGTCCAGAAGCGCGCATACAGCAGGTGCAGGATGGCGTGCTCGATGCCGCCGATGTACTGGTCCATGCCGCTGCCACCGGTCGCGGCATTCTGGTCCCTCATCCAGTAGTCGGCGCCTTCGGCGACCATCGCGTCCGCGTTGGTCGGGTCGCAGTAGCGCATGAAGTACCAGGACGAGTCCACGAAGGTGTCCATGGTGTCGGTTTCGCGCCGTGCGGGCTTGCCGCAGCAGGGGCAATCGACGGCCAGGAAGGCCTCGCACTTGTTGAGCGGATTGCCGCTGCCGTCCGGCACCAGGTCTTCGGGCAGGCGCACCGGCAGGTCCTTCTCGGGCACCGGCACCGAGCCACAGCTGTCGCAGTGGATCATCGGGATCGGCGTGCCCCAGTAGCGCTGGCGGCTGATACCCCAGTCGCGCAGGCGGAAGGTCGTCTTCTTCTCGCCGAGACCCTTTTCGGCCAGCAGCTGCGCGACCTTGTCCACCGCCGCCTTGTGGGTCAGGCCGTCGAGCACGTCCGAATTCACGCAGACACACTTGAGCTTGTCACCGTACCAGTCGGCCCAGGCGTCGGTACTGAAAGTCTCGCCTTCCACGGCCACGACCTGCCTGATCGGCAACTGATACTTGAGCGCGAAAGCGAAGTCGCGCTCGTCATGGGCCGGCACGCCCATCACGGCGCCGTCGCCATAGCTCATGAGCACATAGTTGCCGACCCAGACCTCGACCTGCGCGCCGGTCAGCGGATGGGTGACAAACAGGCCCGTGGGCATGCCCAGTTTTTCCTGCGTGGCCAGTTCGGCCTCGGTGGTGCCGCCCTTCTTGCAGTCTTCGATGAAGGCGGCCAGTTTGTCATTGCCGGCAGCGGCGTGCAGCGCCAGCGGGTGCTCGGGCGCCACCGCGCAGAAGGTCACGCCCATGATGGTGTCGGCGCGTGTGGTGAACACGTACATCCGACCCTCTCCGATCGGCGCGCCGTCCGCACCCCGGATGTCGTGGGTGAAGGCGAATCGCACGCCCTCGCTCTTGCCGATCCAGTTCTCCTGCATCAGGCGGACCTTGTCGGGCCAGCCATGAAGCGTGGCCTTGTCGTTGCCGATCTGCACGTGATTGAGCAGTTCTTCGGCGTAGGCCGTGATGTTCAGGTAGTAGCCCGGAATCTCGCGCTTTTCCACCAGCGCACCGGTACGCCAGCCGCGCCCGTCGATCACCTGCTCGTTGGCCAGCACGGTCTGGTCCACCGGGTCCCAGTTGACGACCTGGGTCTTGCGGTAGGCGATGCCCTTCTCCAGCATCTTCAGGAACAGCCACTGGTTCCACTTGTAGTAGTCGGGCGAGCAGGTCGCAACTTCGCGGCTCCAGTCGATGGCCAGGCCCATGGCCTGCATCTGGCCCTTCATGTAGGCGATGTTCTCGTAGGTCCACTTTGCCGGTGGCACACCATTCTTCAGGGCCGCGTTCTCTGCCGGCAGGCCGAAGGCGTCCCAGCCCATGGGCATCAGCACGTTGTAACCGTTCATGCGCAGGTACCGGGTCAACATGTCGTTGATCGTGTAGTTGCGCACATGGCCCATGTGCAGCTTGCCGCTGGGGTAGGGCAGCATGGAGCAGGCATAGAACTTCTTCCTGCCTGCGTCTTCGGTCACGCGGTAGGCATCGGTGGCGGTCCAGTGGTCGTGCGCAGCGCGCTCGACATCGCGGTGTTGGTATTGGGCTTGCATGAAACGGAGGTTCCGGACGGACGTCTTGGCCGCATGTACGCGCCTGGTGGCAGGCGCAGCGACGGCAATGGGTGATTTTAGGGCCTGCGCCGCCGGCAATTCAGCGCAAGGTCCCCGCGGCCGCGGCCGGCGTTTCGTCCGGTTCGGCCACGAAGCCGATACGCGACAGGCCAGCGGCCTGTGCCAGCCCGATGATCTGGACCACCCGCCCATAGGGGACACGGGCATCGGCCCGCAACTGCAGTTCGGCCTCGGGACCGGTACCGGCTGCCGCAGCCAGGCGCTGGCGCAGCGCGTCGATGTCCACGGGCTGCTCGTCCAGCAGGATCACCCCCTCGGCGTCGAGTGCCACGACGACGGCAGTCGGTTCAGGGATGGCGACAGCCAGTGGCGCATCGGTACGGGGCAGGTCCAGTTGCAGGCGGCTGGCCATGACCGGCGCCGCGATGATGAAAATGACCAGCAGCACCAGCATCACGTCGACCAGCGGGGTGACGTTGATGTCGCTCATGGGCCGGTGCCCGGCCGGCTTTTCCAGTCGACCGAAACTCATGCCCCCACGCTCCGCCGCTGACGCGGGTCGCTGCCCCCCACGGGGGCTGCCTCGCCTTGGGTCGGCCCGGCGGCTCGGCTCATGCCCCCACGCTCCGCCGCTGACGCGGGTCGCTGCCCCCCACGGGGGCTGCCTCGCCTTGGGTCGGCCCGGCGACTCGGCTCATGCCCCCACGCTCCGCCGCTGTTGCGGGTCAGGGGTGGTGTCGTGGCTGAGGAGTTCGCGCAGGTCGCGGGCGAAGCCTTCGAGTTCGGCTTCGATGCGGGCGATCTGGCGGCCGAGCACGTTGTAGGCGAGCACCGCCGGGATGGCGACCGCCAGACCGGCGGCGGTCATGATGAGGGCCTCCCCGACCGGACCGGATACCTGCTCGATGCGGAAAGCCTGTCCATCGGCACCGATGCTGGTGAGAGCATGGTAGATGCCCCAGACCGTCCCCAGCAGCCCGACAAATGGTGCCGTCGCACCCACGGTGGCCAGCAGGACCTGGCCGAACTGCAGCCGGTGCAACACCCGGTGCAAGGCGTCGCGCAATACGCGCGTGAGTTGCTGCGCCCGGTCACCCGCAGCGGCCAGCGTGGCACCCCCGCTCGTTGGCAACGCGCGCGTCGCCAGCAACAGGGGCAGCAGCCAGCGCCGATGGTCGGCCTGGGTCAGCCGCGCCTGCCCGTCGTCCAGATGGGCACCTTGCCAGAAGGCGGCCGTGGCCGCCTGGAGGCTGCGCACGCCTTGCCGCAGTGCCCAGGCCTTCCAGAGGATGACCACCCAGCTGGACACCGACATGACCAGCAACAGGAGCGCCACGCTCCGGCTGACGGCGTCACCTTGCTGCCAGACGGTCTGCCAGACACTGCCCATGGATCAGCGCAGGCCCAGCACGTCGAACATGTCGTACAGCCCGCTGGTGCGGCCGGACAGGAACCTCACCGCACGCAGGCTGCCCTGGGCGTAGGTTGCGCGGCTGCTGGACTTGTGCGAGATCTCGATGCGCTCGCCGATGCCGGCGAACAGCACGGTATGGTCGCCCACGATGTCGCCGCCGCGAATGGTGGCGAACCCGATGGAGGACGGATCCCGCTCCCCGGTGACGCCTTCGCGGGCATAGACAGCGCAGTCCTTCAGATCGCGGCCCAGGGCGTCCGCGATGACCTCGCCCATCTTCAGGGCCGTACCGCTGGGTGCATCCACCTTGTGGCGGTGGTGGGCTTCGATGATCTCGATGTCATAGCCGGTGGACAGTGCCCTGGCCGCCATCTCCAGCAGCTTGAGCGTGACGTTCACGCCCACGCTCATGTTGGGCGCCATCATGATGCCGATCGACCGGGAGGCCTCGGCGATCTCCGCCTTCTGGGCTTCCGAGAAACCCGTGGTTCCGATGACCAGGTTCACACCCTGCTTCACGCATTCGCGCAGGTGCAGCATGGTGCCTTCGGGTCGGGTGAAGTCGATCAGGTAGCGGCTTGCGGCCAGACCGGCCGCCAGATCGGCCGTGATGGCCACCCCGGTGGACTGGCCACCAAAGGCGCCCGCATCCTGGCCGACCGCCGGGCTGCCAGCCATGTCCAGGGCGCCCGTCAGGACGCAGTCGCCACTGTGGCGCACGGCGTCCACCAGCATCTGCCCCATCCGTCCGCTGGCGCCGGCCACGCAGACGCGATGCGATGTCGTGCCGCTCATTTGCCAGCCTCCAGCGGAGGGTAGCTGCGGGGTGCCGCGCCCACCGGCGCCGGTGTCGGCTGCGCCACCTCGCTGTTCCGTTCGTCAAAGCGCTTGAGCTGTTCTTCGGTGGCTTCAAGTGGAGGCACCTGGCCTGCCCGACGGCGCACGTCCAGCGACGCGACGAAGTCGGCCTCGCTCGGAAGGTCGTCGGACTCGATCCGCTCGAGCACGTCGCCCTTGAAGTGCACGGCCACCTTGCGTTGCTGGGGCGGCTGGCCCTGTCGCTGGAAGGTGAACACGTAGTCCCACCGGTCGCCATGGAAAACGCTGGCCAGCAGCGGCGTCCCCAGGATGTCGCGCACCTGGGCACGCGGCATGCCGGTCTGCAGAGCCTGGACCTGCTCCCGGGTGACGACATTGCCCTGGATGATGTCGATGCGATAGGGCGACATAAAGGCACCCACTTCGCCAAAGGTCGACGGACCGGATGCGCAACCGGCCAGAGCGGCCACCAGGGCACACACGGCGATGCCGGCGGGCCGGACGAAGCGATGAGACGGGAACTGAAGCATGAAACGGACCCGGATATGGCGCATTTCGCAGACATCCGGGGGGTATGGGATGCCGCGCGCGCGCGCTGGCGATATGATCGGTCATTGTAGCCCCCGGGTGCGGTTTCCTGCCGCGGTCGGCCAGGGCGCCACTGGCCTGTCCAGGACAGGAGAGGCCATCCTTTCATCCGTTGGCGCTGCCCCATGACGAATATCGAAGAACTCAAGAGCACCGGACTGAAGGCCACCCTCCCCCGCCTGAAGATCCTGGAGATCTTCCAGAGCGCGAAGCAGCGGCACATGACCGCCGAGGACGTGTTCCGTGTCCTGCTTGAAGACCGCTCCGACATCGGGCTGGCGACGGTCTACCGCGTGTTGATGCAGTTCGAGCAAGCGGGCCTGCTGATCCGCAGCAACTTCGAATCCGGCAAGGCGGTCTTCGAGCTCAATGAAGGCCAGCATCACGATCACCTCGTGTGCCTCGATTGCGGCCGGGTGGAGGAATTCTTCGACCCCGAAATCGAGAAGCGCCAGCAGATCATTGCAACCTCGAGAGGCTTCAAGCTGCAGGAACACGCCCTCTCGCTGTATGCCAATTGCAGCAAGGACGACTGTCCCCACCGTCCCGGCAAGCGCTGAAACGCGCTTCAGTCGCCATCCAGCATGGCGGACCGGTGGCGCGAGACAAACTCCTGGTAGGTGTCGATCCCCCGCAATTGCAGGATGGTGTTGCGCACGGCGGCCTCGACCAGCACGGCAATGTTGCGACCGGCCACCACCTGAATCACCGACTTGCGCACCGCCACCCCCAGCACGTCCTGGAACAGTGGCTCGTGGGGCATGCGTTCATAGTCGCGCTCCAGCGTTTCCTTGCGCACCAGGTGCACGATCAGTTGCAGGCGCATCTTGCGTCGCACCGCTGTCTCGCCGAAGATCGCCCGGATGTCCAGCAGGCCGATGCCGCGCACCTCCAGCAGGTTCTGCAGCAATTCGGGACAACGCCCCTCGATGCTGGTCTGGTTGATGCGGTAGAGATCGACGGCATCGTCGGCCACCAGACCGTGGCCGCGGGAGATCAGCTCCAGCCCCAGCTCGCTCTTGCCCAGACCCGACTCGCCCGTGATCAGGACGCCCATGCCCAGGATGTCCATGAACACGCCATGCATGGATGCCCGGTCAGCAAAATGCCGCGACAGGTAAGCGCGCAGCACGTCAATCACAAAAGCCGCTGGCTCGGGCGTGGCAAACATGGGAATCTGCGCCCGTTCGCACATGGCGGTCAGCGCATCGGGCGCCGTCTGCCCGTCGGCCATGATCAGCACCGGTGGCTCCAGCGTCACGATCCGGGCCACGCGGCGCCGGTTGTCATCGTCGCTCGGGCCCGAGATGTACCTGACCTCTCGCTCGCCAAAGACCTGCACCCGATACGGGTGGATGTAATTCAGATAACCGACGAGATCAGCGCCTGACCTGGCAGCGCGGACAGCCACCTCGTCAAAACGCCGCTCTGAAGCACCCAGTCCGGCAATCCACTGCCACTTCAAGGCTTCACGGTGGTCTTCGAACAGGACATCGGCGCTGACAACGGTAGGTTTCATGCCAGCGTTATACCCTGACCCGCGCAGCGGCGGAGCGTGGGGGCAACAGAACAGTTACGCGGCAGCGTGGGCCGACTGCCAGGCCGTGATCAGCGCATGCAGTCCTTCTGCCTCTGCGGCGGTCTTCATGCGTTCACGCAAGGCTGCATCGCTGAGCAACTCGGCAATCTCGGACAGGATTTCCAGGTGCTTCTGCGTGGCCGCTTCCGGGACCAGCAGAAAAATCATCAGCTGCACCGGCTGCTCGTCCGGCGCATCGAAGCCGATCGGGTTGGCCAGCTGGAACACCGCGGCCAGAGGCTGCTTGAGCCCCTTGATGCGGCCATGCGGAATGGCCACGCCGTGGCCCAGGCCGGTGGATCCCAGGCGCTCACGCGCAAAAAGACTGTCGGTGATCAGGGCACGGTTGAGTCCGTGCAGGGTTTCGAACAGCAGGCCCGCCTCCTCGAATGCGCGTTTCTTGCTTGTGGCATCTACGCTGACGAGTACTTGGGCGGCGGGCAAAATGGCAGAAAGTCGGTTCATGGGGCCCTCGTGAACCGCAAATTATGCCCAGATGCCAATTCTTGGCTAGACGCCGCAGACAAAAAAGCCGCTTGACAAAACAAGCGGCTTGCTGCAGTGCAACATAACGATCCGGACCGTACCGCCCGGACCGTGATGCACATCACATCAGGCGTTTGGCCGACTCATGGTGGTGGTCCTGGGCCCTGTCCTTGTAGCGCAACACCTGGCGGTCGAGCTTGTCGGCCAGTTCGTCGACGGCCGCATACAGGTCGGCGTGGGCGCTTTCAGCGAACAAATCCCTCCCTTTCACATGGATATTGCATTCGGCCCGCTGCCGCAGGTCCTTTTCCTTGAGGTTGTCGACCGTCAGTAGCACCTTGATATCGACCACCTGGTCGAAATGACGGGATATGCGTTCGAGCTTACTGGTGACATAACCGCGCAGGGCGGGCGTGACCTCGAGGTGGTGACCGCTGATCGTCAGGTTCATGAAAGAGCCTCCTTATGCTCCGGGTTGACACTGGCCGCCGGCCGGTGAAGACCTCCCGGCGGCCGCGGGGATGTCCTGTGACCACTATGCCCATGATCGTGCCGGCGCGCAAGCCTGCAGCGCAACATAAGGTGAGAAGGTGAACTTCCGGCTGCCGGCACCGGCTCAGGCCTGGCGGGCCGGACCGTCGACGGCCCCGTGCAGGTCCAGGCGACGGGCCATCGCGATGGCGGTCAGGCTGGCCAGGCACCCGATCAGGCCCACCCAGCCATAGTGCTGGACCTGACCGAGCGAGTCGCGCGCGATGATGGAGCCCCCCATCAGCGAGGCAACGCCCATGGCCACCGACTGGACGGATGCGTTGAGCACCATGAAAGTCCCCCGGCGCGCCGGATCGGCCGCGCTGGTCACCAGTGCCATGCCCGGAATCATGCGACCGCTCAGACACACGAACAGGCAGGTGGAGACCATCAGGACCACCCACAGGGGTGCCCGGGGCATGAGCGTGGTGGCCATCATGGGCACGGTCACCGCCACGGCCAGCCACGAGAACGTCCGGACCTTGCCGTGCCGGTCGGCCATCCGGCCGAACAGGCGTGCCGTGAACAGGGTGGCCGCTCCGCCGGCCAGGTACATGTACGGGATCTGCGCATCGGTCAGGCCGACATTGGCCTGCATGTAGATGGTGATGAAGGGGATGATGGTGAAGCCGGCGAACATCAGCAGGGCCGAGAAGCCGAAAGCCTTCTGGTGGTTCCGGTCGGCCATCACCTGCGCGATGCCGCGCCAGATACTGGATGCCTTCGGATGCTGCAGGTGCTGGTCGAGGGTCGGCATGCTCGCCGCAGCCGCCACAGCCAGCACGGCGCACATGAGGGCGATGCCAAAGAAGGGCGCCTGCCAGCTGGCATGGTTGGCGAGCCAGAGACTGCCCGGCACACCGGCCACGGTCGAGACGGAAAACGCCGACATCACGATGCCCATGGCCCGGCCGCGCCGTTCAAACGGCACGGTATCGACCACGATGGTCTGTGACACGGCGGACAGAACACCTCCGAACATGCCGGCAGCCACCCGGGCCAGCATCAGGAAGGCATAGCCGGGCGCGAGACCGCAGGCCAGCGTGGCGAGCGCAAACAGGATGTAGAGCGTCAGCAGCAGGCGCTTGCGATCGAAGCGGTCGACATACGTGGTGGCCAGCAGGCCGGAGACGCCCGCCGAGAGCGTGTAGGCGGAGACCAGCAGGCCGAACTGCGCGTCACTGATGCCGAACAGCCGCGTGAGTTGCGGCCCGAGGGGCATCATGATCATGAAGTCGAGGATGTGGGTGAACTGGATGCCGGCCAGCGTCAGCAGCAGCCAGCGCTCGCGGCGGGGAGTGAGTCGGGCTTGTGTCATGATGGTCGGACGAATGTACCTGTTGCCGTGAACCTGCGCTCCGCCCAGGTGATTGCCGTTGTCTCTCGATACCCTGATCTCGCACTCGCTCATTCCCGACCAGTTGCCCGGCCGTGACCAGCCCGGTTGCGCCCTGGTGTTGATGGGCGGTGGTGCGCGCACCGCCTACCAGGCCGGTGTGCTCAAAGCCGTGGCCAGCATGCTGGCTCGCCAGGCCGGCCCCAAGCCGCCCATGTTTCCGTTCCGGTGGCTGTTCGGCACCTCGGCCGGCGCGCTCAATGCCGCCTTTCTGGCCAGTCGCAGCGCACAGGGCCTGCAGGCCCTGCCGGAGCTGGCGGCCTTCTGGAACGAACTGCGGTCGGCCCAGGTGTACCGGCTGGATGCGCCCCCCTGGGTGAAGGCCAACCGAGTGCTGGCCGGCTGGACCCTGGCCAGGCAGGTACGCCAGCACCGGGCCCTGCTGGACACCATGCCCCTGGTGGACACCCTGCACCGCACCATCAACCTGCATGAGCTGGAGCGTGCCATCCAGTCCGGGCAGATCGACACGCTCGGTGTCACGGCTTCAAGCTACACCACCGGCGAGCACTGGACCTTCTGTCAGACCCGGGAAGACCACCCGGTCCAGCCCTGGCACCGACCAGGACGCCGCGCCAGCTTCCAGCCCATCACCATCGAACACCTGATGGCATCCAGCGCCATCCCGTTCCTGTTTCCGGCCGTTCCCCTGTGGGTGGAGGGCCACAAGGCCTACTTCGGCGATGGGTCCATGCGCCAGCTCACGCCGCTGTCACCGGCCATTCACTTCGGCGCGCGGCGCATCCTGGTGATCGGGGTGGCGCAACCCCAGCGGGCCGGGCTGGTGGGACGGGATGCCGGCGAAGAGCCCACGGCCGGCACCATCGCGGGCCATGCGATGGCCAGCGTCTTTCACGACACCCTGCAATCCGACGTCGAGCAGGTGCAACGCGTCAGCCAGACCCTGGCCAGCCTGCCCCCCGAACTGGCGGCGGCACTGCCCTACCGGCCCGTCAATGTGCTGGCCATCCAGCCCAGCGTGTCGCTGGACGAACTCGCGCGCAAGCACATCAACGCACTGCCCCGCGCCACACGCCACACCCTGGCGGGCCTGGGTGCGCTGGACACACAGCACAGCGCCGCAGGCAGTGCCGCCTCGCTGGCCAGCTACCTGCTGTTCGAGCCCGACTTCGTGCAGTCCGTGATTGCCCTGGGCGAAGGCGATGCCTGGCGACGGCACGAAGAGCTGGCGGGATTCCTGGCGCCGGAAGTTCGCCCGCTGGAAGCGGTCGCACCAGTGCCATAATGCTGTTTTCCAATCAGGATCAGCCCCATGGACAGCACACCTCCCAGTTGTGTGCTTTCAGCCGTCCCCGACTTCGCCTGATCCGGCCGCCCCTCGCGCGGTCGTGAACGGACCCGGGACGGGCTGAAAGCGCCCTCATCCCGACCGGCGCCCGAGCGCCCGTACCGTTCACCGCACCGCCCAGCAGGAGCCGCCATGCTCAACGTCTTCACCTTGGCCAATGGCCGTCTGTTCCAGGAAGAAATCGAATCCCTGGAGGAACTGGCACGCTTCAAGCCAATCTGGGTCGACCTGGAATCGCCCACGCCCGAGGAGCGCCGCTGGGTCAAGCAGCACTTCGGACTGTCGATCCCGGACGACGCCATGGACGAGGACATCGAGGAATCGGCGCGCTTCTTTGAAGAAGACAACGGCGAACTGCATGTGCGTTCGGACTTCCTGATCGACGACCCTGAAGATCCGCGCGCGGTACGGGTGGCCTTCATCCTGAACGAACACAACGACTCCCTCAAGAGCCGTGGGGTGCTGTTCTCCATCCACGACGAGGACGTTCCGGTGTTCCGGCTGCTGCGCATGCGCGCCAGACGCATGCCCGGGCTGATCGAGGATGCCAAGGACGTGCTGCTGATGCTGTTCGATGCCGATGCAGAGTACTGCGCCGACACCCTGGAGGACATCTACGACGACCTGGAACAGGTCAGCCACAAGGTGCTGTCCAGCGAGGCCTCGGACAGCGCCCTGGGCGATGCGCTGGGAGCGATTGCGCGGCACGAGGACATGTCCGGCCGCATCCGCCGCAACGTCATGGACACCCGGCGGGCGGTCAGCTTCATGATGCGCAGCCGTCTGCTGAGCGCCGAGCAGTTCGAGGATGCACGTCAGATCCTGCGCGACCTGGATTCGCTGGATGGCCATACCGCCTTCCTGTTCGACAAGATCAACTTCCTGATGGATGCGACGGTCGGTTTCATCAACATCAACCAGAACAAGATCATCAAGATCTTCTCGGTGGCCAGTGTCTCGCTGCTGCCCCCCACGCTGGTGGCCAGCAGCTATGGCATGAACTTCCAGTTCTTGCCGGAACTGGGATGGAACCTGGGCTATCCGTTCGCCATCACGCTGATGGTCCTGTCGGCGGTGGTGCCGATGTGGTACTTCCGCAAGCGGGGCTGGCTGAAATAAGGCCTGGGCTCTTGCGCGTGTCCGTCTAGTCCTTGAACAAGGCTTCAATGATGGCGGCGCTGTAGCGGCTGGCGACCTGGCGCAGGAAGCGGGGAAAGTCGACGTGGGCCATGTCGTCGGCCCGATCCGAGATGGTGCGGACCACCGCCAGGGGCACGCCAAAGTCGTGGCAGACCTGGGCGAAAGCGGCGCCCTCCATTTCGACGGCCAGGGCATCGGGCAGCTCGCCCTGCAGCGCCTGGCTTTCGGCCGACGTCGAGACGAAGCGGTCACCACTGATCAGCAAGCCCTGGTGCAGGCGCGGCGCGTGAAGGCCGAATGCGTTGACCACTTCGTGTCCCAGCTGGCCTGGCAGGCTGTGCAGCATGCGCTCGCAGGCGAGCTCCAGCGCGTCGGTCAGCGCCGCGTCGGCATCGAACCGGGAACGGCCGTAACCCGGCAACTCGTGGCGAGGAAAGATGGGAGAGGCGTCCATGTCGTGCTGCAGGCAGGCCCGGGCCAGCACCACGTCACCGACCCCGACGCCCGCACCCAGCCCGCCGGCCACGCCGGTGAACACGATGCGTTGCACGCCAAAGCGCTGAATGAGCAACGTGGCCGTGGTGGCAGCTGCCACCTTGCCGATGCCGCTGAGCACGGCCACGACGTCCTGGCCATGGAGGTGACCCACCCAGAACTCGCGCCCGCCGACCACCTGCCGGCGCTCGTCCGGCATGAGCGCCAGCACGCTGGCCAGTTCGTCGTGAAGCGCGGAAACGATGGCTGTTCGGGTGGTTGAGGTCATGCACGCATTGGACCAGAAGCGCTACCGGATGCCCACGCGCGCCTGCCCATCACCCCCGGAGTTCGCGGCGCAGGATCTTGCCGACCGGCGTCTTGGGCAGTTCCGTGCGGAATTCGACCACCCTGGGCTGCTTGTAGCCGGTCAGGTTGGTCTTGCAGTACTCACGCACCTGCGCTTCGGTCAGGCCGGCGTCCTTCTTCACGATGACCAGCTTGACCGCCTCGCCGGACTTCTCGTCGGGCACGCCGACGACCGCGCACTCCAGGACACCCGGCATCTGGGCCACCACGTCTTCGACTTCGTTGGGATAGACATTGAAGCCGCTGACCAGGACCATGTCCTTCTTGCGGTCGACGATGCGGAAGTAGCCCTGGGCGTCCATGATGCCGATATCACCGGTCTTGAACCAGCCACCGGGCAGCATGACCTTGGCCGTCTCGTCCGGGCGCTGCCAATAGCCGGCCATGACCTGAGGCCCCTTGATGGCGATCTCGCCGGGCTGGCCTTGCGGAACCTCGTTGCCATCGTCGTCGACGCACATCATCCAGGTATTGGGCAGGGGCACGCCGATGGTGCCGCTGAACGCGGTGGTGGTCACCGGATTGCAGCTGGCGGAAGGACTGGTCTCCGACAGGCCGTAGCCTTCGCAGATCGGGCAACCGGTCTTCTCCAGCCAGAGCTTTGCGACGGCACTCTGGACCGCCATGCCACCGCCCACCGAGACCTTGAGGTTCTTCCAGTTGACCGTGTTGAAGTCCGGGTGATTGGCCAGGCCGTTGAACAGCGTGTTGACGGCCGGAAAGCTGTGGAAGGTGTGCCTGGACAGCTCCTTGAGCACGGCGGGCAGGTCGCGCGGATTGGGAATGAGGATGACTTTGCCCCCCGTGCGCAGGCCCAGGATCATGTTCACCGTGAAGGCGAAGATGTGATAGAGCGGCAGGGCGCAGATGCTGGTGGGCTGTTCGCTGGCTGGCACCTGCTTCATGACCGGATCGTTCCAGGCTTCGGACTGCAGGGCGTTGGCCATGACATTGCGGTGCAGCAGCACGGCCCCCTTGGAGACACCCGTGGTGCCACCGGTGTACTGAAGCACGGCCACGTCGTCGGACTGGAGTTCAGGGCGCTTGAAGCTGCCCTTGGTGCCCCGCGCAACGGCGTCATTGAAGCGCACCGCCTGCGGCAGGTTGTAGGTCGGCACCATCTTCTTGACGTTGCGCACCACGTAGTTGACGATGCTGCCCTTGACCAGGCCCAGCAGGTCGCCCATGGCGGCCAGCACCACGTGCTTGACCGGCGTGTGCCCGATGCACTGCTGCAAGGTGTGGGCAAAGTTCTCGACGATGACGATGGCCTTGGCGCCGGAATCCTTGAGCTGATGCTCCAGCTCGCGGGCGGTGTACAGGGGGTTGACGTTGACCACCACGAAGCCGGCGCGCAGGATGCCGGCCACGGCCACGGGATACTGGGGCACGTTGGGCATCATGATCGCGACGCGATCGCCCTTGACCAGCCCCAGCCCTTGCAGGTAGGCCGCAAAGGCCTGCGACAGGCTGTCCACCTGGGCATAGGTGACTTCCTTGCCCATGAAGCTGTAGGCGGCGCGGCTGGCGTACCTGGAGAAGCTCTCCTCCATCAGATGCACCAGCGACGGGTACTGGTCGACATCGATGTCGGCGGGCACGCCTTGCGGATAGGCGCCCAGCCAGGGGCGGTCAGCCGTTGCTGCGGTCATTCGGGACTCCGTTGTTGTGTTCAGGGGCGCGGTCCGGTCGGACGGCAACCGCGCATTTTCGAGGGCAATCATCCCCGACGGGATTGTGTTTTACCCTGACCCCAAACTGACAGACCTCTCTAATCCGGCGCCCAATTTTGAACAGGCGCTACAGAAACGGCAGTGCCACCCCGTCAGCCCCACAGCGCGGCCAGCACTTCGTCCGCCGGCCCGATACAGGTTGCGCGGACGCGTGCCTCAGCGGTTGCGGCGAGTCACGAATTCTTCCGGTTGCAGCGATGTCGCCTGTGCTCGCTGTTCGCGACCCTCCTGCTGTTCGCTGGCCACGTCCTGCGCGTGCTCCAGATGCTCTTTGACGGTACGGGTGAGCGCCTGACGCACGCTGAATACGTCTCTGGGAAACCCGTCCTGCACGACCAGAATATCCGCTCCATCCTTGCTCAGGTGGAGCGCTCGCACCGGACCCTGGTGGTCATGCACCTGTGCGCGGTACACCACAGCGGCTGCGACGCGCTCAATGTCACCGGCAGCGTGACCGTGCGCCCGCAGGCCGGGACCGAGTAGTTCACGCGCCAGTTGCAGATGGCGTGCCTGCTCAAGGGTGAGGCGGAAAGTGGACTCTGCCGGTGCGGCAGCATCCGCCAGATCTTGCACCTGGCGCTGCTGCCGACCCTTCTGCGACAGGAGCTCGTAGCCCAGTTCCCCAGCTTCGCGCCCCCATGCCTTGGTCAAACGCTGAAGGGAAGAGTCTTCGTAGACCCTTTCCGCGCCGATGGCAGTGGCGCTACCGGTCGCCAGCCCCCCGACAACAGGGCCCACTGGCCCCGTCGCCGGACTGGTCAGAGCGCCGGCCACCACCCCGGGAACGGCCCCCACGACAGCAGCACCTCCTGTGACAACGGCTTTGACGGCCTGGTTGGCGGCTTCCTCTCCGCCTCTCACCCACTGTTCACGGGAGGAGCGAGCCGCGTCAATGGCGTCGTCGACCTGGGTTTTGGCGTCGAAGGCGCCATACGCGATACCCAGCAATCCGGCGCTCCGCAACGAGATGCGGGCAACTCGATGACCGGCCAGATGGTGGCCATGGCGGTGAAGTCCTTCTTCAACCTGGACAATTGCACGTTCGTTCTGCAGATGGGACGCTGTGGCAGGAGGCACCCGTCCTTCATCCAGACGCCGGGTCAGGCTTCTGTGCCAGCCTATCTGCCTCTGGCTTGCCTTGTGCAAGTCCACCACACGGTCGTGATTCCACATGCGCCAGAAGCGCCCTTGTCTGAGTGCCATGCCTGGCGACCTGAACCAGGCTTGGCGCGAATCGAAGCGCAGTCGCCCTTCGCGGTCGTAGACCTGAACGGGAACGCCGGTCTTCCGGGCCACGTCGTTCAACACGTCGGGGAGTTGGCGGTAGACCTGGTCGCGGACGTCCTTGGGGACGTAACGCCCATGGCCTTCGTTGTCCCATTGACTCGTGAACCGCTCCTCCACCCCCACCTCACTCTCCAGCCGGTGCGCAGCGAGGGCACGGACCTCGACCTCATAGCCTGCGGCCTGCAATTCCCGGATGATGTCGACTCTGGGTGTCGTCGTGTCCAGGATAAGGTTCTTGCGCTGGGCGACAGCTGCCTGGCGCAATTCTGCGGCCCACTGGGCGGCATCTCCATGGGTGTGGCCGGACCAAGTGTAAGGATGACGCCGGCGGAAGAATTCGACCAGGGGGTGGTATCCACGTAAATCGTCAACATCGATGGTGACGACATTGCTGTCGAACTGGGTTTTGGCGATATTTACCAACCCGCCTTTGCCAGCGCCGGGCTGGCCAGCCATGATGACAGCCCGAGGGCGATCTACAGGAGATGCGTTCAAAAACCGCCTCGGATCGCGCAGGATTTCATGTTGGAGGATCTCCTGGTGTTCTCTGGGACTGATCTTGGGGTAATCGCGTGCCATGCCTATCGCCCCAAACTAGTCCTGCCCCCAGCGGAAGAACTCCGCCAGTTCGTCCGCACCAAACTCATGGCGACACCCGCCCATCAGCAACTTCTTCTCTCTGGCCCTGGCGATCATCACAGGGTCGCCGGTCACTTCGGCTTCCCGGAGTTCCCGTGCGGCACGGGCAAGGTAGCTATCAAGCCTTCCTTCCAGCGACCATATGGCTGCTTCGAACTGGTCGGTGCGCCGAAACCTGTTCATACCCGGATAGGTGCCCAGCTTGGACAGGACTTCTTGCAGCCCGGTGATCAGCTCCGGATAGTCTTGGAGTGCCTCCTGCAGCACCCGGGGCACAGGGGGGTGGTCAGTTATCTGGGGTTGGGTTCGCCTGAAGAAGCGCATGTAATTCCCTGAAGCTCTATCGTTATGGATCGCGTGAACCATTCCGGACATGACGGTGATATCCGTTCACAGGCACAGCCTGATGCGAAACACATGGTAGGCCACGACCTCAGCGCAAGCTCGCCAGGATTGCTGCTGCGCGCAATGGACGGACGTCCCTGCGCACGGTTCGACACGTATCAAGGAAACGCTGCGTCGCCGAGGCCTAAAGGAAAAAGGCTGCGGCCCCTTTGCAGGGACGGCAGCCTGGACGGAAAGATTCAGGAAACGCGCGAGCGTTTGACCGGGCTGATTCCGGATCAGCCCCGCAAGGCCGTCAGCACTTCGTCGAGCATCTTCTTGGCGTCGCCGAACAGCATGCGGTTGTTGTCCTTGTAGAACAGCGGGTTGTCCACGCCGGCATAGCCGCTGGCCATGCTGCGTTTCATGACGATGGAGGTGTGCGCCTTCCAGACCTCAAGCACCGGCATGCCGGCGATGGGACTGGTGGGGTCGTCCTGCGCAGCGGGGTTGACGATGTCGTTGGCCCCGATGACCATGGTCACGTCGGTGTCCGGGAAGTCCTCGTTGATCTCGTCCATCTCCATCACGATGTCGTAAGGCACCTTGGCCTCGGCCAGCAGCACGTTCATGTGGCCGGGCATGCGGCCGGCCACCGGGTGGATGCCGAAGCGCACGTTGACACCCTTCTCGCGCAGCAGCTTGGTGATCTCGAACACCGTGTGCTGGGCCTGGGCCACCGCCATGCCGTAGCCGGGCACGATGATCACGTTCTTGGCTTCGCGCAGCATCTCGGCGGTCTCGATGGCGCTGACCGGAGTGACTTCACCCTGGGGCTCGGCCGCCGCACCGGACGACTGGGCCTTGGGTGCGCCACCGCCAAAGCCACCCGCAATGACGCTGATGAAGTTGCGGTTCATGGCGCGGCACATGATGTAGCTCAGGATGGCACCCGAGGAACCCACCAGCGCGCCCACCACGATGAGCAGATCGTTGCTGAGCATGAAGCCGGTGGCTGCCGCCGCCCAGCCCGAGTAGCTGTTGAGCATGGACACCACCACCGGCATGTCGGCACCGCCGATGGCCATGACCATGTGGATGCCGAACAGCAGCGCGATCACGGTCATCACCAGCAGGGGCGTCATGCCGGCCTGGATGTCGTGGACGTTGAGGAATTCGCGCCCGAACCAGATGACGATCAGCAGGCCGGCGAGGTTGAGCCAGTGGCGCGCCGGCAGCAGCAGGGGCTTGCCGCCGATGCGGCCAGACAACTTGCCGAAGGCGATCAGCGAGCCCGAGAACGTGATGGCGCCGATGAGGATGCCGATGTAGATCTCGACCTCGTGGATGGCCTTCTCGGCCGGCGACGGGAACACGGTGGATGTGTCCACGTAGCTCGCGAAGCCCACCAGGCAGGCCGCCAGGCCCACCAGGCTGTGCATGAGCGCGACCAGTTCGGGCATCTGCGTCATCTGGACCTTCTTCGCGGCGAAGAGGCCGATGGCGCCGCCGACGACCAGGGCGCCGACGATGTACGGGATGCCGGCGGGGGTGACGCGCGGGCCCAGCACGGTGGCCAGCACGGCAAGGGTCATGCCGATCATGCCGAACAGGTTGCCGCGGCGGGCGGTTTCCGGGTTGGACAGGCCGCCCAGGCTGAGAATGAAGAGGATGGTGGCGCCGATGTAGGACACGGTGGCCAGGCTGGATGTCATGGGATGGGTCCTCTTCTTGTTTACTTGCGGAACATCGCCAGCATGCGGCGCGTGACGGCGAAGCCGCCGAACATGTTGACGGCCGTCAGCACCAGCGCCAGCACGGCACAGCCCAGGATCAGGGCGTTGGGCCGGTCAGCGGCGCCGGCCGCGTCCAGCGGCGGTGCGACCTGGATCAGCGCACCGATGGCGATGATCGAACTGATGGCGTTGGTCACGCTCATCAGCGGCGTGTGCAGCGAGGGCGTGACGTTCCACACCACCATGTAGCCGACAAAGCAGGCCAGCACGAACACGGTGAAGTGCGACAGGAAGGCGGCCGGCGCGTACAGGCCCACCAGCGCGAACAGGACCGCACCGATGGCAAAGACGATGGCCAGCGACTTGCCGGACATGGGTTCGCCGGGGCCGTGGCCATGCGCTGGCGCCTTGGGGGCGGCAGCGGCGGCCGGTTTGGCCGGTGGCTTGGGTGCGGCCGCGATCGGTGGCGCCGGCCAGGTGATCTCGCCGTCCTTGATCACGGTCAGACCCCGGATGGCGTCGTCTTCCATGTTGACGTTGATGACGCCGTCCTTGGTCTTGCACAGCTCTTCCGTCAGACGGAACAGGTTGGTGCCATACAGCGTGGACGACTGGCGCGCCATGCGCGAGGCCAGGTCGGTGTAGCCGACGATGGTCACGCCGTGTTTGACGACCGCCTTGCCAGGTTCGGTGAGTTCGCAGTTGCCACCCTGCTCGGCCGCCATGTCCACGATCACGCTGCCCGGCTTCATGCTCCGCACCATCTCGGCGGTGATCAGGCGCGGCGCGGGTTTGCCCGGGATCAGCGCGGTGGTGATGATGATGTCGCACTCCTTGGCCTGCTGCGCGTACATCTCGCGCTGGGCGGCCTGGAAGCCCTCGCTCATGACCTTGGCGTAGCCGCCGCCGCCAGAGCCTTCTTCTTCGTAGTCGACCTTGACGAACTCGCCGCCCAGCGAGACGACCTGGTCGGCCACTTCGGCACGCGTGTCGTTGGCGCGCACGATGGCGCCCAGGCTGGCGGCTGCGCCAATGGCCGCCAGACCGGCCACGCCAGCACCGGCGATGAACACCTTGGCCGGCGGCACCTTGCCGGCGGCGGTGATCTGGCCGTTGAAGAAGCGGCCAAAGGCGTTCGCCGCCTCGACCACGGCCCGGTAGCCGCTGACGCCGGCCATGGAGGTCAGCGCGTCCATCTTCTGCGCGCGGCTGAGCGTGCGCGGCAGACTGTCGATGGCCAGCACGGTGACCTTCCGGGCGGCCAGAGCCTGCATCAGCTCCGGATTCTGGGCTGGCCAGACAAAGCCGATCAGCGTCTGGCCTTCGTGCATCAGGGCCACTTCGTCGGGGGTCGGCGGGCGCACCTTGAAGACGATGTCGCTGCCGCTCCACAACTCGGCTGTCGTGCCCGCAATGTCGGCACCCGCTTCGCGGTAGTGGTCGTCACTGACGTCGGCCAGTTCGCCGGCGCCGCTTTCGACCACCACGCCAAAGCCCAGCTTGACCAGCTTGGCCACCACATCGGGCACGGTGGCGACCCGTTTTTCGCCGGGAAATACCTCGCGCGGCACGCCAATGCGCTGGGGGATGGGTGCAGCCGCGCCGGCTGCTGCGGTTTCGGTCGATGCGCCAGAAGTCATGAAGACGTCCTCAATGCTGGGATTTCAGAGGGGAGCCCTGGAGGCGCAGGCCACTCTGGCCCTTGGACCAAACAGCGTGCCGTCTCCTCGCTCGCTCAAATTTCGGATGACGGGACAAGCTTAACCCGAAATCGGACGAACGATAATGCGACGCATGAACACGCGTTGGAAACCCAGTGTCACTGTGGCCGCCATCATCGAGCGCGACGGGCGGTTCCTGCTGGTGGAAGAACACACGCCGGAAGGACTCCGGCTCAACAACCCGGCAGGCCATCTGGATCCGGGCGAAAGTCCGGCACAGGGCGTGGCCCGCGAAGCGCTGGAGGAGACGGCCTTCCGGTTCGACCCCACCGCCCTGGTGGGGGTCTACCTGTCGCGATTCCAGCGCCCGTCGACAGGCGAGGACATCACCTACCTGCGATTTGCATTCTCGGGCGAACTGGGGGCATTCGACCCCGATCGGCCTCTGGACGATGGCATCGTGCGCACGGTTTGGCTCAGCCCCGACGAGGTGCGTGCCAGTACGGATCGCCACCGCAGCCCCCTGGTCCTGCGCTGCATCGAGGACCATCTGGCTGGCCGACGCTTCCCCTGGACATGGTCTACACCGACCTGTCCGTCCTGTCCCCGGACTGACCGTGCCCACCGACACCCCCACCGCGAGACTGGACGGCGACCTGCTGGACATGATGGCCCGCGGGGTGTCCGTCATCGTTTCATCCAGCGGTCCGGACCTGACACCCAGCGTGATGCGGGCCGTCGGCAGTGACGTGGCCCCGGACGGACGCCGCATCACGGTGTTCCTCAGCCGCAGCCAGTCGAATGTGTTGCTGCAGGACATTGCGCGCTCAGGCCGCGTTTCGGTGGTTTTCAGCGAACCCTTCAGCCACCGATCGGTGCAGATCAAGTCGGAACAGGCCCGCGTGCGCGCCATCACGCCCGAAGAAGTGGCCGGGTTGCCACGCTACCTGCAGGCCATGCAGCGTGAACTGGATCTGGTGGGTTTCAGCCCGGCCTTCGCGGCAGCGATGCTGGCGCACCAGGTGGACGATCTGAGCGCGGTCGAGTTCGAACCTCACCAGGCCTTCGACCAGACACCCGGCCCCCGGGCGGGCGACCGTCTGACCACGGCATGAATCCCCGTATCACCCTGGACGACGTGCGCCCCTGCCTGGAAGGGGTGGTTCCCTCCATGATCGCGACGGTGGCGGCCGACGGCACACCCAACGTGGCCTACCTGTCCCAGGTGTTTTATGTCGACGCGCGCCATGTGGCCGTGTCGTTCCAGTTCTTCAACAAGACCCGCCGGAACATCCTGGCCCATCCGCGGGCCACCGTCCTGCTGTTGCACCCGGTCACGGCCCAGTTCTACCGCCTGCACCTGCGCTACCTGCGCACCGAGACCACCGGCCCGGTATTCGAAAGCATGAAGGCGCTGCTGGCCGGCATCGCCTCGCACTCCGGCATGGCCGATGTCTTTGTCCTGAAAGGGTCGGACATCCACGAGGTGCTGGAGGTCGAAGCCGTACCCGGCAGCCCGCTGCCCCCGGCTGCGGGCCGCTGCGGCCTGCTCGGCGCGCTGCGGCGCACCAGCGCGCAACTGGCCCGGGCGACCTCGCTGGGCGCCGCCCTCGACGGTCTGATGCTGGCCTTGCGGGACGAAATGGACATCGGCCACGCCATGGTGCTGATCCTGGACCCGGCCACGCGCCGCCTGTACACGGTCGCTTCCATGGGCTATGCGACCTCGGGTGTGGGATCGGAAATCGCGCTGGGCGACGGCATCATCGGCGTTGCCGCGCGGGAACAGACGCCCGTGCGGGTCATGCACATGGCCAGCGCCTGGCACTACGGACAGGCCGTGCGCCTGGGCCTGACCGAACGCGGCATGCTGCCCGCCGACGTGACCGAAATCCCCTACCCCGGCCTGGCCGAACCGCACAGCCAGCTGGCAGTCCCGCTGGTGTCCTGTGGCCGCACCCTGGGCGTGCTGTTCGTGGAAAGTCCGCAGGACATGCGCTTCGGTTTCGAGGACGAGGATCTGCTGTCCATGCTGGGCGCGCACCTGGCCAGTGCCATCGACCTCATGCGCGAAGAGCCCGAGGCCGGGCCCCTGCCTGGCGGCGCGGCGCCGCCACCACACCCGTTGACAGACCCGGGGCCCTTGCTGAAGGTGCGCCATTACCCGGCGAACGACAGCATCTTCGTCAACGGCGACTACCTGATCAAGGGTGTGGCAGGCGCCATCCTGTGGAAGCTGCTGCGCGAACACCAGGGCAATGGCTGTACCGAGTTCAGCAACCGGGAGCTGCGCCTGGACCCCAGCCTGGGACTGCCGGACGTCAGCGACAACCTGGAGGCCCGGCTGCTGCTGCTGTCCCGCCGGCTGGAAGAGCATGGATGCGGCCTTCGTATCGAGAAGACCGGCCGGGGCCGGTTCCGTCTGTGCGTGAACGCACGTCTGGCGCTGGACGTGGCGCCGGCCTGACGGCCCTTCATCCGCTCAGGCGCCCGTCAGCCCCAGACCGGCGGTCAGCTTGGACCAGTCCCGCTCATCCAGATGCGGACGCAGCATGTCGAGCACAGCCTCGAACACCGGCGCCGGCGCGCCGGCCTTCATGCCGCCCAGCATGGCCAGCCGTTCGGGCGCGCTCATGTTGGGCACCATCCAGCGCAGCACCTGCATCATCTCCGGGGGGGCGATGGACGCGACCAGGGCGTCGTGCAGGCCGCGCAACTCGTCGTCACTGTAGTGGGCCCACAGCGATCGATTCAGGCGCGTTTCTTCGACGTGCATGTGCTGCAGGTTGTCGGCCACGAAACCAGCCAGTGACAAGTACAGCACATGCAGCGCTGCAGCTCGCTCCTGGGGAGGGATGGTGGCGAGGTTGTCTGCCTGCGCGCGCAGGGCGGCAATGTGCGGCAGGTGATCTTCGTGGTCACCGGCGACGGTGGCCGTGGTGCCCGGGTCGCGCGCCTCGATGGCCGGATGCATGAACGTGTTTTCGTGCTCGACATGGGCGGCGCACACGGTCATGAGGGCCAGCACGCGGTCGATGGTGTCACCGACATCGCGCGCATCGGCCGGGTCGGTGCGACCGACAGCGACCAGCGTATCGGCCATGAAGGCCCGGAGGGCCTTGTGGATGCCGGCATAGAGGTCTTCGCGACCGGCGCGGGCGGTGGTGGCGGCGAGCTGCCGCAGTTCTTCGTGACTGACTTGCATTGGGCTTCCCTTGTGCGGACGGCGTCCGCGGTCCTTGGCTGAATGCGACGCCCCATGCGCCGCGATCCATGGGGAGAAGTCTAGGAAGCCGGGCCCTGGCGGTTCTTTAAATTGCGCTTAAGAAAATCCTAAAAATTGCTTAAACGCCGGCCAGAGCGGGACATCACCCGGAGAGGTCTCCGCCGACGCGGGCGCGTGACGTCTTGAGACGGGAGCGCACGCTCTTCTCGTCGCGCCGGCGCTGAACCGACGCCCGCGTGGGCCGGGTCGCCCGACGCTGGCGTGGCGCCAGGGCCACGCTATCGACCAGCGCCTGCAGGCGGGCCAGGGCGTCGGCCCTGTTCTGCTCCAGACTGCGGCTGGATTGCGCCTTGATGACGATCACGCCTTCGGTGGTGATGCGCTGGTCGCTCAATGCCAGCAGACGACGCTTGACGTCGTCCGGCAGCGTGGAGGCATGCACCGCAAACCGCAGGTGCACCGCATTGGACACCTTGTTCACATTCTGTCCACCCGCGCCCTGGGCGCGGATGGCGGTGAACTGGACTTCGGCGGGCTGGATGCGCGGCATGGGAACAGTGTGCCATGCACGGTCGATACCCGCAGAACAACCCGGCGACCCATGCGTGTCACGGGTGGCTGGGATAATCGGGGCATGTCCGAGTCCCGTCTGCCCACGCCCCACTACCTGATCGACAAGTCCCGCCTGCTGCCCAACCTGGAGAAGATCGCCTGGCTGCGACAGGCTTCGGGCGCCAAGTCGCTGCTGGCCCTCAAGTGCTTCGCCAGCTGGTCGGTGTTCGACTTCATGTCGCAGTACATGGACGGCACCACCAGTTCCTCGCTGTACGAGGTCCGGCTAGGCCGGGAGAAGTTCCCCGGCGAAACCCATGCCTATTCGGTGGCCTGGGCCGACCATGAGATCGACGAGGTCGTCGGCCACTGCGACAAGATCATCTTCAACACCCTCGGCCAGCTGGGCCGGTTCGACGCGGCATCACGCAACAAGGTCCGTGGCCTGCGCGTCAACCCCGGGGTGAGCTCCTCCAGTTTCGACCTGGCCGACCCGGCCCGGCCGTTCTCCCGCCTGGGCGAGCACGATCCGGCCGCCATCGAGCGCGCCCTGGGCGAGGTGGGCGGCATCAGCGGATTCATGTTCCACAACAACTGCGAGAACGGCCGTCTGGAACGCTTTGCCGACATGCTCGAACACATCGAGCAGCGCTTCGGCCACCTGATCCGGCGCATGGACTGGATCAGCCTGGGCGGCGGCATCGCCTTCACGCACCCGGACTATCCGCTGGCCGAATTTGCCGAACGTCTCAAGCGCTTTGCCGGCGAGTACGGCGTGCAGGTCTACCTGGAACCGGGCGAAGCCAGCGTGCTCAACTCCACCACGCTGGAGGTGACCGTGCTGGACACCCTGCACAACGGCAAGAACCTGGCCATCGTCGACAGCTCGATCGAAGCCCACATGCTGGACCTGCTGGTCTACCGCTACAGCGGCCGGATCGAGCCCAACCGGGGCGAGCATGAATGGATGGTCTGCGGCAAGTCCTGCCTGGCCGGCGACATCTTCGGCGAGTTCCGCTTCGGGCAGCCCCTGCAGATCGGCGACCGGCTGTCCATCGAGGACGCGGCCCCGTACACCATGGTCAAGAAGAACTGGTTCAACGGCGTGAAGATGCCCGCCATCGCGGTGCGCGAACTCGACGGCCAGGTGCGCCTGGTGCGCGACTTCGGCTACGCAGACTTCGCCAGCGCGCTGTCATGAACCCGCTGCAGGCCGCGCTCCGCCCCTGCGGCGGCCGGTCCTGCCTTCCCTCAACCACCACCGACGAAAGGAATTCGACGACATGAAGCGCAATGTGCTCATCATCGGCGCCGGCGGCGTGGCTCAAGTGGCGGCGCACAAGTGCGCCCTGAACAACGACGTGCTGGGCGACATCCATATCGCCTCGCGCAGGATCGCCAAATGCGAGGCCATCATCGCATCCGTCCACGACAAAGGCAGCCTCAAGGTGCCCGGGGTGCTGCAGGCCCACAGCATTGACGCCATGGACACGCCGGCCGTGGCCGCGCTGATCCGCCACACCGGCGCGCAGATCGTCATCAACCTGGGCAGCGCCTTCGTCAACATGTCCGTGCTCGAAGCCTGCATCGAAACTGGTGCGGCCTACATGGACACCGCCATCCACGAAGACCCGCTCAAGATCTGCGAAACACCGCCCTGGTATGCCAACCACGAGTGGAAGCGCCGCGAACGCTGTGCCGCCGCCGGTGTGACCGCCGTGCTGGGCGTGGGCTTCGACCCCGGCGTGGTCAACGCCTACGCCCGCCTGGCCGAAGACCGCTTCATGGACACCATCCGCAGCGTGGACATCGTCGACATCAATGCCGGCAGCCACGGCCGATGGTTTGCCACCAACTTCGACCCCGAGGTCAATTTCCGCGAGTTCACCGGCACCGTGCTGTCCTGGCAGAACGGGCAGTGGACCCCCAACAAGATGTTCGAAGTCAGCCAGACCTGGGACCTGCCCGTGGTCGGGCCCCAGAAGGCCTACCTGACCGGACACGACGAACTGCACTCGCTCTCCAGCCGCTACCCCCAGGCAGACCTGCGCTTCTGGATGGGCTTTGGCGAGCACTACATCAACGTCTTTACCGTGCTCAACAACCTGGGCCTGCTGTCGGAACAGCCCGTGAAAACCGCTGAAGGGCTGGAAGTGGTGCCGCTGAAGGTCGTCAAGGCCGTGCTGCCCGACCCGGCCAGCCTGGCCCCCGGTTACACCGGCAAGACCTGCATCGGGGACTGGGTCAAGGGCACGAAGGACGGCAGGGACGCCGAGGTCTTCATCTACAACGTGGCCGATCACGAACAGGCCTTCGCCGAGGTCGGCAGCCAGGGCATCTCCTACACCGCCGGCGTGCCGCCGGTGGCGGCCGCGCTGCTGATCGCCGACGGCACCTGGGACACCGGCACCATGTCCAACGTGGAAGACCTGGACCCGGCGCCCTTCCTGCGCCTGATGGACCGCATGGGCCTGCCCACCCGGGTGCGCGACGCCCAGGGCGACCGGCCATGGGACGCGCCGGCCGCTGGATAATCGCACCATGACAAACAAGCAGCGTGTGGTGGTGGGCCTGAGCGGGGGCGTGGACTCCGCTGTGAGCGCTTACTTGCTCAAGAAGCAGGGCCATGAGGTCATCGGCATCTTCATGAAGAACTGGGAAGATGACGATGACAGCGAATACTGCTCCAGCCGCCAGGACTGGCTGGACGCCGCCTCGGTGGCCGACGTGCTCGACATCGACATCGAACACGTCAACTTCGCAGCCGAATACAAGGACCGCGTGTTCGCCGAATTCCTGCGCGAGTACCAGGCCGGCCGCACACCCAACCCGGACATCCTCTGCAACGCCGAGATCAAGTTCAAGGCCTTTCTGGATCATGCCATGCGCCTGGGCGCCGGCAAGATCGCCACGGGTCACTACGCCCGCGTGCGCTTGAACGAAGGCACCGGACAGCACGAGTTGCTTAAAGGCCTGGACCCGCTGAAAGACCAGAGCTACTTCCTGCACCGGCTCAATCAGGCGCAGCTGAGCAAGACGATGTTCCCGGTGGGCGAACTGCCCAAGACCGAGGTGCGGCGCATTGCGGCCGAGATCGGCCTGCCCAACGCAAAGAAAAAGGACAGCACCGGCATCTGCTTCATTGGCGAGCGGCCGTTCCGCGACTTCCTCAACCGCTACATCAGCAAGGAGCCGGGGCCCATCAAGGACCCGACCGGACGCACCATCGGCCAGCACGTGGGGCTGTCCTTCTATACCCTGGGCCAGCGCCAGGGCCTGGGGATCGGCGGCGTCAAGGCCAAGGGCGCCCAGAAGGGCGGCAGCGAGCACGACCCCTGGTTCGTGGCCCGCAAGGACGTCGACAAGAACACGCTGTGGGTGGTGCAGGGCCATGACCATCCCTGGCTGCTGTCCCCCAGCCTGCGCGCCGAGGACATCAGCTGGGTCGCCGGCGAGGCGCCTGCGGCCACGCAGATCGCGGCCAAGACGCGCTACCGCCAGAGTGACGCCGCCTGCACGCTGGCACTGGACGAGACTGGCTTCACGCTGCGGTTCACCGACCCGCAATGGGCCGTGACGCCGGGCCAGAGCGCCGTTCTCTATGACGGCGAGGTCTGCCTGGGGGGCGGCGTGATCCACACCGAAGCGGCCAACGCGCCGGCCTGAAACCATGTGGATGCGTCGCCTGACCTCCTGGTTTCCTTTTCTGACCTGGGCGCGCGCCTACAGCGCATCGACTTTCACAGGCGATCTGACCGCCGCGGCGGTGGTCACGCTGCTGCTCATTCCGCAAAGCCTGGCATACGCCCTGCTGGCCGGCATGCCAGCGGTCACTGGCCTCT
This sequence comes from Burkholderiaceae bacterium, assembly GCA_041396505.1. Classification (GTDB taxonomy): domain Bacteria; phylum Pseudomonadota; class Gammaproteobacteria; order Burkholderiales; family Burkholderiaceae_C; genus Hydrogenophaga. The sequence goes on from JAWKYL010000004.1 coordinate 638,137, forward strand.
ACGCCAGCATGCTGCCCCTGGTCGTCTATGCGCTGATGGGCACCAGTCCGGCACTCGGGGTCGGTCCGGCGGCCCTGCGCTCCATCATGTCGCTGGCGGCGGTGGGCACCGTCACCGCCGCCGGCAGCCCCGAGTTCGTGGCGGCCTCCGCCCTGCTGGCGGTGCTGGTGGGCACCATGCTTCTGCTCATGGGCAGTCTGCGCATGGGCTTCATTGCCAGCTTCCTGAGCACCCCGGTGCTGTCCGGATTCGTCACCGCTTCGGGGATGCTGATCGGGTTCAGCCAGTTGCCCCACGTGCTAGGCGTTCCGCTTCGCAGCAGCAACGTGTTGAACTTCGTCCAGAGCCTGTGGCAACAGATGGCGCATGTCCACGGTCTGACCATGGCCGTGGGCGCCGGCACCATGCTGCTGCTCTGGGCCAGCAAGCGCTGGCTCAAGCGCGGACTGCAGGCCGGCGGGCTGGATGCCACGGCCGCCGACCTGACCGCCAAAGCGGTCCCCCTTCTGGTGATGGTCCTGGCCATTGCCCTGACGTCTGCCCTGGTCTGGGCCGAGCAGGGACTGGCTGTCGTCGGCACCATTCCCCAGGGCCTGCCCGCCCTGGCGCTGGGCGCCCTGATGTCGGTCAGTCCGAACACCGTGCAGTCCCTGCTGCTGCCGGCCCTGCTGATCGCCATGCTCACCTTTGTCGAACAGATCTCGATTGCCCAGGGCATGGCCGCACGGCGCCGCGAGCGGATCGAGTCCAGTGCCGAGATGCGCGCCATGGGCGGCGCCAACCTGGCCGCCGGCATCACCGGCGCCTTCGCCGTGGGCGCCAGCTTCTCGCGCACCGTGGTGCAACACGAAGCGGGCGTGCGAACCGCCGCCGCAGGCTTGCTGATTGCCGTGCTGCTGGGCATCACGGCCCTGTTCTTCACCCCGCTGCTGCACGACCTGCCGCTGGCCGTGCTGGCCGCGACCATCATCATGGCCATCGGCAGCCTGGTGGACTTCCGCAGTTTTGCGCGCTCCTGGCGCATATCTCGCGCCGATTTCGCCGCCCACGCCCTGACCTTTGCCGTCACCCTGCTGGTCGACCTGGTCAGCGGACTGATGACCGGGGTGGTCGCTTCGCTGGTCATGCACCTGTGGATCAGCAGCCGGCCCCACATTGCCGTGGTGGGCAACGTGCCCGGCACCGAACACTACCGCAACGTGCTGCGCCACGACGTCGTCACCCAGCCCTCGGTGCTGGGCCTGCGGGTGGACCAGAGCCTGTTTTTCGCCAACGCACGCTACCTGGAAGACCGTGTCGCCGAGGCGGTGTCAGGCCGGCCCGGCCTGCAGCACGTGGTGTTGCAGTGCACTGCCATCAACGACATCGATGCCAGCGCGCTCGACAGCCTGGAAGCCATCATGCAGCGGCTGTCCGACCAGGGCATTGCCCTGCACCTGAGCGAAGTCAAGGGCCCCGTCATGGACCGGCTCAAGCGCACCGACTTCCTCCAGCACCTGAGCGGCCAGGTGTTCCTGACCCACCACCAGGCCATGAGCGCACTGGCGCCGGCCTGAGCGCGCCCGCCACCGGGCCCCTCCGTCCACGGCGCCGGATACCCCTGATGCCGGAAATGGCAGGGGTTTCCCGAGGATCGCACAATACCCCCCAAGAGTATCATCATCCGTATATTCGGAGACAGCGATGCAACTTCTCATCCCCTTTGGCGAACAGATCGAAGGCTACCCGGTGCGGGTCGTCAACGAACGCGCCGTGCGCGCCGCCGCCGGCCTGCTGTTCTTCCCGGCAGTGGTGTCGTTCATGCACTCCTTCCTGCTGGGCAACTTCCAGCACACCCGCCTGTTCATCATCGTGTTCCTGATCGACATGACGCTGCGCATGGTCAATCCGCGCTGGTCGCCCAGCATGATCGTCGGTAGCTGGATCGTGCGCCACCAGTCACCCGAATGGGTGGGTGCGCCGCAGAAACGCTTTGCCTGGGGCCTGGGCCTGCTGCTGGGCGTGACCATGCTCTACCTGATGGTCTTCAACCGCTACATGGGCCCGCTGAACTTGGCCCTGTGCGGCAGCTGTCTGCTGCTGATGTTCTTCGAGAGTGCCTTTGGCATCTGCCTGGGCTGCAAGCTTTACAACCTGTTCAGCAAGGAACAGGCCCAGCTGTGCCCGGGTGGCGTGTGCGAGGTGCCCGTCCGCCGGCGTGGCTGGGGCATCGCCCTGCCGCAGGCGGTGGTGCTGGCGGCCTTCGTGGGCGCGCTGGCCATGGCCAAGGACTGGGTTGACCAGACCGGACCTCTGGCCGGATTCGACGAAATGGCCACCCTGGAAGAAATGGGCATCCAGCCGGTGGCCGGCGGTTCAGGCCGCTGTGAGCCCCCGGCCTTCGCCAAGCTGATCGGTCACGAAGACACCTGGAAGCGGCACAACGGGTGCAGCTGACATCCGGTCAGGCCAAGCCACGGCCCAAAGCTGGTCGGAACTGAAGATACCGTGTGGCTCCGGCTACCCATTCCAGGGATTGATCACCACCAGATCAGGGTGCCGGAAGTCCTTGAGGTTTCGCGTGACCAGCGCCATCCCGTGTGCCAGCGCCGTCGCCGCAAGCAGGCTGTCTATGGCCGGCAGAGGTCGACCCGCCTGCGCAACCAGTCGCCCCCATCGATCCGCCACTTGAGCGTCGACGGCGTGAATGCGGCCGGCGAAGAACCTGGGCAACTCGGTTTCCAGCCAGTCCAGCAGCGCCCGCTTGCGAGCGCCTTCTGGCAAGACATCAATGCCTTTGCGCAACTCTCCAAGTGTCAGAACGCTCAGATGCAGCGTGCTGGCTGGGCGTTGTTCAAACCACTTCACCACTTGAGCCTCTGGCCCACGCCGCCGCAGTTCGGACAGAACATTGGTGTCGATGAGATAGCTCAGAGTGACACCTCGCGGGTGAGGCTGGCGTCGCGGATGAAATCTATGTCATCTGCGCCAAACAAAGGCGAATGACGCATGAAGGTCACGAGCGACTGCCCCCCTCCGGTCAGTCGCTCGTACTCCGCCTTGGACAGTACCACCGCGACAGCCCGTCCATGCCAGGTGATTTCCTGCGGGCCTACGTGCTCGGAATCCCGAACAAGTTCAGAAAAACGGGCCTTCGCTTCTTGAATCTGCCATGTCTGCATGGGCACCTCCAATCAAACCATTCTAGTCAGATTTTAGCGGCAACATACAAAGATCCCAAGGTCCCATATCCATAAATCAGGACCTGCGCCACCCTTTTCTGCTCAGTGCCCCTGGTACAGTTTTTCGTGGATTTTGCGGGTCGTGCGCCAGACAGCCCATAGCACCAGGGGAATCAGGGCACCAGCCGCCAGTTCCGGGTGAATCGGCAGGCCGGCCGCCTTGCCGGCCTTGCCCAGGTACAGGATCAGGCTGACCACGTAATACGAGATGGCCGCAATGGACAGGCCCTCCACCGTGCTCTGCAAGCGCAGCTGCAGTTCCTGACCCCGGGTGAGCTTCTCCAGCAGTTGCCGGTTCTGCTCCTCGGTGGCAATGTCGACCCGCGTGCGCAGCAATGAACTGGCGCGGTTGACCCGCTCGGACAGCGAAGCCAGACGCTGCGATGTGGCCGCCACGGTGGCCATCGCCGGCGACAGGCGCCGCTGCATGAACTCGCCGATGGTCTGGGTGCCCGGAATGGGCTGCTCGCGCAACTCGGCAATGCGCTGGCTCACCAGCGCGTCATAGGCCCGCGTGGCCGAGAAGCGGTAGGCATGCTCGGCTGTGGCCCGCTCGATGCCGGCGGCCAGCGAGACCAGGGTGTCCAGCAGGGACTCGTCGCGCGTGGTCTTGTTCTCCAGCTGTGCCGTGATGTTGGCCAGCTGTCGCTCGCTTTCCGACAGGAACGGCCCCAGCTGCTTGACCACGGGCAGACCCCGCAAGGCCATGAGCCGGTAGGTCTCGACCTCCAGCAGGCGCTGCGAAATGCGGCCCGCCCGCGTCTGCGATGTCGAAGGCGGAGCCACCACCAGCATGCGCTCGAACCCGCTGTCACGCAGCATGAAATCGGTCGCCACCAGGGAGTGCCCCTGATTGCCCATCATGGAGGCCACCACGGTGTGCTCGCCCAGCCAGGTGCGTGCCAGGGCCAGCGTGGCCTGTGGATCGGACAGGTCGCCGTGCAGCATGGCCAGCTTGATGGCCGCAAACGTCCGTCCGGGAATGTCCGACAGCCAGCCGGCCGGCAGCACCAGGTGCGACAGGATGTCGGGATCGCAGGCCCCCAGCCCGGCCCCGTCGGGCAGGGGCTGCACCAGGGAGTACCGGGTGAACTCGGTGTGGCGCTCCCACTTGAGTGTGTAGCCCGGCATCCGCAGCCGCAGGAAATGGCCTTGCAGATCCTCGGGACGGAGCCCGTCTTGTCCCGGCAGGCGGCGCAGGTGTTCGCACTCCTGCTCACGGCTGATGCCTTCGTTGGCCACCGCCACAAAGACCACCAGCGCCGGCAGGCGAATGCGGGCCGACGGCCGGGCATGGACCTCGTTGTGCAACTGCACACGCAAGGGATCCTCGTGCGGCAGGATTCGGGTGGGGGCGGCTGCGTCGGTTGGGCTCATGGTGGGCGATTGTCACGCAATCACCCCTCACGGTGCCAGCGCCCGTCCGGTTCCGCCGCCCGTGACCGCAGGCAATCTCAAAAAAAGAAGACCCGCCGGGCCGCAAGGCATGGCGGGTCAAAAAGCCGCGTCCGGGAGGAAGACGCGGTTTCTTTGGTCAGGACGCTGGCAGGACGGCCTTGCCCGCGTAACAACGGGGCAGCAGGGCAGCAGGGCACCACGGCCGGAAAAGTGCCCGCACTGCGGTCCGGCACGCTCAGCCAAAAGAAAACAATACCTTGTTTTTACCGGCACCACAACACCCGACATCACCCCGACGAGCGATGCGCTTCGACTTTGGCCGCATCCCAGAAAGACTCGGCCGCCGTCCCAATGCTGGCGCGATGGCGGTGCAGGCGAATTTCCAGGTCCACATGCCATTCGGCTGGCGCGGCGATCACCAGGCGGCCTCGGTCCAGATCCTCGCCAACCAACCGTCTGGGCAGCCAGGCAAGCCCCTTGCCGTCCAGTGCCATGGAGCGCAACACCGAAGCCAGATGGGCCGTCATGACGTTCTGCGCGTTCAGGCGATCCATGGCCGGCCCCATGAGCGCCTTGAGGGTGCGCCCCAGACCCGACTCCGCGCTGTAGGTCAGCAACGGCACCACGGTGCGCCTGGCACCGCCGCCCAGTGCGTAAAGCGGTTGCCCGGCCCCATCCGGCGCCGACACGGGCACCAATACATCCGTGCCCACGACCAGATACGGAAACTCGGTCGGGTCCAGCTGACCCTGCACGCCAGGGTGGCCGTGGGCCAGCATGAAGTGCACCTGGTTCTGTGACAGCAGCGCCTCGCACTTCTGCTGGACGTCCGAGACCAGTTGAATCGGGCCCATGGTCGCCCCGGCCTCCAGCGCCTGCAGCCAGCGCGGCAAGAACGTGAACGAGAGCGCATGCGTCGACACAAAGCGCAGGGTGGTCGAACTGGCTTCGGCGATGGCCCGGGCCTCACCCGGCATGGCTGCGACCCGGGCCTGCAAGTCCTGCGCAACGGTGCGAAACCACTCACCCACCTCGGTGACCCGCGCCGGTTGAGAACTGCGATCAAACAGATCCGCCCCCAACCACTCTTCCAGAGCCCGGATGCGCCGGCTGAACGCAGGCTGGGTCATGTGCCGGTCTTCCGCGGCGCGCGAAAAGTTGCCGGTCGCAGCCAGCGCGTTGAAGTCATCAACCCAGGACAGGTTCATCGTCATGGCGGTGCTTTCAAAGCATCAAAGACAAGAAAAACGGCATTGGTCAAACGTGTCGTGGCGTCCGATCATCCGGACTCTCAACCCCAGGAGCCCCCCTCATGAAAATCGTCGAGATCCGCGAAAAGACCATCCCCATCAGCTCGTCCATCCGCAACGCCTACATCGACTTTAGCAAGATGAACCTCAGCCTCGTGGCGGTCATCACGGACGTGATCCGGGACGGCAAGCCGGTGGTGGGCTACGGTTTCAACTCCAACGGCCGCTACGGCCAGGGCAACATGATGCGCGAGCGCTTCATCCCGCGCATCCTGGAGACCGCGCCCGACGACCTGATCGATGCCAGCGGCCAGAATCTGGACCCGCACAAGATCTGGAACGCCATGTTCAGGAACGAGAAACCGGGCGGCCACGGCGAGCGTTCGGTGGCGATCGGCACGATCGACATGGCGGTGTGGGACGCGGTGGCCAAGATCGAAGGACAGCCGCTGTTCCAGCTGCTGGCCGACCGGTATGGCAACGGCCAGGCCAACCGCAAGATCTTCGTCTATGCGGCCGGCGGCTACTACTACCCCGGACAGGATCTCAAAAAACTGCAGGACGAGATGCGCAGCTACATCGACCGCGGCTACACCGTGGTGAAGAAGAAGATCGGCGGCGCCTCGCTGGACGAAGACCTGCGCCGCATCGACGCCATCATGGATGTTCTGCAGGACGGCCAGAAGCTGTGCGTAGACGCCAACGGCCGCTTCGACCTGGAGACCGCGATCGCCTATGCCAAGGCGCTGTCGCCATACGACCTGTTCTGGTACGAAGAGCCAGGCGATCCACTGGACTTCGAACTGCAGGCCACGCTGCGCCAGTACTACAAGAACCCGATGGCCACCGGCGAAGACCTGTTCTCCATGCAGGACGCGCGCAACCTGATCCGCTACGGCGGCATGCGCCCCGACCGCGACTGGCTACAGTTCGACTGCGCGTTGAGCTACGGCCTGGTCGAGTACCTGCGCACGCTGGAGATGCTGAAAGAACACGGCTGGTCGCCCAGCCGCTGCATACCGCATGGCGGCCATCAGATGTCACTGAACATCGCGGCCGGCCTGGGCCTCGGCGGCAACGAGAGCTACCCCGACCTGTTCCAGCCCTTTGGCGGCTTCCCAGACGGCGTGAAGGTCGAGAACAGCTACGTCACACTGCCCGACCACCTGCCCGGCATCGGCTTCGAAGGCAAAGCCGATCTGTTCAAGGCAATGCAAGCCCTTTCGGCCTGAGAGGCGAATATGGCTACATCGGCGACACAAGCTGTGTCGACGACCATGACCATCGCGAGCCGACCCTCAGCCGACCTTCAAGGGTTTGGGGTACCTCAGGCAGCCTCAAGACTGGCGTCGATCGCGATTCTGGTGGCCACCGGAGTCACGATTTTCATCAGTCCGTGACCCGGATTTGCCACGGATTCAACCTTCACAAGCCCGAGCTTTTGCAGCTTGGCAACGTCCCTCGAAACCGCGCTCTGGTCGCGGTGTGAGGCCATGGCCAGATCTCCGATGGAGCGACTGCGCTTGATCGCCAGACGCAGCAGTTCGAATCGCTTGGGCGTTAGCTCCGTCACAAATGCCTCAAACTCAATGCTCGTGAACGTGCGAGCGTGGGGCAGGACGTCCGCCTTTGCATCCAGCGCGCGAGCGACTTCCAGGCTCCTGCGCTTGTGCTTGCTCAGGGTCTTGTCCTTCGCGAAGTTGTCCAGGGAAATTTTGTCTGCCATCACTTGTCACTCCCATTCACATATTCCATCGCGATCTCTTTCCACTCCACATCGAAGCGTTCATACAACGCCTCATAGCCCGGGAAAGCCTCGCGCGTCATCTCGCCCTTGAAGTGCTTGTGCGAAAAGCCATGGGCGTTGTCGTACCCCAGCACGCGGCCATTGTCTCCGCTGAAGATCAGCGGGTTGACGTAAGCCAGCGCGTACTGAATGACCTTCTTTGAAGGCAGCTCCCGAACCACCCGCTCCTTCAACACGCCTCCGCCGAATCTACGCGGAATCTGCACATCCGGCGGCGCGTAGATCTCCTGCCTTTGCGGGGCCGTTTTCTTCTTTCCAGCCATGATCTATTAAATCCACCCTGTTGTCAATCGAACGATCATTCTCGACGAGGCAAGGCCTTGGCTCAACTGTGTGTGTCCTTGAGAACGGCAGGGCCGGGTCGCTTGCGCCAGATCCGCATCTGGAAAGCCGAAGTTCGACTTTGGGCCGATCCCGGCCGACGCGAAACCCTCGCGAACGACCATTGCATATGAACATCGCGGCCGGCCTGGGCCTCGGCGGCAACGAGAGCTACCCTGACCTGTTCCAGCCCTTCGGCGGCTTCCCTGACGGCGTGAAGGTCGAGAACAGCTACGTCACACTGCCCGACCACCTGCCCGGCATCGGCTTCGAAGGCAAAGCCGATCTGTTCAAGGCAATGCAAGCCCTTTCGGCCTGACAGGCGGAAAGGGCTACATCGGGGATGCCTTTGCGGGTTTCGCTGGAGCCATACACCCGCTGGTTCTCAAAGTTGGTGATGTCCATGGTCTGGGCCTCGCAGGGTAAACACGGTCATTCCGAATGATGTATAAATATGGTTCAAACATGGTTTGATTGTGTTTCTGTCACAATCAGCGTCCAACTTCTCCACCTCATCGACGGGCATCATGAAAGCAACCGCAGTCCGCCAGGCCTCTGGCCAGTCTGGATTTGGCCTGTTTGACACAGTGCCTGAGGACCTTTTGCAGTTCGGCCACGGTACGACTTTCAACGCAAAAAAGACTGCCCAGTTTTTGTCCCTGAAGAAGGCCGACGTGGGCCGTATTGCTGCTGTCGCAGAGTCCTCCGTTCGCTGGGATGCCAACATCCCCGAGGCCGTTCAAGTCCGGATGGAAGAGATCGCATCGACCATCAATCTGGTTGCCAAGCAGTTTTCTGGAGATCCCGAGAGAACAGTTGCCTGGTTTCGGGCAAGAAACCCGCTGCTGGGAGACGTCTCCCCTCGCGACATGATCCGTCTGGGTCGGTACGACAGACTGCGCCGATTTATCATCCAAGCCATGGTCAATCAGGTGCAGGTCAAATAATTGAGAGGGCGCAGCGGGAAGCCGGCTCCACCAGCACCCCGAGGTGCGGCAGCAGGTACACCTCCAGTCAAGGGAATTCTTGAGCTCGACCGCTTTAGCGAGGAGTCGCTGGAGCGCTGGAGCGAGCTTTCTGCAGACCTGGATGAGCTCCAGGACATCCTCTACTTCAACCTCGAACCTGAACGTCGCCGCCGACGCCCAGAGCTGCTGAAAGCCTTGCAAGAGACGCCAGCCGAACCTCTGCTTCTTAAGAGCTGGGTCCGGATTGTTGACTACCAGTGGACGCTCTATCCGCTGTCCGCCGCCGGAAGCCTCACCAGCATAGGTGGTCGATTCAACGCGGGAACCGAGATTGACAGCCAGACTTTCAGTCCATGGCCGTCTCTGTATCTGGCATCCGACCATGCAACGGCATATCGGGAGAAGTTCCAAATCGAGGCAGGCCAGATGGTCGAGGGACTCAGCCCAGAGGACTTGGCTCTCACCCCTGGCCAGAGTCATACCACCGTTGTCCTCAACGGCAAGCTTTCACGGATCTTCCCGCTGACGCCAGCGACTCTCGGCCCTGTAGCAAGAATCCTTGGCAAGATCAGGATGCCGGAGAGGGCCGAGCGAATCAAGAAAAAGCTGAAGATTGCGCCCAATGATCTGCGCATGATGACAACCGGCAAGCAACTGCACGATGCGGCTGCGGTTCACAACTGGCGCGTGCTCCCCATTCAGTTCGGCCTCCCGGCACCAAGCCAAATCCTGTCAGAGCTCATCAGGGCCGCTGACTTTGAAGCTATCGCGTACCAGTCCAGCAAAAGCGGCGGAACCTGCTTGGCGATCTTTGTGGATCGGCTCGCACCTGGGTCCTTCATCGAACTGTCTGGCACTCCGCCAGCAGGTGCAACGGTGCGACTTGATGAGACAACGGCCGAAGAGCTTGCTGGTTGGGCTCAGTTGGGTATCAAGCCACCGAAGGTTTGAGCAACGGTGATGTTTGGCCGGTTTACCGCTACGCAGGTTGCCGGCAGCGTCAACGACCGATTTACGGGGATGCTGTCGTTCGGCAGAAGAATCTGAGGGATCGCACTCAGCCTTGCGGCTTTCAATCTGAGAGAGCAATCAGGCAACGATAGCCGCCTCCCGCCGAGCTTGCCTCACTTGACTCGTCCAAGTCGAGGGAAAAGCCGCTCGGCGTTCCCGCGGTGGATCGCGTGGCGTTGTGCATCGGTCAAGGGATAGCTGTCAAGCAACGCCGCGAAGTGCAGGCTGCGCTCCTTGGGGGCAAATGGCCAGTCGCTGCCGAAGGTGATCTGCCCCGGATCGGCAAATGCCAGAAGCGACGGCAGAGCGTACGGGCTGCTGGAGAGCGCGGTGTCGAACCAGAAGCGTCGCAGTCGGGCAATGCCGGCCTCATTGGATCCGTCGGGTGAGCAGATCCGGGCCACTCGCTCTGCCGCAAAAGGCAGGAAGCCACCTGCGTGGGAGAGGACGATCTTCATATCCGGGTAGCGCTCCAGCACACCTGATTGGGCGAGGCGGATGGCTGCGCGAGTGGTGTCCAGCAGAAAGTCTGCCGCGAACGGTGGGATACCCGGGACCTCGGGCCCCTGTAGCTCTGAGGGGTGCACGAACACCACCGTGCCGCGTCGGCCCAGTTCGTCCATTAACGGTTCCCATGCGGGGTCACCCAGGTAGGTGCCGCGTATGCTGGCCAGCAGCATCACGCCATCGGCGCCCAGCACGTCTAGCGCGTACCGGGCCTCGGCGACAGCAGCCTCTACTTCCGGCAGTGGCAGCACGGCAAAAAAACCGAAGCGACCGGGCGATTGGCTGCGGACCACATGGGCCATGAACTCGTTTGTCGCGCGCGCCATCTCGCGCGCCTCTCCATCGTCGCCAAGATGTACGCCAGGCGTGGAGACCGAGAAGATGCCGCTGCCGATACCGGCGCTGTCCATCAGGTCCAGCGCACCGTCGACGCTCCATTCCGGCAACAGGCGGCCACCAGCGGCCTGGATGCCGCGACTTTGCAGCCAGGATGCATAGAAGGGCGGAACGATGTGGTGGTGGGTGTCGATGCGAACCGGAGCCATGATCATTCTCGCTCGATCTTTGCGGCCTGAACCACCTTGCCCCACTTGGCGCGCTCGTCTTTGATGAAGCTGTCCAGTGCGGCGGTGGTGCCTCCCAGTTCGAATGTGCCCAGAATGCGAAGCTTTTCCACGATCTCCCGCATGGCGAGCACCGTGTTGGTGTCCTTGGCCACGCGCTCGACGATGGCGGGGGGCGTGCCTGCAGGCGCCATGAACGCCATCCAGCCCTGCATCACAAGATCGATGCCTTGTTCCTTCGCTGTCTGCACCTCGTCGTGTCCTGGAATGCGCTGGCTTGTCGTGACCGCGATTGGCCGAAGGCGGGCGTTGGCACCAATCAGTGGCGCCATGGGCGGTACGGCGTCGATGTACACCTCCGTTCGTCCTGCGATGGTGTCTGACGCAGCTTGCTGGCTACCCTTGTAGGGGATGTTCAGCATGTCAACCTGGGCTACCTGATTGAGGGTCTCACCCACGAGGTGGGGAATGTTCTTGGCACCAGAGGTGGCAAACGAAACCTTTCCGGGGCGGGCCTTGGCATAGGCGACCAGTTCCCTCAGGTCGTTGACCGGTACGGTGGTGTTCACGGCGATCATCATCGGGTTCACGCCCACACGCACGACAGGGTCGAAGTCCTTTTCAGAATCAAACCCGGGCGCCTTGAAAAGGAACTGATTCATCACCACGGGTGTGGCGTGGGCGAACCACAGCGTGTAGCCGTCGGGTGCAGAGCGGGCCGCAGTTTGGGCACCGATGTTGCCGCCAGCCCCCGGCCGGTTGTCGACGACAACGCCCTTGCCCCACATCGCGCCGAGCTGCTCACCAATCAGGCGTGCAATGATGTCCGGCGCACTGCCAGGTGCCGCGCTCACAACGATTTTCACTGGCCTTTCGGGCCAGGCCTGGGCATGGGCTGACCACGGCAGGACAGTTGTCAAAGCCGCGGCGGCGGCGAAGGTGTGCAAGAGGCAACGGCGTTGTATGGGCATATCAGTCTCCGGTATGGGCCGCTCGATGTGGCGGTCTGGTTGCAAGACTAGGGCCACCCCCATGTTCCGAAAAGCGGATAACGCCAATAATGAAATTCAACGGTATGGATATCAAATCTGTCGACCTCAACCTGCTGCCGGTGCTAGACGCGCTACTGCGCCACCGCAGCGTGACGCTGGCTGCACGCGAGCTGGACATGAGTCAGTCAGCGGTGAGCACCGCGCTCGGTCGGTTAAGGGACACGCTCGGCGACCAGCTGTTCGTGCGCACCGGGCGCGGCATGCTACCCACGCCCAGAGCCAGTCAATTGGCCGAACCGGTGACGACCATCCTCGACAGGTTGCGCGACGAGGTGCTTTCAACCACCGGCTTTGTGGCCGCGGATTCCGAACGCACCTTCACCCTGGGGCTGTCGGATGTTGGCAGCTATGTCCTCTGGCCGCGTATTGTCCGTGCGGTCGCACGCCAGGCTCCGTCGGTCCGTTTGCGCATGCGAGTGGTGACGCAGCCGCTGATCGCAAGCGCGCTGGAAGGCGCTGAGATAGACGTGGCGCTGGGCGCTTACCCCCGTTTGCCGGCCACGCTCTACCAGCGCCGCTTGTTCGAACGCAAGTACGTGGCCATGGTCCGCATCGGCCATCCGCTGGCCGGCAAGCGCCTGAGTGCTCAGGCCTTCGCCCGGTGCCCTCAAGCGGTGGTGCGGCTGGCATCAGGCATTCAGGACCGGATTGACGAGGCCCTGGCAGAGCTGGGGTTGACACGAGACCGTGTGCTGGAAATGCCGTCCTACCTGATGCTGCCGCCACTGTTGGACGCAGGAGACCACCTCGCAGTGATCCCAGGGCAATTGGCGGACGCGTTTGCGCGCCATGGTCAGTTCAAGCTGCTGAAGCTTCCATTCGATGTGCCCGCCAGCGTGATCCGCATGCATTGGCACAAGCGATTTCACGAAGACGCGGGCAATGTATGGCTGCGTGGTGTGATCAGCAGCGAGTTCACCTGACCGACTGGCCAGGGAAGCTTGCAAGCCACTGGGCTGCTGCACTCGCCCGGCCGTTAACCGGCGGACGTCGGAGGACTGCTGTGCAGCGTTTGCTGCCACTCATTCCATGTAGACCAGCGGAAGATCCTCACCACCTAGCAGACGTTTGCACCTCGCGCACGACTACCCCTCTACGCCTTGTCACGCCCGCACGACCTGTATGGCAGCGGGATCACGAAGATTGAGATCAACAACGGCGTGACCTTTCGCGCCTGCCTGCCGGCGCAATAGCTCAGCAATAACAAACCCCGCAGCTACGCATCCCACGAACGGAGCGCCAACCGCACGAGTCGCCAGGGTCGTCACGCCACAGGGGTCCGCGCCCTTCGCAAGCAGCACTTGATAGGCGGGCGCCGGTGCGCCAGCCACAGACCCGTCGGCGGCCGCCCAGAGCGCCGCCGCGCTCGACGGGCCAGGAAAGGTTCGCAGACGCATCGCCCTAAAGTCATTGAAGCCAGCGCCAAGTCCGGCGTCAATGACCGTGCGAAACCCTGCCCCCTCGACCACGCGCCGCGCAGCCGTGTTGTCGACCCCGAAGAGCGCGAGCTTCGGCTCAGTAGCGGCAACACGCTGAAATTCGTCAAAGCGGCGCTCGACGATAGAGGTGACGTACCCCCTGGCTTCAAGCCACTGCGCGACCACGCGGGTCTTCTTGTGATTGATGTCGGCGCGAGCTGAAAGTACCGAGGTAGACAAGGTCGACCTCGTCACGGCATCCACGTCTTGAAGTACGAGCGTAGCCCCGTCGGCCGGCTTCATGAAGCCCAGCGTCCAAGCATAGGCCTGACCAAGATGCCCCAGACCAACCAGCCAAGCGCTCGGGACCAGGACCTCTGCCGGAGACCCCGGTTCGGCCTCCGGATCACCGGGCGTCCAGAGGGAAATGTCCACTTCGCGACGACCCGCGTAGGGGTTGTCTCGGCGTAGCAAGGAGAACGCCTCGCTCATAGCGAGACCACCGGCAGCAACACAGGCAGGGGCAAAGTAGCTCCCGCCGCCCAGCAAGTGCCGGCCGCCAAGGCCGAAGCGCCAGCCGTCGGCCCAAGGTCGGATGACCCCGCGCGACCTGCCGGTTTGGTCCAGGCTGATGTGGATCGCCGGCCAGGACTGAGCCTGGCTGGCCAAGACCTGGCCCACACCGGCCCAGGTGCTGAACTCACTCAGCGACCACCCTTCGTAGCCCTGCACGCTCAGCACCGGGTCGTTCGGCGCCTCGACTCGGACGTTGCCAAGGAAAGTTCTTGCAGCGGTATTGATGACCGTCAACGCGATGGTCTGCAGCGCTGCATCGTGCGCGACGTCCACACCCAGGACCAGCCGCACGCCGTAGCCTGCCAAGGTAGCCTGGGCAGCTTCAATCGTCGCAGCCTCACCGCTATCGGCCAAGATCTTCGCAACACGGTGAAACGAGTCAGCGTCCATTGGGCACCTCATTCGGATAACTTGATGAGCGCCGCCGCATCCCGCTCGAAGTAGCTTTGCCAAGCTCCGCCGCCGAGATACACGTTGACGCTGAGGTCCGAAGGCTGAACGACGCCTTGGGCGAAGTTCGGCACGATCAGGGCAACATGCCCCGCCAGCGAAATCATTGGGTTGGCGCGGTCCGAGCGACTCTGCCTTGGTCCGCGTGGGTGGGTGTGAACGTCGGCGACAACCTGTAGGCCCCGCACGTCGCATTCTGTCCACAGCTTTGAGAAGGCATTCGTGCCGAGGCGCACGTACTCGAAGTTCAGCGACGCTGGATCCAGTTCGTCATAGGGCAGCCACTCATGCACGACCTTGCCAGTCAAGTTCGTCTTGCCGAGCAAGAACGCACCCGACTCCCGGAAGGCGCGGCCGCGGCCACACAGGTCGGCCATCAGGGCTGGCCACACGCCCGTGCGGAACTCAAGCGGTTTCACAGGTAAGCTCACTGCTTTGGAGGATTTCGCCGACCGCCTCGACGTACTGCAGGAGGCCACGCGAGGCGTTCCAAATAAGCCACGGATGCTCTGACAGCCAGTTGGCGTGGCCCTGGATGCTCTCGCGATCGCAGGGGATGTACAGCGCCGAGCCCCCCTTCCACCCCATGTTGAAGACCTGGGACACGCGGCCGCCGCGCGGCCACCGATCGGCCGGCAGCTGCCGTTGCCCCTCTCGGTCCCAAAGCGTCGCCGTGGGCGCCGCGTCTGGATAGCCGCTGCACTCGAATCGCAGCACAAAGCGCCGGCCGTCGCGTGCCGGGATCTCTATGTAGACGAGCGGCCACTGCAGCTCCAGCAAGCGCCACCGCCCCTTGGCTGCGCCGGCCATGAAGCGGCCGGAGCGCAGGTGAGCCTCCAATGCATCCTTGTCACCCATCGCTGGCCTCCTCAGCCGTTCACCCGGGGAGACGGGACCAGGTCAAACACGAGGACGCGGGCCGAGCCCTGCACCAGCGTGCCGATGTGGATGTCGGCGTCGGGGCGATTGTCGGTGCCGCTGACCTGCAGCATCAACTCGCTGGCGTCGGAGGGTGCAATGCCCAACTCATGCGTGGACCAGTTCTTGACACGTCCCACAGTCGCACTCGGACGGAAAGCGCGCCTGACATCCCTGCCCGCGTAGCGCACGACAACGTCGATGCCCTTCAGGCGGTGCAGGTGCACGCGCAGACCGTCGGGGATGTGCTTGAGCTTGTCGAACGGGCGCTCGTCGTCGTCGTCCTCGATGAAGAGGAAGATCTCTTCGGCGGGTTGCTCGGCCAGCTTGGCGATGCACGCCATGTGTAGGGTCTCGTAGCCGGCGTCCGCATCGATCTCGAGGGCCTCGATGTCGTGGAGCAGTTCCGACTGCAGAAAAACTTGAGCCTTCATGGTAAAGCTTCCTTCTCGGTGACCGCGGAAGTCGCGGCCTTCTACTACCTAAACCGAGATGACTTCGCCAAAAAGAAAGCAGTGGGATCTGCTGCGCCGGCCTGCACCTACGGTATGGGCCGAGTGGGACAAAGGGTTGCGTAGGCGCACCAAGCGCAGTGCTTCCCCACCACTGGGTTGAGCTCGCCCGCCCGAAGCTTTTGAACCGCCTTGTACGGATTGGTGCTGGACAACCTGCCGCTCGGTCCGTCGCGGTGGCTGATCCCATCGAGAAGGTTATGAATCGTCACGCTAGCGCCATCACGCGGCCGCATGCCATTGAGCATGGGTCGCCAAAAGGCGACCGAGCGCTTGAGGTCGCCTACGTGTACCTTGATGATGTCAACAGCGGGCCTTGCGTCTGCGCTTGCGCTCAGGAGGACCCACGGCAGCTGAATGGGGTACCCATCCACCGCCGTCACAGGTTCGGCGTAGACGCCACCTGCCTCCTTGATGACTCGCACCCCTTCCTTGAAGACCACTACCGCGTGCTCCCATAGCTGCTTGTCTTCGGCCATGCCCGGGAGCTTCTCTGCCTCCCAGGCGGCAACGAAGACGTCACGAATAGGAAGAGTTTGATCGGCCGCGAAGGCTTTCAGCCCCGCTGCGATTGCCCATCTCGCCCTAGCTGAGATGTCGACCTGCTGCTCACCAGGAAGCTCGAGCTCGTAGCGATACCAATGCTGCAACGAGCATCGCGCGAACGTCTCGAACTCCGAAAAGTCCATCGGTTCCGTAGGTGTGGCCCCTGTCGGCAAGGGCACTCCCTTTGCGGCACCTGCCGCCGCCGGGGCATAGGTGTCCCGCGCGCAAAGCGCCGACAGGCGAGCGAGTTGGGGCGCTCGCTTGCCCGGGTCTTCACCATCTTCGTACAGCGTGAGGTACCGCTTCGCCCGCGAGACTGCGACGTACAAGAGATTATTCCTCTCGACGGCCGCTTCATCGTCCCAGCCGTCTTGGTCGCTGCCCAGCACTTCGGGCGGCACGATCTGCAGGATGTCCGGCAGCTGCTTCCAGTTGGGCCACTCCGGGCCGTAGTCGTCCTTGTTCACGTTCGACACATGCACCGCATCGAACTCCAGACCCTTGCTTCCATGGACCGTCAGCATATGCACCGCATCAAGCGCTGCCGCTTCGGCCGGGAGCTCTCGCTCTGAGTACGTCTCACCGATACGCTGTCGCAACTGCTGTCTCAGAAGAAAGCGAGGGAGCGTGGGAGTCTTGCGCTCGCCATCGCCCGCTCGAGTCGCATAGGCGAACTGCCACAGAGCGATGCGGCCCGCATGGGCCTCGACGGACTGGTCCATCTTCGCGGGGTATCCAAACCGGCGTTCGAGCAACAGGTCGCAAACAAAGCCCCACGGATTTGAGCGACGACGCTGCCCCTGCAGGAGAGCGGCGATGCGCCCTGCTGCTGCTTGCGTCTTCGAACTCATACCGGAGGGCAACTCCTGCAGCCATTCGCCTCGCTGCAGTTCAGGATCGTCGGCGCAAAGCTTCATGAGCACTTTCAGGTCCTCAATGTCCACAGCCAGATCTGGTATGGACATCAGTCCAACAAGCGCTCTCGGCTGCCGCTCGACAAGCAGTTGCATGAGGCACAGCAGCCTCTTCACGTCGGGACGCTGAGCCAGCTCCCCGATGTACAAGACCGGAACGCCCGCGCCCTGGAGTGCGACGGCGAGATTGGCGACCTCATGGTTCCACCGGCTGAGCACCGCTTGCTGTCCGTACTTGAACCCTTGGCGGTGCAGACGCTTGACCGACGCGGCGACCCCGTGGGGCATTGAGGCGGAAGGGGTGCAGCGGAACACTGTAGGAAGCGGTCCCGACGTTGCCGTAGCCTGCGTGTCAGCAAGTGGCAAGTCGGCCTCGAGAACGTGCTCGCGACCGACATGCTTGACGAGATCCAAAATCTCGGGTGAGCTCCGCCGGTTCATCCTCAGCGGGTACTCGCGAATCCGGGTCTGGCCGGCTTGCTCTTTGAACGTCTGCGCGAAACGCCGCAAGCTCTCCACCGACGCCCCGCGCCAGTGATGGATGGCCTGACGAACATCGCCGACCACCCAAAGCGACTTCGCATTCTTGGCCAGCTGCTTGATGAGCTGGACCATGGCGAACGTCACGTCTTGGTACTCGTCCACCAATACATATTGGAACTTGTCCGCCATCTCGCCATAGCGTGGCCTGTCCTCCTCAAGCGCCCTGGCCGGCATAGCAACCAGATCGACGAAGTCCACGAGCTTCCTGCTCTTGAGCAAGTGTTCATGACGCTCGTAGAGCATGGCAACGTCTGCTCGCCTCAGCTTCAAGCCCGCATCCGCTGGCAATGCCGCGATGGCCGCCCGATACGCTTCCGGCGTGACCATCTGTTCCTTCAGTCGTTTGATGCCGCTGACCACCTCAGGCAGCCAGGCATAGGGGTCTTCGATCCGCTTGTAGTGGCTCAGCTCGACGTTCGGCAGATCGGTGTTCAGCAGCGTGATCGCATTGAGCTTGTCCGCAACGACGATGTCCGACTCCAACTCGAAGCACTGGTAGTACTTGCGAAGGAACTCAAGGCCGAACGCATGAAAGGTACCAGCCCAGACGTCCGCGGCGCGGGCAATGCCGGCGTCTCGCAGTCGATCGACCAACTCGAATGCAGCCTTGTTCGTGAAGGTAAGGACCAGGATCTGACTGGGCTCGACGCCTTGCCTCTCAATCAAGTCCCGCACGCGATGGACCAAAGTGGACGTCTTGCCGGACCCCGGACCAGCGACGACGTTGGCGAAGCGCTCAGCCGCCTGCGCGGCCCTTAGCTGATCGTAACTTGGGGCGTGTTGCGTCTTCGAGGGAGGCTCGGCGTTGAGGTCCGGCAAGAGTGCCGCGTCGAGCATCTGCTGACGAGCCACTTCCAGATGGATGCCGTAGTCCTCGGCCGCCTGACGAGGTCCAACGCCTGCATCGAACAGCTTGCGCGCAATAGCCCTGGGTAGCTGAAGCTCGCGGGCGAACACGTTCGCGCGAAGCTCCTGCCGTTCTCGCGCGCCATACGCCTCAACCTTGATCACTCCCGGCGAGCCCTCGGCTCCGCTGAGAGCCTTCAGCGACGCGATCGTGATCTCATCGTGGACATCGTCGAGGACAAGGTGGCCCAGCTCGTGGGCGACTAGGTAGGCGCGCTCCGGATCAGAGAAGTCTCTGCGAACGTAGATGTAGTCCTCGGATCGCCGCAGGATGGCTTCGGCGTCTCCCAGTTCTTGCGACCCCTTGGCGACGTACTCGATGCCAAGCTGGAGCGCGGCCTCCACCGGCGCCGGCGTCAAAAACTCCCGTACATGAACGGCCTTGCCAGCGCGCTCGCCAAGCAACTTCTCCCGGATCCTTACGGCCTCTTCACGAGCACGCTGGAAAGGGTTCATGCTCAGTCCTCTTCGGCAAGCTTCAACAGTCTCTGTGTCTCTTCCGCAGACAGGTCAAGCCCGCGCACGGCTTCTTCCCAGGTGGCCGGCTCTGCAGAAACCTGAGGCTTTGCGTCGCCCGCTTTGAATGCAGGGACCGCGCTTGCAGCAAACAGGCGTGCAAACAGCTCGCGCAGCGTCATGGCTGGAACGTCCAGCAGTTGCTCAAGCGCATTGAGAACCTTGCGCGGAGCCCTCGTGCGACCGGCGAGAACGCCGTTCAACAGCGCCGGATACGGGCCTATGCCAACCGCCACGGCGGTCTCCCTTCGTGCATGCGGACCTTGAATTGCCGCTACCTTCTTGGTGGCAGCCTCCAGATTCGCACTCGGCAACTGGTGCGCTTTGCTCAGCGCCCGGCTGACGGTCGTGTTGGCCAGGGCCTCATCGAAGGTGTACTCCTCGGCGGACGCGTCCGCCGCGTCACCTACGGCGCGCAGCAATGCGGCGTCAACGAACGCAGCAGCATGCTGCGGGTACTGCTCAGTCAACCGCTTCCAGTCTTCCGCCGTCGGCTTGTCGTGCTCGTCCAAGAACTCGACGATGAGACGTTCAGCTTGGTCTCGGTTCGTAGCGTTCATTCAAGTGCTCCTTTGAGCGTTTCCATCGCTGCTTCGTAGTGTTTGCGGGCTGTGGGGATTGAGCATCCGAGTAAGTCTGCGACCTTCTGCCACTCGTACCCGAACTCCGCGCGGAAGTAGAAAGCGTTCCGCTCAGCCTTCGGAAGCGACATCAGGGTACTCAGAACCTTTGAGCTTTGCCGCTTCCAGATCAACGCCTCCTCTGGGCTCTCCGCTCGCTGGTCTTCGACCGTTTCGATGTATGGGGTGGTGCCCCCGTCAGCATCGACGACGTCCATGTCGTCGACGGACTCCATGCTGTTCTTCTCAGTCCGCAGATGCCGCATGAAGTCGTCAAAGCGGTCGCGCACGTAGACTGCGAAGCGAACTTCCGAGTTCGAAAGCGGTATGGTTTCATCGTAGAAGTGGTCCCAGATGTAGTCGATGGTGTCTGGAAGGGCCTGGTCGCCTCGCCGCGCCACCTCCGGCTGCCCCCTCATCCCAAGCATTCGCCTGCCGACGAGGATCTGCATCCTTCGGTTGAGTTCAACAACAGCTGCATCCACGACACCCGATACCTGCCCGAAGCGGTTGCGGATGAGCGTGGCGAGAACCTCCGATTCAACGTAGTGCTGGTCGGTATGGCTCTTGACGCCGATGCGCCGGATCAACTCCGGCGGGCTGAGGCTCTGAATTTCAACTAACTGCGCCTGGTGCCTTGGGTCGCGCTTGCGCATGCGGAACTCGCTTTCTGGTTCTTGGTGCTGCCGTCAGCTCACCATCTACACCCTCTAAACCGAGGCGAAGGACTGAGAAAGCAAGATAACCATAGGTAGAGAATGGTCATCGATCTCGGTACCAAGGACTGGTTTCGGACTTGACGAATATCGACGCACCTCCGCCTCAAGGTGGATTTCCAGCCGCGACTACCTGCTCAATCGCTTCAATCAGTTGCTCAATCCAGTCAATGTCCGCCGTAACCTCGTTGTGCTCGACGACGTTGTATTGCAGGTTCTGCGGCCGAGACGCTCGTTTGATGTCACCCTCATGTACGACCTGATTTCTACGGTGCACAAGATGGTTCAGGCGCGCCCGGATATCGTTTGCATTGACCCCAAGAGCGGTTGCAGTTCTGGACCAACCCTTGTCGATCCCCGCAAGGGCAAATGCTTGACCGACTTGTTCATAGGATTGGAATGTCTCCTTCAGCAACCTTCGCTGAACGGCATTCTTGACCTGAACCCACGGTCGAATGTCTCGATCCTCTTGACGCGCCTTGATGGTCGCGTCCGAAAGGGAGGCAAGTTCGGAAAACGGTACTTCGAGCTTGGCAAGCACATTGGGCAAATCGCCTTCGCGGCGCACCTCTGAGATGCGCCGATAGACGAGCCAATGCATATAAGAATCGACCGCGGTTACGCCTAGGACGATCGCCGATCTACGAAGGTCCCTCTTGATCTTGGCATCTGGCAACTGCCCTTCCGCCAGCGCAAGGAACCTGCGAGCACGACGAATGCAGGCGCGCCCTGCGTCAAACGGATGAAATGCCATGCTCTCCTCCCGTACAACCCAGATTGCAGAAAACGGCTACGTGTTCAAGCGGTGAGACGTGCCAGCTGCAGAGGGCCACATCATCACTTCATCACTTCATCACTTCATCACTTCATCACTTCATCACTTCATCACTTCATCACTTCATCACTGGATTATGGTGGTGTAGCTGGTGCCAGTCGAGCGACTGCAACCGGTGGCAGCCGTCGTTCGAGAGGTGAGAGCCGACCGACTGCTGGCAGCCTCAAGCAGACGACCCACAACAACCGTCAAGCCAGCCAAAAGGTGTCGCCCATAAAAAAACCCGCCTCCTTCCAGAGCACGGGCTTCTCAATCAAAAAGACGCGTTCTCTTCCGAATCAGAACGGAATGTCGTCATCCATGTCGTCAAAGCCGCTGGACTGGCGGGCCGGCGCCGGGGCGGGCGCGGCCTGGCGCGGCGCGGCGGGCGGTGCCGAGCGGGGTGCCGAAGCCGGGCGGCTGTAGCTGCCGCCACCGCCCTCGTCGCCACCGTCACGGCCGCCAAGCAGCTGCATTTCGGTCGCGATGATGTCCACCGTGTTCTTCTCGACGCCGGACTGGTCGGTGTACTTGCCGTACTTCAGGCGGCCCTCGATGTAGACCGAGCGGCCCTTCTTGAGGTACTCGCCGGCGATCTCGGCCAGGCGGTCGTAGAAGGTGACGCGGTGCCACTGGGTGTCTTCGATGGTCTCGCCGCTGTTGCGGTCCTTGCGGCGGCTGGAGGTGGCGATGCTGACATTGGCCACGGCCTGGCCCGAGGGCATGTAGCGGATTTCGGGGTCGCGGCCGCAATTGCCGACGAGGATGACTTTGTTCACTGAAGCCATGACGGGAGTCCTAGGGTTGTCTGTCTCTGGGAAAAGGGGAAAAGCGCAGGAATCTGCCCGAGTGTTGCCGATGCCTGCCCGGAAAACAGGGTGACTCCTTCGCGTTGTGCGCCACCCGGTGGATTGCCGGGAACCCGGGGGCGGCAGCACCCGGCCATGGTGCCACGCGGCGACCCCGAACCAGCATCCATTGTGCCGCAACATCCCCAAAGGGAGGCACCGCCACCGGATTGATGACACAATAAAAGGCAGACATGACGCGTGAGCCCGATTTTCTCCAGAATCTGCAAGACGAGCTTTCGGACGGTCGTGCGTGGATCGACCGCGCCATCGTGCTGGGATACGCCGTGATTGCCGGCCTGTTCGTGGTGATTTTCGCCCTGATGAGCGAAACCGCCTTCGAATGGTTCAACCACCTTCGAGAGATTTCCCCCTGGATCGTCCTGGTCTGGACGCCAGCGGTTACCGCCACTGCCGTCTGGGCCACCCGCCGCTGGTTTCCCGGCGCGGCCGGCTCCGGCATCCCGCAGGTCATGGTGTCCCTGGAGCCCAACCTGCCCGAGTCTGTGCGAATGCGCTTCGTGTCCTTCCGGGTGACCGTGGCCAAGATGGTGCTGGGTGCCTTTGCCCTGCTGGGCGGCCTGTCCGCCGGCCGCGAAGGCCCCTCGGTGCAGGTGGCGGCGGGTGTGATGCACCACGCCCGCCGCTGGCTCAAACCGGGGTCGAGCATGAACGAGAGCGCGCTGCTGATCGCCGGGGGCGCGGCCGGCATCGCCGCCGCCTTCAATGCCCCCCTGGCCGGCGTGGTGTTCGCCATCGAGGAGCTGACCAAGAAGCTCGAAGCCCGCTACAACGGCCTGCTGATCGCCGCCATCGTGATCGCCGGTCTGGTCGGCATCGCGGCGTTCGGCAACCTCACCTACTTTGGCGCCATTCCCGTGGCCCGGCTGGGCTGGCAGGGCATGCTGCCCAGCGTGACCATCATCGTGGTCTGCGGCCTCATGGGCGGCCTGTTCTCCAGGTTGCTGCTGGCCTCGCTGGCGGGCATGCCGGACCGGTTCTCGAACTACCGCCACCGCTATCCGGTGCGGTTTGCGGCCGGCTGTGGCCTGGCGGTGGCCGTGATCGGCCTGGTCACCGGTGGCGCCACCTATGGCGCCGGTGGCGAGGAAGTGCGGCGCATGCTGGCCGGCGAGAGCGACGCGACGCAGCTTTACTTCCTGCTCAAGATGGTCGCCACCTGGATCAGCCAGTGGAGCGGCGTGCCCGGCGGCATCTTCGCGCCCTCGCTGTCCATTGGCGCCGGCATTGGCCACGACGTCGCGCAGCTGCTGTCCGGCAGCCGCTCCAGCGAACTGGCACCCAGCCTCATCGCCATGGGCATGGCGGGCTTTCTGGCGGCCGCCACCCAGGCCCCGCTGACCTCGTTCATCATCGTCATGGAAATGATCGACGGCCGGCCCATGGTGCTGTCGCTGATGACCGCCTCCATGGGCGCCAGCCTGATCGCCCGCATGATCAGCCGCCCGCTGTATGGCAGCCTCAAGGACATGATGATGGCGCACAACCCGGCGCCCACGGTGGAGCAAGACCTGATGCCCGAGCCCGAGGGACCGCCCCGGCGCAGCGACGTGGCCGACAGCACCAGCAACGACTCCAGCAACGACATCAGCACCGGCCAGGCAGACGAGCCGCCGGCCGACCCGGTGGCTGCTCAGCGCTGAGCGGACCGGACCGCGGCCGGCATGGCCATGGGCCAGACGGCGACCAGCCACACCAGCACCGCCAGGGCCGTCACCGCAAACAGGCCGGGCGCCCCATGGGCCCGGTAGAGCCAGCCACCGACCGCACCACCCGCGAAGAACCCCATCGACTGCAGCGTGTTGAACACGCCCAGGGCCGCACCGCGCGCATGGGCCGGCGCCAGCCGTGAGGTCAGGCTGGGCTGGCTGGCCTCCATGGTGTTGAAGCCCACAAAGAAGACAAACAGCATCAGGCCCAGCGGCCAGAGGCCAGGGGCGGACGACGCGTCCCGTGCCAGCCACCACAGGCCCAGCTGCACCAGAAGAATGAGCGCGATGGCCACGCGAAACACCAGTGCCAGCCGCCCCTTGCGCTCCAGCGGGAACAGGGCGCCCCCCATCACCAGCAGCGACGCGGCCACCGCCGGCAGATAGACCTGCCAGTGCTGCGCCTTGGGCAGGCCGGCCTGAACCAGCATGGCCGGCACCACCATCCACATGGCCAGTTGCACCGCATGCAGCACGAACACCCCCAGGTTCATGCGCAGCAGGCCCGGGTGGCGCAAGACTTCGACCAGGGCATGGCCACGCACCTGCCCGATCTCGGCCGGCCGGTGCTGCGGTGGTTCGGGCGGCACCACGAACAGGACCACACCAATGGCCAGCAGCGCCAGGGCGCAGGTGATGGCAAAAATGCCAGCCAGCCCCACCCAGCCCGCCAGCAGGGGCGCCAGCAGCAGCGACAGCGCAAACATCAGGGCGATGCTGGCGCCCACCATGGCCATGGCCTTGGTGCGGACCGTGTCGCGCGTGAGGTCGGCCAGGAAAGCCGTGACGGCGGCTGAAATCGCGCCGGCCCCCTGCAGGGCGCGGCCGGCGGCCAGCCAGTCGAGGCTGGGCGCCCAGGCCGCCAGCGCGCTGCCGGCGGCAAACACCAGCAGGCCGGCCACGATTGTGGGTTTGCGGCCAAACCGGTCGGAGGCCAGGCCGAACGGAATCTGCAGGAAGGCCTGGGTCAGCCCGTACAAACCCATGGCAAAGCCCACCCGGGCCGGGTCGTCGCCCCCGGGCAGGCGCGCCGCCTCCAGCGCAAAGACAGGCAGCACGATGAACAGCCCCAGCATCCGCAGGGCGAACACCAGCGCCAGCGCGCCGCTGGCGCGGCGCTCGTCGGCGGTCATGCGGGAAGGGTCGGGAGCGGAAGAGGAAACAGTGGTGTCGGTCACGGCGGAATCGGGGAAATCGGTCGGCACTGGACGGAACCTCCGGTGGCCGACGCCCTGGTACTGCCTGCGCAGGGCCTGCGCAGGGCCTGCACGCTGGCGGCCTATTGTCCGTTATTCACCGCCCGGACCCGCGGCACACCCGGAATTTCCCGCAACGGCCTATGATGGCAGGTTGCCCGGCGCATCCCTGCCGGGCCCCCATCTGCCTTTTCCCACCTTGCCAGAATCCGCTGCCACCCCAAACGAACGTCCCGGGCCCGCGCACCGTCCGGCCTCGGTCCTGTCGGTCCGCGGCGCCCGCACGCACAACCTCAAGAACATCGACCTGGACATTCCCAAGAATGCCCTGGTGGTCATCACCGGACTGTCGGGCTCGGGCAAGTCCAGCCTCGCTTTCGACACCCTGTATGCCGAAGGCCAGCGCCGGTACGTGGAAAGCCTCTCGGCCTATGCGCGCCAGTTCCTGCAGCTGATGGACAAGCCCGATGTCGACCTGATCGAGGGCCTGTCGCCGGCCATCGCCATCGAGCAGAAGGCCACCAGCCACAACCCGCGCTCGACCGTCGGCACGGTCACCGAGATCCACGACTATCTGCGCCTGCTGTATGCGCGTGCCGGCACGCCGTACTGCCCCGAACACGACCTGCCGCTGGCGTCGCAGAGCGTGGCCCAGATGGTGGACACGGTCCTCGCTCTTCCCGAAGGCACGCGGCTGATGATCCTGGCACCGGTGGTGCGCGAGAAGAAGGGCGAGTTCATCGAGCTGTTCGCCGACATGCAGGCGCAGGGCTACGTGCGATTTCGCATCGGTGACGAGGTGGTCGAGGCCGATGCCCTGCCCGCCCTGAAGAAGACCGAAAAGCACAGCATCGACGTGGTGGTGGATCGCATCAAGGTCCACCCGGCCGATGCGGACGGCGCCCATCCGCAGCGCCAGCGCCTGGCCGAGAGTTTCGAGGCCGCGCTGCGCCTGGCCGAGGGCCGCGCCCTCACGCTGGACATGGACAGCGGTGCCACGCAGGCTTTCTCGGCGAAGTTTGCCTGCCCTGTCTGCCACCACACGGTCGGCGAGCTTGAGCCACGCCTGTTCTCGTTCAACTCGCCCCTGGGCGCCTGCCCCGCCTGCGACGGCCTGGGCCACACCGACATTTTCGATCCGGCCAGGGTGGTGGCGTTTCCGTCCCTGAGTCTGGCCAGCGGCGCCATCAAGGGATGGGACAGGCGCAACGGCTATTACTTCGCCATGATCGAGAGCCTGGGCACGCACTACGGCTTCGACCCCGAGGCGCCCTGGGAGGCACTTCCCGAATCGGTACAACAGGTCCTGCTGAACGGCTCGGGCGACGAAGAGATCAAGTTCAGCTATGCCCTGGAGTCTGGCGAGCGGGCCGGGCGGCGCATCAGCAAGAAGCACCCCTTCGAAGGCATTCTGCGCAACTTCGAACGCCGCTGGCGCGAGACCGATTCGGCCGCCGTGCGCGAAGAACTCTCGCGCTACCGCAGCACCCATCCCTGCCCCGAATGCGCCGGCACCCGGCTGCGCAAGGAGGCACGGCACGTCTTCGTGGGCGAAGGGGAACAGCGCCAGCCCATCTACAAGGTCAGCCACGTCACCCTGGGCGAAGCGCTGGACTATTTCCAGCGCCTCGAACTGCAGGGGGCCAAGGGCGAGATCGCTGCCCGCGTGGTCAACGAGATCCGCCAGCGCCTGCGGTTCCTCAATGACGTCGGCCTGAACTACCTGAGCCTGGACCGCAGCGCCGAGACGCTGTCCGGCGGCGAGGCCCAGCGCATCCGGCTGGCCAGCCAGATCGGCAGCGGCCTGACCGGCGTGATGTATGTGCTGGACGAGCCGAGCATCGGCCTGCACCAGCGCGACAACGACCGCCTGATCGGCACGCTGCAGCACCTGCGCGACCTGGGCAACACCGTGCTGGTGGTGGAGCACGACGAGGACATGATCCGCACGGCCGACCATGTCATCGACATCGGGCCGGGCGCTGGTGTGCATGGAGGCCGGGTGATGGCGCAAGGCACCTGCGCGCAGGTCATGGCCGACCCGGGGTCGCTGACCGGGCAGTACATCAGCGGGGCCCGCCAGATCGCGGTGCCCGCGCGGCGCACGCCCTGGCTGCCTGTGCTGCAAGCCGCTCCTGCGCCGGCGCCGGCCAAGTCCCGGTTTCCCCGCAGTGCGGCCGCGGAACGGCGCGCCGAACGGCAGGCCGCCCACGAGGCCACCCTGGGCGACCTGCAGGCCATTCGCGTGCGTGGGGCTCGCGGGCACAACCTCAAGGGTGTGGATGTGGCCTTCCCGGTGGGCCTCCTGACCTGCGTGACCGGCGTCTCCGGCTCGGGCAAGTCGACCCTGGTCAACGACACCCTGTATGCCGCAGTGGCGCGCACGCTTTATCGTTCGCACGACGAACCGGCCGGGCACGATGCCATCGAGGGCATCGAGCACTTCGACAAGGTCATCAACGTCGACCAGAGCCCGATCGGCCGCACACCGCGCAGCAACCCGGCCACCTACACCGGCCTGTTCACCGGCATCCGCGAGCTGATGGCCGAGGTGCCGACGGCACGCGAGCGCGGCTACGGGCCCGGCCGTTTCAGCTTCAACGTGGCCGGTGGCCGCTGTGAGGCCTGCCAGGGCGACGGTGTCGTCAAGGTGGAAATGCACTTCCTGCCGGATGTCTACGTGCCTTGCGAGGTCTGCCATGGCCGACGCTACAACCGCGAGACGCTGGAGGTGCAGTACAAGGGGCGCAACATTGCGCAGATCCTGGACATGACGGTCGAGCAGGCAGCCGACTTCTTCAGCGCCGTGCCCGCCCTCAGCCGCAAGCTGCAGACCTTGCTGGACGTCGGCCTGTCCTACATCCAGCTGGGCCAGAGTGCCACCACCCTCTCCGGCGGCGAAGCCCAGCGCGTCAAGCTGGCCCTGGAGCTGTCCAAGCGCGACACCGGGCGCACCCTCTACATCCTGGATGAGCCGACCACCGGCCTGCACTTCGCCGACATCGAGCTGCTGCTCAAAGTCGTGCACCAGCTGCGCGATGCCGGCAACACCATTGTGGTGATCGAGCACAACCTGGACGTCATCAAGACCGCCGACTGGCTGATCGACATGGGTCCCGAGGGCGGTAACGGCGGCGGCACGGTGGTGGTCGAAGGCACGCCTGAAGCGGTGGCCGCCTGCCAGGCCAGCCACACCGGACGCTATCTGGCCCGCTTGCTGGAGCGCTGAGCGCCGGACCGGACCTCAGCGCCGGTCGCGGTAGGCCAGGCCGAAGGTGACGCCGGTGGTGAACCGGCGGGACACCAGGGGGCTGCGGGCGGCATCGCCCAGTAGCCTGGAGACACCGATGCCACCGAACATCACCCAGTGCTCGCCCAGCGCAGTACTGGCATTCCAGCTCAGCTGCAGCCCCTCCATGCCGCCCCCGGGCTGGTACGGGGCGGCATTCACCGCAGCCGCGCCTGTCGGCGAAATGCCGAAATGGGTGTCCATGTAGCGGGCGTTGCCCCAGCCCATCGAGGCACCGATGTCCCATCGGGTGCGATCGGACACCGGCAGCGTGTAGTTCAGGCCCGTGTTCAGGCGCATGCCACCGTCGCGTCCGAGCAGGTCTTGGTCGAGGCTGGCGCCCCAGCCCCAGCGCTCGCCCAGCGGACGGCGCACCGACACCCGGCCGCGCACCGTGGTCCGGATGTCGGGCAGGCCGCGCCACACGGGGTCATTCTCGAAGGTTCGGCCATTGTCCCAGCGCAGCGACGCGCCAATGCGCCAGTCGTTGCGCGACAGCAGGTCGGCACTCAGGCCGGTTTCGCCCGACTTGCGACCGGTACCCAGCAGCGTGCTGGCCCGTGAACGCGAGACCCGGACCGGGCCCAGCTGGAAATACCACACCGGCCTGAGACTCAGGCTGCGCTTGCCGTCACCAATATGGCCGGCACTGGACTCCAGTGAGGCGCCGATCAGGTATTCACGGCTGGCATCGCCCTCCGGCAAGGTCTGGCTGGAAGCCGTGCCCACCGTGGCAAAAACACCAGGAAACACGAGGAGCAGGAATCGGGGGGCAGGCCATCGCATGCGCGCATCTTATCGGGTTGCCGGCCCCCACCCCGGCGCGGTAGATGCGGCAAGTCAAAAATGGCAGACTCGGCACCCCGGGCGCGCGCCTGTCCCTTTCGCCATCCAGACCCCATGGCCACGGAAACCGAACTCAAACTGAGCCTGCATGCCGTCGACCTGCCCCGGCTGCTGGCCCACCCGCTGCTGCAGGCGCAGCCGCCGCTCGTGCGCCACCTGCGCAACACCTATTTCGACACCCCCTCGCAAGACCTGATGCGCGAACGCATCGCCGTTCGCGAACGCCAGATCGGACGTCGCACCTGGCTGACCGTCAAGACGGCAGGCCATTCGGCGGGGGGACTGAGCCAGCGCCAGGAATGGGAAGCCCCGAGCCGGGCCGGTGCCCTGAACATGGCGGACATCGTCACCGACCCCGATCTGGCACAACGCCTGATGGCCATGCGATCCCGGCTGGTGCCACTCTTCCACACCCACTTCCAGCGGCGACAGTGGGTACTGGTCCATGGCCAGTCCCGGATCGAAGTCGCCCTGGACCAGGGCGACATCAGCACGGACGCCGGTGGCGGGCGACCCGCCCGGCGACAAGCCCTGCTCGAACTGGAACTGGAACTCAAGGACGGCGAGGCCAGTGACCTGCTCGACCTGGCCCACACCCTGTCGCTCGGCCCTGACGGTGGTGACGGACCCGGCATCTGGCTGCACCCCGACGACCGCAGCAAGGCCGCACGCGGGCTGATGCTGTTCACCGGCCAGACGCCCCAAGCGGCGACCGCCACGCCACACACGCTGCAAGCCGACATCCATCCCCTTGAAGCCTGGCGCAGCACCGCTCTCGCCTGCGTGGCGCAACTGCAGGCCAACACGGTCCCGTGGCTTGAAATGGACCCGGCCCACGCCCAGGCGGATCCCGAGTTCGTGCACCAGGCGCGGGTGGCCCTGCGACGCCTGAGAACCGGGTTGCGCCTGTTCGCGCCCTGGCTGCCGCGGCGCTTTGCCGCCCACTGGTCGGCCGTCTGGCGCGAGGCGGCATCGCATCTGGGCGAACCCCGCAACTGGGATGTGCTGGTCAACGAACTGCAGCCCATCCTGCTGGCGCCCTGCCCGCCTGCCGACGCGACGCGCTGGTCAGACTGGATACACGACCAGCGGGAAGCCGCCCATCGGCGCGCCCGGGCGGCGCTCGAGAATCCCGGACACACCCGGGCCCTGCTGGCGTTCATGCACGGCATCATGGCCTTGCCGCCGGCACGGCGCCGGGACAGGACAACGGTCGGCGCATGGGCCATCGATGCCCTGGCGGTGCCCCACCGTCGCCTGCTGGAGCAGACCCGCGAGGCCCTGAGCGCCGGCCCCGAGGCCCGCCACGAACTGCGCATCGCCGTCAAGCGTCTGCGTTATGCCACAGGTTTCCTGGGCGACCTGTTGCCCGCCTCCGTGCGACGCGACGGGTTGTCGGGGTTGTCGCAGGTGCAGGACCGACTCGGCCATCTGAATGACCTCGACCAGGCGCGCCAGATGCTCGCCGCCTGCCCGGTGGCCGATCCGGCGCCGGTGCTGGCCCAGATCGAGGCCCTCACACGCGAGGGACTGGCTCACCTGCCCCGGCTGGAGCGCCAGTTGCTCAAGCTCCCGGCGCCACGCTGAAGGCGCTGCGCCCCCGGGTTGTCAAGGCACCCCTTGGCAAATGCCCCGGGCCAGACCACAATGGCCCAAAAAATGCGCCCCACCAAGGCGCCGTCCGGCCGTGGCCGATGCCCAAACTGGGGGAGAGCATGTCCTCGATCACGCTGCGTTTTCTCGTGGAACCCATCCATGCCGGCCCAGGCGGTCATGTACACGCCGGGACCGTGATGAAGTGGATGGAGGATGCGGCACTGGCCTGTGCCACGTCCTGGGCCCGTGGCACCTGCCGCACCGTCTACACCAGCAGCATCCGGTTCCAGCGCGCGGTCCAGGCGGGTGACCTGGTCGAGGCCCGGGCCCGTCTGGCCTTCACGGGCGAGACCAACATGAACATCACGGTCGAGCTGGTCAGCGGCGACCTGCGCAACGACCGGATGGAGAAGACAGCGGAAGCCCTGGTGGTGCTGGTGGCCGTCGACGCCAGCGGACGCCCCATTCAGGTCGACACATGGACACCCGAGACGCCGGGCGAAATGGCGCTGGCCACCAGCGCCCGCGCGCAATACGACAGTACGCGTCCGGCTCCGCTGTAGCCGGCCCGGTGGCCGGACCGGCGTTCAGACGAGGGCACTGGGTCGGGCGGCCACCCGCTCGTGCCAGGCCTGCAGCGCCGCAAAGCCCTCGCTCCCCGCCTTGAACCGCATCAGGCGTGCAAACTCCAGGGCGCAGAAAGCGGTGATGTCCGCAATGGTGAAGCGCTCGCCGGCCACCCAGGGCTGGCGCTGCAGCTCGGCGTCGAGCCAGGCAGCGGTCTCGCGCACCTTGGCCGCCTGCGACTGACCGAACTCGGGAAACTGCGGCTGTTCCAGTGGTGCCAGACCAGGATGGGTGTGCCGCACGCAGTTGGCGATGGGCAGCATGAAATACCACTCGACCCGCCGGTCGGCCATCTCGATGAACGCCCGCTCGGTGGCGTCGCGTCCCATCAGGTTGGGCTGCGGGTACAGGCCTTCCAGGTAGGTGCAGATGGCCCGGGTCTCGGTCAGCACCCGACCGTCGTCCAGCTCCAGGGCGGGCACCCGCGCCAGCGGACTCTTGGCCCGATAAGCGTCGGTCTTGTGCTCCTGCGCATTGAGGTCGATGTTGACCAGTGTCAGGCCCTGCACCTGCTTTTCCACCAGGAACATCAGAACCCGGCGCGGATTGGGCGCGCGTGGCGAGACATACAGCTTCATGCGCGATTTCCTTTCAGGCTCGGCCGCTTCGGTCGTCGGCGCATGGTAGGGATGCTGCCCGGATCTGTCGCCCCCTGCGTTGTCGCATGGGCGTCACCGGGCATGCATCAGGCCGCCCGGGCCGCTTCGAGCATCTCGCGGGTGCGTTCGGCCTCGCGACGCGCGGCGGATGCGAAGTCGTCGCCGGACGAGGCGTAGAGCACGGCACGCGAACTGTTGACGATCACCGGGCCGGTGCTGACGCCGTCCCGGGCACGATAGCCGGCGCGCACCGTGGCCACCGCATCGCCACCCTGCGCCCCCACACCGGGAATCAGCAGCGGCAGGGTTGGGGCCAGTTCGCGCACGCGCTCGATCTCGGCGGGATAGGTGGCGCCCACCACCAGGCCCAGCTGGCCGTTGAGGTTCCACGGTCCCTGTGCCAGGCGGGCCACATGTTCGTACAGCCGTGGCTGGCCTTCGACCGATGCCAGGTGCTGGTTCTGCAGGTCGTCGCCACCCGGATTGGAGGTGCGGCACAGCAGGAAGGCGCCCTTGCCTTCGTATTTCAGGTACGGCTGCACGGAATCGAACCCCATGAAGGGCGAAAGCGTCACGGCGTCGGCGCCGTAGCGCTCGAACGCCTCGATGGCGTACTGTTCGGCCGTGCTGCCGATGTCGCCCCGCTTGGCATCCAGGATGACCGGCACCTGGGGCGCCACCGCGCGCATGTGCTGCATCAGCCGCTCCAGCTGGTCCTCGGCACGGTGCGCCGCGAAATAGGCGATCTGGGGCTTGAAGGCGATCACCAGGTCGGCCGTGGCATCGACGATGGCTGCGCAGAAGTCATAGATGCGCGTGGCATCGCCCTTGAGGTCCGACGGAAAGCGCGCCGGATCGGGGTCGAGGCCCACGCACAGCAGGGACCGGTTCTGGCGCTCGGCGCCGCGCAGCATGTCGAGAAAGCTCATGCCGCCGATTTTACGTGCCGACCCGTCGCCGGCCGGAACCGCCTCAGCCGTTCTGCGTCTTCGGGTTGGGGCCGAACCGGTTGTCGCCCGGCTGGCTGTCCAGCACCGCGAACACCAGCAGCACGATGGGCCCGATCAGCGGCAGAATCATCAACAGCAGCCACCAGCCGCTGCGCCCGATGTCGTGCAGGCGGCGCACGCCAACGGCCAGCGAGGGCAGGAGCGAACCGAGCCAGAACACACCGCCGAACAGCCCGACCTGCCGGGTCTCGCTGTAGGTGCCCAGCAGGGTATCCACGATGGTCAACCCGATGAGCACCAGAATGAAAAACAGCACGAAGAACCAGTACTCCTTGCGGCGCGCGCGCCCGGAGAAGTCGGCGTACTTGCCATAGACCTTCCTGACCCAGTCCATCATCTTGCGTCCCTCCGTCCGGTTGGTGTGACGCGCCAGTATAGGAGGATGAATGCCTCCCTGCACGACGGCCGCCCCGACTCCGGATACCATCGGCCGCCATGCATGCCCTCTCGCGCCAGCAACTGTCCCTGCTCGTCCTGATCACCCTGGTCTGGGGCATCAACTGGCCCATCATGAAGCTGGGCGTCACGGGTTTTCCGCCGCTGACCTTCCGCACCCTGTGCATGTGGATCGGCCTGCCCGTGCTGGCCGCCGTGCTGGTCTGGCAGAAAGTGCCGTTTCGCATCGACCGGCGGCACTGGCCCGAGCTGGTGCTGCTGACGGTGTTCAACATGCTGATCTGGCACACCCTGGCCATCCTGGCGGTGGCCTCGCTCTCCAGCGGCCGGGCCGCCATCCTGGGCTACACCATGCCGGTGTTCTCGGCCCTGGTGGGCGCGTTCTGGTTTGGCCAGAAGCTGACAGGGCGTGCCTGGCTTGGCGTGGCGGCGGCGGCGCTGGGTGTCCTGCTGCTGCTCTGGCATGAAATCACCACCCTGACCGGCCGGCCCCAGGGCGTGGCCCTCATGCTCATGGCTGCCGTGGCCTGGGCCCTGGGCACCCAGCTGATGCGGCGCACCCGCATTCCCCATCCGACGCTGGCGCTGGCCTTCTGGATCACGCTGCTGACCACCCTGTGGATGAGCCTGATGGCCGTGCTGTTCGAGCGGTCCGGATGGCACACGCCCACGCCCACGGTCTGGCTGGCCATCGTCTACAACGCGCTGGGCGTGTTCGCCTTTGCCCAGGTCGCCTGGTTCTCGCTGGCCCGCAACCTGCCCCCGATTGCCTCGACGCTGTCGGTGATGTTCATTCCTGTGCTGGGGGTGTTCAGCGGCGCCTGGTGGCTGGGCGAGGTGCTGCACTGGCAGGACTGGGCGGCCGTGGCGCTGGTGGTGGTGGCCATCCTGGCCGTGCTGGGCAGGTCGGCGCCGGGTCGAAGCGCATGAGCAGCGGCCTCGCCTACCGCCGGGAGATCGACGGCCTGAGGACCGTGGCCGTGCTGCCCGTGGTCCTGTTTCATGCAGGTGTGCCCGGGTTTGGCGGCGGCTTTGTCGGGGTGGATGTCTTTTTCGTCATCAGCGGCTACCTGATCACCCAGATCCTGCTGAATGACATCGGCAGCCAGTCGTTGTCGCTGGCCCGTTTCTATGCACGGCGGGCGCGCCGCATCCTGCCGGCGCTGTTCCTGGTCATGGCGGCCTGCCTGCCCGCCGCCTGGCTGATCCTGCTGCCAACGGACCTGGCGGACTTCGGTGCCAGTGTCCTGGCCACGGCCCTGTTCGGATCGAACCTGCTGTTCGCCTTGCGCGACGGCTACTTCGATTCGGCGGCCGAACTCAACCCCATGCTGCACACCTGGAGCCTGTCGGTCGAGGAGCAGTTCTACCTGTTCTTCCCTGCACTCCTGTGGTGGCTCAGCCGTGGCTCGCTACGGCACTGGCGGACCGCAGCGATTGCCACCCTGGCCCTGGGCAGCCTGCTGCTGGCCAGCGTGCAGGCAGCCCAGGCATCGACCGCGGTGTTCTTCCTGCCCCATGCACGGGCCTGGGAGCTGGCCATCGGCAGCCTGATCGCCCTGTACGCAGGACGCGGGCTGCGCCTGGACCCGCATCCCCGATGGCGCAGCGTGCTGGCCTTCCTGGGTTTGCTGGCCATCCTGGGCAGCGTCGTTTTCTACGACGAGCAGACGCCGTTTCCCGGCCTGTTCGCACTGGCCCCGACCCTGGGCGCCGCACTGGTCATCCTGTACGCCTCGCCACGGGATCCGGTCGGGCGGCTGCTGGGCACCCGGCCGGCGGTCGGCATCGGCCTGATCAGCTACAGCCTGTACCTCTGGCATCAGCCGGTTTTCGCCTTCTACAGGCATGTCGAGCTGGAACCGTCGGGCGGCCTCGCCTGGGCCCTGCTCATCGCGGGCTGTGTCGGCCTGGCCTTTCTGTCCTGGCGCTTCGTGGAGACCCCCGCACGGCATGGAGCCAGGCACCTGTCGATCCGGCGCGTGCTGGTGCTGGCGCTGGCCGGTTCCGCCGTGTTCACGCTGGCAGGCTGGGTCCTGTATGCCGGCGCCGGGTTTCCCGCCCGGGTAGCCCAGTCCATCGGGCGCCTGCCCGCCTACGAACCGGACAACCGCAAACTGCAGGTGCAGACATGGACGCCCCTGCGAACCCTCCAGCAGAACCCGCGCTACAAGGTGGCGGGCAATGCCTCGGACCAGGTCAACCGGTTCAGCGCCGATGCCCGCACCATCAAGGTACTGGTCATCGGCAACTCGCATGCCAAGGACACGTTCAACATGCTCTACCTGAACCGGGAACGGTTCCCGTCGTTCGAGTTCGCGCGCTACGGACTGCAGATGGCCTGCCTGGAGCCGTCATCCCCTCTGTTCGCTTCGCCCTCGTACCAGGCGGCCGACGTGATCCTGGTGTCGACCCGCTGGAGCGAGCGCACGTGTCCGGGCTCCGGCGCCAGACGACCCGATCTGCAGGGCCTGGACGTGCTCCATGCGCGCACCCAGGCCGACGGGAAGCGAACCGTGGTCGCATCGGCAGCCCCCGAATTCGAGCTGCTGCACGACAAGACGATTGCCGACGTCATGATTCTCCATCATGCCCTGCTCGGGAATCGGGGGGCGACGCCCGAGTCGCCCGCCCAGCTGGCCGCGCGGATCAACCGCCGATACCACGAAGCCCGCGCCTCGCGCAGCCAGATCGACAGCACCAACGCGCAGTTGCGCCAGTGGGCCCGGTCACACCAGGTGATCGTGCTGGACAAGGAGCGGCTGATGTGTGATGAGGCCTCGCAGCGCTGCCTGGGCGTCTCGGACGATCTGGGCAAGACCCTGTTCGACCACTCGCATTACACCCTGGACGGGGCCCGTCGCCTCGGCCTGCGCGCCAGCGAACTGGACTGGCTGGCGCCGGTGGAACGGCTCATGCGGGACCGGTGACCGCCGATCAGGCCGGCTGATCGGCCGTGTCCATGGCCAGGCACAGGTCGGCCCAGGCCTTGCGCTTGTCGATGGGGGTTCGCAGCAGGTAGGACGGGTGGTACGTGACAATGACCGGGATGCCCTGGTGCTGGTGCACCCGGCCACGCAGCCGCCCGATGGGCTCGGTGCTTCCCAGCAAGGCCTGGACGGCGAAACGCCCCATGGCCAGGATCAGCCGAGGACGCAGCAGCTCCACCTGGCGCAGGACATAGGGCGCGCACTGTGCGATTTCGTCCGGCCTGGGATTGCGGTTGGCCGGTGGCCGGCACTTGAGCGCGTTGGCGATGTAGACACCCTGTCCGCCCTGCCCCTGCCGGCTGCGTCCCACCGCCTGCAACATCCGGTCGAGCAGCTGGCCGGCCGGCCCCACAAAGGGCTCACCCTGGCGGTCCTCATCCTCGCCCGGCGCCTCACCCACCACCATCCAGTCGGCCGACAGGTCGCCCACACCGAAAACCGTGTTCGTGCGGTTTCGACACAGGCTGCAGGCCTGGCAGCCGGCCACGGTTTCGCGCAGCGTCGCCCAGTCCATCTGGCCGAGATCCGGCAGGTGAACCGGCGCACGTACTGGCACCTTGACCGGCACATCTACTGGCGCGCCAGCCACCGGGGCCTGCACGGCAGGTGTGCGCGCAGCGGGCGCTGCGGGGACCGGTGCGGCCACGGTCTGCACGGGTTCGGCGACCGCAGGGAGCACGGTGTCGACAGGCGCGGCGACCGGCCCGGCCTTCGGCGCCCAGACACGCACACCCATTTCGGCCAGCATGGCACGCTGGCGTGCGTCCAGTTCGGCCACCCAGGAGTCCGGCGTCATGCGGCGCGCTCCCCGCCGGGTTCATCCAGGCGCAGACTCATGACGATGGCGGCCTCCCGTCCCCGGTGTCCGTCCGGGTAGTAGTCCTTGCGCACGCCCACCCGCGTGAAGCCGGAGGCCTCGTAGAGCGCGTGGGCCGGCGCGTTGCTCTCGCGCACCTCCAGCCACACGCACTGTGCCCCCTGGCCGCGCGACCAGAGCGCCAGCGCCTCCAGCAGCAGGCGGGCCCAGCCCTGGCGGCGGTGGTCCGGCGAGACCGTGATGTTGAGCAGGTGCACCTCGTCCACGCCCCGCATGGTCACCATGTACCCCAGCAGCACCTGGCCGGGCCGGCCGGCCATGGCCTCCTCGTCCGGACCCGCCTCGCCCAGCAGCATCACGACCGGGTGGCCGGCTCCGAGCGAGTCCTGGAAGTGGCGGCGCGACCACGGATGGGCGTAGGCCCGCTTCTCCAGCTCGCACACGACATCCAGATCGGCCGCCGTCATGGGTTCGAAGACCACCCGGCGGTCATGCACCGGTGTGCCGGGCGAGATCCACGCGCCGGCGTCGACACCCCGGCCTGACGGGTGGAGCACGGTCATGCCTGCGCTCCCGCCGCCACGGCGGCCAGCTGTTCGCGTTCGGCGGTGGTCTGTGCCACCTTGTCCCGCACGTACAGGGGTTGTGCCTCGCGCGCCGGCACGGCGGCACCGGACGCCATCAGGCCCGGCGCCAGCCGCAACACGGCGTCGGCATCGGGCAGGACGTCCATTCGCTGCGGCGGCAGCCCGGCCAGGCGCTCGCCATAGACCTCGAACACATTGCCTGCCAGCAGTCCGC
This sequence comes from Burkholderiaceae bacterium, assembly GCA_041396505.1. Classification (GTDB taxonomy): domain Bacteria; phylum Pseudomonadota; class Gammaproteobacteria; order Burkholderiales; family Burkholderiaceae_C; genus Hydrogenophaga. The sequence continues at coordinate 676,429 of JAWKYL010000004.1, forward strand.
CCCCCGGCGGCCACCAGGGCGCCAGGTAATCGGCCAGGGTCTCCGGGCGGCACAGGCGGGCATCGGCCAGAGCCACCCAGGCACCGGCATCGCGCCGGTAGGGTGCCACGTAGATTTCGTCCATGCGGGCGTCCAGCAGGGCCACCACCACTTTGGGCTCCGGCTGGGCAGAGGCCAGACACGCGCTGCGGGCCTGTTCGGCCAGCGCCAGCAAGGTGTCGACCGGCAGCACCGGCAGGCCGGCCCCGAAGGCCAGCCCCTGCGCCACCGAGCAGGCGGTGCGCAGGCCGGTGAACGCGCCCGGGCCACGGCCAAAGGCGATCGCATCCAGCGAGGCCAGGGGCCAGCCGGCGGCATCCAGCAGGGACTGCACCGCCGGCAGCAGACCGGTCGACGCCTGGGCGCCGCCATCGCCCCGGTGGTGCCAGACCGGCGCGCCCGGGCAGCCGCTGCCCAGGGCCACGCTCATGCGGTCGGTGCTGGTCTCGATGGCCAGGAAGCGCAGGGTCGTCGGGGAGGTCGGGGCGGTCGCCGTCGCGGCAGCATGGACCGGCAGGGAATCGGACATGGGTCGATTATCGGCCAGCGCGTCCACCTGGACAGGCATCTGGCCATAATGACAGGGACCATGCCACTACCTTGCCTCGCCCCCCTTCGCCGGCAGACCCGCCGTGTGCGGCTGGCGCTGTCGGGCAGTGTGCTCGGGCTGGCCTTGCTGGGCCTGCCCGGGTGCGCCCTGTCGGCCGCCCTCCAGCTACCGGCCCCGGTGCGTGTGGCGCTGCACCGGGCGGACGTTCCCGAAGAGGCCCTGTCGGCCCTGGTCGTGGCGGCCGACGGCCCGGCCATGGAACGCCTGCGCTACCAGGCGGGCATGGAGGTCAACCCCGCCTCGGTCATGAAGCTGGTGACGACCTATGCGGCGCTCGATATGCTGGGCCCGGACTACACCTGGAACACCGGGTTCCATACCGACGGCGAGGTGGTCGACGGCGTGTTGCGAGGCAACCTGTACGTGCGCGGCAGCGGCGACCCGAAGCTGGTGCTGGAACGGCTGGAAGCAACCTTTGTCCGGCTCCAGGAGATGGGCGTGCGGGTCATCCTGGGCGACATGGTGCTGGACCACGGCGCCTTCGACCTGCCGCCCCACGACCCGGCCGCCTTCGACGGCGAGGCGCTTCGGCCCTACAACGCCGCGCCGGATGCACTGCTGGTCAACTTCAAGTCGGTGGTGCTGCATTTCGCGCCCGATTTCGGCGCCCGCGTTGCGCATGTGCGCAGCGAACCCCCGATGGAGGGACTGGCCATCGACGCCACCGTGCCCCTGTCCCGCCGGGCCTGCGGCGACTGGCGCGGCGCGCTGCGGGCCCGTTTCGACGACGCCAGCCAGATCCGATTCGAGGGCAGCTATCCGCAAAGCTGTGGCGAGCGCGAGTGGCCGGTGGCCTACCAGGACCCTGACAGCTACGCCGCCCGCGCCATGGAAGGCCTGTGGCGGGCCACGGGCGGCTCCATCACCGGCCGCGTCCGACCGGGGTCGACACCGCCCGATGCCCACCTGCTGCTGGAAGCGCCCTCGCTGCCGTTGTCGGAGATCATCACCGACGTCAACCAGTGGAGCAACAACGTGATGGCCCAGCAGGTCTTCCTGACCCTGGGCCGGCTGCCGCCCACGCCGGCCGTCACCGAAAGCCGGCTGGCCGACCGACTGACACCCGCACCGACGCCCAGCCGGACCGGCCGCTTCGAAAGTGCCCGCGAGGTGGTCACCCAGTGGTGGCGGCGCACCTTGGGCACCCGGTTGCCGCCGCCGGTGATGGAAAACGGCGCCGGCCTCTCGCGCGTCGACCGCGTGACCGCCGACGCCCTGGGCGCCCTGCTTCGCCATGCCGCAGCCCATCCGAACGGCGCGCATTTCGTGCAGTCACTGTCGCTGGCCGGGGTCAATGGCACCGCGACCCGCTATGCGCGGGCGCCTGGCAGCCTGGCCCGCGGCAACGCCTGGCTCAAGACCGGCACCCTGCGCGACGTCACCGGGGTGGCCGGCTATGTGATGGCCGCCAATGGTCAGCGCTATGCCGTGGTCGCGATCGTCAACCACGACCGGGCTCCGCAGGCCCGCCCGGCGCTGGATGCCCTGATCGACTGGGTGGCCGCCATCCGGGACTGAGGCCCCCGCCACGGACTGCCCGGCGAGCGCTCAGGCGGACGCGCGTTGCAGGCGGTCGCGCACGCCATCCCACTCGGCGCCGCCTGGCGGCGTTTCCACCCAGATCAGGCGCACGCCGGTGGCGTCCAGCTCGCGCAGCGCCGCAAACAGATCCTGGGCGGCCTGCGCTGCATCGTCCGGCATGGGGCGCAGCGTCACGCCCCGGGCGGCCCTGAGCGACGTTCGTGCGTAAACCGCGATGTGTTTCGCATCGACGCCCAGCAGGTCCAGCGCGGCCTGCAGCTGCTGCCCGCTCATCAGACGGACCTTGGCGCTCGGCGCGTAGTGCGACTCGAGCGTGCCGGATGCGCGCGGCGCGGCGTCGTCGCGGCCCTGAACCACCTGGCCACAGGCGGCAGCCAGTTGCTGCGGGGTGATCATCCCGGGACGCAGCAGCACCGGCGTCCCGCGCGAGCAGTCGACGATGGTCGACTCGATGCCCACCGGACAGGCGCCACCATCCAGGATCAGCAACTGCCCATCGTCCAGATCCCCGAATTCATCGGCCACGTGGCCAGCGGTGGTCGGGCTGACGCGGCCAAAGCGGTTGGCGCTGGGCGCAGCCACGCCCATCACGCCATGGGCGCGAGCAGCCACCAGCAGGGCCTGGGCCACCGGGTGCGACGGGCAGCGGATGCCCACCGAGTCCTGGCCCCCGGCCGCCACCGCCGCCACCTCGGGCCGGCGCGGCAGGATCAGGGTCAGCGGGCCTGGCCAGAAGGTCTTCATCAGGCGGACAGCAAACTCGGGCACGTCGCGCGCAAACGGCGCCACGTCGGCACGCCAGTCGCCGTCTTCTGCGGACGGTATGTGGACGATCAGCGGGTGGTCGCTGGGCCGGCCCTTGGTGCGGAAGATGCCCTGCACGGCGCTCGCGTTGCCGGCATCGGCCGCCAGGCCATACACCGTCTCGGTGGGCATGCCCACCAGGCCGCCGTCCGCCAAGCGCAGAGCCGCAGCCTCGACTGCAGCCGGATCGGTGGCGGGCAGCGTCAGCGGCATGGGCGGGTCATTGCAGCGGCGGCAGGCCCAGCAGGGCCAGGACGCTGGTGGCCGTCTCGCGCACTTGGGCGACCGAGTCGCCGGTGATATTCAGGTGCCCCATCTTGCGACCCTGACGCGCGCTGAGCTTGCCATACAGGTGCAGGTGGGTGCCGGGCAGCGCCAGCACTTGCGCCCAGGGTGGCGAGACCGGCTGTTCGCTGGCCTGGCCGCGCACGCCGTTGGGGTCGAACCAGAGGTCACCCAGCAGGTTGACCATGATGGCCGGGCTGTGCTGGCGTGGCTGGGGCAGCGGCAGGCCGGTCAGGGCACGCACCTGGGCCTCGAACTGGGAGATGTTGCAAGCGTTCTGGGTGTAATGGCCACTGTTGTGCGGACGTGTGGCCATCTCGTTGACGATCAGGTCCTGGCCACCGGCACCGTTGTCGATGACGAAGTACTCGACACAGAGCACGCCGACGTAGTTCAGGTGGTGGGCAATGGCCACCGTGCTGGCCTGTGCACGCGCCGCCAGTTCGGCCGGCACAGCGCCTTCGTATGCCTCGGTGATCGCCAGGATGCCGTCGTGGTGCGTGTTCTTCTGCACCGGGAAGGCCATCACCTGCCCGTCGGCCCCACGGGCCACGATGACCGAACACTCGGCCTGCAGCGGCATCAGCTTTTCCAGCACACAGGGCACGCGGCCCAGTTGCTCCCAGGCGGCGGCCAGCTCCTCACGCGTGCGCACCCGCAGCTGCCCCTTGCCGTCATAGCCCAGGCGGGCGGTCTTGAGGATGCCCGGCAACAGGTCGTCCGGCACGGCGGCCAGCAGCTCGGGGGTCTCGATGGCGGCGCAGGGTGCGGGGTAGACGCCACTGATGGGGCCGCACTGCACGAAATGCGCCTTTTCCTGGATGCGGTCCTGGGCCACCGCCACGCAACTGGCCGACGGCGCCACCGGCCGGTGCGCCCCCAGCGTGACGAGGGCGGGGGCAGGGACGTTCTCGAATTCGGTGGTGATGGCGTCGCAGCGCTGCATCAGCTGGGCCAGGCCCTGCTCGTCATCGTAGGCGGTGTCGATGTGCCAGTGCGCCACCAGACCGGCCGGACTGGCCGGATCGGGATCAAGCACGGCCGTGAAATACCCCATGGCCTGCGCGGCCTGCACGAACATGCGGCCCAGCTGGCCGCCCCCCATCACACCCAGGGTCATGGGCTGGCCACGGTCGGACATGGCGCCGGGCAGCAAGGTCTTGGCGGTCATCGGACTACGGCTCAGTTTGCGGGCGGGAGGGTCATGCCACGGGCCAACTCGGTCTGGGCGACCCGGAAGGCTTCCAGGGTCTGGCGCAGGGCGGGGTCCTGACCGGCCAGCATGGCGACCGCGAACAGGGCTGCGTTGGCCGCGCCGGCGGCGCCGATGGCAAAGGTTGCGACCGGGATGCCCTTGGGCATCTGGACGATGCTGTGCAGCGAGTCGACACCCTGCAGGTGGCGACTGGCCACCGGCACGCCAAGCACCGGCACCACCGTCTTGGCCGCCAGCATGCCCGGCAGGTGCGCGGCGCCGCCCGCGCCGGCGATGATGGCCTTCAGGCCACGGCCGGCGGCCGCCTCGGCGTAGGCGAACATGTCATCGGGCATCCGGTGCGCCGAGACGACACGGGCCTCGTGAGGGATGCCAAAGTCCTGCAGAATCTGAACGGCATGCTGCATGGTGTCCCAGTCGCTGCTGGAACCCATGACCACGCCCACCTGGATGTCACTCATGGCAAGGCTCTCTGGGGAGACCGGGCGGACCGGCCGGGGCGGAGACGAAACCAGCGGCAATCCCCGCTGCACTCCGGTAAAGTGTCGATTTTACGATCCGCCTCCGTCCGCCAACTGCAGGCCGCTGTCACGCGCCCCCATCATGATCAACGTCACCGTCGCCAATTTCGAAGCCGAAGTCATCGAAGCCTCCATGCACACCCCGGTGCTGGTGGACTTCTGGGCCACCTGGTGTGGCCCCTGCAAGGTCATCGGCCCCATCCTGGAGAAGGTCGAAGCCGAGTACGGCGGCCGCTTCAAGCTGGTCAAGATCGACTCCGATCAGGAGCAGCAGCTGGCGGCGGCCTTCGGCATCCGCAGCATTCCCACCTGCGTGCTGCTGATCGGCGGCCAGCCGGTCGACGGATTCATGGGCGCCCTGCCCGAAGGCCAGATCAAGGAGTTCCTGGACAAGCACCTGCCCAGCGAAGACGACCTGGCCGCCCAGGCCCAGGCGCAGGAAGCCCAGGAGATGCTGGCCCAGGACGGCGCCGACACTGGTGACGCCCTGGAGAAACTGGCCCAGGCGGTGACCCAGTCGCCGGACAACGACGACCTGCGTTTCGAGCTGGTCAAGCAGTACATCAGCCACGGCCGCTTCCCGGAGGCGGCCTCGGCCCTGGCACCGGCGCTGGCCCAGATTCCGGTGCAGCTGCGTTTTGACGCGCTGTCCCAGTGGCTCAATGCGCTGGAGTTCGTGGCCACCGATCCGCGCGGCCAGTGGCCGCTGGAGAAATTCGATGAGCTGATCGGCCAGAACAAGCGCGATTTCGAGACCCGCTTCGCCAAGTGCCGGGTGATGATCGCCATGGGCGAATGGCCGGACGCGCTGGACGAGTTGCTGGAAATCATCATGCGCGACAAGAAGTGGGACGACGAGGCCCCGCGCAAGACCTACGTCGGCCTGCTCGAACTCATGACCCCGCCCAAGCCCAAGGCCGACCCGGCCGCCACCGGCAAGAGCGCCGGCGGCATCGAGCTGTCCGGCAAGTCGGCGGTGCAGGAAGACCCGCAGGCAGAGCTGGTCTCGAAGTACCGGCGCAAGCTGAGCATGGCGCTGAACTGATCGCCTTGCCCGCGGCGGCATGGTCCGCTGCGAAGGGTGAAGGCGTCGACAAAGGCGGCGACAAAGGCGCACTCCGACAGGGCAGCCTTGACGCCGACCGTGCCACTGGAGAACACCATGTGCCCCTTCAAGCCACGGGCGGTGGCTTGCGCGCGATGACGGTGGAAAAGACCTTCTGTGTATCCCCGGGGGCCGCAAAGGTGTCGGTCGTGTTGGACAGTATCTCCCACCCGGCAAAGCGCTGCACGAGGTCGTCGGCACGGAGAAGGCAATGCCCTTCCGACGAGAACATGTCCATGAAGGTGGTGCCTTCGATCAGCACGTTCACCACGACCACACCGGATGGTCGCACATGCGCCTGCAGTTCCTCAAGCTTGCGAAAGGCCGTGGGGCAGTCGAAGAACATCAGCAGACCGATGCAGGCAATCACGTCGTAGTCTCCGTCTATCTGGTGCTGGCGCAGGTCCGCCTCGGCGGCCGTCAACGGCAGATCGGCTTCACGTGCCAGCGACGCCAGATGGGTGATGGCCGCACGGCTCGCGTCCAGGGCCGTGACGGAACAACCACGCAGTGCGGCCTCGACCGCCAGATTGCCCAGGCCACAGCCATAGTCCAGAACCTCGCCACGCAGGTAGGGCAACGCGGCCCGCTCGAACGGATTCAACTCGCGCTCGCCGGACGCCACCTGACGACGGAACTGCTCGTCGAAGAAACGGACACTGTTGTTGGTCTGCATGTTGGACGGATTCAAAGGGATAAGAACGCCCGGGTGACCACAAATGCCGTGGCGACATAACCCACTGCACCCCGGACATAGGCCATATGGGCTTTTTGCAGGCGAGGGTCCCCAGAATACGTGGGGCCCTCAAACCACATTGGCCGGCTCATGCGTCCTGAGCCAATCCTTTAGTGCGGCATCCAGTCTGGCTTGCCAGCCATCGCCCGTTTCGCGAAAGGGCTGTACGACCTCAGGCGATAGTCGAATGGTGATGCGCTCCTTGGTGGGCGCTTTTTGCGGACCACGGGTACGCAACCTGGCTTGCAACGAAGCAGGCAAGGTCTCGGAGGCCGGACGCATTTTCCTGACATCGGCCATGGACAGTTCGCGGACTTCCCCCTGCTGATCAATCAGAGGCTTGGACTTTGGCATAACGACTTACCTCACGAGAGTTGGCTTTGCGGAAGCTGATCACGCGGATGCCATCAGGCTCTTCAGCGAAGCACAGGACGTGCAATCGCTTTTGAAGAAAGCCCAAAGCCACGAACCGCGTCTCGCCATAGTCACGACGCTCATCGACGTGGATCAGTGCTGTCTCGAAATCAAAATCTTCGACCAGGTCGAATGGCAACTTTCGCTCATCTATGTTCAAGCCAGATGGATCAGGTAGACTGAAAACGTTACTTTTTTAATCAACATTTACCAAATTTGGGAGGAATGACTCATGAACCGAACATTCAACGCCTCTTTGCTCGTCTCAGTGGCGATTCTGGGTTGGCGGGATGCGGCGGCGGCGGGGCGATGAAGAACAGGACGTCTACCAGAAAGCATCTCGCGAATATGCGTGCTTCGACGTTTCCGGTACGTTTGTCGAGAACCTCCACATGAACTTCAATGCAGAGGCCATGCATATCCAAAGCAATGGCCAGGTTGTGATAACGGCAGCAAATCCCAGCCAGACCGACGGTGGCTATGGGTACGCTACGGCACTCCCGACTCGCGTCTGCTTGGGTTGGTGATGTATCCGAATGGCAAGGAGATCGCAGGGCAACGGCTACGACGTCATTTACGCCTTCACGTATCCTGGAAACCACAGCGGTCAACGCTTTCTCGAGCCGCCTCTGTCAATAAATGGTCAAAGCGGGCGGGCACGACCGGCCTGGATGCATGGGCGGCAGATGCCTGCTCAGAGTCGGGCGCTACGGCTGCACCTGGAGCGGCCTCGTGACACCATCGTGCCACGAGGCCGGTCTTAGCCGTGCAATAAGTGTTTACTTCGCCGTCGGCATCACGAACTCGGCACCCTGCCGATGCTCTCCGGCCAGCGCTGCATGATGGACTTCTGCTTATGTAGCGCACGCCTTCCTCGCCATAGGCGTGCATGTCACCGAACAGGCTCTTCTTCCAGCCGCCGAAGCCCTGCCAGGCCAAGGGGCACCGGATCGGCACGTTGATGCCCACCATGCCCACCTGGATGCGGCGGGCGAATTCGCGCGCCACGTTGCCGTCGCGGGTAAAGCAGGAAGTGCCATTGCCGAACTCGTGCTCGTTGATCAGCTTCACGGCCTCGCCGAAGTCGGCCACGCGCACGCAGCTGAGGACCGGGCCGATCTCTTCCTTGTAGATCTTCTGCGTCGGTGGTGACGTTGTCGAACAGCGTGCCACCGAGCCAGAAGCCGTTGTCACAGCCCTGGCCGGCCCGGCTGCCGTCGAACCCGCGGCCATCGACCAGCATCTGTGCGCCTTCCTTGACACCGGCGTCGATGTAGTTACCTGACGCTGGCGCGCGGCTTCGGTGACGATGGCCCCATCTCGGCGGCCAGGTTCATGCCGTCCAGGACCTGTGTAGCTGCTTGGTGCGCCTTCGACCAGCTTGGCATGATCTTCTCGGCCACATCACCCACCAGCACCGCCACCGAAATCGCCATGCAGCGCTCGCTTCGTCGAGCCGTAGGCTGCACCGATCAGGGCATCGACAGCCTGGTCCAGGTCGGCATCGGGCATGACGACCATGTGGTTCTTGGGCACCCCCCAGGGCCTGCACGCGCTTGCCGTGGTGGGCACCGGTTTCGTAGATGTAGTTGGCAATGGGCGTGGAGCCGACGAAGCTGATGGCTTTCACGTCCGGGTGCACCAGCAGGGCATCCACGGTTTCCTTGTCGCCCTGCACCACGTTGAACACGCCGTCGGGCAGGCCGGCCTGCTTGAGCAGGTCGGCGATCAGCAGGCTGGGGGTCGGATCGGTGGGGTTGGGCTTGAGCACGAAGGTGTTGCTGGTGGCGATGGCGACCGGGAACATCCACATGGGCACCATGACCGTGTTGAACGGCGTGATGCCGGCCACCACGCCCAGCGGCTGGCGGATGGTCCAGTTGTCCATGCCGGTGGAGACCTGGTCGGTGAAGTCGCCCTTGAGCAGTTGCGGAATGCCGCAGGCGAACTCGACGATGTCGATGCCGCGGGCCACTTCGCCCTGGGCGTCGGTGAAGACCTGCCGTGCTCGACCGTGATGGCGCGGGCCAGGTCGTCCTTGTGCTGGTTGAGCAGCTCCAGGAACTTGAACATCACACGGGCGCGGCGGATGGGCGGCGTGTCGGCCCAGGCGGGAAAGGCGCGTAGGCCTGGGGCGGCCGCCACGGCGGAACCGACGTCGGTGGCGTTGGCCAGCATCACCCGGACTGGTGACGGCGCCGGTGGCGGGGTTGGTCACGTCCAGCGAGCGGGCGGATGTGCCGGCGCCGTGGGCGCCGCCGATGTAGTGGGTGATGTCGGTGACGGCGGGCTGTCGGGCGTTCATGGGCGGGTCTCCATTGAAGTCAGTGGGGCAGTCTATGCCCCGGCCCCCGGCCCCCGCAAGACCGGCAACTTGAATTGATTGTTCGGTTTGGTGAACAATGACGCCATGAAAGACGAACGCCACGCCGAACTCTGGGGCCACGTCCACTGGCTCACCATCCTGGCCCAGCAGGGTAGCCCACACGGCCGCCGCGGCCTGCTGGGCGAGCAAGGCCGCCATGAGCCAGCGCATCGCGGATCTGGAACGCCTGGCCGGTATCGCGCTGGTGCAGCGCACCACGCGCAGCGTGCGACTGACCGAGGCCGGACAGCGGCTGGTGGACCAGACGCGGGTGCCTTCGAACAGATCGCCCAGGGCGTCGCCCAGGTGCGCGATCTGGCGACAGCCCCCAGGGCTGCTGCGGGTGACCGCGCCGGTGGCGCTGGCGCGCCAGCAGATCGTGCCCCTGCTGGCCGATTTCCTGCGGATGCATCCGCAGGTGAGGATCGAGCTGGAATCTGTCGGACCAGTTGTCGTCCATCGCCACGGAGGGTTTCGATCTACTATCCGCCACACCGATCGCCCGCCCGATACGCACGTGGCATGGGTCTTGTGCGAAACCCGGTCGGTGCTGGTGGCCACGCGCACCTACTTGCGGCGCCAGGCACACCCCGCAGCCCGCAGCGGACCTTGCCGGCGCACAACTGCCTGGCACTACCCGCGCCCGCAGGAAACGCCCGCCTGGACGCTGAGGGCGGCACGGTGACGGCGGGGAGGCGACCCGCGTCACGGTGCAGGTGGGCGGTTCTCTCTGGCGGCCAACAACAGCGAGGCCTTGCGCGACGCCGCCATGGGAGGGCTGGGCATCGCGTTGCTGCCGGACTTCAGTGCCCAGACCGCCCTGCGTTCGGGCAAGCTGATCCAGGTGCTGCCCGACTGGCAGCCGGTGGGCCCGTTTGCCGGCCACGTCTACGCGATCCGGCCCTACTCGCCCCATGTGCCGAGGGCGGTGTCGGCGTTCGTCGACTACCTGCGCGGCGCGCTGGCAGGCGGGTTCGCCAGGTAAGACCTCAGCCCAGCAACTGGGTGAGTGCGTCCTGGTACTTGGCAGCGGTCTTCTCGATGACCGCTTTGGGCAGGCGCGGCGCGGGAGGCGCCTTGTCCCAGGGCTGGCCGTTGACTTTGGCGGATTCCAGCCAGTCGCGCAGGAACTGCTTGTCGAAGCTGGGCGGGTTGCTGCCGACCGCGTACTGGTCGGCCGGCCAGTAGCGCGAGGAGTCGGGTGTGAGCACTTCGTCCATCAGGACCACGGTGCCGTTCTTGTCCAGGCCAAACTCGAACTTGGTGTCGGCAATGATGATGCCGCGCTCGAGCGCGATTTCGGCGGCGGCCTTGTAGAGGGCGATGGCCTTGTCGCGGATCTGGGCCGCGATGTCGGCGCCGACCATCTCGACCGTGCGCTCGTAGGTGATGTTTTCGTCGTGCTCGCCGACCGCCGCCTTGGCCGCCGGCGTGTAGATGGGCTCGGGCAGCCGGGAGGCGTTCTGCAGGCCCTCGGGCAGCGGGACGCCGCAGACGGAACGGCCTTCCTGGTATTCCTTCCAGCCGCTGCCGGCCAGGTAGCCGCGCACCACGGCCTCGACCGGAATGGGCTTGAGGCGCTGGACCAGCATGGAGCGGCCCTCGACCTGGGCGACCTCGTCGGGCGACACCACGCTCTCGGGGGCATCACCGGTCAGGTGGATGGGACAGATGTTCAGACCCTTGGGACCGAGCCGGTCGAACCACCACAGCGACAGCTGCGTGAGCAGCTTGCCTTTGCCGGGGATGGGCTGACCCATGATGACGTCGAAGGCGCTGATGCGGTCGGAGGCGACCATGAGGATGCGGTCGTCGCCCACGGCGTAGTTGTCGCGCACCTTGCCGCGGGCCAGCAGCGGCAGGGATTTGAGGGCGGAGGTGTGCAGGGCGTCGGTCATGGACAGGCAGGCGGAATCAGGACAGCCAAAAAACAAACGCCCGCTGACCGAACGGCCGGCGGGCGATGAACCATTCCTGCGGATTATCGCAGGTCAGCGCCGGCTGGGAAGCCCTCCCCCATCGGGGGCCGGACAAATCAGGCTCGCCGCCTGCAAGGGGCGCAGGCCGTCCCGGGTGGTCACCACAAAGGCCACCCGGGTTCTGTCAAATACCGGGTTACTGCCCAGATCGAGTGTCAGCTGCCGCTTCTGGTCGCCGGACCAGGGGTCCACGGGCTGGTAAAGCCGGACCACATGGTCGTGCACCAGGGTCCGGCCGGCGTTCTCGCCTCGCGTGACCGGGTTGCGGATCTGGTCTTCGAGCACCGCCCAGTAGCCAGCGATCCACTGCCCGGGCACCGCAGACACCTCCGCCACCGCCTGG
>JAWKYL010000005.1:0-532164 GCA_041396505.1 Burkholderiaceae bacterium
CAGGTTCAGTCCGAGTTCTTGTTGGGTCATGACGCCATTGTTCCGGTCGCAACTCGCTCACGCCATCCGGGCTTGACCGGGGTTTTGAACACCATCCCTAGCAACGGCCATGGGCGTCTCGGGCATCACCCGGCACGGCAAGCGGGTGAGGTTCTACTCCACGGTGGATCTGGTCAACGCACTGGAGCAGGAGAAGGCCCAAGGCAAGGCCGGTCGGATCGCCACCAGCCTGCTGCGCATGGACTTGGTCATTCTGGACGAGCTGGGCTATCTGCCGTTCAGCCAGGCCGGCGGGGCGTTGCTGTTCCACCTGCTGAGCAAGCTGTACGAGCACACCAGCGTGATGATCACGACCAACCTGGACTTCGCCGAATGGTCAAGCGTATTCGGCGACGCGAAGATGACCACCGCGCTGCTGGACCGCCTCACGCACCACTGTCACATCGTGGAGACAGGCAACGAGTCGATCCGATTCAGTCGCAGCACGGCTGCAGCCAAGAAGCGGATCAAGGCCCGCGAGCTGGCGCGCAAAGGGATCTCTGCGCCGGCAGAGTCCGACCCATTCTGAGCACGCTCCGCGATGGGCAAGCCGCTACGGGCTAAGCCCTCCGCGTCTTGCCCATCGCCTTCAACACAACAACAAGGAGATCTCCAAACAAGGACAACCCGTACACGAATCCACAGCCGACCCTCTGAAAGTCGGCTTCCAACCCTGGCTCAATATTCAGTCGGCCCGGTGGCTCAAATTTGGATCGGCGCACACAAATAAGTCAATCCGAGAAGGTGATCCCGAATCGGAATCTGCGGTCGGTTTGAACTGGAATGACTGGTGGGTTTGGATTGGAACCGGTGACAGGTTTGGATTGGAACAGGTGGCGGGTTTGATCGGAATACGCAGTCGGACGCAGCGGATTGCGGTCGTGAGCAGATTGCATGCGCGGATTGTGCACAGGGGCGCCGTGTGGCCCACTTAGAATCCGCGCCAATTTGGAGCCATGAAGAAGTCGTGTCCTGCTGTCGGGGCCCGCCTTCGTTCGATGGTCGACCGCGCTGTTGGTATCCATCCGCACCACAGGCGAAGCGTCTTGCCAAGCAACGGGATGGCGATCACAGCCCGTTTCATCGACACACCCAACATAGGGGTCAGAGCACATCCGTGTGCACGCCGTTTGCCTTGACCGCCATTGCCATCGTGGGCGCTGTGCCGTGTTCCAGGCAGTTGAATCACTGGCTTTTTTAGGCTTGATTGTGAATTCCCATTTCGACGTACTCATCATTGGCAGCGGTCTCGCCGGCCTTTCGGCGGCGCTGCACCTGGCTCCCACCCACCGCGTGGCGGTGCTGACCAAACGGGCCATGACCGATGGCGCGAGCAACTGGGCCCAGGGTGGCATTGCCGCTGTGCTGGCCGAGGGCGACAGCCTGGAAGACCACGAGCGAGACACCCACGTGGCCGGTGCCGGGCTGTGCGACATCGACGCCACCCGCGCCACGGTGGCCGGCGCGCCCGACGCCATCCGTTGGCTGCAAAGTCTGGGCGTGCCGTTTTCTGAAGAAGACGGTGAGTTGCACCTGACCCGCGAAGGGGGACACAGCGCACGGCGCGTGGTGCACGCGGCCGATGCCACCGGTGCGGCCGTGATGGCCACCTTGGTCGAGCGTGTCAGGGCGAACTCAGCCATCAGCGTGCTGGAACACCACACCTTGGTGGACCTGATCCTGAGCGACAAACACGCCGACCTTCCCGGTCCCAGACGCTGTCTGGGTGCCTATGCACTGGATGAGGCACATGACCGCGTCATCGCGTTCACCGCCAGCCACACCGTGCTGGCCACCGGTGGTGCGGGCAAGGTGTATCTCTACACCAGCAACCCGGACACCGCCACCGGTGACGGCATCGCTGCCGCCTGGCGTGCGGGCTGCCGGGTCGCCAATCTGGAGTTCATCCAGTTCCACCCGACCTGCCTGTACCACCCACACGCCAAGAGTTTTCTGATCAGCGAAGCGGTGCGTGGTGAAGGTGGGCAACTCAAGTTGCCACCCTCCCACGGCAGCCGGCGGTTCATGCCCGAGCACGACGAGCGAGCCGAGCTCGCGCCCAGAGACGTGGTGGCGCGTGCCATCGACGCCGAAATGAAAAAACACGGCCTCGATTGTGTGCACCTGGACATCTCGCACCAACCGCCGGAGTTCCTCCAAGAGCACTTCCCCAACATCTTGGCGCGCTGCGCCAAACTGGGCATCGACATTTCCCGCGAGCCCATCCCCGTGGTGCCGGCGGCCCACTACACCTGCGGTGGGGTAGTGTCGGACCTGGCCGGACGCACCGATGTGGCCCAGCTCTATGTGTTGGGCGAAACGGCCAACACCGGACTGCACGGCGCCAATCGTTTGGCCAGCAACTCGCTGGTGGAGTGCATGGTGTTTGCGCAGGCTGCCGCCGCAGCCATCCGCGAGACCGTCCCGTCGTCTACCCCGAACGTGCGTCCGTGGGACGAAAGCCGCGTGACCGATTCCGACGAGCGTGTGGTGATCTCCCACAACTGGGACGAATTGCGTCGCTTCATGTGGGACTACGTGGGCATTGTGCGCACGGACAAACGGCTGGAGCGTGCGGCCAATCGCATCGCTCTGCTGCAGTCAGAGATTCAGGCTTTCTATGCCCAATTCAGGGTCAGTCGCGACTTGCTGGAGTTGCGCAACCTGGTGCAAGTGGCCGAGCTCATCGTGCGCTGCGCCCAACAACGCCACGAAAGCCGGGGTCTGCACTTCAACCGGGATTGGCCGAACCTGTTGCCACAAGCCCTTCCAACGGTGCTCGTACCCTAGCCTTGGGCCCACCTGCGCTGTTCCATCAGGAACGGCCGATCGATACTGGCGCTGAGCATCTCGATGTCCCGCGCGGTCACGCCCAGGGACTCAAAGTGCAGGCGCCAGTTGTCGACCACGTTGGCCACCTCTCTCGCGGCCGACCTGGCCTGGGCCGCCGAGAGGCGAAACGCCTTGTGTGCGCTCATCGCGTTCTCCAGCGTGGACTCTGCACCCCGTTCGCCCACACCGATCTGCTGATACCCCAAGTTCTGGCACGAGGGCAGCACATCGAAGGCGGGTGCCAACCGTGGCAACTCCCCTTCGCTGAAAACCAGCGCGTGGTTTTTTTCATGGTCGTCGGTGTTGTCCATGAGGATGTTGAAGACCATCCGCTTGAACAAAGTGCGTTCCATGGCCTGCGCTTCGGCGGCCGGGGCATAGCGGCGAAGGTACTGCGCCAGGTTGGCGTAGCTGAAGTCGCTGCCAACAGCTCTCAGAGCGGTGCGCAGCGACATCGCGTGGTGGCGCGTGGCCGCCGCGCCTTGGCCAACCCACTGGCGATCGAACCGCTGCACAGCAATCGCATGCCCTTTGCCCTGGCCAAGAGAGATGGTGCGGGTGCCAGCAGGTACCAGATGGGCCACGTTCGCCAGCGTCATCGTGGCGTGTTCCACCAGACCTACGTCTATGGCCTCATCGCGCTCTGGAAACTTGACGATGTGGGTCTGACCGTCGATGTTCACCAAGGCTTTGGGCTTGGCGCCCCCCAGCGTCGCCCCAGGGCGGATCAACCGGGCCAGGTGTTCTTCCACCTTTTGACCGCTTTCGATCGCTTGCACCAACTCGTAGATGGCCGATACATCGCTCAAGTGGGGCGCTGGCCCTCTGTTGCAGGGCACATAGCGTTGCGCTTCCAGGGAAATGCCCAACGCCCCGAACCGGTCGTCGCCCGCGAAGAAGAGGTATTCAAAGATGGACAGGCGCTTGGGCGCATCGATGTGTCTGATGACCCGTTCCCCCCATCGGTCGGGTCGCGCATCGTCAAGGGCCCCCGGCAGGTGTTCCGCTTCGGGAAAAAACTCCCCCGTTTGCAAGGGCAGGTCTGGACTCAAGGAGTACCCGTCTTTGATCCATGCGTCCGCGTACTGAAAAACGCCACCCTTGAGGCGCGGGCTCAGGTCCAGCGTGCCCACCAACCGAGGTTCGGCCGGGTTGTGCAGCCAGAACACGAACAGCCTGTCCTGTGGCACGTAGTCATGGGCTTCCACGGCGTTGATCATTCGGGTGCGCCCTTTATTCGCCGAACCGCGCCGGAGACCTTGCGTGCCTCTGCTTCGGCTGCGGCGTAGTCCAGATGGGGGGCCGCCGCGAGGGGCAACTGATCGGACCGCCCGATGAGCCAAAGTGCTGTGGCGTAGGTGCCCATCGAGACCTTGGGATCACCACGCTCCATGCGCAGCAGCGTGGGCGACGTGACGCCCAGGCGCGACGCCCATGCCGCGCGCGACTCACCACGCCGCTTGCGCGCTATTTGCAGATTGGCGCCCAACTCCGCCAGCTGGTTTTCGACGGCTGGAGGCAAAAACGCCAGTGACGCGCTGGGCTTGGGCATAAAGATTTGGAAAATACAGATGCCAATTTGTTCTTGAATTGTATTCTGTAATTTCTGAGGCGACGCGAATTCCCGAGTGCGTGAGCCGCAAAGCAGGCGCGACCTTCCCGACGAAGTGTCCTCCTCTGACGGCGCAGGCTGCTCGGCTGCACCCGATGCTGGAATGTCGCAACTGACGGGCGCCGGCAACGCTGGCTCCAATCACCTACTCGAGGGACCCGTGGCAGGACGAGTAATGGTGGCCTGGATCAGTGAAGACGACGCCTTCTGACTTGCCTCTGGGCATTTCTCTGGGCATTTGGCTTCGCCACTGCAGCCCCCGAATCCACCGAATCTTGTTTCTGCCTGATTTTTGCGCACTGCTTGGCAAGTCAATGCCGCTGCGGCCTGGGGGAGTTGTGCCCGCAGTTTTCCACAGGTTTAAGCAGGCGCTTTTGGGATAAGTTGACCAACGCAGTGTCCACCACGAGGCAGCCGCTTGACCGATCTGTTCCTCCCGCTGTCACAACGAACGCTGAACAGAGGGCCAAACTGAGTTTTGAGAGGTTCAAGATGCGATGCAGGCCCGCTCGATCTGGCGGACCTTGGTCCAACTGTTGGTCATGTGTGTGCCCGCGCACTCTGCTGGCGCGTGTGCAGGCGTTCGTTGCGAACGGTTTTGCGGGCCTTCATGAAGATCGTTGCGTAGGTGGCCAGGAAGCGGCTCAGCACGCGGGTTTTCTCCCAGGTCGTCGTCGGGCGTGGAACCGTCCAGAAGCCGTAGTTCCGCAAGAGCTTCCCCGCAATCTGGACATCGGTCAGGGTGGCTGGGATGCGCAAGTCGATCTGGACACGGCGCACAGCCACGATCAGGTCGGCCAGCGCCTTTCGGTATGACACGTCGCTGAACATCCAGTGACGGACGATCTCGGTGTCCGGCATGGTGTCCAGTTCGAACTCGATCTCGTCATCGATCTTTTGAACCATGTCGGGATTCAGTTCCATAGCGCCTTGGCGGTGGGGACTCACCCATTTGGTGGGAGTTGTCATGTTGGTACCTCTTCTGTACTGACCGGGGATCGGTCTTGTTCAGTCAGGTTCTCACAGGTTTCAAATCGCGCAAGAGGGGGTGTAGCCCCCTTTGTCACTATTTCAGATCATCCGTACTTGCTTGAACAGCCCTGCGTATGTTGACCTTGAAGTTTTGCGCAGGTTTCACTTCAGGGGTTTCTACGGGGCGCTCTCGTGCTGGCTCACTTTCTTGCAGCCCAACTTCACGCTGAGGTGGCAATGCCGTGATTGCAGGGCTTTGAGTTTCACTACTAGCCTTTTCAGCCGCACTGTATTGACTCACAGCAAGGTTAGCCAGGCCCACAACGACGTCGGGGCGGACACTTTTGGGGCATGAACCAAGAAGACTGAGCAACTTTGTTAACTCCCCACTTTGAACGGTTTTGTCAATCGCTATCGTCAAGCCACTGCCGTGGCATTCCGAGTTGACCGCCAGTATGGCGTTCACCAGCAAAGCTTCGGTATCCATGTTCGGTTCTGCTGCGAAATTGGCCAGCTGCAAAACCGAAATGCCCCGCTTCTTTTTCTCAAGCAGCCTGAGCTTTGCGTAGAGCAGCGGGTGCAAGTTTGACTCAATAGTCAAGCGATACCGAAGTCTGGTGGGAGTCGTTGCGCTCTGGCTTGCCATTTACTCAATCCTCGCTATAAGCCTCAGCGATTTGGTGGAATCCTTTGACATTGCCAAAAACATGGTCCCCATCGATGTGAATCCGAGAAGAAATTTCGGGATACTTTTCCTCGAGGGCCATTTGCAGAATGTGTGCGCCACCACCACTCAGAATGATGTGGTCAACAACTAGAAAGAGTTCGCCAACGGCTGCGCGCATTTCATCAAACGACGATTGAACATGGCTGACTACCATTGGCCAATAATCAGCCATGCTGTACGTCTGACCGCCGATTTCGAAGCTATCTGCCTTGGTTCGAATGGCTTTGTCAACACGCTCGATCGCAATTGTGCTGCTCGCCAATGAGGGTCGGATAGAGCGGCAAATTTCAGTAGTGCAACTCAGCGTACCCGTATTTGTTGCGCCGCAGAGCTTGTAGAGCGGGCGAAGGTTGCCATTGCAGGCGTACCAGTCAAAGGTGCCACCGCCCATGTCGAGAACCAGCACCACATGATCCTCTTTGATTTTGCTGCCGCTTTGTGAGTTCATGTAGTTGACCACCGAACCCTGTGGTTGCGGGGTCACGTGAACATTCTTCACATCAACTGTGATTGTTTCGCCCGGCCGTGAATGGCACGGTACTTGATGAATGCCAGTGCAAGCATCCTTCAAATACTCCTTGTGTGTCTTCAGTGTGCTCAGGGGCAAGCCAACCACCAGGTTCTCTAGGACCAGAGTCTTTTGCACGTTGTGGTATCGCGCAATGTGCCAAAGAGCGCCCAGAAACAGTGCTTGGTATCCAGGCGTTTTGCAGTAATCCTCGGAGCCGCGTCGGATCATCCCCTCGGGCCCCACCAGCTCAGGTGCTGATGCGCCAACAAAGAACGTTTGGCCTCCAACGTTGATGGCAACGCCATCGAGGCTCCCGGTCCCAGCGTACTGGGTAAGGGTTTCACCCTTTGCCGGGATGGAGGGAAAGATGCCCGTTCCGATCGAGGCGGCATTGGACGGTGCACCTGTTGTCCGGCCAGTGGTGTATTTGGTCGCGAAGAATCCGACATCGACGCCGGCATCTTTAAGGATCAGGTGTGTAGGCATGGGCATGCTGTGTTGTTGAAGTACCCATTGATCCTAGGCCGCCTGGTGCTGTCGAACTCAGAGCAAGTGTGTCTGTAGAAGCACTTGCTCAGAACGCAGTGCAGATTTTTGCCCTTTTGGACCTTCCCTTTGCATCTGTCTGCTGTCACGGCTTGGCGTCCGGATGGCTGCTATGTCAAAACCTGGGAAAACCGGGGAGGCAAGACAGGTTCGGGGGCAAACTGCCGCCAACTGACGAGAGGTGGGGAAAATTGACGTCCGTTGTCATTGCGCGTGAAAGGATGCGGAAGTTCACCAATAGTTGTGAATCAATGCCGGAAATCGACATGGCAAGTCATGTGGCGGCATCCAACGGGAACGTATGTCATTGAGCGGGAGCGCGAGGCGGGGGCGGTCGCGCCACGGGGAAGATGTTGTCCTGGGGCCCGATATGAACTTACTGCCTCCGCGACGGAATCTTCATTTGAAGGAAGACCATCCGCGACCGCGCTAGTCCATGAGCGATGCGGATTTCATCTCTTCCATCGCGGATATGTCGCAGTTGAACTACTGCCAAAAAAATCATCAGCACAACAGTCTTCCCACAGTGAGTGAGCAAAAAATGCTTTAAAAACAACAACTTGCATCTGCATACGTCCAGTGAAAAGACCAGTGAGTGGAAAAACCAAACTGACCTCGGGTGTGGATAACAACAAAACGTGGTATAGAATCCGCAACATCACGGCCTAGCCTGATCGAGCTGTCGAGCAGCATCTATTTCAAGTAAGTGTTTCAGGCTGTCTTCCTCAGGGGAGCAGCACAAGACCGAGGCTTAGGCCCGGCAGCATCGACGGTCTGCATGACTGTCAATGGAAGATTGCGCTCCAACTCGATTTGAGAGTCGCAGATCAACAAGTCAGAAGGCCCCGGCCCCTGGCGAGCATCGTAAAAGTCGGATTCCACCCGGCGCGTTCACTTCTGAACGTCATAGGCAAGGCCATGGCCGAGCCACCAGAACATAGTTCCCATCAACAAGCAGGAATCCTCAACTGAGGGGCCAACTCGCCGCACGCGCCATTGCGTACCGCCGACTGGCATCACCTGCTTGATCAAACAGCTTCAGGGCTGGATAGGAACATCAATTTCGGGCCACTCAGGCGCCCGATCTGGCGTCATCCCAATTTTGATGACAACGACCCGGAACAGCCCATCATTGGGTGCTCCATGCTCCGCACAGCGGGGGGTGACTGCCTTGGAAAGCAGATCTACCGGTTCACGATGCTAAAGACCATCAGTCCCTTGCCAGGCTTCAGCAATGAAGAGTCCTGGAACCTCCTGAAAACCTCCGACCGACAAGTCAGCCTGTTCACCTGACCCGGTCTAGCCCAAGGGGCACCTGGTGATAGCCATCCATTACGTCGGCTTCCACCAGGTGCTCTTGGATCAGTGTCAATGTGCGTGGAGAAGTCCAAGCACGATGAAACCGAAAGGATGGTACCGATGACGAAAGACGCTAAAAGCCAAGAGAAGAAGGATGAAGTTCGCCGGCTGAACAACAAGTTCCACGCAGACCGGAAGAATGGCAAGTTCCACAAGACGGTCAAGAAACTCGACGAGACTGAGTTAGAATGGGAGAGACCACCAGCCATTATCGCGCGGGCCATCGCGTTGTATCACTCAGGACAAGTCGACGCGCAGATTGACTACTGACCTTGCCCCTGTTCCGTGTAGTTCTTAGCCCAATGGTCACGCGGCTTTTTTACGCTGTGCCTCGTACCAGCGCGTTGCTCGAAGACTGCATCGGGCTGAGATAGCCCAGCGACGAATGCAGCCTGCGGTGATTGAAAGCCATCCAGTCCATCACAGCCTGTGGCCTGCTCTCGGGTGGCGAATTGCAGCCATGCACACTGGCCGTTTTCAGCCCAGAAGCTCTCCGTTGGCGCGTTGTCCCAGCAGTTCCCCTTTCTGCTCATCGATGAGCGCATGCCCCAGGCTCTCAAAGTGGCCTGCTGGGCTCCCCGCTGCAATATTTCCCTGTCGCTGTGGAATATCAAGCCAGCCGCAGGCGCCGACACCACCACGCCATGGCCAATGCGTCCTTGACCAGACTGGTTTGCATGTGGGGCTGAAGGCTCAACCCACCACCTGGCGGCGGCCAAACAGGTCGATGACAGCGGCCAGGTACAGCCAGCCCTCGTCCGTGGCGATGTGGGTGATGTCGCCGTTCCAGGCTGGTTGGGCCCT
This sequence comes from Burkholderiaceae bacterium, assembly GCA_041396505.1. Classification (GTDB taxonomy): domain Bacteria; phylum Pseudomonadota; class Gammaproteobacteria; order Burkholderiales; family Burkholderiaceae_C; genus Hydrogenophaga. The sequence continues at coordinate 9,403 of JAWKYL010000005.1, forward strand.
GGGGGTTGGAAGCGCCGCTGCGCCGCACCAGGTCCAGGCGCCACGGGTAGGTTATGGCGGCTGTCGGTGGTCACCACGAACTTGCGTTTGGTCTTGGCCTTGATGCCGTGCTGTTTCATCAGCTTGCGCACCCTGTCTTTGCCCACCCGAATGCCCCGCGCCAGCAACTCCTTGTGCATGCGTGGCCAGCCATATTCGCCCTTGACTTCGGCGTGGATGGCACGGATGTGAGCCAACAGGGCCTCGTCGCTGGCGCCCGGACGGCCACTGCGGCGGCTGGCGCCTGCGCAGCCGGTTGAAATACCCGCTGGCGCTGACTTCCAGCACCTCGCAGGCCAGGCTGACCGGATACAGCCCACTCTCATTTTGGTGAATCCAGGCGTACCCCGCAGCGTGTCCTGCGCGAAGTACGCCGCGGCTTTTGCGATGTCGCGCTCCATCCTCAAGCGCGTTCTCTGCCCTCAGGCCCGGGCCAGCTCCATCTGCTCGGGGACACCCTGGCAACCTTGTCATCAGCACCCCGCGCTCAAGTCGCCCTTGGCCGACTGGCGAACCCAATTGCCCGGGCTGGCTTTGGGTATCCCAGACCTTAGCCACCACGGCAATGGCCTGACCCGCCCGCACCTGGCGCACCGCCTCCATTTTGAGCTCTTGCGTGTACTGCGCACGCAGCTGCTTGTGTGTCATCTCGGCTCCTTGTCGATATTTTCAGCGAGGCTGACTCGCTTTTCAGGGCAACCTCATACGTCTTCGATCACCAGCGGGTTTTTGCTGCGATTGGGAAAACACGACCCCTTGGAGAAGCGACGCTGCAAAACTACCGTGAGCGCACCAAAAGCTACTTCGGCGCAAGGCACGGCTCTTCGCGTTCGGCTGACTCCAGCATCCTGGACATCACGTCGGCAGAACCGACTTGTTTTCAGGGATATGAAAGCTGATGGTCTGGGAGTTGGTTATATGGGAACGTGGTTTCACATCGGTGCGGCGTTTCTGCCTGTGGCTCAAGAAGCCCTGATGTTTGCCCGCCCATGGAATATATCTTCCCTGACAAGGCAGACCGCACACGGAAATTGTCAGCCCACTGAGCGTAAGGACTGGGGCGATGATCAAGAAGGGTGGGAGATCATTTGCGGCTGTGAAGAAGAGTTGCCGGGTCGCCGGGTGTGTTCTGGATCTGGCGTGGAACTTTGGTTGAGGAGTGAGAGAAGCGCTGCAACTGCGCCCGAATGCTGATCGATCCGTGGCAGCCTTTTGCACATCAAGCGCGGAACGAAGGGAGGAAGGCCGCGAGTTGTCCCAATTGAGACACAGGAGCAACGCCGGTGTTAGCACGTTGTACTGAAATTGCGGAAGACGATAAGGGGAGGGAGTGATGCGGCACAAGCCTGGCATTAACTACCGCCAAACGTTGAACCATTTCCGGTACATCGTGAGGAAGAACGATGTGACGCGCAATAGTCGTGGAAAAACGCCCGCACGGTTTGCGCCACCAGTTTGCCAATGACCGGTACGAATTCAAGACCAAGCATAAATCCCCGGTCCAGTGGGGGTGGTGTGGTTGATCCCGAGGTGCTGGGTTATGCAAAGAAGGAGATCTCTGAAGTGCTGGGTCATTCGCGCGAGTCAGTTACTGCGATATTACGGGCAATTGCCGGAGCAAGCGCGGTGGCCAAGGAAAACGTTGAGAAAGCTGATCATGAAGCTTGGGGGTGATGAGCCCCTGAAGGGTTTGGTGAACCAACTTGGCGCGTCAGCCATTTATGTCTGCGGTGGACATGCTGATGGTGAAGCAGTGAAGCCCATTTCGACGGTGTTGATGAGCGTGGACATGGGCGATCGTTCTATTCCTCAGGAATTGGAAGTCGTTTGACTCAACGCGCAAAACAGATTTTGGGTTGCAAGGTTGTGGGTCTGTGCAAGAACGAGACGTTGAGCGTGAATCTGTCGCGGCACAGTTGATGGGCTTGGTTGCTGGTGGCGGGGATGCCGGTGCGATCTCGGGTCAAGTGAACTGAAGGGGTTGAAGTGAAAGGTGCAAAGCAAGCTCAAGGTGATTTGTTGCGTGGCGCGGATGCTGGCCGTAACGGCTATGAGACGGGGATGTATGACGCATTTCTGGCGTGTTCAGGCCTCGGCGCGCGGGGTGAAGCTGCCGCCCTTCGGTGGGGGAGAGGCCTGAAGGTCGGCGGGCCCATGCAGGTGTGGAAGCGCACGGTGGGGAAACTGCCCTTCGTTGGGGTGGATGAGGCGGTGATCGCTGAGCCCGCGGTGGATACGGTTGTGCCGAGCGTGGTGGGCGAATGCACGCCGGTGGAAGTTCTGAATCCGTGAGGTGTGTTGATGCCGACCATGATCTGGGAAGTGGTGACGCCGCCCAGCAGAGTTGACCTCGGTGGAAGCCATCGCGGTGAAGCGGTGGACATTGGTGAGCAGGATGCGCTGGCGGCCGTGGGCGTGAACTGCTCAGGCAGGGTGGGGTGGACTGGTAGACCTGAGCCTGGACAGAACTTGGCTCAATGACGGGCTGGGCCAGATGGATGGCTGGGGGCCGACTGGTCGAGATCCACGGCCACCGCTTGGCCGAAGCCACCAACGACAGTTCGAATCAGCGCGTCTGCTTCCACCGACCACCTGGTCTTCATGGCGCGGGCGCTGGGCGAGCATGCGTATTGGGAAACACAGTTGGGACCGAGGGGCAGGGGCGCTTCTTTTGAGCAACGCGATGCAGAACCCTCGAATGGGGAGCTTGTTTTGGCGGGGTTGATTCGCTGGATGGTCCGTTCGGTTTGAAGAATCGCCCGGGATGGGTATCAGGTGGTGGGCAAACAGAGTTTTGTGACCGCTGAGCGGGTGCTGCGGTATGCGGTGGACGGTCTGAAGCGCTGGGTCAAGTACATCAACCTGCGCCGAAGCGTCAATTCGCTCCTGCACGATGCGGCCGTACTTGGCTGGCTGGAGCAGCGCAGCGTGGGAGGCTCGAGGTGGCCCTCGCGTGAACATCTGGAGGTTCCTGCCGGAAGGGATCGAGTACGTGGGTGCCGCCCTGCTGGCGCGCGAGAACACTGCGGGTCCGGCCTCGGCATCCCCATGGCCCGCATCTGCTCTGAATTGAGCGTCGAGGAACGCGAGGAACGTCGTGAGGTACTCAAGGCCCGCCGTGAAAGCATGGCCCAGGCGTGGTTCACGGGCCAGCGGTACGGGAAAAAGGTTGTTGTGACTCGCAAGGAGCTGGCCGATCGGTCAGCCAGGGCGCGATCGACAAGCAGCGCTCACGGATGCAGGCCGCCGGCGCCCTCGATGTGGGCTGGCCTTTTCGCCGCCTGAAACGGCCAACCTCAAAACTCTGTTGGGAAACACCATGCCACGGTCGTTATGGAGCTGGGCGAGTTCGACAACAAGTCTGGACGGGAAGGTCCGCAGTGGGTTCGCGGTCGGCATGCCGCCTCCACCACCGATGAGCTCGAGCAGGCCGTCGACGCTGCCAGCGCAGGCTGGAGCACCCGTGGAATTGATGCGCGGTACCGATGTGCAAACAGGCTGGCCCTGCATCTGGATGTCAAAACTTGTTGGGGAGTCTGCAACAGCCTGATGCCACACTCCCAGCAAGAAACCACCCGCATGGGTGTTCTTTTCTAGCCGGCCTTGATTCATCACGGGACTCCGTCCCCTTTTAAGCATCGCAACACCATGAACAGTCCGATCGCAGCAGTCGATAACCAACCAATTCCGTGAGACCTCTGAGTCATGGTGCCTCAGGAGCCTGAAGGGCTTCACGACATTTGCCACCACTTGTGCCGACAGCTCAGGAAGTAAAGAAGTTCTGGAGAGAGAAGCGCATTCCCAAGAAGGCTGGACAGCAATACGAGTCCAGGCCTGCCGCCTATGCGCCTGGTCATAGGCGACAACTGGCTCTTTGACGGTAGGGTTTACTCCATTCGTGACGTCAATGCCTGCTGGTGGAAAACAATGAGGTGATCGGATACGCCAAGAGCACGCTCTGGTGGAGCAACACCTGAGACGATGATCGATTCGGAAGAAATGATCCTTGCCTGTGACAAGGAAATCGGCCAGCACACCTATGACGTCGCGGAAATGCTGCGCGTCCCATTTTCTGAACTACCCCTTCATGGAGGTCAGGGAGACCATGCAGTGGCTGGCTGAAGTCGGCATCGTGGAGGTTCACCCAAACACCGTGGCAATGGTCTCGGGGTCAAAATGGGACTCAATTCATGGACGTCCTCAGATCCAAAGAGAGCCGTGGCTTCGCTATTCCTTCAAGCCATTTCCGTTGCAATATTCACAGGGCGATGGGCCGCGCAAGTACTTCGACCCGGAAATTACGTTGAGGATTTTGAACGGGACAGAAACAAAAAACTTGTTGGACTGTACGAGCGTGCATGGGGGGCAAAGTGATGCCGGGGACTACTGATCACATGTGGCTTCCAAGGGTCGCCAACCACGGCGAGGAAATCTGCGCCAGAGGCAGCGACAAATGGAGATTCCGATGAAAGTCTAGTCCGTAGTCAGCTTCATGGTGCGCCTCACAGCTGAGGGCACGACGCATGCCTGCGCGGCTATGCCAACGCGAAGTGGTGGAGTTCAGAACCGGTTTGACAGTCGGTACGGCGGCCGGTATAAATTTGCCTATTAAAGGTACACACAGAGCCAGTTGTGGGAAAATTTTGCCTATTCAGATAGATAAATTGCATGTCCCCATACATTGAGATCCACCACAACGGACAGTGGCACCGCGCTGCCAAGTTGCACGTGCATGGGGAAGATCGTATCCGCGTGGACTACGACTGGGTTACCTGTTCAGCCCTCGAATCCCAGCCCATTTCCCTTGGCCTGCCTCTGAATATGGACCCCTATGCGGGTGCGGCCGATGATCTGCAAGGCTTGGCTCCACAGACCCAACCCCGCTTTCCTCTTTGACCTGGTGCCACAGGGCAGGGCGTGAGTTCCTGCTCGGGCTGCTCGGCATGCGCGATGATTCCCCAAATCGTCCCTCTCATCATGAATGGGGTTTGCCGTGGGTGCGAAGCCCCATGCGCTCGGCCACGCGCAGGTAGGCCGCTTCATTGCGCAGCACGGTGCGGTCCTCAGGATTGCGGCCGCGCGGGCGTTTGACAAGCCAGTGCGACTCGACTGCCTCATCCGGCAGGGCCATGTCGGCAAACCAGCGGCCCTGGGCGTCCTGGTTGAGCAAGAACTTCGGTGCCACGCCCTGCACACCCGTTGTGCCGGCCGCCAGCATGGCGTGCACGGAGAGGTGGTCGAGGAAGTCTTCGCTCTTGGTTGCGATGTCTTTGAGGGTGAAGCCGTCAAGGTAGTCCCGAGTTGAGTCCTTCTCCACCTGGGCGCGATAGAAGTCCATGGCGGTGGTCACTCGAAGGCGACCAATGGGGTTGAAAGCCCCATTCATGATGAGAGGGACGATTTGGGTGGAATCACTGCGCATGCCGAGCAGCCCGAGCAGGAACTCACGCCCCCTGCCCTGTGGCACCAGGTCAAAGAGGAAAGCGGGGGTTGGGTCTGGTGGAGCCAAGCCTTGCAGATCATCGGCCGCACCCGCATAGGGGTCCATATTCAGAGGCAGGCCAAGGGAAATGGGCTGGGATTCGAGGCTGAACAGGTAACCCGTGTCGTAGTCCACGCGGATACGATCTTCCCCATGCACGTGCAACTTGGCAGCGCGGTGCCACTGTCCGTTGTGGTGGATCTCAATGTATGGGGACATGCAATTTATCTATCTGAATAGGCAAATTTTCCCACAATCCTTGGCCTTGTGTGTACTTTAATAGGCAATTTATAGCCCCGGCCGCCGTACCGACTGTCAAACCGGTTCGAACTCCACCACTTCGCGCTTGGCATAGCCGCGCAGCATGCGTCGTGCCCTCAGCTGTGAGGCGCACCATGAAGCTGACTACGGACTAGACTTTTCATCGGAATCTCCATTTGTCGCCTCTGGCGCAGATTTCCTGCCGCGTGGTTGGCGACCCTGGAAGCCACATGTGATCAGTAGTCCCCGGCATCACTTTGGCCCCCCATGCACGCTCGTACAGTCCAACAAGCTTGTTTCTGTCCCGTTCAAAATCCTCAACGTGAATTTCCGGGTCGAAGTACTTGCGCGGCCCATCGCCCTGTGAATATTGCAACGGAAATGGCTTGAAGAAGAAGAAGCCAATGGCCTCTTTGGATCTGAGGACGTCCATGAATTGGAGTCCCATTTTGACCCCGAGACCATTGCCACGGTGTTTGGGGTGAACCTCCACGATGCCGACTTCAGCCAGCCACTGCATGGTCTCCCCGACCTCCATGAAGGGGTAGTTCAGAAAATGGGACGCGTACAGCATTTCCGCGACGTCATAGGTGTGCTGGCTGATTTCGTCACAGGCAAGGATCATTTCTTCCGAATCGATCATCGTCTCAGGTGTTGCTCCACCAAAGAGCGTGCCTTTGGCGTATCCGATCACCTCATTGTTTTCCACCCAGCAGGCATTGACGTCACGAATGGAGTAAACCTCATCGTCAAAGAGCCAGTTGTCGCCTATGACCAGGCGCATAGGCGGCAGGCCTGGACTCTCGTATTGCTGTCCAGCCTTCTTGGGAATGCGCTTCTCTCTCCAGAACTTTTTTACTTCCTGAGCTGTCGGCACAAGTGGTGGCAAATGTCGTGTGAAGCCCTTTCTTGCGGCCTGAGAACACGACTCAGAGGTCTCACGGAATTGCTGGTTATCGACTGCTGCGATCGGACTGTTCATGGTGTTGCGATGCTTAAAAGGGACGGAGTCCCGTGATGAATCAAGGCTGGGTTGTGAAAAGAACACCCATGCGGGTGGTTTCTGCTGGGAGGTGGGTATCAGGCTGTTGCAGACTCCCCAACAAGTTTTGACATCCAGATGCAGGGCCAGCCTGTTTGCACATCGGTACCGCGCATCAATTCCACGGGTGCCCAGCCTTTGCGCTGGGCAGCGTCGACGGCCTGCTCGAGCTCATCGGTGGTGGAGGCGGCAATGCTGATCTGGCGAACCCGCTCGCGGACCTTCCCGTCCAGACTCTTGTTGTCGAACTCGCCCAGCTCCATAACGACTCGTGGCATGGTGTTTCCCAACAGAGTTTTGAGGTTGGCCGTTTCAGGCGGCGAAAAGGCCAGCCCACATCGAGGCGCCGGCGGCCTGCATCCGTGAGCGCTGCTTGTCGATCGCGCCCTGGCTGACCGACTCGGCCAGTTCCTTGCGAGTCACAACAACCTTTTTCCCGGTACCGCTGGCCCGTGAACCACGCTTGGCCATGCTTTCACGGCGGGCCTTGAGTACCTCACGACGTTCCTCGCGTTCCTCGACGCTCAATTCAGAGCAGATGCGGGCCATGGGGATGCCGAGGCTGACCCGGGCAGTGTTCTCGCGCGCCAGCAGGGCGGCACCCACGTACTCGATCCCTTCCGGCAGGAACCTCCAGATGTTCACGCGAGGGCCACCCTCGAGCTTCACGCTGCGCTGCTCCAGCCAGCCAAGTACGGCCGCATCGTGCAGGAGCGAATTGACGCTTCGGCGCAGGTTGATGTACTTGACCTGGTTGCTCTCCAGACCGTCCACCGCATACCGCAGCACCCGCTCAGTGGTCACAAAACTCTGTTTGCCCACCACCTGATACCCATCCCGGGCGATTCCTTCAAACCCGAACGGACCATCCAGCGAATCAACCCCGCCAAAACAAGCTCCCCATTCGAGGGTTCTGCATCGCGTTGCTCAAAAGAAGCGCCCCGCCCCTCGGTCCCAACTGTGTTTCCCAATACGGCATGCTCGCCCAGCGCCCGCGCCATGAAGCACAGAACAGGAAGCAGACGCGCCGATTCGAACTGCTCGCTGGTGGCCTTGGCCAAGCGGTGGCCGTGGATCTCGACCAGTCGGCCCCAGCCATCCATCTGGCCCAGCCCGTCATTGAGCCAAGTTCTGTCCAGGCTCAGGTCTACCAGTCCACCCCCCACCCCGCCTGAGCAGTTCACGCCCACGGCCGCCAGCGCATCCTGCTCACCAATGTCCACCGCTTCAACCGCGATGGCTTCCACCGAGGCTTCCAAACTCTGTTGGGCGGCGTCACCACTTCCCGGCAGATCATGGTCGGCATCAACACACCTCACGGATTCAGAACTCTCCACCGGCGTGCATTCGCCCACCACGCTCGGCACAACCGTATCCACCGCGGGCTCAGCGATCACCGCCTCATCCACCCCAACGAAGGGCAGTTTCCCCACCGTGCGCTTCCACACCTGCATGGGCCCGCCGACCTTCAGCCTCTCCCCCACCGTGAAGGGCGGCAGCTTCACCCCGCGCGCCGAGGCCTGAACACACGCCAGAAATGCGTCATACATCCCCGTCTCATAGCCGTTACGGCCAGCATCCGCGCCACGCAACAAATCACCTTGAGCTTGCTTTGCACCTTTCATCTCAACCCCCTTCAGTTCACTTGACCCGAGATCGCACCGGCATCCCCGCCACCAGCAACCAAGCCCATCAACTCAAGCCGCGACAGATTCACGCTCAACGTCTCGTTCTTGCACAGACCCACAACCTTGCAACCCAAAATCTGTTTTGCGCGTTGAGTCAAACGGACTTCCAATTCCTGAGGAATAGAACGATCGCCCATGTCCACGCTCATCAACACCGTCGAAATGGGCTTCACTGCTTCACCATCAGCATGTCCACCGCAGACATAAATGGCTGACGCGCCAAGTTGGTTCACCAAACCCTTCAGGGGCTCATCACCCTCAAGCTTCATGATCAGCTTCTCAACGTTTTCCTTGGCCACTCGCGTCATGTTCCGGCAATTGCCCGTGTACATCGCAGTAATCGACTCGCGCGAATGACCCAGCACTTCAGAGATCTCCCTCTTTGCATAACCCAGCACCTCGGGATCAACCACACCACCCCCACGGACCGGGGATTTATGCTTGGTCTTGAATTCGTACTGGTCATTGGCAAACTGGTGGCGCAAACCGTGCGGCGTTTTTCCACGACTATTGCGCGTCACATCGTTCTTCCTCACGATGTACCGGAAATGGTTCAACGTTTGGCGGTAGTTAATGCCAGGCTTGTGCCGCATCACTCCCTCCTTATCGTCTTCCGCAATTTCAGTACAACGTGCTAACACCTCAAGTTGCTCCTGTGTCTCAATTGGGACAACTCGCGGCCTTCCTCCCTTCGTTCCGCGCTTGATGTGCAAAAGGCTGCCACGGATCGATTCATTCGGGCGCAGTTGCAGCGCTTCTCTCACTCTCAAACCAAAGTTCCACGCCAGATCCAGAACACACCCGGCGACCTGGCAATCCTTCTTCACAGCCGCAATGATCTCCCCAATCTCTTCTTGATCATCGCCCCAGTCCTTACGCTCAGTGGCTGACAATTTCCGTGTGCGGTCTGCCTTGTCAGGGAAGATATATTCCATGGGCGGGCAAACATCAGGCTTCTTGAGCCACAGGCAGAAACGCCGCACCGATGTGTTCACGTTCCCCATATAACCAACTCCCAGACCATCAGCTTTCATATCCTCGAAAATAAGTCGGTTCTGCTTCGACGTGATGTCCAGGATGCTGGTCGAACGCATGTTGAGCCGTGCCTTGCGCCGAAAGTAGCTTTTGGTGCGCTCACGGTAGTTTTGCAGCGTCGTTTCTCCAAGGGGTCGTGTTTTCCCAATCGCAGCAAAAACCCGCTGGTGATCGAAGACGTATGAGGTTGCCCCCGAAAAGTGGAGCTCTTAGCCTTGTTGAAAATATCGACAAGGAGCCGAGAGATGACACACAAGCAGTTGCGTGCGCAGTACACGCAAGAGTTCAAAATGGAGGCGGTGCGCCAGGTGCGGGCGGGTCAGGCCATTGCCGTGGTGGCCAAGGTCTTGGGCATACCCAAAGCCAGCCTGGGCAATTGGGTTCGCCAGTCGGCCAAGGGCGATTTGAGCGGGGCGGGTGCTGATGACAAGGTTGCCAGGGTGTCCCCAGAGCAGATGGAGCTGGCCCGCCTGAGGGCAGAGAACGCGCGCTTGAGGATGGAGCGCGACATCGCAAAAAAAGCCGCGGCGTACTTCGCGCAGGACACGCTGCGGGGTACGCCTGGATTCACCAAATGAGAGGGCTGTATCCGGTCAGCCTGGCCTGCGAGGTGCTGGAAGTCAGCGCCAGCGGGTATTTCAACTGGCTGCGCAGGCGCCAGGCCAGCCGCAGTGGGCCGTCCGGGCGCCACAGCGACGAGGCCCTGTTGGCTCACATCCGTGCCATCCACGCCGAAGTCAAGGGCGAATATGGCTGGCCACGCATGCACAAGGAGTTGCTGGCGCGGGGCATTCGGGTGGGCAAAGACAGGGTGCGCAAGCTGATGAAACAGCACGGCATCAAGGCCAAGACCAAACGCAAGTTCGTGGTGACCACCGACAGCCGCCATAACCTACCCGTGGCGCCCGACCTGGTGCAGCGGCGCTTCAACCCCCAGGGGCCCAACCAGCTCTGGAGTGGCGACATCACCTACATCGCCACGGACGAGGGCTGGCTGTACCTGGCCGCTGTCATCGACCTGTTTGGCCGCCAGGTGGTGGGCTGGAGCCTTCAGCCCCACATGCAAACCAGTCTGGTCAAGGACGCATTGGCCATGGCGTGGTGGCGTCGGCGGCCTGCGGCTGGCTTGATATTCCACAGCGACAGGGGCAGTCAATATTGCAGCGGGGAGTTCCAGGCCATTTTGAGAGCCTGGGGCATGCGCTCATCGATGAGCAGAAAGGGGAACTGCTGGGACAACGCGCCAACGGAGAGCTTCTGGGGTCGGCTGAAAACGGCCAGTGTGCATGGTCAAAAATTCGCCACCCGAGAGCAGGCCAGGCAGGCTGTGATGGACTGGATGGCTTTCTACAATCACCGCAGGCTGCATTCGTCGCTGGGCTATCTCAGCCCGATGCAGTTCGAGCAACGCTGGTACGAGGCACAGCGTAAAAAAGCCGCGTGACCATTGGGCTAAGAACTACACGGAACAGGGGCAAGGTCACTGCGCAAGCGGCCGCAGTTGTGCGGGGCATAAGTGCGGCCGCAGGCACCGAGGTGGGCGCCTGGGGTCTGCGAATTGACACTGTGGCCGGGCTAAATCACCTCCAAGTGCATGATTCGACACTCTTTGCGCCCACATCTCTCAGCAAACCGGGGTTTTGAAACGAGTCCCTAAAACGTGGACAAGACTAAATCGGCACATTTAATTGATGGGCGTCAGCACTATAATCTATTGGTTATGAACTGATCACTTTGCTGATCGCAATATTCTGCAATAGCGTCCTTCAGACTTGCAAGCAAAAGATGGGGCGTTGCATCCTCAGGTACATGTAGGTACGTCATTGCGATGCGTACATCTGGAATTGGCTCTTTAAAGGGAACTATCTGAAGTAGGCCTTGAGCTATTTCACGCTGGACTACGGCTGCAGGCAGTGCGCTTACACCCACTCCGCCGAGAACGAGTTGGATCAAGCTGGCCAGACTTGAAACTGAAAGCAATCTCAACGCACCCCGATCTGCTGATAGCAACTGCTCTCCCAGTAAACGGTGTGGTAAAGAAGGGCGGTCCGGCAATATAATTGGATACTTGGTAAAACTGGACAGTGCAATAGGATCTTCGGGGAATTCCAGTTGGCTACTCGCTATCCAATGCATTGAGAAATCACACAGACTTACGTTGACCATTTCATCTCCTTGCCAGATCGATGGTCCTATCGCGATGTCGATCTCGCCATCTTTGAGCGCCTGATAGTTTCGGGGTGGAATGTCGACTCTTGCTTCTATTTTCTGGACCTCATATTCTCGAATCAGTCGCGTGTAGAGATGCGGAAGAAATGACAGCGAAACGACGTCACTGACGCCTATTCGCACAACAGGCTTTAATGCTTTTTTACCAAAAACACCTCGTTTGATCTCAGAGTAGGTCAATACAATGGTTTCAGCTCTTTCGAGTACCAAAGCGCCTTCGGGGGTCAACGTCACTTCGTGGTGATGACGATCCAGTAATTTGACACCTAGATCGCTCTCCAGCGCAGCAATTCTCTGTGATATTGCAGATTGCGTTGCATGCAAATGAGCTGCGGCAAGCCTAAAGCTGCGCAATCGCGCAACCCACACGAAGGTGTCTAGAAATCGGATGTTCAATCTCGTTGTCCTTGCTGAAATGTTGGAGGTAAATTTGTTGCACAAGCTGGTTGTGTTGCAATAGGCCGAGATCATAGAATCCAGCATGGTCCCGCTTCAACACCAGTTGTCCAACTCCACCTTTCGGGGGGAGATCAGCGGCTGCATTTTCCCCTGGAAGTCATGTTGGTGTGCGTGCGCTGGTACGCGGCCTACCCCCTGAGCCTGCGACAGCTGACAGAAATGATGGCCGAACTTGGGGTGAGTGTCGACCATTCCACTGTCCACCGCTGGGCGCTGAAGATGCTGCCCGCACTCGCTGCAGTGTTTCGCCAGTGCAAACGCCCAGTGGGGAGCTCTTGGCGCATGGACGAAATCTACATCCTGGTGAAAACAGGCAATGGAAGTATCTGTACCGGGCGGTGGACCGGCTGGGGCAGTCGGTGAATTTCCTGCTGACCGCCCGGCGGGACGTGGCGGCAGCCCGCCGGTTCTTTGAAAGAGCTATTGAGTTGCATGACCGGCCCGAGAAGGTCATGATAGATAAGTGCGATGCAAACACGGCGGCTGTGCATGGCCTGGTCGAGGACAGCGGATTGCAGATCCAGCTGAGCCAGTCCAAGCATCTGAACAACATCGTGGAGCAGGCCGATCGGGAGATCAAACGCCGGGTCAGGCCCATGCTAGGGTTGAAAAGTTCCGACACCGCGCGACGCCTGATCGCACGCATCGAGGCCCTGCACATAATCGCCAAGGGACAAACGTGTAGCCCCAGCGCGACCCTGTGCCCGATTCAGCTCCTCTCGGAAGTAGCGATTTCAGGCTCAAGCGGGCAAGCTGCGTCTGCTGCACAGCAGTTCTACCCGTTGGCCTTCTGATCGAGGGGCAATAAGGAGGCCAACTTTCGCCTTGCTCCCTTATCGTGACAGAGCCGGAGGAGATCTCCGAGCCTAGACAGGCGAACGTCCGTCGGACACGCGTTCATTTCGCTTTCATTCCGTCATCGGAAATGGCTCCGATACGAACTTGGCCCTTGGCCGCAACAGCGTTCGGGACAGCCGTTGCTCCTGAATGTGGGCCACCCAGCCCGCGATCCGCGCGAGCACGAAGAGCGCGGGTGACGCCTGCGGCGGCAGGCCCAGAGATCGGCACACGGCGATGACCCCCATCTCATGGCGCGCGTGGATGCCATGGGCCTGCTCGACGCACCGGACCAAGCCCAGTATCTTTCGCAGTTCGGGCGATCGGCGATGTGCGGTTTCGCTGAGCAGGTCCAGCAGGCAGCGCGCGCGGGGGTCTCCTTGCGGGTAGATCGGGTGATCGAAGCCCGGTACGGAGCGACCGCTGCACAGTAGCGCGTCAGCGCGCCGGAACAATGTGTCCGCGCGCAGCGCACTGTCCAGGAAATCGTTGGTGCGCTCGTAGAGCCGGGCGACCTCGCTGCCTGCGCTGACCGTGAGTGCCGCAGCCAGGCAACTGTGCAGCGAGGCGCCAGCCGAGGCCGCCACTCGCGCGGCGAACGCGCCTGGCGACAGCTCGTGATCGGCCATCAGCACCAGCAGCGCGTCAATAAGCCCAACGCTGCCGACATCCGCCGAGTGCCCCAGTGCCAGCAGAAGTCCGTGGGCGACGGAGTGGCAACGGGACACAGGAACGTAGCGGGGGCGCGATCTGTAAAAGCCAAAACAGCCCACAAGCGCGAGAATCACTTGGCGGGTCGCATCCAGCGTCCTGCCGGAGCGCAAACGATCCTGTACGGCCCCGCGCCCCATGGCCAACTGCAACGTGACCAGCGCCAGTACTTCCATCATCTGATGGCGGGAGGCGGCAGCCGGAATGTGCCTCGACAGTTGCCGGACACCCGTCTGTGCGCCATCGATGGGCCAGCGTAGCGGTGCGTCATGCAGATGCCCCGTCCACAGCAACTCCGAGACGTTTTCAAAGGTGGCCCGATGGCGAACCAGCTCGGTTGCCAAATGGCCACGGTAGCGCGGTCCTTGTGGCGTAATCTCCGTGATATGGGTCGGCACGATCGGCGCACCCAGGTTCATGGCCGTAGCGGCGGCCGCCTCATGCCCGCCTCGCGCGTCCGCTTTCACGCGCAACCTGTGCAAATCATCGCGCAGGTACAGCTTGGACCGGTTCGCACCCCCGTCGCTCACGCTTCGCACCAGGCCCCTGCTCACGTACGCATACAGCGTCTGCTTTCGGATGCCCAGCAGCTCCGCTGCTTCGCTCGCGCTCAGGTACTCCCTGTGTGTTTTGGCATCCATGGTTGATTGTTGAATCAAGATTGATTCATGTTAAACGAATGCCTACGATTCGCCCTCCAGCAATGCCAGAGTCAAAAACCACAGGAGACAAAATGAACCCGAACCCACCCTCGCGGTTTGCTCGCAGAGCATTTCTTTCGGCAGCCGTAGCACTGAGCCTGACGACCTCGCTCGGTGGCGTCGCAAGCGCCCAGGCTGTCCTTGGAGACTTCCCCTCACGGCCGTTGCGCATCGTCGTGCCTTATCCGCCAGGCGGCACCAACGACGTGATCGCACGCCTGCTGGGCCAGAAGCTGCAGGAAATGTGGTCGCAGCCAGTCGTGATCGAAAACAAGCCCGGCGCCGCCGGCAACATCGGTGCCAGTGACGTCGCCAAAGCTGCTCACGACGGCTACACATTGCTGCTGACCAACATCAACATCGTTTCAATGAATCCCGGTCTTTTTGATCGCATGCCATTTGATCCACAAAAAGACTTCGCACCCATTTCGCTGCTGGGAACCTCGGCATTGATGTTGGTCGTCCATCCCAGCGTGCAGGCGCAGAACGTGCAAGAACTGATCAATCTGGCGCGTCGCAAGCCAGGCCGACTGAACTACGGCTCGGGCGGCAATGGCAGCCCGCAACACATGTCGGCCGAGATGTTCAAGGCCATGACCAAAACTAGCATGGTTCACATTCCGTACCGTGGCGCGGCACCCGCCATCGCCGATCTGCTGGCCAACCAGGTACAGGTCTCTGTCGGCGTGGTCAACCAGTTGTTGCCTCATATCCGCAGTGGCCGTCTTCGCGCGCTCGGGGTGACCAGCCGAAACCGACTCGCCACTGCGCCGGAGGTGCCTACGTTGGATGAATCCGGTGTCCCCGGTTACGAAAGCGAGATCTGGCTGGGATTGGCCGCTCCTGCGGGCACGCCCACCGCCGTCATCAGCACGCTGAACCAAGCCGTACGGCGCGTCATGGCGATGCCGGACGTGATCGAGAAGCTCAATGCCCAAGGCATCGAGGTACTGGTGAGTTCGCCGGAGCAGATGCGCCAACGAGGCCTCGAAGACCTCAAACGATGGACCGACGTCATCCGCAGCAGCGGTATCAAACTTCAGTGAGTTGTTGTGAAGCCTGAATCTTCTGCGCCCCTCCCCGAGGTCCGGCGAGACATCCCGCTGCCCATGAACCCCGAGGCCGATGGCCGCTTCTGGGGCAGCGACGCGATTGCCGACATGCTTCGAAGTCTAGGCATTCCTTATGTGCTGCTCAATCCGGGCGCGAGCTTTCGCGGCCTGCACGACAGCATCGTCAACCACCTGGGCAATTTTGCGCCGCAGATGCTGCTGGTGCTGCATGAGGAGCATGCCGTGGCGATCGCCCACGGCTACACCAAGGTCACGGGACAGCCGCTGGCGGCGATCCTGCACAGCAACGTCGGCCTCATGCACGGCAGCATGGCGATCTTCGATGCCTGGGCCGATCGGATACCGGTGCTGGTGCTCGGGGCCACGGGTCCGATGGACGCGGCACGCCGCCGCCCCTGGATCGACTGGCTGCACACCTCGCAGGACCAGGCTGCGCTGGTAAGGCACTTCGTGAAGTGGGACGCGCAGCCCGCCTCGGTGGCGGCAGCGCAGGAAGCACTGCTGAGAGCCTGGCGCATCGCCGATACGGCGCCGCGGGGCCCGGTTTACGTTTGCTTCGACGCCGCCGTGCAGGAAGCACGGCTGGCCGAACGTCCGGCGGTTCCCGATGTGTCGCGCTACCAGCCGCCACAGCCCCCGGTGCCCGCCGCGGCCGATGTGGACTGCGCAGCCCGGTGGCTGCGTGAGGCGCAGCGCCCGGTGATCCTGGCGGGGCGCGTGTCACGCTCGCAAGCGGGCTGGGACGCCCGTGTGGCACTCGCCGAGCGCCTGGGCGCGCGCGTGCTCACCGACCTCAAGCTCGGCGCCGCCTTCCCGACCCGCCACGCCCTGCATGCGGCGCCGGCGGGCATGTTCCTCGCGCCCGATGCCTCACAGGCGCTGCGCGAGGCCGACGTCGTGCTGAGCTTGGACTGGCTGGACCTGGCGGGCACCTTGCGCCAGGCCTGGGGCGATACGCCTGTTGGCAGCCGAATCGTGCAAGTCTCGGTGGACCACCACCTGCATAACGGCTGGAGCATGGACCACCAAGGGCTGCCGCCAGCCGACCTGTTTCTGGCCTCTGAGCCAGAGCCCGTGGTCGATGCCCTGCTGACCGCGCTGCCCGATCACGCCGGCAAGCCAGCCGTGGCCTTATTCCCGCGCACAGCGCCGGCGCCGGTCCCGGCGGACGACAGCGCGTTGACGGTGCCAGCGGTGGCGGCCTTGCTGCGCGAAGCGACACAAGGTCTTCCGGTTAGCCTGCTGCGTCTGCCTCTGAGCTGGGGCGGCGAGATGTGGGATTTCGACGGGCCACTCGATTTCCTGGGCTACGACGGCGGCGGCGGCATCGGCTCCGGTCCTGGCATGGCCGTGGGCGGCGCGTTGGCGCTCAAGGGCTCTGGTCGTCTGCCCGTGGCGGTGATCGGTGACGGCGATTTCCTGATGGGTGCGACAGCGTTGTGGACGGCTGCCCATGTGCGGCTACCGCTGCTGACGTTGGTGGTCAACAACCGCTCCTTTTTCAATGACGAGCTGCACCAGGAGCGCGTGGCGCGCGAGCGCGGCCGCCCAGTGGACAACCGCTGGATCGGCCAACGTATCGACGATCCGGCGCCGGACCTCGCACAGATGGCGCGCGCCCAGGGACTCAGGGGCCATGGCCCGGTGAAGACCGCCGCTGCGCTGCGCACCTTCCTGCAAGAGGCGATCACCGCCGTGCGGCAGGGCGCAGGCGTCGTTTTGGATGTCTGGGTCCAGCCGGGCTACACCGCCTCGATGAGCCAGACCATGACCCGTTCACACGGCCAGGACCATGAGTGATTTTCAAGAGCGCCTCCGCGCCGCAGGTGTTGACCTGGGTACCAACCCCGATCTCGGTGACTGGGTTGCTCAGGTGTTGCCGATGCAGCGCGGTCACTACTGGGGCGGAGCCTGGCCGCCCGCACGCGACCTGCGCGAGAGCATCCACCCCAGCACCGGCCAGCAGCTGGACCGCTTTGCCTGGGGTACGGAAGAAGACGTGGACGCGGTCGTGGACGCGGCCTCGCGCGCCTTCGCGGGCTGGGCCGCCACGCCGCCGCTGGAACGTGCTGTCCACCGAGCCGCGCACGATGCCCGCGAGATCGTTGGAGGGAATGCCCAGCACCTGCAGGTTCAGGCCGTACTGGTCGGACCAGAACCAGGGGATCTCGTCGTAGACCACCTCCCCGCCGGCGATCGCCTTGCCCACGGCGATGGCCTGGTTCTGGGCGTTGGCCCACGACTCGAAGCGCAGACGGCCCTCCGCCCAGGAGTTGTGCTGGTTGGCCACGTCGCCGACCGCGTAGATGTCGGGGTCGGAGCTCCGGCCGCTCGGGTCCACGACGATGCCGTTACGGACCTCCAGTCCGCAAGCCTCGGCCAAGTCGGTATTGAGCACCAGCCCGATCCCGACCACCACCGCATCGAACTCCTGCGCCACGCCGGACAGTTGCATGGCCAGCGCGCGCTCGCGGCCCGCACCAATCGAGGTCACGGTCATCGAGAGCCGCACGTCGACCCCCTCCTTGCGGTGTTTCCCGAGGAGGAAATCCGACAGATGCGGCGGCACCCACCGCGCACACAGGCGCGGCCCCGCCTGTCGCACTCTAGCTTTGTGGAGGCTGCGTACTGGACCCCGGCCCAACTCGTCGCCCATCATACGGCCGGCGGCTGCAATCTGGCCCCAGGCGACCTACTCGGCTCCGGCACACTGTCCGGACCAATGATCACACAGGCAGGCTCGCTCATCGAGCGCACCTTGGCGGACGCGACCCGATCTCACTGCCATCTGACGAGAAGCGAACCTACCTGGAAGACGGGGACACTGTCGTCTTTCGCGCCTGGTGCGAACGCAACGAAGCACGGCGCATCGGGTTTGGGGAATGTACCGGCACCGTTCTCGCGCCCAAGAGGATTTGATCGCGCCGGGGCCAAGACATCCGACTCGCTCGATTCAGCCATTTGAAAAGAACTGTGCCTTCAGGTTCAATTCGTCGAACAAATGGAGACACATCAATGACGACGCTCTCGACACGACTGACTCAGGCGCTCGGCCTGCGACACCCCGTCGTATCTGCACCGATGGCTTTTGCAGGTGGTGGTGCTCTCGCGGCAGCCGTGAGCCGCGCTGGAGGTCTAGGCTTGATCGGCGGTGGCTATGGTGACCCAGCCTGGCTTGAAGACCAGTTTGCGGCTGCAACTGGTGTGCGGGTAGGCGTGGGCTTTATCACCTGGTCTCTGCGAAAGTCACCGTCCCTCCTGACAGACGTACTCAAGCACCACCCGGCGGCGGTGATGCTGTCCTTTGGAGATCCGAGACCCTTTGTCGACGAAATTCGTGCCGCCGGAGCGAAACTGATCTGCCAGTGCCAGGACATGGGGCACGTGATGGATGCGGTAGACGTAAAGGCCGACGTGGTGGTCGCTCAGGGAGGCGAGGCAGGTGGGCATGGTGCGCTGCGTGGCACACTGAGCTTTGTGCCCGAAGCCGCCGACTATTTGGCCGAGTACGCGCCCGACACTTTGTTGCTAGCTGCGGGTGGAATCGCCGATGGCCGGGGTTTGGCGGCCTCGCTGGTTCTAGGGGCTGACGGCGTATTGCTCGGAACCCGACTTTGGGCGTCGCGGGAGGCCTTGGTCCAGGCGGGTCATCATCAGGCGATTCTCGATACCGATGGCGATGGCACGCTGCGCACGACAACAGCCGACATCGCGCGCCAGATTCCTTGGCCCCGCGGCTTTACTGCACGCATCCGCCGCAACGCTTTCACCGATCGCTGGCACGGGCGCGAACAAGAACTCGAACGAAACGTTGCCGTAGAGGGACCGCGCTATCGACAGGCGTTCGCCGCCGGCGACCCGGACAACACTGGCGTCTGGTTCGGCGAAGCGGCAGGCTTGATCGATTCCATTGATCCCGCTGAGGAGATCATTGAACGGATGATCAGCACGGCGTCGGAGCTGCTCGCGCGATACGGTAGAAGGCAGATCGCTCCGGATTGAGAGGATCGGACCTGCGTTGACGACCGCATAGGCGACGTGGGACGATGCTTCGGCGTAATCGTCCACCCAACCCACCTTGACGTGGGCCGCTGAACGCAGCGCAGCATGCGGATCGCCATGTTGGCCACATGGATGCTGAAGGTGTTTGGATCGAGCGGCCCGCCCCACCGGAGCCAACAGTCGGCGTGCTGCTCGTACTTCGGATCGCGCAAGGCCTGCTGGAACTCCATGCCATGTGGCACAGGCCTGGTGGCACAGGTGCGTGTCTCAGACGGGGGCGTTCAAGACCTCGGCTTCAGGATGATTGCAGTACCAGTGCACCCCATCGGCATCGGTCTGCCGCAGGACCTCGCCCCGGTGCATCAGATGGTTCAGGCAGGCCATGCTTTCTCCGGTGGCCATGCTCAGCAGGCTGACGTCCGCTTCGCCGATGGCGCGTGCGAACAGTGCACCGAAGACGTCGACGGCCCGCCTGGGTTGCTCCAGGGTCCGGCGCAGGCGCACGAAGGCACGGTCCTGGCCTTGCCTGAGCGCATCGATGCGGGCGTGCAGGCCCCGAAAACACTCGTTGTGGGCCGGCAGCACCAGAACATCATCCGGAACTTCCCGCTTGATCTTGTCCAGCGAGGCAAACCAGTCGGCCATCGGGTCTGCGTCCGGCTCGGTGGGATAGACCGATACGTTGGACGAGATCCGGGGCAGCACCTGGTCGCCGGAGATCAGGACTTTGAGAGCAGGGCAGTAGAGGCAGGCGTGCTCGGGTGAATGGCCGCTGCCGACGATGACGCGCCAGGTGTGGTCACCGATGCGCAGTTCCTCGCCATCACGCAGGCGACGAAAGCTGTCGGGCAGGGTGTGGATGAACTTGCCAAAGTTGCCGAAACGCACACGGTAGGTTTCGATGGCCTCGGGGCCCCAGCCCGCGCTCCGGTAGAACGCGATACCGTCTGCCGGGGCTTCGCGGCCGGTGTCGGCCACCATGGTGCGGCAGGTGAGGTATTCCAGCCGGGTCATCCACAGGCGCACGCCGAACTTGCGGGTGAGCCAGCCGGCCATGCCCACGTGATCGGGGTGCATATGCGTGACGAAGACGCGGGTCAGTGGCCGTGGATCGGCGGCATTGGCAAACAGTTCGCGCCAGACCCGCATGGTCTCTTCGGAGCGCAGTCCCGTGTCGACCAGCGCCCAGCCCTCACCGTCGGAGATGGCCCACAGGTTGATGTGGTCCAGGGTGAAGGGCAGGGGCAGCCGCATCCAGTGCACACCCGGTGCCACCTCCAGGCTCTGGCCGTGTGCGGGTGGCGCGTCGAACGGGTACGCCAGCTTCGGCCTGACCACCGCATCACCATCTTCGAGACCGTCCGACATGAGCAACTCCGCAAGAAAAGGTCTTAGGGTAACGAAGTTCGCGCGATAGTGCAGGCCCGGCAGCCGATGTCCGGTCACGCGCCCGACAGGCCATGAACCCGAGGATCACGGCTTTGGACGGGTTTGCCGGTTAGCCCGATGCATCTTGTTGAACAGAAAGTTGATCTGCCCGAAAATTCCGTGCTACAATGCATGTCTTCGCGGCTGTAGCTCAGCTGGATAGAGTACTTGGCTACGAACCAAGGGGTCGTGGGTTCGATTCCTGCCAGCCGCGCCACACAGAAAAGCCTGCAGCCACAAGCTGCAGGCTTTTTTCTTTTTGCGGATTCGCCATGAGCAAGGCCTTCACCCGAGAGAGCGACCAGGACGATGCCGATGATGAAGTGGCGGGCGCTTCCGGCGTACAGGTGCCTGGCGACAAGAACTACATCACGCGTGCCGGTTATGACCGCTTGCGGGCCGAGCTGTTCGGCCTGATGGATGTGGAGCGGCCCAGGGTGGTCGAGATCGTGCATTGGGCTGCCAGCAATGGCGATCGCTCGGAGAACGGCGACTATCTCTACGGCAAGAAGCGCCTGCGCGAAATCGACCGGCGCATCCGCTTTCTCACGCGCGGCCTGGAAATTGCCGAGGTGGTCGATCCGTCGATGCACCATGGGGGCGACCAGGTGTATTTCGGCGCCACCGTCACCTACGCCGACGAGGACGGCGAGGAGACCACCGTGACCATTCTGGGGGTGGACGAGGCCGACAGTGCACAGGGGCAGGTGAGCTGGGTGTCGCCAGTGGCGCGGGCGCTGCTCAAGGCCCGGGTTGGTGACGTGGTGCGCCTGGCTGTGCCGGGCGGCGTGCGCGAACTCGAGGTGGTGGAGGTGCGGTACCCCGAGCCCGCCTGAGTCCCGGGTTCACCCGGGCGCCGTCAGGTCTTGGCGGGCTTGAAACGCTGTGCCTTGAGCACGGACGGTGTGCGCTTGAGGCTGCGCAGGACATCGGCCAGGTGAACGCGATCGCGCACACTGACCGAGAAGCGGATGTCGGTCGCTGTCTGGGCCGGTTCATTGCCCATGTCGACATGGGTGATGTCGGCCTCGGCGCTGGCGATGGCGTTGGCCACACGGGCCAGCACGCCTTTGCCGTTGACCACGGTGACCTGGACCGTGGTGTCGAAGGAGCGAACGATTTCGTCGGCCCACTCGACCGCCAGAAAGCGCTCGCTGTCGCGGGCGAGCAGCCGGCGGCAGACAGGGCAGTCCTCGGCGTGCACCACCAGGCCTTCGCCGCGCCCCAGGTAGCCGACGATGCGATCGCCCGGTATGGGCTTGCAGCAATTGGCGTACTGGACCGAGAGGCCCTCGCTGCCATCGAGCGTGACCACACCCTGGGTGATGGCCTCGTCCGGTCCGGTGGCGTAGCGCTCGGTGCTGATCAGCACGGCGTCGGGGCGCAGGCCGCTTTCAGCCAGCAGGACGGCCATCTTCTTGCCCACCATGCTGGCGATGCGCTTGCCCATGCCAATATCCGAGAGCAGTTCGGCCTGGGTCTTGTTGCCGGTGAAGCGCAGCAGCTTTTCCCAGGCGGTCTGGAACTGTTCTTCGTCGGCCGGGAACTCGGCAATGCCTTCAGCCCGCAAGGCCTGGCCCAGCAACCGGCGGCCCAGTTCGTACGAGGTGTCCTGGGCGACGGTCTTGAGGTAGTGGCGGATCTTCGAGCGTGCGCGTCCGGTCTTGACGAACGACAGCCAGCCAGGGTTGGGCTCGGCCTTCTCGTCGGTGACGATTTCCACCACGTCGCCGTTGTTCAGTTCGGTGCGCAGCGGCAGCTGTTCGCCGTTGACCAGGGCCGACACCGCATGGTTGCCCACGCCGCTGTGGATGGCGTATGCAAAATCGACCACCGTGGCGCCACGCGGCAGCGACAGGATCTTGCTCTGGGGCGTGAACACGTAGACCGCATCGGGAAACAGGTCGATCTTGATGTGGTCCCAGAACTCGGAGGCATCGCGCGTCTCCTGCTGGATGTCCAGCAGCGATTGCAGCCACTGGGTGCCCAGTCGTTCGGAGGTGTCGCTGCCCGGCTCGCTGGCCTTGTAGAGCCAGTGGGCGGCGACGCCGGACTCGGCCACCACGTCCATGGAGTGCGTGCGCAGCTGGAATTCGATGTTGGTGCCGAAGGGGCCGATCAGTGTGGTGTGCAGCGACTGGTAGCCATTGACCTTGGGAATGGCGACATAGTCGCGGAACTTGCCCGGCACCGGTTTGTAGAGCTGGTGAAGGATGCCCAGCGAGGTGTAGCAGTCCAGCAGCTCGGGCACGACGATGCGGAAGCCGTAGATGTCGGTGACCTGCGAGAAGGACAGGTGCTTGCTGTCCATCTTGCGGTAGACGGAATAGAGCGTCTTCTCGCGCCCGAGAATGCGCACGGACAGACCATGCTGTCCGAAAACGGACTCGACTTCGGCCTGCACGCGCGCGATCAGGTCGCGGCGGCGATGGCGCGAGCGGTTCAGCGCCTTGGTCAGCACGTCGTAGCGCCAGGGGTGCAGGAATCGGAACGACAGGTCCTGCAGCTCGCGGTAGGTGAAGTTCAGGCCGAGCCGGTGCGCGATCGGGGCGTAGATCTCCAGGGTCTCGCTGCTGATGCGATTCCACTTGCTGCGCGGCATGTCACCCATGGTGCGCATGTTGTGGGTGCGGTCAGCGAGCTTGATCAGGATGACTCGCACGTCCTTGGCCATGGCCAGCAGCATCTTGCGAAAGCTCTCGGCCTGGTTCTGCTCGCGGGTGTCGAACTCGAGTTTTTCCAGCTTGGTCAGTCCGTCGACCAGATCGGCGACGGTGGAACCAAAGCGCTCGACCAGCTGCAGCTTGGTGATGCCGCAGTCTTCCATGACGTCGTGCATCAGTGCGGCCATCAGGGCCTGGGCGTCGAGCTTCCACTCCGCGCATTGCGCCGCAACGGCGATCGGGTGGGTGATGTAGGGGTCGCCGTTCTTGCGCATCTGGCCCAGGTGGGCCTCGTCGGCCATGCGGTAGGCCTGGCGGATGAGTTCGATGTCGGCGGCGCCCAGGTAGTCTAGGCGCCCCAGGAGCGCAGCAAAGCTGGCCGCGGCGGCACTGGCCGCTGCGTCCACGGGCATCACGGGCTGCGATGCCGGGCTGCTGTCAAGGACGGAACTCATACCAGTACTTTAGCGCGAGATGCGCAAAGATGGTGCGCATTGGCAGAACAACTTGCTATCGTGGCGATAGCTGAGAGGCACGCAGGCGAAAAAAAACACCGCAGGGCGGTGTTTTCTGGCGGCATGTCGGGCCTGACGGAGGTCAGGTCGGCACCTTCTTGAGCATTTCCAGGCCCACTTTGCCGTCGGCGATCTCGCGCAGGGCGGTCACGGCCGGCTTGTTCTTGCTTTCGATCTTGGGGGCATGGCCCTGGCTGAGCATGCGGGCACGGTAGGTCGCGGCCAGCACCAGCTGAAAGCGGTTGGGGATCTTTTCCAGACAGTCTTCGACGGTGATGCGGGCCATATACGTTCCGATGGGGTTCCGATGGGGTTCCGGTGCAGTACTGACGGCGCCAGCGCGGCGCGGACGGATCAGTGGATATCGAGTGCGGCGAAGGTGTCGCTGCGGGCAAGGCGCTGGGAGGCGTATTTCAGACGCTGCGCATGCACGATGGCCTTGAGGTCGAACAAGGCCCGCTCGAATAACTCGTTGATTATAACGAAATCGAACTCGCGGGCGTGCGCCATTTCCTGGGCGGCGTTCTGCAGCCGCAGTTCGATGGTCTCGGCGCTGTCCTCGTTGCGCCGCTCCAGGCGGGAGCGCAGCTCTTCCCAGCTCGGTGGCAGGACGAAGATCAGGACCGCGTTCGGAAAGATGCGCTTGACCTGAATGGCGCCCTGGAAGTCGATCTCCAGGACCACGTCGGCCCCCTGTTGTATCCGCTGTTCGATGGCCGTCTTGGATGTGCCATACCGGTTGCCATGCACGTTCGCCCACTCCAGGAAGGCGTTCTGCGCCACCATCTGGTCGAAGGTTTCGTTGCTGACGAAGAAGTATTCCCGTCCATGGACCTCCTGACCACGCGGCGCGCGGGTGGTATGGGAGACCGAGGGCGCCACGCGCTGGTCCAGCTCCATCAAGGCCTTGACCAGGCTGGACTTGCCCGCTCCGCTGGGGGCAGCAACGACAAACAGGTTACCGGGATATTCCATCTGCCGAGTTTACCGAAACCGGCGCCACGGCTGTGTGGACGCCGGGCGGGTCGTCCCGCTGGGCCTCACTCGATGTTCTGGACCTGCTCGCGCATCTGCTCGATCAACACCTTCATGTCGACCGAGATGCGGGTGAGGTCCAGGCTCGAGGACTTGGACCCCAGGGTGTTGGCTTCGCGGTGCAGTTCCTGGATCAGGAAATCGAGTCGCTTGCCCAGCTCGGCGCCGCGGCCGAGCAGACGCTCGATCTCGCCCAGGTGGGCATCCAGGCGCGTGAGTTCCTCAGCGACGTCGATGCGAATGGCAAATGCCGCGGCTTCGCTAAGGGCGCGGTCGCGGGCCGCTTCACTGGGGACGGCGCCCTGGCTGTCGGCACCCAGAGCGTCATTCCAGCGATCCAGGAAACGCTGCCGCTGCTGTTCGACGAGTTGCGGGATCAGGGGCTTGGCCTGCACGGCCAGTTCTCGCAACTGCGTGACGCGGTCAAGCAGCATGTCGGCCAGGCGCCGTCCTTCGCGGCGACGGGCATCCAGCAGGCCTTCCAGCGCAACGCCGGCCAGGTGCAGGAGCGGGGCTTGCAGGGTGCCGGGGTCGGTGGATTGGCGCCCGGTGAGTTGCAGGATCTCGGCCACGGACAGCGGGGCGGCCTGCGGCAGCCAGCTTCGCACCAGGTCCTGCACGCCGGACAGGCGTTGCAGTTCGGGGACGCCGGGGACGCGGGTGCCGGAATCGGCGCGACCCTCGATCCAGACCCGGACCTCGACCTTGCCGCGGCGCAGCTGGCTGCCCAGCAGTTCGCGCAAGGAGGGTTCGGCACCGCGGAGGTCCTCGGGCAGTTTCATGACCAGATCGAGGAACCGGCTGTTGACAGAGCGGATTTCGACGCCCAGACCGGGCAGCCCCTCGGGCATACCGTCTGCCGCGCTGTGCGCCGTGGCGTAACCGGTCATGCTGTAAACTGACATCGCGATGGCCTCTTCGGTTTGAGCGGTCCAAAACGAGGCGTTCCGGAATCCTGACGAATCATATGTCAAAGGTAAAACCTGCTCCCCTGCCGCCAGATACGGTCATTGGTGGCTATCGCATCGTTCGCAAGCTGGCTGCCGGTGGATTCGGCGTCGTCTACCTGGCGGTCGACACCGAGGGCCAGCAGGTCGCGGTCAAGGAGTACCTGCCGTCGTCGCTGGCAGCGCGGGCACCGGGCGAGTTGTTGCCCCAGGTGCAGCCTGAAAAGCTGTCGCTGTACCGGCTGGGTCTCAAGAGTTTCTTCGAGGAAGGCCGTGCGCTGGCACAGATTTCCCACCAGTCGGTGGTCAGCGTGCTCAACTTCTTCCGCGAGAACGAGACGGTCTACATGGTCATGAACTACCTGGAGGGTGCGTCCCTGCAGGAGTTCATCATCACCGCGCGCGAGCAGAAGAAGCAGAAGGTGTTTCGCGAGTCGACCATCCGTTCGCTCTATGACGAGGTGTTGCGCGGTCTGCGCATCGTGCACCAGCACAAGATGCTGCACCTGGACATCAAGCCGGCCAACATCTTCGTGACCGACGACAACCGGGCGGTGCTGATCGACTTCGGTGCCGCGCGCGAGGTGCTGAGCAAGGAAGGCAACTTCATCCGGCCGATGTACACACCCGGATTTGCCGCGCCCGAAATGTACCGGCGCGATTCGTCCATGGGGCCGTGGACAGACATCTATGCGATCGGTGCCTGTATTTACGCCAGCATGCAGGGCTATCCGCCCAACGACGCGCCGCAGCGGCTGGAGAAAGACCGTCTGTCGCTCGCGCTCTCCCGTCTGCGCGGGGTCTATTCGGACAATCTGATCGAAGTGGTTGAATGGTGCATGTCGCTCGACCCACTGTCGCGACCGCAGTCCGTCTTTGCCTTGCAAAAGGAACTCAGCCGTGAAACCGAACGCAGCTACACCAAGCTGACGGTGGCCGAGAAGATGCGCCTGCAGTTCGACAGCCTGGTGTCCGAGAACAAGAAGAAGGCCGGAAAGTCAACCAACGCGGCGACCAAGTTCCGATGAAGTTTTCCGCCTACCAGATCAGCCGCCAGGGAGGGCGGGAGCGCAACGAGGACCGGATGGGTTACGCCTATACCCGGGAAGCGGTGCTGTTCGTGCTGGCCGATGGCATGGGGGGGCACCCCGACGGGGCCATGGCGGCGCAACTGGCGCTGCAGACGTTCTCGGCCTATTTCCAGAAGGCGGCCAATCCGACGGTGGGCGAGGTACAGGAGTTCCTGTCCAGCGCCCTGATGGCCGCGCATCACCAGATCATCCGCTACGCCGCAGAAAAGGGCATGCTGGACACGCCACGCACGACACTGGTCGCCGCGGTCATGGAGCGTGGGCACATGCACTGGATTCATTGCGGTGACTCGCGTCTGTACATCGTGCGTGACGGCGACATGGTCACCCGTACAAGGGACCATTCCTACATGGAGCAGCAGGCCCATCTGGGCCGCTCCACAGACCATATCAACCGCAATATCCTGTTCACCTGCCTGGGCTCGCCGGCCAAGCCGGTGTACGACATTTCCGGGCCGCTGCAGATGCAGGAAGGTGACCGGGTCATGTTGTGCTCCGACGGTCTATGGGGCACGGTCAAGGACCAGGAGATCGTGACCGAGCTGGCGCGGGCACCGCTGGAACAGTCAGTGCCGGAACTGGTGGAATTGGCGCTCAAGCGCGGGGGCCAACGCTGCGACAATGTGACGGTGGTGGCGATGGAATGGGAAACCCCCGAGGATTTCCAGACCACACGGGTGTCGACCGACGACATCCAGGACGGTGTTTTTTCGTCGACCATCCAGTCCGGTGTACCTGACCCCACGGTCGAGGACATGGACGATGCGGCCATCGAACGTTCGATTGCCGAGATCAATGAAGCGATCCGCCGCACGGCGGAACGCAAGACCTGAGAGGTTTCCATGACAGACCATGTACGGCCCGGTCAACGGGCTGCCGACGCTTTGCGTCCCGTGAAGATCACCCGCCAGTACACGATGCATGCCGAGGGATCGGTGCTGATCGAGTTCGGCCACACCAAGGTGCTGTGCACCGCGTCGGTCGAGGAAAAGGTGCCGCCGCACAAAAAGGGCAGTGGCGAAGGCTGGGTCACGGCCGAGTACGGCATGCTGCCGCGCGCCACGCACACCCGCAGCAGCCGCGAGGCGGCCAAGGGCAAGCAGAGTGGCCGCACGCAGGAAATCCAGCGCCTCATCGGTCGTTCGCTGCGCGCGGTGTTCGACCTGAAAGCCCTGGGCGAGCGCACGATTTCGCTGGACTGCGACGTGTTGCAGGCCGATGGCGGCACGCGCACGGCCAGCATCACCGGTGCCTTCGTGGCGGCGCAGGACGCGGTCAGTCAGCTGCTGGCGGAAGGCAAGATCGGTGCGTCACCCATCCGTGACCATGTGGCGGCTATCTCGGTCGGCATCCTGGAGGGGACACCCCTGCTGGACCTCGAATACGTCGAGGATTCGACCTGCGACACCGACATGAACGTGGTCATGACCGGGGCCGGCCACTATGTCGAGGTGCAGGGAACCGCCGAGGGCGTGGCCTTCACGCGCAAGGAAATGGACGCCTTGCTGGCGCTGGCTGAAAAGGGCATTGGCGAGCTGGTGCAGCAGCAGAAGCACGCGCTTGGTCAGGCCTGAGGACAGGGCATGAAGCTGGTGCTTGCGTCCAACAACAAGGGCAAGCTGGCCGAGTTGCAGGCCTTGTTCGCGCCGCTGGGCGTGGAACTGGTGCGCCAGGCGGACCTGGGCATACCCGAGGCGCCGGAGCCCCACAAGACCTTCATCGAGAACGCGCTGGCCAAGGCCCGGCATGTGGCGCAGGTCAGTGGCCTGCCCGCCCTGGCCGACGACGCGGGCCTGTGCGTGGAGGCCTTTGGCGGACTGCCCGGGGTGGACACCGCTTTCTATGCCACGCAGTTCGGCTATGAGAAAGGCGATGCGAACAATGTCCGTGCGCTGCTGGAGCAGATGCAGGGTGTGATCGACCGGCGCGCCGCACTGGTCAGCACCCTGGTCGCGCTGCGCAGTGCGGACGACCCCGAGCCGCTGGTGGCCACGGGCCGGGCCCCCGGCCTGATCACGCAACAGCCCGTGGGCGAGAACGGGTTTGGCTTCGATCCGGTGATGTTCCTGCCCGAGTTCGGTCAGACCTTTGCGCAGTTGCCGACCGAGGTCAAGAACGCCAACAGCCACCGGGGCAAGGCGGCCCGGCAGATGCTGGAACTGATGCGCGAGCGCTGGTTTTCAGCACCATGAGCGCCGAGCCGCACTGGAGCGACGTTCGCCACTGGATGCGTCCGGGTACCCTGCAGCTGCAGGGACTGCCGCCGCTGTCGCTGTACATTCACCTGCCGTGGTGTCTCAAGAAGTGTCCGTACTGCGATTTCAATTCGCATGAATGGGGTGCGACCGCAGCGCCGGGTGCGGCCATGCCCGAGCAGGCCTATGTGGACGCCCTGATCGCCGACCTGGAGTCGGCCTTGCCGCTGGTCTGGGGACGCACGGTGCACAGCGTGTTTCTGGGAGGCGGAACGCCCAGTCTCTTTTCGCCCGGTGCGATCGACCGGCTGCTGGCTGCTGTGCGGGCACGCCTGCGACTGGAGGCCGACGCCGAGGTGACGATGGAGGCCAACCCGGGGACCTTCGAGACGGACCGGTTCCGCGCCTTTCGCGACGCAGGTGTCACGCGCCTGTCGATTGGCGTGCAGAGCTTTGACGACAGCCACCTGAAGGCGCTGGGACGGGTGCATGACCGCCGGCAGGCGCTGGCGGCGGTGGAAGAGGCCGCGCAGTCCTTCGAGACCTTCAACCTGGACATCATGTATGCCCTGCCGGGGCAAAGCCTGGCCAGTTGCGAACGGGATATCCGAACGGCGCTGACATTCGACCCGCCGCACATTTCGATCTATCACCTGACGATCGAGCCCAACACGGTGTTTGCCAAGTTTCCGCCCGTGGTGCCAGAGGACGACGATGCCTATGCGATGCTGGACCGCATCACCGAACTGACCACCGGCGTCGGCATGCAGCGCTATGAAGTGTCCGCCTACGCGAAGCCCGGCCACCGGTGCCGGCACAACTTGAACTACTGGCAGTTCGGCGACTATCTGGGCATCGGGGCCGGTGCCCACAGCAAGCTCAGCTTTGCGCACCGGGTCGTGCGGCAGGTGAGGGCGCGAGAGCCGCGGCTGTACATGGAGCGGGCCAGGGCGGGCGATGCGGTGGTCTCGGTGGACGAGGTGGCGCGCCGTGACCTGCCATTCGAGTACATACTCAATGCGTTGCGCCTGCGCGAGGGCTTCTCGCTGGACGACGCGGTGGGCCGGACCGGGTTGCCTGTCTCGGCCTTTCGCGAGGGTATTGGCGAGGCTTGCGCCAGGGGTTGGCTGCGCGTCGATGGCCAATGGGTGAGTCCGACCGAGCAGGGGTTTGATTTTCTGAGCGACGTGCAGTCGCTGTTTCTGCCGGATTGAGCCGGGCTGCCTGGACGGCCTGGTCGCTATCGAACGGGGACTGTCCATCCACGCACGGTAGGCTCTGGCAACGGATTCGCGTGTCGTGCATGGGGCACGGCCTCTTTTCACCGCAAGAGGATCAGTCGAGGTGTCGCGCCGGCTCCGGACCAGAGGACGGCGTTCTGCTCCAGCTGCTGCCCGAGTGACCGGGTGTCTTCCAGCGTCAGGCCAAATATCAGGAAGCTGTCTTCG
This sequence comes from Burkholderiaceae bacterium, assembly GCA_041396505.1. GTDB lineage: Bacteria > Pseudomonadota > Gammaproteobacteria > Burkholderiales > Burkholderiaceae_C > Hydrogenophaga. The sequence continues at coordinate 40,284 of JAWKYL010000005.1, forward strand.
CCAGGCCAGTTGCCGGTCGGATGTCGTCCGACACCGGGCGTGAAATCCAGTCCGCGTGCCCGCAGTTGCGCGGCCAGGGCAGCCTGGCGGGTGGCGTTGTTTGCGGCCTCAACACGCTGCCCGAAGGGATTGCAGGCCGTCACGAAGGCGCTGCAGATGACGCCGTGCGTCCGGTGGGCGGTGGCCAGTTCCTGACTGGGCTGGTCGACGCGCAGGGTGAAGGGCGCTGGGCCGAAGACACGGTAGTCCGACTCCAGATAGGCCTGGATGGTCTCGGGATCAATGACGGATGGTGGGAGCATGCAAGGCCCGGACAGGGTCCGATCGGGGAGGTCCGCGTGTCAGAAATCACACTTGGCAAGACCATGATATCTGTGCGTCTGAAATGATACAAACGTTGATAAAACATTTAAAAAATAAGGGTAAAGTTTTATGGTTTCGTGACGATAAGTAGAACTGGATTGCCTGGGCTGTCGAGATCGGTCCCTATCCATCGTTCAGGGAATTGCTCGCCATGGCGGAATTGACTGCCATCCTGGATTGGCATTGCGCCCGGGCAATTCAATTTTGATGAGGAGATTTCAGGTGAATTTGAAGTTGAACGTAATGGGGGTTCTGCTTCTGCTGGTGGGCGGGTGTTCCACCACGACATACGAATTCGTGCCACCCAGAGGCGAGCATGGAAGGGCGTGCATCGCGCAATGCCAGGCATCCAGGGGAATTTGCATTTCAGATGCGCGAGCGCAGGCCGCCAGGAACCAGGCCAGCTGCGAAAGAAACAGCAATGATCGGTACTCGGCGTGCCTGATCAATGCAGCGACTGCCGCCGAGAAAAAAGCCTGCCTCAATAAAAGGCAATATTGTGGCGAGTTTGCAGCAACTCAGCCATGCGAGGATTCTCACCGTTCCTGCTACCAGGCATGCGGGGGCAAAGTCATTGCGCACGAGGAATAAGCCATGCGCTATTGGCACAGGAACTCGATATGAAGGTTCTGCTGATAGAGGATGACCTGGATATCGGCGCGGGCATACAAAAGGCATTGTCAACGTTCAGCTTCGACGTTGTCTGGATTCGTACTCTGGTCAGTGCCATGCGGTATGCCGAGTCCAGTGACTTCGATCTGGCCGTTCTGGACCTGGGCTTGCCGGATGGCGACGGCCTGGCATGGCTCAAGTCCTTGCGGCAGCGGGGCGAGATACAGCCGGTGCTGGTCCTGTCTGCGCGGGACGCTTTGAAGCATCGACTGGAAGGTCTGGAATCCGGCGCGGACGACTTTCTCGTCAAGCCGTTCGAGCTCGAGGAATTGGTGGCCAGGCTGCGTGCCATGGAGCGTCGCCTGAAGGGCTTTCGTTCCGGTCAGTTGACAGTCAACCGGCTGACGCTGGACGAACAGGGGATGAAGGTTTCGCTGGGGGGCTCGCTGGTGCGGCTGTCTCCGACCGAATACCGGATTGCCCAGACACTGGTCAAGCGCCTGGGACGTGTGGTGCCACGGACCACATTGGAGATGTCGGTTTCCGATGATGAATCAAATTCCCTGGATATGCATATATCCAACCTGCGCAAGAAGCTGGGTCGTGGCGATATTCGCACGGTGCGTGGCATCGGCTACGTCATCGACAGTGATGCCTTCAGTTGACCGGATGGCATGCAGAAGGTGATCGGTTCGATCTGGCGCAGCCTGTTGTGGCGCTCGGTAATGGTCTCGACACTGGTCATTTTTCTGATCTGGTCGGCGCTGTTGCTCGTCATCTACACCGGCGTTGAAGTTGGCAATGAAGCCATGGATCCCGGCGGGAGGCGGGAGGCCGTTCTGCAGATTGCCGAACTGCTGGCCGATCGCCCGGTGCAAAGGAATGCGCTGCTGCAAGCCTTTGATGGTCAGCAGCGGCAGGGTGACAACGCCGAGGACGAGGCGTCCGGACAGTTGTTGATGGTGGTGAGGATAGGTGACGACGTCATCTATGCGTCGCCTGGCTTGAGTGCGGTGATTCCTCCGGTTTTCTCGGACAGGGTCGAAGAGGTCGTCCGGGATGGGTGGCGGTGGCATGTGCTGTGCGGGCGGCGCGGCGATCTGTCCGTCTGTCTGCAGCGCAAACGCTATACCGTGGAGCAGTTCTTGCTGCCCGGCGGCAAGCTCAAAGGCATGTTGACCTTGCCATTGATGGTGTTGCCAATGGTGGTCTTGTCGCTGTCCTTGACCGTGTGGTGGATGTTGCGCCCCGTCAGGCGGACGGTTCGGGAGATGCAACGCACGTCCTTGATGAGCGATCTGTCCCTGGATGCCCGGGACGTGCCTACCGAGTTGCGCGCTTTTCTGCTGGAGATCGATGAATGGCGCGACCGGATGACGCGGATCCGGCAGCGTGAAATGGCCTTTGTGGCCAACGCGGCCCATGAGTTGCGGACACCGCTGGCCGCCATACAGGTCAATGCAGGCGCCTTGGAGGAGGGGGCGGCGTTGCCATCTTCGAAGCCTTATCTGACAGGGATGCGAAACGGGGTCCGGCGAATGACCCGGGTGGTGGAGCAATTGATGTCGTTGTTGCGCAGTGAAAGCAGGGATGGTTCTCTGGAGAATGTCATGCAGTTGAACCTGATGATGGTCGTTCAGGAGCGTCTGGCGGACCTCAGTGTCCTGGCCGGGAACAAGTCGATTTCATTGACCATGGACGCGCATGCGCCGGTTTACGTGCGTGGTGATCGTGAACAGATGGAGTCCATCATCGACAATCTGGTTGGCAATTCCATCAAGTACTGCCAGGCGGGTGCTTCGGTGCATGTCGGCCTGTTCGGATACGACAGCGCGGTGCACCTGTGGGTCTGCGATACAGGCCCGGGCATTCCGGATGTGCACAAGGAGGCGGTCTTCGAGCGGTTCCGGCGGCTCGATCCTGATGCCGAACCTGGAGCCGGTCTGGGCCTGTCCATCGTGAAGGCGGCGGTCGAGGCCCACCAGGGGACGATCCGCCTGCTGGACCATCCACAGGGTCCAGGGCTCTGCGTGTACATCACGTTCAAAGCGGCGACGCGGACGGATGGCATGGACCCGTCGTCCCGGAACGAAAGAGACGGAAGCACGTCCCCCGCACCGTTGTGCTGATGACGAGTGCGTGGGGCGGCCTGGAGACTGCAGGCGATGGCTATCGCTTTGACTGCCATCGGTCCTGCTGACGCCCATGGGCGCCAGCATTCCCGCAGGCACCTGGTGGCGCAGTCAGGGCATGGTCACACCCAGTCGCTCGCGCCCGGTACGTTGCGCAGCAGCGTTCTGGCTGGCATCCGTATCGGTGCGAAGCACGCCTTCCGGCTTGGAACGCAAGAAGTGCATGTGACTCCTGATGTTACATTGTCCTGCTGGACGGTATCTAACCTTAGCCAATTCTTCCGCGACTTGGTTTGCTGACTGGAGGCTGTAACTTGTGGCGTCACCGAATGCGCTATCTTCTGCGATGGTGAAGGCCCGGACGGTGAACTGTATTGAGGCAGTGGTATGACGGAACCCCAACTACTATCGGCTCTACGGGCGACGGCTTGGTCTGACCTACCGTCGTCGCCAGGTGTGTACTGGTGGTACTTCCCACGGACTGCCCTCGACCACCTGCGCATCGCCGAGCGATCCGATGTGTCCAAATTGCGGTTCCGCTACGCCCTCGACGGCAAGGTGTGTCTCTATCACGGTATGGCGAATAACCTCGCAGAGCGCGTGAAGTGGCACGCGGCCCAGAAACTCACGCTGAGTGCCCTGCGGTCAGGGTTCCTATCGACCTTTCGGTTCACCCTGCTTGCCCTGAACGACTTTGACTATCTGCAAGGGGCAAAGCAGATCGATGGGTTCTTTGATGGCCTGTCAGTTGCTTGGCGGGCCACCGCCACGCGTGATGAAGCCAAGGAAATGGAGCGGACCGAACTTCAAGGTGATTACCACTACCCTCTCAACATTCAGGGTAACCGGAGGCTAGAACTGGGCGCATTTCTTAGCCATCTGAAATTGACGCGGAGCGAGTACAAGCGGTGCTTCGTGCAGGTAGCCACTCAGTCCACATAGCCGCACATGTCGTCATGACGCCCGTTGGCACAACCGTTTACCTCGTGTCATGCGTCAGCCAGAAAGGTGAGCGCGCGTGTGAGGCCCGCGACTTGTATGTTTCGGATCTCTTCCGCAAGGCCCGCAGGTACGCCGAGGCATCAGGGTGCCTGTGGTTTGTCTTGTCTGCCGAGCACGGTTTGGTCGCGCCGGGCCAAGTAATTGCGCCCTACGAGCGCACGCTCAACACGATGAAGGTCGCCGACCGCCGGTTGTGGGCCGAGCGGGTGGCTGCTCAACTCGCCGAGATGGTCTGGCTGTACTCGGAGGCGCTGCCGTGACTGGCATCACCGAGGCTTGGGCGCTGGACAAGCTGCTGGGTCCAATGGCTGTCCCGATCAAGAACCAAGTTGCCGCGTCGCTGGCACGCATCGGCATCGCTGCGGCGGCCGAGGGCGGGCAGGAGTTCAGTGAGAACGTGCTTCAGGACACCATCCGCAAGGCGCTGACGAACAAGGACGCAGAGATTGACCTTGGGCAGTCCACGGAAGAAGGCGCGGTCGGAGCTGCGGTCGGCGGCATTGTGCGGTCCATCGTCGAGTCGGCCCTTCACATCAGGGTCAGAGGTGAGCGCAAGGTTCAGAAGGCAGAGCAGGATGCCCAGGCGGTGGCCGAGATGAACCAGATCGCGGCGGCTGACAAGGTGTTGCAGCGCAACCCGGAAGCCTTCGAGCAGTTCGTCAAGCAGGCGTCCGAGGATGGCCCGGTTCCCGTGGTCTACATCGACGCCAACGCCTTGATGCAGTCCGGCGTGATGCAGCAGGTGGCGAATGTGTCCGCTTCGGTGGCTGAACAGGTCGAGGCTGCCGTAGCTTCCGGGGGTCAGATCGCCATCCCGGTGGAGGAGTACGCCGCAAGGATCGCGCCAACCGAGTACGCGCAGAGCCTGATCGACCACATCAAGACCGAGCCTGACGGGTTCAGCCGGTCCGAGGCGCAGCAGTTCATGGAGACACAGGCCGAGCAGTTGCAAGCCGAGGTCGAGCGCACGCTGACGGAAAAGCAAGCAGATTCCGAGTTCCAGGCATCCAAAGATACGGTCAAGATACGGATAAAAGAGGAGCTTGACGCGCTAGGCCGGTTCACGCCGGAGAAAAACGAGGCTGATGCAACCCTGTTTTCCAGCTACTACGCCGTGCGGGCGGCTCAGTTGGGCGTGACGCCGGAGCAGTTCTACGAGCAGCGCCGGGTGAAGTTCGCGGCGCAGTCTGTGGCGGGTGGTGAAGTTTTGGAACAAGCTTTGGCTACGCAGCCCCCTGCCGGATGGGTTCACTCATCAAGGGGGGAAGATGCGGCGGCGATGTGGGACGGCACAAGCGACGCGCGAGCGGTATTCTGGACGGATGTTGGTGGGAAGTTGGCGCAAGATGTGCCAGGTATGGCGGGGTACTCACACTCTGTTGACCGATCAGCAGTCAACCACATCCGGAAGAACCACGGTGATCCAGCTTCCGAGGCCAAGCGCGGACAGATCGGCATCCAGGCGATTGACATCGCACAGATTCCGAGCATTGTCGCCGACTATGACGCAGTTCTTCCTGGCTTGAATGGGGGCAACAACACAGACGAGATCGCTTTTGCGAAGCGCGTTGACGATGGGGTCTTGGTGTACGTTGCCCGCGCATCGAAGAAGCGCCAGAACCTGTCCGCAGTGTCGATGTGGAAGTATCCCCCTTCGATCGATGCCCGGCATGTGCTGTCACATGCCGTCTCCGATCCTAACGCCCGAAACGAAAGGGGGCATATCGAGAGTGTAGACGATGACGACGACTCTTTCAACCAAGGCGCCCGAGGGGCATTCTCCCCAGAGTCCTTCGTCATCACTCTGCTGAAAGGCGTCGACCTCTCTACCTGGCTGCCATGAAGCGTCGTGAGTCAGTGGGGTAGAAAGTGGGGTAGAAACAAGAAAGCGGCCCGGAGGCCGCATGTTTCCTACTGTCTTGGCGGAGACGGTGAGATTCGAACTCACGGACCCTTGCGGGTCGGCGGTTTTCAAGACCGCTGGATTAAACCACTCTCCCACGTCTCCGGGATGCGTGTTGCAGTCCGGATTCTAGCCTGTGTGGCTCGACCGATCAGGCTGTGGCCGCCGGGCTGCTGCCGTGCAGGCTGAAACCGATGCGGGTGCGACCGTTGGCGGACTCGGCGCTGGCCAGGCCGTCGTGCATGCGGGCGATGGCCGCGACGATGGACAGGCCCAGGCCGTGGTGGGGGCGTTCAATCTCGCAGCGCGAGGCGTCGGCCCGGAAGAAGCGGTCGAACAGGCGGGGGAGGTATTCGGGCCGGATGGCCGGGCCGGTGTTTTCCACCCACAGGCGGGCGCCACCGTCGGGCTCGGCGGCCAGGTGCACGCGCAGGCGGGTGCCCTGCTCGGCGTACTGGATGGCGTTGCCCAGCAGGTTGGACAGGGCGCGCTTGATGAGGGCTTCATCCACCGGCAGGCGGACATCACCCTCGATGTCGATGCCCAGCCCGGCCTCCTCCATGGGCGCTTCGTGGAACTCGATGACCTGGCGCACCAGGTCGGCCAGGCTGACGGGTTGACCCCGGCGCGCTTTGATGCCGCGGTCGGCCTGGGACAGGAACAGCATGTCGTTGATGATGCCGGCCAGGCGGTGCAGTTCTTCGAGGTTGCCGGCCAGGGTGTCGGTCAGCTCTTCGTTGCTGCGTTCGCGGCTGAGCGCCAGTTCGGTGTGGCCGATCAGGTTGGCCAGGGGGGTGCGCAGTTCGTGGGCCACATCGGCGTTGAAGCCTTCAAGCTGCACATAGCTGGCCTGCACGCGCTCCATGAGGCCGTTGACCTGTTCGACCAGGGGTTGCAGTTCTTCGATGGCCACGGGCAGGTGCAGGCGCTGGTCGGGACGGCGCACGTCGATGGCGCGTGTCTGGGCAGCCAGGTCGAGCAGGGGACGCAGGTGGCAGCGCACACGCCAGTAGGTGGCCCAGGCCACGGATGCGCCGCCGGCGAGGGTCGCCAGGATGAGCAGCCAGGCCATGCGCCGCGCGTGGCGGGTGTCATCGGAGCAGTCGAGCACCAGCCGGCCGTGGTAGGCCGTGGGGTTGCCGTCGGCTGCCACGTTGAAGGTCATGGCGCGGGTCGGGGCGTTGTCGACGTCGAAGGTGGGCGACTGGTCGCGGTAGATTTCACTGTCGTTGGCGCGCATGACCTGCACGAAGGTGCCGGGGCGGCGTTCGGAAAGCCAGGCGAGCTTGGACATCATGTCCGCCTCGCCGCCCTGTACGTAGGCTTCCTGCAGGACGTCGGCCAGGATGGTGGTGTAGCTGCGCAGCTCTTCTTCCTGCTTGTTGGTGAAGAGCATGTGGGTGGCTGCGTAGGCCAGGGCCAGCAGCAGGCCCAGGCCGATCACGGTCTGGGTGGCCAGCAGCAGGGACAGCCGTTTGCCGATGGAGTAGGCGCAGGGCGTGCAGTTGGCGGACGGGTGGGCTGCGGTGTTCATGTGCGTTCCTCCAGCACATAGCCCATGCCGCGCACGGTGTGCAGCAGCTTGGGTTTGAATGGGTCGTCCATCTTGGCGCGCAGGCGCCGGACCGCGACTTCGACGACGTTGGTGTCGGAATCGAAGTTCATGTCCCAGACCTGCTCGGCCAGGGTTGTGCGCGAGAGGATCTGGCCTTTGCGCCGCACCAGCAGGGTGAGCAGGGCGAATTCCTTGGCGGTCAGCTCCAGCCGCTGTCCGTTGCGCCATGCCTTGCGGCCGATCAGGTCGACTTCGAGGTCGCTGATGCTCAGTCGGGTGATCTGCGCGGCCTCAGCCTGGGGCGGACCGCGGCGCAGCAGGGCGCCAATGCGGGCCAGCAGTTCGGAGAAGGCAAAGGGTTTGACCAGGTAGTCGTCCGCGCCTGCCTGAAGCCCCTGCACACGGTCTTCGACGCGGTCGCGGGCAGTGAGCATGAGGACGGGGGTGTTGCGCTTCTCGCGCAGGGCAGCCAGAACGCCGAACCCGTCGACGCCGGGCAGCATGATGTCCAGCACGACAAGCTGGTAGTCCCCCTGGGTGGCCAGGTAGCGCCCCTCGATGCCGTCGCGCGCGACGTCGACGGTATAGCCGGACTCGGACAGACCACGTTTGACGTAGTCGGCCAGTTTGGCTTCGTCTTCGATGACCAGAATGCGCAGGGGTGGGGTGGGGCAGAGGGTGGGGGACGTGTCGGGAATTATCCCGGGATCGCAGGATGTGCTGGATTACGAATTCGTAATCTTTGTGTTCGGGAAACGCAAGACCCGGTTTCTACAGTTCATCCCATGCCGCAAACGAACACGGCATGAGTGAAGTCTCTCCCCTGTTGAACTGTCCTGAAGGAACCGATCATGAAATTCGCTACCCGCTTTGTTGTCCCCGCTCTTCTTTCCGTGGCTGCCGTTGGCGCCTTCGCTTCGGAAATCACCCCCGAGGCACCGTTTGTGTCCACGGCCAACCGCGCCGAAGTGATGGCCGAGGGCGTTGCCGCCCTGCGTGCCGGAGCCATCGACGCCGGCAACGTCACCCATGCGGATGTGGTGGTGGCCAGCAACCTGACCCGTGAGCAGGTGCGCGCCGAGGCGGTGGCCGCCCAGCGCCTGGGCCTGATTTCTGCTGGCGACGTGCAGGTGCAGCCCACCGCCGCGCAGCTGGAGCAGGTGCGCATGGCCGGCATCGAAGCCGTCCAGGGCAGCAGCGTGGCGCAGGGTAATGCGCTGACCAGCGTGCGCTGATCCGTCTGCCAGCCATGAACGAAGCGGCCCGTGAGGGCCGCTTTTTCTTTGGGTGTAGCGGCCGCGATGCCGGATCTCAGGCTGCGGTGTTCGCGGGCAGGGATTCGTCGAGCATGCCGCGCTGCTCGATAAAGCGCACCACCTCCTGAACACCGTCCAGTGTCTTGAGGTTGGTCATGACCCAGGGACGGCGCTGTGTGTCCGGGCGCATGCGGGCCGTGTCCTGCTTCATGACATCCAGATCGGCGCCGACGTGGGGCGCCAGGTCGGTCTTGTTGATGACGAACAGGTCGCTCTTGGTGATGCCCGGACCACCCTTGCGGGGAATCTTCTCGCCGGCGGCAACGTCGATCACGTAGATGGTGAGGTCGGAGAGTTCGGGACTGAAGGTAGCCGCCAGGTTGTCACCGCCGCTTTCGATGAAGATGACGTCGGCATCGGGGAAGCGTTCGAGCATGCGGTCGATGGCTTCGAGGTTGATGGAGGCGTCCTCCCGGATGGCGGTGTGCGGGCAGCCGCCGGTTTCCACGCCCATGATGCGTTCGGCATCCAGCGCGCCGCTGACCGTGAGCAGGCGCTGGTCTTCCTTGGTGTAGATGTCGTTGGTGATGGCGACCAGGTCGTATCGATCCCGCATGGCCTTGCACAGCATTTCCAGCAAGGTGGTCTTGCCGGAGCCGACGGGGCCGCCAATGCCGACACGCAGCGGGGGCAGGGACTTGGTGCGGTGGGGAATGTGGTGCAGGGCAGTCATGCGGTCAGGATCTGAACAGGCGGGAATACTGGGATTCGTGCCGGGCCGACAGGATGGCCAGGCCGGGCGTGAAAGCCTGCCGACCGTCCTCAGGCAGGCTCAGGGCATGGTCGACGGCGAGGGGAATCTGTCCGGCGAGGCGGGCCAGGGTGCGCTGGCCGGCACTCTGTCCGAGCGGGATGGCCTTGATGGCGGCCTGGACCAGGTTTTCGGACCAGCCGAAGGCGAAACTGACGAGGGCTTCGCGTTCATCACAGGGACTGACGGCCAGGGCGCAGGCGCAGGCGACGGGATAGGTGGGCGGATCGAGTTGCGCGGACTGCAGGCGATCGCCCAGGCCCTGGCCCAGGTCGCCCAGCGAACGTGCCCATTCGAGCAGCGAGCGTCCCATCTGTTCGCACTGCAGGCGCATTTCGCGGGTCTCTCGGGTCTGCAGCACCCAGTCGTTGAGCGTGCGCACGCGGTCGAGGTCGTCGTGCCGCCATGCCCGCAAGGCCTGGACGATGACGGGCAGTTCGCTGCGGGCCAGGCCGAGGTGAATCTGGTCGCTGATCCATGCGGTGGCACTGGCTTCGTCGTGTACCAGACCCGCGTCGACTGCGGCTTCCAGGCCTTCGGAGTAGGAGAACCCGCCCACCGGCAGGGCGGGCGAGGCCAGCCACAGCAGGCGCAGCAGGGCGGCATCCCGGATCACGGATTCAGCCGTGGGCGTGTCCATGGTGGTGCCCGTGGTCATGGCCGTGGTTGTGGGCGTGATCGCCGGCGTGGCCGTGGTCGCCGCCACCATGACTGTGGCCGTGGCCGTGTCCGTACGCGCCACCCTCGGGTTCGAAGGGTTCGCGGACTTCGGCCACGTTCAGGTGCATGGCCCGCAGCATGTCGGCCAGCACGTGGTCGGGCTCGATCTTGATGTGGTCGGGCTGCAGTTCGATGGGCACATGGCGGTTGCCCAGGTGGTAGGCGGCGCGCATGAGATCAAAGGCGGGATCGTGTTCGTGGCCGTGGTGGTGATCGGTGCATGCGGTGATCTTGAGGACGGTCTGCGGCGCGGCCACGACCCGCAGCAGCGAACCGTCCTGGGTGACCAGGACATCACCACCGCGCACCACGGTGCCGCGCGGCAGGAAGGCGCCCACGCGCCGGCCGTCAGATGTTTCGGCGTCGAAGCGGCTTTTCTGGCGGATGTCCCAGTCGAGCGTGAGGGTGGCGGCGCGCTGCAGCAGCACCGTGGCCAGCCCTTGCCCCTGTGGAACGAGTTTGGAGGCTTGTAGCATGTGTTTCTTCCCTGTGGGACCCGTCTTGCCGTCGGCACCATGCCGATCGGTCAGCTGTCCGTTCAGAACAGGAAGTATCGCTGCGCCATGGAAAGTTTGCTGGCGGGCTCGCAGGTCAGCAGCTCGCCGTCGGCACGGACGGTGTAGCGCTGCGGGTCGATTTCCATGACCGGCAGGTAGCTGTTGTGCACCATGCTGGCCTTGGTGACGCTGCGGCAGTTCCGGACCGCGACGGTGGATTTCTGCAGGCCGTAGCGCTGGGCCACGCCAGCGGCCTGCGCGCTTTGCGAGATGAAGGTCAGGCTGCCTTTGGCCAGCGATCCGCCCAGGGCGCCGAACTGCGGCCGGTAGTGCACGGGCTGCGGGGTGGGGATGGAGGCGTTCGGGTCGCCCATGGCGGCCAGTGCGATGCTGCCGCCCTTGAGGACGAGTGCCGGCTTGACGCCGAAGAAGGCGGGCTTCCAGATCACGATGTCGGCCCATTTGCCGACCTCCAGCGAACCGACGATGTGCGACATGCCATGGGCGATGGCCGGATTGATGGTGTACTTGGCGATATAGCGCCGAACCCGGAAGTTGTCGTTGCGGCTGCTGTCCTCGGGCAGGCTGCCGCGCTGCGACTTCATCTTGTCGGCCGTCTGCCAGGTGCGGATGATGACCTCGCCCACACGTCCCATGGCCTGGCTGTCGCTGCTCATGATGCTGATGGCGCCCAGGTCGTGCAGGATGTCCTCGGCCGCAATGGTCTCGCGCCGGATGCGGCTTTCGGCGAAGGCCAGGTCTTCCGGGATCGATGCGTCCAGGTGGTGGCAGACCATCAGCATGTCGACATGCTCGTCAAGCGTGTTGACGGTATAGGGCATGGTCGGGTTGGTCGACGAGGGCAGGAAGTTGGCTTCGCCGACGACGCGAATGATGTCGGGTGCATGGCCGCCACCGGCCCCTTCGGTGTGGAAGGCGCAGAGGGTGCGCCCCTTGGTCGCGGCAATGGTGTCCTCGACGAAGCCCGATTCATTGAGCGTGTCGGAGTGGATGGCGACCTGGGTGTCGCTCTCCTCGGCCACGGTCAGGCAGTGGTCGATCGCGCTGGGCGTGGTGCCCCAGTCTTCGTGCAGCTTGAGGCCGATGGCCCCGGCCTCGATCTGTTCGCGCGCCGGATCGAGCCGGCTGGTGTTGCCCTTGCCCAGGAAACCCAGGTTCATGGGCAGCCCGTCGGCGGCTTGTAGCATGCGCTCGATGTGCCAGGGGCCGGGCGTGCAGGTGGTGGCAAAGGTGCCGGTGGCCGGGCCCGTGCCGCCACCAAGCATGGTGGTGACGCCTGAGGTCAGGGCTTCGTCGACCTGTGGCGGACAGATGAAGTGGATGTGGCTGTCGATGCCGCCGGCGGTGACGATGCTGCCTTCGCAGCTGATGATTTCGGTGCCCGGGCCGATGACGATGTCCACGCCGGGTTGTGTGTCCGGATTGCCGGCCTTGCCGATGGCGGCGATGTGGCCATTCCTGAGGCCGATGTCGGCTTTGACGATGCCCCAGTGGTCGATGATCAGGGCATTGGTCAGCACGGTGTCCATCGCGCCTTCGGCGCGGGTGCGCTGGCTCTGGGCCATGCCATCGCGGATGGTCTTGCCGCCGCCAAACTTGACCTCTTCGCCGTAGCCGCCGGCGGCCAGGGTGTAGTCCTTTTCGACTTCGATGATCAGGCCGGTGTCGGCCAGGCGCACGCGGTCGCCAACGGTGGGGCCGAACATGTCGGCATAGGCGCGTTTGGGGATGTTTGCCATGGGTGTTCCTGGTTCTAGCGGACGCCATTCACCGGGCCGCCCCGGGAAAGGCAAGCCCCGTTGGGGGTGCGCGATCCGCTCAGCGGCGGAGCGTGGGGGCTCACAGCCTGCCCTGGGTCAGGCCGCGGAACCCGTGGACGATGCGTTCACCGGCGTAATCGACCAGTTCGACCGTGCGTTGCTGGCCGGGCTCGAAGCGGACGGCGGTGCCACTGGCGATGTTCAGGCGCATGCCCCGGGCCGCAGTGCGGTCGAATTCGAGTGCACCGTTGGTTTCGGCGAAGTGGTAGTGCGAGCCGACCTGCACCGGACGGTCGGCGGTGTTCTTCACCACCAGGGACAGGGTGCGGCGACCGGCGTTGAGCAGATGGTCACCTTCGTCGACCAGGAGTTCGCCGGGGATCATGGCGGGTGCCCTCACTTGCGAGACAGCCAGACGGCCAGCGCGATGAGGCCGACCACGACATAGCCCAGCGCGTCGGTGGCGTGCCAGTGGCCGCCGGTCAGGCCATGGCCATCGTGGGCCCGGGCGACGAGGGTCGACGTGGTGAGGGCGGTTGCCAGAAGGGATCTGAAGAGCGTCTGGTGTTTCATGGGGATCTTCTGCAGATGGCGTTGGCGCGATGTGTCGGGGGCAGGGATGCGTTGCACAGGTGAATTCAAGGGATCGGATCGTGCACGGTGACGAGCTTGGTGCCGTCCGGAAAGGTGGCTTCGACCTGGATGTCGGGAATCATCTCGGGTACGCCTTCCATCACGTCGGCCCGGGTGAGCACGTTCCGTCCCTCGCTCATGAGTTCGGCCACCGTCCTGCCGTCGCGTGCCCCTTCCATCACGGCGGCGGTGATCAGGGCGACGGCTTCCGGATAGTTGAGCTTGAGTCCACGCGCCTTGCGCCGCTCGGCCAGCAGGGCAGCGGTGAAGATGAGCAGCTTGTCTTTTTCGCGGGGGGTCAGTTCCATGGTGCGATGATGCCAGTGCTTTTCCTTCGCTTCAGCAAATACCGTGCCCCCCGGTAACCGTCGATCGGGCATGGCATGAAAGCTGCAGATCCGAACGGGTGAACGACGCCCCCACAATCGCCAGCCACAGCAACGATCCTGAGCCGGGCCGCCCCAAGCAGGATCAGCCCCCTCGGGGGGCAGCGACCCGCGCAGCGGCGGAGCGTGGGGGCAATCCACCCCAGCGCATCATCAAGGTGCGTCGCGACTACAACAGCTGGGTGGCCAGCGAAACCAAGGAAGACTACGCCCTGCGGTTCACGCCGCAGCGGTTTCGCAAGTGGAGCGAGTGGCGGGTGGCCAATACCGCTTTTGGTGCGGCCTCGTTCCTGATCCTGGAGGCGGTTGGCGCCACCTTGCTGGTGCAGTACGGATTCATCAATGCGTTCTGGGCCATTCTGGCGACCGGCCTCATCATCTTCGCGGCCGGCCTGCCCATCAGCGTCTATGCGGCACGGCATGGGGTGGACATGGATCTGCTCACGCGTGGCGCGGGCTTCGGCTACATCGGCTCGACCATCACCTCGCTGATCTATGCCTCGTTCACCTTCATCTTCTTTGCGCTGGAGGCAGCGGTCATGGCCTATGCGCTGGAGCTGGTGCTGGACATTCCGCCGGCGTGGGGCTACCTGATCTGTGCCCTGGTGGTGATTCCACTGGTCACGCACGGGGTGTCGGTGATCAGCCGGTTTCAGGTCTGGACCCAGACGCTGTGGCTGGCGATGATGGTGGTTCCGTTCGTGGCGGTCTGGTATTCGGCGCCCCAGGCATTCACCGATGTGGTGCGTTATGGGGGCGAATCTGGTGCGGGATCGGTGTTTGATTGGCACCTTTTTGGTGCCGCACTGACAGTGGGCATTGCGCTCATCACGCAGATGGGCGAGCAGGCCGACTACCTGCGTTTCATGCCGCAGCCTCAACCGGGTCGGGCCTGGCGCTGGTGGGGCGGGGTGCTGGCCGGCGGACCCGGCTGGGTGCTCATTGGTGTGGTGAAGATGCTGGGCGGTGCCTTGCTGGCCTATCTGGCGATCAGCCATATGGTGCCGCCCGAGCGGGCGGTCGATCCGAACCAGATGTACCTGGCCGCCTACGAGTATGTCTTCCCGGCCTATGGCTGGGCGGTGGCGGCAACGGCACTGTTCGTGGTGGTCTCGCAGTTGAAGATCAACGTCACCAATGCGTATGCGGGGTCGCTGGCCTGGAGCAACTTTTTCTCGCGCCTGACGCACAGCCACCCGGGCCGCGTGGTCTGGGTGGTCTTCAACACCCTGATCGCCTTCATGCTGATGGAGATGAGCGTGTTTCAGGCTCTGGGCGAGGTGCTGGGCCTCTACAGCAACATTGCCATTGCCTGGATGATGGCCGTGGTGGCGGATCTGGTGGTCAACAAGCCCATGGGCTGGTCGCCTCCGGGCATCGAATTCAAGCGGGCCCACCTGTACGACATCAACCCGGTTGGGGTGGGTGCCATGGTGCTGGCCTCGGGGCTGTCGATCACGGCACATCTGGGGCTGATGGGTGCCGGCGCCCAGGCGTTCTCGGCACTGATTGCCATGGTGACGGCGTTCGTCGTGTCGCCCGCAATCGCCTGGGCGACCCGGGGTCGCTATTACATCGCCCGTACTGCCGGATCGCACGCGCATGGCACCCTGAAGTGCGTGATCTGTGAGCGCGAGTACGAAGGCCCCGACATGGCGCACTGCCCGGCGTATCAGGGCCACATCTGTTCGTTGTGCTGCACGCTGGATGCGCGTTGCGGCGATCTGTGCAAGCCGCACGCACGGCTGTCGGTCCAGTGGCAGGCTGCCTTGCGGCAGGTCATGCCGCGTCGCATGTGGCCGTATCTGGAAGCGGGGCTGGCGCACTACCTGCTGATCATGCTGGTGATGGCGCCGGTGCTGGCCGCGGTGCTGGCCCTGCTGTACCGACAGCAGGTGCAGGGGCTGGACCAGGAGTTGCCGGCGGTGGCCGACGTTGGCCTGCTCGACGCCGCGCTGCGGTCGGGATTCATGCAGGTCTACGCGGTGCTGTTGCTGATTGCGGCGACCGTGGCCTGGTGGCTGGTGCTGGCCCACAAGAGCCGGGAGGTGGCCCAGGAGGAGTCCAACAGGCAGACCCGCCTGCTGGTGAAGGAAATCGAATCGCACCGGCGAACCGACGAAGCGCTGCAGCAGGCCAGGCGCGCCGCCGAGGCGGCCAACCAGGCCAAGACGCGCTACATCAGCACCATCAGCCACGAGCTGCGGACGCCGCTCAACAGCATCCTGGGCTACGCGCAGCTGTTGCAGGAAGACCCGGACATGGCGCCGCACCGTGCGCAGGCGATCCAGGTCATCAATCGGGGAGGGGAACACCTGCTCTCGCTGATCGACGGCACGCTGGACATTGCGCGTATCGAATCGGGCCGGCTGGCCCTGGACGTGCGTCCGATGGCCTTTTCCGACACCTTGCGCGAGGTGGCCCGTCTGTTCGAGTTGCAGGCGGCTGCCAAGGGCCTGCAGTTCGAGTTCCGATGCGCGACCCGATTGCCGGACATGGTGCGGGCCGACGAAAAGCGCCTGCGCCAGATTCTGATCAACTTGCTGGGCAATGCCGTGAAGTTCACGCGGGAGGGCTCGGTATGCCTGCAGGTCAGCTTCGCGCGCGAGATGGCGCAGTTCGAGGTGCGCGATACCGGGCCGGGGCTGCACCCGGCTGAACTGGAGCGGGTCTTCGAGCCCTTCGAGCGTGGCGGCGGCGCCGGGTCGGGCACCTCGGCGGGCAGTGCGGGCACCGGACTGGGCCTGACGATTGCGCGCATGCTGACCGATCTGATGGGGGGCGAGATGACGGTG
The DNA here is from genome assembly GCA_041396505.1 of Burkholderiaceae bacterium. GTDB lineage: Bacteria > Pseudomonadota > Gammaproteobacteria > Burkholderiales > Burkholderiaceae_C > Hydrogenophaga. The sequence goes on from JAWKYL010000005.1 coordinate 56,730, forward strand.
CGCAGCACACCGGGCGAGGGTACGGTGTTCATGGTCAGACTGTTCCTGCCGGAGTGGCATGGTGTGTTGCCGGCCGGCGCAGCAGGCGTGCGTGCGCCTGTGGGCTACCTGGGACCACGTCGGCAGGTGCTGGTGGTCGACAACGAGGAGGCCGACCGGGAATTGCTGGTGCACTGGCTGCAACCCCTGGGTTTCGATGTTCGGATGGCCACGAGCGGGCATGACGCGCTGTCGGTGCTGGAGGGTCTGCGTCCGGGCGATCCGGGTGCGCCCGACGCCATCTTCATGGACCTGGCCATGCCTGGCATCGACGGATGGGAGACCATCCGACGCTTGCGTCAGCGGGGATGGGGCGAGGTGCCGGTGGCCATCGTGTCGGCCAATGCCTTCGACCGGGGGCTGCAGGCCGAACTGGACAACGAGGCCGATGCGCCACCACAGGACTTCTTCGTCAAGCCGGTGCGGCGCGCCGACCTGCTGGCCTGGCTGGCAGGCAGGCTGGACCTGGACTGGGTCCGGGAAGGCCAGAAGCCCATACTGGCGGAAACGGCGGCTTCCCGGCCGGCGTCCGTGCCTGTTGTGTCCTGCGAAGAGCTGCAACCCTTGCTCGAACGGGTGCGCCTGGGGTATCCGAGAGGCATCATCGACTGGCTGGACGAGTGGGTCAGGGTTCGTCCGGACCTGGAAGACGAGGTCCGGTCACTTCGCCTGCTGGCGCGCGAGTTCCGGTTCGAGGCCATCGAGCAGCGCCTGAATGCCATGTGCAAGGACGGCCATGCCGCCCATGAGACCGATAGGCCATGAACATGTCTGCCAACTTTGCACGCGACGAGGACCGTCCCTGGCCTGAAGGCTCGGCGCCTGTGGTCCTGATCGTGGACGACGTTCCGGACAACGTGGCGCCGCTGCACGACGCGCTGGATGCGGCCGGCTATGCGGTGCTGGTTGCGCTGGACGGCGAGAGTGCCCTGCGGCGCGCCCGACAGGCACGCCCGGACGTGATTCTGCTGGATGCCGTGATGCCCGGCATCGACGGCTTTGAGGTGGCGCGCAGCCTGAAGGCGGACCCGGGCACCTCGCAGATTCCGATCATCTTCATGACCGGACTGACCGAGACGGAACATCTGGTGGCCGCACTGGACGCCGGAGGGACCGACTATGTCACCAAGCCGATCAAGCCACGCGAGGTCATGGCCCGCATGGGCGTCCATCTGCGTTCGGCGCGTTACGCCCGCGAAGGCGCGGTGGAGCGGGCGCAGGCGCGCAACGCCCTCGATGCTTTTGGCTATGCCACCATCACCGTGCGCGAACGCGACGGCCGTCTGATGTGGCAGACACCACTGGCACGCGAGTTGTTGCAGCGCTACTGCGGAACGCAGTCGCCCAGCACACCGGAGCCGGTGCTCCAGTGGCTCAGGCGACATCTGCCTGATCTGCAGAGTGGCCAGCGAGTCGCTCAGGAGCCGCCCCGGCTGACGCTGGAGAGCGGTCCGCGCCGGCTGACATTCCGCTTGCATCTGCAGGTGGGAGACCCGGAGGACGCCAGCCCCAACGGCGAAGGCGGCGACTGGCTGATCGTGATGCAGGAGACCTCGGACGCCAGCGTGCTGGAGGCACTGGCTCTGGCCTTCGGTCTGACGGCGCGCGAGGCTGAAGTCCTGTACTGGGTGGCCAAGGGCAAGATCAACCGGGACATCGGAGACATCCTGGGGGCCAGTCCTGCCACCGTGAAGAAGCACCTGGAGCGCATCCACGCCAAGCTGGGTGTCGAGACACGCACCGCTGCCGCTGCCATGGCCATCAACCGGGTGCCGCAGCTGCAGCCGCACGGCGCCTGAGCGCCGCGCTGGCGATGCCTTGCTTCTTGCGGGGTGCTGTTCAGAAGCGGTGGCGCATGCCTACGGAGGCACCGTTGCCGCTGGACAGCCCGTCGACCTTGTCGCTCATGGCGACCACGTAGACGTCGGTGCGCTTGGACAGGTTGTACACATAGCCCACCGACAGGGTGTCGCGGTCGGCGCCCACGTCGGGCGACAGGCTGCCGTACTGGGCGACCAGCGCGCCGCCGCCCAGCGGCACGCGCACGCCGAGACCGGCGATGTCGTAGCTGTTCTCGGTGCTGAGGTTCTTGACCGTGCCCAGTTGTCCGTACACCTTGGCAGCGCCGAAGTCGTAGGCCATGCCGAGCTGGACCGTACGTGTGTCGTCAAGGCTCGTGGTTGCGGTGTCCTTCTTGACCTGCTGGGCTGCCAGGCCGGCCGAAAACGGGCCTTCGCCGTAGTTCAGGTTGAAGGCCACGTTGCTGCCGTTGCCTGTGCGACTGGTGGCGGCAAAGCCCCCGCGGAAGCCGCCGAAGGTGGGGCTGCTGTAGGCCAGCGACTGGCTCCAGCCGGTATCACCGGTGACCGTGCCACTGGTGAAGTAGTGGCGAATGGACGGCGAGTAGCCGAAGGAGTCGCCCAGTGCGTTGTACATCAGCGTGTTGACGAACAGCGAGGTGGTGTTGCGGCCCAGGGTCAGGGTACCGAGGGTCTTGCTGCTCAGGCCCACGGATGACGTGCGGGACCAGGTCGTGTCGGCATCGAAGCGACCGGTGGCGCCGGAGTCCACACGCATGAACCCTTCGATCCGGAACACGGCCGACAGGCCGCCGCCCAGGTCTTCGGAACCTGAGAAGCCCAGGTAGCTGGTCGTCATCTTGCCGCTGCTCAGGGCGGTGGTCGAAGTGCCTCCAGGTGCCTTGGTGGTGCCGACGCTCAGATCGACCAGGCCATAGATGTTGACCGAGCTCTGGGCATGGGCACCAACGGCAAGGCACGACGACAGGGATGCCGCGACCAGGATGCGAAGGGTGTGACGTGCGGGTTTCATGGATGAATTTTTCGGTGACGGTGTGGATGTTGTGATGGACATGAAGGCGCGGTGGCGCCACATGCATGTCATCTGTATGCAACCGCTGTGCCACGCCCCGCGATGACGGTTCGGGCACGTCCGCTGTGCATCGGATGCACTGGCATGCACGGTTCGGGGTCACCGTTGCGCCAATGCAGGGCCTGCGCGATGCCCTGTGCACCACAGCATGGTGCATGGCACCAGGTCTGATGCCAGCGGCCACATACGCCACCCGGCGTACAGACGCCAATCCGGGTCATCCCTAGCATCTGTCTGACCCCATCGCACAGCCCGGAGCGGCAAGTGATGGCCAGCGTCAGTCCCTCAACGAATGCTTATCGAAACTGGAGAAGCGCCATGCAGAACTCTCGCCGATTTACCCTCAAAGCCCTGACGGTGGCCACCGCACTGGGCGCCTTTGGCCTGACCGCCCACGCACAGGAGACCATCAAGGTGGGTGTGCTGCACAGCTTGTCGGGCACCATGGCCATTTCAGAGACCGTGCTCAAGGACACGGTGCTGATGGCCATCGACGAGATCAACGCCAAGGGCGGTGTCATGGGCAAGAAGCTCGAACCCGTGGTGGTGGATCCGGCGTCCAACTGGCCCCTGTTTGCCGAGAAGGCACGCCAGCTGATCAGCCAGGACAAGGTCGCCGTGGTGTTCGGTTGCTGGACTTCGGTCAGCCGCAAGTCGGTACTGCCGGTTTTCGAGGAGCTCAACGGTCTGCTGTTCTACCCGGTGCAGTACGAGGGCGAAGAGCTGTCGAAGAACGTGTTCTATACCGGTGCCGCGCCGAACCAGCAGGCCATTCCCGCCGTCGAGTACCTGATGAGCAAGGACGGTGGCTCCGCCAAACGCTTCGTGCTGCTGGGCACCGACTACGTGTACCCGCGCACAACCAACAAGATCCTGCGTGCCTTCCTGAAGTCCAAGGGCATTGCAGACAGCGACATCATGGAGGAGTACACGCCTTTCGGTCACGCCGACTACCAGACCATCATTGCCAATGTGAAGAAGTTCGCCAGTGCCGGCAAGAAGACGGCCGTGGTGTCCACCATCAATGGCGACTCGAACGTGCCGTTCTACAAGGAACTGGGCAACGCCGGCCTGAAGGCGACCGATGTGCCGGTGGTGGCGTTCTCGGTGGGTGAGGAGGAGTTGCGCGGTGTGGATACGAAGCCGCTGGAAGGCCATCTCGCGGCATGGAACTACTTCATGTCGATCAAGAACCCGACCAATGACGAGTTCACCAAGAAGTGGGCGACCTATGCCAAGGCCAAGAATATCGACGGTCACAAGGACAAGCCGCTGACCAACGATCCGATGGAGGCCACCTACATCGGCATCAACATGTGGAAGCAGGCGGTCGAGAAGGCCAAGAGCACCGACGTGGACAAGGTGATTGCCGCCATGGCCGGTCAGACCTTCCGGGCCCCCAGTGGCATCGTCAGCAAGATGGACGAGAAGAACCATCACCTGCACAAGAGCGTGTTCATCGGCGAAGTGCGCACCGATGGCCAGTTCGACGTGGTCTGGAAGACGCCGGGTCCTGTCAAGGCCCAACCGTGGAGTCCCTTCATTCCCGAGAACAAGGGCAAGAAGGACGAGCCCACGAAGAAGTGATCCTGGTGCTGCGGCGTACCACCATGGTGGTCGCCGCGACCCGGCCTTTTGTCCGGTGCGGCATTCTGGCTGCGCCGGACCTCATCTCCTGAGAAAGACGGACCATGCGTCCCCATCAATTTCTGGTTTCGCTGCGCCTGTTCTGCCTGGGCCTGATCACGGTCTGGCTGGCATGGGCGCTGCCGGCCCGGGCCCTCACGCCAGAGGATGCGCTGGCGCTGGTCGAAGGCGGCGTGAGCGACCGCATCGAGACCCTCAACCGCCTGGTCACCACGCATGACGAACAGGCTGCCGTTTTGATCCGGGCCATGGCTGCGCGTGAGGTGCAGATGCTTGAAGGCCGCGTGTTCATTGTGGGTGCAGACGGTGTACGCGATGCGGTCAGTGGCGCGCCTGCCGAACTGCCCGAGGGGGCCCAGGAGGTCATGCTCAACAACCGCCTGCGCCGCGCTCTGGAAGGCGCGCTGGCCGGGCTGGACCTGATCGGCGCCTCACCCGAGCGGCAGCGCGAGGCCGCTGCCACGCTGCAGCAGCGCGCATTCGATGATCCGGATGCCGAGATGCTGCCGCTGATCGATCGCGCCCTGGCGGGCGATCTCGACGGTCAGGCCAGGCAGTCGCTCGAACTGGCCCAGGCGGCGGTGCTGCTGGGCAGTGAAGACGAGCAACAGCGCCTGGAGGCCGCCGGCAAGCTGGGTGAGGCCCGGCAGGCTGTGGTGCGGCCCCTGCTGCAGCAACGGATCGAGAGCGAGTCCAGTGATGCCGTCAAGGCCGCGCTTCGCCAGTCACTGGCTTCGCTGGAGCGCTCCCTCCAGTTCAGTGCGGCGCTGGCACAGATCTTCTCTGGCGTGAGTCTGGGCAGCATTCTCTTGCTGGCGGCGCTGGGCCTGGCCATCACCTATGGACTCATGGGTGTGATCAACATGGCACACGGTGAGCTCATCATGATCGGTGCCTACGCGACCTGGCTGGTGCAAGTGGCCTTCCGGCAGTGGTTGCCCGACTGGTTTGACTGGTACCTGCTGGCAGCCATGCCCATGGCTTTCCTGGTATCGGCGCTCGTGGGCGCGGCCATGGAGCGCAGCGTGATCCGCTTCCTCTACGGCCGACCGCTGGAGACGCTGCTGGCCACCTGGGGCCTGAGCCTGGTGCTCATGCAGGGCGTGCGCAGCCTGTTCGGTGCGCAGAACGTGGGCGTGGAGAACCCGGCCTGGATGAGCGGCAGTGTGACCTTGCTGGGCAACCTGACATTGCCCTGGAACCGCATCCTGATCATCGTGTTTGCCGGCATCGTGCTGCTGGGCGTGGCGCTGCTGATCGGCCGTACCCGGCTTGGCCTGTTCGTGCGTGGTGTCACCCAGAACCGTCCGATTGCGTCTTGCATGGGGGTGAACACGGCCCGCATCGACACCTACGCCTTTGCCTTGGGGTCCGGTATCGCGGGGCTGGCCGGTTGTGCTCTGAGCCAGATCGGCAACGTGGGCCCTGATCTCGGACAGAACTACATCGTCGATTCGTTCATGGTGGTCGTGCTGGGCGGCGTCGGGCAACTGGCCGGTACTGTCTACGCCGCCATGGGGCTGGGCATCTTCAACAAGTTCCTGGAGGGCTGGGCCGGTGCGGTGCTGGCCAAGATCGCCGTGCTGGTGTTCATCGTCATCTTCATCCAGAAGCGTCCGCAAGGTATCTTCGCGTTCAAAGGCAGGGAAGCATGAGTACCTCCAGCGTTTCACTTCCCGTACCGGGGCCGCTGTTGACCCGTCCAGGCTGGAGCGCCTTCCTGGTCGCCCTGCTGGTGGTCTGCGCCCTGGCTCCCGTGCTCAATCTGGTGGTGCCGGCCGACAGTGTGTTCCACCTCTCCGACTACTGGGTCGGCCTGCTGGGCAAGATCATGTGTTACGCCATCTGTGCGCTGGCCATGGATCTCATCTGGGGCTACACCGGGATTCTCAGTCTGGGGCACGGACTGTTTTTCGCGCTGGGCGGCTACGTGATGGGCATGTACCTGATGCGCCAGATCGGCACCGATGGCCACTACAAGAGCGAGTTGCCCGATTTCATGGTGTTCCTGGACTGGAAGGAACTGCCGTGGCACTGGGCGCTGTCGGACAGCTTTCTGGCGACGGTATTGCTGATCGTGCTGGTGCCGGGCGGACTGGCCTTCATCTTCGGTTACTTCTCGTTCCGCTCGCGCATCAAGGGGGTGTACTTCTCGATCATCACCCAGGCGCTGACCTTCGCTGCCATGTTGCTGTTCTTCCGCAACGAGACCGGATTCGGTGGCAACAATGGTTTCACCGACTTCAAACGCATACTGGACCTGCCGATTGCCACGCAGGGCATGCGCATGGCGCTATTCGTGATCACGGGGCTGACGCTGCTGGGCTTCTTCCTGTGGGCCCGCTGGCTGGTGGGCAGCAAGTTCGGTCGCGTGCTGCAGGCGGTGCGCGACGCGGAGAACCGGGTCATGTTCTGCGGCTACAACCCTTTGCCGTACAAGCTGACCATCTGGACCGTCTCGGCCGTGATGTGCGGCGTGGCAGGTGCCCTCTACGTGCCGCAGGTGGGCATCATCAACCCCGGAGAGATGAGTCCGGCCAACAGTATCGAGATCGCCATCTGGGCCGCCGTGGGCGGACGGGCCACCTTGCTGGGGCCGATCGTCGGGGCATTCGTGGTCAATGGAGCCAAGAGCTTCCTGACCGTCAGCTTCCCGGAGTACTGGCTGTACTTCCTGGGTGGCCTGTTCATCGTCGTCACCCTGTTCATGCCGCAGGGCGTGGTGGGGCTGGTGAAGCAATGGCGGAGTGACAAGGCATGACGCCCGATCTCATGGAAGCAGGTGCCCAGCGCCTGGAACACGCCCGCGCCCTGTCGGCCTCCGGCATGACCGAGTCCGGCGGACGTGCCGCGGGGTACGGTCGCCTTCACCGGGCTGGCGAAGTGGATGTGACGCACGGCCGTATCCTGTATCTGGACGATGTCCATGTGTCCTTCGACGGCTTCAAGGCCATCAACGGACTGAACCTGGACATTGCGCCCGGCGAACTGCGCTGCATCATCGGACCCAACGGCGCCGGCAAGACCACGATGATGGACATCATCACGGGCAAGACGAGGCCGGACCAGGGGACGGTGTACTTCGGCAGCACCATCGACCTGCTGCGCCACCGGGAGGCCGAGATTGCGGCCATGGGCATCGGACGCAAGTTCCAGAAGCCGACGGTGTTCGAGCAACTGACGGTGTTCGAGAACCTGGAACTGGCCCTGGCAACCGACAAGCGCGTTGCACACAGCCTGCGCTTCCGTCTCGACGGCAGTCAGAAGGATCGGCTGTCCGAGGTGCTCGAAGGTATCCACCTGAAGGACCAGGTGGGCCGGCCTGCGGGTCTGCTCAGCCACGGCCAGAAACAGTGGCTGGAGATCGGCATGCTGCTCATGCAGGATCCCAAGCTGCTGTTGCTGGACGAGCCGGTGGCCGGCATGACGGACGAAGAGACGGAGCGCACGGCGCAATTGTTTCTGTCGCTCAAGGGCAAGCACTCGCTGATGGTGGTCGAGCACGACATGAGCTTTATCCGCACGATCTCGGAGAAGGTCACGGTGTTGTGCGACGGCTCGGTGCTGGCCGAGGGAACGCTGGACGAAGTGCAGGCCGACGAGCGGGTCATCGAGGTGTACCTGGGTCGATAGGCGGCCGAGGCAGGCATCGCCACAGTGAAACAGCATGAGGAACCGGGCATGAGCCTTCTCGAAGTCAAGGACATCAACCAGTACTACGGCGGCAGCCACATCCTGCGCAATGTCAGCCTGACGGCCGATCTGGGCAAGGTCACCGTGGTGCTCGGCCGCAACGGGGTGGGCAAGACCACCTTGCTGAAATCGCTCATGGGCCTGGTGCCCATTCGCAGCGGCAGCGTCCTGCTCGACGGTCAGGCCATCGACAGGGCCACGCCCTACGAGCGGGCCCGCATGGGCGTGGGCTTCGTGCCGCAGGGTCGCGAGATCTTCGCCCGCCTGACCGTACAGGAAAATCTGCAGATGGGGCTGGCCTACAAAAAGGGCGGCACGCCGGTACCGGCCGAACTGTTCGAACTGTTCCCGGTGCTGGCGCAGATGCTGGGCAGGCGCGGCGGTGACCTCTCGGGGGGACAGCAGCAGCAGCTGGCCATCGCCAGGGCGCTGGCGGCCGGCCCCAAGCTGCTGATCCTGGATGAACCGACCGAAGGCATCCAGCCCAACATCATCAAGGACATCGGCAAGGTGATCCGGATGCTGGCCGATCGCGGCAACATGGCGATCGTGCTGGTCGAGCAGTACTACGACTTCGCAGAAGAGCTGGCTGACCAGTTTGTGGTGATGGAGCGCGGCGAGGTGATCGCCAGCGGTCCCGGCAACGAAATGGCCGCCAGGGACATCCGCCGGCTGGTGGCCATCTGATCCGGAACCCGGACCGTCAATCGGTGCGCATGCGGTCCAGCAGGCCTTCGCGCCGGGGCGGCTTGTAGCCCGAGGGCAGGGCAACGCTGCCCGGTGCCGCGTTCGGGCTGCTCGCTTCCCCCAGGCGCGTGATCTGGCGTCGCGTCTGCAGGCTCTCGCGCAGGGTCTCGATCTGCTGGCGCAGGTCATCGTGCTCGCCGATGCGCTCGGCATAGCGGTTGAGCATCTGCCACGCCGACTCGATGAGCTTGGCGTTGCCCGTGGCGCTTCCGTCGTTCAACAGCCGCATGACGGTGCCGCGCGGATCTCCCTTGATGGCCAGTGTCATGGCCTCTTCGGTGAGCTTGAGAATGCGGGTGTGTGCCGCATGAATGGTGTCGATGAACAGGGCATTGCCGTTGGCGGCTGAGGCCATCAGGTCGGTCAGCGCCCGGCTGGTGCAGAAGCGCAGGGCCAGCTTCTCGACATTGCGCTCAACCTCGGAGATCGGAAGGCCTCGTCTGGATACCCGTTCCAGCAGCCCCATCAGGTTGGATGCCATTTCGAAATCGAACCAGGGTTCCAGAGCGGCATCGGTCAGGTGCTTGATGTCGTCCAGCACGCGGGTCTGCTGGTCCAGCAGTAACGCTTCCAGCGTCCGGACAAATTCCAGCAGCCGATACGGACGTTCGGGCTCGAACGAGCGGTCCTTGTGCCGGTTGAGCTGTTCCAGCACACGGGTCATGGCCTTGCGGTCGTCGGCATCCAGTCGCGCAAAGCCCAGCAGCACCAGAGCCTGCGGATCGAACATCTTGGAGTCGATGCCGATGTGCGTGGCGCGCTCCAGCAGCTCCACGCCTTCGTCCCTGTCTCCGGCATAGTAGGCCAGCATGCCGTGCTTGAGCAGCCGGCTGATGGAGCTGGGCGTCAGCTGGGTGGCCATCTTGAAGGTGGACAACGCATTGTCGAAATTGCCGAGGTCGAACTGGGCCCGCCCCATCACGTCGTAGGCGTCGGCGTACTCGGGCTCGTCCTGCAGCAGCGACTCCAGCGTGGCGGCCGCCTTGCGTGGTTCGCCGGCACCCAGCTGGGCGCGGGCCACGCCCAGGCGCGCCCAGGGCAGGGTCTTGGCTTCGATGACCGCGTTGTAGAGGGTTCGGGCTTCACTGTGCTTGCCGGTGCGCAGCAGCAGTTCGGCACCCAGGCGGGCCGCGTAGAGCCAGTAGGTGTCGCGCTTCTCGAATCGCTCCAGGCACAGCTGGGCAGCGTGGTCGAATTCCTGTTCGTCGATCGCCGAGAAGATCGACTCCAGTTCGGACTTGCGTGCACGGGCCTGCAGGATGCGTTCGGCCAGCCGTGCCCCGGTATGTGGCTTGAGCAGGTAGGCGTCCAGCGCAGCCTCGGCGGCCTCGGCGACCTTGCTGTAGGACGCCTCGGCCGTGACCATGATGAACACCGTGTAGAACGGCAGCAACTGGTTGCGCCGGAGGTCGTCGAGCAGATCCTGTCCCGATCCGGACTCGCGTTCGAAAGTCTGTTCGCAGATCACGATGTCGACCGGACTGGCTTCCAGTTTGCGGCGGGCCTCGGCCATGCGTGAGCACTGGGTGACCTTGCCAATGCCGATATCGCGCAACTGGGAGACGATGATGGAGCGCGACTGCGGATTGCCCTCGATCACCAGGGCATGGGCCTCATGCAGCTCGTTGGGGACGAAAGACATCCAGTGCACAGGCTTGGCGGCCTGTCGTGGCGGTGGGTCGGATAACTGTGCCCATTCTGCCGCTGAATGTCCAGTCCGATCCCGGGAACAGACGGGTGATCACCGTCCAGTTCCGGGGCGAGGTATCAGACCTGCCATATTCGAGGCGCAGGCGCCGGCAAGTCCCAGGCGTGCACCCGTAGGGCAGCCCAGGCTTGCTGCAGTGCGCCCATCAGGGGCTCGACCGCATCGGCCAAGCCGCGAACCACAAGCAGGCGGGGGTTGGGGCAGGTCACCGCCACCTCCACCCTGGTCGCGGGGTCGGACGAGGGCAGGGCAAGGCGCACCGCTTCTGACAGTGCATCGCGGCGAATGTCGGTGAGGGGGGTTCCACAGGCCAGCCACAGGCTGCCCATGGCGCGGCGGCCACCCAGGCCCACCGGCGAATTCAGCAGAAGGTGGTCGTCAGCCCGGATGCGCGCCTGCTCGAGCCAGACGCCGGGCCACTGGATTCGCTGCGCCAGGCATCCCGTGGTCGAACGGTTTTTCCGCAGCGGCTGGCAGGCCCAGTGCAATCACGTCCCAGGCCAGCAACTGGGCGTCCTCGGCCAGTTCAAACTCACCTGGTTGCTGGCCAGACAGCCCGGATAGGCGATGCATTCCAGGGCACCCATTCCAGACGGGCATTGCGTTCGAGATGCACATGCAGGGGTGCTGAGCCAGGCCGCCACCGTCATAGAAACGCGTCGCGCCGGGGTGCTGAGAAGGGCATGCGATTCCGGGTGAGCCACGATGCCGATGTCCAGCCGATCTCCCCCACGATGCCGCCGGGCGGATGCACGATCACGTTGTGGCAGATGGCCTCACCCTCGGGGTAGAGGCTCCGGAACACCCGCAAGGGGCCTTCGTGTCGGTGGACCACCCGGGTCCGGCCGGTGTCGTGGTGGTAGTCGAGTTGCAGCGAGGCGTGCCAGGGCATGCGGTGAGTGTACGTGCGCGGGTTCAAGGGAGCTTGCGTGCTCCTGTCCGTCAACGCCCGTCAGCGGTGCGACCAGAAGTCGCGGTGCGGCGCCACCATCTCGGCCTCCAGTGCCGGGACGGGCCCGATGACCTCGACGGGCCTCTGGCCACGCGCCAGTACCTCCCGGCAAGGCAGCGACAGGGTCGGGTTCTCGGCATGATCTCCGGTCAGTGCCAGCAGGGCTTCTTCGCTGGCACCGTAAACGATGCGGCCAATGCCGGCCCAGTAGACGGTGCCGGTGCACATGGCGCAGGGCTCGAAGGTCGTGACCAGGGTACACCGCGCCAGGTATTCCCCGGGCCAGTTGTCGGCTGCTGCTCGGGCCAGGGTCGACTCGGCATGGTTCACGGTGTCAATGTTGCCCTGCTCGGCCAGTACCGTCTCCTCGTCAGGCGCCACCAGCAGCGCGCCGAACGGGTGCCGGCCCATGGCCATGGCCCGCAGGGCCACGCTGTTGGCGCGGCGCAGGTGGGCAGCGATCTGTGTCGCGTCCATCAGCTCTGGGAACCGCGATGGGCCCAGCCCGTGGTGTGCTTCTCGATCCAGCTGAACAGTTCGTACATGACCATGGCCATCACGCCCACCACCAGCAGGCCCGAGAAGGCCAGGCCCATCTGCATCGAACTGCCCGCCGAGATCAGCAGATAGCCAATGCCTTCATTGGATGCCGTCATTTCCGAAACCGTGGTGCCGACGAAAGCCAGCGTGATGGCCACCTTGAGCGAACCAAAGAAGTAGGGCAGCGAACGCGGCAGGCCGACCTTGGTCAGCACGTCCCAGCGCCTGGCGCCGAGCACCCGAAGGACATCCTCCAGTTCCGGTTCCAGCGTGGCCAGTCCGGTAGCAATGTTCACCATGATCGGAAAGAAGCTGATGAGAAAGGCCGTGAGAATGGCGGGGCCGATGCCGATGCCGAACCACACCACCAGAATCGGAACGAAGGCCGCCTTGGGCAGGGCATTGAAAGCCGTCATCAGCGGGTAGATCGCGGCATAGGCCAGGCGCGAACTGCCGATGAGGAAGCCCAGCAACACCCCCACCACGATGGCGATGCCGAAGCCGGCCATCGTCACCCAGAAGGTGCGCCAGGCATGACCCAGGATCACGGCCTTGTGTTCCAGGGTCTGCTCCCATATGCGTGACGGACTCGGGAAGATGAACTCCGAGACGCCGAAGCCCCGGGTGATCACTTCCCAGATGACGACAATGGCCAGCAACAGCAGCAGCGGGGCCCAGCGTTCCATGTGCTTGTGTTTCATGTGGCCCTGCTCACTGGTTGATCACGGTGCCGGTCTTGCGCATCGCGCCGATATGACCCCGAAGCTCATGCACGAGATCCGAAAAGTGCCGTTCATAGGTCACTTCCAGGTCGCGTGTGCGCGGTATGGGAATCTCCCGCTTGACCACGAAACGACCCGGACTTCGGCTCATGCAGTACACCGTGTCGGCCAGGAAAACCGACTCGCGCAGATCGTGCGTCACCAGAATCACGTTGAAGCGCTGCGCCTCCCACAGGTCACGCAGCGTGCACCAGAGCTCCTCCCGGGTGAACGCATCCAGGGCGCCGAACGGCTCGTCCAGCAACAGCATTTTGGGCTCGTGGATCAGTGCCCGGCAGATGCTGGCCCGCTGCTGCATGCCGCCCGAGAGTTCCCATGGGAACTTGGACTCCATGCCGCCCAGGCCGACGCTTTCGAGCAGGCGTCGCGCGCGATCCTCGTACTCCTTGCGCCGGTCCTTGAACTGGCTGCGGTAGGGCTCGACGATCTCCAGCGGCAGGAGCACGTTGTCCATCGTGGTCCGCCAGGGCAGCAACGACGGCGCCTGGAAGGCCATGCCCGAAATCTTCAGCGGCCCGGTCACCGGCTGGCCGTCGATGGTGATCTTGCCCATGCTGGGCATCTTCAGCCCGGTGGTGAGCTTCATGAACGTGGACTTGCCGCAACCCGACGGTCCGACGATGGCGATGAACTCGCCCTGGCGCACCTTGAGGTTGATGTCCTCGACGGCAAAGACGTTTTTGGCCAGCAGGTCGTCGTTGTAGGCCAGCCAGACCTGATCGAAGTCGACGAAGGCCGGTTCACCCGTGTTGGTGTCAGCTTGCATGCGCATTCCTGAAGTCGGTGGCCCGCCGCGTGCGGGCCACCGTGGCAAGGGCACTGTTGTTCAGCGGGCGGGAGGCAGCACGTTCAGTTCGGCGGCGGTCGGCAGCATGGAGCCGTTCCAGACCGCCTTCGGGTCGATCCGGGTTTTGGTGCCATAGGCGTCCGAGACCTGCGAGGCCATCAGGGCCAGACGTGCGGGGTCCACCTGGCCGAAGCCTTCGCGTCGCGCGTCGGGGCTCGCCACCACGGAGCTGATGGCCAGCTGCAGGCGACGGGTTTCGAGTCCGACGTTGATGATGCCGTCGCGTGCCTTGACCGTCTCGATGCCAGCGGCCGGGTTGAGCATCACTTCCCTGGCACCCTTGGCAAACGCCTTGAGAAAAGCCTTGACGACTTCCGGCTTCTCCTGGATGAGCTTGGGGCTGGCAATGACGGCATTGCCATACAGCTTCACACCGTGATCGGCGTACGGCATGATCACCACGTCCGACGCCTTGGCGCCACGGGCCTCCAGATTCAGCAGGGACGTGAACGAAAAGCCGGTGATCGCGTCGATATCGCCACGCACCAGCATGGTCTCGCGCAGCGGCGGGTCCATCGAGGTCCATGTCACATTGCTGATGTTGTTGGCCTTCACGAAGATCGGGAATGCCTTGCGTCCGGCATCGAACACCGGCGCACCCAGCTTCTTGCCGCTCAGATCAGCCGGTTTGCTGATCCCGCTTTTCTTGAGCGCCAGCACGGCCGCCGGGGTGTTGTTGTAGACCATCATGACGGCCACCGGCTTGTTCGGTGCGTCAGGGTTGTTGGCGTGGAACTCCATCAGGGCGGCCATGTCCGCAAAGCCCATGTCATAGGTGCCCGAGGCCACGCGGGTGACCGTACCGCCCGAACCATTGCCCGAGTCGATCGTCACGTCCAGGCCGGCTTCCTTGAAATGCCCCTTGGCCGCCGGATACAGGAACAGCGCGGCAGGCCCTTCGAATCGCCAGTCGAGCTGGAACTTGATGGCGGTCTCTGCATGGGCAAAACCAAACGAGGCGGCGGCCAGCATGGCGGCGGTCCTGAGGAAATGGCGCTTTTTCATGAATGCTCCGTACGAGGTTGGGTCGGCGAAATGTCAGACCTTCGGTGACCTTGAATTAGCAAGAACGATACCAGTGCGCGGTTGTGTCCCCGAAAACTGAACACACCATTTGTATACAGTTGGACGGAGAGACCATCCCGGCCGCCGGGCCAATCGCCGGGCATGCGGATGGTGCATGACTTTCCCTGCGGCACCAATACGGGGCATCCCGGGTGGGCGAAAAAAAAGCCCGCGGCCGCCGAGTGGCGCCGGGGCTCCTGATGGCCGGAATCGGCAGGCCGTGTCAGGCCGGATTGGCGAACTCCGGACCTTCGTAGGCCACGGGAACCTGAATCTCCCCACGGGCGATGCCACCTGCCACGCTGGCGACCCGTTCGCGCACCGGCGCCGACGCGATGCGCTGCGACAGGGCATCGTCATCCTGGCTACCGGAGACATTTGTCAGTACGCGGATGCCCGGCCAAACGGACCGGGCAACCACCACATAGACGGCACGTCTCTTGAGGCCCGGGTGCACACGGATGCCGGACATGTGGCCAATGACACCGGTCCGGCTGGTCGAGGCCGCCACGCGCCACCACGAGGCTGACGCCCGATCTGGCCAGTTCGGTTCGCACGCGTTCAATGCCTTTCCATCCAGCCTCCATGAAGCCGTGGTCATCGGTGTGGCCGGCAAACAGGGCGCCGACCTTGAAGGAGGGGGTGCCGTACCTGGTCCGGCGCAGGCCGCTGATGTTCAGTGGGCATCCGCCTGCCTGGCTGCATTCACGGCGGCAGCTTCGTCGCCTCGGTCGCCGTTGAAGAACAGGTTGAGCACGACAGCACCTATGGAGGCCAGCAGGATGCCGGACTCGATCAGCGGGTGAATGGCATGCGGCATCCACTGCTTGAAGTTGGGTGCGATCAGCGGAATCATGCCCACGCCGATGGTGATGGCCACGATCATGGCGTTGAAGCGGTTGCTCTTGAAGTCCACCCCGGCCAGGATGCGGATGCCGGTGGCGGCCACCATGCCGAACATCACCAGGCCAGCGCCGCCCAGCACCACGGTGGGGAGCGATTCCACCAGTGCGGCCATTTTGGCAGCAGCCCCAGCGCGATCAGGATCATGCCGCCGGCCACGCAGACAAACCGGCTCTTGACGCCAGTGACGGCGACCAGGCCCACGTTCTGCGAGAAGCTGGTGTAGGGGAAGGTGTTGAAAATGCCGCCGATCATGGTGCCCAGACCATCGGTGCGAAGCCCGCGCGTCAGGGCGGCGCGGTCCACCTTGCGGTCCGTCATCTCCCCCAGCGCAAGAAACATGCCGGTCGATTCGATCATCACCACGATCATCACCAGCGTCATGGTGACGATCAGGACCGGGTCGAACACAGGGACGGCGATCTCGAACGGCAGCACCACGTCGAACCAGTGCGCCCGGGCCACCTTGTCGAAGTTCATCAGGCCCATGGCGCTTGCGGCCATGCCACCGATGACGATGCCCAGCAGCACCGAGATGTTGGCGAGAAAGCCCCTGGCAAAGCGCGCGATCAGCATGATGGACAGCAACACCAGCGCAGCGATGCCCACGCCATGCAGGTCGGCATACCTGGGGTTGGGCAGTTTGGGGACCAGGGCCAGGTCTTTCGGCACCGAAGGCAGCAGCGAGCCGGGGGCACCGGCATTGGCTGTGGCCTGTGCCAGCCATTGGGCATGTTCCGGGTTCACGATGGTGGGCGCCGTGGGGCCGACCGGGTTGCCGAAAATCCAGTTGATGCCCACACGCATCAGGCTGATGCCGATGACCAGGATGATGGAGCCGGTGACCACCGGCGGGAAGAAGCGCAGCATGCGGCTGACCAGCGGCGCGATCAGGATCGAAATTGCGCCCGCGCCGATGATGGCGCCGAAGATCAGTCCCGCCCCTTCGGTGCCCGGATGGCTGTTGGCCATGGCCACCATGGGCGCGACCGACGCGAAGGTCACCCCCATCATCACTGGCAGCCGGATGCCGAACCACTGCGTGGCGCCCAGCGACTGGATCAGCGTGACCAGCCCGCAGCAGAACAGGTCGGCCGAAATCAGCATCGCGACCTGTTCGGGGCTCAGGGACAGAGCCCTTCCCACGATCAGTGGCACCGCGACAGCGCCGGCATACATCACCAGCACGTGCTGCAGGCCGAGCGCCGCCAGCTTGCCGGATGGAAGGATCTCATCCACCGGATGAACTGTAGTCGTCATGGGAAGCTCCTCACAGGAAGAATCGCATTCAAAAGTGTATACACATTATGTGTACGACATTATTAGGGGTTGATAGGGAAAACCCTGGATTCGGGCCAATATCGGCCTGGTGTGAGGCAAAAAAAAGGACGCCGAAGCGTCCTTTTGGGGCGGGGCACGAAGCCGGCTGGAGAACTCAGCCTCTTGAGGCGCTGGCTGCCGCCAGTGCGGTCATGTTCAGCACGCGCCGAACGGTGGCCGCAGGGGTCAGGATGTGGGCCGTGCCATTGACGCCCATCAGCACCGGGCCGACCGTCACGCCGCCGCTGGTGGTGGTCTTGAGCACGTTGTAGAGGATGTTGGCCGAATCCAGGTTGGGGCAGACCAGCAGGTTGGCTGCGCCGGTCAGTGTGGAGTCGCCCAGGTAGGCGCTGCGGATCTCGGGCTGCAAGGCGGCATCGCCGTGCAGTTCACCGTCGCACTCGATATCGGGGTGGCGTTCGACGAAGATGTCGCGGGCTGCCCGCATCTTGCGCGCCGAGGGCCGCTTGGACGATCCGAAGCTCGAATGCGAGAGGAAGGCCACCTTGGGGACCAGGCCAAAGCGCTGCACCTGCTGGGTCGCCATCCAGGCAATCTCGGCCAGCTGTTCGGCGCCGGGGTCTTCATTGACATAGGTGTCGGTGATGAAGATCGGTCCCTGGTTGGTCATCAGGGCATTGACCGCAGCGTAGTTGCTCACGCCCGGCTGTTTGCCCAGGATGCTGTCGATGCGCTCCAGGTGCGTGGTATGGGTGCCGACCAGTCCGCAGATGAGGGCATCGGCATCGCCCAGGGACACCATCAGCGAGCCAATGATGGTGTTGGAGCGCCGCACGGCCGCCTTGGCCACCTCGGGGGTGGCGCCGTGGCGCTTCATCAGGCCGTGGTAATGCTCCCAGTACTGGCGGAAGCGGGGATCGTCTTCCGGGTTGACGTTTTCCACATCGGTGCCCAGGCGCATGCGAAGCCCCGCCTTGCGGATGCGTGCCTCGATCACCGCCGGCCGGCCGATCAGGATCGGCGTGGCGATGCCATCGTCAATGGCCATCTGCACCGCGCGCAGCGCGCGCTCGTCCTCGCCGTCCGCATAGGCCACCCGCTTCCTGGCCGGGTCGGTCGCCTTGGCGGCATTGAAGACGGGGCGCATCAGGATGCCGGTCTGCGTGGTGAAGCGCGACAGCGACTCCCGGTAGGCCGCCATGTCGGCAATGGGACGGGTGGCCACGCCGGAGTCGGCAGCCGCCTGGGCCACGGCTGGAGCGATCTTCAGGATGAGGCGCGTGTCGAAGGGCTTGGGAATCAGGTATTCGGGGCCGAAGGTCAGGTCCTGGCCGACATAGGCCGAGGCCACTTCGTCGCTGATCTCGCTCTTGGCCAGGTCGGCAATCTGGCGCACACAGGCCAGTTTCATTTCTTCCGTGATCTTGGTGGCGCCGCAGTCCAGGGCGCCACGGAAGATATAGGGAAAACACAGGACGTTGTTGACCTGGTTCGGGTAGTCCGAGCGTCCGGTGGCGATGATGCAGTCCGGCCGGGCCTGCCGGGCCAGCTCCGGGCGGATTTCCGGTTCCGGGTTGGCCAGCGCCAGGATGATGGGCCTGCTGGCCATCGTGGTCACCATGTCGGCCGTCAGAACGCCAGGCGCCGAGCAGCCCAGGAACACGTCCGCGCCGTTGACCGCATCGGCCAGCGTGCGCGCCCCGGTGGTCTGGCAGTAGCGCTGCTTGGACGCATCGAGCTTGCCGGCCCGGGCGTCTTCCCGTTCGTCGTGGATCACGCCCTTGGAGTCGCAGACCAGGATGTTGCGGGGCGAAACGCCCAGGCCCACCATCACGTCCAGGCAGGCAATGGCCGCCGCGCCGGCGCCGGAGACGGCCACCTTGACCGAGCCGATGTCCTTGCCCACCAGTTCCAGGCCGTTGAGCAGGGCTGCACTGGAAATGATGGCCGTGCCGTGCTGGTCATCGTGGAAGACCGGAATGTTCATCCGCTCCCGCAGCTTCCTCTCGATGTAGAAGCACTCGGGCGCCTTGATGTCCTCCAGGTTGACGCCTCCCAGCGTGGGCTCCAGCGCCGCGATGATGTCGACCAGCTTGTCGGGGTCGCGCTCCGCCAGTTCGATGTCGAAGACGTCGATGCCGGCAAATTTCTTGAACAGGCAGCCCTTGCCCTCCATGACCGGCTTGCCGGCCAGCGGGCCGATGTCCCCCAGGCCCAGCACGGCCGTGCCGTTGGTGATGACGCCCACCAGGTTGCCCCGGCTGGTGTAGTCCGCGGCCTTGGTCGGATCGGCCTGGATTTCCAGGCACGGATAGGCCACGCCGGGCGAATAGGCCAGGGAAAGGTCACGCTGGTTGGACAGCGGTTTGGTGGCGTTGACGGCGATCTTGCCCTTGCTGGGCGATCGGTGGTATTCGAGTGCGGCGTCGCGAAGGGCCTGTTCAGCGGGGGTCATGGAAATCTCCTGTAGCCGCATCGCCCTGCGATGCGGGCAGTCATTGTGACATGTCGGAACACGGCGGCGGGACGCCAGGCCACGCGCACCGGCTCAGGTTTCGAGCAGGTCCAGCAGCGTCCGGGCCAGCACCTTGGTCGCCCGGCGCAGGTCGTCCAGGACCAGGTGTTCGTCGGCGCGCTTGGCGTTGGATTCGCGTACCGTGCGGGGCCCGGCACCATAGATCACGCCCGGAATGCCCCGCTCCACATACAGGCGGACATCGGTGTAGAGCGGCGTTCCCACTGCGGGAATGGGTTCGCCGAAGATGGCCTCCCCGTGCTTCTGGATGGCCTGCACCAGGGGCGCGTTCCCTTCGAGCGGTTGCATGGCCCGGGCCAGCAGGATGCGCCGGACATCGACCCGGATCTCATGACCGCCGCGCGGTGGGCGGAAGCTGGCCGCAGCCTGCTCGATGGTGCGCCGGATCGAGGCTTCGACCTCGGCAGGATCCTCTTCGGGAATCATCCGCCGGTCCAGCTTGAGCACCACCTTGCCGGGTACGACGTTGGTGTTGGTGCCTCCCTGGATCAGGCCAACGTTCAGGTAAGGGTGCGAGATGCCCTCGACAGATGACGTGATGGCCAGGTAGTCCGCATTGAGGGCGTAGAGTGCATGGAGAATGTGCGTGGCTCCCTGCAGGGCATCGATCCCGCTGTCCGGAATCGCCGCATGGGCCATGTCGCCATGAACGGTCACTTCCATCTGCAGGCAGCCATTGTGTGCCACCACCACCTGGTAGCTGAATCCGGCCGCGATCATCAGGTCCGGGCGGGTCAGGCCCTTGTCCAGCAGCCATCCGGGGCCGACCTCACCACCAAATTCCTCGTCATAGGTCACATGCAGCTCGACACCCCCCTTCAACGGTGCCGACAGCGATTCGAGGGCGCGGATCGCAAACGTGAAGCTGGCGATGTCGCACTTGCTCACGGCGGATGCCCGGCCATAGATCCGGCCGTCGGCCACTTCGCCGCCATAGGGGTCGTGCGTCCAGCCTTCACCGGGCGGCACCACGTCCCCGTGGGCATTGAGTGCGATCGTTCTGCCGCCCTGGCCATAGGCCCGCCGGACAATCAGGTTGGTGATGGACTGCAGGCCTGCCGCTTTCACGTCGGCATCGGGCACGGCGTGCTTCTCGGCGGTCAGGCCCATGGCGGCCAGCAACTCGGCGGTACGCTCGGCGTGCGGCGCGTTGTTCCCCGGTGGCGTGTCCGTGGGCACGCGGATGAGCTCCTGCAGGAACTTCACTTCTTCGTCGAAATGGGCGTCCACCCAGGCGTCGAGCTGTTGTGTCAGAGCAGTCATGGCAGATTCAGGCAAGTTCGATGGTCAGTTGCTGCAACACGTGGTCAAAGGCCTTGACGGCCAGGTCCATGTCGTCGGCGGTGCTCGATTCAAGGGGTTGTGGCTGATGCCGCTGTTCTCGCCACGCACGAACAGCATGGCCTGCGGCATGATTTCATGCAGTTTCATGGCGTCGTGTCCGGCGCCGCTGGGCATGCGGTGCAAAGCTACGCCCAGCGCCTCGCAGGCCCGCTCCCAGCGCTGCTGCCAGTCGGGTGCGCTGGGGGCTGCGGCAGCGCGCATGGTTTCTTCCATCGTGTGGCGCAGGCCGCGGCGCTCGCAGATACTGGCCAGGGCTTCGAGCACGTCGGTCGCCAGGGCGTCGCGCTGCGCATCGGTGGGGGCGCGCAAGTCCAGGCTGAACCGGCAGGCGCCGGGGACCACGTTGATGGACCCGTTGGGCACCTGCAGCATGCCCACGGTGGCCACCGAATCACCATCGCGCGCCGCGCGCGCCTCCGTATGCAGGATGAGTTCGGCCACCGCGCACGCGGCGTCACGGCGGCGGTCCATGGGTGTGGTGCCGGCGTGGCTGGCCATGCCGGTCACCTCGCCGACAAAGCGGCGGCTGCCATTGATGCTGGTGACGATGCCCAGCGGCAGATTCAGCTCGTTAAGGACAGGGCCCTGTTCGATATGCACCTCGACGAAGCCGAGATACGCCTGCGGATCGCGTCTGAGCTTCGGAATGTCGTCCACACACAGGCCCGCCCGCTGCATCGCCTCACGCAGACGGATGCCGTCGGCATCCTGTTGCTCCAGCCATGCCGGATCAAAGTGCCCGGTCAGCGCACCCGAACCCAGGAACGTCGCCTTGTAACGCTGTCCTTCCTCTTCGGCAAAGGCCACGACCTCGATGCCGAAAGGCAGCCGCTGGCCAGCAGCGTGCAGCTTGCGCACACAGGCCATCGGCACGAAGATGCCCAGCCGTCCGTCGTACTTGCCGCCATTGCGGACGGTGTCGTAATGCGAGCCCGTCAACAGGTACCGTGCCCCCACGCTCCGCCGCTGCGCGGGTCGCTGCCCCCCGAGGGGGCTGGTGTCGGCCCCCACATCCGCAGGGTGGTAGCGTCCGACCACGTTGCCCACGGCATCGATGTCGACTTCGTCGAAACCGCAGTCCTTCATCCAGCGGCTGATGCGCTGGGCACAGGCCTGATGTGCCTCGGTCAGATAGGTGACGGTGAGCTGACCCTGTTCGGCGTAACCCGGATCGCTGTGCTGGGCCAGCGTCTCCTGCCAGTCCCAGACCTGCTGGCCATCGGTCGGCTCGAACCCGAACTTGTCGTTCAGTCGAATCTCCGCGATGCGGTGGATGTTGCGCAGGCACTCCTGCCGTTCGAAAGCCGGATGGCCGGACAGGCGCCGTTCGAAGGCCTCGATGATCTGCGCCTTGGTCAGACCGGTCCCGCGCGGACCCCGGACCGCCAGGATGAACGGCCAGCCGAACCGGGCGTTGTAGTCCGCATTGAGCTGCTGGATACGGGCAAATTCCTGCGGCGTGCATTGCGTCAGGCCGGCGCGGGTCTGCTCGTCGGTCGACTCGGCCGTCAGCGACTGGCTGACCATCGCCTTGCCCGCCAGTTCCGGGTGCGCCCGGATCAACCCGATCTGGGCGTCCTGATCGGCAGCATCCAGCACGCGGGCCATGGCATGCTTGAGCTGCGCCAGCGAGGCAAACGGGCGCTGCGCCAGCGCCCGCTCGGCGATCCAGGGCGAGTGCTCGTACAGGCCGTCGAGCAGGGTCAGCGCCTCAGGCACCGATGCGGCGTTGAGTTGGTCCAGTGTGATCGGCATGTCAGTGTTTCCAGGCCGTTGTTCGGTGTCAGGGCAGGGGATGCGCCGCTTTCCAGTGCCGCGCGATGTCGATCCGGCGCGCCACCCACACCCCGTCGTGCGACTGGATGTGGTCCAGAAAGCGCTGCAGCGCCGTCATGCGACCGGGGCGGCCGAGCAGACGGCAGTGCATGCCGATGCTCATCATCTTCGGGCGATCCAGGCCGTCCGGGTCGCCTTCGGCATACAGCACATCGAAACTGTCCTTCATGTACTGGAAGAACGGATCGGCGTGCGAGTATCCCTGCGGCAATGCAAAACGCATGTCATTGCAGTCCAGCGTGTAGGGCACGATCAGCTGGTGCGTGTCGCTGCCGTCGCTTTTCCTGACCTTCATCCAGAAGGGCAGGTCGTCGCCGTAGTAGTCGCTGTCGTACTCGAAACCGCCGAAATCGGCCACCAGCCGGCGCGTGTTGGGACTGTCGCGGCCGGTGTACCAGCCCAGCGGACGCTGGCCGGTGAGCCGCTGGATGATGTCCATGGCTTCGGCCATGTGCGCGCGTTCGGTGCCTTCGTCGACATGCTGGTAGTGGATCCACTTGAGGCCATGGCAGGCCACCTCGTGTCCCAGTTCCTTGAAAGCCGCCGCCACCTCGGGGTGCCGTTGCAGTGCCGTTGCCACGCCAAACACGGTCAGCGGCAGGCCCCGGCGCTCGAACTCGCGAAGCAGGCGCCAGACCCCCGCACGGGAGCCGTACTCGTAGATGCCTTCCATGCTGATATGGCGCGCCTCATAGGCGGCCGGATTGAACATCTCGGACAGGAACTGCTCGCTGGCCGGGTCACCATGCAGCACACAGTTCTCGCCGCCTTCCTCGTAGTTGAGGACGAACTGGACGGCGACGCGGGCGCCGTCCGGCCAGCGTGCATGGGGAACATCGCGGCCATAGCCGGCCAGGTCACGAGGGTAGGGCGTGGTGCTGTCGTAGATCATGAGGACAGGGCGACGGACAAATCGTTGGTGGGCAGCTTGCGTTCGAAGGTCAGGCCGGCTTCCACATGCTGCAGGTGCTCGTCCATGAGACGCACGGCCAATTCTTCGTCCCTGGCGGCCAGCGCCTTGACGATCTCTGCGTGCTCCTCGTTGGAATGCTCGGCGGCATTGGTGCTCTGGTACATCAGCGTAATGAGCGCGCAACGCGAAATCAGCTCGCGCAGCAACTCGGCCAGCACTTCGTTGCCCATCAGCTCGGCCATGCGCACGTGAAAATCGCCCAGCAGCTCGGTGCGGCCAGGGACATCCTGGTTCTCCACCGCCTGCTTTTCCTGGGCAACGTGTTCACGCAATGCCTTGACCTTGGCGGGCGTCACCTGGCGGACGAATGCGCGAGTCATCTCGGTCTCCAGCATCCGCCGCACCGCGAACACCTGCCGTGCCTCATCCACCGACGGGGCGGCCACGAAGGCGCCGCGCGCCGGCTCCAGGCGGATCAGCCGGTTCTGGGCCAGCTGGAACAGGGCCTGCCGGACCAGAGTGCGCGAAACGCCGAAGTGGTCGGCCAGCTTCTGCTCGGCCAGCTTGGTGCCCGGGTGCAGCCGGTGCTCGACAATGGCCCTGGTCAGGGATTCGACGATCTGTCGCGTGCTGGAGGTTTCCATGCGGTCCATCATATCCAGAATCCCAAAAATTGTATACACTTTCAGTCGACTGAAACGGCAACAGGCGGAAGGCGATTCACCATGGGCATGAGCACACACGTACTGGACACGATGCACGGATGCCCGGCTGCGGGCATGCACGTCGAGCTCTACACGACCGATGGCGGGCAACCGGTGCTGGTCAGGCGTTTCACGCTCAATGACGATGGCCGGAATCCGGACGGCCCACTTTATGACAACGCCAGCCTGAGGGTGGGTACCTATCGACTGGTGTTCGACGTGAAGTCCTACTTCGCCAGCAGGAAGGTGGATCTGCCGGAGCCCAACTTTCTGGATCGGGTGACGCTGGATTTCGGCGTTGCGCATGCCGACCAGCACTACCACGTCCCCTTGCTGGTGAGCCCGTGGAGCTATTCCACCTATCGCGGCAGCTGACGCGTCGCGCCCTGGCGTGAAAAGGCCCGCGCGCGGCGGGCCATGGGCGCCTGGGCAGGACCGTTTCAGCGAGAACGCTGGCCCTCGGTCAACGTGTCCAACTGGAAGTTGCCACTGCGGTCCCACAGCCAGACATCGGTGTAGGTGACCCATCCCATGGCCACCGGTGCCGGAAACGGCGCCGCCTCACGCACGGTGCGCTCGATTTCCTTGACCACCTGGGGGACATGGTCCGGGGCACGCATCCAGTTGAGCTCGCGCACGTTGCCCCGTCCATCCACCTCGACCTGCAGCACGCCGACGGCATACAGCAGCGGTGGCAGCTTGCCCTTGAATATGCGGTGGCCGTTGCGTCCGTACAGGTGGCTGGCTCCGTCCTTGCGGTACTCCAGCGGCGTGCGGGCATGGGAGACCAGGGCCGGCGGCGGCTCAGGCGCCTCGACAACCGGCGCCGGCGGCGCCGGCAGGAGGTCGATCACCGGAGCGGGATCCTGCAGCGGTGGCGGTGTGGTCGAGCAGGCCGCCAGCGCCAAGGCCAGGCCGGCACATGCCCAGGCAGCCGGCCTCATGATGGTCTGGCGGGTGGCGGGAAATGGCTGAACAGCTGCGTGCATGAATGTCTCCGGGCTCGGCACGATGGATCGGTCGGCCGGATTACATACACGGACAGGCATGAACCCTATGGCGTGACCACCATCAAGACGTCCGATATTCGCCGCATACTGCGTTCTCCGGGCGTCAGATTACGAATTCAAACACTTTTGCCTCCGAAAAACCACAGTTGACCATGAGCTTGCCGGCATTTCTGCAACGCCTTTCGGTCGAACCGGCCATTCTGGTGGCGGTCCGTGCCGTGCGTGGGTCGGCACCCCGGGAAGTGGGGGCCTGGATGGCGGTCTTTCCTGACGATCAGTTCGGGACAGTGGGTGGCGGCCAGCTCGAATGGTCTGCCCTGGCGCAGGCGCGCAGCCATCTGGCCACCGCCTCCGGTTCGGCCGACGCCGTTCGGCAATGGTGTCGGAGCGTGGCCCTGGGCCCCGGCCTGGGCCAATGCTGCGGGGGCCACATGGAGTTGCACTTTGAACAGGTCGAAGCCCGCGATGTGCCTCGATTGCGGCAGCAGCTTTCAGTCAACCTGCGTCCGTTGGCCCTGTTCGGCGGCGGCCATGTCGGGCAGGCGATCGTTCAGGCACTCCTGCCCCTGCCATTTGATCTGACATGGATCGACAGCCGTGACCAGATTTTTCCCGTCGCCCTGGTGGACGCCGTGCGGTGCGAGCACTCCGAACCGGTGCACCGGGCTGTCGACGCGCTGGCACCGGGCAGCCTGGTGATGGTGATGAGCTTCTCGCATGCTGAAGACCTGGACATCGTCATGCGCTGTCTGGAACGCCAGCGCCGGCAGGGCGACCTACCCTTTGTGGGTCTGATCGGCAGCCGGACCAAATGGGCGGTCTTCCGGCGACGCCTGGCCGAACGTGGCTTCTCCTCTGACGAAATCGACCACATCACCTGTCCCATCGGCCTGCCCGGCATCGGTGGCAAGCAGCCGGCCGTCATCGCAGCCAGTGTGGCGGCACAACTGCTGATGGTTCCCTGAGGTCGGGGGGGGGTGGCTGGCGTTCTGTGGCACCCGGGCTGGCCTGGCACGCCTTCTGCATGGGGTCTGCGACCCCCGAGCTGGATCGGGTCCGGGAAAACCCCGGACATTCTGTCTTCAAAAAGTGTATACAATAATTTTCAACGGTCGCAGCGGCGCAAGGCATGGCCTACCATGCCCCAGGCGCGGCCCTCAACCTGACCACAGCGCCCGCAGTGGTGGTCGGGCCCGTCCGACGGCCATGCCGTTCTCCTGAGGTGCCATGGAAACCTACCTGCTCGACTGGGCCAATCTGCTGCTGCGCTGGCTGCACGTGATCGTCGCCATCGCCTGGATCGGATCGTCCTTCTACTTCGTGTTCCTCGACAGCAGCCTGACGCCGCCGGTCGACGACAGGCTGCGAAAGGATGGCGTTTCCGGCGAATTGTGGGCGGTCCACGGGGGAGGCTTCTACCACCCCGTCAAATTCAATGTCTCGCCCCCGAGCCTGCCTGACCACCTGCACTGGTTCTACTGGGAAAGCTACTCCACCTGGCTCTCCGGCTTCGGCCTGTTTCTGGTGTCCTACCTCTGGAGTCCCGGCGTCTACCTGATCGACCCGAACGTCATGTCCTGGTCGCCGGGCGCCGCCATTGCGGCAGCGCTCGCCTTTCTGGTGGTGTTCTGGGTGCTGTACGACGCGATCTGCCGGACCCTGGGCCAGAGCGAGAAAGGCGATGCCAAGGTCGGAGCGGCTGTGCTGGTCCTCGTCTGCATCGCTGCCTACGCTGCCACGCAGATGTTCGCCGGACGCGCGGCCTTTCTGCTGGTCGGTGCCATGCTGGCCACGGCCATGAGCGCCAACGTGTTTTTCTGGATCATCCCCGGGCAGCGCACCGTGGTGGCCGATCTCAAGGCCGGCCGGCCGGTCGACCCCATCCACGGCCAGCGTGGCAAGCAGCGCAGCGTGCACAACACCTATTTCACGCTGCCGGTGCTGTTCGCCATGCTGAGCAACCACTACAGCTTCACCTACGGCCATCCGTACAACTGGGCGGTCCTGATCGGGATGATGTTCGCGGGTGCGGCCATCCGCCAGTTCTTTGTCCTGCGCCACGGCTACAAGCTGGGGCGCAATCCGCACCCCTGGACATTCGCTGCCGTTGGGGTGCTTGTGCTGCTGGGGCTGGTGGCCTGGCTGCGACCGACGGCCGTGACCACGGCGGCCATACCCGACCACGTGGGCTACGACCGGATCCGGACGGTGGTGGAACAGCGCTGCGTCATGTGCCACGGTCCGGCCTTGCAGTCCAAGGGTGTGCGACTCGATGCGCCTGACGAGTTGCGCCGGCATGCGCAGACGGTCTATCAGCAGGTGGTGGTGCAAAAGCTCATGCCCCTGAACAACGCGACCGGCATCACCGACGAGGAACGCGCCCTGATTGCGCAATGGGTCAGGTCCGGCGCGTCCGTCGACTGACGCCTGCGCTCGCCGCTGCGGTCGGCGGTCGGCGGTTGTGCTGCCTTGTCCCGGGCGCACCGGCAACGCGACATCCTGCTCTGGGGTACGCTACGGGTTTTCCATTTTCTCGGGAGACCCAGATGAAGACTCGCGCCGCGGTGGCCTGGAAGGCCGGTGCCCCCCTGACCATCGAGACCGTTGACCTGCAAGGCCCCCGGCTGGGCGAAGTGCTGGTCGAGATCAAGGCCACCGGCATCTGCCACACCGACTACTACACCCTCAGCGGTGCCGACCCCGAAGGACTGTTCCCCGCCATCCTCGGCCATGAGGGCGCTGGCATCGTGGTGGACGTCGGCCCGGGCGTGACCTCGCTGAAGAAGGGTGACCACGTCATCCCCCTGTACACCCCCGAATGCCGCCAGTGCAAGTTCTGCCTGAGCCGCAAGACCAACCTGTGCCAGCTCATCCGCGGCACGCAGGGCAAGGGCCTGATGCCTGACGCCACCAGTCGCTTCTCCATGGACGGTCAGCCCATCCTGCACTACATGGGCACCAGCACCTTCAGCAACTACACCGTCGTGCCCGAGATCGCGCTGGCCAAGATCCGTGAGGATGCCCCCTTCGACAAGGTCTGCTACATCGGCTGTGGCGTGACCACCGGCATCGGCGCCGTGCTGTTCACGGCCAAGGTGGAGGCGGGTGCCAATGTGGTGGTGTTCGGTCTGGGCGGCATCGGCCTGAACGTGATCCAGGGCGCACGCATGGTGGGCGCCGACAAGATCATCGGCGTCGACCTCAACCCCGAGCGCGAGGCCATGGCCCGCCAGTTCGGCATGACGCACTTCCTCAATCCGAAGGACCACGAGAGCATCGTTGACGCCATCGTTCAGCTGACCGACGGCGGCGCCGACTACAGCTTCGAGTGCATTGGCAACACGCAGGTGATGCGCCAGGCGCTGGAATGCACGCACAAGGGCTGGGGCCGCAGCATCATCATCGGCGTGGCCGAGGCCGGCGCCGAGATCAGCACCCGTCCGTTCCAGCTGGTCACCGGTCGCAAGTGGGAAGGTTCGGCCTTCGGTGGCGCACGGGGGCGGACCGATGTGCCGAAAATCGTGGACTGGTACATGGACGGCAAGATCGACATCGACAGCCTGATCACCCACAAGCTCAAGCTCGAAGACATCAACGAAGGCTTTGCGCTCATGAAGCGCGGTGAATCCATCCGCAGTGTGGTCGAGTTCTGAACATGGCACTGGAACGGCTTGAGCTCCTGTCCGAGCACGGCTGCTTTGGCGGCGTGCAGCGTTTCTACAAGCACTTCTCGGTCAATGACATCGGCTTGCCGATGCGCTTTGGCCTGTACCTGCCGCCCCAGGCCGTGGCCGGTCAGCAGGTGCCGCTGCTGACCTTTCTGGCCGGTCTGACCTGCACCGAGGAGACCTTTGCCATGAAGGCCGGCGCACAGCGCCTGGCGGCCGGGCTGGGTCTGGCCCTTCTGACGCCGGACACCAGCCCGCGCCATACCGGCATCGAGGGCGAAGATCACCACTGGGACTTTGGCGTGGGGGCCGGCTTCTACCTCGACGCGACCGAGCATCCCTGGGCGGGGCACTGGCAGATGGAGAGCTACCTGCTCAAGGACCTGATTCCGGGTGTGACGGACGGGTTCGGCCTCGACGCCAGCCGGCTGGGCCTGTTCGGCCATTCCATGGGCGGACACGGGGCGCTGACCCTGGCGCAACGCCATCCGGGCGTGTTCCGCAGCCTGTCGGCCTTGGCACCGATCTGCGCTCCCACGCAGTGTCCCTGGGGCCACAAGGCCTTCCTGGGCTATCTGGGGCAGGATGAAGCGCGCTGGGCCGACCACGATGCCAGCCTGCTGATGGCGGCGCAGACCGCGGCGCCATACCCTGGCGGGATCCTGGTCGACCAGGGGCTGGCGGACAAATTCCTGGCCGAGCAGCTTTGTCCCGAGACCTTCGAGGCAGCCTGCGCCCGGGTGGGGCAGCCCCTGACCCTGCGCCGGCACGAAGGCTACGACCACGGTTACTACTTCATTGCCTCCTTCATCGACGACCACCTGAGACACCACGCGGCCCAGCTGGGCCTGGGCGCGGGATGATCCGCGGCCGGAAACGTCGTCTTCACCATCATCCGTCAACGACCGCATGCGCCCCCGTCAATTCGACCTGATCGCCTTCGACTGGGATGGCACCCTGTTCGACTCCACAGCACTGATCACCCGATGCATCCAGTCGGCGGTGGCCGACGTGGGTGGAACCGTGCCGACCCGCGAACAGGCCAGTTACGTGATCGGCATGGGGCTGATGCAGGCACTGGCGCACGCAGCGCCCGACGTACCTCCGGAGCACTATGCCCGGCTGGGCGAGCGCTACCGGCATCACTACATGGCGGCGCAGCATGACATCAGCCTGTTCGATGGCGTCCTCCCACTGCTGCAGAGCCTGCGCCAGCGCCACCACTGGCTGGCCGTGGCCACCGGCAAAAGCCGCTCCGGGCTGGACGAAGCCCTGCGCAGCGTCGAGTTGCAGGGCGTGTTCGATGGCTCCCGCACCGCAGACGAGACCGCGGGCAAACCCAGTCCGCTGATGCTGCACGAGCTGATGCGCGAGTTCGGTGTCGAGCCCGAGCGCACCCTCATGATCGGCGATACCACGCACGACCTCCAGATGGCGGTCAATGCCGGCTGCGCCAGCGTCGCTGTCAGTTATGGCGCCCATGAACCGACCGGTTTCGATGTGCTGGGGCCGCTGCATGTGGCCCACTCGGTGCAGGATCTGCATGACTGGCTGGTGGCCCATGCCTGATGCCGCTGGTACGGTGTGATGCGGACATCCCATTTTTGCGCAGGCAGGGCAACATGAACGAGGCGAACGGCGAAGACCTGGTGGTCCTGTGCAACAGCCGCGACCTGGTCGACGGTGGCCGCGCCGTCTCCTTTGACGTGAACTACGCAGGGCAGACCTGTCGCGCCTTCGCCGTGCGATTCCGCGGCCGCGTCAGTGCCTTCCTGAACCGGTGCACCCATGTCGCCATGGAAATGGACTGGCAGCCCGACCGGTTCTTTGACGATACCGGCCAGTGGCTGCTGTGCGCCACGCACGGTGCGGTGTACCGGCCCGATACCGGTGAGTGCGCAGGCGGTCCCTGTCGCGGCGGACTGTTCAGCATCGGCACCGAGGAACGGGACGGCGTGGTCTTCTGGCGGTCACAATATCACCTCAAACCTGTCGAATTCTGAAAACACCATGGACACCAATACATCGGGCGGCGACGGCCGCTGGGAGCGCGAAACACTGGAAAAACTGGTCTTCCAGACCCTGAAGGAGCAGCGCTCCCGCCGCCGCTGGACGCTGCTCCTTCGCCTGCTGTGGCTGGCCTTTCTGGCCGCCGTCGCCTGGATGATCTACCAGAGCAGCGAGATCGGACCTGCGCCGTCCTCACCGCACACCGCGGTCATCGAGATCAGCGGCGAGATCGCGGCCAACAGCGAGGCCAGTGCCGACCAGGTCAATGGCGCCTTGCGTGCCGCGCTGGAGGACAGTGGTTCGAAGGGCGTTGTGCTGCTGATCAACTCGCCTGGGGGCAGTCCGGTCCAGGCCGGCATCATCAATGACGAGATCCACCGTCTGCGCGAACTGCACGGCAAACCCATCTACGCAGTGGTGGGCGACACCTGTGCCTCGGCGGCCTACTACATCGCCTCTGCGGCCGATGCCATCTATGTCGACAAGGCCAGCATCGTCGGCAGCATCGGCGTGCTGATGGATGGCTTCGGCTTCACCGGACTGATGGAGAAAGTCGGCGTCGAGCGCCGCCTGATGACCGCAGGCGCGAACAAGGCCTTCCTGGATCCTTTCAGCCCGCAGGACGCCGAGCAGCGTGCCTACATCCAGGGCATGCTCGACGAGATCCACCGCCAGTTCATTGAGGTTGTCAGGAAAGGGCGGGGCGACCGCCTCAAGGCCGACGACGACACGTTTTCAGGCCTGATCTGGAACGGGCAGCAGGCCATAGCCATCGGTCTGGCCGACGGGCTGGGCACGCTCGACAGCGTGGCGCGCGAGCAGATCCAGGCCGAGGAAATCATTGACTACACCCAGCGCGAGAACTTCGGCCTGAAACTGGCGCGGCGCTTCGGTGCCAGCATCGGCGAGGGTATCTTTCACGCCGCCACCGCGGCCGGCCTGCAGCTGCGCTGACCGCGCCGCCGTCCCGGGGAGCCAGCCTCAGGCGCCCCGGTAGCCTTGCGGGTTCTGGCTTTGCCAGCGCCAGGCGTCGGCGCACATCTCGTCCAGGCCGCGGCTGGCCTGCCAGCCCAGCAGGGCCTGGGCCTGCCCCGGGTCGGCCCAGCACTGGGCCACATCGCCCGAACGACGCGGCGCGATGCGGTAGGGCACGGGGCGGCCACTGACCCGCTCGAAGGCCTTCACCACGTCCAGGACGCTGTGGCCCCGGCCGGTGCCCAGGTTGACCGTGAACCCTTCGTGGCGCCGCAGCAAGGCCCGCACGGCTGCCACGTGGCCGGCGGCCAGATCCATGACATGGATGTAGTCGCGCACGCCGGTCCCGTCCGGCGTGGGGTAGTCGTCTCCGTACACGCTGAGGCAGGGGCGCCGGCCGATGGCCACCTGGGTCACATAGGGCATCAGGTTGTTCGGCGGCCCGTCCGGATCCTCCCCCATGAGTCCGCTCGGATGCGCCCCCACCGGATTGAAATAGCGCAACACGCCCACCAGCCATTCCGGCCTGGCCGCACTCTGGGCGGCCAGCATGTCTTCAATCACCAGCTTGGTGTGTCCGTAGGGGTTGGTGTGGCTGCGGGGAAAATCTTCCGTGATCGGCACCGACGCCGGGTCGCCGTAGACCGTGGCACTGCTGGAAAACACCAGGGCCGGAGGGCGGGGCCAGGCGGCGTCGGTCGTCGCCTGCTCCAGCGCACGCATCAGGCTCACCGCGCCGCCAATGTTGTTGTGAAAATACTTCAGCGGTTGCGCCACACTTTCACCGACTGCCTTGTCGCCGGCAAAGTGCACCACCGCTGCCGGCTGGTGCCGCAGCAGGACCTGTGTCAGCCATGGGGTGTCGAGCACATCGCCGCGCTCCAGCGGAACGGGTGTGCCGCACACCTGCGCCAGCCGGTCCATCACCACCGGGTGGCTGTTGGCGAAGTTGTCCAGCACCACAGGCTGGAATCCTTCGGTGACAAGCGTGGCGGCGGTGTGGCTGCCGATATAGCCGGCGCCTCCGGTCAGCAGGATCTTCATGGATGGGACGCAGTTGTGTCTGAATCTGCCATCTTAGCCGCCTGACGCCGGGCAGCCCGACGCACCGCGATGCCGTGCGGGCAGCTTATGATTCGGTCCAACGTCCACTATCGCTGTCACACATGACCATCCGAAAAGCTGTTTTTCCGGTCGGGGGCCTGGGCACCCGTTTCCTGCCAGCCACGAAGGCCATTCCCAAAGAAATGCTGCCGGTGGTCGACAAGCCGCTGATCCAGTATGCCGTGGAAGAAGCCTATGCCGCCGGCATCCGCGAAATGATCTTTGTCACCGGGCGTCACAAGCGGGCCATCGAAGACCACTTCGACACCGCCTACGAGCTCGAAGCCGAACTGGAAGCAGCCCACAAGCGCGACCTGTTGTCCCTGGTTCATGCCATCAAGCCGGATGACATGGACTGTGTCTATGTGCGCCAGCCGCGTGCACTGGGCCTGGGGCATGCCGTTCTCTGCGCCGAGCGCCTGGTGGGTGACGAGCCGTTTGCCGTGCTGCTGGCGGACGACCTGATGCTGGGTCGCGAGCAGGTCCAGGGAGGGCCGACCGTGCTGCAGCAGATGGTGCAGGCCTACAACGAGAATCCCGGCACCATTCTGGCCGTCCAGGACGTGCCCCGGGCCGAAACACGGCGCTATGGCGTCGTCGACGTTCGTGGCGTCGATGCACCGGTGGCCGAAGTCTTCGGCATGGTGGAGAAACCCCTGCCCCAGAATGCCCCGTCGACCCTGGCCGTGGCCGGCCGCTACATCCTGACGCCCGGGGTCTTCGACAGTGTGCGCAGCCAGCCACGTGGCAGCGGAGGCGAGATCCAGCTGACCGATGGCATTGCCGCCCTGATCGGAACCGAGAAGGTCTACGCCTTCCGCTACGACGGCAAGCGCTACGACTGCGGCAGCAAGGAAGGTTTCCTGGAAGCCACCATCGACCTGGCCCTGGCCAACCCGGACCTGGGGGCTGCCGTGCGCGCGCACCTGGCGCGCATCCAGGGCTGAGGCGTCCGCGTCAGGGGCCGAAAAGAAACACCGCCGGAAGATCCAGAGTCAGTCCCTGTGCGGGACTGGCACGCTTTCGCCACTGGCGCACGGTCTCGCTGCGCGTGACCTGGGCAGGCAATCCCAGTCCGCAGCTCACCGCCAGCCGGGTCTGGGGTTGCAGGTGCTGCAACAGCGCCTGGAGCAGGGCGCTGTTGCGGTAGGGCGTCTCGATCAGTATCTGGGTTTGTCCGCTCCGCAAGGCCAGCGCTTCCATTTCACGCAAGCGCCTGGCCCGTTCACCCGTTTCCTGCGGGACGTATCCCACAAAGGCGAACTGCTGCCCGTTGAGTCCACTGGCAGCCAGCGCCAGCATCAGCGAGACCGGCCCCACCAGCGGGACCACGGGAACGCCCATGGCGTGGGCCGCCCGCACCACCGAACTGCCCGGATCCGCAATGGCCGGCATCCCGGCCTCGCTCACGAGGCCGATGTCATGACCCTGTACCGCCGGCGCGAGCAACGCCCGGGCCGCCGCCTCCACAACGGAGTCGGGTGCATGATCCCCTTTCTTGTGTGCCTGGCGGGGCAGTTCAACCAGGGATTGCGCCTGCAAAGGTGCGGCCAGCGGCGTTTCGGTCCCGACACGCTTGAGGAAGGCCCGCGTGCTGCGTGCGTTTTCCGTGATCCAGTGGGTCAGGCGTGCGGCCACCGCCAGTGTGTCACGTGGCAACCAGTCGGCAGCCCCCTGTGGCGCCATGGCAGCCTCACCCCGCAGGCCGAAATCCAGAGGCGTCGGCACCAGGTACAGGGTGCCCGTGCGCCCCGGATCGCCATCTGAACTGTCCGTCCCGACGGTCATGGCACCACCAGTCCGGCTGCCCGGATCATCCGGCAGGTCCGGATCAGGGGCAACCCCACCAGGGCGGTGGGATCGTCGTTGTCGATCCGGTCGAGCAGGGCAATGCCCAGGCCTTCGCTGCGGGCGCTGCCGGCGCAGTCATAGGGCTGCTCGGCGCGCAGGTAGCGCTCGATCTCCGGCTCCCCCAGGCTGCGGAACACCACCCGGACCGGTGCCAGGTCGACCTGCTCGAAGCCCGTTTCCAGGCACACCACGGCCAGGGCCGTCTGAAACACGACGGTTTGTCCGCTCATGCGGCGCAGTTGCACCACGGCACGTTCGTGCGTTCCGGGCTTCCCCAGAGGCTCGCCGTGCAGGTCCGCCACCTGGTCGCTGCCGATCACCACGGCCGCCGGGTGACGCCGGGCCACATCGAGCGCCTTGGCCAGGGCCAGTCGACGGGCCAGGGCTTCGGGGGGTTCGCCGGCTGCAGGCGTCTCGTCCACGTCCGGGCGTTCTGCGGTGAACGGCACGCCCAGGCGGCTCAGCAGTTCATGCCGGTAGCGTGACGTGGAGCCGAGGATCAGGCGACGGGTCAAGGGCGGAGACGATGGCGCGGCAGGCGAAGGTATGGACATGGCACTATTGTCGCGCCTGCCGGGCCCATGTTTTGCCAGCCGCCATCACCGTGGACAGACCGGCTGCCAGGGCGCGCTGCCCCGGCTTCTCCCGTACACTGAAAAGATGAAACCGAATGCGCCCCCCCCATGGAATCCCGACCGCCTTGACATGCGGGCATTTGCCCGTGCCGAAGGGCACCTGAGTGCGCAAGAGACCATTGCCGATTTCGAGCGCCTGGCCGCCGAATGCCATCCCGGAGAAACACCGGACGGACCGGTGCGCTGGCGTGCCCATGCCGAGATGCGCTCATCCGGCGCCGGGGCCGAGCCGCAGCCCTGGCTGCATCTGGAGGCCGATGTCACCGTGCCCGTAACCTGTCAGCGCTGCCTGGGGCCGGTCCCGGTGGCGCTTCTGGTGGACCGGTGGTTCCGTTTTGTGGCCGACGAGGCCACTGCCGAGCGCGAGGACGAGGACAGCGATGAAGATGTGCTGGCTCTGGAGCCTCGTCCCTCCCTGCGTGCGCTGGTCGAAGACGAGTGCCTCATGGAGTTGCCTCTGGTGCCCATGCACGACACCTGCCCGGCGCCGGTGCGCCTCCAGGCAGGGGATGAAACCGGGGTTTCCGAAGAGCGCCCGAACCCGTTCGCCCAGTTGCAGCGCCTGCGCCGGGGTGACTGAATTTGTCCAGTTGGCGCAACAGGGCTATAATGCTTGGTTTCGCGCTGACATCCATCTGCGTGGGCCTGCTGAAAAGCGGCCCCGGAGTCCTCGGCAGCCTGTCCTGACAGAGACTGAGCGAGGTACCCCCGAAGGGTTGGGCGCACTTCGTCCACCTTCCCGTCACCCACCCGATCTTCAGGAGCCGACCATGGCCGTCCAGCAAAACAAAAAGTCCCCTTCCAAGCGGGGCATGCACCGTTCGCACAACGCGCTGACCAACCCTGGCATCGCTGTCGAGCCGACCACCGGCGAAACGCACCTGCGTCACCACATCAGCCCGAACGGCTTCTACCGTGGCCGTCAGGTGCTCAAGAACAAGTCCGAGGCCTGATGCCCGGGCTGCCTGGG
This sequence comes from Burkholderiaceae bacterium, assembly GCA_041396505.1. Taxonomy (GTDB): domain Bacteria; phylum Pseudomonadota; class Gammaproteobacteria; order Burkholderiales; family Burkholderiaceae_C; genus Hydrogenophaga. Next base: position 93,382 of record JAWKYL010000005.1, read on the forward strand.
GTCCCGCAGGCGTTATGCTCTGGGGTTCCGCAGGACGCACATGCACAAGCCCGCATGTCCCATGCGGGCTTTTTCATGCCTGAAGGCCGCGACGGCCGGTGGGCCTCCGTCTGGAACAACACATGATCACGGTCGCTGTGGATTGCATGGGCGGCGATGTAGGTCTTCCGGCCACCATGCCGGCCTGCGCTGCCTTCCTGGCCGCCCATCCCGAAGCCCGGTTGATGCTCGTCGGGCAGCCGCAGGCACTGGCTGCCTGGCCGCAACTGACGCAGCATGCCCGCTGCAGCGTCGTGGGCGCCTCCGAAGTCGTCGCCATGGACGATCCTGTCGAGATTGCCCTGCGCAAGAAGAAGGACTCGTCCATGCGTGTGGCCATCACGCAGGTGCGGGACGGTGCCGCACAGGTGGCGGTGTCGGCCGGCAACACCGGCGCCCTGATGGCCATCGGACGTTACCTGCTCAAGACGCTGGACGGCATCGAGCGGCCGGCGATCGCCACCCAGATGCCCAATGCCCGTGGTACGGCCACGACCGTGCTGGACCTGGGCGCCAACGTCGACTGCAGCGCCGAACACCTGTTGCAGTTTGCCGTCATGGGCTCTGCCCTGGTGGCTGCCCAGACCGGTGCCCGGGAGCCCAGCGTCGGCCTGCTCAATGTCGGCGAGGAAGTCATCAAGGGCAGTGAAGTGATCAAGCAGGCCGGAACCCTGCTGCGCAACGCAGCCAGCACCGGCGACCTCAATTTTCACGGCAACGTCGAAGGCGACGACATCTTCAAGGGGACGACGGACATCGTCGTGTGCGACGGATTCGTCGGCAATGTCGCCCTCAAGGCCAGCGAAGGCCTGGCCGCCATGGTGGCCGGACTGATCCGCGAGGAATTTTCCCGCAGCCTGTTGCGCAAGTTTTCGGCGCTGGTGGCCTATCCGGTGCTGTCGGCCTTCAAGCGCCGGGTCGACCACAGACGCTACAACGGCGCGGCCCTGCTGGGTTTGCGCGGGCTGGTGTTCAAGAGCCATGGATCGGCTGACGCCTTTGCGTTTGAGCAGGCCCTGTCGCGGGCTTATGATTCGGCCCGAAACGACCTGCTCGAAAAGCTGCGTGGGCGCATTGCCCATGCCAGGCCGCTGTTGCTGCCCGACGAGGCGCCCGGCGAGCCCCGGCAGACCCCGACCATCTGACTCCTTCATCCCGCATGACCCGTTATGCCCGCATCACCGGCACTGGCAGCAGCCTGCCGCCCAGGCGACTGACCAACGCCGACATGGCCGCCCGATTGGCTGCCGGCGGCATCGAAACCAGTGACGAGTGGATTGTCGAGCGAACCGGCATCCGCGCCCGGCACTTTGTCGATGAAGGCGTTCATGCCAGTGACCTGGCCGTCGAGGCTGCACGCCACGCACTCGTTGCGGCCGGAGCGGGCGCCGATGACGTCGATCTCATCATCGTGGCCACTTCGACACCCGACATGGTGTTTCCCTCCACGGCCACCATTGTCCAGCGCAAGCTCGGCACGGCCGGCTGCCCTGCCTTTGACGTGCAGGCGGTCTGCAGCGGATTCATCTATGCGATGACGGTGGCCGACGCCATGATCCGGTCCGGGGGTGTCCAGCGCGCGCTGGTTATCGGTACCGAGGTGTTCAGCCGTCTGCTCGACTTCAATGACCGCACCACTTGCGTGCTGTTCGGCGATGGCGCCGGAGCGGTGGTGCTCGAGGCGTCGGACCGGCCCGGTATCCTGGCCACCGACATCCATGCTGACGGCAAGCACACCGATATCCTGTGCGTGCCCGGTCACGTCTCCGGTGGCCAGGTGCTGGGCTTGCCGCTCCTGCGCATGGACGGCCAGGCGGTGTTCAAGCTGGCTGTGGGCGTGCTCGAGCAGACCGCGCGTGCCTCCCTCGAAAAGGCTGGCCGGACGCCAGAGGACATCGACTGGCTGATTCCCCACCAGGCCAACATCCGCATCATGCAGGGTACTGCGCGCAAGCTCAGGCTGGGCATGGACAAGGTCATTGTCACCGTCGACGACCACGGCAACACCTCGGCCGCCTCCATTCCGCTGGCGCTGGACCAGGGTGCGCGCAGCGGCAAGATCCAGCCAGGCCACACCTTGCTGCTGGAAGGCGTGGGTGGAGGCTTCACCTGGGGTTCGGTGCTGCTCGACTTCTGATCTGGCGCATGGGCGCCGCTTTGCAGGATTCCGTCATGACTTCCTTTGCTTTTCTTTTTCCCGGCCAGGGGTCCCAGTCCGTGGGCATGCTCGATGCCTGGGGCGATCATCCCGCCGTCTCCGAAACCCTTCGCGAGGCATCCGATGCCCTCGGCGAAGATGTGGGTCGTCTGATTCACGAGGGTCCCAAGGAAGCCCTGGCCCTGACGACCAACACCCAGCCGGTCATGCTCGTGGCCGGCGTGGCTGCCTGGCGCGTCTGGCAGGCCGAAGGCGGAGCGCAGCCGGCCGCCGTGGCGGGGCACTCCCTGGGCGAATACAGCGCACTGGTGGCATCGGGTGTGCTGACGCTGGCACAGGCCGCGCCACTGGTGCGGTTTCGTGCGGCAGCCATGCAGGAAGCCGTGCCGGTGGGTACGGGCGCCATGGCGGCCGTGCTGGGCATGGAGGCCGCCCGTGTGATCAGCGGCTGCGCCGAAGTCCGGGCCCTGTTTGCTGCCGACAGCGGCGAGGTGGTCGAGGCCGTGAATTTCAATGACCCGGTCCAGACCGTGATTGCCGGTAGCAAGGCGGCCGTCGAGAAGGCCTGCGAGGTGCTCAAGGCCCAGGGCGCCAAGCGTGCGCTGCCGCTGCCGGTGTCGGCACCGTTCCATTCCAGCCTCATGAAGCCGGCAGCCGAGAAGCTGCGCGAAAGGCTCGCCGAGACCGCTTTTGCCGCACCGCTCATTCCCGTGATCAACAACATCGATGTGGCCGTGGAAACCGATGCCGACCGCATCCGTGACGCCCTGTACCGCCAGGCCTTCGGTCCGGTGCGGTGGGTCGAATGCGTGCAGGCCATCAAGGCACGGGGCATCACCATCCTGGTCGAATGCGGACCCGGCAAGGTGCTGACGGGCATGACCAAGCGCATCGACGGCGAACTGGCCGGTGCTGCCCTGTTCGACCCGGCCACCCTGACCGAGGTCAAGGCCCTGCTGGGTTGACGTCCTATTTCCCGAGGAACACATTCCATGAACGAGATCGCATTTGCGGGCCAGGTGGCCCTGGTGACCGGCGCGTCGCGAGGTATTGGTGCTGCCATCGCCCTGGAGCTGGCGCAGCAGGGCCTCAAGGTGATCGGCACGGCCACCACCGACGATGGCGCCGCCCGCCTGACCCAGACCCTGTCGGCCCATGCGGGCTGCCGCGGCGTCAAGCTGGACGTCAACGATGGTGCTGCCGTCGATGCCCTGATCGATGCGCTGGTCAAGGAACACGGTGCCCTGCATGTCCTGGTGAACAACGCCGGCATCACGCGCGACATGCTGGCCATGCGCCTGAAGGACGACGAGTGGGACGCGGTGCTGGACACCAACCTCAAGGCCGTCTTCCGCCTCAGCCGGGCCGCCATCCGTCCCATGATGAAGCAGCGTTATGGCCGCATCATCAGCATCACCAGCGTGGTCGGCGCCTCGGGCAATGCCGGCCAGGCCAACTACGCCGCCGCCAAGGCGGGGGTGGCCGGCATGACGCGGGCGCTGGCCCGCGAGCTGGGCAGCCGAAACATTACGGTCAATTGCGTGGCACCGGGCTTCATCGAGACGGACATGACCGCCTCGTTGCCGGAAGCACAGCAACAGGCCCTGCTGGGCCAGATTCCGCTGGGTCACCTGGGCAAGCCGTCGGACATCGCCCATGCGGTAGCCTACCTGGCCAGCCCCCGCGCTGCCTACGTCACTGGCCAGGAGCTGCACGTGAACGGCGGCATGTTCATGGCCTGATTCCTGCTGGCTGCGATTGCGCGGCCAATTTCCCGCCTGGCGGCCCGCCCCGATCAAGGTTCAGGGCGCGGCTAAAATGGGCGTCTGTATTTCAACCACCCTCAGAGGGACTTATGAGCGATATCGAAGCACGTGTGAAGAAAATCATTGCCGAACAACTCGGCGTGGAAGAAGGTCAGGTCACCAACGAGAAGGCCTTTGTGGCCGACCTGGGTGCCGACTCGCTCGATACCGTGGAACTGGTGATGGCCCTCGAAGACGAATTCGGCATCGAAATTCCTGACGAAGACGCCGAGAAGATCACCACGGTCCAGAACGCCATCGATTACGCCCTGGCCAACCAGAAGGCCTGAGGGTTCCCCCGGCCGCGCTGCAGGCGGTCGATACGGCGCGGTGGGGGCCTGGCGCACACCGCGTTCAGGCAGGCCCGCCAGCGTTCGCGAAACCGCGATCGAAACGGGTCTTGTTCAACACGCAGCACGCCATGGTGCGTGCGGAGGTCAAGCAATGAGTCGTCGCCGCGTCGTCGTGACCGGACTGGGGTGTGTGAGCCCCGTGGGCAATTCGGTCAGCGAAGCCTGGAGCAATCTGCTGGCTGGCCAGTCCGGTATCGCCCCGATCACCCGCTTCGATGCATCGGCGTTTGCCTGCAAGATTGCCGGTGAGGTCAAGGGTTTCGATCTGGAAACCTACATGAGCGCCAAGGAAGCGCGCTCCATGGACACCTTCATCCATTACGGCATTGCCGCTGCGCAGCAGGCCGTCGAGGATGCCGGCCTGCCGACGGGCGAGGCGCTGGGCGAGGAAGAGGCCACGCGCATCGGCTGCATTGTCGGCTCTGGCATCGGTGGCCTGCCCCTGATCGAAGACACCCATGGTGAGCTGACCAGCCGCGGCCCGCGCCGGATTTCACCGTTCTTTGTTCCCGCATCCATCATCAACATGGTCTCCGGCCATGTGTCGATGCGCTTCGGTTTCAAGGGCCCCAACCTGGCCGTCGTGACCGCCTGTACCACTGGACTGCATTGCATCGGCGAGGCAGCACGCAAGATCGAGTACGGCGATGCCGACGTGATCGTGGCCGGAGGCACCGAAGCCACCGTGTCTCCGCTGGGCGTGGGCGGTTTCGCAGCCATGCGGGCCCTGTCGACGCGCAATGATGATCCCGCCACGGCTTCGCGTCCCTGGGACAAGGACCGCGACGGCTTCGTGCTGGGCGAGGGGGCTGGTGTCATGGTGCTCGAAGAGTACGAACGCGCCAAAGCCCGTGGAGCCCGCATCTACGCCGAGGTCAGCGGCTATGGCATGAGCGCCGATGCCGGCCACATGACCGCGCCCAACATGGACGGTCCCCGTCGCGCCATGATCAACGCATTGCGCAACGCGGGCATCAATGCCGATGAAGTGGCCTACCTGAATGCCCACGGCACGTCGACGCCGCTGGGCGACGTCAATGAAACCCATGCCATCAAGGCCGCCATGGGTGACCATGCCGGCCGTCTCGTCGTCAATTCCACCAAATCCATGACCGGCCACCTGCTGGGCGGCGCCGGTGGCATTGAAAGCGTCTTCACGGTGCTCGCCATTCACCACCAGAAAAGCCCGCCGACCATCAACATCTTCAACCAGGATCCCGAGTGCGACCTGGATTACTGCGCCAACACCGCGCGTGACCTGAAGATCGACGTGGCGATGAAAAACAACTTCGGTTTCGGGGGCACCAACGGCACCCTGATTTTCCGGCGCGTCTGATAAGGACGGCAGGACATCGGCCTGACAGGCGATTCACCACGCATGAGGCAGGCGCCACCCGTCGCCTTCCCCTTGCGCCGCTGCGCGCCTCTGGCCGTGGCGCTGGCGATGGCAGGTCTGCTGCCCCTGGTGCAGGCCGTGCTCTGGTGGCAATCACAGGCGGCAGGCCAGGCACATCATCCCCTGCTGGCACTTCAGGTCCTTCTGTCCCTGTTGTGGATGGCCTGGGCCTGGCGGGTCTGGTCCAGGTGGCCCTCGGGCGTGCTCCAGTGGCGGCCCGAAGCCGCCGACAGCGAACGGTCCGGCACACACAGTTTCTGGCTCTGGACCGATGCCGGCCATGGTCAGGCGCTGTCGCTGACCGGCGTCGAGGTGTGCCTCGACCTGCAAACCCATGCGCTGCTGCGGATGCGATTGCCGGGAGGGGCCACCGTATGGGCCAGTGCCAGCAGGAGCACGGATCCGGCGCAGTGGATCGATCTGCGTCGTGCCTGGGTGGCGGCTGCCTGAATTCGATTGGGTTATATTTCGGCGCCCATGCCTCCTGAAGAACATCTCGCTCCTCCGGCCCCCGACAGCGACGTCATGCTGGTCCAGCGTACGCTGGCCGGTGAGCAGCGCGCTTTCGAGTTGCTGGTCCTGCGCTACCAGCGGCGCGTCGAGCGGCTCATCGGACGCATGGTCAGGGATACCGACCTGGTCGAAGACATCGCCCAGGAGACCTTCATCCGGGCCTACCGGGCGCTGGCGCAGTTCCGGGGCGATGCCCAGTTCTATACCTGGCTCTACAGGATCGCGGTCAATACGGCCAAGAAACAGCTGCTGGAACTCAAGCGGGATCCGCTGGTCTACCAGTCCCAGATGAAATCCGGTGACGACGATGAAACTTCCGCGCCGGAACGTGAACTAAATTCGGGAGTGGCCGATGCCGAGACCCCCGAAGCGGTGCTGGCCAGCAAGGAGATTGCCGAAGCCGTCAATGCCGCCGTGGACGCCTTGCCCGAGGAATTGCGCAACGCCATCACCTTGCGGGAGATCGAAGGCCTGAGTTATGAAGAGATATCCCAGGCGCTCGATTGCCCCATCGGTACGGTCCGTTCGCGGATTTTCCGGGCCCGGGAGGCGATTTCGGGACGCATCAAGCCCTTGCTGGATCGCCAGACGGGCAAACGCTGGTAACGCCATATGGACTGGCCGATGGAAAACACAGACGGTTTGCGAGGGTGGGTGAACGGACGGACCCTATGAATGACGCCAACTTGAACCCCGATACCGGCCCCCGGATGGTGGTCGACGACGCCCTGTCGGCCCTGGCCGATGGCGAAATTGCAGCTGGCGAGCTCGATTCGCTGCTGGTGGCTTTCGGCGACAGCGGTGAGGTCCGGGCACAGTGGCACCGCTACCAGGTCATCGGTGATGTCCTGCGAGGCACTGCGCCGGCTGTCACGGCATCGCCGCCCGGTGATTTTTTGCATGCCCTGCGAGATCGCATGGATCAGGAGCGCCCGGACTGGCTGGTGCGGCACGAGGTGTCGCCGATGGTGGCCTCGCTGTCCCCCGCTGCCGCTGTGCCGGCCCGCCTGGCGGCACGTCCGAGCGCCAATGATGGCGTCTTTCGCTGGAAGCTGGTGGCCGGCATGGCGTCGCTGGCAGCCGTGATGGCGGTCAGCTGGAGCGTTCTGGGTATCTCTGCACCACGGTCGGTCGACGCTCAGCAGATCGCGATCACCGTACCGCCCCAGAGCGAGACCGTCCTCGTGGGCACCAACGAAGTACCATCCAGCGAAGTCATCATCGAACCGACAGTGCAGGGGCCCCTGATCCGTGACCGTCAGCTGGAAGCCCTGTTGGCCGAACACCGGCAGCATGGCGGCATGTCGGCACTGCAGACGCCTGCCGGTTTCCTCCGCAATGCGACATTTGACGCTCCCGCCCGCTGATCCATGGTTCTGCCGACGACTTCCGTACTGACATCCGGGGCCATGCCTGGGCCTGTGGTGCGCCGCCTTCCCAGGTGGTCATTGCCTGCGTCGTGGCGCCGGGTCTTGCTGGCTTCGATGGCCTGTGTGTGCAGTGTGGCCGTGCAGGGCCAGGCACTGGCACTCACGAACACGCCGGTGCAAGCGCCGGCCGAACCACCGCAGCGCACACTCAACGAGTGGCTGACCCGGATCCACGAAGCGTCGCGTCAGCGGGCCTATGTCGGCACGTTCGTCGTGACGGCCGACGGCGACATGTCCGCTTCGCGCATCTGGCACGTCTGTGACGGCCAGCAGCAGATGGAGCGGATCGACACCCTCAGTGGCGAGCCGCGCATGACGATCCGGCGCAACAGCGACGTCATCACGTTCGCACCTGAGAACAAGGTGGCCTGGGTCGACAAGCGGGAGTCCCTCGGCCTCTTCCCCGAATTGCTGCGCACACCCAGCAACCTCATTCCCGAGTTCTACGGACACAGGGAAGTGGGCCAAGACCGGGTGGCAGGCCACAAGGCACAGATCGTCGAAATCGTGCCCCGGGATGCCTTGCGGTTCGGCTACCGCATCTGGTCCGAAGTCTCGACCGGTCTGGTCGTCAAGCTCCAGACGCTGGGCGAGGATGGCCGTGTGCTGGAACAACTGGCCTATTCCGAGCTGCAGCTGAATGCGCCGGTGAGCATGGGAAAGCTCGACCGACTGATGCGCAACACCAGGGGATACGAGGTCTACCGTCCCAATATCCGCAAGACAACGCCCGATGCCGAAGGGTGGCGACTGAGCGAACCGGTGCCCGGCTTCCAGTCCATGAGTTGCCATGTGAGCGAAAACCCGGCGGAGCCGGACTCGCCGGGGCCCATGCAATGGGTGTTCTCGGATGGTCTGGCTTCAGTGTCGCTGTTCGTGCAGCCCTACGACGAAGAGCGCCATGTGAAGGAAAAGCTCCTGGCATCGGGTGCCACACAGTCCCTGAGCCGGCGCCAGGGCGCGTACTGGATCACGGTGATGGGCGAAGTCCCGGTGGCTACGCTGGAACAGTTTGCCCGCGCGCTCGAGCGGATCCGCTAGACCCGGGATACCTGTCCCGATGCGGTGTCGGAGGCGGGCTGCTCTTTGCCTCCTGACCGGTCGGATGCCGCACCCTCGGGAACATCTGGCCGACATCTCAATCTGTCATCAGTGCAGTCAGCGGCGATTCCAGCCAGGCTGCCTGTGCTTTGAAATCTGTTCATCCAAGGAACATCCGACATGCAAACGCGCTTCATCCCGTCGCGGACCCTGATTTCGCTGGCCGCGGCTGCCATCCTGACGGTGGGTCTGACCACCGCGCTTGTGCCGGTCACGGCGCATGCCCGCCCGGCCGGACCCGTCCTGGTGCAAGGTCTGCCGGATTTCACGGCGCTGGTGGACGTGGTGGGGCCGTCGGTGGTCAATATCCGGACCCTGGAAAAAGCCAGCAACGTGGAGTCGGACCCGACGCAGGGGCCTGACGAGCAGATGCTCGAATTCTTTCGCCGGTTCGGCATTCCGATTCCCCCCGGCATGACGCCGCGTGGCCCGCGAAATGAAAGGGGGCCTTCCGAAGAGGCCGTTCCCAGGGGTGTGGGTTCCGGCTTTGTGATCAGTGCCGATGGCTACATCATGACCAATGCCCATGTGGTGGACGGTGCGGACGAGGTGCTGGTCACGCTGGATGACAAACGCGAGTTCAAAGCCAAGATCGTCGGGGCCGACCGCCGTTCCGACGTGGCGGTGGTCAAGATCGAAGCGACCGGTTTGCCGGCCGTCCGTTTTGGCGACGTGAGCCGCCTGCGCGTGGGCGAATGGGTCATGGCCATCGGGTCGCCTTTTGGACTGGAAAACACGGTGACGGCCGGCATCGTCAGTGCCAAGCAGCGCGAGACCGGTGATTTCCTGCCCTTCATCCAGACCGACGTCGCGATCAATCCGGGCAACTCGGGTGGTCCGCTGATCAACATGCGCGGCGAGGTGGTGGGCATCAACAGCCAGATCTATTCCCGCTCGGGTGGCTTCCAGGGCATCTCATTTGCCATTCCCATCGACGAGGCCGCACGGGTTTCCGAACAGTTGCGCACGGCGGGGCGGGTGACGCGTGGGCGCATTGGGGTGCGGATCGATCAGGTCAGCAAGGATGTGGCCGAGTCGATCGGACTTGGAAGGCCCCGGGGTGCGCTGGTCCGGGCGGTCGAACCGGATTCCCCGGCCGCCAAGGCCGGTGTCGAGCCGGGCGACATCATCTTGCGATTCAATGGTCAGGACGTGGAGCGCTCGGTGGACCTGCCCCGCGTGGTGGGCAACACGGCGCCGGGCAGCCGCGGTGCCATGACCGTCTTCCGGCGCGGCAACCAGCGTGATCTCAATGTGGTGGTGGCCGAGATGGAGCCCGATGCTTCGGCCGCCGCCGCTGGTGGTGCTGCGCCGGCAACGCCGCCAGCCGCCAGTGGACCCGCCCGCGCGCTCGGTCTCTCGCTGGCCGACCTGACCGCCGACCAGAAGCGCGAACTGGGTATCCAGTCGGGTGTCCGCGTTGCTGCCGTCGAAGGAGCCTCAGCCCGTGCAGGTCTGCGCGAGGGCGATGTCATCATGGCGGTGGCCAACAACGAAACGCCCAATCTGAAGGCGCTGGAGGCGGTGCTGGCCAAGCTCGACCTGGGCAAGGCGGTCACGGTCCTGTTGCGGCGCGGCGAGTGGGCACAGTACGTCGTGATCCGGCCCACCCGGTAAGCACGATCGGCTCAACCTGGAGCCAAACCCTGCGAGTTCAGGGGGTTATTTTCGGGGCGGTGGCTGAATAGCCACACCCTCCGGACCCCGGACATCGTCGGGTTGGCCGTCATGAAGTTTGTGCTCGCTAACAAATCAGGTCTGGCATGCGCCCGACTTCGGTAGAATCCGAAGCTTTGAAGCGGGATTCTTCAAATTGCCGGACCTCGACCTCCACGATATGGGATGTGTTGTGCAGGTCCGGCAGGTTATCCACATGAAATGCACGGTTCGTGTGGATTATCTGTAAATATTCTGTTGATAAGTTCCTGTCGTCCCCTTGCAACAGGGTGCGCGGGGCCGACTTCAGGTGTGCTGCGCCGGCTTTTTGCCTACAATGAAACCCCAACTATCGCAGTTGCCATTGATTGTTGGTTATGGGCGCGTCACCTGCTGACGCGCCCTTTTTTATGCTGGGCAAAAGGCCCGCGTCCGAGTTGAATTCCTGATGAAGCACATTCGCAACTTCTCCATCATTGCCCACATCGACCACGGCAAGTCGACGTTGGCTGACCGCATTATTTCCCTGTGTGGCGGTCTCTCTGCGCGTGAGATGAGCGAGCAGGTGCTGGACTCGATGGACATCGAAAAGGAGCGGGGCATCACCATCAAGGCACAGACCGCCGCCTTGCAATACAAGGCACGCGATGGCCAGGTGTACAACCTCAACCTCATCGATACCCCCGGCCACGTCGACTTTTCCTATGAAGTGAGCCGTTCCCTGTCGGCTTGCGAAGGGGCCCTGCTGGTCGTCGATGCCAGTCAGGGCGTCGAGGCCCAGACGGTGGCCAATTGCTACACCGCGCTTGATCTGGGTGTCGAGGTGCTGCCTGTCCTCAACAAGATGGACCTGCCGCAGGCCGATCCGGACACCGCCAAGCAGGAAATCGAGGACGTCATCGGCATCGACGCGACCGAGGCCGTTCCCTGCTCGGCCAAGACCGGCATGGGCGTGGAAGACATCCTCGAAATGGTGGTGGCCAAGGTGCCGGCCCCGCGCGGCAATCCCGATGCGCCCTTGCGCGCCATGATCATCGACAGCTGGTTCGACAATTACGTTGGCGTGGTGATGCTGGTCCGTGTCGTGGACGGTCGCCTGGCCAAGGGCGACAAGATCAAGCTGATGGCTACCGAAGCGCTCTACAACGCCGAGAAGCTGGGTGTCTTTACTCCGCACAACGAACCCCGGCCCGCACTGGAGGCCGGCGAGGTCGGCTACATCATCGCCGGTATCAAGGAGCTCAAGGCCGCCAAGGTGGGTGACACGATCACCGCAGTCAAGACCAGCAGCGGTGCCAATCTGGTGTCTGCCACGCAGGCGTTGCCCGGCTTCAAGGAGGTCCAGCCACAGGTCTTCGCCGGTCTGTACCCCTCCGAGGCCAGCGAGTACGACGCCTTGCGAGATGCACTCGAGAAGCTGCAGCTCAACGACGCCGCGTTGCGGTACGAACCTGAGGTCTCGCAGGCGCTGGGTTTCGGGTTTCGCTGCGGCTTCCTGGGCCTGTTGCACATGGAGATCGTGCAGGAGCGGCTGGAGCGCGAGTTCGACCAGGACCTGATCACCACCGCGCCCAGCGTGGTCTACGAGGTGGTCAAGGGCGACGGCGAAGTCATCATGGTCGAGAACCCGTCCAAGATGCCGGACGTCGGCCGCATCGAGGAGATCCGCGAGCCCATCGTGACCGTGCACCTGTACATGCCGCAGGAATATGTGGGCGCGGTCATGACCCTGTCCAACCAGAAGCGTGGCGTGCAGATCAACATGGCCTATCACGGCAAGCAGGTCATGCTGACCTACGAAATGCCGCTGGGCGAGATCGTGCTGGATTTCTTCGACAAGCTCAAGTCGGTCAGCCGGGGCTATGCGTCCATGGACTACGAGTTCAAGGAGTACCGTGCCTCCGATGTGGTCAAGGTCGACATGCTGCTCAATGGCGAGAAGGTCGATGCCCTGTCGATCATCGTGCACCGGACACAGGCACAGTATCGGGGTCGGGCGGTGGCAGCCAAGATGCGCGAGATCATCAGCAGGCAGCAGTTCGACGTGGCCATCCAGGCGGCCATCGGTGGCAACATCATCGCGCGGGAAACCATCAAGGCCTTGCGCAAGAACGTGCTGGCAAAATGCTACGGCGGTGACATCACACGCAAACGCAAACTTCTCGAGAAGCAGAAAGCAGGCAAGAAACGCATGAAACAGATCGGATCGGTGGAAGTGCCGCAAGAGGCCTTCCTGGCCATTCTGCAGGTGGAGGACTGATGCAGCCCATGATGAGCGCGATCACCGCCTTGGTGCTGGGGGCCTTCGGCCTCTATGCCGTGGCTTTCGTGATGGGATCGATCGAGGGCAATTTCGCCTTGCTTCTGTTGCTGGCCACCCTGATCACGGGTGTCTACTGGCTGGCTGACAAGCTGGTGTTCCTGCCCCGGCGTCGACGGGCGGCCCAGCAACTGCTGGACGAGTACCACGCACGAACAGAAGCCCTGCGCGCCCAGGGTTTCAGCCATATCGAAGGCGATGTCGACCAGGCCCGCCAGAAGGTGCTGGCCCAGCCTTGGTGGCTGGACTGGACCGCCGGGCTGTTTCCGGTCATTCTGGCTGTTTTCGTGTTGCGGTCCTTCCTGTTCGAACCCTTCAAGATTCCGTCAGGCTCCATGATCCCCACCCTGCGCGTGGGCGACCTGATCCTGGTCAACAAGTTTCACTACGGCATCCGGCTGCCCGTGGTCAACACCAAGATCCTGGACAACAACGAACCCCGAAGGGGTGATGTCCTGGTGTTCCGGTATCCGCCGCAACCGAGCCTGGACTACATCAAGCGGGTCATCGGACTGCCGGGCGACGAGGTGGCCTACCTGAACAAGCAGTTGACCGTCAATGGTCAGCCGGTGCCACGCGAGTCGCAGCCCGAGTTCTTCGACAGCGACAGCATGCGCTATTCCAGCCAGTTCAGGGAATCCCTGGACGGCAGAAGCTACCAGACCCTGAACGACAGCGACCGACCAGCCTTCGTGCCGGGTGCATCCGACTTCCCGTTCAAGGACCAGTGCCGCTACTCGGTCGAAGGCGTGGTCTGCAAGGTGCCCCAGGGTCACTATTTCATGATGGGTGACAATAGGGATAATTCGCTGGACTCTCGTTACTGGGGCTTCGTGCCTGAGGCCAATATCGTGGGTCGGGCGTTTTTCGTCTGGATGAACTTTGGCGACCTCGGACGCATCGGGTCGTTCGAGTGACGACAGCCTTCTGTACGGAGTGGAGCAGCAATAGATGAAAACACAACAACAGCAGCGGGGATTGACCTTCATCGGCCTGCTTTTCGTGGGCATCATCCTGGCCTTTGTCGGCGTGGTGGTGGCCCAGGTCGTTCCGACCTATATCGAGTTCCTGGCAGTGCAGAAGGCGACCGACAAGGCATCCGGCGGGACCACGGTCGCCGAGATCCGGAGCACGTTCGACAAAGCGGCGCAGATCGACGATATCCGGACCATTGCAGGCAAGGATCTGGAGATCACCAAGCAGGGCGACCGGGTTGTCGTGGCCTTCGACTACGAGCGCGAGATTCACCTGTTCGGACCCGCCTACCTGGTCATGAAGTACCAGGGCACCTCGAAGTGATGTCTCCTTTTCCCCTGCGACCGGCATCTGGCCGGTCTTTGCGCGCTTGACCGCCGAACTGCAGGCCCTTGAGCGGCGGGTCGGCCACCGTTTCAACCATCCGCGCCTGCTTGAGCGCGCCCTGACACACCGCAGTTTCTCGGCGGACCACAACGAACGCCTGGAGTTCCTGGGCGACTCCGTACTGGGGCTCGCCGTCTCGGGCCTGTTGTTCGAGAAGCTCGGCCAGTTGCCCGAGGGCGATCTTTCCCGCGTGCGTGCCAACCTGGTCAAGCAGGACAGCCTGGCCCAGATCGCGACCCGGCTCGGCCTGTCGGCCAGCCTGAAGCTGGGTGATGGAGAGAAGCGTTCCGGCGGCATGAAACGCCCGTCGATTCTTGCCGACGCGCTCGAAGCCCTGATCGGCGCCGTGTACCTGGATGCCGGATTCGAAGCCGCCAATGCGCTGGTGCAGCGGCTCTATGCCGATGTGCAGTGGCACACCCAGATGGGCGCACTGGGCAAGGACCCGAAGACCGAATTGCAGGAGTGGCTGCAGGGGCGCAAAATGAAACTCCCGGTGTACCGTGTCGTGGCCACGCTGGGTGAGGCTCACCGGCAGACGTTCGACGTCGAGTGCCTGGTGGTGGAGGCAGGCCACGCCGAACGAGGCCTGGGTGCCTCGCGCCGTGCTGCGGAGCAGGCGGCTGCCAGTGCCATGCTGCAACGACTGCGGGATCAGGCGCAACCGGCCCGTTCCTGACCGACCTTTTGACCTATCCTGCGCCACGCGCGTGCCGAGATGCCCAAGAATTCGCCGAACCCGACGCCTGACCCTGCCAACCAGAACCTGGATGCGATGCTGGCGCGCGCCCTGGGCCAGGCGGTCCCGGAGAGCCAGGACCAGCCCGTTCCAGAGGCGGAGCCCGTGGCCCCGGAAGACCAGCGCTGTGGCTATGTGGCCATCGTTGGCAAGCCCAATGTGGGCAAGTCGACCCTGCTCAATGCGCTGGTGGGACAGAAAGTCAGCATCACGTCCCGCAAGGCCCAGACCACCCGCCATCGCATCACAGGGTACCGCACGGTCGGCGCCAACCAGTTCGTCTTTGTCGACACCCCGGGATTCCAGACGCGCCATGGCAATGCCCTCAACCGTTCGCTGAACAAGACGGTGCTGGGCGCGGTGGCCGACGTGGATCTGATCCTCTTTGTCGTCGAGGCCGGTCGTTTCAACCTGGCCGATGCCAAGGTGCTGGACCTGTTGCCTCAGAATGTGCCGGTCGTACTGCTGGCCAACAAGTTCGACCTCGTGCATCGGCGTGGCGAGCTGGCACCCTGGCTTCGCAGCATGCAGGAACGCCATCCGTTTGCCGAATACGTGCCCATGTCGGCAAAGAATCCCAGGGATGTCCGGCGCCTGTTCGACATCTGCGGCCAGTACCTGCCCCAGCAGCCCTGGATGCACGACCCGGACGAACTCACGGATCGCAGCGAACGCTTCATGGCGGCCGAGATGGTGCGGGAGAAGCTGTTCCGTCTCACTGGAGACGAACTGCCCTACACCTCGACCGTGGTGATCGACAAGTTCGAAGAAGAGGGATCGCTGCGCAAGGTGTCCGCCACCATCGTGGTCGAACGGGACAGCCACAAGGGCATGGTGATCGGCGAGAAGGGCGAGAAGCTCAAGCGGATCGGCACCGAGGCGCGTCAGGAACTGGAGAAGCTCTGGGGCGGCAAGGTGTTCCTGGAGCTGTGGGTCAAGGTGCGTTCCGGATGGGCCGATGACGATGCCCGGGTGCGGTCGTTCGGGTATGAGTGATGTGGCCCCCACGCTCCGCCGCTGCGCGGGTCGCTGCCCCCCGAGGGGGCTGACCTGGCTTGGGGCGGCCCTGCGCCGCGGTCTGGCCCCCACGCTCCGCCGCTTTCAGGCATGAGCCGGCGACAGTCGGAGCAGTGGGCGTTTGTGCTGCACCGGCACGACTGGAGTGAGTCCAGCCTGATCCTGGAAGTGTTTGCGCGGGAGCATGGACGGCTTGTGCTGGTGGCCAAGGGGGTCAAGCGGCCCACGTCGCAGTTCCGGCCGGTGCTGTTGCCACTGCAGCCGCTGGCGCTGAGCTGGGGTGGTGATGCCGAGGTCCGTACGCTGAAGTCGGCGCAATGGGCGGGTGGCCATGTCATGCCCACGGGGGAAGCTCTGCTCTCCGGCAGCTACCTCAACGAACTGTTGCTGCGACTGCTGGCCCGTGACGACCCGCATCCGCAGCTGTTCGATCACTATGCGCTGGCGGTCCGTCTGCTGGCGGAGCAACCACAGGCGCAATCGCTGGTGTTGCGGGCCTTCGAGTTGCTGCTGTTGCGCGAGACCGGCCTGCTGCCCGATCTGGGGCATGAGGGCAGTGCGCTGGCCCCCATTCTTCCTGACAGGCACTATGTGCTGACGCCGGAACTGGGGCTGCATGAGCCGGTCGACCAGGCCGCTCATGCCATGCAGGGCAGTCATTGGCTGGCACTGGCAGGCGCCATGGACAGCTCCCGTCCGATGGTGGATCTGCTGGCGATCTGTGCACCCGTGCTGGGGCCTCTGCGCAACCAGTTGCGTCTCCTGCTGCACTACCATAGCGGCATGACGGTGTTCCGGACACGCCAGCTGATGCTCGATGTCCAGGCACTGGCCCGGCCCCGTGCGGCCGGGCAAACTTCCATTTCCTGAATGTTCCGATGAACGCAGATTCCCGCCGAAGCCGCACGGCACTCTCTGTCAACCTCAACAAGGTGGCATTGGTCCGCAACACCCGGCATCTGGGCATACCCAGCGTGACCCGGGCCGCCACGCTGTGCCTGCAGGCCGGTGCGGCCGGTATCACGGTCCATCCCCGTCCGGACGAGCGTCATATCCGGCGCCAGGACGTTTTCGATCTGGCCGAACTGATGCAGGGCTGGCCTGACCGAGAGTTCAACATCGAGGGCAATCCGTTTCACAACCTGCTGGACATTGCCCGAGAAGTGAAGGGGCGTGGACTGCCCTTGCACCAGCTGACCTTTGTTCCGGACAGTGAGGGGCAGTTCACCAGCGACCATGGCTGGCGCTTTCCCGGACAGGCAGCGGAACTGGGACCTGTGGTGGCGCAAGCCCGGGCGCTGGGCGCCAGGGTGAGTCTGTTCATGGACGCCGAAGCCGATCAGATGGCAGGTGCCAGGGCGGTGGGGGCGGACCGGGTCGAGCTGTATACCGAACCTTATGCCGCAGCCTGGAATACGCCTGCTCGGAATGACCAGCTCGAACGGTTTCGTGTCGCCGGCCAGGCCGCCCTGGATGCAGGCCTGGAGCTCAACGCGGGTCATGATCTCAATCGCGTCAACCTCACGGCCTTTCTGAAGACCGTGCCCGGCGTCAAGGAGGTGTCCATCGGCCATGCACTCATGGCCGATGCACTGGAACTGGGTTACGCGGCCACGGTGGTGGACTACCTGCGCTGCGTGGATGCGGCCTTTTCAGCGGACTGAACCACGATGGTCTACGGCATCGGTTCCGACATTTGCGACATCCGGCGCATTGAAGCGACGTTCAGCCGGCAGGGGGAGCGTTTCGTGCAGCGTGTGCTGGGCGCGTCCGAGTTGCTGGTCTGGCGCCAGCGCAGCGCCCGGTGGCCACAACGGGGCATTCGTTATCTCGCCACGCGGTTTTCGGCCAAGGAAGCCTTTTCCAAGGCCATCGGTCTGGGTATCCGCTCGCCCATGACATGGCAGCGTTGCGAGATCCTGAACCAGTCGAGCGGGCAGCCGTATGTGTGCCTGCACGGCGAGCTGAAGGCGTGGTTCGAGGAACGCGGGCTGATGGCGCACGTATCGGTCACGGACGAAACCGACTATGCTGCCAGCTTCGTGGTGGTGGAGCGGTCTGGACCGTCGAGGATCCTTGACGCCGTGGCGCCGTCGCCGGTGGATGCTTCCTGACATTCGAATCCCATGCTTGACCATGCTCCCCTGATCATCGATGTGGCCGGTTTCAGTCTGAGCCGGGCGGATCGCGCCCGGCTGGCCCATCCGCTGGTGGGTGGTGTCATCCTGTTTGGCCGCAACTGGCGTGATCGGGCCCAGCTGACGCGCCTGTGCCGGCAGATCAAGGCAGTCCGGCGCGATCTGCTGATTGCGGTCGACCATGAGGGCGGGCGCGTCCAGCGGTTTCGTAGCGACGGGTTCACCCATCTGCCGTCCATGGCGACGCTTGGCGCCATGTGGCTCGGGTCTCCCGGGCGCTCCGAATCGACTTCGGCGCCGGCGCTGCGGGCGGCCAACGCGGCGACCGCCGCAGGCCATGTGCTGGGGGCCGAGTTGCGCGCCTGCGGTGTGGATCTGAGTTTCACGCCGGTGCTGGACCTGGACTATGGCGAGAGTTCAGTCATCGGCGACCGCTCGTTCGGAAGGGATCCTGGCCAGGTGACGGTCCTGGCGCAGGCGCTCATGCAAGGGCTTCGCCAGAGCGGCATGGGCAATTGCGGCAAGCACTTTCCCGGTCACGGATTCGTGCGCGCCGATTCACACGCAGCCATTCCTGTCGACCGGCGCAGCCTGGGAGCCATACTGGCAGACGACGCCGCGCCCTACGGGTGGCTGTCGGCCAGTCTGGACGCGGTCATGCCTGCTCATGTGATCTACCCGCGCGTGGACAGCCGCCCTGCGGGGTTTTCAGCCCGGTGGTTGCAGGACATCCTTCGCAGGCGTCTGGGTTTTCAGGGCGCCATCTTCAGTGACGACCTGAGCATGGAGGCCGCCCGGCACATCGACGGGCGCGACGTGAGTTTCACCGACGCCGCGCTGGCCGCCTTGCAGGCTGGGGGTGACATGGTGCTGCTGTGCAACCAGTCGGTGGTGGATGGCGGCGCCCCGATCGACGAAGCCATCGAGGCACTCGCGCGCGCGCAGATGGAAGGGCGCTGGCACCCGAGCGGCGCCAGCGAAGAGCGGCGCAGGGCATTGTTGCCGCAGTCACCAGTGCCGGACTGGGATGAGCTCATGGTCAGCGCGCGCTACATGCACGCGCTTTCGTTGCTCCCCTGAAAGCCGGCCTGTCGGTCAGTTGGCGAGCTGGAGCTTGTCCAGCAGGTCGGCGACGAGTTCCAGCCGCACCAGCGGATTGTCCAGCGCCATCAGGCGCAACTTGAGGTCGTTGTCCACCGGCAGCAGTTCCAGCCAGCGATTGGCGACCCAGCCGCAATTGTCCCATTGGTAGGGTGGCTGCAGAGGCAGGCTGGGCAGGGACTGTGGTTCGCGCTCCCGAAGGCGCTCCAGCAGGCGCTGCAACGCATCGCGTACTGGCAGCAGATGTTCGATGACCGGGACCGGGGGATCTGCGTCGTACAGCCGGACGTCGCCGACCCACAACCCGTGTGGCAACTGCCGTCTGGCAGTCACCTCGAAGCGCTGCATGCCCTGGCATCGCACCATCATGAGGCCAGGCTGCGGCCGCTCCAGGCTGTCGATGCGGGCCAGTGTACCGATGGGGTGAAAAACCTCCCGGGCAAAGCTGTTGCCGTCCGCCGAGGCCGCCGGATCGATGCGGCGTACCTCGGACCCTTCGCTCAGCCACACGACGCCAAATGGCGCGCCGGCTTCGTGGCAGCGCCGGATCATGTCCAGATAGCGCACCTCGAAGATGCGCAGGGGCAGCCAGCCGTCGGGAAACAGGACGGTCTGCAGCGGAAACAGGGGCAACTGGGAGAGCGTCAGTGCCTCGGAGGCAGGGGATCCGGTCAATCGGTTACCGCGTCTGCGCTCTGGCGTTGCAGCATGGCCAGGGCGCTGGCGACAGATTGGCGCAATTCGCGGCGGTCGCAGATGAAATCGACCGCCCCTTTGGTCTGGAGGAACTCGGCGCGCTGGAAGCCTTCGGGCAGCTTGACGCGCACGGTGTTCTCGATGACGCGCGGGCCGGCAAAACCGATCAGGGCCTTTGGCTCGGCAATGACGATGTCGCCGACGAAGGCGAAGCCGGCGCTGACGCCGCCCATCGTGGGGTCGGTCAGCACGCTGATGTACGGCAGGCCCTTCTTGGCCAGGCGGGTGAGGGCGGCGTTGGTCTTGGCCATCTGCATCAGGGACAGCAGTCCCTCCTGCATGCGCGCACCACCCGTGGCAGTGAAGCAGACGAACGGCACTTTTTGCGCAATGGCCTCTTCGACGCCACGGACGAAGCGTTCACCGACCACCGAACCCATGGAACCACCCATGAAATCGAACTCGAAGCAGGCGGCGACCAGGCTGACACTGCAGACCGAGCCTCCCATGACCACGAGGGCGTCGGTTTCTCCGGTGGTGTCCAGTGCCTCGCGCAGGCGCTCGGGGTACTTCCGGCTGTCCTTGAATTTCAGGGCGTCGACCGGCAACACCTCCTGAGCGATCTCGTAACGGCCCTCGGCATCGAGGAAGGCATTGAGACGGGCACGGGCACCGATGCGGTGGTGGTGGCTGCAATGCGGGCAGACGTTCTGGTTCTTTTCCAGGTCCGTGCGGTAGAGGACGGCCTCGCAACTGGGGCACTTGATCCACAGACCCTCGGGCACACTGCGGCGATCGGCCGGATCGGTGTGCGTGATCTTGGGGGGCAGCAGTTTTTCAAGCCATGACATGTGTCGATCTCCTTGGGAGCCACGAATTAGACCACGTGCCGGCCATGGCGGCCAGCACGGGGAACGGGAGTGCACGCAGTACCGTCTTCAGCCGTCCAGGGCCTTGCGGATGGTGCGAAGGAAGTGGGTGGCCACCGGGATCACCTTCTCGAACGGCTCGTCTTCGATCAGCTGGATGATCTTGCTGCCAATGACCACGGCGTCGGCCGTCTGGCCGATGGCGCGCGCGGTTTCAGCATCGCGGATGCCAAATCCCACGCCGACCGGGATGCTCACATGCTCGCGGATACGGGGCAGCATGGTTTCGACCTGGCCCACATCCAGGGTACCTGCACCCGTCACCCCCTTGAGCGAGACATAGTAGACGTAGCCACTGGCCACGCGGGCCACCTGGGCCATGCGCTCCGGTGTGGATGTGGGGGCCAGCAGGAAGATCAGGTCCATGTCGCGGCTGCGCAGGGCTGCAGCGAAGTCCTCGCATTCCTCGGGTGGGTAGTCGACCACCAGCACACCATCGACGCCGGCATCGGCGGCATCCCGAACGAACGCCCCTGCGCCGTGCTTCTGGTCATAACGCTCGATCGGATTGGCATATCCCATGAGAACCACCGGCGTGATGGCATTTTTCTCGCGAAAACGCCGCACCATGGCAATGACCTGGACCAGGCCGATTCCCAGTGCCAGGGCGCGGTCACCGGCCTTCTGGATGACCGGGCCGTCGGCTGAAGGGTCGGAGAAGGGCACGCCAAGCTCGATGATGTCGGCGCCGCCTTCGACCATGCCGTGCATTAGGTCCGGCGTGATGTCGGCGTAGGGAAAGCCGGCGGTCACGAAAGGAATGAGGGCTTTGCGGCCCTGGGTCTTGAGTTCGTTCAGCGTGGTATCGATGCGGCTCATGCGGATGCTCCTCCGTTGGCAGACTGGGTGCGGACTGCCTTGCCGGCACTGGCCGGTGCCCTGGTCGCCGTGACCTTGACCGGGGCGGCCTCGGCTCCGCCCTTGACCGACTGCCCGCGGCAGCTGGGGCGGCAGTAGAAGTCGGCCTGGGACAGGTCGGCGACCGTGCCAATGTCCTTGTCGCCGCGTCCCGACAGGTTGACCAGCACCGATTGCGTGGGGGACATGGTCCTGGCCAGCTTCATGCCATAGGCGACGGCGTGGCTGGACTCCAGGGCCGGGATGATGCCTTCGGTCCGGCAGAGGTAGTGGAAGGCTTCAAGCGCTTCCTGGTCGGTGATGCCGACATATTCGGCGCGGCCGATGTCCTTGAGGTAGGCGTGTTCGGGGCCGACGCCCGGGTAATCGAGGCCGGCGCTGACGCTGTGCGTTTCGGTGACCTGTCCGTTGTCGTCCTGCAGCACATACGTCCGATTGCCGTGCAACACGCCGGGACTGCCCATTTGCAGCGAGGCCGAATGCTTGCCACTGTCCAGGCCTTCGCCGGCCGCCTCGACACCGATCAGCCGGGTGTGTGCGTAGGGAATGTAGGGATGGAAGATGCCCATGGCGTTGCTGCCACCACCGACACAGGCCACGACCGCGTCGGGTTGCAGTCCGGTGCAACCCGCCTCCTTGAGCATGTCCGGCATCTGCTTGAGGCATTCTTCGCCGATCACGCTCTGGAAGTCGCGGACCATCATGGGGTAGGGGTGGGGACCCGCCACGGTACCGATGATGTAGAAGGTGTTGTCAACGTTGGCAACCCAGTCGCGCATGGCCTCGTTCAGCGCGTCCTTGAGCGTCCTGCTGCCCGATTCGACCGGCACCACGGTGGCACCCAGCAGTTTCATCCGGTAGACGTTGGGGCTCTGTCGCTTGACGTCCTCACTGCCCATGTAGACCACGCATTCCAGGCCATAGCGGGCACAGATGGTGGCGGTGGCCACGCCATGCTGGCCGGCACCGGTCTCGGCAATGATGCGCGGCTTGCCCATGCGCCTGGCGAGCATGGCCTGGCCAATGACGTTGTTGATCTTGTGGGCCCCCGTGTGGTTCAGGTCCTCCCGCTTGAGGAAGATCTGGGCACCGCCGGCTTCGCGGCTCATGCGCTCGGCATGGTAGACCGGGCTGGGCCGGCCAACGAAATGGGCCAGTTCCTTGCGAAATTCGGCCAGGAAGTCCGGGTCGTGCTGGTAGCGGGCGTAGGCCGCCTTGAGTTCGTTGATGGCATGGGTGAGCGTCTCGCTCACGAAACTGCCACCGTAGATGCCGAAGTGGCCTCGGGGATCGGGTTGCTGGTAGGTCGTGTTCATGGGTGTCTTTCGGTGTTCTGGCCCGAACGGCACCCTGGACAGGTTCAGTTCGGGGGAGGGGGGAGGTCCGCGTCGGCTGCGCGCACGGCTGCGACAAACGCGTTCATCCGGCTGGCATCCTTGATGCCCTTGAGGGTCTGGCCGTCCGGGCCCATGGCCTCGACGCCCGAACTCACATCAACGGCCCAGGGGCGCACAAGGCGAATGCCATCGGTCACGTTTGCAGGCGTGAGTCCACCAGACAAAACGAGGCGAGAGCTGGCGTTTAGTCGAGGGTGTGACCAAGGAAAGACCGTCCAGTCGAAAGCCTGTCCGCCACCGCCGTAGCCGTCGACATGGGCGTCGAGCAGCACGGCCCGGGATGCGGCGAACTCATGTGCGTATTTTAGGAGATCAAAGGTCGCGGCGCCTGTCCCGGGCGGTATGCGCGCGGCGCGCAGGAAAGGACGCCCGGCGGCCAGGCAGTCGGCTGGCGTTTCATCGCCGTGAAACTGCAGCAGGGCGTCGGGTACGGCCGCCACACCCTGGGCCACGAATTCGGGACTGGCGTTGACGAACAGGAGCACCGGCGTCACGAAGGGTGGCAGTCTTCGGCACAGATCGCCGGCCCGTGCCGGTTCGACGAATCGCGGGCTTTTCGGATAGAGAACGAAGCCGATGGCGTCAGCTCCGGCGGCCACGGCAGCGTCCACGTCGGCCTCCCGGGTGAGGCCACAGATCTTGATCCGGGTTCGGCGGTTCATGGCAGCGGGTTCCAGCTTGGGGTCGCGGTGTCCCGGACACCGGACAGGTCAGGGCAGCCAGTCAAAGGCCGGGGTCCGGATGGGCAGGTCATAGGACGTGTCGTACACGGGCCCCAGGAAATACAGCCCGTCCGGTGCGAATGTCGGGGCGGCGGCATCACGGCTCTTGGCAGCCAGCACGTCGG
The DNA here is from genome assembly GCA_041396505.1 of Burkholderiaceae bacterium. GTDB lineage: Bacteria > Pseudomonadota > Gammaproteobacteria > Burkholderiales > Burkholderiaceae_C > Hydrogenophaga. The sequence goes on from JAWKYL010000005.1 coordinate 117,237, forward strand.
CCATCCAGCCGGCCTGGCGGTTGCCCGTTCCTATGGCGATCAGGCAGCCCATGATATTGCGGATCATGTGGTGCAGGAAGGCCGTGGCTTCGAACTCGAAACGCCAGTAGGCGCCGCGCCGCGAGATGTCGATGCGCAACATGTCTTTGACCGGGGTATGGGCCTGACATTGCGACGCGCGAAATGACGTGAAATCGTGTTCGCCCAGCAGGATCCGGGCGGCCACCTGCATGGGCTCAAGGGCCAGGGGCCTGAACACCCATCCCACGCGGCCCCGGTCCACGCTGGGCCGGACCGGCGACTCCAGCAGCAGGTAGGCGTAGCGACGTGACCGGGCACTGGCGCGGGCGTGGAATGGCTCAGGAACCTCCCGGGCCCACTGCACCGCGATGTCGCCCGGAAGAAAGCTGTTGGTGCCGCGCACCCAGGCGTTTTCGGGGCGCGCCAGCGGCGTGTCGAAGTGCACCACCTGGTTCAGGCCATGAACACCGGCGTCGGTCCTGCCTGCGCACAGGGTGCTGACGCCATCCACGGCCATGAACTGCGACAGCGCCTTCTCCAGGTGGTCCTGGACCGTGCGCCCGCTGGGCTGGCTCTGCCAGCCATCGTAGGCGCCACCGTCGTAGCTGAGACCCAGCGCAATGCGCACGAAGTGGACGCCTCCGGGGCCGTGCGCCGTGCGGCTCAGCTCAGGTCGGACAGGAAGGTCCGGGCCTTGGTCTTGAGGGTGCCCGTGGCTTCGGCCAGCACCTCTTCGGCCAGGGAACGGGCGCCTTCCAGGTCGCCAATGGCGCGGAACTCTTCGGCCAGCGACAGCTTGGTGTCCAGCGGATTCTCTTCCGACAGCCCGCCCGGAACCGAGTCGGCCACAGCGTCTGCCGGGGCGTTGAGGTCCAGATTGAGGTCGCCCAGGTCGAAACTGAGCATGTCGGCTGCGGGGGCGCCGGCCTTGTCATCGGACAGGGCGGCTGAACCGGAGGGCATGTCAAGGTCCAGCGGCTGTGGCTCTTCTTCGCCCAGATCGAAGTCCGGCAGAACTTCGTCGGCGTCAAAGGTGGGTACGCTGGCCTGCGGTTCTTTCGCCATGGCGGGCGTGTCGCTTCCTGCGAACGGGCTGGCTGCGGACGGCAGGTCCAGGTCGAGGTCGAAATCCATGGCGTTGGATGCCGGACTCTCTGCAACGGCGGGTTGCGGGGCCGCGTCGGCCAGGGCGGAGGGGGCCGCCGTCAAGGCTTCGGTGCTGCCCAGGTCGTCCATGCCCGAAACCACAGGGTCCTGTGCAGGCGCTGCAACGTCATCACCGGAGAAATCCAGGTCGAGGTCGAGGCGGCCGGACGCCACCGTCGAACCGGTGGCACCCTGGGCCAGGGTGCTGGCCGAGAAGGGCATGGTGTTGACGGGCACGCCAGCCGGACCCGTGGGGTCGATGCCTGCCTTTGACGGGGGGCGGCCGCCGGGCTGGTAGAGCGCATTGTCGGGGTCGAGTTCGCGGCCCAGGTCGCAGGCGTGCTCCCATTCGGTACCTTCGCCCTGGGTCAGGCCGTAGGCCTCGATGGCCACCACCTCGAACGCTTTGGCATCGCGCCGTTTGGCGTAGATCTCGAGCAGCTTGTTGTGGATCGCCACGCGGGTCGGTGTCGACCGCATGGCCTCCTTGAGGATCTCTTCGGCCTGCAGGTCGCGGCCATAGGCCAGATAGACATCGGCCTCGGCAACGGGGTCGACGTCGCCTGCGGCGTCGAGCTGACTGGGCGAATAGACCATGGAGGAGCCCGAGGCGGCGGATTCGGCGGTATCGATGCGCTGACCACCACTGGATCCGAAGAAGGAATCCGGCTGCAGGCGACTTTCCAGGAAAGAACTGTCGACGCTGGCGGCCTTCTTGCGCTGTCGTGCCCGGTAGATGCCTAGGCCGGCCAGCAAGGCCAGCAGTCCCCCGGCCAGGGGCAGCATCAGCGGGTTTTCCATCAGACGGTCCACCAGGCCCGGCTCTTCGGGAACCGGGGCTGGCGCCGGGGGAGGCGGTGGGGGTGCTGCCGGCGCAGGAGCCGGTGTATGCGGGGCTTCGTCGGCCGGCGCTGCACCAGGCACGGGGGCCGGAGCGGCTGTGGAAGGTGCGGCTTCTGCTGGCTCGGGGGGCAGTGTCTGCGAGGCTGCAGGGCTCTGGCCGGTGGCAGGTGCGAGTGCCGGGGGCGTGCTGACACCGGGGCCGGCCGCGGCCTCTGCCGGTGCAGACGGGGGCGTCGGCTGGGGCGTGGTGGCAGCAGACGCCGGTGCCGGTGCCGGTGCCGGAGCAGGGGCGGGTGTGGCGGCAGGGGCCGATGCCGAGCCAAGGCGGTTGAGTTCGTCGATGTTGCGGGAGAGTTCGGCAACACGGGTGGATTCTTCCTTGGACTGGCGGTCCTTGGCGATCTCGGCTTCCTTGGCGTTGTCTCCCGGGCGGGCCAGTGTCAGACGGTCGGCCGTGGCCTCCTGGGGCCTGGTTTCCTGGACTTCGGCCTGCACCTGTCCGGTGGCCTGGCGGTCGGCGGCTGCGACGCCGGCATCCGGTGCCCGCGCGGCCAGGCGGCGGCGGAACTCGTTGAAGTCCCTGGCCTGTGCCGCGATGATCTGGCGCGCCTCGCTGGCGCTGACGTCACCTGCCGCCTCGGCCGTCGGCATGTCGAGCACAGCGCCGGCACGGACGCGGTTGACGTTGTTGTTGATGAAGGCCTTGGGATTGGACCGCAGCATCGCCACGAGCATCTGGTCCAGAGACACGTTGGCGGGCAGGTTGGCCATGGCAATCTGGCCGGCCGTGTCGCCGCGTTCCACCAGCACTTGCCTGTCCGGTGCAGGCGCCGGAGGACGGGCTGCCGGTGTGACGGGCGGTGTGACCGGTGTCGAAGAGGCCGTCGCCGGTGCGGCCGTGGCTGGTGCGGGCGCCGCAGACGCAGGTGCGGCCGATGTGGCCGGTGGCAACGGCGCAGGTGCCGGCTGGGCCGTGCGCGGGGGGTCGAACAGCAGCGTGTAGTCACGCACCAGTTTGCCGGAGGCCCAGTTGGCCTCGACGATCAGGTCGAGGAAGGCCTCGTTGATGGCACGGGGACTGCTCAACTGAAGATAGGCACTGCCATCCGGCCGCCGCTGCAAGGTGATCTGGAGGTTGAACAGCGCGGGGCTGATCTCCATGCCGGCAGCCCGATAGGCCGATTGCGGTGCCAGGCTGACCCGGAGGCTTTCGGCTTCGGCCGCATTGATTTCAGGCACATCGATCTGGGCCCGCAGGGGCTCGCCCAGGGCGGACTGCACGACGATGCGCCCCAGGCCCAGGGCGTGGGCTTGTGGCGACAGGGTCAGGCTGGTGCACAGCAGCGCAGCCGCCGCGACGGCGTGCAGCCTGGCAAGACCCGTGGAACCGCCTGGTGTTGCGGGATTGGCGGGCATCCAGGAGGAGAGTGGGCGAATGGGGCTGGGCACGGGCACCTCGACGTTAAAGACCGAGAAATGACCATAGCATCAACGCATTACAGTGACAAGCTGAGAATCCGCTTGAGTTTCAAAGCCCGCCGTCTGTCGCAGACATGGCGGACTTCTCGTTGCGACTGCGCAACGAGGCTGCGTTGAATGCCGGGTGTGACAAATGACACGGCCCGCCTGAGCGGGCCCTGTCGCGTGGACGGATGATGCCGGATCAGTCTTCCAGCAGGATGCGCAACATGCGGCGAAGTGGCTCGGCGGCGCCCCACAGCAACTGGTCGCCGATGGTGAAGGCGCCGACGTACTCGGGGCCCATGGCCAGCTTGCGAACGCGTCCGACCGGAATGTGCATGGTGCCGGTCACGGCCACAGGCGTCAGGTCCTGCATGGTGGCCTCGCGCGTGTTGGGCACGACCTTGGCCCACGGATTGTCGGCAGCGATCATGGCCTCGATGTCGGCCACGGGCACATCCTTCTTCAGTTTGAAGGTCAGTGCCTGGCTGTGGCAGCGCATGGCGCCCACGCGCACGCAGAACCCGTCGACCGGGATCGGAGCCGAGCCGAAGCCTTCGCCCAGACCCAGGATCTTGTTGGTTTCGGCCATGCCCTTCCATTCTTCCTTGGACATGCCATTGCCCAGGTCCTTGTCGATCCAGGGGATCAGGCTGCCGCCCAGCGGGACGCCGAAATTGGCCGTCTCGGCGCCGCTCAGGCTGCGCTGGCGGGCAATGACCTTGCGGTCGATCTCGAGGATGGCGCTCTTGGGGTCATCCAGCAAGGCCTTGACCTCGGCGTTGAGGGTGCCGTACTGGGTGAGCAGTTCGCGCATGTGCTGTGCGCCACCACCAGAGGCGGCCTGGTAGGTCTGGGTGCTCATCCACTCGACCAGACCGGCCTTGTACAGCGCGCCGACGCCCATCAGCATGCAGCTGACGGTGCAGTTGCCGCCGATCCAGTTCCTGCCGCCCTGCGCCAGGGCATTCTTGATGACAGGCATGTTGACGGGATCCAGCACGATGACCGCGTCGCTTTCCATGCGCAGGGACGAGGCGGCGTCGATCCAGTGACCGTTCCATCCTGCGGCCCGCAGGCGGGGGAAGACGTCGTTGGTGTAGTCGCCACCCTGTGCCGTGAGGATGATGTCGCAGCGCTTGAGCGCGTCGATGTCGTGGGCATCCTGCAGCGTGGTCTCGTTCCTGGCCATGGCCGGTGCCTGACCGCCGGCGTTGGAGGTGGAGAAGAAGAGGGGCTCGATCAGGTCGAAGTCCTTTTCTTCCACCATGCGATCCATCAGTACGGAGCCGACCATGCCGCGCCAGCCGACCAGACCTACCAGTTTGCTCATTTGAGAATGCCCTTTCAAGTTAAGAAACAGTTCAGACCGGACTGTTTTCACCCGGCTCGTCTGGCCGGGGAGGGCGCACGACGAACCAGGCTGGATCAGCCCTTAATGGTCGTGGTTTTGGTGGAGAGTGCGCGCGCGGCGACACCGGCCATGGTGGCAGGTGCGATGTTCAAGGCGAACGGGCGGGCGGCAAACATGGGGAGTGATTGTAAACGAGCCCGGCTTGTGCGGGTCTTACAGGCGGATTGGCCGGTTCGGCGCCCGGTGCGATACTTGCCGGCCTATGGAGTTGTGGCCTGTTCGAGATGGAGCCGCCGGCGTGAACCGTTCCGGCCTGCGGCAGGCCGTTCTGGCGGTCACCGCCTTGTTGCTGCTCAACGGCCTGCTGAGTGTGCGCAACTGGTGGCCGACGCCTGCGGTGTTGCCCGACCATCGGCTGGCGCCGGAACTGGTCGGCCTGTGGTGTGTCGTTCTGCTGGTGGTGGCCTGGCGAGGGACTTTCCCTGCGCGGGCGCTGGGTGCCCTGTCTGCGCTGTTCATGGTCCTGCTTCTGGGCCGGTATGCGAATGTGACCGTGCCCACCCTGTTTGGTCGACCGGTCAACCTGTACTGGGACGGGCAGCAGATTCCCCGTTTCCTGTGGGTGTCGGCGCAGGATCATCCCTGGTGGGTGAGTGCCGGGGGGATGGCGGGACTGGTCCTGCTGCTGGTGGCGCTGTACCTGCTGGTGCGCTGGGCGCTGGGGCACATGGCCTTGGGTGCCGCCCCGCTGGCGCTCCGATCGCGATGGGGCCGGTTGCCGACCGTGCTCGCCTCAGGGCTGGTGGTGTCCCACCTGGCCGGGTGGATGCCGGGGGTCACCTGGCATCTGGTTGCCGAACCCATCACACCGACCTATGCCCGACAGGCTTCGCTGCTGGCCACGGCGTTTCTGCCTGGCCGGGTCGATCGGGTCCTGCCTTTGGCCGATGCGCTGGAGACCGCCATGGCCCTGCCTGCGCAGCAGGCACTGGGTGCCCTGCGCGGCCGCGATTTCAAGCTGCTGTTCCTGGAGTCTTACGGTGCGGTGGCGTTCGAGCATCCCCAGGCCGGACCCCGTCTGGCATCGGCGCGGGCGCAGCTTGCCCGGGATATTGAAGACAGCGGGCGCCTGGTGGCATCGGCCTATGTCCGGGCCGCCACGTTCGCGGGCGCGTCCGAGTTGTCCCACCTGTCGCTGCTTTCGGGCGTCGACCTGAGTGATCCTTTGCGCCATGACCTGCTGCTGACCACGCAACGTCCGACACTCAGCCATCTTTTCCGGCGTGCGGGCTACCAGACCGTGGGCCTGTATCCGGCCCTCAGCTGGGATTGGGCCGAACGGCTCTTTTACGGGTTCGACCTGTTCCTGGATGCGCGCGACCTGAAGTACGAAGGCCCGCCTCTGGGTTACTGGAAAGTGCCCGACCAGTTCAGCCTGGCGCGATATGAGCAGCTGTTCCCGGCCGCGCCCGGCTCGCCGCCACGTTTCCTGTTTTTTCCGACCATCACGAGCCATCTGCCCTTCGGCCCCGTGCCCCCTTTCCAGCCTGACTGGGACCGCTTGCTGACGCCAGACCCGTACGGTGCGGCCGAGACGGCAAGGCTGCGCAACGCCTATGTGGACTGGCTGGACATGATGCCGAACTATGTGGGCATGTTCGATTACACCTACCGCTGGCTGGGTGCCTATCTGCGGCGGTCGGAGCCGCGCGAGTCGGTGATGCTGTGGCTGGGCGACCACCAGCCGGCCGCGAGTGTCAGTGGTGAGGGTGCGGACTGGGCGGTACCGGTCCATGTCATCACCCGCGACCCCGACCTGTTGCGGCGTTTCCTGGCGCTTGGCTTCCGGCCGGGCCTGGAGCCGTCGCGCCCTGTACTGGGGGGTCTGGACGATCTCAATGCCCTGTTGATCAAGGCCCTGGACGATCGCACCGGCGCACCGCATTGAACTTGCGTACGCTTGACTTGGGCGTGCCGGACCGGGCATGCTTTCGACGAACCGGCTGGCAGCGCCGCACCGAGCGCTGCGTCGGAGCATAGGAGCTTTGTTCATGATCGTGACCACCACACCGTCCATTGATGGCCAGAAGATCACGCGCTACTGTGGCGTCGTCGCTGGCGAGGCCATTCTGGGCGCCAACCTGTTCAAGGATCTGTTTGCGGGCATCCGCGACCTGGTGGGTGGGCGGTCGGCCACGTATGAGAGGGAGCTGCAGCGTGCGCGGGACATTGCGCTAGCAGAAATGCAGGAGAACGCGAAGGCACTGGGGGCGAATGCCGTGGTGGGTGTCGATCTCGATTACGAAGTGCTGGGCCAGGGCAATGGCATGCTGATGGTCTCGGCCAGCGGAACGGCGGTCGTCGCGCAGTGACGTGTCAGAGGGACGCGGCCTGAAGGCGACCCATGACCGTTGATCAGGGCATCACGCTGGCCATACTGCTGGCGACGGTGGCGATGTTCCTCTGGGGACGCTGGCGCCATGACATGGTGGCGGTCGGTGCCTTGCTGGCGTGCGTGCTGGCGGGTGTGGTGCCGGCTGGCGCGGCGTTTGCCGGTCTCGGACATCCGGCTGTTGTGACGGTGGCCTGTGTGCTGGTGCTCAGCCGGGGACTGCAGGCTTCGGGTGCCGTGGATGCCCTGGCGCAGGTGGTGCTGCCGGCACGGGCCGGTCGAACGCTCAGCCTGGCCGCACTGGTGGGTCTGGGGGCTCTGCTGTCCGGCTTCATGAACAACGTGGGCGCCATGGCCTTGCTCATGCCTGTGGCCATGCAGCTGGCGCAACGGCTGACGTTGTCGCCGGGGCAGGTGCTGATGCCGCTGGCCTTTGGCACCATCTTGGGGGGCATGACCACCCTCATCGGCACGCCGCCGAACCTCATCGTCGCCGGCTTCCGGGCAGAAGCGGTCGGCAGCGGATTCGGCATGTTCGACTTCACCCCGGTGGGTCTGTCGGTCGCGGTTATCGGGGTGGCATTCGTGGCCTTGCTGGGATGGCGCCTGGTGCCGGCCCGCCGGCGCTCCGGCCTGGAGGGCTTCGAAACCGGAGCCTACCTGACCGAGGCGCGCGTGGCTGAAGGAAGTGCTTCGGCAGGCAAGTCGCTGGGTGAACTGGAGCAGGCGCTGGATGAGAGCGGGGCGCAGATCGTGGGACTGGTGCACAACGAGACCCGTATCGTGGCGCCCAGTCCGTGGCGCCGGGTGCACGCCGGGGACATCCTGGTGATCGAGTCCGATGCCGAGGCGCTGGCCTCGGTCCTGTCAGTCCTGGGTTTGAAGCTGGAAGAGTCGGTGCGACCGGGGCGCTCAGGTGAGGGCCCGGAAGACACCGGTTCGTCCGCCAGTGTGGAACCGCTGTCGGCTGGCGCGTCCTCATCCCGGGACGGTGGTGCCGACCTTCAGAAGGACAGGGACGTCGCGGAGGTGGTCCTGACCGAGCTGGCTGTCTTGCCGGGCTCCAGGCTCTCGGGAAGCTCGGCCAGCGACATGCAGTTGCGCACCCGCTACGGCATCAATCTGCTGGCGATATCCCGGCAGGGGCGGCGATCGACCATGCGATTGCGGGCGACGCCAATCGCCTCCGGTGACCTGTTGCTGATGCAGGGACCGGCCGATGTGGTCGGGCAGTTTGCGGCCGACAATGCCTGCGTGCCACTGGCCCGGCGGGACTGGCGCATTCCGAGTCGTCGCAAGGCCTGGACGGCCGGCCTGATCATGTTGCTGTCGGTTGGCGCCGCGGCAGTGGGCGCGTTGCCGGCGGCGATTTCGTTTGCGCTGGGCGTGCTGGCGTCCATGGCCTTGAGGACCGTGGCACCCAGGGCCGTGTATGAAGCCATTGACTGGCCGGTCATCGTGCTTCTGGCTGCCCTGATTCCGGTGGCTGGCGCGCTGGAGGCGAGCGGCACGGCCGGCCTGATTGCGCGCGTGCTGCTGGACGACCTGGCCAGGGGACACGCCGTGACTGCGCTGGTGCTCATTCTGGTGGTCACGATGTTCCTGTCCGACCTGATGAACAACGCGGCCACCGCTGCCGTCATGTGCCCGATCGCGATTGGCACAGCCGGCGCGCTGGGCGTGGAGGTCGATGCCTTCCTGATGGCGGTGGCGATTGGCGCCTCGTGTGCGTTCCTGACGCCGATCGGGCACCAGAACAATACGCTCATCCTCGGGCCGGGCGGATTCCGCTTTGGCGATTACTGGAAGCTGGGGCTGCCGCTGGAACTGCTGGTGGTGCTGATCAGCGTTCCCCTGCTGCTGCTGGTGTGGCCCCTGTAGGTGATCAGGTGCTGTGGTCGACGCTGCGTATCATGGCGCCATGAACATGTTCGAACACAGGGTGCCGCCACCCGTCGTTGCCTTGCTGCTGGCCGCCGGCATGGGGTGGGCAGCGGGGTGGACCTCGTCCTGGCCCTGGATGGCCGGCCTGCAGCTGGCGCTGGTGGGGGGGATGGTCGGTCTGGGCCTGCTCTTTGACATGTCGGGCCTGCTGGCCTTTGTGCGCCGTCGGACCACGGTCAATCCCTTGCGACCCGAGCGGGCGACCGCGCTGGTCACCGATGGCATCTACCGGTTCACGCGCAACCCGATGTATGTGGGCATGTGCTGTGTCTTGCTGGCCTGGGCGTTGTACCTCTGGTCTCCGCAGGCCCTGTTGGGACCTGCGGTGTTCGTCGCATGGATCACGCGCTTCCAGATTGTTCCGGAGGAGCGCGTGCTCGAACAGGTGTTCGGTGACGAGTTCAGGGCTTATCGCGCCCGGGTCCGGCGCTGGATCTGAGCGTCAGCCCAGTGCCTTGACCACCGCGTCGCCCATCTGCGCGGTGCCGACCTGGGTCGTGCCTTCGCTCCAGATGTCACCGGTGCGCAAGCCTTGGGCCAACACCTTCTGCACGGCGCCTTCGATGCGCTGGGCGGCTGCTTCCTGGTTGAGCGAGAAACGCAGCATCATGGCGGCCGAGAGGATGGTCGCCAGCGGGTTGGCGATGCCCTTGCCGGCGATGTCGGGCGCGCTGCCGTGGCTGGGTTCGTACAGGCCCTGGCCCTTGCTGTTGAGCGAGGCCGAGGGCAGCATGCCGATGGAGCCGGTTAACATGGAGGCTTCGTCGGACAGGATGTCACCGAACATGTTGCCGGTGACCACGACGTCGAAGGCCTTGGGGTTCTTCACCAGCTGCATAGCGGCGTTGTCGACGTACATGTGATCGAGCGCCACGTCGGGGTACTGGGCGTGCACCTCGATCATGGTGTCTTTCCAGAACTGGAAGGTTTCCAGCACGTTGGCCTTGTCGACCGAGGTCACCTTCTTGTTGCGCTTGCGCGCGGCCTGGAAGGCGACGTGGGCGATGCGCTCGATCTCGGGCCTGGAATAGCGCATGGTGTCGAAGGCTTCGGGCGCGCCTTTGAACTCGCCGTCCGGGGCCTCACGGCGGCCGCGCGGCTGGCCGAAGTAGATGTCGCCGGTCAGCTCGCGAATGATCAGGATGTCCAGGCCCGAGACCAGCTCGGGCTTGAGGCTGGAGGCGCCGACCAGCTGCTCGTAGCAGATGGCGGGGCGGAAGTTGGCGAACAGGCCCAGGTTCTTGCGCAGACCCAGGATGGCCTGCTCGGGGCGCAGCGGACGGTCGAGCTTGTCGTACTTCCAGTCGCCGACGGCGCCGAACAGGATGGCGTCGGCTTCCCTGGCGAGTTTGAGCGTCGACTCGGGCAGCGGGTGACCGTGGGCGTCGTAGGCAGCGCCACCGACCAGGGCCGATTCCATCTCGAGCTTCAGGTCCAGCGCGTTGAGAACCTTGACCGCTTCGGCGACGATTTCGGTGCCGATGCCGTCACCGGGGAGAACTGCGATTTTCATGAGAGAGCTTTGGTGTGAGTGGGTTTCATCAAGGTTGCCGTGGAACCGGCTTTGCCGGGCCACAGGCAACGCCCCCTTGAGGGGGTGACGCCGCAGGCGGCGCGGGGGTGGTTACATGGTGTGCGCGAGCCAGGGCTTGGTCGCCAGGCGTTCTTTCTCGTATGCCTCGATCTTGTCCTTGTGGCGCAGCGTCAGGCCGATGTCGTCCAGCCCGTTGATCAGGCAGTACTTGCGGAAGGCGTTGACCTCGAAGGGGATTTCCTCGCCCTGCGGCTTGACGATGACCTGGCGCTCCAGATCGATGGTCAGCTGGTAGCCCGGGAAGGCGTTGACCTCGTTGAACAGCTGGTCCACCTGGGATTCGCTCAGCACGATGGGCAGCAGGCCGTTCTTGAAGCAGTTGTTGAAGAAAATGTCGGCGAAGCTCGGCGCGATGACCGCGCGAAAGCCGTACTGGTCGATGGCCCAGGGCGCGTGTTCGCGGCTGGAGCCGCAGCCGAAGTTGCGCCGCGCGAGCAGCACCGACGCGCCCTTGTAACGTGGCTGGTTGAGCACGAAGTCCGGATTGGGCTTGCGCGCGCTCTCGGGCACGCCGGGCTCGCCGGGCTGATCCAGATAGCGCCACTCGTCGAACAGGTTGGGGCCGAAGCCCGTCTTGCGGATCGACTTGAGGAACTGCTTGGGGATGATGGCGTCGGTGTCGACATTCTCCCGGTCCATGGGGGCCACGAGGCCTTGGTGAGTGGTGAATTTCTGCATGGTGTTGGGTCTCAGTTGGTGGCGCCCTTGACGGCGTCTCCGGCCTTCTCCAGGCCTGATCCGACCGCCTGGCCGGCGGCCTTGCCGCCTTCGACCGCCTTGTCCTTGATCTCGATGGCCTTGTCGACCACCACATCCTTGACTTCGATGGCCTTGTCCTTGACCAGATGGGCGTCCTGCTTGACGCCTTGCGCGGTGTGGGTGCTGCAGGCGGCCAGCAGCGCTGCGGCTGCGACTGCGGCCAGCAGGGACATCGGGACTTTGTGGGACGGCATGGTCGGACTCCTTGGCGAGGGCTCGGGGTGACGGTCAGGCGATGGTGCGGACGTCGATGAAGTGGCCATGGATTGCGGCCGCAGCGGCCATTGCGGGCGAGACCAGGTGGGTACGTCCACCGGCGCCCTGGCGGCCTTCGAAGTTCCGGTTGCTGGTGCTGGCGCAGCGTTCTCCCGGCTCCAGCCGATCGGCATTCATGGCCAGGCACATCGAGCAGCCAGGCTCGCGCCACTCGAAGCCGGCAGCCTTGAAGACCTCGTGCAGGCCCTCACGCTCGGCCTGCTCCTTGACCAGTCCGGAGCCGGGTACGACCATGGCCAGCTTGATGTTTTTCGCGACCTTCTGGCCCAGCTTCTTCACGACCGCAGCGGCTTCACGCATGTCCTCAATGCGGCTGTTGGTGCAGGAGCCGATGAAGACCTTGTCCACAAAGATGTCGGACAGCGGCTTGCCGGGTTCGAGCGCCATATAGGTCAGCGCACGCTCCATGGCGCCGCGTTTGCTCGCATCTTTTTCCTTCTCGGGATCGGGTACGCGGGCATCCACGCCCAGCACCATCTCGGGCGAGGTGCCCCAGGTGACCTGGGGCAGGATCTGAGTGGCGTCGAGCTCGACCACGGCATCAAAGTGAGCGCCTTCGTCGGAATGCAGTGTCTTCCAGTAGGACACGGCCTGGTCCCATTCCACGCCGGTGGGTGAAAGCGGTCGGCCCTTGACGTAGTCGATGGTCTTGTCATCGACGGCGACCAGTCCTGCACGTGCGCCACCTTCGATGGCCATGTTGCAGACGGTCATGCGGCCTTCCATGCTCAGCGAACGGATGGCGCTGCCACCGAACTCGATGGTGTAGCCGGTGCCACCGGCTGTGCCGATCCGGCCGATGATGGCCAGGACGATGTCCTTGGCGGTCACGCCTTTGGCCAGCTGACCCTCGACCTTGATCAGCATGTTCCTGGCTTTCTTGGCCAGCAGGGTCTGCGAAGCCAGCACGTGTTCGACCTCGGACGTTCCGATGCCGTGCGCCAGGGCGCCGAAGGCACCGTGGGTGGAGGTGTGCGAGTCACCGCAGACGACGGTCATGCCCGGCAGGGTGGCGCCGTTTTCGGGGCCGATCACGTGCACGATGCCCTGGCGTTTGGACATGAAGGGAAAGAAGGCTGCCGCACCGAACTCGCTGATATTGGCGTCGAGTGTGGTGATCTGTTCCTTGCTGATCGGATCGGCGATGCCGTCGTAGCCCAGCTCCCAGCCGGTGGTGGGCGTGTTGTGGTCGGCCGTGGCGACCACGGAACTGATGCGCCAGACCTTGCGGCCGGCCTGGCGCAGGCCTTCATAGGCTTGCGGGCTGGTGACCTCATGGACCAGGTGCCGGTCGATGTAGAGAACGGCGGTACCGTCCTCTTCGGTATGGACGACGTGCTCGTCCCAGATCTTGTCGTAAAGCGTGCGTGCCATGGGGCTGTGTACTCCTGTGGGAACGGAAATTCTAGGCGGGTGCGTGTTCGTGTTCGGACCGGGCGGACAGGTGGTCGACGAGCAGGCGGGCGCTGACCGGCAGGCTGGAGAAGTCGCGTGCCACCAGGTCGATCTGGCGGTGTGCCCAGTCGTCGGTCAGCTCGATGGCGGTGAGTGCGCCGACGCCGTGCATCAGTTCGAAGGCCCGGCGCGGCATCAGTCCCACGCCCAGCCCGTTGTGGATCATGCGGCACATGGCGTCCAGGCCGGTGACGCGGATGCGCAGGCGGATCCCGCGGCCGGCACGGTTGGCTGCATCGTTCATGGCCAGGTAGATCGAACTGTTGGCGTGCAGGCCGACGTGGTCGAAATCGAGACTCTCGGCAAAGGCGATCTGGCGTTGACGCGCCAGCGGATGTCCCTGGGGCACGATGAGGACCAGTACGTCCTGGCGGTAGGGCAGCGCCTGCAGTTCGTGGGCGGAACGCGTTGCGCCGACATGGCAGATGCCGAGGTCGGCAGCCCCTTCCTGCACGGCGCGCAAGACCTCGGTGGACAGGTGTTCTTCCAGATCGATCTTGATGGCATCGTGTGCCCGGATGAACGCGCCCAGGTCTTCGGGCAGGAACTGGACGATGGCGGAGATGTTGGCATGCACCCGGACGTGTCCGCGCACCCCGTCTGCATACTCGGAGAGTTCGCCCTGCATCTTGTCCAGGCTGAACAGGACCGAACGGGCATGGTGCAGCAGGCTTTGCCCGGCCGGTGTGAGTGTGACACCGCGGGCGTGGCGCAGCAGCAATGCCGTGCCGACGGTGGTCTCCAGGTCCGACAGGCGTTTGCTGACGGCCGATGCCGCCATGAACTCCTGCTCGGCCGCCTTGCCGATGCTGCCGCGCTCGCACACGGCAACGAACAGTTGCAGTGTGGTCAGGTCAAGGCGGCGGGTGAAGGCGCGATCCGGGGCGTTCATGGTGAAAGTCATCGAATTTGAAGATGACTTTGTGGATTTTCCCTCTTTTGAATGTGATTTGGCATCGTCATTGACGATGTCAGGCCCCGCCAATAAAAAACCCGCTGCACCAGGGTGAGCGGGTTTGTCCAAGACCTGCGCGGAACCGGCTCTGCCGGGCCGCTGCAGGTGACCCCTTGAGGGGGTGACGCCACGGGTGGCGCAGGGGATGGGCTGTTTACTTCTTGAAGTCTGCAGGAACGTCGCGGCGCGGCGAACCGGTGAACAGCTGGCGCGGACGGCCGATCTTGTACTCGGGGTCGCCGATCATCTCGTTGAGCTGAGCAATCCAGCCCACGGTACGGGCCAGGGCGAAGATGCCGGTGAACAGGTTGACCGGGATGCCGATGGCGCGCTGGACGATGCCGGAGTAGAAGTCGACGTTCGGGTAGAGTTTGCGCTGGACGAAGTAGTCGTCTTCCAGGGCAATCTTTTCCAGCTCCTTGGCGAGCTTGAACAGCGGATCGTTTTCCAGGCCCAGCTCGGTCAGCACCTCGTTGCAGGTTTCCTGCATCAGCTTGGCGCGCGGGTCGTAGTTTTTGTAGACGCGGTGGCCGAAGCCCATCAGCTTGACGCCGCTGTTCTTGTCCTTGACCTTCTCCATGAACTCGCCGACCTTGGCCACACCGCCGTTGGCCTGGATGTCTTCGAGCATGTTCAGGCAGGCCTCGTTGGCACCACCGTGGGCCGGACCCCACAGGCAGGCCACGCCGGCAGCGATGGCCGCGAACGGGTTGGTGCCCGAGCTGCCGCACAGGCGCACGGTGGAGGTGGAGGCGTTCTGCTCGTGGTCGGCGTGCAGGATGAAGATGCGGTCAAGGGCGCGCTCGAGCACCGGGTTGACCTTGTATTCCTCGCAGGGGGTGCCGAACATCATGCGCAGGAAGTTGCCTGCGTAGCTGAGGTGGTTCTGCGGGTACATGTACGGCTGGCCGATCTTGTACTTGTACGCCATGGCCACGAGCGTGGGCATCTTGGCGATCAGGCGGATCGCGGCGATGTGGCGGTGCTCGGGGTTGTTGATGTCGGTGCTGTCGTGGTAGAAGGCCGACAGACCGCCGACCAGGCCGGTCAGCACGGCCATGGGGTGGGCATCACGGCGGAAGCCGCGCAGGAAGAACTGCATCTGCTCGTTGACCATGGTGTGGTTGATCACGAGCTTGTGGAAGTCGGCGCGCTCCTGGACGTTGGGCAGTTCGCCGTTGAGCAGCAGGAAGCAGGTGTCCAGGAAGTCGGCGCTGGTGGCCAGCTGTTCGATGGGATAGCCACGGTACAGCAGTTCGCCCTTGTCACCGTCGATGTAGGTGATGGCCGACTGGCACGCGGACGTCGAGAGGAAACCCGGATCGTAGGTGAACATGCCGGTCTGGGCGTACAGCTTGCGGATGTCAATGACATCCGGACCAATGCTGCCGCCGTACACGGGCAATTCGACGCTCGGGCTGCCGTTGGAGAACGACAGGGTGGCTTTGTTGTCTACGGGTTTCATGCGGATTCCTGGTAGAGGTTAAACGGGTTGCCGGGCGGCACGCAGCATGCCCAGCACCAGCGTGACGTCGTCACGGGCCAGCTCGCCCTGGAGTTCCTGGCGGCCGAGCAACAGATCGAGGAGATCGTTGTCAGACAGATCCATGAGAACTCCGAGGGCCTGGGCCTGCCTTGTGGTCAAGCCAGATTCGTGCCTGGCGAAGAACTTCTCGATGAACAGGTCGTTCTCGAGCAGTCCGCGGCGGCAGCGCCAGCGCAGCTTGCTCAACGCACGTTCGTCGAGCAGGGCGTCACTGGCGTTGGCGTCCATGGCGGTAGGGTCGGACACGCGCTCAGACGGCGCGGCGGACCATCAGTTCCTTGATCTTGCCGATGGCCTTGGTGGGGTTCAGGCTCTTCGGACAGACATCCACACAGTTCATGATGGTGTGGCAGCGGAACAGGCGGTACGGGTCTTCGAGGTTGTCCAGGCGTTCGCTGGTGGCCTGGTCGCGGCTGTCGGCGATGAAGCGGTAGGCCTGCAGCAGGCCCGCCGGGCCGACGAACTTGTCGGGGTTCCACCAGAAGCTGGGGCAGCTGGTGGAGCAGCTGGCGCACAGGATGCACTCGTACAGGCCGTTGAGCTCTTCGCGCTCTTCGGGCGACTGCAGGCGCTCGCGTTCAGGGGCTGGCGTCTCGTTGATGAGGTACGGCTTGATGCTGTGGTACTGCTTGAAGAACAGCGTCATGTCGACAATCAGGTCGCGCACCACCGGCAGGCCGGGCAGCGGCTTGAGGACGATGTCGCCCTTGAGCGTGTTCAGGTTGGTCAGGCAGGCCAGGCCGTTCTTGCCGTTGATGTTCATGGCGTCCGAGCCGCACACGCCTTCACGGCAGGAGCGGCGGAAGGACAGCGTGGGGTCCACGGCCTTGAGCTTGATCAGCGCGTCCAGCAGCATGCGCTCGGTGCCGTCGAGCTCGACCTGGAGGGTCTGCATGTACGGCTTGGCGTCCTTGTCCGGGTCGTAGCGGTAGATCTTGAAAGTGCGTTGTGCCATTTTTCAGTTTCCTTGTATTCGCTCGTTCCGGTCAGAAAGTCCGTGGTTTCGGGGGCACCGTCTCGGCGGTCAGCGGCTTCGTGCGCACCGGCTTGTAGTCCAGGCTGTTGCCTTCCTTGAACCACAGCGTGTGCTTCATCCACTCGGCGTCGTTGCGGCCCAGCGGGCAGGTCGGGTGATTGACGTCGTGCTCGTAGTCGCGCACCAGGTGGGCACCACGGCATTCCGTGCGGGCAGCCGCACTGGTCATGGTGGCCTGTGCGGCTTCCATCAGGTTCTCGACTTCCAGCGCTTCGATGCGGGCGGTGTTGAAGACCTTGGAGTTGTCTTTCAGGCCGATCTTGCCGACACGCTCGCGCAGTGCATTGATCTTCCTGACGCCTTCGTCCATGGACTCCTGGCTGCGGAACACGCCAGCGTGCGTCTGCATGATGTTGCGCATGTCGTTGGCAACGTCCTGCGCATATTCGCCATCCTTGCAGTTGTCCAGGCGGGCCAGGCGGGCCAGGGTCTGGTCGGCTGCGTCCTTGGGCAGTGCCTTGTGTTCCTTCCTGGGGTCCACGTTGGCGATGATGTGGTTGCCGGCGGCCTTGCCGAAGACCAGCAGGTCCAGCAGCGAGTTGGTGCCCAGGCGGTTGGCGCCGTGCACCGACACGCAGGAGCATTCGCCGACGGCATAGAGGCCATTGATGGCGCGGTCCTGGCCAGCAACGGTCTCAACGACCTGGCCATGGATGTTGGTGGGAATGCCGCCCATCTGGTAGTGGATGGTCGGCACGACGGGGATCGGCTCGCGCGTGATGTCCACGTTGGCGAAGTTGTGGCCGATCTCTTCCACCGACGGCAGGCGCTTGCGGATGGTGTCGGCGCCCAGGTGGTCCAGTTTCATGTGGATGTAGTCCTTGTTGGGACCGCAACCACGGCCTTCCAGGATTTCCTGTCCCATGCAGCGCGAGACGAAGTCGCGCGGGGCCAGGTCCTTGAGGGTCGGTGCATAGCGCTCCATGAAGCGCTCGCCGTTGCTGTTGAGCAGGATGGCGCCTTCACCGCGGCAGCCTTCGGTCAGCAGCACGCCGGCGCCGGCCACGCCGGTGGGGTGGAACTGCCAGAATTCCATGTCCTGCAGCGCAATGCCGGCACGGGCGGCCATGCCCAGGCCGTCACCGGTGTTGATGAAGGCGTTGGTCGAGGACTGGAAGATGCGGCCGGCACCACCGGTGGCCAGCAGCACGGTCTTGGCTTCGAGCACGTAGGTGTCGCCGGTCTCCATCTCGAGCGCGGTGACGCCGACCACGTCGCCGTCGGCGTCGCGGATCAGGTCGAGGGCCATCCACTCCACGAAGAAGGTGGTGCGGGCCGACACGTTGGCCTGGTAGAGCGTGTGCAGCATGGCGTGGCCGGTGCGGTCGGCCGCGGCGCAGGCGCGCTGGACGGGCTTCTCGCCGAAGTTGGCCGTGTGGCCGCCGAACGGGCGCTGGTAGATGGTGCCGTCCGGGTTGCGGTCGAAGGGCATGCCGAAGTGCTCGAGCTCGTACACGACCTTCGGTGCTTCGCGGCACATGAACTCGATGGCGTCCTGGTCACCGAGCCAGTCGGAGCCCTTGACGGTGTCGTAGAAGTGGAACTGCCAGCTGTCTTCGCTCATGTTGCCCAGCGAGGCGGACACGCCGCCCTGGGCCGCCACGGTGTGCGAGCGGGTGGGGAAGACCTTGGAGAGCACGGCCACTTTGAGACCGGCGCGGGCCAGTTGCAGCGAGGCACGCATGCCGGAGCCGCCAGCCCCGACGATGACCACGTCGAACTTGCGCTTGGAGAGAGATGCGGTGGTGGTCATGGATCAGAGTCTCCAGAGAACTTGGACGGCCCAGCCCAGGCAGGCAACGAGCCAGACGATGGTGAAAACGTGCAGGACGAGACGGATGCCGGCGGGCTTGATGTAGTCCATCCAGATGTCGCGCATGCCGATCCAGACGTGGTAGGCCAGTGCCACGAAGACGGCGAAGGTCAGGGCCTTCATCCACTGGGCGGAAAAGATGCCGGCCCACAGGTCATAGCCGACAGGGCCGCTGGAGAGCAGCACCTGCAGCAGCACGACCAGCGTGAACAGGGCCATGAGGGCAGCCGTGACGCGCTGGGCGAGCCAGTCGCGAAGGCCATAGTGGGCGCCGGTGACGACGCGCTTGGAGCCGAAATTGACGGACATGGGTTCCTCTTCTTTCTTGTCTGGCGTTCAGTACAGGCCGAACAGCTTGGCGCCGAGGACCAGGGTCAGGCCGATGGAGAGCACCAGCGTCACGATGGCCGAGGATTTGCCGAATTCCTTGGTGACGGCGTGGCAGGTGTCCATGTACAGGTGACGCACGCCGGCGATCAGGTGGTGCAGGTAGGCCCAGATGATGGCCAGGACCACCAGCTTGAAAAACCAGCCCGGCACGAAGCCCACGCCCGAGGCGAAAGCGGCCGAGAATCGCTCGAACGAGATCTCGGAAGACACCGAGGTGTCGAACAGCCAGACGATCAGGGGCAACAGCAGGAACATCAGGCCGCCGCTGGCGCGGTGCAGGATTGACACCCAGCCGGCGACAGGCAGGCGGTAGGTGGTCAGGTCCTTGAAGGCGTTGATGTTGCGGAACTCAGGCCGCTTCTTGGTCAACTCGGTCATGGTGGGACTTTCTTCGGAGGGAGGACTACTGGGAGTTGAGGTGCATGTAACTGCTTGGTAACCGGCACCACAAGCTGTCAGATTCTATTGCAATGCACCATACCGCAGGCTGACACTCCGGCGTCATCCGGTCGACGGGGGATTGGCGGGTGGCGGCAGCCGGGTGCATCAGCTCAGTTCGTTGTGGTAGTGGCGTGATTCGGTGCGATAGAAGCCGCGGCGCAGTTCCATGGGCACGTCGTTGTAGGTGTAGGACAGGCGTTCGACGCTCAGCAGGGGGTGGCCGGTCGGGACGGCCAGCAAGGCCGACGTTTCGGCATCGGCGGCCACAGCCTTGACTTTCTCGGTGGCACGCACCATGCGCACGCCGAACTGGGTCTCGAACAGGGCGTACATGGGGCCCGTGTCGGTGGACAGGGTTTCCTGGGTCAACCCCTTGAAGCTGTGCCCGGGCAGCCAGATTTCTTCCAGGATGGCCGGGGTGCCCGCGAAAGCCAGAACGCGACGGACCTGGATTACGGCGTCGCCGGTGCGCAGGCCCAGTTGCCGGGCAACTTCGGCCGGCGCCCGCTGGCGGCGGCAGTCGATGATGCGGCGCTCGGCCTGTCCCTGGCTGCCGGGGTCGCCGGCATCGGGCAGCACGCGCAGGAAACGGTACTGGATGTGCTGTTCCGCATGGGTGGCCACGAAGGTGCCCTTGCCTTGCCGGCGCACCAGCAGGTTGTCGGTGGCCAGTTCGTCGATGGCCTTGCGGACGGTACCTTGGCTGACCTTGAACCGGGCGGCCAGGTCGAGTTCGGACGGGATCATGTCGCCCGGCTTCCATTCGCCGGCCTGCAGGCTGCGCAGGATCAGGGTCTTGATCTGCTGGTACAGGGGGCTGAATGCCGGTGCAGCATGGGCGCCGGCAGACGACAGGTCGGCCGCCACGGGCTCCACGAAAGTGCGTGGCTCGCTGGGCAGACTGAGGTTTTCGGTGCTGGAGGCCATCTCTCGATCAGGGTGCGCTGCTGTCGTGGCTGAGTATCCAATCATATCTTATATAAGACATAAGACAAATTGACCGATCAGGGTTAACGAGAGTACACTCAAAGGCTGAGCCAGCCATGCCGTTCGGGGGTCGACCCGGTTCGGCAGCTGTCCCTGACGGGACCCGTCTTTCCGTCGACCCATTTCTTCCATCCGTCCATTCTGGAGTTTTCACCATGAGCAAGAAGCCCGTTCGTGTTGCCGTCACCGGCGCCGCAGGCCAGATCGGTTACGCCCTGTTGTTCCGCATCGCTTCCGGCGAGATGCTGGGCAAGGACCAGCCCGTGATCCTGCAACTGCTGGAGATTCCGGATGAAAAGGCCCAGAACGCGCTCAAGGGCGTGATCATGGAGCTCGAAGACTGCGCCTTCCCGCTGCTGGCCGGCATCGAGGCCCACGCCGACCCGATGACCGCCTTCAAGGACACCGACTATGCCCTGCTGGTCGGCGCCCGTCCCCGCGGCCCCGGCATGGAGCGTGCCGACCTGCTGGCCGCCAACGCCCAGATCTTCACCGCCCAGGGCAAGGCCCTGAACGCCGTGGCCTCGCGCGACGTGCGCGTGCTGGTGGTTGGCAACCCTGCCAACACCAATGCCTACATCGCCATGAAGTCGGCCCCGGACCTCAAGCCGGGCAACTTCACCGCCATGCTGCGCCTGGACCACAACCGTGCCGCTTCGCAGATCGCCGCCAAGATCGGCTGCGCCGTGGGTGACATCGAGAAGCTGGCCGTGTGGGGCAACCACTCGCCCACCATGTACGCCGACTACCGTTTCGCCACCGTGAACGGCAAGAGCGTCAAGGACACCATCAACGACCACGACTGGAACGCCAACACCTTCCTGCCCACCGTGGGCAAGCGTGGCGCCGCCATCATCGCCGCCCGTGGCCTGTCGTCGGCCGCTTCGGCCGCCAATGCTGCCATCGACCACATGCGCGACTGGGCCCTGGGCACCAACGGCAAGTGGGTCACCATGGGCATTCCGTCCAAGGGTGAGTACGGCATTCCTGCCGATGTGATGTTCGGCTACCCGGTCACCTGCGAAGGCGGCGAGTACAAGATCGTCGAAGGTCTGCCCATCGACGCCTTCTCGCAGGAGTGCATCAACAAGACCCTGGCCGAGCTGCAGGGCGAGCAGGACGGCGTCAAGCATCTGCTCTGAGCTGGTAACCGCCTGGTAACTCACTCGTGAAACCGCACCCGCGCGACATTCTTGCAGGGGCCCAGGCCGGCGCGTTTGCGCTGCCGGTCTGTGACCATTACAGCGGTGTCGAGGCGCGGATGAGGAAAAGCCTGCAGCTGCAGGCCGAGTTGAGTGCCGAGTTCGGTACCTGTGTCTTCGACGTCACGCTCGACTGCGAAGACGGTGCACCCGTTGGCGGCGAGTCCGAGCATGCGGCGCTGGTCACCGAGCTGGCGCTGGGCGCATCCGGCGATGCCCGTGTGGCTGTCCGGGTCCATCCGGTCGACCATCCCCATTTTGATGCGGACGTCGCCACCATTGCGGGCCGCTGCGGTGCGCGCCTGTGCCACCTGATGGTGCCCAAGGTCGAGTCGATCTCGCATGTGGAGCGCGCCGTGGCCGCGATGGATGCCGCCGGTGCCACGGCGCTGCCGCTGCATGTGCTGATCGAGTCGCCGGCAGCGGTGCACAGGGCATTCGACATTGCGTCGCATCCCCGTGTGGCTTCGCTGAGCTTTGGCCTGATGGATTTCGTCTCGGCCCATGGCGGGGCCATCCCGGCATCGGCCATGACCCTGGGTGGCCAGTTCAGTCATCCGCACGTGTTGCGGGCGAAGCTGGAAATGGCCGCTGCATGCCATGCCCATGGCAAGGTGCCGTCGCATAACGTCGTCACCGAGTTCAAGGACCTGCAGTCGCTGGAGCAGGCCGCCCGCCGGGCGGCAACCGAGTTGGGCTACACCCGCATGTGGAGCATCCACCCGGACCAGATCCGGCCCATTCTGGCCGCGTTTTCGCCTGCCGAGGCCGAGATCGAGACGGCCCTGGCCATCATCGATGCGGCGGCCGCCGCCGAATGGGCGCCGGTGCAGCACGAAGGGCGCCTGCACGACCGCGCCAGCTACCGCTACTACTGGCAAGTCATCGAGCGCGCGCACCAGACCGGGCATCCCCTGCCCGATCCGGTACGTGGCTGGTTTCTTGCATGATTCCCAACCCATTCCAAACACCACCCACCCCTTCGGAGAACGCCATGTCGACCTTCCTCGCCGACTACCGCGCCCACGTCGCTGAACGCGCCGCTCTGGGCATTCCCCCGCTGGCGCTTGACGCCAGGCAGGTTGCTGCCCTGATCGAGCTGATCAAGAACCCGCCCGCTGGCGAGGACGCGTTCCTGCTGGACCTCCTGACGCACCGGGTGCCCCCGGGCGTGGACGATGCGGCCAAGGTCAAGGCCAGCTTCCTGGCCGCCGTGGCGCACGGTGACGAGAAGGTCGCCCTGATTTCCAAGGCCAAGGCCACCGAACTGCTGGGCACCATGGTGGGTGGCTACAACGTGCATCCGCTGATTGAGCTGCTGGACGATGCCGAAGTGGCCGGCGTGGCCGCCGAGGGTCTGAAGAAGACCCTGCTGATGTTCGACTACTTCAACGATGTGGCCGAGAAGGCCAAGGCCGGCAATGCCAAGGCCCGGGAAGTGATGCAGTCGTGGGCCGATGCCGAGTGGTTCACCAGCCGTCCGGAAGTCGAGAAGAAGATCACCGTCACGGTGTTCAAGGTGCCTGGCGAGACCAACACCGATGACCTGTCGCCCGCACCCGATGCCTGGAGCCGTCCGGACATCCCGATGCACTATCTGGCGATGCTCAAGAACACCCGTCCCGACGCGGCCTTCAAGCCCGAAGAAGACGGCAAGCGCGGCCCGATGCAGTTTATCGAGGACCTGAAGAAAAAGGGCAACCTCGTGGCCTATGTGGGCGACGTGGTGGGTACCGGTTCTTCGCGCAAGTCGGCCACCAACAGCGTGATCTGGGCCACCGGCCAGGACATCCCCTTTGTGCCGAACAAGCGCTTCGGTGGCGTGACTCTGGGTGGCAAGATCGCTCCGATCTTCTTCAACACGCAGGAAGACTCCGGCTCGCTGCCGATCGAAGTGGACGTGTCGAAGTTCGACATGGGTGACGTGCTCGACGTTTTCCCGTACGAGGGCAAGATCGAGAAGGATGGCGCCGTGGTCGCCGAATTCGCGCTCAAGAGCCAGGTGCTGCTGGATGAAGTGCAAGCCGGAGGCCGCATCAACCTGATCATTGGCCGTTCGCTGACCGCCAAGGCTCGCGAGGCCCTGGGCTTGGCTGCGTCGACCGCCTTCCGCCTGCCGGTTGCCCCGGTCGACACCGGCAAGGGCTTCACACTGGCGCAGAAGATGGTGGGCCGTGCCTGCGGTCTGCCGGAAGGCCAGGGCATCCGCCCGGGCACCTACTGCGAACCGAAGATGACCACCGTCGGTTCCCAGGACACGACGGGCCCGATGACCCGTGACGAGCTGAAAGACCTGGCCTGCCTGGGCTTCTCCGCCGACATGGTGATGCAGTCCTTCTGCCACACCGCCGCTTATCCGAAGCCCGTCGATGCCAAGATGCACCGCGAGCTGCCGGCATTCATCTCCAATCGTGGCGGCGTGGCCCTGCGTCCGGGCGATGGTGTGATCCACAGCTGGCTGAACCGCCTGCTGCTGCCTGATACCGTGGGCACCGGCGGTGACTCGCACACCCGTTTCCCGATCGGCATTTCCTTCCCGGCCGGCTCCGGTCTCGTGGCCTTCGGTGCCGCCACTGGCGTGATGCCGCTGGACATGCCCGAGTCGGTGCTGGTGCGCTTCAAAGGCGAAATGCAGCCGGGCGTCACCCTGCGTGACCTGGTGCATGCGATCCCGCTGTACGCCATCAAGGCCGGTCTGCTGACCGTGGCCAAGGCCGGCAAGAAGAACATCTTCTCGGGCCGTATCCTGGAGATTGAAGGTCTGCCGGATCTGAAGGTTGAACAGGCTTTCGAACTGTCCGACGCGTCGGCAGAGCGCTCCGCCGCCGGCTGCACCATCAAGCTCAACAAGGCACCGGTGCAGGAGTACCTGAAGTCGAACATCGTGCTGATGAAGAACATGATCGCCGACGGCTACGCCGACGCCAAGACCCTGGCGCGCCGCATCGAGAAGGTCGAGGCCTGGCTGGCCAATCCGCAACTGCTGGAAGCCGACAAGGACGCCGAATACGCCGCCGTGATCGAGATCGACCTGGCCGAGATCAGCGAGCCCATCGTCTGCTGCCCGAACGACCCGGACGATGCCAAGACGCTGTCTGAAGTGGCCGGCACCAAGATCGACGAAGCCTTCATCGGTTCGTGCATGACCAACATCGGCCACTTCCGTGCGGCTGCCACGGTTCTGGGCGGTGCGCGCGACATCCCGGTCAAGCTGTGGGTGGCACCGCCGACCAAAATGGACGAATCCGAGCTGATGAAGGAAGGCCACTACGCCGCCTTCGGCACGGCCGGCGCCCGCACCGAAATGCCGGGCTGCTCGCTGTGCATGGGCAACCAGGCGCAGGTGCGTGAAGGGGCCACGGTGATTTCCACCTCGACCCGCAACTTCCCGAACCGCCTGGGCAAGAACACCAACGTGTTCCTGGGCTCGGCCGAGCTGGCCGCCGTGGCGTCCAAGCTGGGCAAGCTGCCGACCAAGGACGAGTACCTGGCTGCCACCGGTGTGGTGACCGCCAAGGCCGACCAGATCTACAAGTACATGAACTTCGACCAGATCGAGGAGTACGTGGAGACGGCCAAGTCGGTGGCCTGAATATCAGCCCACGCATGAG
This sequence comes from Burkholderiaceae bacterium, assembly GCA_041396505.1. Classification (GTDB taxonomy): domain Bacteria; phylum Pseudomonadota; class Gammaproteobacteria; order Burkholderiales; family Burkholderiaceae_C; genus Hydrogenophaga. The sequence goes on from JAWKYL010000005.1 coordinate 142,463, forward strand.
TGAAAGACGGCCCTTCGGGGCCGTTCTTGTTGCCGGTGGAGGATCGCTTCAGCCGCCGGCGGTCATGCGTTGCCAGCCGGGCCAGCCTTCGCGGGTGATGGCGAACTTGCGGCTGGCGAAGCTCCAGGACTGGCCTGATGCCATCGCGTCGGCAAAGGCTGGACCGTCGACGACGCGGGTGCCGCCGAGCAGGGTGACGCCGCGCTCGAACAGCGGGTCGGGCCACAGGCCGGCCGAAGGCCCGATGACGGCAAAGCGGGTGGCGCTGGGGGCGGCGGCCAGCATGTCGTCGAGCGTGTCGTTGAGCAGCATGGTCGAGGTGCCAACGATGGTGTTGCAGGGTGCGAGGGCTGTCCGGTCCAGCGTGATGTGGACCTGTGGAAAGCGTGCCTGTTGCCGGGCCACCATGTCGGCGTTCATCTCGATCACGGTCAGCCGGCCTCCGGCTTCGTCGACGCGCCGTACCAGCGGGGGAAAGAAGCCGATCATGCCGAGATGGTCGTGCGGACCGAGCACCACATCACCCAGCGAGTTGCCGGCGGGTGGTGGCTCGTAGCCGATGCGGCGCCAGACCGAGTCGGTCAGGGCATTGATGGCGGCCAGCGCGACGGCGCGCTCCACTTCATCCGCGCTGGTCAGGCGCTGGGCCAGTGTCAGGGCGTCGGCATCTGCGAGCGGCGACTGTGTACCGTGTGCCTTCAGGATGCGGTCCAGCGTGTTGCCCAGCAGGATGTACGAGAGGCCGAAGGCCCCGTCCTGCAGTTCGATGGCGCAGAACTCGGCATCGTGTTCGCCAGGTGTCACGTTCTTCTTAGGGATGTGCAACTGGCGGACCCTGGGCGGTGCAAAACGCGTAGCGATGTCTGTCACCTGCTGCAGCAGTGCATGGGCCAAGGGTGGCCTGGCGGTCGGGCTGGTTGCGATCATCTGGCTATGGTAGCGGTCTGATCCGTGGGCTGACCTTGACCTGCCCAGCGGTACAGGCGGCAGGGCAGGTTGTTTCGATCGACCACCTGCATGTGAGTCCTGACATGGGCGACCAGCTCCGTGGGCAGGAGGGAGTTGCGTCCCATGCCCAGGCATACCCAGGGGATGTAGCCGGCTTCGATGGCGTCGATCACCTCCTGCTGGCCGTGCCGTCCGAACGTCGTGGACTGGGGATAGTCAAACCGGGTCGGGTTGGCAAATCCGCCCGTCAGGTAGTAGCGGGCGGCGCTGTTCGAGATGACCATGACCGGGCCGTCGGCCGACAGGTCGCGCAGTGCGTTGGCCATGGCCTGCTGGCGCTGCTCGGAGCGGGTGTGCGTCAGGATCCACCGCAGGTGCGGTGTGGCACCCCAGCCATAGCCGTGTCGTGCCAGGGTGAGTGGCAAGGAAAGGCGGTACGCCAGGGGCAGGGTGAGACAGAGCAGAACGGCCGCGGCCCACGCGTTGCGCCAGACAGGGCGTTCCGTGCTCCTGTGGTGCCACCACAGCCACATGCCCAGCAGCGACAGCGGCACGGCCGTGGGCACATGGGCAGGGTCCACCCTGGGCCAGACGCTGAGCATGGACACGCCCCAGAAGGCTGCCATGACGACGAGCACGCCCCGGACGGGTCGCGCCGCGCGCTGGACGGGCCTGCCCGGCCACCACAGGAGCGCGGCCCAGGCGATTCCTCCCAGGACCGGCACGCTGTACAGGCACAGCGACATGGCCAGTTCAAGGCCATGCTGGCTGTCGATCAGGCGCAGCAGGCTCTCGATGTAGCCAATGCTGCCTTGCCGAAGGTAGCCCGGCTTGTTGAACACCGTGTAGTCGAGCATCGGCATGAGGTCGCCCCTGAGCAGGACCGGCAGCAGGGTGATGCCGAACGCGCCGAGGCCTGCGGCCCATCCGGTCAGCATCCGCAAGGCGGGTTGCCAGACGTGTTGGCCAGCGGGTCGGTGCGCGTGCAGGAGAAAGAGCGCGGTCAGCGCGACCAGGACGTAGGCGCCCACGTTCTGCTTGGCGGCGAGTGCCAGTCCCGCCAGTGTGCACGCGCCGGTCCAGAGGTTTGTCCGATTCGGATCGGTGGCGTATCTGGCCATCAGCAGTGCCGAGCCCAGCAGAAGACCATTGGCCAGCGGGGCATAGGGCGAACCCCAGCCCAGCTGGATCGGCGGCGACAGCGCCAGGAAGGCCACGAGCATGGTCCAGCGGGATGCGCGTCCCAGACGCAGGTCGGCGGCAAGTTGCCACAGACAGGTGCCGGTGGTGGCCCAGATCAGGGCGAGCATGCCACGGGTCACCCACAGATGCTCGCCGAAGACCGCGACCGCCGGCAGTTCCAGCCATACCGCCAGTGGCGCTGCGCCATAGAACACGTCGCGGTACAGGTGTTCGCCGCTCGCGACCCGGGCCAGGACCTGGAGGAACCACCACTCATCGAACGAATCGTTTCCGCTGAGCAGGGCGACCAGCATGCCGACCGGCAGTAGGACCGCAAACACGGTCAGCCAAGGTCTGCTGCGGCCGCGGGTGAGGTCGGATCCGGCTTCACCCGGCTGTCCGCTGGCGGGCCTGGCGTGCATGGTCACAGATTGACAGAGGCGGCGATCACCGCATCGCCAGTCAGACTACGGGGACTGTTGCCTGGGCGGGCAGGGGCGGGTGACGGCTCCCGCTGCACCGACGACCGGAACTCGAACACACAGCGCAGCGAGCGCCAGGCGGCCCGCCATCGGGCGCGCGAGGTGTAGGCAGACTCGCCTGCCGGGCGCACCAGCCGGTCGAAGGGGACGCCGGTCCACTGATCCGAGCACAGTCGGGCCAGCACAACGGCCTGCGGATGCCGCACCGGGGCCTCGCACATCCGGACAGCCGTCGCATGGGGTAACAGGACATAGGTGCCGGCGGTTGCCGGCAGGTCGATCAGCCAGCCCAGCAGTCGCTTGAAGACGCGGGAGGAGATCATCCGGCCGCCGGACTGGTAGCGTCCCTGGCGCAGGGCAAACACGGTGCACTGTTCACCCTGGCCGGTCGTCATGAGCAAGGGCAGTTGCTCGGGCGGGTCCTGCAGGTCGGCGTCGAGGAAGGCGGCCCAGCGTGCTGTTGAGTGGCGCAGGCCGGTGAGAATCGCGCGGTGCTGTCCCTGGTTGCTTGCATGGAGGATGCCGGTGACCTGTGGATACTGGCGAGCCAGGGTCCGCACGCGCTCCCATGAGTCGTCCGGCGATGCATCGACCACGAAGATCACACGGTAACTCAGGCCTGCCTCGTCCATGCTGCGGTCGATGCGGGTGATCATCTCGGTCAGCGTGGCCCCATTGCGGTACACCGGCAGGATGATGTCCAGGTCGACGTCGCTGCGTGCGGCGTTCACTGCTGGACCTCCCACTGGTCTGCCTCGATCTGCATCAGCTCAGGGTGCGCCGTGAGCCAGGACAGCTGGGCGGCGAGTCCCGCCTCCAGGCTGTGCCGTGGCTGCCAGCCCAGGCGTTCGCGGGCCAGCGTGACGTCCGCAAAGCGGTGGGCGGCATCGGTGACGCGGGGTGCAAATGCCTGGCTGTTCCGGATGATGTTCTGGCCGGTGACGATCTCCACCGTCCGGACGAATTCCTCGTTGCCCACGTCGCGTCCGGCACCGATGTTGAAGACTTCGCCAGGTATGGCACCCAGCGCTGCGAGCACCAAGGCTTCACAGGCGTCGTCGATGTAGACCCAGTCGCGCCGCGAGTCAGATGCCGTCAGGGACAGGGGTGTCTGGTTCAGCGCCGCCATCAGCGCCGTCGGGGCCAGACGGTGCCTGGATTCCCAGGGGCCATGCACATGGAACAGGCGAACGATGCAGATGGGCAGTCCTTCGGCCTGGGCTGCCTGCCGGTACAGCACGCTGGCGGCGGCCTTGGCGGCGGCAAACCATTGCCTCGGGTCCACGGGATGGTCTTCGCCGATGGCGTGGTCCGACGGGGCGTATTCCATGGAGCTGCCGGCCACGACCAGGCCTCTGGCCGGCGTCGCACGCATGGCTTCGATGAGGGCCTGTGCCGATCCGATGCTGACCTGGAGCATGTGGCGCCTGACCGCGTCGCCTGTACCGCGCGCAGTGGCCAGGTGGAACGCATAGTCGGGCCTGATGGCGTTCCACAGGGCCAGCATGGCATCGGGTTGCTCCACGGCCGCCGTATGCAGGACCACGTCCGGGTCCAGGCCCTGCAGCCGCCAGGCCGTCGATCCGGGGCGCAGCAGGCCGTGCACCCGGGCTCCGTGGCGGGACAGCAAGCGCACCAGCCGCGCGCCAATGGCGCCGGAAGCACCGGTCACCAGGATGCGGCGGCCGGTCATCGCCGAGAGGGCTTCACGCAGGTGTGGGGTCTGCATGGTCGAGTTCTGCGAGCAGCGCATGGAGTCGGTGGTGATCGGACTGGCGGGTGGCCGGATCGCGTGCCCTGCATTGCCGCCAGTAGGCCTGGACACCGTCGACCAGTTCGCCAGGGGACACCTGCCGGACGTCCCGCCGGAACGAGCGGCGCATGAAGCTGAACTGACAGCCCAGCCGCTCCATCTCCTCGACCAGCCAGGCGCACGGGACCGGCGATCCCCGGTCAATGGCCGTGACGCCGGCAAATCCGAACGGGATGCCTTCAAACGCTTCACGTGCCCGCTGAACCGATCCGTCCAGCACCGCCCGGAAGATGAAGTGCGCGGACCGGCTGATGGCGAAATCGTTGAGACCGAAATACACGCGCGAGAGGGGGAACTTGGCCAGCGATCCCAGGTGGGTCATGGCCTGGGTGGTCTCGACCAGGATGCCGCTCTCGCATCGGCCGTCAATCATGCCCAGGAAGGCCTCGACTTCCGAGGGGTGCTGGACCATGGGCAGAAACAGGCCTGAGGCACCCGCCTCGATGGCTTCTTCGATTTCGCGTCGGGTGTGTTCACCGGATCGGTTGATCCGGCACCAGACAGGGCCGGTGGTCGAGCGGACGATGTCGCGCAGGGTGTTCCTGTCCTGTGGGGCGATTTCGGTGTCGAAGCCCTGCTGGCGTTCGGTCTTTCCCATGTATTCCCAGTCCACCAGCAGGTGTTGCACGCCTGCGTGGTGCATGGCTGCAGCCCCCGGTGCCGAGGTTTCGAAGAGGAACAGGTCGAGATGATCTGCGTTCATTTTGAAGGTGTTTCGGCCTGCGCCCACATGAAAAGGGACGAACCCATGGGCAGGTTCAGACGGTGAAACAGTCCGACCTCGGCCCGGTTGATTTCCCCGAGAAGGGTGGCCACCCAGGGCGCGGGTGCTCTCTCGCGCGAGGCGTGGGTTTGCGCGCGTGCCCAGCGGCGGCTGACATAGAGCAGGGGCAGCAACAGCATCTGGTAGTGCGTTCGGCGTCCGGGCGACCAGCCGTTGCGAGCCAGTTCACCGCGAAGCATCGGCGGGTCATAGCGGCAGCGATGACCGGCTTCCTCGTCCATGCGGCTCCAGAGGTACTGGCCGGCAGGTACGGAGAGCAGCAGGTCGGCATCGTCGGTGGCCAGTCGCCTGGCTTCGCCGAGAAAGCGGTCGGGATCGACGTGTTCCAGGACGTCAAAGGCACAGATCAGATCGTGCTGGCCCGCAGGCAGGCCGGTGTCTGTGACGTCGCCCTCGATCAGCCGGGCGGTGGCTGAGCGGTCGCGGGCGCGCTCGAGCAGGTGGCCATGGCCGTCGACTGCGGTGACGTCATGGGCGTACGACTCCAGCAGGGGCAACGCGGCGCCTGCGCCGCATCCCAGTTCGAGGACACGGCGCCATGGTTTGCCCCGCTCGCGGTGGCGATGCTCCAGCAGGCGGCGGATGAGCGCCAGCCGGTGAGACATCCAGAAGTGCTGGCTGGCATCCAGGTCAGCCAGGCGGGAGGCGGCCGCGTCATCGAACCCTGCTGGCGCTGCGTGGGGGCCGGGTTGGCGCCACAGGCGACCGGAGGCATCGGGTCTGAGATGACAGCCGGTGCAAGCTTGCCCGGCCAGGGTGGGGGTGCAGCAGCAGGGACAGGCAGATGCGGACATGCGCTGGGCCACTCAGTCCGGGAGTCGGGCGGAGAAGATCTGGAACGCATGCGGGATCGGAATCCAGGACTGGCGGTCCATCCACTGCTCCAGTCTGTCGCCTGGGCCCAGGTTCTTGAGAAATGGCGGGAAGTAGCCGTATCCGGTCGCGCTCGCATCGACGAATCCGGCGCTGCGCATGGCCGGAAGAATGACGCCGGGCCGCATCTGCGTGAGTGCGGGTTCGCCGGCAAAGCGCATGTTGGGCGTGAACAGGATCTGGAGGTAATACAGCGGATTCCAGGCCACTGGTTCGCAGAAGGCCACCCGGGCGCCCGGCCTGAGGACGCGTGCCAGCGACGCAAATACGGCTGGAAAGTCGCTCAGGTGGTGCAGTACGAAGAAGCCCAGCGCATGATCAAACCGTGCTTCGGTGGCGCCGGCCACCTGGCGGATGTCGCAGCAGAGGGTTTCAATGCGTCCGCCGGAGGCCGATGCCAGCTTGCCCAGCAACACCGGGGACAGGTCGTTCGCGACGAGGTGGATGTCGCGCCGGGCCAACACCATGCTGAACTTGCCGGGTCCGGCACCGACTTCGAAGAGCGATTCTCCGCCCTGCAGTCGCAGTGCCTGCCAGAGCCGGTCGACGTGGTTGCGCACGTAGGGAGAGTCCGTCAAGGCCAGACGGGCATGGTCTTCTGTGTCGTAATACTGGCGCTGATAGGCGTTGTGTGCGTCCCGTAGACCCGGCTTCATGGGGCTCTCCTGGCATGCGTGCGGGTGCATCGCACCTCATTGGCTCCGTTCCCTGGAGCAGGATGCTACGCCATGGCCGGGCCTTTGTCTTTGCGTCAGAGCAGGCGGGCGATCAGGGCGCCTTCGCTCGGGCCGTTGAGCGGGACCCAGACCCGGATGGGGCTGCCCTGGGCGACCTCGATGGCCTGGCCATCCTGGTTGTGCATGGCACCGAGTTCGATGGTGCGGTTGCCGCCCGGGTGGATGACCTCCAGCCTGTCGCCCACCGCAAAGCGGTTCTTGGCTTCGACTTCTGCCCAGCCATCTTCACGGACCTGCAGCACCTCGCCCACGAACTGGCTGCGCTGGCCCTGCGAGCTGCCGTTGATGTAGTTCTGGTAGTCCTGGCTGGGCCGGCGCTCCAGCAGGCCGCCGGTGTAACCGCGGTTGGACAGGCCTTCCAGTTCCAGCAGCAGCTCGGGGTTGAAGGGCTTGCCGGCCACCGCGTCGTCGATGGCGCGGCGGTAGACCTGCGCGGTGCGCGCCACGTAGTAGTGGCTCTTGGTGCGGCCCTCGATCTTGAGCGAGTCGATGCCCATGGCGGCCAGCCGGGCCACATGCTCGACGGCGCGCAGGTCCTTGCTGTTCATGATGTAGGTGCCGTGCTCGTCTTCCATGATGGGCATGAGCTCGCCTGGCCGGCCGGCTTCCTCGATCAGCCAGACTTTGTTGGCCTCGGGGTGGCGCTGGCCATTGCCTGTCGTCGAATCTCTGGAGGCAAAGGCGCTGGCCGCCTCTTCGTCTTCCTGGGCAAAGTTGAAGCCGTCCAGCGTCTGCAGTGGGGCTGCGTCGCCGGTGTCGGTCTCGGTGGTGGCGCCGTGGGTCTTGTATTCCCAGCGGCAGGCGTTGGTGCAGGTGCCCTGGTTGGGGTCGCGCCGGTTGAAGTAGCCCGAGAGCAGGCAACGGCCCGAGTAGGCGATGCACAGCGCGCCGTGCACGAAGACCTCCAGCTCCATGTCAGGGCAATCGTTGCGGATGGCTTCGACCTCGTCCAGGCTCAACTCCCTTGACAGGATGATGCGGCTGACGCCCTGCTTCTGCCAGAACTTCACGGCAGCGCTGTTGGTGGTGTTGGCCTGCACCGAGAGGTGGATGGGGATCTCGGGCCAGAGGCCTTTTTCCATCTGCTCGCGCACCAGCATGATGAGCCCGGCGTCGGCCATGATGAAGGCATCGGGCTTGAGTTCGACCACCGGCTGCAGGTCGCGCAGGTAGGTGCGCAGCTTGTCGTTGTGGGCGATCAGGTTGCTGGTGACGAAGAACTTCTTGCCGCGCTGGTGGGCTTCGGAAATGCCCTGGGCAATCTGTTCCAGCCGGAATTCGTTGTTGCGGGCACGCAGGGAGTAGCGCGGCTGGCCGGCGTAGACGGCGTCGGCGCCGAAGTCGAAGGCGGCGCGCATGCGTTGCAGCGAGCCGGCGGGCAGGAGCAGTTCAGGGGATTTCATGGTGAACCTGCTATTGTCCCGGAACCGGCCGCTGCGGACAACCGGCGGTCTGGCTTGCCCCTTTGACTCCGATGGATGGTCGCCATGTACAACCCGTCACATTTCAAGTTGGAAGACCGTGCTGCCCTGGTCGCGCTGATCCGTGCACATCCGCTGGGCACCCTGGTGGTGCAGGGCCCTCAGGGGCTGGATGCCAACCACCTGCCGTTCGAACTGGACGAGGCTGCTGGCGTGCTGCGCGCGCATGTGGCACGGGCCAATCCGCTGTGGACGGAGATTCCCGGGGACGGGATGCCGGCGCTGGTGACCTTCCGGGGGGAGGAGGGCTACATTTCGCCCAACTGGTATCCGAGCAAGCACGAGGCGCACCGGCAGGTGCCGACCTGGAATTATCAGGTGGTGCATGTGCACGGACAACTGCACGTGATGGACGAGGAGCGCTTCGTGCGTGGACTGGTGGCCCGTCTGACGCGTGAACACGAGTCGCGAGCGGCACCGGCCAGGCCCTGGAGGATGGGCGATGCACCGGCCGACTATATCGACCAGATGCTGGCCGCCATCGTGGGTATCGAGATTCGGGTGGAGCGGATGGAAGGCAAGTTCAAGCTGAGCCAGAACAAGGATGCGCGCGATCGGCAGGGGGCCGTGGAGGGGCTGGAGGCGCTGGGGGCAGTCGGGCTCGCGGGGGTCATGCGGGACGACCAGGTTCCCGGGAACAGGCGGTCCTGATTCAGCCGGTTTGCCGGGCAGGTGGGCGCGCTTTGTTCCGGGCGATGGATCAGGGTTGCCGGAGCCAAGCCTCGGAAACCGGTTGACCTTCGATGGGGGTAGTCATCGGGGGCGCCCCTTTATCGCCGGCATGACGGAGCGTGACCGGGCCGTACCAGGCCTGGGTCGTGGTGCCCGTGTTGTTGCTGTCGGTCATGATGCCGACGCTGTGCAGGGGTCCGGGCGCTTCGCCGAAGGCGCGTTGAAAGTCGGTCTGCACGTCGCGTTCGAAGTCGACCCACTGGTCCAGACGGTCCGGGCCGGATTCCACCACGATTTGCCGGATACGCGAAGAGTGTGGGTTGGGTATCACGGAGCCCACCGGGTACCGGTTGTCCCAGACGTACATGAGTGTCGCGTAGGGCAGGGGTTCGCCGGTGACGATGCGTGCCAGTTCCGACAGCATGTGGTCTCGCGATGAAAAGCGTTGGTCGCGGTCTCCACCGAAGGTGAGGATGACGCGGGCGACGGCGTCATCCACCGCGCGGTCTTTCAGGTCGGCCTGTTCGATCAGCTCGGGGACGTACCAGGAGAACCCGAGCCGGACGGGTGGCATACCCTCGGCTGGCTTCAGTGCCAGCCGGACCGTGCTGTTGCCCGCGGCACTGTGGGCGTGCAGGGCGTCGCGCCCGGCCTTGGTCGTGGGGCGATAACGGGTGGGCCGGCGGTCGCCAAAGGCCTTGTGCGTCCAGTGGCGAGATCCTGGAAGGCCGATGACCCGGGAGCGAGCTGCCCAGGCCGAGTTCTGCAGTGCCGCGTCGGTCGGATGGAGGGCATTGGTGTCGGCTCCCTGGGGTGGCGTGGCGCAACTGACCAGAAAGCCCGTAGCCAGCAGCAGGGACAGCGCTGGACCGATCGTGCGGATAGAGGGCGGAATGGCGATGCTCCTCGGCGGTGGCGATGGCAGGATTTTCAGGGCGGGCTGTGAACGGGGCATGACGGCGTGCCATGGCCAGCCGATGCGGCTGCACGGCGCAGCATCCATGTCTTTTCCTGCTGGTTGCTGGCCAGCCCGGCCGCACGCTCGAAGGCGCGCCGGGCTTCGTCCGGCCTGCCCAGGCGGAACAGAAAGTCGCCTTGCACGGCTGGCAGCCAATGGTAGCGCTGCATGGCCTTTTCGTGCATCAGGGTTTCGACGATGGCCAGACCGGCGGCCGGCCCGGCGGCCATGCCCACGGCAACGGCGCGGTTGAGTTCAATCACGGGCGACGGCGCCACACGCATGAGTTCGCCATAGAGCGCTGCGATGCGGGACCAGTCGGTGTCGTCCACATGGCGCGCCAGTGCGTGGCAGGCTGCGATCTCGGCCTGGAGCCGGTAGCTGCCGGCGGGCGGGTCCAGCCGGCGGGCGCGGGCCAGGGCGGCCAGGCCCCGCTGGATGAGCAGGTGGTCCCAGCGGGCGCGGTTCTGGTCGGCCAGCAGGATGGGCTGGCCGCCGGCGTCGGTGCGGGCTGGCGTGCGCGAAGCCTGAAGCTCCATCAGGGCCACCAGGCCATGCACTTCGGGCTCGTGTGGCGCCAGTTCGGCCAGCATGCGGCCCAGGCGCAGCGCTTCGTCGCACAGGGCCGGACGCATCCAGTCGGTGCCACTGGTGGCGGTGTAGCCTTCATTGAAGATCAGGTAGACGACTTCGAGCACCGAGGCCAGCCGCCGGGCCAGCTCGTCGCCACGGGGCACTTCGAACGGAATGCCGGCGTCGGAGAGGGTGCGTTTGGCGCGCACCATGCGCTGCGCGATGGTGGCCTCGGGCACAAGGAAGGCCCGGGCGATTTCGGCCGTGCCCAGGCCACCCAGCAGCTTGAGCGTGAGCGCGACCCGGGCGTCGGTGCCCAGTATGGGGTGGCAGGCGGTGAACATGAGGCGCAGCAGGTCGTCGCCGATGCCGGCCTGTTCGCGCTGGCGGTCCAGATCGTCGCTGAAGTCGGGCACCACGCCGGTCTGCAGCGCCGCGTGGTCGGCGGCGATGTCTTCGTGGCGGGCGTCGGCCATCTGGCGGTGACGCAGATGGTCCATGGCGCGGTTCAGGGCCGTGGTCATCAGCCAGGCCGCAGGACGGTCCGGCAATCCGTCCAGGGGCCAGTGTTCCAGGGCCGCCACCAGCGCATCCTGGGCCAGCTCTTCGGCCGTGCCCACGTCGCGGACCCGCCGCGCCACGGCGGCCACGATGCGGGCGGATTCGATGCGCCAGATGGCAGCGATGGTGTCGTGGACAGCGGAATGCACGAGGTCTGGTCACATCTGCGCGGGCGCAGCGGATTCGTCCATCCAGAACACCTCCCACTGGTGTCCGTCCAGGTCGGCGAAGCCATGCTGGTACATGAAGCCGTGGTCCTTCGCCTCGACAGGGGTGGTGGCGCCGGCTGCGACAGCCTTGCGCACGATCGCTTGCACTTCGGCGCGGCTGTCGACCGAGAGGGCGATCAGCACCTCGGTGTTCTGGTGGGCATTGCAGATGGGCTTGGGCGTGAAACCCTGGAAGAAGGGTTCGACCAGCAGCATGGCGTAGAAGTTTTCGCCGATTTCCAGGCAGGCGCCCTGGTCATTGGTGAAACGCGGGTTGAAGCTCAGGCCCAGTGCCTTGAAGAAGGCCTGCGAGCGGGCCATGTCCCGGATGGGCAGGTTGACGAAGATCTGGCGAAACATGGTGGACTCCTTCAGGCTTTGCCTATGCCGTCGATGGCTTTCATCTGTTCCAGCGCTTCGCTGGGCGGGAACTCGTCCAGCTCGATCAGCTGGCGCAGTTCGATGACTGCCTCTTTGCCCTTGCCGGCCGGGTTGGGAAAGCGGCGACTCCATTCCATGGCTTCCTCACGCGAGCGCACCTGGATCAGGGTGTAGCCGGCGATCAGTTCCTTGGCTTCGGCGAAGGGGCCATCGACGACCCGCTGGCCACTGCCGTCGTAGTGGATGCGCCAGCCGGTGCGGCTGGGATGCAGGCCGCTGCCGTCGAGCAGCACGCCCGCGCGGGCCAGTTCCTCGTGGTAGGCGGCCATCTCGGCCATGAGTTCCTCGGGCGCCTCGGGGGTGATTTCGGCCTCGAACTCCGGGCAGGACTTGACGATGATCATGAATCGCATTGGGGGTCTCCTTATGGTCAGGCGGGGCAGCCGTCGGCGGGCATGGTGGGTTGCAGCATGCTGTTGTGGTTGCCCTCGGTGTCGCGAAACACCACGTACTCGCCGACACCGGGAATGGTCATGGACTCGCCGATCACGTCGCCGCCGCCATCGCGCACGCGTTGCATGGCGGCGCGGATGTCCGGCACGCCGATCACCACGGACGGGTGCTGCATGGGCCAGTCGGGCTGGTGGGGGAACAGTCCGCCGTTGATCGAGCCCAGGGCGGCCTCGGGTGGCATGGGCGGCCTGGCGCCGGCCGGCGCGGTGCTGACAAGCATGTAGTTGCCCATCTCCGGACCAAGGAACTGGTGGGTCCAGCCAAAGGCGGCGGCATAGAAGCGTGCGGCGCGTTCGCGGTCCTTGTAGGGCATTTCGAAATGCACGACGGAACACATGGGGACGGTGGATGTGGTCATGGGGATGGACTCCTGGGTGGTGGCTACATAGGCACGACGGATCAGCCCGACCCGGTTCGACACGATCTGCGTCGGTAGAAACCCTAGGTGGCGGCGCTTTCGTCGTAGCAGGGGGCCAGCGGGCGCACTTCCACGGTGCACCACTGCGCCGCCGGGCAGGCATGTGCCCAGGCGATGGCCTCATCGTGGCTGACGTTCTGCAGCAGGAAGAAGCCACCGATCATTTCCTTGGCCTCGGCAAACGGGCCGTCGGTGACCTGGGGCTGGCCCTGGGCATGGCTGATGCGCACGGCCGTGTTCAGTGAGGCCAGCGATTCGACTGCCTTGAGTTGGCCCCGGTCGGCGATGGCCTGGCCAAATCGCTGCATGGCCGCGTAGGCCGCGCGCCCTTCGGCCTCGGTACGGGTGGCGCGCTGGCCCGTTGGTTCGATGATGAGGAGCATGTAGGACATGGGGGGCCTGATCTCGGTGAGCGGGGTGCCCATGCTACTGCGTAAGCGCCGTGTCCGGGGACCGGATGGCGGCCGGGCTTTAACCCCATTCGCCCCTCGGACAAGGCGCCATGTCCAGAATGGACCGGTCCGGCCTGCCTCTGTTCTGGAGTCCCTGCATGGTTTCATCCTCGCGTTTCCGCCATCCGTTCGCCACCACGCTCAAGTCGTTCCGCATGCCCTCGGGCAAGAGCGGGCGCTTCTACTCGCTGCCGGTGCTGGCGAAGACATTTCCCGGTGTCTCGCGCCTGCCGGTTTCGTTGCGCATCGTGCTGGAGAGCGTGCTCCGGCATTGCGACGGCGATCGGGTGACGCCGGCGCACGTCGGGCAGCTGGCCGGCTGGCAGCCGAACGCGCCACGCACGGACGAGATTCCGTTTGTCGTGTCCCGGGTGGTGTTGCAGGACTTCACCGGCGTGCCGTTGCTGGCCGACCTGGCGGCCATGCGCAGCGTGGCGCGGCGCCTGGGGCAGGACCCGAAGCGGATCGAGCCGCTGGTGCCGGTGGACCTGGTGGTGGACCATTCGGTGACGGTGGATCACTATGGCAGCAGGAACTCGCTCGACCTGAACATGCGGCTGGAATTCCAGCGCAACAGGGAGCGCTACCAGTTCATGAAGTGGGGCATGCAGGCCTTCGACACCTTCGGCGTGGTGCCGCCCGGCTTCGGCATCGTGCACCAGGTGAACCTGGAGCACCTGGCGCCGGGCGTGCATCTCAAGGGTGGGCTGTACTACCCGGACACGCTGGTGGGTACCGACAGTCACACGACCATGATCAATGGCATCGGCGTGGTGGGCTGGGGGGTGGGCGGCATCGAGGCCGAGGCGGCGATGCTGGGACAGCCGGTGTACTTTCTGACGCCGGACGTGGTCGGATTCGAGCTGACGGGGCAATTGCGCCCCGGGGTGACGGCGACCGACCTGGTGCTCACGGTCACGGAGATGCTGCGGCGCCACAAGGTGGTGGGCAAGTTCGTCGAGTTCTTCGGCGAGGGCACGGCCTCGCTGACGCTGCCCGACCGGGCGACGATTGCCAACATGGCACCCGAGTACGGAGCCACCATGGGCTTCTTTCCGGTGGACGGGAAGACGCTGGACTACTTCCGGGGCACCGGGCGCAGCAAGGGCGAGATCGAGGCCTGTGAGGCCTACTTCCGCGCCCAGGGCCTGTTTGGCGTCCCGAACCGTGGGGACATTGACTACTCGCAGACGGTGACGCTGGACCTGGGCAGCGTCGCGCCCAGCCTGGCTGGTCCCCGACGGCCGCAGGACCGCATCGAGCTGGGGCAGGTGGCATCGCAGTTCGGGCAGCTGTTCAGCCAGCCGCAGGCCGAGAACGGGTTCAACCAGCCGGCCGACCGGCTCGACCGCGTTTTCCCCACCTCGGACGGTATCGACGTCCGCAATGGTGACGTGCTGATTGCGGCCATCACCAGCTGCACCAACACCAGCAACCCAGGCGTCCTGCTGGCGGCCGGCCTGCTGGCGAAGAAGGCGGTCGAGGCCGGATTGAAGGTCAGGCCGCACGTGAAGACGTCGCTGGCACCGGGCTCGCGCATCGTCACCGAATACCTGCGGGAAACCGGTCTGCTGCCGTACCTGGAGAAGCTGGGCTTCGCCCTGGCCGGCTACGGTTGCACCACCTGCATCGGCAATGCCGGCGATCTGGCCCCGGCGCTCAACGAAGTCATCACCGACAACGATCTCGTGTGCGCCGCAGTGCTCTCGGGTAACCGCAATTTCGAGGCGCGCATCCACCCGAACCTGAAGGCCAATTTCCTGGCCAGCCCGCCACTGGTGGTGGCCTATGCGATCGCCGGCAACGTCAGGCGCGACCTGATGACCGAGCCCGTCGGCCGGGGCAAGGGCGGCAGGCCGGTCTGGCTGGGCGACATCTGGCCTGGCAACGACGAGGTGCAGGCGCTGATGAAACATGCGCTCAAGGGCAGGGCCTACCGGGAGAACTATGCCAGGGTGCGCACCGAGCCGGGTGTCCTGTGGGAGCGCATCAAGGGTGTGGGCGGGCTCAGCTACGACTGGCCTGAGAGCACCTACATCGCCGAGCCACCTTTCTTCCGCGATTTCCGTCTGGACGAGCCGGTCGATCCGGTCCCGGTCCAGGTGCTGGGCGCACGCGTTATGGCCCTGTTCGGCGACTCGATCACCACCGATCACATATCGCCGGCTGGCGCCATCAAGGCCACCTCGCCGGCGGGCCAGTGGCTGATCGGGCAGGGTGTGGCCCAGGCCGATTTCAACAGCTATGGCGCCCGGCGCGGCCAGCACGAAGTGATGATGCGCGGCACGTTTGCCAATGTGCGCATCAAGAACCTGATGCTGCCCGCTCGGGCCGACGGTGCCCGCGAGGAAGGGGGCCTGACCCTGCACCAGCCGACGGGCGACAAACTGTCCATCTACGACGCTGCCATGCGCTACCAGGCCGAAGGCGTGCCCACGGTGGTGTTCGCCGGTGAGGAGTACGGCACCGGCTCCAGCCGGGACTGGGCGGCCAAGGGCACGCAACTGCTGGGTATTCGCGCCGTGGTGGCGCGCAGCTTCGAGCGCATCCACCGCAGCAACCTGGTCGGCATGGGCGTGCTGCCGCTGCAGTTCCGGGCGGGTGATTCATGGGAGTCGCTCGGACTGCAGGGGAACGAGACCATCGATGTGCTGCCCGATCCGCAGCTCACACCGCAGAGCGAGGCACGCCTGGTGATCACGCGGGAGGACGGACGCCGGACCGAGGTGACCGTCACCCTGCGCATCGATACGCCGATCGAGGTGAACTATTACCGCGCGGGAGGAATCCTCCCCTATGTTCTCAGGCAATTGCTGGGTGCTTGAGCCGCAGGCCGCATCGCGGCATCATTGACGCCAGCGCGCCGCAGCAGGCGCAACAGGAGCCACGATGCGAAAACCTGTTGTCTACAGCCGCAGTGTCCGCCCCCCGGGAGGGGCCAGCCGGAAGGGGGTGGATGCGCCTGTGATCAGCCAGCCCGACGCCAGACCCGATGCGGTGTCTGAAGCGGATTCCGGATCCATGTCACGCCCCTGGCGCGAGCGCCTGTCCCGGTCGGCGCACGATGTGCGCGTCCTGTGGACGGGCATGACCGTGCTGGCCGTGCTGGCGTTGTTCGGCTTGTGGCAGGGAACGACGGCCCCGGCCCGGCCCCTGACACAGAAAGAGATCGACGCCGCGGTGCTGCGTACCCTGACCACCCAGACCCTGCCGTCGCCGTCGGCCAGGGCGGCCCAGATCATCGGCCCGTCCGTGGTGCAGGTGATGGCCTACGCGAAGGACCGCAAGGGCGAGGAGGTGGAGCAGGGCGTGGGCACCGGCGTGGTGATCGTCGACAAGGGCATCATCCTGACCAATTTCCACGTCGTCCAGGGTGCGGACAGCCTGAAGGTCACGTTTGCCGACGGATCCGAGTCGGTGGCATCGGTGACCGGCGCACAGCCGGAGAACGACCTGGCGGTGCTGCAGGCTCACACGGTGCCGGACGACCTGCGGGCAGCCACCATGCGGTCGACCCATGACCTGCTGCCGGGCCAGCAGGTGGTGGCGGTGGGCTTTCCTTTCGGGATTGGCCCATCGACATCGGCGGGCGTGATTTCTGGACTGGACCGTTCGTTCCGCTCGCCCGAGGGCGAACAGGAGATCGGCAACCTCATCCAGTTCGATGCCGCGGCCAATCCGGGCAACTCCGGTGGCCCGCTGGTCACCATGGACGGCGAGGTGGTCGGTATCGTGACCGGCATTCTCAATCCCACCAGCCACCGTACCTTTGTTGGCATCGGATTTGCTGTACCGATCGACAGCGCCGCCACGGCGGTCGGCCTGCCACCGTTCTGACACCAGTTCAACGTTTCACACCGGGAGCGCGCATGGAACCGAATCAAGCCACCGACACGGCCCAGCTGATGGAGCAGATCCTGTACGAGGTCAAACGCGTCGTGGTGGGTCAGGACCGTTTCCTGGAGCGTGTCATGGTGGCGCTGCTCGCGCAGGGGCACCTGCTGGTCGAGGGGGTCCCCGGTCTGGCCAAGACCCTGACGGTCAAGACCCTGGCCAACGTGGTGCAGGGGCGCTTCAAGCGTATCCAGTTCACCCCCGATCTGGTGCCGGCCGACCTGGTCGGGACGCGCATCTACAACCAGAAGACGGGTGATTTCTCCACCTCGCTGGGCCCTGTGTTTGCCAACCTGCTGCTGGCCGACGAGATCAACCGGGCGCCGGCCAAGGTCCAGAGCGCACTGCTGGAAGTGATGCAGGAGCGCCAGGTCACCATCGCCGGCGAGACGCACAGGGTGCCGGAGCCCTTTCTGGTGATGGCCACGCAGAATCCGATCGAAACCGAGGGCACCTACCCGCTGCCAGAAGCGCAGGTGGACCGTTTCATGATGAAGGTCATGGTCGACTACCCGAGCGATGAGGAGGAGTACGTCATTGTCGAGCGGGTGACCGGCCCGGCAGTCCAGGTGCGGGCCGTGGCCACCACGGAGCAGCTGGCCGCCTTGCAGGCCCTGTGCCGCCAGGTCTTTGTCGATCCTTCGATGGTGCAGTATGCGGTGAAGCTGGTCTCGGCCACGCGGCAGCCGCAGCAGCACGGCCTCAAGGACATGGACCGGTACATCACCTATGGTGCCAGCCCGCGCGCGACCATTGGCCTGGTCGAGGGAGCGCGGGCACTGGCCATGCTGCGAGGCCGGCACTATGCGCTTCCCGAAGACATGGTCGACCTGGTGCCCGACGTGCTGCGTCACCGCGTGGTGCTGTCCTACGAAGGCCTGGCCGAAGGCCTGAGCCCCGAATCGCTCGTCGAGCGCATCATGAAGCACATCCCGGTACCGGCCAAGCCTCTGGAGCCCGAGCGCCGGGCCGCCTGATCATGTTGCGTCTGTTCGGCCGCCGTCCCACCAGGCCAGACCGGGAGCCCGTTGAGACCGGACCGGCCGGCCAGGCCGATGCCATGCTGCGTCGGCTGGAGTGGACCACGCTGCGCCGGCTCGACGGCCTGCTGCAGGGGGACTACCGGACCCTGATGCGCGGCACCGGGCTGGATCTGGCTGACCTGCGCGAGTACCAGCTTCACGATGACGTCCGGCACATCGACTGGAACGTGACGGCGCGCATGCAGCAGCCCCACGTGCGTGTGTTCACCGAAGACCGGGAGATGGCCGCCTGGTTTCTGCTCGATCTCAGTCCGTCGGTGGATTTCGGGTCAGGCCTCCAGCGCAAGAGCGAGGTACTGGAGCAGTTTGCGGCCGTGCTGTCCCGCCTGATCACGCGGCACGGGAACCGGGTGGGCGCCATCCTGTATGGCGCGCCCGGGCTGCCGCGCAGCCACGCCCGGCTGCCCGCACGCGGTGGCCGGACCCAGGTGCTGCGGCTGATGCAGATGATCCACCGGGCCTCGGCGGGCGGGCGTGCCGAGGCCAGGCCAGGCCTGGGACCGACCCGGCTGGACGAACTGCTGCGCTCGGCCCTGCTGACCGTGCGTCAGCGCAGCACGATCTTTGTCGTGTCCGACTTCATCAGCGAGCCGGGCTGGGAGCAGCCATTGGGCGAACTCGCCAGGCGCCATGACGTCGTTGCCGTGCGGCTGCTGGATCCGCTGGAGCTGGAGCTGCCTGACCTGGGGCTGGTGCCCATCCGGGACGCCGAGACGGGAGAGCAGCTGATGGTCGACACCCACGATCCGCATTTCCGCCAGCGGTTTGCACGCATCGCCGCCCAGCGTGAGGCCCAGTTGCGGGAGTCGCTGGGCCGGGCCGGGGTCGACACGCTGGAGCTGGCGACCAATGACGATCTGGCCGACGCACTGTGGCGTTTCGTCGGACTCAGGCGCCAGCGCCAGACAGGCCGGTCTTCGCCGAAGGCCGGCCTGCAGCGCACAGGAGGACAGGCATGAATCCGCCCGTGAACTTTGTGTGGCCACAGTTCCTGTGGCTCCTGCTGCTGGTGCCGCTGGTGGTTCTGGCCTACTGGGCGATCCAGCGGCGTCGCCAACGGCTGGCGCTGCGGTTTGCCAGCCTCTCCGTTGTCCGAGAGGCCATGGGCAAGGGGCCGGGCTGGCGCCGGCACCTGCCGCCCCTGCTGCTGCTGCTGGCACTGACAGCCATGCTGCTGGCTGCTGCGCGGCCGCTGGCCGTGGTCATGCTGCCTTCGCAGCAACAGACCATCATCCTCGCCATGGATGTCTCGGGCAGCATGCGGGCCACCGATGTCGAGCCCAACCGGCTGGTGGCGTCCCAGAATGCGGCCAAAGCCTTCGTGGCCGAACTGCCGCGCCATGTGAGGGTCGGGATCGTGGCCTTTGCCGGTACGGCCCAGGTCGTGCAGCCGCCCACCCTCAGCCGTGAAGATCTGGTGGCGGCCATCGACAAGTTCCAGCTGCAGCGCGCAACCGCCATCGGCAGTGCCATCGTGGTGGCCCTGGCCGAGCTGTTTCCGGGTCAGGGCATCGACCTGTCCGCCATGACCTACGGCCGCTCGGACCCGTTCGCGCCGCAGGGGCGTGCCATCGACCTGCCTCGTGACCCGCCCAAGGCCTTCGTGCCGGTCGAGCCCGGTTCCTATGGATCGGCGGCCATCATCCTGCTGTCCGATGGCCAGCGGACCACGGGCGTGGCACTGGACGAAGCCGCGCAGCTGGCGGCCGAGCGCGGCGTGCGCATCTACACCGTGGGCGTCGGAACCGTCGAAGGCGAGATCATCGGCTTCGAGGGCTGGTCCATGCGTGTGCGGCTGGACGAAGACGGTCTCAAGGGCATCTCGGCGACGACCAAGGGCGAGTATTTCTACGCAGGCACGGCGGAAACGCTGAAGAAGGTCTACGAATCGCTCAGCACCCGCCTGACCGTCGAGAAGAAAGAAACGGAAGTCTCGGGACTGCTGGCCCTGCTGGCGTCGCTGCTCACGATGATGGCGGCTGGCCTGTCGTTGTGGTGGTTCAACCGGGTGATCTGAGCGTGTCGCTGCGCCGGGATGACCTGCGTCAAGGCGGACGCGGACCGCTTGGGCACAATGCCTGACCATGAACGATTCGGTACTGGTCGCCGGTGGCGGCATCGGTGGGCTGGCATGTGCGCTGGCGCTGGCACGGGCCCAGGTGCCGGTGACCCTGCTGGAGCAGGCCCAGGCGTTTGGCGAGGTGGGCGCCGGCCTGCAGCTCGGCCCCAATGCCGTTCGCGTGCTGGACGAGTGGGGCCTGTCGCCCGCCCTGCATGCGGTCGCGGCCTTCCCTGAGGAGATCCGGGCGCGCGATGCCCATTCGGCGGGGCGGCTGGGCCGGCTGCGGCTGGGTCCGGTGGTCCGTGCGCGCTACGGCATGCCCTATGCGACGGTGCACCGTGCCGACCTGCACGGCCTGCTGCTGGAGGCGGTGCGTCTGCAGCCGATGGTGACCCTTCACCTGGGCGAGCGGGTGGCCTCGTACGAGGCGCGGCCCGATGGTGTGCAGGTGGTGCTGGAAAGTGGCCGGTCGCTGGGGGGTGCGGCACTGGTGGGCTGCGACGGATTGTGGAGCCGTGTCCGCAGCCAGATGCTTGGCGCCACGCCGGTGCGCTCCAGCGGACATCTGGCCTACCGGGGCATGGTGTCCACCAAGGCGGTGCCTGCCGGACTCGCCGATCCGGTGGTGACGGTGTGGCTGGGGCCGCGTCTGCACGTGGTGCATTACCCGGTGCGTTCCGGGACCTGTTTCAACGTGGTGGCGGTGGTCGAGGGGGTGCTGGGCCAAGGACATGGCGGTGAGGTCGGCGCCGATCCCCAGAGCTGGAGTCACGAGGCACATGCCCACGACCTGCGCCGCGCGCTCGGACCGGCCTGTGGCGATCTGGTCCGGATGATCGAAGCCGTGCCGGACTGGAAGCTCTGGCCGCTCAACGACCGACCGCCCGTGTCCGGTGCCCATGAACATGCGCAGGGGCGCGTGGCCCTGCTGGGCGATGCCGCTCACCCGTTGCGGCCCTACCTGGCACAGGGTGCGGCGATGGCGATAGAGGACGCGTGGACGATGGGTCGGCTGGCCGACGCTGCCGCGGACCCGGGCCGCAGGGCCGTGGACTGGATCCGCGTGTTTGCCGCATTTGCCGAGGCGCGCTGGGAACGCAATGCGCGTGTCCAGTCGCAGTCGGCCCGCAATGGCACAATCTTTCACGCCGATGGCCTGCTGCGCCAGGGGCGGAACGCGGCCATGGCCCTGCTGGGCGAACGGCTGATGGACAACCCCTGGCTTTACAGCGGACCGCCCAGACCCAACGACCTGGCTCCCTGACGCATGGCCTGCCATGGCACGTCACGGCAGGGTGGCCTCCATGGAGATGCAACAATGAAACACAACTTGCCGCCTGTCCGGATTCCGTCGCGTCGCGACACCTTGCGCACCGGCGTTGCCCTGGGCATCGCGGGCCTCATCGCTACGCCGGCGCTGTCCCAGCCGGCCGCCTGGCCGAGCCGGCCGTTGAAGATCGTGGTCGGTTTTCCGCCGGGTTCGTCTCCCGACCTGATGGCGCGTCTGCTGGCCGACCCCCTGGCCCAGGCCCTGGGCCAGCCGGTGGTGGTGGAGAACCGACCGGGAGCCGGAGGCAACATCGCTGCCGACCTGGTGGCCCGCGCCACCGATGACCACACGCTGGGCCTGATGATCAATGGCAACCTGACGATCGCCAAGATTCTCAACCCGGCGACCCCCTACGATCCGCTGACCGACCTGTCACCGGTCTCGCTGGTGGCGGTGGCTCCCCTGGTGCTGACCGCCTCGCCCAAGGTGCAGGGAGAGGGCGCCGCCTTCATCACGGCCGCACGTGAGGCGGGGGACCGGTGGAACTACGGCACCCCGGGTGTGGGCACTGTCGCGCATATCGGAATGGAACTGCTCAAGTCGCGCGCAGGCATTGCACCGGTGCATGTTCCCTATCCGGGCAACCCGCAGGTCATCAACGCGTTGATGTCGGGTGAACTGCAGATGGCCCTTCTGCCGCCGGGTCTGGCCATGGCACAGGTGCGCGCGGGCAAGCTCCGGGCCATCGGGGTCACGTCTGCCGGCCGCAGCAGCGTGGTGCCCGAACTGCCGAGCCTGGGCGAGGCCGGCGTGCCCAACCTGCAACTGGAAATCTGGAACGCCGTGGCCGCGCCCAACAGCCTGCCCAAGGCCCATGTGAAGACGCTGTCGGACCTGATCACCGACATCGTGCGGCGCGAGGACATCCGCCAGAAGATCTTCGTGCAGGGCTGGCAGGTGGCCGGCACTTCGCCCGAAGGTCTGGCCCGTCGCATGCAGAGCGATGCCCGGACCATGGCCGAGGTCATTGCCCGCAACCACATCCGCCCGGGCGGCTGACCGGCCCGCCCGCCGACTCAGTCTTCGAGCAGCGCCAGCGCGTCGACGCGCCAGTGGTGCAGGGCTTCGTAGAAGCCCTGCCAGACGCAACCGTTGCAGCCACGGCCACAGCAGGTGGTGGGTTCGGGCGGCGGTCGCCTGAGGGCCTTGTCCAGCTTGAGGCCACGTTCCCGCCAGGCACGGCCGCGCAAGTGGGCCACCAGGGCCTGCGCGGTGGCCACGTCGCCCAGCGGCACCAGCGCTGGGTCGTGCAGCGCGAAGCGGCGTTGCCGGCGTCCCTCGAATTCGCCGGACTCCATGAACATGGCGGCTGGCCGCACCCACAGGCCGAAGGCCCCATAGAGTGCACGGTACTGCGTCATGGCCTGCAGGGTCTCGCTGCAGCGCAGGGTGTTGATGACTTCGTACCAGCCGCCCTTGTAGTGGCGGTAGAGGCCGGGTGGCGTGGCGTTCAGTGGGAGCAGGTCCCCGTCGGTGGATTGGGCGGCAGGCATGACCCGGCAATTGTCCACGAAGCCGGTTCTTCCAGCGCGTGCAGTAAAGCAAGAAAGTCATAGCGCGCTATGGCACTGCGCATGTAATCCGCTTGCGACGTGCCAACAAACGTGGAAGGAATCGCTATGCCGCGCAAACCCGACCCTGAGCATCTGAACGCTGCGCGCTGGACATCAGAGAACGATAGGCGTATACGTCACACAGGCGCTAGCTTGGCCGCGGCGCTATCGGTGAAACAGTGTTTGTTTTCCGAAACGCTAAAGGAGACTTCGATGCCCACCATCGTCGCCCACCACAAGGTCAAAGATCAGAAGCACTGGCTGGCTTCGCCCAAGCGAAAGGAGTTCTTCGGACTGATCGGCGTAACGAACATTCGCACCTTTATCAACCCGACAGATCCGACCTCTGTGGCGTTGATGATGGACGTTCCGGACATGGAGAAGTTTGGCGCCGCGATGCAGTCCAAGGAGGCTGCCGATGCGATGTCCTATGACGGCGTGCTGCCCGAGACCGTGGTGGTGTGCATCGAAGCCTAGATGAGCGCTGCCGATCCGGCGACCCGTCCTTGCGACGGTGGCTGGGTAAAGGTCAATGCGGCTGACCCATCGAGCGGACGTTGACCGTCCGCTCTACGGGGATTCACATGGGCAGTGTCGGGTGCGGCAGGGGCGGTGCCGGCTCGGCGGCGCGCCTGTCGCGCAGGCCCTCGTGCCAGGCATCGAGCCAGCTGCCCAGTGTGGCGCGGGGTTGCTCGCCCAGGCCGCGCACGACGCAACCCCCGGCAGCACCCGCCCTGGCCACGTCCCGCAGCTGGCCGGGTTCCAGAATGCCGCCGATGCCCACCACGGGCGCCGGCGCCATGTGGGCCCACCAGGCCAGGTTGTCCAGTCCTTGCGGCCGCCAGGGCATGTCCTTGGTGGTCGTGGGCCAGACCGGGCCGCAGGCGATCAGGTCGGGCTGCATGGCGGCGGCACGGCAGAGCTCCCAGAGGCTGTGCGAGCTGATGCCCAGTTGCACGCCACGGGTGCGGGCCGCCTGCAGCTGGTCCCGGTCGCCAGGGGTGAGGGCCAGCAGGTCCTCCTGGCCCAGGTGAAGCGCGCGCGCACCGGACTCGATGGCGATGCGCCAGTGGTCGTTGACGACCAGTTGCACACCGGCCGCATCAGCGGCACGCTGGGTCCGCAGGATGGCGTCCTTGAGGCGGCACACCCAGGCCGCGTCGTCCAGGGCCGGCGGGCGCTTCATCCGCAACTGGATGGTGTCCACCGTGGGGGTGGCCTTCAACACCGCCGTGGCCCGTTCGGCGCTGTCGACGATGGCATAGACACCCGGCGCCCGGTGATCGGACGGAGCCAATCGACCGACCGGCCCGTTGTGACCGATGGAGAGTTGCGGCAGCAGCGACGGATCGGTGGCGAAGCCCGGCCGTGCCATGACCGGCCCCACGCCCTGCCCGATGGCGCGTGCGTGGCGCAAGGCATGGGTGGCGGCCATCTTGGCCAGCACGGCCGCATCCGCCGTCACCCAGCCCAGGGCGAGGGCCGCGGCCAATGCCGACGCAAACGTGCAGCCGGTGCCATGGTTGTGGGGCATGGATTCGCGAGGCAGGGCCAGCCAGCCCTGGGCCTGGGGCGTGTCCATCCAGTCCAGCGAGAGGTCTTTGCTTTGCTCGACCAGGCCGGCATCGCCGCCCGTGATGAGCACCGACTCACACCCCAGCGCGCGCAAGGCACGTGCCTGACCCGGGATGTCAGCCGGTGCGTCAGCGCCCAGCAGGGTCACGGCCTCTGCCTGGTTGGGCGTGATGACGGAGGCGCGCGGCAGCAGCCATTGGCGGTAGGCGGCGCAGACCTCGGCATCGGCCAGCGCGGCGCCGGTACTGGCGCGCAAGACCGGGTCGACCACCAGGGCCAGCGGCTGGCGTTCGCGCAGCCGGTCAACGAAGGCGGCCACGACGCGCACATTGTCGGCACTGGCCAGCAGCCCGGTCTTGATGACCCGGGGCGGCATGTCGGCGGCCAGTGTGTCCATCTGGGCCTGCAACATGTCGGGTCCGATGGCCAGGATGTGGCTGACCATGGTGGTGCTCTGTGCGGTGACGCCTGCCACCACGGTGCAGCAGTGCACGCCCAGGGCATCGGCTGCGCGCTGGTCGGCGGCCAGTCCGGCTCCGCCACCGCTGTCGGTGCCTGCGATGCTCCAGATGACGGGGGGTGTGTTCATGGGATGAGGAAAGGATGGCCAGTGACCGGCGTGGAGGCGATGGCCATGTCCTGAGGGGCCATGACGCCGGCTTCGAAGGCTGTCCGGCCGGCTTCGATGGCCAGGCCGAAGGCACGCGCCATGCGCACCGGGTCCACGGCCTGGCTGACAGCGGAGTTCAGGAGCACGGCGTCGAAACCCAGTTCCATGGCCTGTGCCGCATGACTGGGCGCGCCGATGCCGGCGTCGACGATCAGGGGCACACCAGGCAACCGGGCGCGCAAGGTGCGCAGGGCAAAGGGGTTGATCAGGCCCTGACCCGAGCCGATGGGCGCGCCCCAGGGCATCAGGACCTCGCAACCCGCGTCCAGCAGGCGCTGGCAGGTCACCAGATCGTCGGTGCAATAGGGGAAAACGGCGAATCCGTCCCTGATCAGCTGGGTCGCCGCTTCCACCGTGCCCCAGGGATCCGGTTGCAGTGTGTGTTCATCGCCGACCACTTCCAGCTTGAGCCAGTGGGTGCCATACAGCTCACGGGCCATGTGGGCCAGGGTGACGGCCTCGCGGGCGGTTCGGCAGCCAGCCGTGTTGGGCAGCAGGCGCACACCGCTGTTCACGATGCCTTTGACGAAGCCGTTGTCGCCGGCGGCGGCCAGCGTGCGTTTGAGTCCGACAGTGACGACCTGTGTGCCACTGGCGGCGATGGCCTCGGCCAGGGCCTGCGGCGACGGGTAGCCCGCGCTGCCCAGGAAGAAGCGGCTCTTCAGCTGCGAGCCGTAGACGGTCAGTGTATTCATGCAGCAACTCCTTGTCCGGTGGACAGCTGGTCCAGTGCCCGCACCAGCCGATCCACATCGGCTTCGGTGTGGGCGGCCGAGAGCGCAATGCGCAGCCGCGCCGTGCCTTCGGGCACGGTGGGCGGGCGAATGGCCGGCACCCACAGCCCCTGGTCGCGCAGGCCGTCCATGAGGGCCAGCGCCGCGGCGTTGCCGCCGATCACCAGGGGCTGGATGGGCGAGCTGGAGGCGCCCAGGTGCCAGCCGGTGCGCTCCAGCACCGGTTGCAGGCCCTGGCGCAGCCGGACGATGAGGCGCTGCAACTGCGCGCGGCGCTCGTCGCCCTGTTCGATCTGGTGAAGGCTGGCCCTCAATGCACAGGCCAGCATGGCCGGTGCGGCGGTGGCAAAGATGTAGCTGCGCGTTTTCTGCAGCAGCCACTCGATGAGATCGTCCGGCCCGGCGACAAAGGCACCGGCCACGCCGGCGGCCTTGCCCAGCGTGGCCATGTAGAGCACGCGGTGCGAGGTGCGGGAGCCGGTGAACCCGGCGGCGGTCAGGCTGCCACGTCCTTGCGGGCCGCAGACGCCGAAGCCGTGCGCGTCGTCCAGCAGCAGCAGGGCGTCGTGCTGTTCGCACAGCTGCACCAGGGCGGGTATGTCGGCGGTGTCGCCGTCCATGCTGAATACGGCATCGCTGATGACCAGCTTGCGCCGGGCGGTACTCTCAGAGAGTTGCCGGGCCAGATCGACCAGATCGGCATGGGCGAAGCGGTGGATGCGCGCCCGGGACAGGCGGGCGCCGTCGATCAGGCAGGCATGGTTGAGTGCATCGGAGAAGATGGCATCACTTTCGCCCACCAGTGCGGGCACGATGCCGAAGTTGGTGGCATAGCCAGCATAGAAGTACAGCGCGCGGGGCAGGCCGGTGAACGCTGCCAGCTCGTGCTCCAGCGCATCGTTGGCGGTGCTGTGACCGCTGACCAGTGGTGATGCCCCGGACCCGACGCCGAAACGGCGTGCACCGTCGCAGGCCGCATCGACCAACGCCGGGTGACCCGCCAGGGCCAGGTAGTCGTTGCTGCAGAAGGCCAGCATGTCCCGCCCGTCCACCCGCAGGTGCACACCCTCGGCGGGGGCATTCGCGGGCTCGACCGCCCGGCGCCGGCGGCGCAGGTGGGCTGCGTCCAGTGCCTCCAGGCGTTCGGGAATTTCGTCCAGCCAGGAGCCGGTGGTCAGGATGGTGCTTGAGGATGTCATGGCAGTTGCATGTTCACGCCGCGGAAGTCGCGGTGGGCGCCGTGGGCAACGTCGGCCAGCAATGGCGCGCCCAGGCGTTGGTGCAGGAAGGCGATGTTCTCGTCGGGTGCGGTCATCGACGCGTCGATGCGGTTGGCCACCCACCCGGCCAGCGCGAGGCCGCGTGCCCGGATGGCTTCGGCGCTGAGCAGCGCATGGTTCAGGCAACCCAGGCGCAGGCCCACCACCAGCACCACCGGCAGGGCCATGGCTTGCGCCAGGTCGGCGCCGGTGTGTTCGGGCGAGAGCGGTACCAGAAAGCCGCCCGCGCCTTCCACCACCATGGCGTCGGCATGTTGTGCCAACTCGCGCTGACACGCCACGAGGTGATGCAGGTCGATGCGGGTGCCGGCCCGTTCGGCGGCCAGGTGGGGCGAGAGCGGCTCCGGCAGGCGAACCGGGTTGTCCAGCCCAGGCGACACGCGTACGGTGGATGCCTCGCGCAGGGCCATGGCGTCTTCGCTGTCCCAGCCTTGCCTTGTTGCCACCAGTCCTGCGGCGACCGGCTTCATGCCGACCACGCGCGGGTAACGGCGCGATAGCGCGTGCAACAGGGCACAGGCCACCAGGGTCTTGCCAATGCCAGTATCGGTTCCCGTGACGAACAACGCGGTCATCGGGCCTCCTCGGCCAGCGTGGCCTCCAGTGCGGCCAGCGCGCCCCGGGCCAGGTGGTGCATGGCTTCGTCGTCCAGGACGTAGGGCGGCATGAAGTACAGCGTCTTGCCGATGGGCCGCAGCACCAGGCCACGTGCCAGTGCGTGGCCCTGGTAACGGCGCGCGAAGTCGTTCAGCGGCGTCTCGATGTCCCAGGCCCAGATCATGCCCTGGCGCCGTGCGTGGCGCACCCGCGGGTGCGCGGTCAGCGGCGCCAGCAGTGCATCCATCGTCCTGGCAGTTGTCTGGTTGCGGGCCAGCGCGTCTTCGCTTTCGAACAGGTCCAGCGTGGCCAGCGCGGCGCGGCAGGCCAGCGGGTTGCCGGTGTACGAATGCGAATGCAGGAAGCCCCTGGCGACGTCGTCGTCGTAGAAGGCGGCGTACACCGCATCGGTGGTCAGCACGGCCGACAGCGGCAGCGTGCCGCCGGTCAGCCCCTTGGAGAGACACAGGAAGTCGGGCCGGATGTCGGCCTGCTCATGGGCGAACAGGGTGCCCGTGCGCCCGAAGCCGGTGGCGATCTCGTCCACCACCAGGTGCACGCCGTAGCGGTCACACAGCGCGCGCGCCTGCCGAAGGTAGGACGCATCGTGCATGGCCATGCCGGCCGCGCATTGCACCAGCGGCTCCACGATCAGCGCGGCCGTGGTCTCGTGGTGCTGCGCCAGCCAGTTGGCCAGCGCGGCCGCAGCGGCGTCGGCTCCGATGCCTCGGTGATCGGGGCTGGGCACGGTGGCGGCCAGCCGCACCAGGGGTGCGTAGGCTTCGCGGAAGATCGCGATGTCGGTCACGGCCAGGGCGCCGACCGTCTCGCCGTGGTAGCCGCCCGCCAGGCCGACGAAGCGGCTCTTGGCCGGGCGGCCGCTGTTGCGCCAGAAATGCGCGCTCATCTTCAGCGCGATTTCGGTGGCCGAGGCGCCGTCACTGGCATAGAAGGCGTGGCCCAGGCCGGTCAGCGCCGACAGCCGCTCCGACAGTTCCACCACCGGTGCGTGGGTGAAACCCGCGAGCATCACATGGTCCAGCGTATTTATCTGCTCTGCCATCGCGGCGCGCATGGCCGGGTGACTGTGGCCGAACAGGTTGACCCACCAGGAGCTGACCGCGTCCAGGTAGCGCCTGCCGTCGGTGCCGACCAGCCACGGGCCCTCGGCCCGGGCGATGGCCACGGGCGGCAGGGTCTCGTGGCGTTTCATCTGCGTGCAGGGATGCCACACGTTGCGCAGGCTGCGCTGCGCCAGATCATCGAACATGTTGCCTCCTGTCTGTGGTCGCTTCAGCCGCCGACGATGGCCTGGAAGGTCAGCACGGTATCGCCGGACTGCAGCACCGTGGTGGCGCGTTGCGCACGCGGGATGAAGGCACCGTTGACGGCAGTGGCCACCTGGTCCGCCGGGACCCCCTGTTCGGCCAGCAAGGCCGCCAGCGTCAGGCCATCCGGGCAGGGCAGTGTGAGGTCGTTGAACTTCAGCATGGGTGGATGTGGGCAAGTGCGTCCTGTACCAGGGCAGGCGCCAGCAGCCAGCCGTGCCGGTACAGGCCATTGATGCGCAGCAGGCCGGGTTCGTGGTCGATGCGTGGCTCGTTGTCGGGCAGGGCGGGGCGCAGGTTGGTCTCCAGGTGGACGATGCGCGCTTCGGCCAGTTCGGGCATCACGCTTTGCGCAGCGGCCATCAGCTCGACCGCGCTGCGCAGGCTCACGGGCGAACGGTCTTCGCTTTCGATCTCGCTGGCGCCGATGACGATGTGGTCGCACGGACGCGGCACGATGTAGACGCGGTGGCGCGGGTGCAGCAGACGGACCGGCCGGTGCAGCGTCACGCCGGGCGCCTGCAGCCACACCACCTCACCGCGCACGCCACGTACCGGCAGGTCGGGGCGGGCACCCACGCCGCGCACGTCCACGGCCAGGTCGAATCGCTCGGTGCGGCCGTCGGACAGATGCAGCGCGCCGGGGGCCACGCGGTCCACCGTGGTGTTCCAGCGCCAGTGGACGGCCGGCGCGGCAGCACACAGCGCCGGCAGGATCTGCAGCGGCAGGATCTGACCTTCACCCGGCAGCAGCCAGGCATGCAGGCGCGGGTCAATGGCCGGCTCCAGTGCCGACAGCCCGGCGCGGTCGAGGTGCTGCGGTGTCTGTTCCACGCCGGCCAGTTCAGGCGCCTGGGCCAGGCGTGCCAGCACGCGCCGGGCGGCGCCCAGGTCGCTGCCATGGGCCACGAGGAGGCTGCCCAGGGTCCGCAATGGCCAACCGTCCGGTGTGGCGTCGCGGACCGTGCCCCTGACCCCGTCGCAGCCTGAACAGTCGCCACAGGCCGCCGGCATCGCCTGCGCCGACCCCGGCGCCATGCAGGCCAGCGCGTCGCTGATCTCGCGCCACAGTGACATGGAGCGCCAACCCAGTGCCGCGATGGCGGGCCCGCTGTTGTCCAGTTCGGCCAGCGGGCTGAGCATGCCGGCCGCCGTGAAGCCGGCGGGCCCCTGCCCGTCACTGCGGGCTTCGGGCCCACTGGCGGGATCGAACACCGCCACATCGTGCTGGCCTGACAGGCGCCAGGCCAGCAGTCGGCCCAGCAGGCCGGCGCCCGCGATACCGATGCGGGCCATGGGTCAGGCCTTCGAGTCCGTGGCCCCCAACCCAGGCTGTGCCTGGCCCACCGGGGGGGTGCCGTCGTCCCCGGGGTGGCCCGGCGACCGACTGGTCAGCGAATCCACCGGCACATAGAACTCGCCGCCCACGGCCTTGAACTCTTCGCTCTTGCGCGCCATGCCCTCATGCGTCAGGTTCTCCAGGGCCTGATCCTCGCTCAGGCCTTTCGCGGCGGCGTAGTCGCGCACGTCCTGCGTGATCTTCATGCTGCAGAACTTGGGACCGCACATGGAGCAGAAGTGCGCCTCCTTGCTGCTGTCCTTGGGAAGGGTCTCGTCGTGGTATTCCTCGGCCGTCTGCGGGTCCAGGCCGAGGGCGAACTGGTCGCGCCAGCGGAACTCGAAGCGTGCCTTGCTCATGGCGTCATCGCGTGCGCGCTGTCCCGGGTGACCCTTGGCCACGTCGGCGGCGTGGGCCGCGATCTTGTAGGCGATGATGCCTTGCTTGACGTCGTCCCGGTCGGGCAGGCCCAGGTGCTCCTTGGGCGTCACGTAGCAGAGCATGGCCGTGCCCATCCAGCCGATCATGGCCGCGCCGATGGCCGAGGCGATGTGGTCGTAGCCTGGCGCGATGTCGATGGTCAGCGGGCCCAGCGTGTAGAACGGTGCCTCGTGGCAATGCCTGATCTGCTCGTCCATGTTGGCCTGGATCATGTGCATGGGCACATGGCCGGGGCCTTCGATCATGGTCTGCACGTCGTGCTTCCAGGCGATCTGCGTCAGCTCGCCCAGCGTGCGCAGTTCGGCAAACTGCGCTTCGTCGTTGGCATCTGCGCCGCTGCCGGGGCGCAGACCGTCACCGAGCGAGAAGGTCACGTCGTAGGCCTTCATGATCTCGCAGATTTCCTCGAAATGCGTGTAGAGGAAGTTCTCCTTGTGGTGGGTGATGCACCACTTGGCCAGGATGGAGCCGCCGCGCGAGACGATACCGGTGCGGCGTTTCGTCGTGAGGTGGATGAAGGGCAGGCGCACGCCGGCGTGGATGGTGAAGTAGTCCACGCCCTGTTCGGCCTGCTCGATCAGGGTGTCGCGGAAAATGGCCCAGGTGAGGTCCTCGGCCACGCCGCCCACCTTCTCCAGCGCCTGGTAGATCGGCACCGTGCCGATGGGCACCGGGCTGTTGCGCACGATCCAGTCGCGCGTGGTGTGGATGTTCTTGCCGGTGGACAGGTCCATGACAGTGTCGCCGCCCCAGCGGATGGACCACACAAGCTTTTCCACTTCTTCCTCAATGGAGGAGGTCACGGCCGAGTTGCCGATGTTGGCATTGATCTTCACCAGGAAGTTGCGGCCGATGATCATCGGCTCCACCTCGGGGTGGTTGATGTTGGCCGGAATCACCGCGCGGCCGCGTGCCACTTCGTCGCGCACGAATTCGGGCGTGATGATGTCGGGGATGCGCGCGCCCATGCCGTTGCCGCGCAGGCGGGCTTCGCGCTCGGCGTCGCCCAGGTATTCCTTCATCCACTCGCGTTTGCCGTTCTCGCGGATGGCGATGTACTCCATCTCGGGCGTGACGATGCCTTTGCGCGCGTAGTGCATCTGGGTCACGTTCTGGCCGGCTTTGGCGCGCAGCGGCTGGCGCTGCAGGCCGGCGGCTTCGGCGCGCAAGGCCTCGATGCGAGCGTCCGCTGTTTCACCGTGCTTGCCACCATCGTCCAGCGCCACGCGGCTGCGGCCTTCGTAGGCCTCGGTGTCGCCGCGCGCGGCCACCCACTCGCTGCGCACCGGCGCCAGACCGCGGCGGATGTTGATGTCGGCGACCGGATCGGTGTAGGGACCGGAGGTGTCGTAGACCGTGACCGTTTCGCCGTTGGTCAGCGCGATCTCGCGCATGGGCACCTGCACGCCGGGCTGCGATCCGGGCACGTAGACCTTGGTGGACTGCGGAAAGGGCTCGCGGGTGAGCGTCAGCAGCTGCTGCAGTTTGTCGGGGGCGTTCATCGGGCGGTCTCCTGGGTGAAAAGCTGTTGCGAAAACGAACAGCTCCGGAGGACCGCCCGGGTGGACCTGGGTGGAGGCGGACCAGCCCCCACGTCGGGTCCCTCAAGGCATGCGCTCTTCTTTCGCCGGTACTGGCCGGATCAAGTTCCACGGGTTCGGTCGGATGACCATCTCAGCGCCGGACCTGGGCAGGTCCGTGCACCCCGGAGCAGGCGACAAGTGTAGCGTCTTTGACCGCGCAGGTGAAATCCGCGTTGGCGAAGCCGCTGATGCCGGCCCCGGCTAGACGAATTTCACTTGCCTGCTGAAGGGCATCTCACGCAGGCGCAGTCCGGTGGCGGCAAAGATGGCGTTGGCCAGCGCCGGTGCGGCTGGCGGGACCGGTGGTTCACCCGCACCCCGTACCTTGTCGTCGTCGTTCTCCACCCCGCGGACGGTGATCGCCGGGCACTGGTACAGGCGCATGCCGGTGTAGGCGTGGAAGTTGGTCTGCTGCGCCATGCCATCTTCGTAGGTGATCTCGCAGTTCATCGCATGGCCCAGGCCCCAGACGACGCCGCCCTTGACCTGGTTGTCGAAGTTGACGGGGTCGATGACCCGGCCGACCGCCAGGGCAACCCATACCCGGTCGATCCGGATGCCTTCGGGCGTCTGTGTGACTTCGACCACCTGGGCACAGGGGACGCCAAACGATTCGACGAAGGCCACCCCGCGACCCCGGCCTGCGCCCGGCCTTGGGCCCTGCCAGTCCGACATCGCGGCCACGGTATCCAGGACCCGGCGTGCCGCAGAATGTTGTGTCAGTCGCAGACGCTCCAGCATCGGATCGGCGCCGGCGGCGTGGATCAGTTCATCCAGAAAGCCTTCCGCAAAAAAGCCTGCCGACGATGCGCCCACCGAGCGCCAGGAACTGGTCGGGGCCAGTTCCGGCACCCGATAGGCACGCATCCGGAAGTGCGGCAGCACATAAGGCAGATTCCATGCGCCTGCGGCAATCTGGCCGTCTGGTCCGGGCATTGGCTGGCCCAGCCGCGCCATCTGCGATGCCACCGCAGACACCGAGGCGATGTCCAGCGACAACGCCTCGACCTGACCATCCCTCGTGCTGCCGCGTGCGCGGCTCATCGTGATCTGGCGCGGAAAGTCGTGCGCAAAATCCTCCTCGCGGCTGAACGTCAGCTTGACGGGGACGCCCGGTATCTGTGCTGCCACCTCGGCTGCGAGGGTGATGTTCTCGCACTCCAGCCGGTGGCCGAAGCTGCCACCACAGTACTGGTTGTGCAGGTGAACCTGCTCCACGTTCACGCCGGTGATCGAGGCCACCTTCTCCTGGGCAAAGCGGGGTACCTGGGTGCCGACCCAGACATCCACCCGTTGCGGCGACACCTGCACCACGGCAGACAGGGGCTCCAGGGGCGCATGGGCCAGATAGGGTGCCCGGTACTCAGCCGCGATGGCGTTGCCATCCAGAGCCGATTCCACTTGTCCATCGTCGCGCCATGTCCGGTCCAGCCGCTCGTCAATGAAGGACGCCGACACAGCGCCCCAGTGGTCGGCCTGACTGGCCGGGTAGGGGGCGGGACCCCAGTCGATACGGATGGCATTGACCGCCTGGAAGGCGCGCCAGGTGTTGTCGGCAACGACAGCGACGCCGTTCGTGACCGGCACGACATGCTTCACCCCGCGCATGGCCCTGGCTTCCCGGTCGTCGAAATCCAGCATGGGTCCACCCTGGCGCGGATTGACCCGGACCGCCGCATGCAGCATGCCATCCAGGCGCAGGTCGATGCCGAATGTCAGTGTGCCGGTGGACTTGGGGATGATGTCCAGCCTGGGCATCGGCTGGCCGATCAGGCGCCATTGGGACGGATCGCGCAGCGGCACGTCCTGCACCGGATCGATGGCGCTGGCAGCACCGGCCAGGGCCGTGTACGCGAGGCGCTGGCCATCGGGCAGGATGACCGCGCCGTTTTCCGTCCGCAATTGCTCCGGCGAGACGCCGCTCTGGCGGGATGCCGCCAGCTTGAGCGTTTCACGCGCGACGGCACCCGCCTGACGCAGCTTGACAAAGCTGTCCGCGACGGTGCTTGACCCGCCGGTCATCTGCAGTCCCATGACCTTGAACACGGCGCCCAGCGTGGCGCGCACCGCCTGGGCCGTTGCACCCGTGTCGGTGGACAGAAAGGGGGCCTGCTCACCGGCCAGCGCGGTGTTGTAGTAGGCGGCGCTGGGTGGTCCGGGCTCGACCCGGAACTGGCCCCAGGCCAGGTCCATTTCCTCCGCGATCAGGGCCGCCTGCACCGAGCGCACGCCCTGGCCCAGGTCGGTATGCGGGGCGATCAGGGTGACGCCGGTGGCATCGACCTTCACCCAGGGGTTGAAGACAGCCTCACCTTCGTTCCGGTCGGTGTGCAGGGGGTTGGCCGGTGTCCGCCGCACCAGGTAGGTGCCGAAGGCCACGCCACCGGCGATGGCCGCCGATGCGACCAGGAAGGCGCGGCGTCCGGGGCGGGATGGCCGGCTCATTGCCCGCCTCCGTTCACGGCGCGGGCTGCCGATCTGACCGCTTCGCGGATGCGCGGATAGGTGCCGCAGCGGCACAGGTTGCCCGACAGGGCCGTGTCGATCTCGGCATCGGTGGGGGCTGGGTTGGACGCCAGCAGGGCTGCCGCGGCCATGATCTGACCCGACTGGCAGTAGCCGCACTGGGCCACCTGGTGGGCGATCCAGGCTTTCTGGACCACGTGCAGGGCCTCGGGCGTGCCCAGCCCCTCAATGGTGGTCACAGCGCCCTGGACCTGTCCGACCGGCATCGAGCACGAGCGCACGACCGCGCCGTCAATGTGCACGGTGCAGGCGCCGCAGCTGGCGATGCCGCAACCGTACTTCGGTCCGGTGATGCCGAGTTCATCGCGCAGCACCCACAGCAACGGCATGTCGGGCTCGACATCGATTTCATGAACGGTCTTGTTGACGGTCAATTGCATGCAGAGGCTCCTGATCGGTTCCACTGTAACGGGCGCGGTCCGCAAGCGTTGGATGATGCACTCCAGATCGGCGGCTGGCTTGCAATTCCTGTCAGCAGGCGTATATATCGCCGTCTGCATGACGCGGCGCCATGCGGCCGCCGGGGGCCGCCCGGTCAATCCAATGGAGCAGACGATGAACAAGGCAGGCAGACCATGGGCCGTCATGGCAATGGCGGCCGCATTGGCGGCAGGGATGCTGACAGCACAGGCGCAGAATCCGCCCACCTATGGCCCGGGCATGATGATGCAGGGAGGCGGTCCGGGTGGCGGCAACTGGGGGCCCGGCATGATGGGTGGCTGGGGTTACGGTGGCATGGGGCCCGGCATGATGGGTGGCTGGGGTTACGGTGGCATGGGGCCCGGCATGATGGGTGGCTGGGGTTATGGTGGCATGGGCCCGGGCATGATGGGTGGCTGGGGCAACGGTGGCATGGGTCCCGGGATGATGGGCGGTGCCTGGTTCGTTCCTGACCTGAGCGAGCAGCAACGCGGGAAGATCAATCAGATCCAGGCCGACCTGCACCAGAAGAACTGGGACCTCATGGGGCGCATGGTGGAGGAGCAGAACCGCATGCAGTCCTTGCTGGATGCCGACAGGCCCGACAAGTCGGCGGTGGGCAAATCGTCCATGCAGCTGGCGGACCTGCAGCGGCAGATGCTCGAAAACGGCATCGAGGCCAGAAGCGCCATGGATGCGGTGCTGACGAAGGAGCAGAAGGCCAGGATGCAGGACCAGCGCCGATCCTGGTGGGGTGGCGGGGCCCGGTGAAGGCTGGACGGCGGTTCCGGAGCCTGTCCGGAACGCTTAGCCTGGCACCGTGAACGCCCGGCGTGCCGCCGCCACCTTGTCCCGCACGTGGCAGCCCGTTTCATGGTCGTTGACCAGGCCCATGGCCTGCATGAAGGCGTAGGCGGTGGTCGGTCCGACGAAGACCCAGCCGCGCTTCTTGAGGTCTTTCGACAGGGCGATGGACGCCGCATGGGTGGATGCTGTCTGTGGTGCGGGCAGCGTGGCAGGATCGGGTTCGAAGCGCCAGAAGTAGGCGGCCAGCGAACCAAACTCGTTCACCAGGGCCTGCGCGGCTGCCGCGTTGCGGATCACCGCTTCGATCTTGCCGCGATGGCGCACGATGCCTTCGTCCTGCAGCAGGCGTTCGACATCCTCGGGGCCGAAGGCAGCGATGCGGTTGAAATCGAATCCGAGGAAGGCACGGCGAAAATTCTCGCGTTTGCTCAGGATGGTGCGCCACGACAGGCCTGACTGGAAGGCTTCGAGGCAGACCTTCTCGAACAGGCGCTGGTCGTCCGAGACCGGGAACCCCCATTCATGGTCGTGGTAGGCCGGGAATTCGGGGGCGGCGTCGCACCAGCGGCAGCGGGGGAGGTGGTCTGGGGCGGTCGCTTTCGGATCGGCTGTCATGAAGGTTCCTCGCCCGATTGGCTCTGGTCAGACCGGATCGGCCAGCAGCTTGGAGATCGCCGCGATGTGCGCGGCGGTGGGCTTTTCCGGCGGCATCTCGTCTTCTTCGGCGGCGGCGTTTTCGTAGGCCTGGATGGCGTTGACCATGGCGTACTGGTTGTCCCAGGACAGGGTCTTGCCCTCGGGGCACATGTCGCGCAGGGTGCCGTACCAGTAGTAGCCGTCCCGGCCGCCGAACAGGGCGTCGATGGCGGCGGCGTCGCCGCTCTTGATGCCCTGGGCCGAGAGAATGAGCTTGAGCTTGTGGTGCGAAACAGAGTACTGCATGTGGATGACGGATGTCGGTGGCAAATGGTCGATGGGTGGTCGACGGGGCGCGATTTTACCGGCCGGTATCGAGCGGATTCAGGCGCGTGTCGCGCTTTCCGCCAGGCGGACGACCACCCACAGGGCCCGGTTCGCCGGTGTCGGCACTCCCAGTGCCTGGCCGCGCTGCACCACATAGCCATTGAGGTGGTCGATCTCGCTGGGCTTGCCGCGCATCAGGTCCTGTGCGGTGGACGAGTACTGTGTAGGCATGGACTCTGCGATGCGGCGCACGGCTGCCTCGACATCGCCGGGGATGTTCACGCCATCGGCGGCGGCCACTGCGCGGCACTCGGCCACCACGTCGCGCATCAGGTCGGTCACGCCCGGGCGCTGCACGAGGTCACCGTAAGCGATGCGGCCCACGGCGGACAGTGCGTTGTAGGCGCAGTTGAGGATCAGTTTGGCCCACAGCGCGCCGCGCACGTTGTGGCTGATCTCGGTCGGAACGCCGGCAGCCTCGAGGGCCTGCGCCAGTTCGACGCTGCGTGCGGATGGTTCGATGACCAGTTCACCACGACCGTGGTGTCGCAGGTGCCCGGGGCCGGCCATCTCGGTGGCCACATACACCACCGCTGCCGCCACCTCGTGGTCGGGCAGTTCGGCCCGCAGGCGCTCGGCATTGTCCACGCCGTTCTGCAGGCACAGCACCAGTGCGCCGGGCGCCAGGTGGGGTTTCATCTGGTGTCCGGCCGCCTCGGTGTCGGGTGACTTGACCGCAAACAACACCACGTCTGCGCCGGTCACGGCTTCAGCCGCGGTGCTGGCCTGCAGCGGGACTGCCTCGTCGAAAGACAGGGTCTGCATGCGCAGTCCGGCCGACTGGATGGCCTGGACGTGCTGCCGGCGGCCGATCAGGGTGACGGGATGGCCGGCGCGGGCCAGCATGCCGCCGTAGTAGCAGCCGACGGCGCCCGCCCCTAGAACGGCGATGCGTAGCGGTGGTAGAACAGGTCTGGTCGTCATGCAGGCATTCTAGAAAGTCTGAGGTAGTTTGGCTTGACGGAGGTGCAAGAGCCACCGATGGCCTGCACAAGGCCGGGAATGTACGTATAGACGGTGCATGCACCCGGCAGTCTCATGGCTGGCACTGCCCTTGCTTGGTGCAATGACAGAGACGGCGGCGCCCTCAGAAGCGCCACTGTCGACCGGCCTGACTGGGCCTTGCCACGAGATAGCCTCATGCCCGACGACACTTCTGCCTCACCTGCCAACGTCCCGGATGCGACCCAGACGCCGCATCCTCGCCACATCCGGCTGACCTCGCACTCCGGCGGATTCGGTGCCCTGCCGATCGCCTGGGGGGCCGGTACGGCGCGTGAGCGCGGACCGGTGGTCGGGACCACGACGAACCGCTCGCACCGCAACGTGATTGGTACCCACAGCGGCAGTTACAGCGTCTACCGGGCCCTGGCGGTCGCCGCCGGTGCGCTCAGGCGCGAGCACAAGGCCGACCTGACCAACACCGCACCGACCGATGTGATCGGCCCGTATCCCCAGTGGAGCGACCCGGGAAAGATCGTGAGCCTGGACCCCTGGGGTGCCGAGGTGGCCGATGTCTATGCAGCCGAACTGACCGCCGGCTACGACATCCGGCCCACCATCGCCGTGACCCAGGCCCATGTGCTGCTGCCGGAGGTGATCGACGCCGTGCAGAAGGGGCGGTTGATACCCGATGGCAGCCTGCTGACGGCGGGCGGAGCGGCCGTCGTGACCAAGGTGGCTGTGGAGCCCGTGTGGTATCTGCCTGGGGTGGCGCGGCGCTTCGGGTGCAGCGAAGCCGACCTGCGCCGCGTGCTGTTCGAGGAGACCGGAGGCATGTATCCGGAGTTGGTCACGCGCTCCGATCTGGAGGTGTTCCTGCCGCCGATCGGCGGGCAGACGGTCTACATCTTCGGCAACCCGCGCGACCTGGCCAACCCCGACGTCACGCTGACCGCGCGCGTGCACGACGAGTGCAACGGCTCCGATGTGTTCGGCTCCGACATCTGCACCTGCCGACCCTATCTGACGCATGCCATCGAGGAGTGCATCCAGGGTGCGCAAAGCGGCGGCGTCGGCCTGGTGGCCTATTCGCGCAAGGAGGGGCGCGCGCTGGGCGAGGTGACCAAGTTCCTGGTCTACAACGCGCGCAAGCGGCAGGTGGGCGGCGACACGGCCGACCAGTACTTTGCCCGCACCGAATGTGTGGCCGGCGTGCAGGATATGCGCTTCCAGGAACTGATGCCCGACGTGCTGCACTGGCTGGGCATCACCCGGATCCATCGTCTGGTGTCGATGAGCAACATGAAGTACGACGCCATCACCGGTTCGGGCATCGAGGTGGGCGAGCGTGTCAACATCCCGGACGAACTCATTCCGGCGGACGCGCGGGTCGAGATGGACGCCAAGATGGCTGCGGGCTACTTCACGCCAGGCGCCGTGCCCGACGCTGACGAACTGAAGAAGGCCAAGGGCCGGGCGCTGGGCGCATGATCGACGCTGGCCAGCACTCACCGGCGGCCGCGGCGCGTGACTTGCGTACCGCGGATGCCATTCGGGAACGCGCGCACGGG
This sequence comes from Burkholderiaceae bacterium, assembly GCA_041396505.1. Classification (GTDB taxonomy): domain Bacteria; phylum Pseudomonadota; class Gammaproteobacteria; order Burkholderiales; family Burkholderiaceae_C; genus Hydrogenophaga. Next base: position 182,218 of record JAWKYL010000005.1, read on the forward strand.
TTGCTGGCGCGGGCCAGGGCAGGGGATTCCGACCTGTTCGCCGTCAACGACGCAGCCCTGGGGCCGGCCGCGCACATCGTGGCCGAGCTGACACGCGGGCGTTTTCCGGATGGTCGTATTCCGTATCACAGCCGCTGGCGCCACTTCGAGGCCGGCGGGGTGGAACGTCGTGGATGGCTGGACGCGGCCCTCGGCGCCATTGGCGAAGCCGAGCGCGCACGGGTGCAGATCGACCTCGTGCTGGTCAGCGTCTTGCTGGATGCGGGCGCCGGTGCCGACTGGGGCTATGTCGAGGCCGAGACCGGCCAGCGCCTGGGGCGGTCCGAGGGCCTGGGTGTGGCCAGCCTGCATGCCTTTCTGGGCGGACTGTTTTCCGGCGACCCGCAACGACCGCTGTGCGCCGATGCCGCAGGGCTGCGCGCCGTGACGGCGGCCCGGCTGGCCGAGGCCTTCCAGGTCGGGCCGGACAACCCGCTGGTGGGGCTGGAGGGGCGTGCAGCGTTGCTGCGTCGGCTGGGCGACATGCTGGCCAGCCAGCCAGCGGTGTTCGGCGTGCGGGGGCGGCCCGGTGCCCTGTTCGATGTCCTGACGGCGGATGGCTCGGGATCGGTGCAGGCACACGCCATCCTGGTGCGGTTGCTGGAGAGCCTGTCGGCCATCTGGCCGGCGCAGAACACCATTGCGGGCGAGCCACTGGGTGACTGCTGGCGCCATCCGGCGGTTCAGGGCGAGGGCTGAGTGCGGGCTGGATGCCCTTCCACAAGCTCTCGCAGTGGCTGACCTATTCGCTGCTGGAGCCCTTCGAGTGGGCCGGTGTCGCGGTGACCGGACTGGACGCCCTGACCGGCCTGCCCGAGTACCGCAATGGCGGCCTCCTGATCGACGCCGGCATTCTGAAGCCCTTGGCGGCGGACTGGGATACGCGTGCCTGGCAGGCGGGCGATGCGTTCATCGTCGAATGGCGGGCGCTCACGGTGGCATTGCTCGATGAACTGGCCCCCCTGGTGCGCGCCGAACTGAACCTCGATGCCGGACAGATGCCCCTGGCCTGCGTGCTCGAAGGCGGCACCTGGGCTGCCGGGCGGCTGCTGGCCCAGCGACTGCGCGATGGCTTGCCGCCCCTGAACATCGTCAGCGACGGTACCGTGTTCTGATGGTCCCGATTGAATTGATGAAACCCACGAGGCACTCCCATGAGCAACGTACACGTCGTGAACCACCCGCTGGTGCAGCACAAGCTCACCCTCATGCGCTGCAAGGATGCCAGCACGAACAGCTTTCGGCGTCTGCTGAACGAGCTGTCCATGTTGATGACCTACGAGGTCACGCGGGACATGCCCATGCAGGACCTCGAGATCGAGACGCCACTGGAGCGCATGACCGGCAAGGTCATCGACGGCAAGAAGCTGGTGTTCGTGTCCATCCTGCGCGCCGGCAACGGCATCCTGGACGGCATGCTCAGCGTGGTGCCGGGCGCTCGCGTGGGCACATCGGCCTGTACCGCGATCCCAAAACGCTGACCGCAGTCGAGTACTACTTCAAGATGCCGCCCGAGATGAACGAGCGCGATGCCATCGTGGTCGATCCGATGCTGGCCACAGGGCACTCGGCCATCGCGGCCATCGACCGTCTTAAGGAATGCAACCCCAAGTCCATCAAGTTCGTCTGCCTGCTGACCTGTCCTGAGGGACTGGCTGCCATGGAAAAGGCCCACCCGGACGTGCCCGTCTACACCGCCGCCATTGACCGCCAGCTCAACAAGCACGGCTACATCCTGCCAGGTCTGGGCGACGCGGGCGACCGCATCTTCGGCACACAATGACGCCATGCTGGATCTGCTGATCACCAACGCCACTCTGCCCGATGGTCGGTGCGACATGTCCGTCGCGGTGCAGGGTGAGCGCATTGTCGAAGTGAACGAGGGCCTGCGAGCGCCCGCACATGAGACCGTTGATGCCGCGGGCCAGTTGCTGAGTCCCCCATTCTGCGACCCGCACTTTCACATGGACGCGACACTGAGCTACGGGCTGCCGCGCGTCAACCAGAGCGGCACCTTGCTCGAAGGCATCGCGCTGTGGGGCGAACTCAAGCCATTGCTGACCGAGGAGGCGCTGGTCGAGCGCGCGCTGGCCTACTGCGACTGGGCGGTGGCCAAAGGCCTGCTGGCGATCCGCAGCCATGTGGACACCAGCGACCCGAGCCTGTTGCCGGTGCGCGCGATGCTCGAAGTGAAGAAGCGAGTCGCTCCGTACATGGGCGTTCAACTGGTCGCCTTCCCGCAGGACGGCGTGCTGCGCTCGAAAGGCGGCCTCGACAACCTGAAACGCGCGCTCGACCTGGGCGTGGACGTGGTCGGCGGCATTCCGCACTTCGAGCGCACCATGGCGGACGGGGCGGCCAGCGTGAAGCTGCTGTGCGAGCTGGCCGCGGCGCGAGGCCTGCCAGTGGACATGCACTGCGACGAGAGCGACGACCCGCTTTCCCGCCATATTGAAACGCTGGCGTACGAGACCCAGCGCCTGGGCCTGCAGGGCCGCGTCAACGGTTCGCACCTGACGTCCATGCACAGCATGGACAACTACTATGTGAGCAAGCTGATCCCGCTGGTCGCCGAAAGCGGTGTGAGCGCGGTCGCCAATCCGCTGATCAACATCACACTGCAAGGCCGGCACGACACCTATCCGAAACGGCGCGGCATGACGCGCGTGCCCGAACTCATGGCCGCCGGCGTGACGGTCGCTTTCGGACACGACTGCGTGATGGACCCCTGGTACAGCCTGGGCAGTGGCGACATGCTGGAGGTGGCGCACATGGGCCTGCACGTGGCACAGATGACCAGCCAGGCCGGCATGCGCCAGTGCTTCGATGCGGTGACGGTGAACGCGGCGAAGGTGATGGGGCTGGCGGGTTACGGCATCGAGGCGGGCAGAGACGCCAGCTTCGTGTTGTTGCAGGCACGCGATGCGGTGGAGGCAATCCGTCTGCGCGCGACGCGCTTGAAGGTGTGGTGCAAAGGTCGGCTGCTGGCGCGGACCGCGCCGGCCGAAGTGCAGCTCTCACTGCCCGGCCGGCCGGGCAGCACGGCGTTCATGCCGGCGCGAGCAGCCGGCGGCTGAGTTCCTCGTCGCTCAGGCCCGCCACTTCGACCCGCTTGGTGCGGCCCGAAGCACCCAGCTCGATGCTGATGGCCGACTTGGGTACGTCAAACACGTCGGACAGGAAGGCCACCAGCGCCTTGTTGGCCGCGCCATCGACCGGCGGCGCCTTGAGCTGGATCTTGGGCTTGCCGTCGTGCAGGCCGACGCATTGCGTCTGCTTTGCGCCAGGCTGGCAGTAGACGACGATGCGGCCCATGGCGCCTCAGTTCTTCTTCACGAACTCGGACTTGAGCTGCATGGCGCCAAAGCCATCGATCTTGCAGTCGATGTCGTGGTCGCCCTCGACCAGCCGGATGTTCTTGACCTTGGTGCCGACCTTGATAACCGACGAAGATCCCTTGAGCTTGAGGTCCTTGATCAGGGTCACGCTGTCGCCGTCGGCCAGCACGTTGCCGAAGGCGTCTTTCCAGACCCTGGCTTCTTCAACGGGTTCGCCGGTGCCGGCCGTGCTCCACTCATGGGCACACTCGGGGCAGATGTAGAGGCCGCCATCTTCGTAGGTGAACTCGGACTGGCATTTCGGGCAGGGAGGCAGGGACATGGTTCTGGTATCCGGAAGGTCGGGCGAGGGACGAGGGCGATACTTTACTCCTCACCGTTTCAGGCCTCCTGGAAGCGCCATGGCGTCTGGCGGTCCGTCGCATCCTGCTCACGGAACTGGCGTGGTGACTGGCCGGTGGTGCGCTTGAACACTTTGGAGAAGCCGAAGGCATCCTGGTAGCCGACCGCCTGCGCCACCTGCTCCAGCGTCTGGCCGGTGTCGGCCAGCAACTGCATTGCCTTCTGCATGCGCAGGGTACGCAGGTGGTTCAGTGGCGTGTCGCCCAGTGCAAGGCGGAACCGCTCGGCCAGTGCCGACCGGGACAGCCCCACCTGCAGACCCAGTTCCTCCAGCGTCCAGCCATGAGCCAGGTTGCCGTGCATGAGCGTGAGCACCTGCCGGATAGGGCGGTCTGCCACAGCATGGTGCCAGCCAGGGGCGTCCGGATTCTCGCGTTCGGCGATCTCGCGCAGGGCGAAGGCAAACAGGGCGTCCAGCAGGCCGTGTGTGGCCGATGTGGCGCCCAGGCCCAGGTCGCCCAGCTCATGATCGAGCAGGCCCAGGGTCAGTGGCAGGGGCGACAGCTGAGGCAACGAGTGACCACGTATCACGAACCACGGTGGCAGGCTGCGCAGGAAAGGATGCAGGGGGTCGTGCCACAGTTGGTAGGCGGCGCTCACGACCTGGGTGCTTCGTGCCACTTCACCCGCGTGTCCGGCCACCGGTTCCGCACCTGCAAACACGGCAACAGGCACCGTCACACGGCGCGATGGCGGCTTGCGCTCCAGTGAGAGCAGATGCACACAGCCGCGTGCCATCAGGACCAGGTCGCCGGCCTGCAGCTCCAGTGGGTCGCCCAGATTGGGGGCATGCACAAAGGCCTGTCCCCGAACGACAGCGTGCAGGCCGAAGCTGCGGTCGCAGGGAAAGCGCAGTGCCGTGCCGGGCGTGAGTGCATGCAGGTCGAGCAGGCGACGCTTCAGACCGGTGACATGGAGAATGTCAGAAAGAATGTCCATGGGGCTGAATTTTAAATACGATCAGACATGAAATAAAGACTTTCATGCATTTTCGTCTTTCCTTTCCGGATGGAAACTGGCGCCCTGTCCAACCCATCCGGAGTATTTCCATGACCACCACTCTTGTCACCGGCGCCAACGGCCAGATCGGCTCCACCCTGGTTTCCCTGCTTGAAGCCCAGGGGCACACCGTGCGCCGCGCCACCAGCCGCGCCGCAACCGCCCCGAACGACGTCCACGTGAACCTCGCCAGCGGTGAAGGCCTGGCCAGCGCGCTGACCGGCGTCGACCAGCTGTTTCTGATGTGCCCGCCCGGCTATGCCAACCAGCACGAACTGCTGAATCCCGCGATCGATGCCGCCAAGGCCGCCGGTGTGCGCAAGGTGCTTATGCTGTCGGCCATGGGTGCCAACGCTGACGACAGCATCCGCTGCGCCGCGCCGAGTTGCACCTGGAACAATCCGGTCTGGTGTGGAACGTGATCCGCCCCAACTGGTTCATGCAGAACTTCCATACGTTCTGGCTGCACGGCATCCAGACCCAGGGCCAGATCTTCCTGCCGGTGGGCGATGCCAGGGGCAGTTTCATCGACACGCGGGATGTCGCCGCCGTGGCCGCCCGGTTGCTGACGTCGGACAGCTTCGCCAACGCGGCGCATGATCTGACCGGAAGCGAGTCACTGGACCACGCGCAGGTGGCGGCCATCCTGTCCCAGGCCGCCGGCCGGACCATCGGTTACACAGAGATCTCCGAAGACGCGATGCGCCAGGGCCTGCTGGGCGCCGGCGTGCCGCCGGACTACACCGAGTTCCTGCTGGTGATCCTGGGCGCGTTCAAGGCAGGCTTTGCCGAGCGCATCACCGACGGCGTGACGCACATCACCGGCCAGGCCCCCATACGCCTGGAGCAATACGCGCAGGAATTCAAGGCCCACTGGGCCTGACCATGTGTGGGTGTCGTGCGGGCCTCACAGGCCCTGTACGGCGCGCAGCACCTCCTCGGCGGTGGCCGGGGCGTTCATGGCCTCGGGCTTGCCACCGGCCTGTGCCACGGCATCGCGCAGCGCCTCGTAGACGCTGATGGCCAGCATGAAGGGTGGTTCGCCCACGGCCTTGCTTCCGTGCACGTTGTCTTCGCGGTTAGGCTCGGGCCAGAGCTCGACCTTGAAGTGCGCCGGCACATCGCCTGTGGCCGGTATCTTGTAGGTGCTGGGGGCGTGGGTCCGCAGCATCCCCGTGCCACTCCAGACCAGCTGCTCGGTGGTCAGCCAGCCCATGCCCTGCACGAAGCCGCCTTCGATCTGGCCGATGTCTAGGCCTAAGTTGATGCTGCGGCCCACGTCGTGCAGGATGTCCACCTTGAGCACACGGTTCTCGCCGGTCAGCGTGTCGATGGCCACCTCGGTCACCGCCGCGCCATAGGCGAAGTAGTAGAACGGGCGCCCCAGCATGGTGTGCTTGTCGTAGTGGATCTTGGGCGTTCGGTAGAAGCCGTCGCTCCAGAGCTGGATGCGGTTGGCGTACGCGGCGCTCACGACGTCTTCCCAGCGACGGGTCGTCTTGTCGGTGGCCACTTCGCCGTTGCCGAAGCGCACCGATCCGGCTCCCACGCCATCGAGTCCGGCGACGAAGGCGGCCAGGTTCTGGCGCACCTGACGGGCGGCAAACTGCGCTGCGCGGCCGTTGAGATCGGTTCCGCTGGATGCGGCAGTGGCGCTGGCATTGGGCACCTTGCTGGTGTCGCTGGCGGTGGAGAGCACGCGCTCGAAGGGCACGCCCAGTTCATCGGCCACGATGGCGGCGACCTTGGTGTTCAGGCCCTGGCCCATCTCGGTGCCGCCATGGTTCACCTGCACGCTGCCGTCGGTGTAGACATGCACCAGTGCGCCCGCCTGGTTGAACAGGGTGGCGGTGAAGCTGATGCCGAACTTGACCGGTGTGAGTGCGATGCCGCGTTTGATGACCGGACTGCCGGCGTTCCATTGGGCGATCTGGTCGGCACGTTCGCGGTAGCTGGCGCCGTGCGCCAGTGTGGTGATCAGCGGCTCCAGAATGTTGTCTTCCACCGCCATCTGGTAGTGGGTGACGTTGCGCTCGTCGACGCCATACAGGTTGGCCAGGCGCACGTCCAGGGCGTCCAGGCCCAGGTGGCGCGCGATGTCGCCCATGATGCGCTCGATGACGATCACACCTTGCGGACCGCCGAAGCCACGGTATGCGGTGTGGCTCTGGGTATTCGTCTTGCAACGGTACGAATGGATCGCCACGTCTTCCAGGAAATAGGCATTGTCGGCGTGGAAGATGGCGCGGTCCGCCACCGGGCCGGACAGGTCGGCACTGAAGCCGCAGTTGGCCAGCATGTCCAGTTCCAGTCCGCTCAGCCGGCCGCGATCGTCGAACCCGACCCGGTAGCGGTAAGCAACGGATGGCGCTTGCCAGTGATCATGAAATCGTCATCGCGGTCCAGGCGCAGCTTGACCGGACAGCGCATGCGGTTGGCTGCAATGGCCGCCCAGACCGCCAGGTGGCCGGCCTGGGTTTCCTTGCCACCGAAGCCGCCGCCCATGCGACGGCATTCCACCGTCACGGCGTGGCTGGACAGACCCAGTGCGTGCGCGACCCAGTGCTGCACTTCGCCCGGGTGCTGGGTGCTGCTGTAGACCCACCATTGATGCTGTTCCAGGGCAGCACATAGGCGATCTGGCCTTCCAGGTAGAAGTGTTCCTGACCGCCCACCTCGAAGCTGCCTTCGAGCGTGTGCGATGCACGCTGCAGTGCGGCCGTGGCGGCGCCGCGCGTCACGTGGACGGGCGGCAACACATAGCTTTGCCTGCCGTGGGCCTGCTGCGGCGTGAGCACAGGTTCCAGCGGTTCGATGTCCCATTTCACCAGGCGGGCTGCGCGACGGGCAGTCATGGCGTCCTCGGCCACGACCAGGCCACCGACCTGGCCAAGGTATTCCACCTTCTCCAGGGCAAAGACGGGTTCGTCGTGGGCAAAAGCCGCGAGCATCCGGTCGCCGGGTATGTCGTCGGGACCGATGAAGCCGCGTACCCCGGGCAGGGCCAACGCCGCGCTGGCATCGATGCCCTTGAGGATCCCGTGTGCCAGCGGCGAGCACACCGGCGCGGCGTGCAGCGTGCCGCGCACTTCCGGGATGTCGTCGACGTAGGTGGCAGTGCCCGTCACCTGGGCACGCGCGCTTTCATGAGCACGGGACTGACCCGCAGCGGGTGCTTCGGCGTTGTTCGCCACAAGTTTGAGGTCGGGCGCATTCATGCTGGCACCTCCGTCATCGCGGCATCTTCCAGGTTGATGCCTTGCAGGCCCTGGCTCTCCAGCCAGTAGCGTTTGAGCAGGTTGACCAGCACGGCATGGCGGTAACCCGCGCTGGCGCGCATGTCGCTGATCGGCTGGAATTCTTCGCCCATGATGGCTTGCGCGGCCATCACGGTGTTGGCGTTCCAGTCCTGTCCGGTCAGGGCGGCCTCGGTCCGGCGGGCACGGGCGGGTGTGGCCGCCACACCGCCAGCGCCGATCGAGGCCGAGCGCACCACGTTGTCTTCGATGTGCAGGTTCAGCGCCAGGCACACCGCCGAGATGTCGTCGTCGAAGCGCTTACTGATCTTGTAGACCTTCAGCGTTTCGCCGGGCACCGGTCGGGGCACCTTGATCCAGGCCAGAACCTCGTCGGCACGCATGACACTGGTCCGGTAGCCCGTGTAGAGGTCTTCGAGCCGCAACTCGCGGTGGGCGACTTCGCCGCCAGCCCGTGTCTTCTTCCAGCGCATGAGCACCACGCTGGCCCCGAGGGCGATCAGCAAGGGCATGGAGTCGCCGATGGGCGAGCCGTTGGCCACGTTGCCACCCAGGGTGCCTGAGTTGCGCACCGGCAGGCCGGCAAAGCGTTGGGTGAAAGTCTTCAGCGACGGTCGCTCGGACACCAGCGCCTCAAAAGCGTCGGCCAGCGTGACGCCGGCGCCGATGGCGATATGGTGACGGTAGGTCTCGATGCGCTGCAGTTCGCGCGCACCCGTGACGTCAATGACCTGGTGCAGACGCCGGTGCTGCTTGGTCACCCACAGCCCCACATCGGTGCACCCGGCCACCAGTTGCGCACCAGGGCGCGCCTGCCTCGCTTGCAGAAGCCGCACAAGGGTGGTGGGCCGCTGGTAGGGCACATCACGGGCGGGGCGGGTGCCCAAGGCCTTGAGCGCGGCCACGGTGGCGGCTTCGTCGACCGCACAGCCATCCGGCAGCGGCAGGCTGCCCATTTGCTGGGCGGCATCCAGAATGGGGCGGTAGCCGGTGCAACGGCACAGGTTGCCCGACAGGTCGGCCTGGGCCTGCTCCCGGGTGATGCCCTGGCCGCTCGGCACGTGCGCCGCCGGGCCGCCCCTGGGCGCAATATGCGTCTGGTACATGCCGAACAGGCTCATGACAAAGCCGGGCGTGCAGAAGCCGCACTGGCTGCCATGGCACTGCACCATGGCTTCCTGGCACGGGTGCAGGGCCGGGGCTGTCTGGTCAGGGCCGGTCCTGGCCGCCAGATCGTCGGCCGTCCAGACGGCCATGCCATCGACCGAATGGGCCAGCCGGATGCAGCTGTTGATGGCCCGGTAGCGCAGCTGTCCGTTCACCGCCTCGCCGATCACGACGGTGCAGGCGCCACAGTCGCCCTCGCCGCAGCCTTCCTTGGTTGCGCTCAGGTGCAGGTCTTCCCGCAGGACGTCCAGCAAGGTCCGGTCAGGCGGGACCTGGTGAAGCGTCACCGGTTCGCCGCGGCGCAGGAATCTCAGGGTTTGTCCGTAGTTTCGAGGCATCATGCGCCCCAGCATAGCGCCGGACCCCTGGCACGACATATGCTCAGTCGTATGAAGGCAATGCCTGATCATCCATTCCCGCATACAGTGTCCGGGTATGAAATACATGTCCATGTTCGACAAGATCGATCTGCACCTCATCCGCGTGCTGCACACCGTGCTGACCGAGCGCAGTGTCTCGCGTGCGGCCTTGCGCCTGGGCATGTACCAGCCGGCGGTCAGCGCGTCGCTCAGGCGCCTGCGCGAGCTGGCCGGCGACCCGTTGCTGGTGCGTTCGGGCTCGGGCATGGTGCCCACGGTGGCGGCCTTGCGCATGATCGAGCCGGCCGCCGAAATCCTGCGCAGCGCAGAAACCCTGTTTGCCCAGGCGCGCAGCTTCGACCCGGCCACATCCGGCCAGACCTTCAGCCTGGCGGCCAGCGACTACCTCGATCCGCTGTTCCTGCCGCAGCTGGTCACCCAGATCAAGAGCCATGCCCCGGGCGCCCGTATCGAGATCCATCCGCTGTCCGCCGACGGCGACTACCGCCAGCATCTGGCTCAGGGGCATTACGACGTGGTCATCGGCAGCTGGCCCAAGCCACCGGAAGACCTGCACCTGGGCCGGCTGTTCGGCGACGAGGTGGTCAGTCTCGTGTCGGCCCAGCACCCCGCCGTCCGCAGGGGATGGGATGTCGAGGCCTGGCTCAGTGCCGAACACATCGCGCCCACGCCCACCCACCCGGGTGCCCGTGGATTCATCGACGACCACCTGGCCAGCCAGGGGCTGGTGCGCAACATCACGGCACGCTGCCCGCACTTTGCCCTGATCCCGTCCATGGTGGCCGGCAGCCTGCTGGTACTGACCACCGGGCGCCAGTATTGCGAGCGGTTCACCGACAGCCTGCCGGTGAAGGTGCTGGACTGTCCGGCGACCTTCCCCCGCATGATGTACTACCAGCTGTGGCACGAACGCACGCACGCGTCGGCGTCCGGGCGCTGGCTGCGCGAGCAGATCAAGACGGTGGCCGCGTCCCTGCGGCGTCCCGATGGCGTCGCGGTGGCGGCATGACGGCCGCCACGCAAAGGCAGAATCCCTGCAATAACAACCCAAAAAGGACGTCGATGTGAGCATCCCGCGACTGCAACTGACCGGCATCACCAAGCGCTACCCCGGCGTGGTGGCCAACCAGGACGTCTCGCTGGGCGTGGCCCCGGGCGAAGTCCATGCGGTGCTGGGCGAGAACGGCGCCGGCAAGTCGACCCTGATGAAGATCATCTATGGCTCGGTCAAGCCCGACGAGGGCGCCGTCATGTTCAATGGCCGCCCGGTCCACATCCGCAACCCCCAGGAGGCGCGGGCCCTGGGCATCAGCATGGTGTTCCAGCATTTCAGCCTGTTCGACACGCTGAGCGTGGCCGAGAACGTCTGGCTGGGACTGGACAAGTCGCTGACCCTGTCCGAGGTCACCACCAGCATCTCGGCCAAGGCGGCCGAGTATGGCCTGGACATTGACCCCGGACGTCCGGTACACACCCTGTCCGTGGGGGAGATGCAGCGGGTCGAGATCATCCGTGCCTTGCTGACCAACCCGCAACTGCTCATTCTTGACGAGCCAACCTCGGTCCTGACGCCGCAGGCGGTCGAGCGCCTGTTCGTGGTGCTGCGCAAGCTCGCCTCCGAAGGCTGCAGCATCCTCTACATCAGCCACAAGCTGCACGAAATCCGCGAGCTGTGCACGATGTGCACGGTGCTGCGCGGCGGCAAGGTCACCGGGGTGTGCGATCCGCGCCAGGAAAGCAACGCGTCGCTGTCCCGCTTGATGATCGGCGCCGAGCCGCCGCCGCTGGAGCTGCGCGAGAGCCGCACCGGGGACGCCGTTCTGGAAGTGAACGCACTGACCCTGCTCAGCGACGACCCCTTTGGTACCGACCTGCAGGACGTGGGGCTGACGGTGCGTGCAGGTGAGGTGGTCGGCATTGCCGGTGTCTCCGGCAACGGCCAGGGTGAGCTGCTGCGCTGCCTGTCCGGCGAGGACCCCCGCGCGCCTGTGGGCAGCATCCGGGTGGGCGGACAGGACGCCTCCCACATGGGCCCCGGACGCCGCCGGGGCCTGGGTCTGCATTTCGTGCCCGAAGAGCGACTGGGTCGGGGCGCGGTGCCGACCCTGTCTCTGGCGCAGAACCTGCTGCTCTCCCGCCGCGATGCCCTGGGCAAGGGTGGCTGGATCCGGGTCGGCGCACTGCGCGATCAGGCTGCCGGGATCATCTCCCGCTACAAGGTCAAGGCCAACGGACCCGACGCTGCGGCCAAGTCGCTGTCGGGCGGCAACCTGCAGAAGTTCATTGTCGGCCGCGAGATCGAGGCCCGACCCAGGCTGCTCATCGTCAGCCAGCCGACCTGGGGCGTCGATGTCGGCGCCTCGGCGCAGATTCGCGGCGAACTGCTGGCCCTGCGGGATGCCGGCTGTGCGGTGCTGGTGGTCAGCGAGGAGCTGGACGAACTGTTCGAGATTTGCGACCGCATGCACGTGATCGCCAAAGGGCGCCTCTCGCCCAGCCTAGCCCGGGGTGATGCCACGGTGGAGCGCATTGGCGAATGGATGTCTGGCCTGTGGCCTGGCCAGGATCACAGCCTGCACGAGGAGGTCGCACATGCTTCGGCTTGAAGTCCGCCCCCAACCATCTGCCCGCTGGGGTTACGCCTCGCCGCTGCTGGCGCTGACCATCACGGTGGTGGTCGGCGTGGTGCTGTTCGCCCTGCTGGGCAAGGACCCGGTCCGGGGTCTGCAGGTGTTTTTCTGGGAACCGGTCAGAAGCGCCTACGCCATCTCCGAGCTGCTGGGCAAGGCGACACCGCTGCTCATCATCGCGCTGGGGTTGGCGGTCTGCTTCCGCTCCAACGTCTGGAACATCGGTGCCGAAGGTCAGTTCGTCATCGGCGCCGTCTTCGCCTCGGGCGTGGCCCTGATGGCCGATAAGACCACCGGTGGCTGGTTTTTCATCGCCGTGCTGGCAGCCGGCATTGTCGGCGGCATGCTCTGGGCTGCGGTGATCGCCTTGCTGCGGGACCGTTTCAACGCCAACGAGATCCTGGTCAGCCTGATGCTGGTCTATGTCGGCATCCAGGTGCTCAACTACCTGGTCTACGGGCCCTGGAAGGACCCGCTGGGGTTCAACTTCCCGCAGACCAAGACCTTCGAGAAGGCGGCCCAGATTCCGCGCCTGATGCAGGGCTTTCGCGTCAACATCGGCCTGTTGCTGGCGCTGGCCGGTGTGGGGGCGGTGTGGGTGTTCCTTTTCCGGACCTACTCGGGCTACGCGCAACAGGTCGGTGGCCTGGCGCCGGCGGCGGCCCGCTACGCCGGCTTCTCGTCCCGCAAGGCCCTGTGGGTGGCACTCCTGACCTCGGGCGCTGCCGCCGGCCTGGCCGGTGCACTGGAAGTGGCCGGACCGGTTGGTCAGCTCACGCCGCATTTGCCGGTGGGCTATGGCTTTGCCGCCATCATCGTTGCTTTCGTGGGGCGGCTGCATCCGGTCGGCATCGTGTTCTCGGCCCTGCTCATGAGCATGTTCTACATCGGCGGTGAACTGGCGCAGTCGCGCCTGGGCCTGCCCAAGTCGCTCACCGGCGTGTTCCAGGGCCTGCTGCTGTTCGCCCTGCTGGCCTGCGACACCCTGATCAACTACCGCGTCGTCTGGAAGAAGTGACCATGGAATCGACCGCACTGCTGATCGCCGCTTCGCTCAATGCCGGTACCGTGCTGGCGCTGGCGTCGCTGGGCCTGCTGATCAACGAGAAAGCCGGCATCGTCAACCTCGGTGCCGAGGGGATGATGCTGTGTGCCGCCCTGGCCGGTTTCGCGGCCGTGGTCCACACGGGCAGTTCGACCGCCGGCTTCCTTGCCGGCATGGCAGCCGGCGCCGTGCTGGCCGCCATCTTCGGCGTGCTCGTGATCTGGCTCAACACCAACCAGTACGCCACCGGACTGGCCCTGTCACTGTTCGGTGCCGGCTTCTCGGCTTTTGCCGGTACCGAGTACGTCAAGGCCAAACTGCCCGAGCAGGTGTCGTTCGCCATTCCGGTGCTCTCGGACATTCCGTTCGTGGGTCCGGCGTTCTTCCGGCACCACCCGCTGGTGTACCTGAGCATCCTGCTCACCCTGGGCCTGATCTGGTTCCTGTGGCGAACCCGCGCCGGCCTGGTGCTGCGCAGCGTTGGCGAAAGCCCCGAGTCGGCCCATGCGCTGGGTTATCCGGTGCGCCGCATACGCTGGCTGGCCGTGATCGCCGGAGGTGCCCTGTGCGGGCTGGCTGGCGCCTATGTCTCCACCGTCTACACGCCGCTGTGGGTCGAGGGCATGATTGCCGGCAAGGGCTGGATCGCGCTGGCGCTCACGACCTTTGCCACCTGGCGGCCGGCACGTGTCTTGCTGGGTGCCTACCTGTTTGGTGGCGTGACCATGCTGCAGTTCCACCTGCAGGGCATGGGCGTGGAGGTGCCCAGCCAGTTCCTGAGCATGATGCCCTACCTGGCCACGGTCGTGGTGCTGGTGCTGGTGCTGATCTCGCGCAATCCGTTGTGGATCCGTGTCAACATGCCCTCGTCCATCGGCAAGCCGTTCTACCCCGGTTCCTGAGCCGCCCGCGCCGTCCGCAGGCCGCTTTCATGATCCAATATCCCTGTTTTTCAACCCCCGAAACCCGAGGTTTCCATGACCGATCTGAGCAAACGTTCCCTCATCAAGGTGGCCGCGCTGAGCGCGCTGGCCGGTGCAGTTCTGGTGGGCTGCGGCAAGAAGGAAGAAGCCGCTGCGCCTGCGCCGGCTCCCGCCGCGGCCGAGGCCCCCAAGGCCGAGCCGATCAAGGCCGCCTGGGTCTATGTCGGCCCCGTCGGTGACGCCGGCTGGACGTTTGCGCACGACCTGGGCCGCAAGGCGGCCGAAGCCCATTTCGGCGACGGCCTGCAGACGACGTTTGTCGAAAGCGTGCCCGAGGGCGCCGATGCCGAGCGCGTCATCCGCGACCTGGCCCAGCAGGGCAACCAGATCGTCTTCGCCACCTCCTTCGGCTACATGGAGCCCATGCTCAAGGTGGCGGCCGACTTCCCCAACGTGAAGTTCGAGCATGCGACGGGCTACAAGACCGCCGACAACATGCGCATCTACGATGCCAGCTTCTACCAGGACACCTACATGGCGGGCGTGATCGCCGGCAACATGACCAAGACGGGTACCCTGGGCTTCGTCGGCTCCTTCCCCATTCCTGAAGTGCTGCGCAACATCAACGCGTTCATGCTGGGGGCCCAGAGCGTGAATCCGAAGGTCACGATGAAGGTGGTCTGGGTCAACACCTGGTTCGATCCGCCCAAGGAAAGCGAAGCCGCACAGAGCCTGATCAACCAGGGCGCCGACGTGCTGCTGCAGAACACCGATTCCACCGCCGTGCTGCAGACTGCCGAGAAGAACGGCAAGTTCGCCTTCGGCTGGGACTCGGACATGAGCGCCTTCGCACCGGGCGCCCACCTGGCCTCCGCCGTGGCCAACTGGGGTCCGTACTACATCCAGGCCATCGAGGAGCTCAAGGGCGGCAGCTGGGCCACCAAGCGCACCGTCTGGGGCGTCAAGGAAGGCCTGAACGACCTGGTGAAGATTTCCGACAAGGTGCCCGCCGAGGTCGTGGCCAAGGTGGATGAGATCAAGGCCGGCCTGAAGGCCGGCACCTTCGAGCCCTTCACCGGCCCGATCATGGACAACACCGGCAAGGAAGTGCTGGCGGCCGGTACCGTGAGCGACCAGGCGTTCCGCGACGGCATCAACTTCTTCGTCAAGGGTATTGAAGGCAAGGTGCCAGCCGGCAACTGACCTTCTTCTGGCTCACAGGGCCGGCGCGGACATCACCGCGCTCGGCACGGCCACCCCTCCGGCGGGTCCGGATGGGTGGCCTTTTGTCTTTTGGAGTATGGCAATGAACAAGGAACTGCAATGGTGGTGGCCCCTGGCCCAGGACAGCGAGCTGGGCAGTGCGCCCCTGGCCGTGACGCTGCTGGGGCAAGCGCTGGTGCTGTGGCGTGACGCGCAGGGACAACCGGTGCTGATGAACGACCAGTGCCCGCACCGGGGTGCCCGCCTGTCGCTGGGGCGCGTGCAGGACAGCAGCATCGAGTGTCCCTACCATGGCTGGCGCTTCGACGCGCAGGGGGCCTGCGTGAACATACCGGCGCTGCCGGGGTTCACGCCGCCCGCCGGCCACAAGGCCTGCCGTCACCCGGTGATGGAGCAGCACGGCCTCATCTGGGGCGCCGTAGGTGACGCGGCCTTTGCCCCACCGGCCCTGCAGGGCCTGCCGGCGCGCCGGCTCATCTACGGGCCGTTCGACGTGGCCACCAGCGCACCGCGCGCGGTCGAGAACTTCCTGGACACGGCCCATTTCGCCTATGTCCACCGCGACTGGCTGGGCGAGGCCGGACATCCCGAAGTGCCGCACTACGAAGTCACCCACACCGCCGACGGCCGGCCCGTGATCGAGGCCTACAAGGCCTGGCAGCCGCGCGCCACCGCCAGTTCAACCGAAGGCGGCTGGGTTACTTACCGCTACGAGGTGCTCAGTCCTTACAGCGCGCTGCTGACCAAACAGCCGGACGATGGCGGGCCGCAGGACAGCTACACGATCTGGGCACGGCCCGATACCGAGGACAGCTGTCGCCTCTGGTTTGCCCAGTACACCAGCGACACGGCCTCCAGCGACGAACATCTGCGAGACTTCCAGGTCACCATCTTCAGCCAGGACCAGCCCATTCTCGAATCCCAGGTGCCCAAGCGCTTGCCCGTCAGCGGTGGCGAGGTGCACAGCGCCGCCGACCGCCTGAGCGCAGCCTACCGCCGCTACCTGCAGCAGACGGGCGTGAGCTTCGGTGTCTGCTGATGACCGACCAGCAAAAGGAGCCCACATGAACGCCGTCGACCTGGCACGCGCCATTCCCAAGGCCGAGCTGCACATTCACATCGAGGGATCACTCGAACCCGAACTGATATTCGCGCTCGCGCAGCGCAATGGCCTCACGCTGAGCTACCCGGATGTCGAAGCCTTGCGGGCCGCCTACGCGTTCACTGACCTGCAGAGCTTCCTGGACATCTACTACGCCGGCGCCAGCGTGTTGCTGACCGGGCAGGACTTCCACGACATGGCGTGGGCCTATTTCCAGCGTGCGAAAGCCGACAACGTCATCCACAGCGAGCTGTTCTTCGACCCGCAGACCCACACCGAGCGCGGGGTGGATATCGGCACCGTGATCCATGGCCTGCGCTCGGCCTGCCAGCGCGCCCAGGATGAGTTGGGCATCAGTTCGGCGCTCATCCTGTGCTTTCTTCGCCATCTCAGCGAAGACGAAGCCTTTGCCACGCTGGAAGCCGCGCTGCCGTACCGGGAACATTTCATCGGCGTCGGGCTCGACTCCAGCGAAGTGGGCCACCCACCCGATAAGTTCGAGCGGGTCTTCGCCCGCTGTCGCGAGCTGGGCCTGCGTGTGGTCGCCCATGCGGGCGAGGAGGGGCCGCCCGACTACATGTGGCAGGCCATCGACCTGCTCAAGGTCGACCGCATCGACCACGGTGTGGCCAGCGTGCAGGACCCGCTGCTCATGGCCGAGCTGGCCCACACCCGCCTGCCGCTGACCGTGTGTCCGCTGTCCAACCTCAAGCTGTGCGTGGTCAGTGACCTCAGGGACCACCCGTTGAAGCGAATGCTCGACGCAGGCCTGTGCGTCACGATCAACTCGGACGACCCGGCCTATTTCGGGGGCTACATGAACGAGAACTGGGTGCAGACGGTGCAGGCGCTGGATCTGTCGAAGGACGACGTGCTGGCCCTTGCACGCAACAGTTTCGAAGCCAGCTTCCTGTCCGACAGCCGGCGCGCCGAGTGTCTGGCGGCACTGAAGGCGGCAGCCGTCGCCTGAGGCGGCAGATCGCGGTAAAATCCTGTCCAGCGAGCCGGTGCTTCCCCGGCTCGCTTTTTTGATTCACGGAAGCCATGTAGAGGAACACCATGTACAAAAACCTCGCCGCCGCGTTCGCGGCTGCCTGTTTTTTCTCCCCCGTCCTGGCCCAGTCGACCGCTCCGGTCAAGGCGGCTTTCGTCTATGTCGCGCCGCTGACCGATGCGGGCTGGGTCCACCAGCACGACCTGGGTCGCCAGGCGGTTGAAGCCGCACTCGGTGATAAGGTGAAGACCACCGCGGTCGAGAACGTGGCCGAAGGGCCGGATGCCGAGCGCGTCATCCGCGACCTAGCGCAACAGGGCAACCAGATCATCTTCACGCCCAGCTTCGGCTACATGGAACCCACGCTGCGCGTCGCCCGCGAGTTTCCGGGCGTGCGCTTCGAGTCCATCACCGGCTACAAGACGGCACCCAACGTGGCCACCGCCAATGCGCGCTACTACGAGGGCCGCTACCTGGCCGGCATCGCCGCCGGCCGCGTGGCCAGCCAGGCCGGCTATGTGGCCGGTTTCCCGATCCCCGAGGTCATCCAGGGCATCAACGCCTTCACGCTGGGCATGCGCTCGGTCAACCCCGAGGCGACGGTGCGCGTGGTGTTCGTGGGCGACTGGTTCAACCCGCCACTGGAGCGCGACGCGGCTGTCTCGCTCATGAACCAGGGCGCGCAGGTGCTGACCTTCCACACCGGATCCAGCGCCGTCATGGCCGCCGCGCAGCAGCACGGTCGCATGGCCATTGCCTATCACTCCGATATGCGCCACGTGGCGCCCGATGCCCAGTTGCTCGCCGTGGCGCACCGCTGGGGCGACTATTACACCCGTCGCGTCAAGGCCGTGCTCGACGGCACCTGGAGCAGCACCAGCACCTGGGGTGGCGTGCGCGAGGGCATGATCGGCATCGAAGGCTTCGGCCCCCGCCTGCCGGCCGCAGTCCGCGAAGAGGTCCTGGCCCGCCAGAAGGACATGGCCGCCGGCAAACTGCAGCCCTTCCAGGCCCGTCAGGCCGACATCCGGGACAACAAGGGCAAGCTGGTGCTGGCCCGTGGCAAGTCGCTGGCGGACGAGCAGATTCTTGGCATGAACTGGCTCGCGGAAGGCGTGATCGGCAAGCTGCCCGACTGAGCCAGCTGTCTGCTCACGAGGGCAGGCCGGCCACGCGCACCATCAGTTCGGTGACGTTGCCGGCACCGAATTTGGTCCTCAGGCCGGTGCGGAATTTCTCCACCGTGCGTGGACTCAGGCCCATCTCGCGCGCGGCCTCCTTGGCCGTCAGGCCGCGCGACAACCCGGCCAGAACCTCGCGCTCGCGCGGAGTCAACCGGGTGGTATCGGCACCGGCACTCAGGGGTTCGAAGGTCCAGCAGGCCTGGGCAAACGGATCGGCCGGATCCACCGCATGCCCGTGCACGCGAAACCACTGCAGCAAGCCGTTCTTGCGACGCATGAGCCGTTCGTCCTGGTAGTCGCCCTGGCCGGCCATGACCTGGATGCCACGCTGGCCGATGCGCTCGAACTCCGCCTCGCTCGGGTAGAGGATCTGAAGGCTCTGGCCCACCAGCTCGTCCCGCCCGTACCCGAACAGGTCGGCAAAGCGCTGGTTGCACGCCAGCACCCGCCGCTGCCCGGAGAGCATCAGGCCCAGCGGGCACAGCTGCACCATCGAGGACAGGTGCGGGTCGGTGGCCGTAGACAAGGGGTGGGTATTTTTACGCAAGGGTTTCCACGGGCGTAGTTGTGCGACTGTCGCGGTTGACGTGCGATTTCTACCATACGGTGCATCTCAAGGAGCGAACGCATGGTGGATCTGATTGGTTTTGCACACAGCCGCTTCGGCAAGCTGCCCGACGTGGAGGTCGAGTCGCTGATGCGGCAGGTGGCCACGGACGCCGTGGCCGACGCCGGATTGCAGGGCGAGGATATCGACGCGGTGGTGGTCGGACACTTCAACCCCGGCCTGGTGCCGCAAGGCTTCACGGCAGGCCTGTCAGCCGGACTGATGCCCGGACTGCACATGAAACCTGCCGTGCGCGTGGAGAACGCCTGCGCCACCGGCAGTGCCGCCGTTCACCATGCGGTGAACCTCGTGCGCTCCGGTCAGGCCAGGCATGTGCTGGTGATCGGGGTGGAGATCATGTCCGGCCTGCCGACCGCCGCAGTGGGCAACGCCTTGCTCCAGGCCAGCTATGTGCGTGAAGAGGCCGGTACGCCCGCCGGATTCGCCGGCATGTTCTCGATGCTGGCCGATGCCTATGCGGCGCGCTATGGCGACCCCCATCCGGCCATGGCCCGGATCGCGGCCAAGAACCACGCCAATGGCATGCACAACCCGCTGGCACAGCTGCGTCGCCCGTTTGACGAAGCCTTCTGTGCCACCGAGTCCGATGCCAACCCCCGTGTCACCGGGCGCCTGCTGCGCAGCGATTGCTCGCCGATTTCCGACGGCGCCGCCGCACTGGTGGTCAGCCGGTCCGATGCGCACGATCGCCAGCACGACTGTGTCCATGTGCGTGCCACGGCGCAGACCACCGACCTGATGCCTCTGTCGCAGCGCGACATCAGCGAGCTCGCCGGTGTGCGGGCGGCATGGCAGCAACTCATGCAGCGAGCCGACACCACGCTCGACGACCTGGACCTGCTGGAGACGCACGACTGCTTCACCATTGCCGAACTCATGCAGTACGAGGCCATTGGCCTGTGCCCGCCAGGGCAGGGCATGCGTGCCCTGGAAGAAGGCTGGGTGATGCCGGGTGGAAAGCTCCCGGTCAACCTGTCCGGCGGTCTCAAGTCCAAGGGACATCCGGTTGGCGCCACGGGCGTTTCGATGCACGTGATGACGGCATGGCAGTTGCTGGGACGCTGGCGCAGCGCGCCGCTGGAGCACGCCCGTCTGGGCGCTGTCCTCAACATGGGCGGCGCGGGCGTGTCCACCTACGGCACCGTCCTCGAGCGGAGCGCCGCATGAACATCGCACACTGGCTGGAGCGCACGGCCTGCATTCATCCGGAGCGGCCTGCCATTGCCCACGGCCATCAGGTCTGGGCCACCTACGCCGAATTCGCCGCGCGCGCGGCGCGCACCGCAACGTGGCTGTCCGGCCAAGGTGTGCGGCCAGGTGACCGTGTGGCCGTCTTCATGCACAACCATCCCGCCTACCTGCCCCTGCTCTGGGGCATCTGGTGGGCCGGGGCCGCGGCCGTTCCCATCAACGCCAAACTGCATCCGCGCGAAGCCGCCTGGATCGTCGGGCACAGCGGCAGCCGGGTGGCCCTGAGCGACCCCGAGCTGGGTCCGGGCCTGTCCGGGGTGCTGGAAGGCCAGGCCTGCCAGGTCGTCACGGACTGGGGTTTCATGGATGGCGCTGCCATGCCGCCAAGGGGTCCGCAGCCCCGCACCGACGACGACCCTGCCTGGCTGTTCTACACCAGTGGCACGACCGGTCGCCCCAAGGGCGTTGTCCTGTGCGCGCGTCAGCTGCGCTGGTGTTCGCTGGCCTACCTGGGCAGTGTCCAGCCGGTCGAGCCCGGCGATGTCATGCTGCACCCGGCGCCCATGTCACACGGCGGCGGCCTGTACCACTTGCCCTATGTGCTGCAGGGCGGACTGAATGTGGTGCCCGCCTCGGGTGGCTTTGATGGCGACGAGTGCCTGGACCTGGCTGCCCGCTGGCAACATGCCTCGTTCTTTGCCGCGCCCACCATGGTGCGGCGGCTGGTGCAGGCAGCGAAAGGCCGTCAGCACCCTGCCGAGGGCCTGGAGACCATCGTCTATGGGGGTGGCCCGATGTACCTGGCCGACATCGAAGAGGCCCTGCAGGTCATGGGACCGCATTTCGCGCAGATCTACGGGCAGGGCGAGTGCCCGATGACCATCAGTGTGCTGCCGCGCTCGCTGGTCAATGCGCAGAACCACCCGCGCTGGCGCGAGCGCCTGGGCTCGGTGGGCGTCGCACAGTCCATGGTCGAGCTGCGCATCGCCGATGCGGATGGCCAGCCGGTGCCGATGGGCGAGTCTGGCGAAATCATGGTTCGCGGCGATGTCGTCATGGCCGGATACTGGCAAGACCCGGATGCCACCGGCCGGGCCATCCGCGATGGCTGGCTGGCGACAGGCGATGTGGGCCGGCTCGATGACGAAGGCTTCCTGCATCTGCTCGACCGTTCCAAGGACATGGTCATCAGCGGCGGAAGCAACATCTATCCGCGCGAGGTGGAGGAAGTGCTGCTCACCCATCCCTCGGTGGCCGAGGTCTCGGTCATCGGCAGACCGGATCCCGAATGGGGTGAAGTCGTGGTGGCTTACGTCGTCCTGCAGCCCGGCCAGCCAGCGGTCACGCCCGGTGAGCTCGACCGCCACTGCCTGGAGCAGCTGGCGCGCTTCAAGCGGCCCAAGGACTATCGCTTCTTACCCGAACTGCCCAAGAACAACTACGGCAAGGTGCTCAAGACGCGCCTGCGCGAGCTGGACGCGCGGTCAACCCAGGGAGACCCCGCATGAACCCCGCGTCCTCACTCACCGGGCGTTGCGCGCTTGGGACCGGCGCCACCCAGGGCATCGGACGTGCCATTGCCGGCCGGCATCACCGGTGTCGCGCTGCCTGTGGACGGGGGATGGACGGCACAGTGATATGCGCGCATACAGTTGCAGGAAATAACAGGGGGGCTATGCACCTGCAGGCAAGGTTGCGCTACGCTGTGCGACCATGAAAGCCTACCGCGCTGCCCTGTTGCGTTTTGACGAAAACGGACACCCCCTGTACGAGCCCGATGGCCTGCTGGTCACCGGGCCCGGAGACCAGGGTCGAGCGGTGGTGCAGGCCGCGGGCGATTTCCGGCGCCTGAGCGCGCGCTATCCCGATGTGCTTGTGGAGGATCTGAGCGGCCGGCTGATCGCACCGGGTTTCGTGGACATGCATGTCCACTACCCGCAGACCGATGTCATCGGGTCGCCGGCCGAGGGCCTGCTGCCCTGGCTGGAGAACTACACGTTTCCCCACGAAGCGCGTTTCTCGGATCCGGAACACGCGCTTGGCGTGGCCGAGTTCTTCTTTGACGAGTTGCAGCGGCATGGCGTGACCACCGCGCTGACCTTCTCCACCTCGCACCCCGCCTCGGTCGACGCCGCCTTCGAAGTGGCCCGGCGCCGGGGCCTGCGCTTCATCACCGGGAAGTGCCTGCAGGACCGCCACAGCCCCGACGGCGTGCGCGACCAGACCGAGCAGAGCCTGATCGACACCGAAGACCTGATCCGACGCTGGCATGGCGTCGACCGCCTGGGCTACGCCATCACGCCGCGTTTTGCGCCCAGCTGCACCGAGGCCCAGTTGCGCGGCACCGGCGAGCTGGCCGCCCGGCATCCCGACGTATGGATCCAGTCCCACGTCGCCGAAAACCGCGACGAAGTGCACTGGGCGGCCGAGCTGTTCCCGCAGTCGCGCAGTTACCTGGGGGTCTACGGCGATTTCGGCCTGCTGCGCGAGCGGGCCGTCTACGCCCACTGCATCTGGCTCGATGCCGAAGACCGTGCCCTGATGGCCCGTACCGGCACGGTGGCTGCGGTCAGCCCCACCAGCAATCTGTTCCTGGGCAGCGGTTTCTTCGACTACGCCGCCGCCGACGCGGCGGGCATGCGTTACGGCCTGGCCAGCGACGTGGGTGGCGGCACCAGCTTCTCGCCTTTTCACACCATGCTCGCGGCCTACTACGTGGGGCGGGAAGGGGTGACCAAGCCGGGCCTGAGCCTGTCGCCCGGCCGGTTGTGGTGGCAACACACCGCCGGCGCCGCCGCCGCGCTCGGCCTGCAAGACGTGGTGGGCAACCTGCAGCCCGGGTGCGAGGCCGATTTCGTGGTGCTCGACCCGCAGGCCACCCCGCTGCTGGCGCGCCGCACGGCGCAGGCCCGCAACCTGGACGAGCTGCTGTTTGCCTTCATCGTGCTGGGGGACGACCGGGCTGTCAGCCGCACCGTCATCGCCTGAACGTCCAGGCCGGCCCGGACAGGGGCCACCTACAATACAGCCACCGCGGGCTCGCCCCGCCTTGCCACAGAGCAGCGCAGCATGACGATCAAGAGCGACAAATGGATCCGCCGGATGGCCGAACAGCACGGCATGATCGAGCCCTTCGAGCCCGGCCAGGTCCGCCAGAACGAAGCTGGCCAGAAAATCGTCAGCTACGGCACCAGCAGCTATGGCTACGACATCCGCTGCGCGCCCGAGTTCAAGGTCTTCACCAACATCCACAGCACGGTGGTGGACCCCAAGAACTTCGACGAAAAGAGCTTTGTCGACATCCACGCCGACGTCTGCATCATTCCGCCCAACAGCTTTGCCCTGGCCCGCACGGTCGAATACTTTCGTATTCCCCGCAACGTGCTGACCGTCTGTCTGGGCAAGAGCACCTATGCCCGCTGCGGCATCATCGTCAACGTCACCCCCTTCGAACCCGAGTGGGAAGGCTATGTGACACTGGAGTTCTCCAACACCACGCCGCTGCCGGCCAAGATCTACGCGGGCGAAGGCTGCGCCCAGGTGCTGTTCTTCGAGAGTGACGAGGTCTGCGAGACCAGTTACAAGGACCGCGGCGGCAAATACCAGGGTCAGGTGGGCGTCACATTGCCCAAGACCTGAGCACAGGGGCCGCCCGGGCGCGGCCAATTCCCCGCTTCCGCTCACTGGATTGACCTTTGTCAAGCCAGTTGTAAGCATTTGCGGATAGCATCGGGCCATCGTTCCTGCGTGCCAGGGCTGTGTATGCCTGCGCCGGAGTTCCCGTCGAGTGCCCCAGGGTACCCCCCGACCTCCCCCGTTTTCAGGCCCGTGGGCCCGAGTTTCATGTCCCAGAATCCACCCCAGATCGATCACCCCCAGCCGATCCCCCAGGGCGAACCGCTGCCTCATCGCAAGGTCATTCGCGGCTGGCTCACCCCCATCGCCGAGCGCCGAACCGCCCAGGGCATCTTCCTGCTGGCACTGGACTGGGTCGTCTTTGCCGCGCTGATCGTCGGCACCGTGCTGTTGCAGGCCTGGTGGGCCAAGCTGCTGTGCGGCCTGGCCGCCGGCTTCGTCATCGGCCGCCTGTTCATCATCGGCCATGATGCCTGCCACCAGAGCTACACCCCGCACCGCGGCCTGAACCGCATCCTGGGCCGCATTGCCATGATGCCCTCGCTCACCCCCTACAGCCTGTGGGAAGTGGGCCACAACGTGGTGCACCACGGTTACACCAACCTCAAGGGCGTGGACTTCGTCTGGGCGCCCCTGACCAAGGACGAGTTCGAGGCCCTGTCGCCCGGACGCCGCGTCATGGAACGCATCTACCGCAGTGGCTGGGGCCCGGCCCTGTACTACCTGGTCGAGATGTGGTGGAACCGCATGTATTTCCCGCGCAAGACCTACATGGGCACCAGCCGCCCCGAGTTCACGCGCGACGGCGTCTTCGTCACGGTCACCGCTGCGCTCTGGATTGCCGCACTGATCGGCGCTGCCTACGCGACGGAGCAGTCGGCCTGGGCGCTGGTGGGTTATGGTTTCGTCGTACCGTTCCTGTTCTGGAACGCCATGATCGGCTTCGTGGTCTATGTGCACCACACCCACACGGCCGTGCAGTGGCACGACGACAAGCACGCCTGGGCCAAGGCCGCGCCCTTCGTCTCCACCACCGTGCACCTGACCTTCCCGTTCAGCATTGGCGCCCTGATGCACCACATCATGGAGCACACCGCCCACCACGTGGACATGAGCGTGCCGCTGTACAAGCTCAAGAACGCCCAGAAGCTGCTCGAAGACACGCTGCCCGGGCGCATCATCATCCAGCGCTTCTCCTGGCGCTGGTATTTCGAGACCGCGCGCAAGTGCAAGCTCTACGACTTCACCCGCCGCTGCTGGACCGACTTCCAGGGTCGTGCCACCAGCGAGTGCAAGCCGGCCATCGCCTGATCGTTCCAGGTCGGACATCGCGAAGAAGAGCGCTGCTGATGCAGCGCTTTTTTCATGGGCGGCGTCGGCTGCGCTCCCTGCGCAACAGCATCGGCACAAACGCACAGGCGACCCGTGTGCCGGGTGCCATCGCAGAAGGCTGGCTTGGCGCATGACCCACGGCGACCCATAATGGCCGGCACATCGCACAAAGTACCGTCCAAGAGAGGAGCCCGAGGCCATGAAATGGGAACGCAACCGACAGTCCGACCAGGTGGAAGACATGCGCACCCGCTCGGGCGGCGGCATGTTCGGCGGTGGAGGGCGCCGTGGCGGCAAGGGCCTGGGTCTGGGTACCATCGTCATTGCCCTGGTGGCCGGCTGGATCTTCGGCATCAACCCCATGACCATTCTGGGCGTGCTGGGTGGTGCGCAGGACGTGCTGTCCCCGGCACAGCAGCAGACTGCTCCTGGCCCGACCGGTGCGCCGCAGGACGAGATGGGCCAGTTTGTGGCGGCCGTGCTCGGCGGCACCGAGGACGCCTGGGAGACCATTTTTCGCGACGGCGGCTCCCAATACCGCAAGCCGCGCCTGGTGCTGTTCCGGGGTGCCGTGCCCACCGCTTGCGGCACCGGTCAGTCGGCCATGGGGCCGTTCTACTGCCCGGGCGACGAAAAGGTCTACATCGACCTGAGCTTCTACGAAACCCTGCGCAGCCAGCTCGGGGCCCCGGGCGATTTTGCCCAGGCCTACGTGATTGCCCACGAGGTCGGACACCACGTGCAGAACCAGCTGGGCATCACCGGCCGCATGGACGAGATGCGCAACCGCGTCAGCCAGCGTGAGTACAACGCCCTGAGCGTGCGCCTGGAACTGCAGGCCGACTGCTTCGCCGGCATCTGGGCCCATCACAACCACCAGACCAACCAGATCCTGGAGACGGGCGACATCGAAGAAGCCCTGCGCGCCGCCGCCGCCATCGGCGACGACGCCCTGCAAAAGCAGAGCCAGGGCATGGTCGTGCCCGACAGCTTCACCCACGGCACCAGCGATCAGCGCCAGCGCTGGTTTCAGACTGGCCTGAAGACGGGCAGTGTGCAGGCCTGCGACACGTTCAATGCGCGGGGTCTGTGAAGAGGCTGGTTGCCTGAGACGGCTCAGTTGCGGGGCAACCGCGGACGCGCACCATGTTCTCCCACATCTTCATCGGCGTCAGCGACTTCGATCGCGCCCTTGCGTTCTACGAGCCGCTGATGGCGGCTCTGGGCATCCCGGCGCGCTTCTGTGACCGGGACCGGCCCTGGGCAGGATGGCAGTCCGAACCGGGGCCACGACCCCTGTTCCTGATCGGCCGGCCGTACGACGGGCAGGCGCCGCACCCGGGCAATGGCCACATGACGGCATTTCTGGCTGAAAGCAGGGATATGGTGGACCAGGCCTATGGCGTCGCCCTGGCGCACGGCGGCACGCCGGAGGGGGCGCCGGGCCTCAGGCCCGAATACCATGAGCACTACTACGGTGCGTACTTCCGCGATCCGGACGGCAACAAGCTCTGTGTGGCCTGCCACGCACCCGACGCCTGAGCTCGGACCCCTATGCCGGTGAGAACGGGTTGATAATCTCCGCGTCCAGCGCTTCGAAATCACCGACGTTTCGGGTAGCGACTGTCAATCCGTGCACTTTGGCTGTCGCGGCGATCATCGCGTCTTCGTACAGCGTGTCTGATTTTCGGTGCATCAGCCTGGCCCAGGTCCTGAACACGGTGGCGTCCATAGGCAGCACGTTGTAGGCACCCGCCACCAGGTCCAGCCAGCTTTCGATTTCGGCCGCTTTGGCGGGTGCTTGCTCTCGTGTGATTTCAATGCCGGCCTGGATTTCGCCCAGCGTCACGGCCGACAGGTACAACTGGGCATCGTCCAATTCTTCAAGCCAGGCCAGCACGCCTCCATGCGGACGCGGCTTGCGGAGTTCGGACACCACATTGGTGTCCAGCAGGTATTTGCGACCGGTCGTCACGCCATCGACTCCGGCTGGCGGCGCCTGGCTTGGCCGCGAGCCGGGACGTTCAGGTCGCCGCGTGCCTGGTTCGACAACAGCAGTTGTTTCAATGAGGGACGCGCCGCCGACTGCAGCCGATGCCATTCGCTCACGGGTACGAGCACGGCCGCCTCTGTGCCCCTGCGGGTCACCATCTGGGGGCCTTCGCTCAGGCAGGCATCCAGAAACTCGCTGAATCGCGCCTTCGCGTCCTGGACGGGCCATGTGTGCATGATGTTCTCCTAAATAACCAGTCAGATGACTAGTTTGAATGACGGCATGATGTGCGTCAAGTGGGCGCGAACCCGCATGCACCGACCACCGGGCTCGGTAAAAACCCCATGAAGTGCGACAATACGAGGTTATGGCCTTGCGGCCAGAGCGCCCGGCCAGGCCGTCTGCCTGGCTCCAGCGCACCTAGTCAGCCTTTTTCGGCCCTCCTGTCTGCCTGATGACCCAGTCCTTTTCCGAACTCCAGCTCTCGCCCAACCTCGCCCGTGCCGTGGCGGAGATGGGCTATGAAAACATGACGCCGATCCAGGCGCAGGCCATTCCGGTGGTGCTGCAGGGGCGCGACGTGATGGGAGCTGCCCAGACCGGCACAGGCAAGACGGCGGCGTTTTCGCTGCCGTTGCTGCAGCGCATGCTCAAGCACGAGAACGCGTCGACCTCGCCGGCGCGCCACCCGGTGCGGGCGCTGGTGCTGCTGCCCACGCGCGAACTGGCGGTTCAGGTGGCCGACCAGGTCGAGCAGTACGCCAGGCACACCCAGTTGCGCAGCACGGTGGTGTTTGGCGGCATGGACATGAAGCCTCAGACGGCCGAGTTGAAGAAGGGCGTCGAGGTGCTGGTGGCCACGCCGGGCCGTCTGCTGGACCACATCGAGGCCAAGAACTGCGTGCTCAACCAGGTCGAATACGTGGTGCTGGACGAGGCCGACCGCATGCTGGACATCGGCTTCCTGCCGGACCTGCAGCGCATCCTGTCCTACCTGCCCAAGACCCGCACCACGCTGCTGTTCTCGGCCACGTTCTCGCCGGAGATCAAGCGCCTGGCCAGCAGCTACCTGCAGGACCCGATCACCATCGAGGTGGCCCGCTCCAACGCGACCGCTTCCACGGTGGAGCAACATTTCTACCGTGTCGACGACGACGACAAGCGCCAGACGCTGCGCCAGCTGGTGCGCGAGCGGGGCGTCAAGCAGGCCTTCGTGTTCGTCAACAGCAAGCTCGGCTGCGCACGGCTGGCGCGCTCGCTGGAGCGCGAGGGCCTGAAGACGGCGGCCCTGCATGGCGACAAGAGCCAGGATGAGCGCCTGAAGGCGCTGGACGCGTTCAAGCAGGGGCAGGTGGACCTGCTGGTGTGTACCGATGTGGCGGCCCGTGGCCTGGACATCAAGGACGTGCCGGCGGTGTTCAACTTCGACATTCCGTTCAACGCTGAAGACTACGTGCACCGCATCGGCCGCACCGGTCGCGCCGGGGCGTCCGGTCTGGCGGTTTCCTTCGTCAGCGGCAAGGATGCCCGCCTGATGGCCGACATCGAGAAGCTGATCGGCAAGAAGTTCGAGCTTGAAGCCCTGGAGCTGGAGGCCGACCGGCGTCCGGCCGGGCATTTCAACGATGGCCAGCGCGCCTGGAAGCGCGACGACAGTGGCGACGATTCGGATCGCCGCGACATCCGGGCTGCCCGATCCAGCCGCGAAGGCCGCTCGGAGCGTTCGGGGCGCGACGACCACCGTCCGGCCCGGGCACCACGTGCGCCGGCCGATCCACTGTTCGACAAACCCTACGAGCCCAGTGCTGCGGCGGCGGATGTGACGCCGGCCTGGGAGCAGCAAGCCCAGCAGCGCCCTGCGTCCCGCGTGGGTTCACCCAACATCAAGACCCGCAAAAAGGTGGCGGCCCTGTTCAAGCCGGCGCTCGCCGAACCCCAGGACCAGCCCCTGCCCGAAACGCAGGCGGGTTGAGCGCAGGGGCCGTGACCCGCACAGCGGCGGAGCGTGTGGGGGTCCACTTTAGCCCGGCCGCTGCGCCTGCGGGCACTTCACGGACAGCAACTCCGCTTTGCCGGGCGTATCGCCCAGCCGCGCAGCCGTGAGACAGCCGCCCCAGACACAGCCGGTATCCAGCGGCAGCAGCAGCGGGCGCGGGTGTGTGCGCAGCGTGGACCAGTGACCGAAAGCCACCGGTACATCGGCCGTGCGCCGTCCCGGGACATCGAACCAGGGCATGAAGCCCGGAGGGGCGGCCGACGCGCTGTCCTTGGTCTCGAACTCCATCACGCCCTCGGCCGAGCAGAAGCGCAGCCTGGTGAAGGCATTGACGATCACCCGCAGGCGGTCGTGGCCGCGCAGGTCGTCGTTCCAGCGATCCGGGTTGTTGCCGTACATGCTGTGCAGGAACGCGCTCCAGCCGGGGCCGCGCAATTCGCGCTCGACTTCGCCGGCCAATGCCAGGGTCTGCGCCACGTCCCACGATGGCAGCATACCGGCGTGCACCAGCAACCAGCCACGGGCCGTCATGGCCAGCGGCCTGGTGCGCACCCAGTCGAGCAACGCGTCGGCATCGGGCGCATCCAGAATGTCGTCCAGTGTGTCCTTGCGGTGCGGCTTGCGCACGCCATGGGCGGTGGCCAGCAGGTGCAGGTCGTGGTTGCCCAGCAGGCAGTGCGCGCTGGTGCCCAGCACCATGAGGCGGCGCAGAACTTGCAAGGAAGCGGGTCCGCGGTTGACGAGGTCGCCCAGCAGGTAGAGCGTGTCGCGGCTCGCTGAAAATCCGACGTGTTCCAGCAGACGCCCCAGGGCGTCGTCACAGCCCTGGACATCGCCGATCAGGTAAAGTGCCATGCTCTGATTATGGACATACTGCTCATCGCCTTCCTGACCTTCCTCAGCGGGGTGTTTTCCATGACGGAGATCGCCGTGGTTTCCAGTCGGCGTGTCCGTATCGAGGCGCTGGCCGAGGCCGGCAACAAGGGCGCCCGGGCGGTCATGCAACTGCATGACAACCCGACCCAGTTCTTCTCCACCATCCAGATGGGCAACACCACCGTCGCGCTGCTCAACGGCATCGTGGGCGAGGGGGCCTTCGGCTCGGGCCTGAGCAGCGCCTTCGAGGCGCTGGGCCTGGGGCCGACGGCCGCTGGCGCGCTGGGGACCGGTGTGGTGGTCGTCGGCGTGACCTACGTGACCATCGTGTTCGGCGAGCTGGTGTCCAAGCGCATCGGCCAGAGCGCGCCCGAGAGCATCGCGGTGTGGATGTCGCGTCCGGTGCTGGTGCTGGCCACGGCGGCGCGCCCGTTCGTGTGGCTGCTGGAGCGCTCGACCAACCTGTTCCTGAGCCTGTTGCGCATCCCGTCCGAAGTCCCCCGCGACGTGACCGAGGCCGAGCTGCAGGCCCACCTCGAGCAGGGGGTGGATGCGGGCATCATCGAGCAGCACGAACACCGCATGGTGCGCAATGTGTTCCAGCTGGACGACCGGCCGCTGACCTCCATCATGGTGCCGCATTCCGAGATCGAGTGGCTGGATGCGGCCAGCACGGTGGACGAGGCGGTCGTGCGGGCGCGCGCGCTGGGGCATTCGTGGCTGCCGGTGTGCCGCGAGTCGCTGGAGCACGTCACCGGGCTCATCCACCTGCCGCAACTGCTGGCCCTGCAGGCCGAGGGGCAGACGGGACCCATCGGGCCGCACGCGCTGCCGGCCGTGTTCGTGCCTGAAACGCTCTCGGGCATGGAGCTGCTGGAACAGTTCCGCGTGCGTGCCATCCGCATCATGCTGGTGGTCGACGAATACGGGGTGGTGCAGGGCCTGCTCACGCCGCTGGATCTGCTGGAGGCCATCACTGGCGAGCTGCAACCTGAGCAGGCCAGCGAGGCCTGGGCGATGCAGCGCGAGGACGGGGCCTGGCTGGTCGACGGCGGCATGCCGGTGGCCGAGCTCAAGTCACGCCTGGGCATCGAGGCTTTGCCGGACGAGGATAAGGGGCGCTACAACACGGTCGCGGGCCTGATGCAGACGGTGGCCGGTCAGCTGCTCTCGCAGGACGAGCATGTGGACTGCGGCGGCTGGCGCTACGAGGTGCTGTCGCTGGACGGGCGGCGCATCGAGCAGGTGCTGGTCACGGCCTTGCCGCCGGAGGAAGTCCACGACGAGGCCGTGAGCGCCTGAGGCCGGCACCACGCCGTCGCATCAGGGGCGGTGCTGGTACAGCCAGTCCTTGAAGGCCTGCGCTGCGGGCGAGAGCCGCTTGCCGCGCGGGTAGACCACATGCCAGCGCCGGATCAGCGGGAACCCCTGCACGTCCAGTTGCACCAGTTCACCCAGGGCCAGTTCCGCCACCACCGTGGTGGCTGAGAGCACCGCCAGCCCCAGGCCACCGGCCACGGTCTGCTTGATGGCCTCGTTGCTGCCCACCTCCAGCCGGTTCTTGAGCACCACGCCCTGGCTGGCGAAGAACTTCTCTGCCGTCAGCCGGGTGCCTGAACCCGGTTCCCGAAAGATGAACGGCTGGTTCATCAGCTTGCGCGGGGCGATGTTCTTCTGGCCGACCAGGGGATGGTCGGGCGGCGCCACCAGCACGAGCGGGTTGTCGGCGAAGTCTTCGCACACCAGGTCCATCTGCTCGGGCGGCTGACCCATGATGTACAGGTCGTCCTGGTTGGTCGCCAGCCGCTGCAGGAGGTTTTCCCGGTTGCCCACCACCATGGCCACATCGATGCCCGGATGGGCGGCGCAGAAGCCGCCCAGCAGCTTGGGCACGGTGTACTTCACGGTGGTCAGGATGGCCAGCTTGAGGCTGCCCCGCTCGACGCCCTGCAGTGCGGCCAGGTCCTGCGACAGCTGCTCCAGCCGCGACTCGATGTCCTGGCAGGCGTCGGCCAGGGTGCGCCCGGCGGCGGTGAGGTAGATCTTCTTGCCCAGCTGCTCGAACAGGGGTTGTCCGACCGTCTCGGACAGCTGCTTGACCTGCAGCGACAGGGTGGGGGGCGAGAGGTGCAGTGACTCGGCGGCGCGCGCGAAGCTGCCGTGGCTGGCCACCGCCTGAAAGATGCGCAACTGGTGCAGGGTGGCGTGGCGAAGGGACATGGGCGCCTCAGATGAATTTAGAAAACCAAAACATAACAGTCAAAACATTTTACTTTCATTTATTCTATAAGCAACCAACAATAAGCACCAGTTCAGAGCATGGACGCCCTGCAGTGGGGCGCTTTGGGCACCAAGAGACAACATTTCGATCACCCGACAAGGAGCACGCCACATGGCCACCAAGACCTACAACGCCGGTGTCAAGGAGTACCGGAGCACGTACTGGGAACCGCACTACACCCCCAAGGACACCGACATCCTGGCCGTCTTCAAGATCACGCCGCAGCCCGGCGTGGACCGCGAGGAAGTGGCCGCCGCCGTGGCCGCCGAATCGTCCACCGGCACCTGGACCACGGTCTGGACCGACCTGCTGACCGATCTGGACTTTTACAAGGGCCGCGCCTACCGCATCGAGGACGTGCCCGGGGACGACACCTGCTTCTATGCCTTCGTGGCCTACCCGATGGACCTGTTCGAAGAGGGCTCGGTGGTCAACGTCCTGACCTCGCTGGTGGGCAACGTGTTCGGCTTCAAGGCCCTGCGCGCCCTGCGGCTGGAGGACGTGCGCTTCCCGATCGCCTACGTGAAGACCTGCGGTGGCCCGCCCCATGGCATCCAGGTCGAACGCGACATGATGAACAAGTACGGCCGGCCGCTGCTGGGCTGCACCATCAAGCCCAAGCTGGGCCTGTCGGGCAAGAACTACGGCCGTGCCGTGTACGAATGCCTGCGCGGTGGCCTGGACTTCACCAAGGACGACGAGAACGTCAACTCGCAACCCTTCATGCGCTGGCGCCAGCGTTTCGACTTCGTGCAGGAAGCCATCGAGAAGGCCCAGCGCGAGACCGGCGAGCGCAAGGGCCACTACCTGAACGTGACCGCGCCGACACCGGAAGAGATGTACAAGCGCGCCGAGTACGCCAAGGAAATCGGTTCGCCGATCATCATGCACGACTACCTG
Source organism: Burkholderiaceae bacterium (assembly GCA_041396505.1). Lineage (GTDB taxonomy): Bacteria > Pseudomonadota > Gammaproteobacteria > Burkholderiales > Burkholderiaceae_C > Hydrogenophaga. Next base: position 215,735 of record JAWKYL010000005.1, read on the forward strand.
ACCGGTGGCCTGTGCGCCAACACCGGCCTGGCGAACTGGTGCCGCGACAACGGCATGCTGCTGCACATCCACCGCGCCATGCACGCCGTGCTTGACCGCAACCCGCACCACGGCATCCACTTCCGCGTGCTGACCAAGGTGCTGCGCCTGTCCGGCGGTGACCACCTGCACTCGGGCACCGTGGTGGGCAAGCTCGAAGGCGACCGCGCCTCGACCCTGGGCTGGATCGACATCATGCGCGACAGCTTCATCAAGGAAGACCGCAGCCGCGGCATCTTCTTCGACCAGGACTTCGGCTCGATGCCCGGCGTCATGCCGGTGGCCTCGGGTGGCATCCACGTCTGGCACATGCCGGCGCTGGTCAACATCTTCGGTGACGACTCGGTGCTGCAGTTCGGTGGCGGCACGCTGGGCCACCCCTGGGGCAACGCCGCCGGCGCCGCCGCCAACCGCGTGGCACTGGAGGCCTGCGTCAAGGCGCGCAACGAAGGTGTCGCTGTCGAGAAGGAAGGCAAGGCCGTGCTGCTGGAAGCCGCCGAGCACTCGCCCGAACTGCGCATCGCCATGGAAACCTGGAAAGAGATCAAGTTCGAGTTCGACACGGTGGACAAGCTCGACATCGCCCACAAGTGAACCGGTCGTTTTTTAGAAGGAATACATCATGAGCATGCAGGACTACCACAGCCGCCTCTCCGACCCCGCCAGCCGCAAGTTCGAGACCTTTTCCTATCTCCCGGCCATGAGCGCCGAAGAGATCCGCAAGCAGGTCGCGTACATCGTCAGCAAGGGCTGGAACCCGGCTATCGAGCACACCGAGCCGCAGTACCTGATGGACTCGTACTGGTACATGTGGAAGCTGCCGATGTTCGGCGAAACCGACATCGACCACATCCTGGGTGAATGCGAGGCCTGTCACAAGGCCAACCCGGACAACCATGTGCGCCTGATCGGCTACGACAACTTCAGCCAGTCGCAAGGCGCGAGCATGGTGATCTACCGCGGCAAGACGGTGTGATTGTTGACCCCCGCGAGCGCGAGTCGGGGTGACCGGCGCAGTGAAGTAAGGAGGAGCCGGCCGCAGGCCGGCGGGGGACACGAACGGAGTCGGTCGCCCCGACTCGCGCGGGGCAACTTCAGAGAGCCAACACCACGCCAGAAGAAAGCGGAGACGAACATGAGCGAAACACTGGACGCCCACCGCGTCGCCCAGCAACCCTACTACCGCCCGGTGGCCGACGAGGTCGAGTTGTACGAAGCCGCCTACTCGGTGCGCATGCCCATGATGCTCAAGGGCCCCACCGGCTGCGGCAAGACCCGCTTCGTCGAGTACATGGCCTGGAAGCTGAGCAAGCCGCTCATCACCGTGGCCTGCAACGAAGACATGACGGCGAGCGACCTGGTGGGCCGCTTCCTGCTCGACGCCAGTGGCACCCGCTGGCAGGATGGCCCGCTGGCCATGGCCGCGCGACATGGCGCCATCTGCTATCTGGACGAAGTTGTCGAGGCGCGGCAGGACACCACGGTGGTCATCCACCCGCTGACCGACAACCGCCGCGTGCTGCCACTGGAAAAAAAGGGTGAACTGATCAAGGCACATCCGGACTTCCAGATCGTCATCTCCTACAACCCGGGCTACCAGAGCCTGATGAAAGACCTGAAGCAATCGACCAAGCAACGCTTCGGGGCGCTGGACTTCAACTACCCGGAGCACGCTATCGAGGCCGAGATCGTGGCGCACGAGACCGGCGTGGGGGCCGATGTGGCCGACAAGCTGGTGGGCATTGCCGAGCGGGCGCGCAACCTCAAGGGCCACGGCCTGGACGAGGGCATTTCCACCCGCATGCTGATCTACGCGGGCAGCCTGATTGCTCAGGGCGTGGCCGCGCAGGCCGCCTGCCGTGTGGCCCTGGTGCGCCCGATCACGGACGACCCGGACATGCGCGATGCGCTGGACGCCGCCGTCGCCACTTTCTTTTGATCCCCCCCGCGCCGCCTTCGGCGTCACCCCCCAGGGGGCAACGCTGGCGGCCCGGCGAAGCCGGTTCCGCGGCGTTCTCGATGAAACATCGGTCCGCCAAGATTCCTGGTTCTTTGTGAAGGCCCGTCTGACATGAGCGTTCATCTTCAGGACCACGCCGAGTGGATCGACCAGCTGGGTCCGGCCTCGCGCGAGCTGCTGGAGCACAGCTGGTCCGATGCCACCAAGGTGTTCTCAGCGCGCGGCCTGGACAACTACGTCAAGGGCGCGGCGGCGCTGCGCGGCCTGGGTCGGGGCGACGAACTGGTCAGTGCCTGGATCGACGCTGCGCCGCAGGTGGCCCGGGAGATCGGCGAGGATGTGGTCGGTGAACTGGCCACTACGGCGCTGGTGCTGGCATCGAAGACCTCGGGCTCGGTGATCGAGCTGGTGCTGGCCACGTCGCCCACCGCGGCGCGGCGCCTGGCCGACGGCGCGCTGTTCCAGCAGTACCTGCAGTTTCTCAACACGCTGGTGGCCCAGGCGCCGCGCGGCCTTCGGCCCATGCTGGGCCAGCTCGACGCGTTGTTCGGCCAGCTCACGCTGGGCGGCCTGCGCCGCTGGGCCACATGGGGCGCGCAGGCCCACCGCACGAACTACGAAGAGCAGATCAGCTATTTCGGCCTGCAGTCCAGGGAGTCGCAGGCCATGCTCCAGAAGGAGCGCAAGGGCACCCTGCTGGTGGACGTGCAGCGGCGCATCAACATGTACCTTCGCGCTCTGTGGGCGCGCGACTTCTTCATGCGTCCCACGGCGGGTGATTTCGAGTCCCGCGAAGGCTATCGTCCCTTCATCGAGGACTACTTCATCCACCTGCCGGATGCCTACGATGCGGTCGATGGCAACGATGGTGTGGTGGAGGCCACCGAGGTCTACCGGGCCGCAGCGGCGCATGCCGCGGCCCATGTGGTGTTCACACGCCAGCCCATGTCGGCCGAATCCCTGAGTCCGTGGCAGATGGCGGTGATCGGCCTGGTGGAGGACGCGCGCATCGAGACGCTGTCGCTGGCGCGCTTTCCGGGCCTGCGCCCGCTCTGGTCCAGGCTGCACACGGCGTCCGCGACGCACAGGCAGAGCGCCGGCGACTGGCTGGGCCGCCTGGCACGTGCGCTGCTGGACCCGGCCTTCGAGGATGACCATCCATGGATCGCACAGGGACGCGCGCTGCTCGCGGAGGCGTTGCCCCGCATCCATGCCGATCCGAACGACAACACCGTTTCATGGGATATCGGCGTTCAGCTCGCGCACACCTACCGCGAGCTCACGCAGGGTCCGGCGTTCCAGCCGAGGACGGATCTCCAGAGTGCTGTCTACCGGGACGACAACCGCTACTTCTGGGCGTTTGATGGTTTCGACTTCGAGCGCAGTATCGCCGCCGGCTACGAGCCGCCGCAGCAGGTGCGCAAGCAGGTGAACCTGATGGAGTTTGTCAACGAACTCGACGTCGAGACAGCGGGCGACGACGCGCAGGAGGTGTGGGTGCTGGGCACCGAGCTCTTCCCTTACGAAGACCTGGGCGTCTCGTACAACGAGAGCGAGGGGCGCGAGCCGGTGTTGCCGCCCGTGCACTACGGCGAGTGGGACCACATGATCCAACTCGAACGCCCGGCCTGGGCGACCGTGCAGGAGCGCCGGCCCAAGGCCGGGGACACGGCGGTCATCGACGGCATCGTGGCGGAGCACCGGCGCCTGATCGGTCGCATGAAGTACATCCTGGACGCCATGCAGCCGCAGGGCGTGCAGCGCATCCGAAAGCTCGAGGATGGCGACGAAATTGATCTGAATGCCGCGCTGTCCTCGTTGACCGACCTGCGCATGGGCCGTCAGCCCGATCCGCGCATCATGATGCGCAGCGTGCGCAAGACGCGCGACATTTCGGTGATGGTGCTGCTCGACCTTTCGCAGTCGACGAACGAGAAGGTGGCTGGGCAGGACCATACAGTGCTGGACCTCACGCGCACGGCCTGCGCGCTGCTGGCCGATGCGATCCAGAAGGTGGGCGACCCGTTCGCCATCCACGGCTTCTGCTCGGACGGTCGGCACGACGTGCACTACTGGCGTTTCAAGGATTTCAACCAGCCGTATGACGACGTCGCCAAGGCACGCCTGGCCGGCATGGAAGGGCAACTGTCGACCCGCATGGGCGCCGCCATCCGCCACGCCACCGCGGCGCTCAAGGCGCAGCGCAGCAGCAAGAAGCTGCTGCTGGTCATCACCGACGGCGAGCCGGCCGACGTGGACGTGCGCGACCCGCAGTACCTGCGGTAGGACACGAAGAAGGCGGTCGAGGAGGCCGGCCGCAGCGGGGTCATGACCTACTGCATGAGCCTGGACCCTCGTGCCGACGAGTACGTCAGTCGCATCTTCGGTGCGCGCAACTATCTGGTGGTCGACAAGGTGGAGCGCTTGCCGGAAAAGCTGCCCGTGCTGTACGCTGGGCTGACCCGCTGATCAGGTCGGCGGCGAAGCATTTAACGCCAGGCCTGGCCGCAGCAGGCCGAACAGATCCCTCGGGTCGGCCAGTTGCGGGACCAGCGCCACGTACCGGCCTACGCTCAGCCGGGTGGCGGCTTCGAACAGGAAGCGCAGGGCCGAGAAGTCTTCCAGGGCAAAGCCTACCGAGTCGAACACGGTGATCTGATCGTCGCTGTCGCGCCCCCGGCAATCACCGCGCAGCACCCGCCAGAGCTCGGTCACGGCGAAGTCGTCGGGCATGTGCTGGATCTCGCCTTCCATGCGCGATTGCGGCTCGTACTCCACGAAGACCCTGGCGGCATGCAGGATGTCCGGGTGCAGTTCGGTCTTGCCCGGGCAGTCGCCGCCGACGGCGTTGATGTGCATGCCCGGCTCGATCATGTCGGGTGTGAGGATGACGGCGTTGCGCTTGTCGGCGGTGGCGGTGGTCACGATGTCCGCGCCTCGGACCGCTTCAGCCGTGCTACGGCAGACGGTGATCTGCAGCCCGCTGCCTTGCAGGTTGGCCAGCAGTCGGGCGCTGGCGGCCGGGTCAATGTCGTACAGGCGCAGTTCGCTGATGCCGGTCAGGTGCTGGAATGCCAGGGCCTGGAATTCGCTTTGTGCGCCGTTGCCGATCAGGGCCATGACGTGGCTGTCCGGTCGCGCCAGCACCTGCGCGGCCAGGGCCGACATGGCGGCGGTGCGCAAGGCGGTGGCGAGCGTGAGATCGCTGAGAAACAGGGGTGCGCCGGTGGCCACGTCAGACAGCACGCCGAACGCCATGACCGTGGGCAGGCCCAGACGGCTGTTGCCAGGGTGGCCGTTGACATACTTGAAGCTGTAGCACCGGTCATCGGCCACGGGCATGAGTTCGATGACACCGACGTCCGAATGGTGGGCGACGCGCGCCCGCTTGTCGAACGCGTCCCAGCGGCAGAAGTCGGACCGGATGTGCTCGGCCATGGACCGCAGGGCATGCGGCAGTCCGAACTGGCGGAGCAGGGTGGCGGCTTCGGGGGCGCTCAGGCAGAGGGTGCCCGCGTTGCGGAATCGGGTCAGTGCGCTGTCTTCCATGGTCGCCTCACTTCAGGGCCCACCATGCCGGCAGCAGTCGTCGTACCTCGCCGCGGGCAAAGCGGTCGTCCAGCAACCAGACGGTACCACGGTCCTGCTCGCTGCGGATCACGCGGCCGGCGGCCTGCACCACCTTCTGCAGACCGGGAAACAGGTAGGCATAGTCGTAGCCGCGACCGAAACGTGCCTGCAGCCGCACCCGCATCTGCTCGTTGACCGGGTTCACCTGAGGCAGCCCCAGGGTGGCGATGAAGGCGCCGATCAGGCGCCGGCCCGGCAGGTCGATGCCTTCGCCGAAGGCACCGCCCAGTACCGCGAAGCCGATGCCCTGGCCTGTCTCGGTGAAGCGCTGCAGAAAGACCTCGCGCTCGGGCTCGGTCATGCCGCGCGACTGTGTCCACACCGGGATGTCGGCATGCCGTTGCTGCAGCCGGTCCACGGCCTGCTGCAGGTAATCGAAGCTGCTGAAGAAAGCCAGGTAGTTGCCCGGGTCCGCGTGGTATTGCGTGGCCACTACGTGCACCAGGGCATCGAGGGAGGTGAGGCGGTCGGTCCAGCGCGTGGAAATGTGTGGAGCCACGCGAACCGAGAGTTGTGAGGGGTCGAAGGGCGAGGGCACGTCCAGGCGCAGCGTGTCGGCGGGCAGGCCCAGCAGATCGGCCACATAGTCCATGGGTGCGAGGGTGGCCGAGAACAGGGTGACGCCGCTGGCTGCGGCCCAGCGGGACTGAAGCAGCGGACCGGGGACGACGTTGCGGATTGCCAGGACCGGGTGTGGCACCGGCCTGCGCGCCGGGCCATCGCTGTCGCGCGTGAGGTCGCAGAAAGCGTGCTCACCGAAGGTCTCGGCCACGCGCAGGAAATGCAGGGCGTCAAACCACCAGCGCATCAGCGGGCCGTCGACCGCGTCCTGCGGGTGCAGCGCCAGGTGGTCGCCGATGTCGGCACTCAGGCCCTGCAGTGTCGCGATGAATTCGGTGGGTGGTTCGGGCAGCAACTGGTGGCGCTGCGTCTGCGCCCGGGCCAGTGCGCCCCAGCGCCGGTGGAGCTGGTCGAGCGGCTTCTTCAGTGTGGCTGGCGCGGTCTTGCGCAGGGCCTGGAAGGTGGCGGGTTCCAGCGTGGCGCTGTGCATGGCACGCGAGCGCTCGATCAGGTTGTGCGCTTCATCCACCAGCAGGCTCACGGTCCAGCCGTTGTCTTCGGTCAGCGCGTGCCAGGCCGCACCGTGGTCGAAGAAGTGGTTCACGTCGCCCACCGCGACGTCGCACCAGCGCAGCATTTCCTGGCCCAGATAGTAGGGACAGACGCTGTGCTCCAGTGCCACCTCGCGCAAGGCCGCCTTGTCGAGCCAGACGACACGCGCACCCGCCTCCCGGGCGCCGGGCAGGCGGTCGTAGAAGCCCCGGGCCAGCGGACAGCTGTCGCCATGGCAGGCCTTGTCGGGATGCTCGCATGCTTTCTCGCGGGCCACGCGCTCCATCACGCGCAAGGGTGCCGCCCCTCGCCGCCCCAGCGCGTCGAGGGCGTCCATGGCGAGTTGCCGGCCAGTGGTCCTGGCGGTCAGGTAGAACAGCTTGTCCAGCGCCTGTTCCGGTGCGGCCTTGAGTGCGGCGAACAGGGTGGCCAGGGTCTTGCCAATGCCGGTCGGTGCCTGGGCCATCAGCACGCGGCCGGCACGGTGGGTGCGGTAGACCGCCTGGGCCAGGTCGCGCTGTCCGGCACGCCAGGCCGGAAACGGGAACGCCAGTTCGCGCAGGTAGGTGTCCCGCCGGGCACGGTGGGCCCGTTCGGACAGCGCCCAGGCACTGTAATCGTGGCACAGGGTCTCGAAATGCTGGCGCAACTCGTCCGCCCGGTGGTGCAGGACCAGCGGGGTTTCCTCGCGGGTGTCGACGTTGAAGTAGACCAGCGCGATGTCCAGCGCATCCAGACCGAGGCGGGCACACAGGATGTGGCCATAGACACGGGCCTGCGCCCAGTGCAGGTGTTGGTGGTTGGGTGCGATGCGGTCGGCTTGGCCGCGGTGGGTCTTGATCTCTTCCAGACGGCGCAGGTCCGGGTCCCATCCGTCGGCGCGGCCCTGTACCCGCAGACCCTGCCACACCAGGGCCAGCGGGACTTCACGCTGGTAGTCGGGCCCTCGTCGGCCGGTGACCTCGCTGTGGCCGGCCACGCCTTCGCTGCCGCTGGGGGAGGGCGTGAAGCGCAGGTCCAGGTCGCCGCGGCGTGCGGCAAAGTCGCACAGGGCGCGCACCGCCACCGTGCCCAGTGGCGGGTCTGCGTCCGGGTCGTCGTCAAGGCGTGGTGGGTGGCTCATCGGGCAGGCTGGTTCGCTTATCGTACTGGATATATCATCAGCCCATGAGCGACGATTCCGCATTGACCCGGCATCACCACAGGCGCCTGCGCGAGATCTACCGGTCCGCCGGCTGGCCCTGCCAGGACATGCTGGAGGTCGAACTGCTGGCCGCCGGCCAGATCGAGCGGGTGCGTTCGGCGCACGGTCACGAGACGCTTCGGGTGTCGGACGCCGGCATAGCCACCCTGGCACGCGTGTTCGCCAGTCACAAGGCGGCGCGCAATCCGCACGAGGCCCTGGTGGAGCAGGTGGCACTGGGCATGTCGCGCGCGGGGCGGCTGGCCTGGCGCGGGCTCATGCTGCGGGCCCGGGTGCCGCTGTCGCTGTTTGGCGTGGACGAAGCGCCAGCGCCCGAGGCGGTGCCCCTGGTGGTGGCTGCGGAACATGCTGGAAGCGATGCCGCCCATGCGCCGGCCGAGCCGGGCTCCGCCTGGGTCATGGCCTGCCCGGACGTGTTCTCCATCCGGCGCAGTTCGGTCGAGGCCTACCTCGAGCCGGTGGTGCACGAAATCAAGGTCAGCCGCGCCGACCTGCTGGGCGATCTCAAGAAGCCGGCCAAGCGGGCGGCCTACCTGGACATGGCCAGTGCGTGCTGGTATGTGCTGGGACGCAGTGCGAAGGGCCGGCCGATCGCCGATGCCGACGAAATTCCCGCCGAGTGCGGCGTCATGCAGGTGGAGGCCGACGGCAGCCTGGTGGTCTGCCGTGAGGCGCCCCGGCGGGCGGTGGAGCGGCTGCCCTTCCATCTCTGGATGAGCCTGGCCCAGGCCAGTCCGGCCACGCCCCCGGGCGATCCGGCACAGGCCAGGTTCTGATCGCGACCCCGTTGCGCCGCCCGGCCTGTCAGGCCGGCGCGAACGCCGGCTGTCGTTCGTCCAGGCGGAACACGGCCACGGCCTGGACCAGATCGCGTGCCTGGGTGTGCAGGCCGCTGGCCGCTGCGGCCATTTCTTCGACCATTGCCGCGTTTTGCTGGGTGGCGTGATCCATCTGGCCGACGGCCTCGACCATCTGGGACACACCGGCGCTCTGCTGTGTGCTGGCCGTGCTGATTTCGCCCACGATGGCGGTGACTCGGCCGATGCTGTCGACCACCTCGTGCATGGTGCTGCCCGCCCGGTCGACCTGGACAGCCCCTTGCTCGACCTGGGAGACACTGTCCTCGATCAGCACCTTGATCTCGTGAGCGGCCTGGGCACTGCGTTGTGCCAGCGATCGGACTTCGGAGGCCACGACGGCAAACCCGCGACCCTGTTCGCCCGCACGGGCGGCTTCCACCGCAGCGTTCAGCGCCAGGATGTTGGTCTGGAAGGCGATGCCGTCGATGACATTGATGATGTCGGCGATGCGTCGGCTGGCTTCGCTGATGCCACGCATGGTGCTCACCACTTCGGCCACCGCATCGCCGCCGCGCCGGGCCACGCCCGAGGCGTCCTGGGCGAGCCGGTTGGCTTCCCGGGCATTGCCCGCGTTGCTTGACACGGTGGATCCCAGTTCGTCCATGGACGCGGCGGTTTCTTCCAGGGCGCTGGCCTGGCTTTCCGTTCGGCTGCTCAGGTCGTTGTTGCCCATGGCGATCTGCTCGCTGGCCGTGGCGACCGCATCGGACCCCTGCCGCACCTGCCGGACCACCTGGGCCAGGCTATCCTGCATGACGGCCATGTGGGCCATCAGGCTGCCGTTGTCACCTTTGGGTACGTCAATGGAGAAGCTCAGGTCGCCTTTGGCCACCCGCCGGGCCACATCCGTGGCTTCAAGCACCTCGCCACCCAGTTGGCCATGGATGAAGTTGCCGATCAGCATGGCGGCGCCCGTGGCCACGGCCGCGGCCAGCAGGCCACCGACCAGCACGACCCATTCGGCCTGTTCCCCCTCGGCCGATGCCGCTGCGGCAATGGCTCTGGCTTGCGCGAGTTCCCGCTCGCGCAGCACGTCCATTCTGGCCATCAGATCCACGCTGGCCTCGTCGAATCCGCCCGGTCCTTTCATGAGCAGGTTGCCGGCTTCCAGCCCCTGATCGATGTAGATCTGGGCCATGTCCCGGCCAGAACGGTAGAAATGGTCGAAGTCCCTGGCCACGGCGTCCAGTTGCTGAACGTGGTCCGTCTGGCCTGCCGCCACGTACTGGCGGCGGAAATGGTCCACGCCCTTGCGAAAACGCTCGGCCGCGGCTTCGGCCTCGGCATAGGCGTCCGTGCCACGTGTGGCCGCGACATCGGTCAGAAATTGCTGGACATCCGAGCGCGCCAGGTCCATGTCGGAGACGACCAGCACATTGGGCAGGGTTGAGTTTTCGATGGTTCTGATGTCGCCGAGCAGGCTGAGCTGGATCCAGCCAGTGACGGCCAGTACGGATGAAAACAGCAACACGACGACGCCAAAACCCCAACCCAGCTGCTGCCTGAGACGCAAATGACCCAACATAAAGTGCCTTCCGACGAACGGTGAAACGTGTCGCCCAGGCATCAGACTCATGTATGCGTGGGCGCTTATCTTGTCAGTCTTATCGGCTATGTATGGGCGTGATTTAGGCCTTTATGTACATCTTTTGCGAAATCGGGGTGTTTTCCGATAAACGGTCGACTGTGCCTGCGGCGCCCGTCGCGGCGCCGTCGGCGCTCAATCGGGCTTGCGTTCGAGCGAGGCCGAGTTCATGCAGTAGCGCAGGCCAGTGGGCTGGGGGCCATCTTCGAAGACATGGCCCAGGTGGGCGCCGCACTGGCTGCAGACGGTTTCCGTGCGAATCATGCCGTGGCTGCGATCCACGATCTCCGTGATGGCGCCTGGAATGGCCTCTGAAAAGCTGGGCCAGCCACACCCGGCATCGAACTTGGTGCCGGCGTCGAACAGGTGGTTGCCGCAGCAGATGCAGTGGTAGCTGCCGTCGGCCCAGACCTGTTCGTACTTGCCTGTGAAGGGGCGTTCGGTGCGGGCGTGCCGGGTGACCTCGAAGGCCAGCGGTTCGGCGCCCTTGGCGGCCAGCAGTTCGCGCCATTCGGCTTCGGTCTTGTGGATCGGGAACGTGTTCATGGAGGACTCCTGTAGGGGCGGCAAGAGGTCCGGATTGTCCCGCGCAAGGCGTAAGCCTGTGCCGAAACGGGGCATCGGGGTCTCCCCGCTTCAGGTGCGTCTTCGGTTTGGTGCATGATTACGGGTGAATTTGCGAACGACCGTTCGTTTTCTACTGCAATCAGGAGATTTTCATGCTGGGCCAAATGCAGAGCCAACCCTTGCTCATTTCCAACCTCATCGTGCATGCCGACCGGCACCACAACAGCACGGAGATCGTGTCCCGACGCGTCGAGGGGGACATCCACCGCACCACCTGGGGGCAGGTGGCTGCCCGTGCGCGCCGCGTGGCCAATGCGCTTGACAGCCTGCATCTGGGCTTTGGCGAGCGGGTGGCGACGCTGGCCTGGAACGGCTATCGCCATCTGGAGTTGTACTTCGGCGTCAGCGGCTCGGGTCGCGTGTTGCACACGCTCAACCCGCGCCTGCATCCGGAGCAACTGCTCTGGATTGTCAACCATGCGGATGACCGGGCTGTCTGCTTTGACATGACCTTCCTGCCGCTGGTGCAGGCGGTGTGGAGCAAGTGCCCTGGCGTCAAGCACTGGATCGCGCTGTGCGATGCCGACAAGCTGCCGGCCGACAGCGGTATCGCCGGCCTGGTCAGCTATGAAGCCTGGATCGGCGGCCAGGACGACAAGTACAACTGGCCCGAGTTCGACGAGAACTGTGCTTCCAGCATGTGCTACACCAGCGGCACCACGGGCAACCCCAAGGGCGCGGTGTACTCGCACCGCTCCACGCTGCTGCACGCCTACGGTGCCGCGCTGCCCGATGCCCTGGGCTGTTCGGCCCGCGATGCCATCCTGCCCGTGGTGCCCATGTTCCACGTCAATGCCTGGGGTCTGCCTTATTCGGCAGCGGCGGTCGGCTGCAAGCTGGTGTTTCCCGGTCCGGCGATGGACGGCAAGTCGGTCTACGATCTGATCGAGTCCGAGAAAGTCAGCATGGCGGCCGGCGTGCCCACTGTCTGGCAGATGCTGCTGGGCCACATGCAGCAGAACGGCCTGAAGTTCAGCACGCTGACCCGCACCGTCATCGGCGGTTCTGCCTGCCCGCCCGCCATGATCAACGCCTTCAATGACCAGTATGGCGTCGAGGTGCTGCACGCCTGGGGCATGACCGAGATGTCGCCGCTGGGCACGGTCTGCACGCTCAAGAACGCACAGGTGGCGCTGCCGCCCGAGGAGAAGCTCCAGGTGCGCCTGAAGCAGGGCCGCAGCGTGTTCGGTGTCGACATGAAGATCGTCGACGAAGCCGGCAACGAGCAACCCTGGGATGGCAAGGCCTACGGTGACCTGCTGGTGCGCGGTCCCTGGATCATCGCCAGCTACTTCAAGGGCGAAGGCGGTGACCCGCTGCAGTACGACGCTGCCGGCCGCGGCTGGTTCCCCACCGGCGACGTGGCCACCATCGATGCCGACGGCTTCATGCAGATCACCGACCGCAGCAAGGACGTGATCAAGTCGGGCGGCGAGTGGATCAGCTCGATCGACGTGGAGAACATCGCGATGGCGCATCCGGCCGTGGCGATGGCCGCGTGCATCGGCATGAAACATCCGAAATGGGACGAGCGTCCGATCGTCGTGGTGGTGAAAAAGCCCGGCGCCGAGGTCACCCGCGAAGAACTGCTGGCCTTCTATGAGGGCAAAATCGCCAAATGGCAGATTCCGGACGATGCGGTGTTTGTGGACGCGATTCCGCTGGGCGCCACCGGCAAGATGCAGAAGATGACGCTGCGCCAGCAACTGGCCGACTACAAGCTGCCCGGCCTGTGATGTTGCCCCGCCGCCGTGCCCTGCTGGCCGGTCTGGGCGTGGGACTTGGCGCGGGACTGGGCGCCGCCGTGCTGGCGCCGGTCGCACTGGCCGGGCCGGCACGGCGCGAGACGGTGCGCATCGCCTTCATCGACCCCCTGTCGGGGCCGGCGGCCGACATCGGTCGCAATGGCCTGCGAAGCTGGCAGTTCATGGCCGAGCACGTGGGGCGCCAGATGGGGGAGGGCGGGCCGCGTTTCCTGGTGGCGGGTTTCGACAACAAGGCCTCGCCGCACGAGAGCGTGAACATGCTCAAGGCGGCGATCGACCAAGGTTTCCGGTACATCGTCCAGGGCAATGGATCGGGGGCGGCGGCCGCGCTGTCAGCCACGGTCACCCGCCACAATCAGCAGCACCCCGAGCGCGCGGTGGTGTTCATCAACTACGCGGCGATGGACCCTTCCCTGACCGCCGAGCGGTGCAGCTTCTGGCACTTTCGCATCGACGCCGACACGGCGATGAAGATGCGCGCCCTGGTGGGCTTCATGACGACCCTGCCCGAGTTGCGCAAGATCTACCTGCTCAACCAGAACTACGCGCACGGCCAGCAGTTTGCGCGCTACTTCCGTGAGGAGGTGGCCTTGCAGCAGCCCAGCCTGGACATCGTGGGCGACGAGCTGCATCCGCTGTTCCAGGACATTGACTTCCGGCCATATGTGCGGCGCATCCGCGCCTCGGGCGCGCAGGCGCTGGTCACCGGCAACTGGGGTGCCGACATGCGTGGCCTGGTGGCGGCCCTGCAGTCCGAGAAGCTTCGGGTGCCGCTGTTTGCCTACTACCCGGCACTGACGGGCACGCCCCGTCTGCTGGCCCGCCAGCCCGAAGCCATGCCGGTGTATCAGGTGGCATACAACCACAGCAACCAGGAGGGCCCGGTGGCCGACCTGGCCGACGCGTTTCGCCAGGAATATGGCGAAGACCTGGTGGTCTATGCCGCCTATGACGGGATGGTGATGCTCACCCAGGCTATGGCCTTCACCGGTTCCACCGAGCCCAGGGTGGTGGCGCCCCGCTTGAGTGGCATGGTTTTTCCTGGTTTCAATGGTCCTGTGCAGTTGCGCGCGGACGACCATCAGTTGCAGAAGGGGCTGTACATCTCCCGCTGGCAGCCTGTCGACGAACGCAATCCACGGGATGCGGAAGGGACAGGCTTCACCTTTGCCCCCTTGCACTACATACCGGGTGCGGATCTGGCCACCCCGGTCCGCTGCCAGATGCACCGTCCCTGAGCGAGTTTGTGCACCGTCAGTCGCATGGGTGATAGCCGCTAGGGCATACCCTGACTGCTGCGCTGCATCACGCTTGTAAGCTGTGCCCGACCCATTTCACCCACCCTTCACCAACCCTGCAGGAGACAGAGATGAGACAAGCCATTAGATACGTTGCCGGTGCCGCCATGCTGGTGTGCGCATTTGCCGCCCACGCCCAGAAGGGCGAGACGGTCAAGATTGCCTGGGTCGATCCGCAGACCGGCCTGATGGGCCCTGTGGGCAACAACCAGCTCAAGAGCTGGCAGTTCTTCGCCGAGAAGTACAACAAGACCAACCCCGCCGGCGTGAAGTTCGAAGTGGTGCCCTTCGACAACAAGCTCAGCCCCACCGAGAGCGTGACGGCCTTGCAGTCGGCCATCGACCAGGGCATCCGCTATCTGGCCCAGGGCAACGGTTCGTCGGTGGCCGGCGCCATCATCGAGGCGGTCAACCGCCACAATGCGCGCAATCCGGGCAAGGAGGTGATCTTCCTGAACTATGCCGCCGTCGACCCGGACTTCACCAACAGCAAGTGCAGCTACTGGCATTTCCGTTTTGACGCCGACACCTCCATGAAGATGGAGGCGCTGACCACCTACATGAAGGAAAAGGCCGACATCAAGAAGGTCTACCTGTTCAACCAGAACTACTCGCACGGTCACCAGGTCGCCAAGTTCGCCAAGGAAAACCTCAAGCGCAAGCGCCCCGACATCCAGATCGTCGGCGAGGAACTGCACCCGCTGGCCCAGGTTCGTGACTTTGCGCCCTACATCGCCAAGATCAAGGCGTCCGGCGCGGACACCGTGATCACCGGCAACTGGGGTTCGGACCTGGCGCTGCTGGTCAAGGCCGCCAACGAGGGGGGTTATGACGGCAAGTTCTATACCTACTACACCGGCGTGACCGGCACGCCCACCGCGCTGGGTACCGGTGGCGAAGGGCGCGTCTACCAGGTTGCCTACAGCCACTACAACATGGGTGAGCCCATGAAAGGCTGGATGGCCGAGTTCAAGCAGCGCTTCAACGACGACATGTACACCGGCTCCATTCCCAACGTCTATGCCGCGCTGGGCGATGCCATGGCCAAGGCCAAGTCGACCGATCCGGTGAAGGTGGCTGCCGCGCTCGAAGGCCTGCAGTTCAAGGGCTTCAACGGCGAGATCGAGATGCGCAAGACCGATCACCAGCTGCAGCAGCCGCTGTACATCAGCCGCTGGCAGAAGGTCGACGCCAAGCACCCCTACAGCCCGGAGAACACCGGCATGACCCTGGCGCCGGAGAAAGAGTACCCGGCCTACGTGGCCAGCACGCCCACCAGCTGCCAGATGAAGCGGCCCTGAGACCGCCCGCCGGTCCGGCCACAATGACGGCCGGACCGTGACCTGACACGCGCACCCGTTCCGCTGCTCCGGCAGGGGACGGGTGTTGCACGCATCCAACCCAGGGGCCCGCAGCGGGCCCGGAGAGACACCTCCCATGGAGTTCTACATCATCTCCATGCTCAACGGACTGAGCTACGGACTGCTCCTGTTCATGTTGAGCTCGGGCCTGACCCTCATCTTCAGCATGATGGGGGTCCTCAATTTCGCCCACGCCAGCTTCTACATGGTGGGGGCCTATGTCGGCTACACCCTGAGCCAGGCGCTGGGCTTCTGGCCGGCGCTGGTCGTGGCGCCGCTCGTGGTCGGCGTGCTGGGCGCGCTGTTCGAGCGACTGAGCCTGCGCAAGGTCCACAAGTACGGGCATGTGCCCGAGCTGCTGGTGACCTTCGGGCTGTCCTACATCATCCTGGAACTGGTGCAGTTGATCTGGGGCCGCACGGCGGTGGAGTTCCGCCCGCCCGAGGTGCTGCAGGGCCCCGCCTTCACCCTGGTGCACGCCGCCGACAACAGCCTCGGGCTGGCCTGGGGTGCGGCACCGGCCGAACTGTGCCAGGCGGCCGATGTGATCTGTTCGCCTTTTCCGGCCACACGCGCGTTCATGATGTTGGTGGCGGTCATCATGCTCGCCAGTGTCTGGCTGCTGCTCACGCGCACCCGCATCGGCCTGGTCATCCAGGCGGCACTGACCCACCCGGAGGCAGTCGAGACGCTGGGGCACAACGTGCCGCGCGTCTTCATGATGGTCTTCGGTGCCGGTACGGGCCTGGCCGGTCTGGCCGGCGTCATAGGTGGCAGCACCTTCATCACCGAGCCGGCCATGGCGCTGACCCTGGGCTCGCTGATCTTCGTCGTGGTGGTGGTCGGCGGTCTGGGCTCGCTTTCGGGCGCGTTCCTGGCCTCGCTGATCATCGGCGTCGTGCAGACCTTTGCCGTGGCGGGGGACCAGTCGCTGCTGGGCCTGATACAGACCTTTGGCATTCAGCCCTCCGACGCCTGGCAGGACAGCAGCGTCATGCGCCTGACCATTTCGCAGGTGGCTCCCATCCTGCCCTACCTGTTCCTCGTACTGATCCTGATCTTCCGGCCCAAGGGCCTGCTCGGTACCCGGGAGAGCTGACACCATGGCTGCCACGCATTACCGTTTCAAACCCTACAACGTCGGTCGCTGGGCGACCTGGACCCTGTTTGCCCTGGTGCTGCTGATAGCGCCCAGGCTGTTCACCAGCAACCTGTCGATCTCCATGCTGGCGCAGATGGGCATCGCCATCGTGGCCTGCCTGTCCTACAACATGCTGCTGGGGCAGGGCGGCATGCTCAGCTTCGGGCACGCGGTCTACACCGGCCTGGGCTCGTACATGGCCATTCATGCGCTGCTCCGGGTCTCGGAAGGCACGATGTCGATGCCGGTCAGCCTGATCCCCGTGGTCGGCGGGGTGGCCGGCCTGCTCTTCGCCATCCTGTTCGGCTATGTGACGACGAAAAAATCAGGCACGACCTTCGCCATGATCACGCTGGGCATGGGCGAACTGGTGTTTGCCATGTCGCTGATGTTCTCCGAGTTTTTCGGGGGCGAGGCGGGCATCACCGCCGACCGCATGGCGGGCGAACCGGTCATGGGTATCAGTTTCGGGCCGAGCATCCAGGTCTACTACCTGATCGCGGTCTATACCTTTGTCTGCGTTGCGCTGATGTACGCCTTCACCCGCACGCCGCTGGGCCGCATCCTGAACGCCGTCCGGGACAATCCGGAGCGGGTCGAGTTCATCGGCTACAACACGCAGATGGTGCGCTACCTGGCGTTCATCATTGCCGGCTTCTTTGCCGGTATCGCCGGGGGTCTGGCGGCCATCCAGTTCGAGATCGTGACCGCTGAAGTGGTGGGTCCGGTCCGTTCGGGAGCCTACCTGCTGTTCACCTTCCTGGGCGGAGCGACCTTCTTCTTCGGGCCGATCATCGGTGGCGTGCTCATGGTGCTGGCCTTCGTGCTGCTGTCCGAGATCACCAAGGCCTGGCTGCTCTACCTGGGCCTGATCTTCCTGTTCATGGTCATGTACGCCCCCGGCGGTATTGCCAGCCTGATCATGATGAACCTGCGGGTGGCCTCGTTCGGCCGCCTGCGCGAACTGTGGGTGAGCTATCTGGCGCTGGCGGTGACGGCGCTGGTGGTGCTGGCTGGCGGCGGTGCCCTGATCGAGATGGTCTACCACCTGCAGCTGAGCACCGCCATGGGCGATACCGTCACGTTCCTGGGGGTGCCGCTGCACAGTGGCCGGGTCGACACCTGGTTCGGTGGCGCTTTCGTGATGCTCACGGGGCTGGCCCTGTTCGAAGTGGCACGGCGCCGCTTTGCCAGGCAATGGGCCGACATCCAGACCGATATCGAAAAAGAAATCAAACGCCGGGAGACCGAATGAACCTCGCTCACGCCGAACCCTCGCCGCAGGCGCGGCATTACGACGAATCGGCCAGCCATGTGGCCGCAGGCGGGTATGCGCTGGAGTTGCGCGACCTGCGCAAGAGCTTTGGCAAGACAGAGATCATCCGGGGCGTGAACCTGGCGGTACGCCAGGGTGAGCGCGTGGCGATCATCGGGCCCAACGGCGCCGGCAAGTCCACCTTGTTCAACCTGATCTCGGGGCGCTTCGCACCCACCAGTGGCGAAGTGCTGCTGGGCGGGCACCGCATCGATGGCAAGAAGCCGTACCAGATCAACCGGCTGGGCCTCTCCCGCAGCTTTCAGATCACGAACATTTTTCCCAAGCTCAGTGTGTTCGAGAACCTGCGCTGCGGCGTGCTCTGGAGCCTGGGCTACCGCTATACGCTGTTTCGCTTCCTGGCCGATCTGGACGACGCGAATGACCGGGCCGAGCAGTTGCTGCACATGATCCGGCTGGAGAAGAAGCGCGACACCCTGGCGACCAACCTGACGTATGCGGAGCAGCGGGCGCTGGAGATCGGCATCACCATCGCGGGCGGGGCCGGCGTGGTGCTGCTGGACGAACCCACCGCCGGCATGAGCAAGAGCGAGACCAGCCGCTTCATCGACCTCATTCGCGAGGTCACGGTGGGCAAGACGCTGCTGACGGTGGAGCACGACATGGGCGTGGTCTTCGGACTGGCGGACAAGATCGCGGTGGTGGTGTATGGCGAGGTCATCGCCTTCGACACGCCGGAGGCCGTGCGGGCCAACCCGCAGGTGCAGGAAGCCTACCTGGGGTCGGTGCTGGCCGAACAGCAGGCCGCCGGCCATTGACGGAGGGACATCGCATGCTCAGCATCAACAACCTGCATGCCTACTACGGCAAGAGCCATGTGCTGCACGGCGTGGCCTTCGAGGTCGGCAAGGGCGAGATCGTGGCCCTGCTCGGACGCAATGGCTCGGGCCGGTCGACCACCGCCAAGGCCATCATGGGCCTGGTCGATGCCACCGGCGAATTGCGCTGGCAGGGCAAGGACATTCTTGGCAGGAAGCCGTTCGAGATTGCCCATCTGGGACTGGGTTATGTGCCCGAGAACCGGGATATTTTTCCCAAGCTCACGGTGCACCAGAACCTGTTGCTGGGCCTCAAGGGCAGCGGCAAGGACAGTCGCTGGTCTTTCGACGACATGTACGCCATGTTCCCGCGCCTCAAGGAACGCCAGCACACCGAGGCCGGTGTGCTGTCGGGTGGCGAGCAGCAGATGCTGACGCTGTGCCGCACCCTCATGGGGGATCCCGACCTGATCATCATCGACGAGCCGACCGAAGGCCTGGCCCCCAAGATCGTGGAACTGGTGGGCGAGTACCTGCAGAAACTCAAGTCGCGCGGCATCTCGGTGCTGCTGATCGAGCAAAAGCTGACCATTGCCATGAGCATTTCGGACCGGGTGCTGGTGATGGGCCACGGCAGCATCGTCTTCCAGGGTACGCCCGACAGCCTGCGTGCCGACCCCTACACGCGCAAGGAGTGGCTGGAGGTCTGACTCGCAAGCGACAGCCGGCACTTGCTGCCCCGCACAATTTTCCTAAAATCGCACGACCGTTCGTTTTTCGGTTCCCCCGCATCACCCCAGAGGAGATTCCATGACCGCTGAGTACCAGGTCCACGGCGACGTGGCCGTCATCACGCTGAACAACCCGCCGGTCAACGGACTGGGTCTGTCGACCCGCCAGGCCATCGTCGACGGTCTGGAAAAGGCCGAGAACGACGCAGCCGTCAAGGCCATCGTGCTCACCGGGGCCGGCAAGGCCTTTTCCGGTGGCGCCGACATTCGCGAGTTCGGCTCGCCCAAGGCGGTGCAGGAGCCCAATCTGCTGTCCGTCATCCTGCGCGTGGAAAACACCGCCAAGCCCGTGATTGCCGCCGTGCACAGTGTCTGCATGGGCGGTGGCCTGGAACTGGCGCTGGGTGCCCACTACCGCATCGCTGCACCGGGTTGCAATGTGGCCCTGCCCGAAGTCAAGCTGGGGCTGATTCCGGGGGCCGGTGGCACGCAGCGCCTGCCGCGCGTTCTCGGCGTCGAAGCCGCGCTGAACATGATCGTCAGCGGTGAGCCGGTCAAGAGCGAGATGCTGGCGCAGTTGCCGGGCCAGAAGCTGTTCGACAAGCTGGCCGCCTCGCCCGAGTCGCTGGCCGAAGAGGCACTGGCGCTGGCCCGCGACATGGCGTCGAAGCACGCCGACGGCTCTGCGCTGCCGCTGGTGCGCAACCTGCCGTGCAAGCACAAGGACGGCGATGCCTACTTCCAGTTCGCACGCAACATGGTCAAGGGCATGAGCAAGAACTTCCCGGCACCCGCCAAGTGCGTGGACGCCGTGGAAGCCGCGACGCAGAAGAAGTTCGCCGACGGCATGAGCTACGAGCGCGAGATCTTCATCAACCTGATGTGGACGCCCGAGTGCAAGTCGCTGCGTCACCTGTTCACCGCCGAGCGTGCGGCCAGCAAGATCCCCGACGTGCCGTCCGACACGCCGCAGCGCCCGATCACCAAGGTGGCCGTCATCGGCGCCGGCACCATGGGTGGCGGCATTTCGATGAACTTCCTCAACGCCGGCATTCCGGTGACGATGCTGGAGATGAAGCAGGAAGCGCTGGACCGTGGCGTGGGCGTCATGCGCAAGAACTACGAGGCCCAGGTCAAGAAAGGCAAGCTCAAGCAGGACAAGTATGAGCAGCGCATGGGCCTGCTCACCACCACGTTGAGCTATGACGACATCAAGGATGCCGATATGGTGATCGAGGCCGTGTTCGAGGAACTCGGCGTCAAGGAGTCGGTGTTCAGGAAGCTGGACGAGGTGATGAAGCCCGGTGCCATCCTGGCATCCAACACCTCCACGCTGGACGTCAACAAGATCGCGAATTTCACGAAGCGTCCGCAGGACGTGGTGGGCCTGCACTTCTTCAGCCCGGCCAACGTCATGAAGCTGCTGGAAGTGGTGCGGGGTGATGCCACCGCCAAGGACGTGATGGCCACCGTGATGACGGTCGCCAAGAAGATCCGGAAAGTGGCCGTGGTCTCCGGCGTGTGCGACGGCTTCATCGGCAACCGCATGATCGAGCAGTACGCCCGCCAGGGTGGATTCCTGCTCGACGAGGGCTGCACGCCCGCACAGGTGGACAGGGCGATCGAGAAGTTCGGCTTCGCCATGGGTCCGTTCCGCATGGGGGACCTGGCCGGCAACGACATCGGCTGGGCCATCCGCAAGCGCCGCTACCAGGAAAAGCCGGACATGAAGTACAGCAAGACCGCCGACCTGCTGTGCGAGAAGGGTCGCTACGGACAGAAGACCGGCGCAGGCTGGTACGACTATGTGCCCGGCAAGCGCGACGCCATTCCGAGTGCCGAGGTGGAGAAGATGATCGAAGACCATCGCGCCGCCCTGGGTGTCAAGCCGCGAAAGATTTCCGACGAGGAAATCGTGCAGCGCCTGGTGTTCTCGCTGGTCAACGAAGCAGCGCACATCCTGGAGGAAGGCATTGCCAACAAGGCCAGCGACATCGACGTGGTCTACATCTTCGGCTATGGCTTCCCGGTGTACCGCGGAGGCCCGCTGAACTACGCCAACGAGGTCGGGCTGTTCAATGTGGTTCAGGCCATGAAGCGCTTCGCGAAGAACCCGCTGGACGATGCGAAGTTCTGGGAACCTGCTCCCTTGCTTGCGAAGCTTGCCGCCGAAGGCAAGACCTTCTGATGACCGCACGAATCCAGATTTGAGGACACCATCATGACCAACGCCGTCATCGTCTCCACCGCCCGCACGCCCCTGACCAAGAGCTGGAAGGGCGCCTTCAACATGACCCACGGCGCCACGCTCGGCGGCCATGCCGTGCAGCACGCCGTGCAGCGCGCCGGCATTGACGCCGCCGAAGTCGAAGACGTGATCATGGGTTGCGCCAATCCCGAAGGCGCCACCGGCATGAACATCGCGCGTCAGATCGCCTTGAAAGCGGGCATGCCCATCACCGTCTCGGGCATGACCGTCAACCGTTTCTGCTCCTCGGGCCTGCAGACCATTGCCCTGGCAGCCCAGCGCATCATTGCGGGCGAAGGCTCGGTGTATGTGGCCGGCGGCGTGGAAAGCATCTCCTGTGTCCAACAGGAAATGAACCTGCACATGCTCAAAGACCTGGCGCTGGAGAAGCAGAAGCCCGAGATCTACTGGAACATGCTGCAGACCGCCGAGCAGGTGGCCAAGCGCTATGGCATCGGCCGTGACGCCATGGACGAGTATGGTGCCGCCAGCCAGCAGAAGGCGGCAGCCGCGCTGGAGGCCGGTCTGTTCAAGGCCGAAATTGCCCCCATCACCGTGACCGCCGGCGTGGCCGACAAGGTCATGGGCCTGACGACCCGACAGGTCACGGTCGAGAACGACGAGGGCATCCGCCCCGGCACCACCTTCGACGCGATCCACGGCCTGCGCTCGGCGCTACCGGGCGGCCTGGTTTCGGCGGGCAATGCCAGCCAGTTCAGCGATGGCGCCGGTGCCTGCGTGTTGATGGACGAGACGCTGGCCGAGAAGAAGGGCTTGCAGCCCCTGGGCCGTTTCCTGGGCTTTGCGGTTGCCGGTTGCGAACCTGACGAAATGGGCATCGGCCCGGTCTTCGCGATCCCCAAGGTGCTTGCGCGCCTGGGCCTGAAGGTCAGCGACATTGACCTTTGGGAACTGAACGAAGCCTTCGCGGTGCAGGTGCTGTACTGCCGCGACAAGCTGGGCATCCCGGCCGATCGCCTGAACGTCAACGGCGGCGCCATCGCCGTCGGCCACCCCTACGGCGTGTCGGGCCAGCGCCTGACCGGCCACGCCCTGATCGAAGGCAAGCGCCGCGGCGCCAAGCGCGTCTGCGTGACCATGTGCATCGGCGGCGGCATGGGCGCAGCCGGAATCTTCGAAGTGTTGTAACACCGCGCGGTAGTTACATGACCCCCGCGCCGCCTTCGGCGTCACCCCCCTCAGGGGGCGCCGTCTGCGGCCCGGCAAAGCCGGTTCCGCGCCGGCACTGGAAGGGCGCCTCCTCTGGTGGTGCGTCATCTGTTTAGGAGTCGCTTCATGTCCTTGCGCCCCACCATCGACTTTCTGCTCAA
Source organism: Burkholderiaceae bacterium (assembly GCA_041396505.1). Classification (GTDB taxonomy): domain Bacteria; phylum Pseudomonadota; class Gammaproteobacteria; order Burkholderiales; family Burkholderiaceae_C; genus Hydrogenophaga. Next base: position 238,723 of record JAWKYL010000005.1, read on the forward strand.
CGACTGGCTGTCGGTCGAGCACCTGAACCAGCGCGAGCGCTTTGCCGACCACAGCCGCGAAACCTTCGACGCGGTGCTCGACACCTGTGAGCGAATCGCCCGCGAGAAGTACGCGCCCTTCAACCGCCTGGTGGACACCCAGGAACCGCACTTCGACGGCGAGAAGGTGATCCTGCCGCAGGCCACGCACGACGCGCAGAAGGCCTACGCCGAAAGTGGCATGCTGAGCGCGGCGCAGGACTACGCCATTGGTGGCATGCAGCTGCCCTATACGGTGGAGGCGGCGGCCAATGCCTTTTTTGCGATGGCGTCGGTGTCCATCGGCAGCGGCATGCTCTCGGTGGGCAATGCCAACCTGTTGATGGCCCACGGCACCGACCTGCAGAAGCAGGTGTTCGCGCTCAACGAGTTCTCCGGCCGCTGGTCGGGCACCATGTGCCTGAGCGAGCCGCAGGCCGGTTCGTCGCTGAGCGACGTGGCCACGCGCGCCGTGCCGGATGGTGCCGGTTCCGAGAGCGATCCGCTCGGTCCGCGCTTCCGCCTCAAGGGCAACAAGATGTGGATTTCGGCCGGCGAGCACGAGCTGACCGAGAACATCATTCATCTGGTGCTGGCGAAGATCCCCGGACCGGATGGCAAGCCGGTGCCTGGCGTCAAGGGCATCTCGCTGTTCATCGTGCCCAAAAAGCTGGTGGACACCGAAGGCCAGCTGACCGGCGAGCGCAATGATGTGGCGCTGGCGGGGCTGAATCACAAGTGCGGCTGGCGCGGCACCACCAACACGCTGCTGAACTTCGGGGAAGGCAAGTACCCGGTGCGCGGCGAAGCGGGTGCGATTGGCTACCTCGTCGGCCAGCCAGGCAAGGGCCTGCACTGCATGTTCCACATGATGAACGAGGCCCGTATCGGCGTGGGCATGGCCGCCACCATGCTGGGCATGGCCGGCTACCACGCCAGTCTGGACTACGCGAAGAACCGTCCCCAGGGCAGACCCATGGGCGCAGGTGGCAAAGACGCGAGCGCCCCGCAGGTGCGCATCATCGAACACGCCGACGTCAAGCGCATGCTGCTGGCCCAGAAGAGCTATGCCGAAGGCGCGCTGGCCCTGGAGCTGTACTGCGCGCGTCTGGTGGACGAGCAGCACACCGGCTCACCCGAGGCCGCTGACGATGCGCGGCTGCTGCTGGAGGTGCTGACACCGATTGCCAAGAGTTGGCCCAGCGAATGGTGCCTGGAGGCCAACTCGCTGGCGATCCAGGTGCATGGCGGCTATGGCTATACGCGCGATTTCCCGGTCGAGCAGTACTGGCGCGACAACCGCCTGAACATGATCCACGAAGGCACGCACGGTATCCAGGGCATGGATCTGCTGGGGCGCAAGGTGCTGATGGAAAACGGCAAGGGCCTGCAACTGCTGGCAGGTCGCATCAACGGGACCATCCAGCGCGCCATCCAGGTGCCGGATCTGGCGTCCCACGCCAACGCACTGGGCAAGGCCTTGCAGGACGTGGGCTCGGCCACCAAGGCGGCCTGGGCCACGGGGAACCCGACCGAAGCGCTGGCCAATGCCGTGCCCTACCTGCAGGCTTTCGGCCACACGGTGCTGGCCTGGATCTGGCTGGACGTGGCTCTGTCGGCTCATGCGTCGGCCCATGCGTCGGCGCAGAGCCATGCGCGCACCGGCCGTCTGGCCGCGACGCGGTATTTCTTCCACTACGAACTGCCCCGGATCGGTGCCTGGCTGCAGGTGGTGCGCGAGCGCGACCTGACCTGCGCCGATCTGGCCGAAGACGCTTTCTGAACCACATTCACAGGAGACAGACATGACGACTCGCAACATCCAGCAACTGTTCGATCTCAAGGGCAGGACCGCCCTGATCACCGGTGGCTCGCGCGGCCTGGGCCTGCAGATGGCCCACGCCCTGGGCGAGGCCGGTGCCCGTGTGCTCATCAGTTCGCGCAAGGCCGAAGACCTGGAGCAGGCCACAGCCGAACTGCAGGCTGCGGGCATCGACGCCCGCTGGATCGCAGCCGACTGCCAGCACGAAGATGACATCCGCCGCCTGGCGGCCGAGTCCATGGAGCGCCTGGGCGACATCGACATCCTGGTCAACAACGCCGGCGCCGCCTGGGGTGCCCCGGCCGAGGACCATCCGCTGGAGGCCTGGGACAAGGTGATGAACCTCAACGTCCGCAGCTACTTCCTGCTCAGCCAGGTGGTGGCCAAGGGCAGCATGATCCCGCGCCGCAAGGGCAGCATCATCAACACGGCGTCCATTGCCGGCCTGGGCGGCAACCCACGCGGGATGCAGACCATTGCCTACAACACGTCCAAGGGTGCGGTCATCAACTTCACCCGCGCGCTGGCCGCTGAATGGGGCGCCCACGGCATCCGCGTCAACGCCATCTGCCCGGGCTTCTTCCCCAGCAAGATGACAGTGGGCACGCTCAAGACCATGGGCGAGGAGAAGCTGGCCGCCCATGCACCGCTGGGCCGCCTGGGTGACGATGAAGACCTCAAGGGGCTGACCGTGCTGTACGCGTCGGACGCCGGCAAGCACATCACCGGTCAGTGGCTGGCGGTCGATGGCGGCGTCTCGATCATCACCGGCGGCTGATCGACGCAACCCGGGCGCGCTGAGCCCTGGGTGAAAGACAGATCTTTCGTGCGGCTGTATCGTGTGCGTATGAAATTCGACGTTCACATTCCCTTTGTCGCGCACCTGGGTTTCGAGCTGCAGAAGTTCGGAGACGGCGAGGCGCAGATCGCCTTTGACCCCGCGCCCGAGCACGAGAACTCGTTCAACGTGGTGCATGGCGGCGCCACCATGACGCTGCTGGATGTGGTCATGGCCCATGCGGCGCGTTCGGTCGAGCCCGGCATGGGCTGCGTCACCATCGAGATGAAGACCAGCTTCATGCGGGCCGCCAAGGGGCCGCTGGTGGCCGCCGGCCGGCTGATGCACCGCACCGCCACCATGGCCTTCACCGAGGCGAGCATCACGGACGCCGAAGGCAAGTTGTGCGCCCATGCCACGGGCACGTTCAAGTTCGTTCCTCGACTGCCCGTGGGCAAGTCGACCCACGCCCTCAACACCCTGAAGACCGACTGACGGGCCCGCCGCCCACCTTGAACAAGACCTCACACTGAACCTTTCCCAGGAGACACCACCGTGACCACGAACCGCCAGATTCTTCTCGACAACCGCCCGCAGGGCGAAGCCACCGTTGACAACTTCAAGCTGGTGACCAGCGAGACGCCTGCCCTGCAGGACGGTCAGGTGCTGGTGCGCCATCAGTTCCTGAGCCTCGATCCCTACATGCGCGGCCGCATGAACGACAGCAAGAGCTACGCCGCCTCGCAACCCCTGGGCGAAGTGATGATCGGTGGCACGGCGGGCGAGGTCGTCGAGTCCCGGCACCCCAAGTACCAGGCCGGTGACCTGGTCGTCGGCATGGGCGGCTGGCAGGAGTACAGCGTGGTCGACGCCGGCCAGCCGGGCGCGCTGCGCAAGGTGGACACCACCCATGTGCCGCTGTCCTACTACCTGGGGGCGGTCGGGATGCCCGGCGTGACCGCCTGGTATGGCCTGGTGCGCATCATCAATCCCAAGGCCGGTGAGACCGTGGTCATCAGCGCCGCCACCGGTGCGGTCGGCAGTGCCTTCGCCGCGCTGGCCAAGGCGCGTGGCTGCCGCGTGGTCGGCATTGCCGGCGGACCCGACAAGTGCCGGTATGCCGTCGAGGAACTGGGTTACGACGCCTGCATCGACTACCGCCTGCACAAGGACATGTATTCGCTGGCCAAGGCGCTCAAGGAAGCCTGCCCCAAGGGCATCGACGGCTACTTCGAAAACGTGGGCGGCATGATCCTGGATGCCGTGCTGCTGCGCATGAACGCGTTCGGGCGCATCGCCGTCTGCGGAATGATTGCCGGCTACGACGGCGAACCCCTGCCGCTGGCCAACCCGGCACTGATCCTGATCAACCGGCTGAAGATCGAGGGCTTCATCGTCAGCGAACACATGGAAGACTGGCCGCAGGCCCTGGGCGAGCTCGGTACTCTGGTGGCGCAAGGCAAGCTGCGCCCGCGCGAGACCGTCTCGCAAGGCATCGAGTCGGCACCCGAGGCGTTCCTGGGCCTGCTCAAGGGCAAGAACTTCGGCAAGCAACTTGTGAGGATGTGACTTCCCTTCCCCCCCGCGCCGCCTGCGGCGTCACCCCCCCAAGGGGGGCGCCACTGGCGGCCCGGCGGAGCCGGTTCCGCGGTGGCCTGGGTTGAAGACACCGCGTTTTGGAGGTGATGTGATGACCGCTACCCATGAAGTCTTCAACCAGCCGGCGCCGCTGGTGGACGTGAACCTGTTCGAGGGCAACCGTGCCATGCAGGACGCCCTGAAGTTCAATGCGCCTGCGCTGGTCACCCGGCATCTGCATGCCCTGGGCCAGCAGGTCGGCAGTGCCGAGATGCAGCAGCACGCCAGACTGGCCAATGTGTTCACGCCGCAGCTCAAGAGCCACAGCCGCTTCGGCCACCGCATCGACCAGGTGGAGTTCCACCCGAGCTACCACGCCCTGATGTCGGCGGCCACGGCGGCTGGCCTGCACGGCACCCCGTTCTCCGACGTCGAACAGGCCACCGGAACCGCGCACGTCAACCGGGCCGCCGCCTTCATGCTGTTCACCGAGCTGGAGCCGTCCATTCTGTGCCCCATTTCGATGACCTATGCGGTCACGCCGGCATTGAGGGACAACCCCGCCATCTACGCCGACTGGGCACCCAGGCTGACCAGCCGCGCCTACGACCCGGCGCTGCGGCTCTGGAAGGACAAGCCGGGTGTCACCATGGGCATGGGCATGACCGAGAAGCAGGGTGGCTCCGACGTGCGCGCCAATACCACGCAGGCCGTGCCTGACGGCAGCGACGACTGGGGACAGCGATTCACGGTCACTGGCCACAAATGGTTTTTCTCGGCGCCGATGTGCGATGCCTTCCTGATCCTGGCCCAGACGCCGAACGGACTGTCCTGCCTGTTTCTGCCGCGCGTGCTGCCCGATGGCTCGGTCAATGGCCTGCACATCCAGCGCCTCAAGGACAAGCTGGGCAACAAGGCCAATGCCAGTTCGGAAGTCGAGTTCGATGGCGCCACCGCCTGGCTGGTGGGCGAGGAGGGACGAGGTGTGCCGCAGATCCTGTCCATGGGCACCATGACGCGGCTGGACTGCGCCCTGGGCACCAGCGCGTTGATGCGCCATGCACTGTCGATCGCGATGAACCACACCGGTCAGCGGATGGCTTTCGGCAAGAAACTGGTCGAACAGCCGCTGATGCGCAACGTGCTGTCCGACCTGGCGCTGGAGTCCGAGGCCGCCACCGCGCTGGCCCTGCGTCTGGCGCGCAGCTTCGACCGCGCCGCCACCGACGAACATGAGCGCGTGATGCAGCGCCTGCTCACGCCCGTGGCCAAGTTCTGGATCTGCAAGCGCGGCAGTTACTTCGCGCAGGAAGCCATGGAGTGCCTGGGCGGCAATGGCTATGTGGAAGAGGGCGGCGAAGGCATCATGGCCCGCATCTACCGCGAAATGCCGGTCAACAGCATCTGGGAAGGCGCCGGCAACATCATGGCGCTCGATCTGCTGCGCGCCTTGCGCAAGGCCGATGCCGCGGCCGCGCTGGCCCAGGAGCTGGCGCCCGCGCGCGGCATGCATCCGGCGCTGGATCACCTGGCCGATCGGCTGCCGCTGCGCGTGGAAGAAATGGCCACCGAAACCGAGGCGCGCCGCCTGGCCCAGGACGTGGCGCTGGCGGTGCAGGCCGCCCTGCTGGCCCAGACTGCACCGCCCGCCGTCTTCGGCGCTTTCTGCGATTCGCGCCTGGGTGGTCAGTGGGGCCTGAGCTTTGGCTCCCTGGGCCACGGCGTCGATTTTGATGCCATCATGGCGCGAGCCCAACCCTGCTGACAACGGAGGTCCCATGGCCGATCTGATCCTGCACCACTACCCGTTCTCGCCATTTGCCGAGAAAGCCCGCCTGATGCTCGGCTACAAGGGCCTGCCCTGGCAGAGCGTCTACATACCCAGCGTCATGCCCAAGCCCGATGTGGTGGCGCTGACCGGTGGCTACCGCCGCACACCGCTGCTGCAGATCGGTGCCGACATCTATTGCGACACCGCGCTGATCGCGACCGTGCTGGAGCACCTCAAGCCCGAGCCGACCCTGTTTCCGGAACCCGTCAAGGGCGTGGCACGCATCGTGGCCCAGTGGGCCGAGAGCGACCTGTTCTGGGCGGCCATGGGCTACAACCTGGGGCCGCGTGGCGCCGCAGCCTTCTTTGCCGACCAGCCGCCGCAGGCCGCGCAGACCTTTGCCGCCGATCGGGGCGCCATGAGCACCGGCATGACACGCCTGCGGCCGGGCGATGCCGTCTCGGCCTACCGCAGCTACCTGCGGCGCGTGGCGCACATGCTGCACACGCAGCCCTACCTGCTGGGCGATGTGCCCTGCATCGCCGACTTCGCGGTCTACCACCCGCTGTGGTTCACCCGCGTGATCAATGCGTCCATGGCCGGCATTCTGGACGCCACGCCCGGCGTGCTGGCCTGGATGGACCGCATGGCGGCCATCCTTCATGGCCACCCCACCAAGCTGACGTCCACACAGGCCATCGCAGTGGCCGCAGCAGCCGAGCCTGCACCGCTGCCGCAAGAAGCCTTCCAGGACGACCACGGCATCGACCTTGGCAGCCGGGTCACCGTGGCGGCCAACAGCTTCGGCACCGAAACCACCGAGGGCACGCTGGTGGCGGCCACGCGCACCCATTACACGCTGGCACGCACCGACGACCGTGCCGGCCTCGTGCATGTGCATTTCCCGCGCATCGGCTACGTGCTGCGGGAAGTGCGCGCTTGAGCCCGGCCGCCGCCATCGCGTTGCCCGAGGGCGGCGAGGTCCGGTGGCGGTGCCTGCCGTTTCACGCCATGGCGGCCCGGACGCTGTATGGCCTGCTGCAACTGCGCAGCGAGGTGTTCGTGGTCGAGCAGGCCTGTGTCTTCCAGGACATGGACGGGCTTGACGAGCACTGCCTGCATGTCCTGGGCGAACGGTCCGGCGATGGCGGGATCCGGCTCGTGGCCAGTACCCGCCTGGTGCCGCCGGGCCGGGCCTTTGCCGAGGCCAGCATAGGCCGCGTGGTGACTGCGCCCGCTGAGCGCCACGGCGGTCTGGGTCACGCCCTGATGGCCGAGTCGGTGCGCCTGCTGCAGGCGCTGTGGGGCAACCAGCCCATCCGCATCGGTGCACAGGCCCATCTGGAGCGCTTCTACAACCGGCACGGATTCGTGTCGGACGACAAACCCTACGTCGAGGACGGCATTCCCCACATCGAGATGCTGAGGCCGCCTCGCTGACCCGAGATTTGCAACCCATGGAGACAAAGGCATGATTTCTGATTTCAAAGGCAAGACCGCGGTGCTCACCGGCGCCGGTTCCGGCTTCGGGCTGGAGTGCGCCCGCATCGGAGCCCGGCTGGGCATGAACCTGGTGCTGGTCGACGTGCAGGCCGATGCACTGGACAAGGCCAGGACCGAGATGGAAGCCGCCGGAGCGCAGGTGCTGGCGCGCCAGGTGGACGTGTCCGATGCGGCCCAGATGGAGGCGCTGGCCGCGGCGGTGCAAGAGCGTTTTGGCGCACCTCACTTCGTGTTCAACAACGCCGGTGTGGCCGCCGGTGGCCTGGTCTGGGAGAACACCGTCAGGGACTGGGAGTGGGTGCTGGGCGTCAACCTGTGGGGCGTGGTCCATGGCGTTCGCCTGTTCACCCCGATGATGCTGGCCGCCGCCCAGGCCGACCCCGGCTACCAGGGGCACATCGTCAACACCGCCAGCATGGCCGGCCTGCTGACGCCGCCCAACATGGGCATCTACAACGCCAGCAAGCACGCCGTGGTCAGCCTGACTGAGACGCTGTACCAGGACCTGAAGCTGGTCAGCGACCAGATCAGTGCCAGCGTGCTGTGCCCCTACTTCGTGGCCACCGGTATTGGCCAGAGCGAGCGCAACCGGCCTTCCGGCCTGGCTGAGGCGCAGCCGACCAAGAGCCAGCTGATCGGGCAGGCCATGACCGACAAGGCCATCAACAGCGGCAAGGTGAGCGCGGCCGAGGTTGCGCAGAAGGTGTTCGATGCCATCGCGGCCGACCAGTTCTACATCTACAGCCACCCCAGGGCACTGGGCAATGCCCGCTCGCGCTTCGACGCCATCGTGGCCGGCGAAAACCCGCCCGATCCGTTCGCCGAGCGGCCCGAAATCGGGGTTGCACTGCGGCACCAGCTGCGCTGCTGAGCCTCACCGTAGCGAGCGCAGGATGTAACCCATACGTTTGTTACAAACAGAAGCAAGAAGCCCCGGTGCGACGGTGACCGGGGCTTTTTTTGCGTTGGACAGCACTTTTTGAGCACTATTGGTTTGAAACATCCAGTCTTCTCTAGTTACAAGTAAGAAAGACAGGCGGTTGACATGGGGGTCCAAGTGGCATTTGGTGTGAACTTGATCACGAAAAAAGCTGAAATCACCCGGAATGGGCGGCTAAGTTGTAACGGAAACCCCCAAGGGTATTGCGTTTTTTAAGCCAACGATAAGAATGTAAGCGTGAGTTACGAAAGGTGTTCTGAAATTGCTGCTTTAGTAGCAAGCCAGAGCAATCCCGGAAGGGGCTCATGCCGTCATTGGTCGCTCATGGGGGGTGGCTGATGGTTTCAACCAGTCTGTTTGCTAGGAGTTGGATCATGGAAAAGCTTGTGAACGCAACCCGTCATTTCCTGCGTGACGAAGAAGGTGTGACTGCCATTGAGTACGGCCTGATTGCTGCCTTGATCGCAGTGGTGATCATTGCTGCGGTTCAGCTGACGGGGACCAATCTGGATCTCGTCTTTGATCGAGTGGCTCAAGAACTCTCGGACGCACTCAACTGACGTTGCAGTCCCGGGTCTTTGGGGCCTTCTGGTTTCCGAAGACCCGGGAGTAGTCATGGCGACCGCGACAGGAGGACATATGTACACAAAGGGCGGCAAGCAGCGACAGCGAGGCGTAACAGCGATCGAGTATGGCTTGATCGTGGCATTGATCGCCATTGCCATCATTGGTACCTTGTCTGCTGCCGGGTCGGAAAACGGTGGTATCTGGAGTACTTGGACTGCAGCTTTTATCGCGGCAGTAAGCAATGCGCTTTGACAGGTACGGTAGGGCGAGCGATCGGCACAGCCGAAATGTGAGGCGCATGGTTGACCTGGTTGATGCCGTGCGTTGCCAACCAATACAGACAAGGAGGGCGGGCTCATGAATGCGTCGATAGCGCCATCTGGGTGGCAGTTCACCTGCTTTGTCGTAATGGGTCTGACGTTGTCGCTGGCCGTGTGGACTGACATCAGGCAGCGACGCATTCCGAACGAACTGGTGCTGGTCCTGTTGGCGGCCGGCTTTCTCCTGAACCTTGCGGACACGGCGGCCAGCACGCAAGCCGGTGTGTTCTCGGACCAGCCCGATGCCCTGGGGCTCGGGCTGTCACTGGCTGGCGCACTGACAGGTCTGGTGCTCTTTCTTCCCATGTGGCTGTTGCGTGCACTGGGTGCGGGCGACGTCAAGCTGTTTGCCGCCGTCGGTGCCTTTGCTGGTCCGGCAGCTACCGTCAACCTCGCTTTGTGTGTGTTCGCAGCCGGGGGCGTGCTGGCGCTGGCCAGGTTGAAGCTGTTTCCAGGCAAAGAACTGGTGTTGCACAACATGCGGGCATTGCTTGGTACCGCAAGGGTGGGAACCCCGGGGTCTGGGTTCGATGCGCGTACCCAGACCGCCTGGCGCATGCCGTATTCGGCAGCCATCGCCGGTGGCGTCGCGGCCTACGCCGCATGGACCCTGTCTGGCCGGGCACCCATTCTGGCTTTCTGGTGAACAGGTGAATGCCATGACCGAAATGTCCCAGCCGTCGCCCTCGCTGCTGCTCAAAGCATTGCCGCCGGACCCCTTTGGCGACGGCCCGGACGTGGCCGGCCTGCCCGCGGCCTTCCTGACCGACCTGGCGTTGCGCCATCTCTCGCGCAAGGGCGAACTCAAGCTCTTCGCGCTGGCCCAGCAACTCGGGCTCGGCGCACCGGTGGTCGATGGCCTGCTGGGCCAGATGAGGACGCAGGCGCTGGTCGAGGTGCCTCGCCGGGGCACCGTCGAAGGCGACATCAGCTATGTGCTGACGGACGCTGGCCAGCGGCGGGCACGCATGGCGTTCGACAAGTGCCATTACATGGGGCCGGCGCCTGTGACCCTGGACGACTATGTGGCCCAGGTGCACGAGCAGAACAGCCAGTTGCAGCCCGTGCGCGTGCAGCGCCTGCGCGACGTGCTGGCCGACATGGTGCTGCCGCCGGCCCTGCTGCCCAGCCTGGGCAGCGCCATGAATTCGGGCAAGGCCATCTACCTGCACGGCATCAGCGGCACTGGCAAGACCTTTCTGGCCGAACACCTGGTGCGCACGCTCGAAGGCCACGTGTGGGTGCCGCACGCCATCTTCGTTGACGGCGAGGTCATCCAGGTGTTCGACCCGGTCGTGCACCGTCCCGTGCCGGACGGGCAGGCCGCCGCGCAAGGTCGCGGCCTGTTGCGCGATCTGTCAGCCGACGGCCGCTGGGCGCGCTGCGAACGCCCGGTGGTGATTGCCGGCGGCGAACTGACACTGGACACCCTGGACCTGAGCTACGACCCGCACACCCGGGTGCACATGGCACCACCGCAGCTCAAGGCCAACAACGGCATCTTCGTGGTGGATGACCTGGGCCGCCAGCGCGTGAGCCCGACCGAGCTGATGAACCGCTGGATCGTGCCACTGGACCGCCACACCGACCACCTTACCCTGAGCACGGGCACCAAGTTTTCCGTGCCTTTTAATGTGCGGGTGATTTTCTCGAGCAACATGCCGCCCGAGACGCTGGTGGATCCGGCGTTTGCGCGGCGCCTGGGCTACAAGATCGAGATCGAGCCGCTGGATGCCGCTGCCTACCGCGATGTGGTGAGCCAGGCCTGCCGCCGCACCGGTGTGCCCGAAGAACTGCCCGGCGTGCAGCACCTGATCCAGGCTCTGCACCCGCGCCACGGCCAGCCCTACCTGCCCTGCGTGCCATACGACGTCATCAGCAAGATCGCGGACCTGGCCCGCTACCGGCAGCAGCCACCCCGCCTCACGCCTGAAGCCCTGGACTGGGCCTGGGCCAATTATTTCGGACTGAGCGGCCAGGAGGCCCCAGCCGTTGAGCAGTCCCTTTCAGGAGAATAACCATGCAAAGCAAACGGGCCTTGTTCATGTTGTTGCTGTCGCTGCTGGCCGGTGCGGCGGCGGTGATGCTGGCGGCACGCTGGCTGGGCCAGCAGGCCAGCGGCGACAAGACGGAAGTGCTGGTGGCCATGCGCGACCTGGACCTGGGGCAGGCCATCACCCCGGCCATGCTGCAACCCATTGCCTGGCCTTCGGGCAGCGTGCCGTCTGGCGCCTTCACCGACATCAAGCAGCTGGAGGGCCGGGTGGTACGCAACACCATCTTCCAGGGCGAACCGGTGCTGGAGCCCAAGCTGGCGCCGGTAGGCACCAAGGCCGGCCTGGACTCCATCATCAAATCTGGACACCGGGCCATCACGGTCAAGGTCAACGAAGTCATTGGCGTCGCCGGCTTCCTGGCGCCGGGCAGCTTCGTCGACCTGCTGGTCAACATCCGCGACGACAAAGACAACGCCATTTCGCGGGTGGTGCTCGAACGCATCATGGTGCTGGCCGTGGCCCAGGAGGCGCGGCGCCCCGACGAGACCAAGCCGCGCGTGGTCAATGCGGTCACGCTGGAGGTCACGCCCGAGGAGGCCGAGAAGATCGATCTGGCGCGCAACGTGGGCACGCTCTCCCTGATGCTGCGCAACCAGGTCGACACGGAGGATGCCACCAGCACCGCCGGTGTGCGCCGCGAAGACCTGTTTGGCGATGCCCGCCCGGCACCGGCGCCGGCGGCCAAGCCCGCCGCCAAACCGGTGCGCCGTACTGTGTCCCGCCCGGCGCCTGCGCCACAACCGGCGCCGCCGGCCACCACCGTCGAGGTGATCCGCGGCACCCAGAAGTCCTCAGCCAGTTTCTAAGGAAGCAGCGACCATGAACACACCTCTGTTGCGCGTACTCAGCCTGTCCCTGGCGGCTGCTGGCCTTCTGGCCGCTTCTCCTGTCCATGCCCAGACCAAGAGCCAGACCGCCGTCACCCGCGGTGTGACGACGTCCACCGTGGCTGCGGCACCCCTGCCCTCGGCCGACATCAGCACCGACCTGGCCATGGTGGGGCCGTCCATGGACCTGACCATCGGCAAGTCCACCTTGCTGCGCATGCCTTCGGAAGTCACGCGCATCTCGCTGGGCAACCCGACCGTGGCCGACGTGACGCTGATCAGCCCGACCGAGCTGTACCTGCTGGGCAAGACCTACGGCTCCACCAACCTGATCGTCTGGCGCAAGGGCGGTGGCGCCACGGCCATCGACGTCAACGTCAACATCGACTACAAACGGATGGAGGCCAAGCTGCGTGAACTGCTGCCCGGGGAGACGGGCATCCAGGTCCGCCCGGCGGCCGATTCGGTCATCCTCACCGGCACGGTCTCCAGCGCGGCCAAGGCCATGGCGGCAGAAGAGATTGCCAATGCCTTCGTGCGCGACGTCAACAAGAGCCTGGTGCTGCCGGTGGTGGCCGGCGACAACCGCGCCGAATCCGGTACGGCCATGCGCATAGCAACCAGTGGTGGCAGTGCTGCTGCCCGTACTGCGGGCGCCCGGGTGGTCAACCTGCTGTCGGTGGCCGAGGCGCAGCAGGTCATGCTCGAGGTGGTGGTGGCCGAAGTGTCCAAGACGCTGATGGACAAGCTGGGGGTCAACCTGTTCTCCACCCGCAACAGCGGTAGCTGGACCTACGGCATCACGTCCAGTTTCGGCGGTGACGGCCGTGGCGTGGTCAGTGCCATCAAGGAACTGGGCAAGAGCATCATCAACATCGACGCCGAGAAGAGCGACGGCGTGGTCAAGATCCTGGCCGAACCCAATCTGGTCGCCATCAGCGGGCAGGAGGCCAGTTTCCTGGCCGGCGGCAAGATTTTCATTCCGGTGGCGCGCGAGAACAACGCCACGGGCGGTACCACCATTACGCTGGAAGAGAAGGAGTTTGGTGTGGGTGTCAAGTTCACGCCCACGGTGCTCGATGGTGGCCGCGTTCATCTGAAGGTCGCGCCCGAGGTCTCCGAACTGTCGCAGACGGGCACGCCGTTCACCACCATCGCTGGCGTGACCGCCATCCTTCCGAGCTTCACGACGCGGCGAGCCGCCACCACGGTGCAGCTGATGGATGGCCAGAGCCTGGCCATTGCCGGCCTGATCAAGAACAACGCACGGCAGGCGCTGGACGCCCTGCCGGGCCTGGGCGAGATTCCGGTACTGGGGGCGCTGTTCCGCAGCAACGAGTTCCAGGGGGACCGCACCGAACTGATGTTCGTCATCACGCCGCGTCTGGTCAAGCCACTGGATCCGGGCTTCATGCTGCCCACCGACGGCTATCGGCCGCCCAGTCGTTCGGAGCTGTACATGGGCAACCAGCTCGAAGGCAGCGGCCGCCAGGATATGCCGCCCGACCGCCCCGGTGCCGCCACCCCTGCCGAGGGAACCGGCAACATGCAAGTCAAGTAAAGGAGCGCCACCATGAACCGCGTCCCCCGTTTTGCAGTGCGCCTGACCGCGACCGCCGCCACGCTGGTGCTGGGCGCCTGCGCCAGCACCACCCCCACGCTGGACACCAGCTTCGGTCTGTCGGTGCGCGAGGCGCGCACCGCGCAGACCCTCAATCCGCAGGCCAGCGCCCAGAACCGCGCACCCGTGCTGGGCGTCGACGGCAAGGTCGCGACGGAGGCGCAAAAGCGCTACGTCGATTCCTTCAAGGCGCCGCCGCCCACGTTCAACGTGATCAACATCGGTGGGGCTATCACGGGCGATTGACCGGGGGTTAAATGCCCCGCAGGGAGAAAGTCATGAGGCAAGTGAGATACAGAGTCCGTCGATCCGGGGAGTGTTCCACCAGCGGGGGGCTGTGGCTGTCATCCTGGGAATCACGGTGACAGTTCTGATCGGCTTTGCGGGCTTGGCCATTGACCTTGGGCGCTTTTTCATTGTCAAGACGGAATTGCAAAATGCTATGGATGCCTGCGCACTGTCGGCCTCCACCCAGTTGCGCCCGGGGCAGAACAACCCCAACGCGCTGACACGTGCGATCGCCTATGGCCGGGTGTTCACCACCGGTGGGGTGAGCGAAAACCCCCTGGAAGGCAATATCGCGGCGATCCAGAACAGGGTGCTGTTCCAGGCGCAGGTGGTCAATGTCCAGGCGGACAACATCACCTTCTCTGAGGACCTGGACGGTCCCTATGTGCCCCTGGCCTCGGCTGACCCCAACACCGCCGCTTTTGTGCAATGCAGCGTGCAATTGGCCGACATACCCGTGTTCCTGATGAGGGTCCTCAATCCATTGCGCGATACCCAGACGGTGGCGGCGCGGGCGGTGGCGACACTGGCACCCTCCGGCTCATCGTGTGCCATTCCGGTGGCCGCCTGCAAGGTGCCGGGAACGACGGCGGCCACAAACTTCGGCCTTTCTGTGGGTCAGTGGCTCTCGCCCCCTGTCGGCCCGGGCTCCCCTTACGGAACCGGCAACTTCGGCTGGGTCGATTTCACACCGCCGGGAGGTGGCGCCAGCGAACTGGCGGACTTGCTGACCGGGCCGGGTCAATGCAGCACGAGCATCGGCACTATAGTTGACGAGCCTGGTGCCATCTCGTCCCTGGAGACGGCCTGGAATTCCCGGTTTGGTGTCTACCGGAACGGAAGTGGCAATCCGCAGGTGGCCACGGCGCCCCCTGATGTGACGGGCTACGGGTACAACAGCAGCAACTGGACACCCGGCGCCAATGCCTACGCCGGAAGTGTTGCGGGCGTGCCCAACTACCGGTCAGCGGCTGCGTCGTATGCGCGCTACCAGGTTGATCCGCCCAATCCGTACAACCGCATCACGTCGGCGCAGCATGAGTCGCTGGGGCGCAACCGCAGGGTAGTGGTGGCCCCTGTGGTGGACTGCACGGTCTGGAATACAGGCGGCGGACGTCCCGTGGTGGAGGGCTGGGCCTGCGTGCTGATGCTGGAGCCCATGCTTGGAAGTTCGCCGGTGCCCAGGATCGAGTTTCTGGGCCTGAGCACGGCAGTGGGAAGCCCGTGTGCCACCAATGGCGAACCGGGTACTTTCGGTCCGCTGGTTCCGCAACTGGTGCAATGACCATGATCCCGCCGCGACATCATTCCTCCAGGCGCCAGCGCGGTGTTGCCGCAGTGGAGATGGCCATCATCGTCATGCCGATGATCATCCTGTGCTTCGGCATCACGGAACTGGGACGGGCGCTTTACCAGTACAACGGACTCGTGAAGGCCACGCGTGGCGCCGCGAGATACCTGTCCCAGCAGAACCTGGCCAGTCCTCCGGCTGGCACGACCGCTGACGACATTCGCCTGAATGCGCGCTCGCTGGCGCGTTGTGGTGCCTTCGATTGTGCGGATCGAGATCCGCTGGTGTCCAACCTCACGCTGGAAATGATCTCGGTGTGCGATCCTGTTCTGTGCCCGGACACCCATGCCAATGTCTCGACCGGTGAGGGCACAACCAGCCTGGTGACGGTGTCCATCGGATCTGCCGCCACGCCGTATCGTTTCACTTCGATCGTTCAGTGGGTGATTCCGGACATCGATTTCTCGACCGTGAGCATCACCATGGCTTCCAGCGCCAATTGAAAGCCATGAATACCGCCAATCTGATCAATTGCAGACTGCCGCGTGGCAGGCGGCACCAGCACGGTGTGGCAGCGGTCGAGTTTGCGATCGTCGCGCTGGTGTTTTTTGCCTTGTTGCTGGGAATCATGGACTTTGGCCGCTGGCTGTTCCTGCTCAACGGCGCCAACGAGGCCACGCGCCTGAGGGCGCGACTGGGGGTGGTGTGCAGCATCGAGACGGACGGCGCGTACCGCATTCGCGCGCGAATGAGTCAGATGACAGGGGGAGGCATTCCGGCCGCCAACATGGTGCTGCAGTATGAGCCTGCTGGTTGCACAGTGGACAACTGCCGTACCGTGACGGCCCGCATTGTCGGTGCCCAGTTCAATCCGATCAACCTGTACCTGAGCCTGCCGTTCCCGATTCCCGAGTTCCCGACCACCCTGCCGCGTGAGTACATGAACAGCAGCGGCAATCCGGTGTGCCCGTGAGCCTGGTCGCTCCCGCCGTCTTTTCTTAAGCCAATCCGAATGAACGCCAAGATTTCCCTTATCTGCGCAACCACCGAACAACGGGAGCGGGTGGTGCGCGACTTTGCCAGTCCGCCGGACGTGGACATCACGGTGCATGTGGGTGGTGCGCGCACCCTGCTGTCAGTGATGCAGCACGAGCAGCCTGATGTCGTGCTGCTGGACATGCCCGAGTCCGACGAGACGAGTTTCGAACTGATCGACGCGGCGACCCAGCGGGTGCCGGGCGTGCTGGTGCTGATGGTCAGCAACGATGCCTCGATGCCGGTGCTCAAGCGCGCCATGCGCGCGGGCGTGCGCGATGTGCTGTCAGCCCCGCTCAATGGCGAGACGCTGAAGGTGGCGCTGGACTACCTGCGCGAGGCCCGGGCCAATACCTCCCGGTTTGCCGATAGCGCGGGCGAGGTGCATGCCTTCATTCCGGCCAAGGGCGGTTGTGGCGCGACCTTCCTGGTGACCAACCTGGCCTATGTGCTGGCCAAGAGTGGCCGGCGCGTGCTGCTGATCGACCTCAACCTGTATTTCGGGGACGCCGCGACGTACCTGACCGACCGGAAAGCGCCGGCCAGTGTGGTGGATGTGGCGCGCCAGGCGCGCCGGCTGGACAGTGCGCTGCTCGAATCCAGCGTGCTCAAGGTGCGCGAGAACCTGAGCGTGCTGGTGGCCCCGGACATGCCCTATCAGCTGGAAGAGGTGACGGCCGACAGCGTGGCGGCCATCATTGCGCAGGCCCGCAGCCAGTTCGACTTTGTCCTGCTCGACCTGGGCCGTGCCATGGACCCGGCCACGATCAAGGCGCTGGATGTGGCCGACCGCATCGCCATGGTGGTCGAGCAGAGCCTGCCGGCCCTCAAGGACGCGCGGCGCATGGCACAGGTCTTCGAAGGCCTCGGCTATGCGCGTGACAAAGTGCGCATGGTGCTCAACTGCTTTTCGAAAAGCAGCCTCATCCGGGCGGAAGATGTGGAAAAGGCCACCGGCCTGTCGGTCACGCGCCACATTCCGTCCAGCGACGACGCGGTCAGGGCAGCCATCAACCACGGCGACCCGTTGCCCCGCCTCACCCCGAAGGACCCGGTGGCGAGGGCCTTGCAGCAATGGGCGCAGGACATGTCGCCCATGTCGGTCAAGCCCGAGAAGAGCTGGTTTGCCACCCTGACGGGCGGCCTGTGAAGGGCAACGGGAAACTCCATTCGAACCATCAGGGAAGACCATGAACCTCAGAGCACAGACCCACGAATTGCGCAGCCCGACACGCCCTGGCGAGGCGCCGCGCAGCCCGTTCGAGCCCGGATCGGCACAGGCCGCCCTGCACACGCTGCGGGACCGCCTGCACGCCCAGTTGCTGGGCCGCATCGACCTGGAGGTCATGGGGGCCATGAAGCCCGAGCGCCTGCGCGAGGAGCTGGGCATCCTGATCGAGCAGCTGCTCAATGAGTCGGGTGTGGCCCTCAATGCGCAGGAACGCCGGCGCATGGTGCAGGACATCCAGGACGAGATCATGGGCCTGGGCCCGCTGGAGCCCCTGCTGGCGGACCCGACCATCTCGGACATTCTCGTCAACGGTCCCTACCAGGTGTTTGTCGAACGGCGTGGTCGGCTGGAGCTCACTGACGTGGCATTTTCCGATGCCGACCACCTGATGAAGATCATCGACAAGATCGTCTCGCGAATCGGACGCCGGGTGGACGAGTCCAGCCCCATGGTCGATGCCCGCCTGCAGGATGGATCGCGGGTCAACGCCATCATTCCGCCGCTGGCCCTGGACGGGCCGCTGCTGTCGATCCGGCGTTTCTCGGTGGTGCCGCTGACCACCAGCGACCTGATCGACAAGCGCTCGCTGACGCCGGCGCTGGCCGAGCTGCTGTCGGCCATGGTCAAGGCCAAGATGAACATTCTCATCTCTGGCGGCACGGGCACTGGCAAGACGACTTTGCTGAATGTGCTGTCGGCGTCGATTCCGCACCACGAACGCATCGTGACCATTGAGGACGCGGCCGAACTGCAGCTGCAGCAGCCCCATGTGGTGCGGCTGGAGACGCGCCCGCCGAACATCGAAGGGCGGGGCGAGGTCACGCAGCGGGCGCTGGTCATCAACAGCCTGCGCATGCGGCCGGACCGGATCGTGCTGGGCGAGGTGCGCGGTGCCGAGGTGCTGGACATGCTGCAGGCCATGAACACCGGCCACGAAGGCTCGATGGCCACGGTGCACGCCAACTCGCCTCGCGACGCGCTGATCCGGCTGGAAAACATGGCCACCTACGGCGGGGCCACCATTCCTCAGGAAGCGCTGCGGCACCAGATCAGCTCGGCCATCAATGCGGTGGTCCAGATTGCGCGCCTGAATGACGGCCGGCGCAAGCTGGTCAGCCTGCAGGAGATCACGGGCATGGAGGGCGATGTGATCACCATGCAGGAGATCTACAGATTCACCCAGACCGGCGTCGGACCGGACGGTCTGGTCAAGGGCCATTTCCGGGCGACTGGCGTGCGGCCCAAATTCATGGACCGGATCAAGACCTATGGCTTGACGGTGCCCGATGCCACCTTCGATCCGAACCTGATTTACGAGTGATGCCATGAACCTCGGAATGGCGCTGTTTGCGGTGGTGGGTTTTCTGGCGGTGGTGCTGCTGCTGGAAGGTTTGTACACGTGGTGGAGCGATACCAAGAGCCCCGAGGTGCGGCGGGTGGAACAGCGCCTGCGCGCCATCTCGGCTGGTGGCCAGGTGGAGGATGGCGAGCTTCAGCTGATCCGCCAGCGCCTGCTCAGCGAGAGCCCCACGTTCCAGCGCCTGCTGATGGGCATGCCCCGGGTGCACCAGCTTGACCGCGTGATGCTGCAGGCGGGCGACCGCAACACGGTTTCCTACTTCCTGGGTGTGTGCGCCATGCTCGGTCTGGCCGGGTTGCTGGTGGGTCTGGTGCTACGCTGGCCCTGGTTTCTGATGGTGCCGATAGCTGCATTGCTGACGGTGGCGCCCTTCTTTCTGCTGCTGCGTCGTCGCGACCGGCGACTGCGTCAGATCGAGGCCCAGTTGCCCGACGCGCTGGACCTGATGTCGCGTGCCATGCGCGCCGGCCACGCGTTTCCCGTGGCATTGGCGATGGTGGGCAGCGAGGCGCCGCAACCGGTGGCCAGCGAGTTTCGCATCACGTCAGACGAGATCGGCTTTGGCGTGTCCGCCGAAAGTGCATTGAGCAATCTGGCCGTGCGCGTGCCCAGCGCCGACGTGCGCTACTTCGTGATGGCTGTAACGATCCAGCGCGAGACCGGGGGCAATCTGGCCGAGTTGCTGGCCAAGCTCGCGGCGCTGGTGCGTGAGCGTTTCAAACTCTTTGCCAAGGTGCGCGTGCTGGCTGCCGAAGGCAAGCTGTCGGCCTGGATTCTGACGCTCTTGCCGTTTGCAGTTGCTATGACCATTTTCGTTGTGAACCCCAAGTACATCATGACCTTGTTCACCGACCCTGCAGGATTGCTCCTGGTCTACGGGGCCTTGGGCATGATGGTTCTGGGCATATTCTTTATGTGGCGCATCATCGACATCAAGGTCTGACAGATGAGCAATCTGATCAATAGCCAATGGGTTCTCCTGCTGCTGGTGTTCCTGGCGGTGGTTGGTCTCACGCTGGGCGTGGGCATGTGGATCAACCGCCGGTCGGGCGTGCTGCAGCGTCTGGATCAGGTAGGTGCAACCGGCCAGCGCAGTCCTGGGCTGGAAGGCAATGCCGAGTGGCATGCCAGGGTGGTCAAGGCGGTCGGACCTGTGGCCAAGCTCTCGGCACCCAAGGAAGGCTGGGAAGTTTCCAGCCTGCGGGTGCGCTTCATGCAGGCTGGTTTGCGCGAGAAGAGCTGGCCAGCCCTGTTTTTTGCCGCCAAGACAGTGCTGGCTCTGGGCCTGCCCGCAATGTTCATGGTGGTGATGGGGTTGGCTGCTGCCGAAATGAGCGTCAATCTCAATTTGCTTTTACTGCTGCTGCTGGCCGCGGTGGGCTACTACCTGCCCAACGGGATCCTGGCCCGGCTGGTGGAATGGCGCAAGATCGAACTTCAGGATGCCTTGCCCGACGCGCTGGACTTGATGACGGTCTGTGTGGAGGCCGGCCTGGGGCTGGACGCCGCCATGAACCGGGCGGCCAGCGAGATCGGCATGCGAAGTCAGGCCCTGGAGGACGAGCTCAACCTGGTGGCGCTGGAGTTGCGCATGGGGGTCAAGCGCGAAGTGGCGTTGCGCAATCTGGCGCTGCGCACGGGTGTGGACGACATTGCTTCCTTTGTGGCCATGATCGTGCAGGCCGACCGATTCGGAACCAACGTGGCCGAGGCCCTGCGCATTCAGGGTGAGACCATGCGCACGCACCGGCGCCTGCGGGCCGAGGAACGGGCTGCCAAGATTCCGCTGAAGCTGCTATTTCCGCTGATCTTCTTTATCTTTCCGGCGCTGATGCTGGTGCTGATGGGGCCGGCCATGATCAGCATATACCGGGTGCTGCTGCCTACCATGGGGGCCAGCGCGGGTTGATCGATCGTCCATGCGCAAGGAGAACTTCATGAAACTCAAGACCACCGCTTCCTTGCTGGTCCTGGCCGGCCTGATGGGCTGCTCCAGTCTGGTCCCTGCCACGCGCGAGATGCCCGCGGTGCGCTTTGGCACCAATCCGGTGGTTACGACGCAGAACTCGGCGTCCGAGGGCATGTACGCCATGGCGCGCCTGGCCCATGACCAGGGGCAACTGGCCACGGCGGCGCAGCGCTACCGGCGGACGCTGGAGATGAAGCCTGACCACGTGGGCGCGCTCAATGGCCTGGGCGTCATCCTGGCACAGGACGGGCGCACGGCCGAGGCCCTGGAGTTGCTGGCGCGCGCGCGGGATCTGGCCCCTGGTGCGGGGCACATCCACAACAATCTGGGCTATGCCCTGTTGCGTGAACAGCGGCTGGACGAAGCCCAGAGCGCCTTGCAGACCGCCCAGGAATTGCAGCCCGGCAGCCAGCAGACGCAACGCAACCTGAGGCTGCTGGACAAGGCACGCCAGCGTATGCTGGCCCGCGCTGACAAGCCGGCGTCGGGGGCTGAGCCTTCGGCTTCGCTGGCCAGGGTCGAGCCCGCGCCACCGGTCCAGATCGTGCCGGTGGCGCCGCAGGTGTTTGAACTGCGCCTGGCCACGGCGCTGGGCAGCCTGTCGGCCTCGGTGGCCGCTGCAACGCCGGCGCCGACACCCCTGCCGGCACCGCAACGTCTGCCCGAGCCACCGGTCGTGGTGGCCACGGCGTCCACGCCGGCCCGAATCGTCCCGTCACAGGAGCCAGGGGTGATGGTGCTGCAAGTGCCAGACTCCCAGCCACAGACGGCGAAGATGGTGCCGGTGCCAACCCCGGTCGCGGACGGTGCCGCAGTCCGGGTCGCCGCCGTGCCGATGCCGGCTTCGGCCACCGAGGTGGTCCGGCTGGAACCCATGCCGCAACCGGAACCGGGCTACCGCCTGGTGCTCAGCCGCGAACTGGGCCTGCAGCAAGGGCCGTTCGCGATCTGGACCGACATCCGCGGAGTGAAGCTGGAAATCGCCAACGGCGTGGGTGTGGAGCGGCTGGCGCGGCGCACCGCCGACCGGCTGGCCAGGGAGGGGGTGGTCACCGCACGACTGACCAATGCCAAGCCCTACCGCCAGGAGCGCACCCAGATTGAATACGCGCCCGGCCAGCACGATGCCGTACAGGCGCTGGCTGCCCGTCTGCCGGTGCCGGTGGCGCTGGTGCCGGTGGCGGAGCTTGAGCGCGACATGAGCCTGCGCCTGGTGCTGGGCCAGGATGCCGTGGGGCGCACCCTGGCCTCCTGGCTGGACGGTGACGCGCCGCAATTCGCTGCTGCAGAGGCGCCAACCGACAGCGCAAGCTGACCAGCGCAGAGCGGCCCGGCTAGGAGGCCGTCGTGTTCTGCGCCGGCGGGGCGCCCGAAGCGTCCGCAACGGGTGCAGCGGGCGTTTTAGCGGCGCCATCGCGCCGGACCATGTTGCCCAGGATCAGCGCGCGCCCCGCAAAGGGTCCGCCGGCCGCTTCCAGTGCCATGCGCTCAGCGTCGCGCCGCCGCACATCGGCCATCACCTGGGCGGCCTCGTCCTCGTCGGCACCCAGGGACAACAAGGCCTGGTGGCTCAGCGCCATGGCGGATTCAAAAGTCTCTCGCACCATGTAGTGCACCTGCGTTTTGCCCAGGGCCAGCATGTGCTCCCGGTCGAAGGCACGCACCAGCACGCGGGCCTGGGGAAACGCGTGACGTGCCGTCTCGGCGATGCGCGTGGCGGCCGCGCGATCGTCGATGCACACGAGGATGCTGCAGGCCTTGTCGGCGCCCGCCGCCCGCAACACCTCGGGCCGTGCGCCATCGCCATAGTGCACCTTGAAGCCGTAGTCGGTGGCGCCGCGGATGACCTGCGGATCGGTATCGACGATGGTCAGGCTCGCACCCCGGGCCAGCACCCCCTGGCTGGCCACCTGGCCAAAGCGGCCGAAGCCGATGATGATGACCTGGGCGGTGAGGTCCGACGGGGCTTCGACGCCGTCCAGCGACGGCGTCTCCGGTGTGGCCAGGCGACGGTGCAGCAGCACCGCCAGCGGCGTCAGTGCCATGGACAGGACGACGATGGCGGTCATGTTGGCATTCACCCGGGCGTCGATGACGCCGGCCGAGGCGGCTGCGGCCAGCAGCACGAATGCGAACTCGCCACCCTGGGCCATCAGCACCGCGCGGTCCAGCGCATCGGCGTGCCGGCTGCGGGCCAGCCGTGCGACCCCATAGATGCACAAGGCCTTGACCAGCATCATGGCCAGCACGCCGGCGACGATCAGGGCGGCATTGCGTGAGACCACCGTCAGGTCCAGCGACATGCCCACTCCCAGGAAGAACAGGCCCAGCAGAAGACCCCGGAAGGGCTCGATGTCGGCCTCCAGCTGATGGCGGAAACTCGACTCCGACAGCAGCACACCAGCCAGGAAGGCCCCCAGCGCCATCGACAGGCCGCCGACCTGCATGAGCAGGGCGGAACCCAGCACCACCAGCAGGGCGGCGGCGGTCATGACCTCGCGCGCCCGGGCCCGGGCGAGCACCCGGAACAACGGGTTGAGCAGCCAGACGCCGGCCACCACCAGGGCGGCGAGCGCGCCCACGGCCATGGCCACGCCGGTCCAGCGCGACCCTTCGTCCGCCACCGGTGCCGTGGCGGGAGCCAGCAGGGCGACAATGGCCAGCAGCGGCACGATGAGCAGGTCTTCGAACAGCAGGATGGCCACGATGCGCTGGCCCCGTGGCGCCCCGGCGTCGCCGCGTTCGTCCAGCAATTGCATCACGATGGCGGTGGACGTCAGCACAAAGCCCATGGCACAGATGAAGGACACGGCGAGCGGGAAGCCGAAGGCCAGGCCCACGACCGTGAGCAGGGCGCCGCAGACGATCACCTGCAGGCTGCCCAGGCCGAAGATGGCGCGGCGCAGGTTCCACAGGTGCGAGGGGCGCATCTCCAGTCCGATGAGGAACAGGAACATGACCACGCCCAGTTCGGCGGTGTGCAGGATGGTCTGCGGGTCCTGGAACAGGCCCATGCCGAACGGCCCGATGGCCAGGCCGGCGGCCAGGTAGCCCAGCACCGAGCCCAGCCCCAGGCGCCGGAACAGGGGAACGGCCACCACGGCCGCGCCCAGCAGGGTGACAACTTTCAGCAGTTCGCCCGCGCTGCCCTCTGCGGCCATGTGCATCTCCTGGTGGGTGGTGTGAGTGGCATTGTGGCCCAGGCGCCGGTATCGGGTGCGTGGCGCTGGCCGGTCGGGCAGGGCGGGACAGGCGGTGGTCGACGTGCCGGCAGGCTGTGGCAAACTCGTCCGCTTTGTTCCGAACGGCGCCGGGGAGCGCCCCAGTTTTTTCGCCATGCAGAAAATCATCGCGCAGATTGCGCAGGAAATCCGGGTTCAGGAGCGGCAGGTGCTGGCCGCCGTGGAGTTGCTGGACGGAGGGGCGACCGTGCCCTTCATCGCCCGCTATCGCAAGGAAGTCACCGGCGGACTGGACGATACCCAGTTGCGCGAGCTG
The DNA here is from genome assembly GCA_041396505.1 of Burkholderiaceae bacterium. Classification (GTDB taxonomy): domain Bacteria; phylum Pseudomonadota; class Gammaproteobacteria; order Burkholderiales; family Burkholderiaceae_C; genus Hydrogenophaga. The sequence continues at coordinate 263,197 of JAWKYL010000005.1, forward strand.
GCCTACCGCCTGGGCTACCTGCGCGAGCTGGAAGACCGGCGCGTGGCCGTGCTGAAGGCCATTGACGAGCAGGGCAAGCTGACCGACGCGTTGCGCCTGGCCATCGCGCAGGCGCCCACCAAGCAGGAGCTGGAAGACATTTACCTGCCCTTCAAGCAGAAGCGCCGCACCAAGGGCCAGATCGCCCGCGAGGCCGGCATCGAGCCCCTGGCCGACCGGCTGCTGGCCGACCCGACGCTGGATCCGCTGGTCGAGGCAGCGGCGTTCACCCGCCCGCCCGAGGTGCTGGACGACGGGAAGCCCGGCCCGGATTTCTCGACGCCGCAGGCCGTGCTCGACGGTGTGCGCGACCTCCTGTCCGAGCGCTGGGCCGAAGACCCGGCCCTGGTGCAGAACCTGCGTGAGTGGCTGTGGTCCGAGGGCCTGCTCAAGAGTGCGCGTGTTGCCACCAAGGACGAGAACAACCCCGACGTGGCCAAGTTCCGCGACTACTTCGACTACGACGAGCCGATCGGCCGCGTGCCCTCGCACCGCGCGCTGGCGGTGTTCCGGGGTCGTTCGCTGGAGATTCTGGACGCCCGGCTGGCCCAGCCGGTGGAGCCGGAGCCGGGCAAGCCGTCGCTGGCCGAAGGCCGCATTGCCGTGCACCTGGGCTGGAGCCACCAAGGCCGCAAGGCCGACGACCTGATCCGCAAATGCGTCGCCTGGACCTGGCGCGTCAAGCTCAGCCTGAGCACCGAGCGCGACCTGTTCACCCGCCTGCGCGAGGCGGCTGAAGGCGTGGCCATCAAGGTGTTTGCCGACAACCTGCGCGACCTGCTGCTGGCTGCTCCGGCCGGCCAGAAGGCGGTGATGGGCCTGGACCCCGGCATCCGTACCGGTGTGAAGGTGGCCGTGGTCGACGCCACCGGCAAGCTGGTGGCCACGAATACCGTCTACCCGCACGAACCCCGTCGCGACTGGGACGGCAGCCTGCACACCCTGGCCCTGCTGTGCCGTCAGCATGGCGTGCAGCTGATCGCCATTGGCAACGGTACCGCCAGCCGCGAGACCGACAAGCTGGCCGGCGACCTGATCAAGATGCTCGCCAAGGCGGGCATCGAAGGCGTGCAGAAAGTGGTGGTCAGCGAGGCGGGTGCCTCGGTCTATTCCGCCAGCGAGTTCGCGGCCCTGGAAATGCCCGACGTCGACGTGAGCCTGCGTGGCGCGGCGTCCATCGCGCGCCGTCTGCAGGATCCGCTGGCCGAGCTGGTCAAGATCGACCCCAAGAGCATCGGGGTGGGCCAGTACCAGCACGACGTCAACCAGAGCGAGCTGGCCCGCACGCTGGATGCCGTGGTGGAAGACTGCGTGAACGGCGTGGGCGTGGACCTGAACACGGCCAGCGTGCCGTTGCTGACCCGCGTCTCCGGCCTTTCGGGCAGTGTGGCCAAGGCCGTGGTGCGCTGGCGCGAGGCCAACGGCGCTTTCCGCAACCGGCAGCATTTGCTGGAGGTCGCTGGTCTGGGAGCCAAGACCTTCGAGCAGTCCGCCGGTTTCCTGCGTATCCGCGACGGCGACAACCCTCTGGACCTGACCGGGGTGCACCCGGAAACCTACCCGGTGGTCGAACAGATCATCGCGAAGACGGGGCAGCCGGTGCAGGGCCTGATGGGCCGTGCCGACATGCTCAAGACCCTGCGCCCCGAGCTGTTCGCCAACGAGAGGTTCGGCGTCATCACGGTCAGGGACATTCTGGGTGAGCTGGAGAAGCCTGGCCGCGACCCGCGTCCGGACTTCCAGGTGGCCCGCTTCAACGAGGGCGTGGACGACATCGCCGACCTGCGCGAGGGCATGGTCCTCGAAGGAACGGTGTCCAACGTCGCCCAGTTCGGGGCCTTTGTCGACCTGGGCGTCCACCAGGACGGCCTGATCCACGTCAGCCAGCTCTCGCACAAGTTCGTCAACGACGCACGCGAGGTGGTCAAGACCGGCGACATCGTCAAGGTCAAGGTGCTCGAAGTGGATGTGGCCCGCAAGCGCATCAGCCTGAGCATGAAGCTCGATGCGGCCACCGGCCGGCGCGACGGTCCGCGCGACAACCGCTTCGAGCCGGCGCGCGGCCAGGGCCGGGGGCCGGGCGGTGGTTCGCGTGCGCCGGAGCCGGCGGGTGCGATGGCTTCGGCCTTTGCCAAACTGCAAGGGCTCAAGCGCTGAGAGGCTGCGTTCGGTGGTCGTTCCCGACCACCGAAAACAGGGTGCCGAATGGCGCTTTTCGGGGGATGCCGGGGCTCAAGTGCCGGTAGGGTAAGTCGATATAGGACAGAACTGTCTGACCTTGCCCGAACCACCCCAGAACCATGCAACTCGAAGCGCTTCTGAACTACCCTCGCGCCCTGCCGACCATGCCCCGAAGCGTGTCGGACCTGCTGGCGGAGATGAACAAGGAAGACCCCAGTCCCAAGCGGGTGGGGGACCTGATTGCCCGCGATCCGGCACTGACCACGCGTGTGCTGCGCCTGTCGAACTCGGCCTTCTTCCGGGTCAGCCGCAAGATCGGCAACGCTGACGAAGCGGTATCCCTGCTGGGCATGACCCATGTGCGCTCGCTGGTCATGGCGGCAGCCCTGGGTGCCAGCTTCAAGGCCATCCCTGGCATGGACCTCAAGCAGTTCTGGCGCTACAGCCTGCGGGTGGCCGACATTTCCCGCTCGCTGGCCGGCATCCTGCGCCAGAACGAAGGCAATGCCTTCACGGCAGGCCTGATCCATTGCATTGGCGAGCTGGTCATGCACATCGCCATGCCCGATGCCATGGCGCCGATCGACATGATGACCTCGCCGCTGGACCTGCAGCGCTCGCTGGCCGAGTCCAACGCCTTTGGCTACACCTACGCCGATGTGGGCGCCGGCATGGTGGAGAAGTGGCAGTTTCCCGCCGAGATGGTCAGCGCGCTGAAACACCAGCTTGCACCCTTCGAGGGCGAGAACTACGACACCCTGGCCGGCATCCTGCACCTGGCATCGTGGCGTGCCCGGGCCGAAGAAATCCAGCTCGACGAAAACGGCCTGGTGGCCACCTTTCCGGACATGGTCGGCCTGTCCCTGGGCCTGGATCTGGACAGCGTGCTGGGCAAAGACCCGACCGAGTGGTCCTTCAGCCAGGCGCTGGGCGCCTTCATGGACTGAAACCTTACGGGATAGCCCTCAAGTCCGTCCGGCTGCTGACGATAACTTTTCTACCCATTTCATCTCTCCACAGACGCCAAGGACGGTGCACCATGCAGATCGAGAAGCTTCTCAAGCAACCCAACGCGCTTCCATCTGCTCCCAAGGTGGTGCGCCATCTGATCGATACCTTCGATCAGGAGGATGTCGACATGGTGCGGGTGGCCGCGCTGATCCAGGAGGATCCGGTCCTGACGGCCAAGCTGCTGAAGATGGCGAACTCTGCCTTCTTCGGCCTGACCCGCTCGGTATCCACGGCCCGTGAGGCCCTGCATGTCCTGGGCCTGATGAAGGTGCGTGCACTGGTGATCGCCGCGGCGCTGGGGGAGGGCTTTCACTGTGTTGGCGGCGTCAATCTGAACCAGTTCTGGCGCTACAGCCTCAACTCGGCCAACCTGGCCCGCTACCTGGCGCTGCCAATCCGCATCGACGAAAGCACCACCTTCACCTCGGCCCTGATCCACGGGGTGGGCGAACTGGTGATGCACGCCGGCATGCCCGAGGCCATGCTGGACCTCTCGCGCAGCATCCCGCTGCTCGACCTCAAGCGGGCGCGCGCCGAAAAAGGCCTGTTCGGCTACGACTATGCCGACGTGGGTGCTGCCCTGGCCCGCGAGTGGCGTTTTCCCAAGCGCATGATCCAGGCCATCGAACACCAGGTCAAACCCTTCGAGAACGACACCTATGAACCGATTGCCGGGGTGATCCACATCGCTTCCTGGCGGGCCCGGGCCCAGGAACTGGACCTGCGCAACGAATTGCTGATCAGCACCTACCCCGACCCGGTCGGCCTGGCGCTGGGCATCGACCCGGACATTGTGATCGGTGAGGAAATCCCGGCCCTCACCCGCGAAGACTCGTCGGAGCCCGAGTCCGTCTGACGGCGCGGCGGCATGGCGTCCCGGCTTGCGGGACAATGCCGTGCCTATGACGACCCATGCACTGCGCCTGTACGCAGGCTCCGTGGCGCGACGCCACATCGAACAGCACGGACTGCAGCCCCGGGACGTGGGCATCGTGCCCGCGGCCGCCGGCGGACCCAAAGGTCTGATCCTGGGGCCGCTGGACCGCTTCATCTTCGGTGACTGGCTGCCGTCGGGCGGTCACGCTGTGCACCTGGTGGGTGCATCCATCGGTGCCTGGCGCATGGCCACGGCCTGCCTGGACGATGCCAGGGCGGCCTTCGAGCGCCTGGAGCGCGACTACATTGCCCAGCACCACCCGCCGCCCCCCGGCAAGAAGCGGCCGTCGCCCGAAGCCATCAGTGAAGTCTTCGCTGGCAACCTGCAGACCTTCTACCAGGGGCGGGTCGCCGAGGTGCTGAACCATCCGCGCTATCGCCTGCACGTCATCGCATCGCGTGGCCGTCATCTGCTGCACAGGGATGGCGCGCTTCGCACGCCGCTGGGCTATCTGGGGGCATTTGCAGCCAATGCATGGCACCGGCGGGCGCTGGGTGCCTGGCTGGAGCGGGTGGTGTTCTCGTCCGTGCAGGACAACGGGCAAGGCGGCGGGCAGGGCGACGGGCCGGATGTGGCCGGGCTGCCCTTCGCCACCAGCGATTTCCGTACACGCCAGGTCGCGCTGCTCGAAGACAACTTCATGGCGGCACTGCAGGCCAGCTGCTCGATACCGTTCATGCTCAGGCCGGTGCATGCCATCGAGGGGGCGCCACCGGGTTGCTACTGGGATGGCGGCATCACCGACTACCACCTGCATCTGACCTACCAGCCGCCGCCTCGCTCGCCGATCGTGCTGTACCCGCACTTTCAGCAGGCGGTGGTGCCCGGCTGGCTGGACAAGCCCTGGCGCTCGCGGCACCGGCCCAGCGCGGCGCTGGATCACGTGCTGGTGCTGGCCCCCGATCCGCAGTGGGTGCGGTCGCTGCCGGGTGGCAAGCTGCCGGACCGCAACGATTTCACCCGCTTCGCCCATGATCCGCACACGCGCATGGACCTCTGGGGCCGGGCCACGGCGGAAGCCGTCAGGCTGGCCGACGAATGGGCCCGGTGGCTGGAGCGGCCCGATCCAGCGCGTGTCGAAGCCCTGTGAAGGTAGGGCAGGCCGCCGGCCGTGGAGGCCCTGTCAATAGTGTGGCGGCCGCTCGTCCGGCCGTGTGCCATCGCCCTGGTCGGTCTCGGCGTTCTTGCGCCGCAGGCGGACCAGTTCACGGGCCAGCAGCTCGATCTGTTCCTGCTGGCGGGCCACGGTGGCGTTCAGTGTGTCCAGCAGGTCCTCGGCGTAGGCCAGCTTGACCTCCAGCTGCGTCAGACGTTCGTTGTCGGGGTCGGTGGCGGGCATGGGAGGGGTTCCGTCGGGGTCAGGCGGTGGGGGTCAGGCGCAGCAGCGGACCGTACTTGTCGGCCAGAAAGCTTTCGGCGCGCTCGAGCATGAAATAGCGAAAGGCTTCGGCTGCCGGTGACAGCAGCTTGGACAGGGTGTGCACCACGTTCCAGGCACGGATGATAGGGGTGCCTTCGACATCCAGGGTGGCGATCAGCCGGTGTTCCAGCTCCAGGCCGATGGTGTGCAGCGACAGAAAGCTGATGCCCATGCCGGCCATCACGGCCTGCTTGATGGTCTCGTTGCTGGTCATCTCCATCACCACGCGGGGCTCCAGGCGCGATCGGGCCAGGAAGTTCTCCATGGCCGCCCGTGTGCCGGAACCGCGTTCTCGCAGGATGAAGCCGTAGGGTCGCAGCGACTCCACGGTCGGGTGCCCGATCTTGAGCAGGGGGTGGTCGGTGGGGGCGACGAACACGTGAGGGTGGGCCGCGAACGGCTCGGCCCGGGTGGCCAGATCGGTGGGCGGGCGTCCCATGATGGCGATGTCCACCTCGTTGCCCTGCAGCATTTTCACCAGTTGCTCGCGGTTGCCCACGGCCAGCCGGATCTCGATCCCTTCATGCTCGTGCTGGAACTCGGCCAGCAGGCGCGGCAGGAAGTACTTGGCGGTGCTGACCATGCCGATGGTCAGCTGTCCCACTTCCAGGCGCTGCAGACGGGCCGCGGCGTCCTCGGCGTCTTTGAGGGTGGCCAGCACCTTGCGGGCGTAGACCAGCATGTACTCACCAGCGGTGGTCAGGGCGATCTGGCGCCCGGTGCGTTCAAACAGGGGCAGGCCCACGTGCCCCTCCAGCTCCTTGACCTGCATGGTCACGGCGGGGGGCGACAGGTGCAGCACCTCGGCGGCGCGGGCGAAGCTCAGCTGCCGCGCTACCTCGGAAAACACCCGCAACTGACGGAAGGTTGCGTTCTTCATTAAGGTAATCGTTAATCGAGACTCAATATATTGTGAATTTACCTTATTTCATCGTTTGCTTATAGTCCCTTCAACCCCCAGAAGTGGTGGAACATGTGACAGAAGGAGACCCCATGCTGCAAGCCCTGATTTTTGACGTCGACGGCACCCTGGCCGACACGGAACGCGTGCACCTGGACGCCTTCAACCACGCGTTTGCCGAGATGGGCCTGGACTGGCACTGGACGGTCGAGGCGTATACGGAGCTGCTGCAGATCTCGGGCGGCAAGGAGCGCATGCTGCACTACTGGCGCAGCCGCCATCCGGAGGTCACCGAGGTCGCTGGCGGGGCACTGACCGCACGGATCGACCGTCTGCACGAGACCAAGACCGCCTACTACGAAGCGGCGGTCAACGACGGTGCCGTGACATTGCGTCCTGGCGTGCTGGCGCTGATGGAGGAGGCCCGCTCACAAGGACTGCAGCTGGCCATTGCCACCACCACGTCGCCGGTCAATATCGCGGCCCTGCTGCGCAGCGCCATCGGCCCCGACTGGCGGCAGCATTTTCTGGCCATCGGCGATGCCTCGACGGCGCCGATCAAGAAGCCGCATCCCCAGGTTTATCTGCAGGTCCTGCGCGACACCGGATTCGCTGCCCGTGAGTGCGTCGCCTTCGAGGACTCGGCCAATGGCCTGCAGGCGGCGACCGCGGCCGGACTGGCCACGGTGATCACCCCCAACGGATTCACGTCCCACCAGGACTTCCGGGGCGCCCTGCGCGTGGTGCCGGACCTCACCCACGTCAACCTGGCGCGACTGAGGTCATGGATGGAAGAGGCCGAGGCCCGTCCACGCATCGCTGTCCCTGCCAACTGACCATCTTCAACCCAACCGAGCTGTCCCATGATTCGCCTGGCCCCTTCCATCCTGTCTGCCGATTTTGCCCGCCTGGGCGAAGAGGTGCGTGCCATCGAGACCGCGGGTGCCGATCTGGTGCATTTCGACGTGATGGACAACCATTACGTGCCCAATCTGACCATCGGTCCCCTGGTCTGCGAAGCGATTCGCCCGCATGTGAAGATCGGCATCGACGTGCACCTGATGGTCGAGCCGGTCGACGCGCTGATTCCGCTGTTCGCCAAGGCGGGCGCCAACATCATCACGTTCCACCCGGAGGCCAGCCGGCACGTCGACCGCACGCTGCAACTCATCCGCGATCACGGCTGCAAGGCCGGCCTGGCGTTCAACCCGGCCACGCCACTGACGTTCATGGACCACGTCATGGACAAGCTTGACCTGGTGCTGCTCATGAGCGTCAATCCGGGTTTCGGTGGCCAGGCCTTCATCTCTTTCACGCTGGACAAGCTGCGAGAGGCACGGCGACGCATCGACGCCTACGCTGCCGACACCGGGCGCGACATCTGGCTGGAGGTCGACGGAGGCGTCAAGGTCGACAACATCGCGCAGATCGTTGCCGCTGGCGCCGACACGCTGGTGGCGGGCAGCGCCGTGTTCGGTGCTCCCGACAACGATGGCGGTTACCGCACCGTCATGAAGCAGTTGCGGCAGAACGCGGGCCGGCCGGTGGCGGCATCGGCCCCGATGCGTGCAAGCGCCGAACCCGCCCTGTCCGGCCGCTGAACCGGTACCCGAAACCATGACACATCGACCTGCCACCGGAGCTATCCACATGACCACGCGCCGCCGCTACACCCTGACCCAGTACCTGATCGAACAGCGACGCCGATTCCCGGACGCCAGCGGCGACTTCAACGCCCTGCTGCTGGATGTGGCCCTCGCCTGCAAGGCCATTGCCCGCTCGGTGGCCCAGGGTGAGCTGGGCCAGGTGCTCGGCGACGCCAGTTTCGAGGTCGCCACCGGCGTCAACGTCCAGGGCGAGGAGCAGAAGCGGCTGGACGTGATCAGCAATGCCTATTTCACCGAAATGACGGAGTGGGGCGGCCATCTGGCCGGCATGGCGTCCGAGGAAATGGATGAGCCCTACCAGATCCCGGCGCCACACCAGCGCGGCAAGTACCTGCTGGTGTTCGACCCGCTGGATGGTTCCAGCAACCTGGACGTGAACGTCACGGTCGGCAGCATCTTCAGCATCCTGCGTGCGCCGCAGGAGGTGATCGAGAGCGGGCGCGATGTAGTCGAGGCCGACTTCCTGCAGCCGGGCACCCAGCAGGTGGCGGCCGGCTATGCCCTGTACGGCCCCACCACCATGCTGGTGCTCACGGTGGGCAATGGCGTGGCCGGGTTCACGCTGGACCCCAACCTGGGCCAGTTCATGCTGACGCACCCGAACATGCAGGTGCCGGTGGACACGAAGGAATTCGCCATCAATGCGTCCAACAGCCGCTTCTGGGAAGCCCCCATCAAACGCTACGTGGACGAATGCCAGGCCGGCAAGACCGGACCGCGCGACAAGGACTTCAACATGCGCTGGATCGCGTCCATGGTGGCCGAGGCGCACCGCATCCTGATGCGCGGTGGCGTGTTCATGTACCCCAAGGACACCAAGGACCCGAGCAAGGCCGGTCGGCTGCGCCTGCTCTACGAGGCCAACCCGGTCGGCATGATCATCGAGCAGGCCGGCGGACGCGCCAGCACCGGACGCGAGCCGGTGCTGGAGGTCCGGCCCACCACGCTGCACCAGCGCATCGGTCTGGTCTTCGGCAGCCGCAACGAGGTCGAGCGCATCGAGCGTTACCACCGCGAGCCGGTGGCCTACAAGGATGACAGCCCGCTGTTTGCCGAACGCAGCCTCTTTCGCGACTGAGCGCGCCACGAATTTTTCATCTCCGGAGACAAGCCATGTCTGAACGACACCCCATCATTGCGATCACAGGCTCTTCTGGCGCGGGCACCTCGACGGTGACGCGCACCTTTCAGAACATCTTCCGGCGCGAAGAGGTGAGCGCGGCCGTCATCGAGGGTGACAGCTTTCACCGCTACGACCGCAAGAGCATGAAGGTGCGCATGGCCGAGGAGGAAGCCACGGGCAACCGCCATTTCAGCCACTTCGGCGCGGAAGGCAACCTGTTCAGCGACATCGAGGCGCTGTTCCGCCAGTACGCCACCGACGGCACAGGCAAGTGCCGCAAGTACCTGCACAACGAGGAGGAGGCCGCACCCTACGGCCAGGAGCCGGGGACGTTCACGCCCTGGGAAGACATTCCGTCCGGCACCGACGTGCTGTTCTATGAGGGCCTGCATGGGGCCGTCAAGACCGAGACGGTCGACATCGCGCAATACCCCGATCTGCTGATCGGCGTGGTGCCCTCGATCAACCTGGAGTGGACCCAGAAGCTGATCCGCGACAAGACACAGCGCGGCTACAGCCAGGAAGCGGTGGTCGACACCATCCTGCGCCGCATGCCGGACTATGTGAACTACATCGTGCCGCAGTTCGGCCTGACGCATGTCAACTTCCAGCGTGTGCCGGTGGTGGACACCTCCAACCCCTTCATCACGCGCGACATTCCCACGGCCGACGAGAGCATGGTGGTGATCCGCTTTGCCAAGCCCAAGGGCATCGACTTTCCCTACCTGCTCTCGATGATCGACGGCGCATGGATGAGCCGCGCCAACACCATCGTTGTGCCGGGCGGCAAGATGGAACTGGCCATGCAGCTGATCTTCACGCCCTTCATCTGGCGAATGATCGAGCGGCGCAAGCGTGCGGTGGGCTGACCCCTCTGCGCCACGCCTGTGGCGCGTCATCCCCCCAGGGGGCAACACCAGCGAGCCGGCGGGGCCGGTGCCGCCGTGTTCGCGAAACAGACACATCTTTCTTTCAGGATCCTGTATGAAGAACCCTTCACCTGAACTGGCGCGTTCGATGGCCAATGCCATCCGCATGCTCGCTGTCGATGCGGTCGAAAAGGCCAAGAGCGGCCACCCCGGCGCACCCATGGGCATGGCCGACATTGCCGAGGTGCTGTGGAACCGGCACCTCAGGCACAACCCGGCCAATCCGCACTGGCCAGACCGGGATCGATTCGTGCTGTCCAACGGCCACGGGTCCATGCTGATCTATGCGCTGCTGCATCTCACGGGTTACGACCTGCCCATGGCAGAGCTGAAGAACTTCCGTCAGCTGCACAGCAAGACCGCCGGTCACCCGGAGGTGGGCGTCACACCCGGTGTGGAGACCACCACCGGTCCACTGGGCCAGGGCATCTCCAACGCGGTGGGCATGGCGCTGGCCGAGAAACTGCTGGCGCAGGAGTTCAACCGCGAGGACGAGGACGTCAGCCACCACATCGTCGACCATTTCACCTATGCGTTTCTGGGTGACGGCTGCATGATGGAGGGCATCAGCCACGAGGCCTGCGCCCTGGCCGGCACCTTGCGCCTGTCCAAGCTGGTGGCGTTCTATGACGACAACGGCATCTCCATCGACGGTCACGTCGAAGGCTGGTTCACCGACGACACGCCCAGGCGCTTCGAGGCCTACGGCTGGAACGTGATCGCCCATGTCGACGGTCACGACCCGGCGGCGATCGAGGCGGCCCTTCTGGCCGCGAAGAAGCAGGGCGCGCAGACCGATGGCAAGCCGACGCTGATCTGCTGCAAGACGGTGATCGGCATGGGTTCGCCCAACAAGGCCGGCACGCACGATGTACACGGCGCTGCGCTGGGCGCGGCCGAGGTGGCCGCCACGCGCGAGGCGCTGGGCTGGACAGCGGCGCCCTTCGAGATTCCGGAGGACGTTGCTGCCGCCTGGAACGCCCACGAAGCCGGCGCAGCCGTCGAGGCCGAATGGCAACAGCGCTTTGATGCCTATCGCGCACAGTACCCACTGGAGGCGGCCGAGTTCGAGCGGCGCATGGCCGGCGAGCTGCTGCCCGACTTCGAGGCCCGCCTGCCCGAGCTGCTGGCCAACATCTCGTCCCGCCCTGATCCGGTGGCCACCCGCAAGGCCAGCCAGAACGCGCTGGACCTGCTGGCCCCGCTGGTGCCCGAGTTCTTTGGCGGCAGTGCCGACCTGACCGGCTCCAACCTCACCAACTTCAAGGGCTGCGTGAAGGCCGGGCGCGACGCCTGGGGCAATCACATGAGCTACGGCGTGCGCGAGTTCGGCATGGCCGCTATCATGAACGGCATGGCGCTGCACGGCGGCTACATCCCTTACGGTGGTACCTTCCTGACCTTCAGCGACTACAGCCGCAACGCCATCCGGATGGCGGCCCTGATGAAGCAGCGGGTGGTGCATGTGTTCACGCACGACTCCATCGGTCTGGGCGAGGACGGTCCGACGCACCAGTCGGTCGAGCACGTGCCCAGCCTGCGCATCATTCCCGGACTGGATGTCTGGCGCCCGGCGGACGGCCTGGAAACAGCGGTGGCCTGGGTCTGTGCCGTCGAGCGCCGGGATGGTCCCAGTGCGCTGTGCCTTTCGCGCCAGAACCTGCCGCGCATCACCGACCGCATCAGCGCGGGCCAGATCCGCCGCGGCGGCTATGTCCTGTCCGAGATCGAGGCACCGCAGGCCGTGATCGTGGCCACCGGTTCCGAGGTGGAGATTGCCCTGCAGGCGCAGGCCGCGCTGGCGGTCGAAGGGGTTCGCACGCGTGTTGTGTCCATGCCCAGCACCACGGTGTTCGACCGCCAGAGCGAGGCCTACCAGGATCAGGTGCTGCCCCTGTCGTTGCCGACCGTGGCGGTCGAGGCGGCCCACCCGGACTTCTGGCGCAAGTACGTCGGTCGAACCGGTGTGGTGGTGGGCATCGCCAGCTTTGGCGAGTCCGCTCCGGCCAAGGACCTGTACCGGCACTTCGGCATCACGCAGGAACGCGTGGCCGAGGCGGTCCGGACCCTGGTGCACCGGGCCGCGCACCGCCGGCAGGAGGCGCTGCCCGAGCACATCATTCCGGCGAGCAACTGAACAGGGCCTTGTGATGATGGACAAGACCTTGCCTTACGATCTGGTGCTGTTCGACCTGGACGGCACCCTCATCGAGACCGCGCCGGAAATCGCCGATGCCGTCAACGACACGCTGGTGCAGTTCGACCTGCCGCAGGTCAGCCAGCAGCAGGTCAATGACTGGATCGGTCATGGCACACGCGAACTGCTCATCCAGGCGCTGGCCTTCGTCGGCAACACGACGGCCGAGTCCGTGCGCCATGCCGAGAGCTTCAAGCCCATAGAACAGGCCTTCGGCCAGCACTACGAGCGCCGCTGCGGCACACGCAGCCATCTGTACCCGCATGTGCGCGAAACGCTGGAAGCCTTGCGGAGCGCTGGTGTGAAGCTGGGCGTGGTGACCAACAAGGAAGGCCGCTACACCCGCACCGTACTGGATGCCCACCGGATGGCGCCCCTGTTCGATCGCGTCGTCAGTGGCGACACCTTGCCGGTCAAGAAGCCCGACCCCGCCGGCATCGACAGTTGCCGCCAGCAGTTCGGCGTGGCACGTGAACGCACCCTGTTCGTGGGCGACTCCAGCATCGACGTGGCCACCGCGCGCAACGCCGGAGTGGCGGTCTGGGTGCTGCCCTATGGCTACAACATGGGGCAGCCCATCGAGGCCTGTCAGCCCGACCGCGTGATTCCCGATTTCTCGGCGTTGACCACCGACTGATGCGGGGTGGCCACTGGCCGCCTGTGTCCGCCGAACGCCCCTTTTTTCATTCCCATCCACTGGAGGAGACCAGACATGACCATCAAGGTCGGTATCAACGGATTCGGCCGCATCGGCCGCATGGTGTTTCGCGCTGCGGTACAGAACTTTCCGGGCGTCGAGATCGTCGGCATCAACGATCTGCTGGAGCCCGATTACCTGGCCTACATGCTGATGCACGACAGCGTGCATGGCCGCTTCAGGGGCGACGTCTCGGTCGATGGCAACACCCTGGTGGTCAATGGCCGCAAGATCCGGCTGACCGCCGAGCGCGATCCGGCCAGCCTGAAATGGGACGAGGTCGGTGCCGATGTCGTCATCGAGTCCACCGGCCTGTTCCTGGACAAGACCACGGCCGAGAAGCACCTGGCCGCCGGCGCCCGCAAGGTCGTGATGTCGGCCCCGTCCAAGGACGACACCCCGATGTTCGTCTACGGCGTCAACGACAAGACCTACGCCGGCCAGGCCATCATCTCCAACGCCAGTTGCACCACCAACTGCCTGGCGCCCGTGGCCAAGGTGCTCAACGACAAGTGGGGCATCAAGCGCGGCCTGATGACCACCGTGCACGCCGCCACCGCCACGCAGAAGACGGTGGACGGCCCGTCCAACAAGGACTGGCGCGGTGGCCGCGGTATTCTTGAGAACATCATCCCGTCCTCCACCGGCGCCGCCAAGGCCGTGGGCGTGGTGATCCCCGAGCTGAACAAGAAGCTGACTGGCATGTCCTTCCGGGTGCCGACCTCCGATGTGTCGGTGGTTGACCTGACGGTTGAACTCAACGGTGAAGCCAGCTATGCCGAAATCTGCGCCGAGATGAAGGCGCAGAGCGAAGGCGCCATGCGGGGCGTGCTGGGCTACACCGAAGACAAGGTGGTGTCCACCGACTTCCGGGGTGAACCTTGCACCAGCGTGTTCGACGCCGAGGCCGGCATTGCACTGGACAAGACCTTCGTCAAGGTCGTGAGCTGGTACGACAACGAGTGGGGCTACTCCAACAAGTGCCTGGAGATGGCGCGCGTGGTCGCCGGGTTCAAGGACTGAAAGGGCAGGGCGATGCACTTCCTCCGATTCAGCGACGTGTGCGCCAGCGGCTTTGCCCGCGGCAAACGTGTCTTCATCCGGGCCGACATGAATGTGCCGCAGGACGATGCGGGCAACATCACCGAGGACACCCGCATCCGCGCCTCGGTGACGGCCATCCGCTTGGCACTGGATGCCGGTGCCGCCGTCATGGTGACCTCACATCTGGGACGCCCCACCGAAGGCGAGTTCAGGCCCGAAGACTCTCTGGCACCGGTGGCCACCCGCCTGGGTGAACTGCTCGGACGCGAGGTGCGCCTCATCAGCAACTGGGTCGACGGTGATTTCTCCGTCGCCCCCGGCGAGGTCGTGCTGCTGGAGAACTGCCGCCTGAACCCGGGCGAGAAGAAGAACAAGCCCGAACTGGCCGCGAAGCTGGGCCAGTTGTGCGACATCTTCGTGCACGACGCCTTCGGCACCGCGCACCGTGCCGAGGGCACCACCTACGGCATCGCCGAGACCGCGCCCATCGCCTGCGCCGGCCCGCTGCTGGCCGCCGAGATGGACGCCATCGGCAAGGCCCTGGCCAACCCGAAGCGCCCGCTGGTGGCCATCGTCGCCGGCTCCAAGGTCAGCACCAAGCTGACCATCCTGCAGAGCCTGGCGAACAACGTGGACGGCCTGATCGTCGGCGGCGGCATCGCCAACACCTTCATGCTCGCTGCCGGCCTGAAGATCGGCAAGAGCCTGGCCGAACCTGATCTGCTGGGCGAAGCCACGGCCGTGATCGAGGCCATGAAAGCGCGCGGCGCCGAGGTGCCGATTCCCGAAGACGTGGTCTGCGCCAAGGCCTTCAGCGCCGATGCCGAGGCCACCGTCAAGGCCGCCACCGAGGTGGCCGACGACGACCTGATCCTGGACATCGGGCCCAAGACGGCGGCCAAGCTGGCACAGAAGCTCAAGGAAGCCGGCACCATCGTCTGGAACGGCCCGGTGGGCGTATTCGAGTTCGCGGCCTTCGAAG
Organism: Burkholderiaceae bacterium; assembly: GCA_041396505.1. GTDB lineage: Bacteria > Pseudomonadota > Gammaproteobacteria > Burkholderiales > Burkholderiaceae_C > Hydrogenophaga. The sequence goes on from JAWKYL010000005.1 coordinate 278,325, forward strand.
GCGGCACCAAGGCCATTGCCCAGGCGATTGCCGAGAGCAGCGCCTTCAGCATCGCCGGCGGTGGCGACACGCTGGCGGCGATTGCCAAGTACGGCATCGAGAAGGACGTGGGCTACATCTCCACCGGCGGCGGCGCCTTCCTGGAGGTGCTCGAAGGCAAGACGCTGCCGGCCTTCGAGGTGCTGGCGCGCAGAGCTGAATAAGAGCTTCTGTCGCAAGGGTCAAGGTATCCGAAGTAGCGCGGAGGAGCCACCTGGATGCGTAGGCGTCTGAGGCGTTCTTGACCCATCGCCGGATCGCCATTAAAGTCCTATAAATTGGAATTTAATGGCGAATCAGCGTCTTTTATGAAACATTCACCTGATCCCTCGATGCTTCCTTACGAGGTAGATGAGGGTTTGACCACATTGGGTGACCGAGTCAGTGCTGTGCGTCGCACGCTGGGGTGGACGCAAGAGGATTTGGCCGCCAAGGCGGGGGTGAACAAGAAGACGGTCCTCAATGTGGAGCACGGCCGACCCAGCGTGGGGATCGGACATCTCTTGAACATTCTGTGGGCCTTGGATTTGATGGGCGAACTCCTGCCGGCGTTGGCCAAGCTGGGGAAAACCGATGAGGCCGTGAGCATGCTGGAGCGTTCACTGCCAACACGGATTCGCGTGCCGCGCCAATGAGCGACACCTTGAAGCCGGTGTGGGTTTGGCTCCCCGGGCAGGTACAGCCTACTCAATGTGGCGAGTTCGAGTTGCAGGGGCAAGTCGGGCGGTTCCACTACTTGGCCGACTACCTGAAGCGTGGCGATGCCGTGGCACTGGACCCCCTGCACCTGCCCTTGAAGCGATCTGAGTTCTGGGCCAGGGAAACGCGGCAAGAAGGCTTGTTTGGGGTGATCCGTGATGCACGTCCGGAGGGCTTCGGGCTGGCGTTGCTGGAAAAGCGCCATGCCCGTGAAGATCTGGGCAACATGGAGATGCTGGAGCTGTCAGAAGGCGACGGAGTGGGTGCGCTGGAAGTGTGCGACGACATCGAGCGCAAGACGACCTTCAAAGCACCGCGGCTGAGCCAGTTGCTGGATGCCTTGCGTGACCTGCCCGAAGAGCGTCCCAGCAGCCAGGCCGCTCGCGAAGTGCAAGGCATCTACGGAACGAGTCTGGGGGGCGAGCGGCCGAAGCTGACCGTGGTGCACCAGGGGCAGTTGTGGATTGCCAAGCTGCAAGATCGTGGTGACGGACCCAACAACCCCTTGCGAGAGTACGTGGCCATGACGCTGGCCCGGGAGTGCGGGGTCCATGCGGCGGAGGTGGAGTTCCACATTGAAGGCCATCGTCAGGTGGTTCTGGTCAAGCGATTTGACCGGGCCGTCTTACCCGATGGGTCGGTACAGCGGCACCTCTACGCCAGCGCACACACCTTGCTGCGATTGGACACGGAAGTGGCCGGTGCACGCAATCGGTCGTTTGTCGTGCTCGCACATGAGCTGCAGCGTTGGTGCGCCCGCGGGGGCGTGGATATATCGGCCATGAAACACGAGTTGTGGCGCCGCGTTGCCTACAACTCGTTGTGCGGCAATTTCGATGACCATGCCAGGAACCACGGGGTGCTTTACAGAGATGGGCAGTGGGGATTGTCACCTGCGTTTGACATCGCCCCGTGTCACAGGCCGACCGGGATCCATGCCCTGAGTGTGACCAAAAGCGGGGAGCGCGCGTCCAGTCTGAGCAACTTGCTCGAGTGCGCTGCACTGCTGGGATTGGACAAGGAGGAAGCACGAGACCATCTGCTCAGTCATCAGTCGACGCTGATCAAGCGGTGGCCTCAGGTGGTGGAGCGTGCGGGGTTTTCACCAGAAGTACTGCCATACCCTGCTCAGACGTGGTGGGCTGCCTGAAAATCCGGACTCAGGATGCTTTGGCCTTCTGGATCAGCTGCCGCACTTCCTCGCGGCGACCTTCGTCTGCCACGGCGCGGCCCGGGCGGGCGGGGGCCTGCAGGGCCTTCTGCAGGTAGGGCAGCGCGTTCGCGGCGCTGTCGTTTTCCAGCAGGAACTCGCCCAGGAAATAATTCGGGTCAATGCCTTGCGGGTTGATCGTCAGGGCCTTGTCCAGCAGTTCGCGTGCCTTCTTCTTGTCGCCGAAGCCGATCGGCCATCCCGGCACCTTGTAGTACAGGACGCCCAGGCTGTTGTAGGCGGAGCCATCGAGGGCACGGCCGTCGATCTCGATGGCCTGCTCGTACAACCCCTTGGCCTGCTTGACCAGGGGCAAGGCGCCCAGGCCACCCTTCTCGCCCGCCAGCGAACTGACGATGATGCCCTCCCAGATCAGGGTTTCAGGCTTGCCGGCGTGGGCCTGGCTCAGGCTGTGGGCCCTCGTGGCCAGGTCTTCAAATCGCTTCTCGCGTTCCGCTGCAGGGGCCTGGTAGCGGATGCTGGCCCAGGCCTGGCTCAGCTCCTGGACGGCATCGTCCACGCCCGCCGCTTGCGCGGACCAGGCCGAGGTGAACGTGAGGGCGGCCAGGGTCATGGCCATCCAGTGACGGCGGGTGGTGACGGGTTTGGACATGGGATGTTCTCCGTGATGGAATTCGGGGGGTCAGGAGCGCGCCGCCGACATGGCGGGCAACTGCTCCAGCAAGGCGTCGCGATGGCGGCGAAATCCGCCATCGAGCAGGCCGGGTGCCACACCATTGAGGCGGGCGGCGAGTTTTTCCGGGTAGCCCAGCAGGCGTTCGGGAGCGCCATCGTGAATCAACCGGGCAATGGCCCTGGCCACCAGCGCCGGGCTGTCCTGGGCAGTCCCGGTGGACCGGTTGTAGGCCTGCACCGCGGCGTTGTTGAACCCGGTGTCGGTGGTGCGCGGACCGATGTACTGCACCCCGACGCCACTGCCCTGCAGTTCCCGCCGCAGGGCCTGGGCGAACCCGTGAATGCCGAACTTGCTCGCGCCGTAGACGCTGTAGCCGGGGAGGCCGATGCTGCCCAGCACCGATCCCACAAACACGATGCGCGCCTGTGGCAGTGCCTGGAAATGCGGCAGCAGCGCCTGCGTCAGCAGCATGGGCGCCATCAGGTTGGTCTGCAGCACGGACTCGATGCCAACCGGATCCTGGTCCTGCAGGCGACCAAACGACGGCTGCCCGGCGTTGTGGATCACCACATTGCAGCCCAGGCGCCTGGCTTCGACGGCCAGGCGGTCGCGATCGGCAGCCCTCGTGATGTCGGCCGACAGCCAGTTCAGGCGCGACGCGGCCACGCCTTCTCCGTGCAGGTCCCGGGTGAACGACTCCAGTGCCGCGTCGGAACGGGCCACCAGCAGCAGTGTGGCACCCGCCCGCAGCAGCTCGCGGGCCGTGGCCTGGCCGATGCCGCCGGTGGCACCGGTCAGCACGATGCGTGCATCCGACAGCTTCATACCGGCGCCTCCTCGGCCGGAGACGTCGCCGTCCGGGGCAGCGGCAGGCTGCGGAACACGTCGGCATACAGGTGGTAGAAGGCGCGGGTGGCGTGGATGATGTCGGCCTGGTCGGCAGGATCCTCGATCTGGTCCATCAGCAGCGCGAAGTGTGCCGTGTGCTCCTGGTCCAGCGTGCCGTGCGAACGCAGGTAGCTGAACGCCGAATCGGGCAGCCCCAGACCATTCTGGATCTTGTCGGCGGCCATCAGCGCCAGGGCCACACTGGTCCCCTCCAGCACATGCACCATGCCAAAGAAGCCCAGCGGGTTGCGCCGAGCAATGGTGTCGTAGGCATAGGCCACCATCACCTCGGTGGCCAGTGCCGGCGGTCCGTTGCGCACCCCCTCGGCATCCCCGCCACAGGCACGGATGTCGTCCAGGATCCACTCGTCGTGGCCCTGCTCTTCCTCCACGTACTCGTCCATGGCGTCATAGAGCCACACATGGCGCGCCGGCAACGCCGCCTTGCAGGCCTTGAGCAGCGGCACGGTGTGGCGCACGTGGTGGTAGGCCTGGCTCAGAAAGGCGATGTAGCTGGGCACCGACACCTGCCCCTGCAGGGCACCCTGGATGATGGGCACCGTCAGCAGTTCCTGCTGGGCGGCACGGGTCTGTTCGATCAGTTGGGCATGGAATGACATGCATGACTCCTGTGAATGCGTCTCACACCGTGGCTGGCATCAGCGCGTCGGCGTGCAATCTGAAAATGGCGTCGCGCCGGGGACGGCCATTGGCCGTCGCCATGCCGCTGGCCGCCTGGAACGGGGCCTGGCCGCGCACCCAGCGCCCGATCCGGGCGTAGTCGGGCAGTCCCTGGTTGGTGGCCTGGACCGCCGACTCGATCTGCTCGTCGGTCGCCTGCTCGCGGGTGCTCCAGATCACCGCGGACAACCGGGGTTGTCCGTCGCCGAACACCACCGCCTGCGCCACCAGCGGCTCACTGGCCAGTGCGGTCTCGACCCATTCGGGCGAGACATTGCGCCCATAGCTGGTGATCAGCACATGACGCAGGCGCCCCTGCACATGCAGGAAACCTGCCTCGTCCAGATGCCCGACGTCACCCGTGGGCCACCAGGCGGACATGGGTGACTCGTCGCCCAGGTAACCCAGCATCAGGCTGCCCGCAACGTGAATCTGTCCTTCGGCATCCACTTTCAGGCGCGTATGCGGCAAAGCTCTTCCGACACTGCCCACGCAGTCCGCGCCCGGCAGGTTCAGCGTCTGGACCGACGCCCCTTCGGACAGGCCATAGCCTTCGTAAGCGGGAATGCCGACACCGCGCGCGGCCTCGATCAGCCGGGCACCCACGGCCGCGCCACCCACCGCCACCAGCTTCAGCGAAGTCGGCGCGGACTGCCGGGTGGCCTGCAGCCAGGCGGTCCAGGCACGCAGCATTTGCGGCAGCAGAATCAGGCTGCCCGGCGCCCACTGACGCACGGTGGCATCGAAAACCGCCGGATCAAAACTGGACGAACCATTGAGCCCCAGACGGGCCAGCGGCAGCACCACACACTCGGTGCCATGAGCCAGCGGCGCCAGCAGGCCGGCAACGTTCTCCAGCAGCACCGGCAGGGGCAAGGCGCACAGGTGGCGCCCCACATCCAGCGGACCCAGCGCCTGCACCAGGCCATGCACCACCTGGTCCATGCCCTGCCGGCCCAGGCAAACGCCCTTGGGCTGGCCGGTCGTTCCCGAGGTGAACGTGATCTTGACCGTCCCGGCTGGCATCACCACCGGCGCCCCCGGCAGATCGACCTGCAACAGGGCCTCGCCACCCACGTCCAGTGGACGCGTCGCCAGGCCGGGCCACATGGCCGCGGCCGCAGGCCGGGTGATCAACGCATCACAGCCACTGGCAGCCAGCACATGCTGCATCTGGACCGGCGTGAAAAACCCGGGCAGCGGCACATGCACCCGTCCGGCCCGTGCCAGCGCCAGGTCCAGCATGACCCAGGCTGGGCCGTTGTCCAGCAAGGTCGCCACAGTGCGCACGTCCCGTGCCACCAGTTCATCCACCAGCGTCCGGACGCCGTCTTCCAGCGCCGCGCGGCTCAGACCGCCATGTTCGTGCCTGACCGCCAGGCTCGCACTGTCTTCGTTCAAGATGCACTCCTCATGCCGCCGACCGGGCCGCTCTGGCGGCGGTGCATCAGACGCAACGCCGCATCCAGCCGTCCCGCCAGCACCACCGGCTGGTGTTCGTAGTAACTGCCCCAGTCCGGCAGTTCGTCGCCGACCGCCGACGGGTCCGCATGGCCCAGTGCGATCGGCGTCACGCCCATGCGCACGAACAGGTGGCGCAACTCCTGCGTGAGGGTGCTCACCACCCACAGGGCCGACTCGGCCACCAGATGCTGGCCCAGCAGCGGGATGAGCAGCCGGCCCGCACCCGGACGTTCGGCCGCCAGATGACCGACCTCGACCACGTCGTGCCGGTCGACCGCCTGCCCCTGATGGCCACCCAGCAACTGCTCGACCGGTGCCTCCAGGTAGCGCTCCAGGAACAGGGGGCCGTCATCGGCACGGCGGTAGCCGGCTGCCGCCAGCCACTGGCCGCTCAATGGATCGCGCAGGCCTGCCAGGCAGGGGGTGAAGCGCGTGACGCGGGCGCCATAGCGCCGGGCATAGACCCTGGCGATGAAGGCTTCGAGTTCCGCGCGCCCGTCGTCCTCGGGGCCCAGGACATCCAGGCTCGCCGATGGCGCATCCCACGGCGGAGATACGGTACGGCACGGTGCAGGCAGAGACAGAATCATGGACAAACTCCCCGAGGTGCACCGCCCATCCGTCGGAAGAGCCATGACACCTCATGGCGTGCATGGTCCGCCTGCTGCATTAACCGAATCTTAGGCGGCCGCACCGGCGCTTTTCATCCGACAGCCGGCACCACTTCGGCCCTGTCGAGCGCCCATACGCGGTCAAAAGTGAACGTTTCATGAACGCAGGCTTCATGGAACGTTCATGCAGGCACCGGCACAGTCGGCTCCGGTCACACCCGATCCAGGAGCCCCACATGACACCGAATCGAACCGCACTGGCCTGCATCGCCACCGCACTCGCTCTGACTCTGCCAACGGCCAGCGCCCTGGCCGGCGACACCACCCCGGGCCAGCAACTGCAGTACTGGTCCACCCAGGCAGGCGCGCCCGGCGACGTTGCCCGGGGCCAGGCCTTCTTCACGTCCAGACACGGGGGCGAATGGTCCTGCGCCTCCTGCCACGGCACGCCGCCAACATCGCAGGGCCGCCACGCCAGCACCGGCAAGACCATCGCACCGCTGGCACCCGCCTTCAATCCGCGCGCGTTCACCGACACGGCCCGCATCAACAAATGGTTCCGGCGCAACTGCAAGGACGTGCTCGAACGCGAATGCAGCGCGGCCGAGAAGGCCGACGTCCTGGCCTACCTCGGCAGCCTCAAGTGACCCCACATCCGCAGCGAGAACACACCATGTCCACCACCATCCCGACCCGACACGCATGGCCGTTTGCCGCAGCCAGCGTGGCCCTGTTTCTCTCCACCACGGCAGCATGGGCCGACGGCGGCCGCTCCATGCCGGCCTCCGTGCCGGCCGCCTACGTACAGGAGTGCGCCGCCTGCCATACCGCCTATCCGCCCGGACTGCTGCCGGCGCGCTCGTGGCAACGCATCATGGATGGCCTGGACCGCCACTACGGCACCGATGCCTCGCTCGATGCGGCCACGGTGAAGCAGATCGGCAATTGGCTTCAGACCCACGCGGGCACCTACCGCCGGGTCGCCGAGGCACCGGCGCAAGACCGCATCACCCGTTCAGCCTGGTTCGAGCGCAAGCACCGCCAGATCGACGCCGCCACATGGGCGCTGCCCAGCGTCAAGAGCGCCGCCAACTGCGCCGCCTGCCACACCCGCGCCGACCAGGGCGACTTTGACGACGACCACCTGCGTTTTCCGGCCGGTCTGAGCCTGCGCCAGCGCCTGGCCTGGCACGACTGACCCGATCGAGGAGTCCCCCATGAACACATCCACCTCCCTCCCCCTCGGCCAGCCTGCACCGCGCCCCGCCGGCCGCCTCGTCACCGACGCCCCCACCCGCCTGTTTCACTGGCTGTTCGCGCTGAGCTTTGCCGGCGCCTACCTCACCGCCGAAAGCGAGCACTGGCGACTGGTGCACGTCACCCTGGGCTACATCTTCGCGGGCCTGGCGGGCTTCCGGATCGCCTATGGGCTGCTCGGTCCCCGGCATGTCCGGCTGTCTGTGCTGTGGCGCAAGCTGACGGCGTTGCCGTCCTGGCTGCAGTCCATGAAGTCGGCCAGGGTCCTCTCGGCCGCGCACTGGCGCCAGGGACAGAACCTCGCCATGGCACTGGCCATCGCCGCCATGCTGGCCCTGGTGCTGCCCCTCGCGCTCAGCGGCTACGCGACCTACAACGACTGGGGCGACTTCCTCGGCGGCGACTGGCCCGAGGAACTGCATGAACTGATCGGCAACGCCTTTCTCGCATTGGTGCTGGCCCACATGGGGATGCTGGCCCTGACCAGCCTGCTGCGGCGCCAGAACCAGGCCCTGCCGATGTTGACCGGCCGCGTGTCCGGACCGGGCCCCGATCTGGTGAAGCACCGTCACAACGGGCTGGCCGCGCTGCTGCTGGTCGCGGTCGTGGCTTTCGGTGTCTGGCAGTGGCAGACCGCCCCCGCCCCCTTGCCCGACGAAGCCGGCGCCACCTGGTCAGCGTCCGGCCGCAGCCATACGGACGACCACGACGACGACTGACCCGGTTCAGGCCGGCGGCCCGGGCCGGCGCGTCGGAATCCGAAGCACCACCCAGGCCCCGATGGCGCCCAGCACCAGCAGCACCAGCTGAACCAGCAGCCGACCCCGGAAGCTCCAGATCGAGAGGCTGACCATCAGGGACATGGACACCACGGCCACGGTCTTGGTCCGGCGCGTCAGGCTGCGGTGTGCCTCCCAGTCGCGCAGCATGGGGCCGGTCAGGCGGTGGTTCAGCAGCCAGGCATGCAGCCGGGGCGAGGCCTTCGCATAGCAGGCCGCCGCCAGCAGCACGAAGGGCGTCGTGGGCAAGCCCGGCAACACCACCCCGATCAGGCCCAGCACCAGCGCCAGGCTGCCAGCCGTCCACAGCAGCCAGCGCACGGGCGTGCTCAGCGTGCCACGCGAACCGTGCGGGCGCCCCTGACCCTCGCCGGATCCGGTCTCCGTCATGGCGCCCACCAGCCCAACGGATGGCGGTGCATGGCGATCGACGCCATGAAGGCCACACAGGCCAGCGCGGCCAGGAAATACAGCGCCCGGGCCCGCTGCGTGCGCGCCCGCTTGAGTGCCATCGAGCCCAGCACGATGTAGACCAGCAGCAGGGCCAGCTTGGTGCCCAGCCACGCGTCGCGCACCGGGTGGTACTGCAGCAGCCACCACAGCGAGGCGCCGGCCGTCAGCAGCAGCGTGTCAATGGCCACACTCAGGCGCCGCGCCAGCGGACGCATCGGCCAGCGCATGCCCAGCAGCACGCCGCTGCCGCGCAGGGCAAACAGGCCCACGCTGGCGCTCACCGTGGCCAGGTGCAGCCACAGCACCAGGGGATAGGCCCAGGGCAGGATGTCGTTTCGGGTCATGGCAGGTTGTGTCCTGCCCGGATCATAGGCGCTCGCTGCCCGTTCAGGCGTCGATGTGCGGCGGTGTCCGCAGCTGCTCCGGCGTGGTGAAGTAGGCCGACGAGCCCCCCATCCGCTCGCGCGCCTGGCCCAGTTCGTGGCGGGCGATGCTGCGCAGGTGCACCTCGTCCGGCCCATCCAGCAGGTGCAGGGCCCGGCCCCAGGTCCAGAACTGCGCCAGTGGCGTGTCCGGACTCAGACCCATGGCCCCGAACACCTGCATGGCCCGGTCGACCACGCGGGTCTGCAGGTGCGCCGCCACCACCTTGATGCCTGCCACCCGGGCACGCAGCAAGGCCGGACTGGCCTGGTCCGGGTGGTCCAGCAGCCACGCACACTGCAGCACCAGCAGGCGGGCCTGGTCGATCTCCAGCCGCGAATGGGCCAGCCAGTCCTGCACGTTGGCCTGGTCGGCCAGGTACTTGCCGAAACTGCGCCGCTCCAGCGCACGCTCGGCCGCCATCTCCAGGGCCAGCTCACACTGGCCGATGGTGCGCATGCAGTGGTGCACCCGCCCCGGTCCCAGGCGTGCCTGGGCCATGGCAAAGCCCTCACCCCAGCCGCCCAGCAGGTGATCCGCCGGCACCCGCACCCCGCGCAGCACGATCTCGCAATGCCCCTCGGGCGCCTGGTGGTGCACCACGCTGATATTGCGCGTCACCTCCAGACCGGCCGATGGCATGGGCACCAGCACCATGCTGTGCTGTCGGTGCGGATCGCCGCTGTCGTCTCCCGCGTTGCGCGCCATCACGATCAGCAGACGGCAGCGCGGGTCGGCCGCTCCCGTGATGAACCACTTGCGACCGTGTATGACCAGCTCGTCGCCTTCGCGGCCCACCGTCGTCTGCAGGTTGGTCGGGTCGGACGACGCCACGTCCGGCTCGGACATGCCGAAGGCCGAGCGGATCTGTCCTTCCAGCAAGGGCTGCAGCCAGGCCTGGCGCTGCGCCGGCGTGGCAAAGCGGTGCAGCAGTTCCATGTTGCCGGTATCGGGTGCGTTGCAGTTGAACACCTCGGAGGCCCAGTGCAGGCGTCCCATGACCTCGGCCAGCGGCGCGTACTGCAGGTTGGTCAGGCGCGTGCCCGGCTCGTCCTCGTGCAGACCCGGCAGAAACAGGTTCCACAAGCCTTCTTCACGGGCCAGCGCCTTCAGGTCGTCCAGGAACGGCGGCGGATACTGTCCCTGCTGCACCGCCTGGTGCCAGGCCGCGTTGTGCGGCAGCACATAACGGTCCATGAAACGCTGCAGCCGCAGCAGCCAAGCCTGGGTCTCGGGGCCATGCGCGAAGTCCATGATCCATTGTGGACAGCCCGGGCGCCGGTGTCAGCGCCCAGGCGACACGGCCTCAGGCCGCCCGCACGTCGCCGGTCGCCGCAGTCGGGTCTTTCCAGCGTGCCAGCAGGGCCTCGCGCCGCAGTTGCGCTGCCTTCAGGTTGCGCTCCTTGACGTGTCCGAAACCGCGGATCTGCTCCGGCAGACGGGCCAGCTCCAGTGCCACGGCATGGTTGTCCACCGTCAGCCCGCCCAGCAGCGCCTCGACGTCGGCCCGGTACTGGCCGATCAGCGCGCGCTCCGTCCGGCGTTCCTCCGTCCGGCCGAAGATGTCCAGCGCCGTCCCGCGCAGCCCCTTGAATTTCGCCAGCACGCCCATCGCCTTGAGCATCCAGGGGCCGAATTCCTGCTTGACCAGTTCGCCCTTGTTGTTGCGCTTGGCCAGCAGCGGCGGCGCCAGGTTCAAATGCAGTGCATAGCTGCCCTCGAACTGCTCGGCAATCTTCGCCTGGAAGGCTGGATCGGTCTGCAGGCGCGCGACCTCGTACTCATCCTTGTAGGCCATCAGCTTGAACAGATAGCGCGCCACCGCCTCGGTCAGGCTGGTCTTGCCCAGCGGGCTCTCGGCCAGCCGCACCCGCTCGACAAAGGCCTTGTAGGTCTCGGCGTAGGCCGCATTCTGGTAGCCGGTGAGGAACTCCACCCGGCGCGCGACCAGCGACTCCACCGTGTCGCGCTTCTTGAACTCGATGACCTGGCCCTGCACGGCCGGCGCCAGCAGCGCGGCCATGGCCTTCGGGTCGTGTGCCGCACGGCGTCCCCACTCAAAGGCCTGCTTGTTTTTCTCGACCTGCACCGCGTTGAGCTCGATGGCGCGCATCATCGCCTCCAGCCCCAGCGGCACCCAGCCGCGCTGCCAGGCGTAGCCCAGCATCATGGGGTTGGTGTAGATCGAATCGCCCATCAGCCGGGAAGATGCGGCCTCGGCGTCAAAGCGGCCGACGGCCTCATCACCCAGGGTCTGCACCAGCGAATCCACACAGTCGTGCGCCGGGTTCTTCCACTCGGTGTTGGTCACGAACGCCGCCGTCGGCGTGGCGCTGGTGTTCAGGGCGACATGGCTGCGGCCCGCACGCAGGCGCTGCAAGGTCTCCTTGCCCGCCGCCACGATCGGGTCACAGCCGATCACCAGGTCGGCCGAGGCGGCACCGACGCGCGTGGTGCGAATGTGATCCTGGCTGGCCCCGACCAGCACATGGCTCCAGGTGGCGCCGCCCTTCTGGGCCAGGCCCGCCGCATCCTGCGTGACGATGCCTTTGCCCTCGATGTGGGCCGCCATGCCCAGCAGCTGGCCAATGGTGATGACACCCGTGCCCCCCACGCCGGCGACCACGATGCCCCAGGCATCGGCTCCGAGCACCGGCAGCTTCGGCAGCGGCACGGCCTGCCCCGTCCAGGACTGGCCACCGCCCTTCTTGTCCTTCTTGCGCAACTGGCCGCCCTTGACGGTCACGAAGCTCGGGCAGAAGCCCTTGACGCACGAAAAGTCCTTGTTGCAGGTGCTCTGGTTGATGCGGCGCTTGCGGCCGAACTCGGTCTCCGCCGGCTCCACCGACAGGCAGTTGCTCTGCACGCCACAGTCGCCACAGCCCTCGCACACCAGTTCGTTGATGACCACCCGCTGGTCCGGCTCGGCCATGGTGCCGCGCTTGCGGCGGCGCCGCTTCTCGGTGGCGCAGGTCTGGTCATAAATGATGACCGTGGTGCCCTCGATCTCGCGGAACTCGCGCTGCACCGCATCCAGCACATCGCGGTGCTGAATGGCGATGCCTGCCGGCAGACCGGTCACGTCGGCGTACTTCTCGGGCTCGTCGGTGACGATGGTGATCTTGACCACGCCCTCGGCCCGCATGCTCTGCGCGATCTGCACCACGCTGTGGCCCTCGGGCCGCTCGCCCACCTGCTGACCGCCGGTCATGGCCACGGCATCGTTGTACAGAATCTTGTAGGTGATGTTCACCCCGGCCGCGATGCTCTGGCGAATGGCCAGGATGCCGCTGTGGAAGTAGGTACCGTCGCCCAGGTTGGCGAACATGTGCTTCTCGTTCGAGAACGGCTGCTGCCCCACCCAGGGCACGCCCTCGCCACCCATCTGGGTGAAGCCCACCGTGGCACGGTCCATCCAGATCGTCATGAAATGGCAGCCGATGCCAGCCATGGCCCGCGAGCCCTCGGGCACGCGGGTCGACGTGTTGTGCGGACAGCCGCTGCAGAACCAGGGCTGCCGGTTGGCATCGGGGGACGATTGCAGCAGCAGGGTCTGGGTCGCCTGCTCCTGCGCATCCAGGATGGCCAGCTGGGCGTCGATGCGGGCCGCGATGTCCTGCGGCACACCCAGCTTCTTCAGCCGCCGGGCAATGGCACGCGCAATGATGGCCGGCGACAGATCGGCATTCGCCCGCAGCAGCGTGCGCGCGCTCGGGTTGGCCATGCTCCACTCGCCGCCGCTGTGATCGCCGCCCACGTCGTCGAATTTGCCCAGCACATCCGGACGCACGTCGGGCCGCCAGTTGTACAGCTCTTCCTTGAGCTGGTATTCGATGACCTGGCGCTTTTCCTCGACCACCAGAATCTCGCGCAGTCCGGTGGCAAACTCGCGCGTGGTCTGCGCCTCCAGCGGCCAGACCACGGCCACCTTGTGCAGGCGGATGCCCAGCTGGCGGCAGGTCTCGTCATCCAGGCCCAGGTCGATCAGCGCCTGGCGCGTGTCATTGAAGGCCTTGCCGCTGGCGATGATGCCCAGCCGGTCGCTGGCTGTGGCGATCACATTGTGGTTGAGCCGGTTGGCGCGCACATAGGCCAGCGCCGCATACCACTTGTAGTTGAACAGCCGCTCTTCCTGCTCCAGGGCCGCATCCGGCCAGCGCACATGCACCCCGCCCGGCGGCATGTCGAACTCGGGCAGCACGATCTGCACCCGGTGCGGGTCGATGACGGCCGACGCGCTCGACTCCACAATTTCCTGGATCGTCTTCATGCCGGTCCACACCCCGCTAAACCGGCTCATGGCAAACGCATGCAGTCCCAGGTCCAGGATCTCCTGCACCGTCGCCGGGAAGAACACCGGCAGGCCGCAGGCCTTGAAGATATGGTCGCTCTGGTGTGCTGCGGTCGAGCTCTTGGCCACATGGTCATCACCGGCCACCGCGATCACACCGCCCCAGGGCGTGGTGCCCGCCATGTTGGCGTGCTTGAACACATCGGAGCAGCGGTCCACCCCCGGCCCCTTGCCATACCAGATGCCGAACACGCCGTCGAAACGGTTTGAGCCCTGCGGCGCAAAACCCAGTTGCTGCGTGCCCCACAACGCCGTGGCCGCCAGTTCCTCGTTGACCCCCGGCTGGAACACGATGTTCTGTTTGTGCAGGAACGGCGACGCTTTCTGCAGCGCCTGGTCATAGCCACCCAGCGGCGAGCCCCGATAGCCACTGATGAAACCCGCCGTGTTCTTGCCGATCAGCGCATCGCGCTGGCGCTGCAGCATGGGCAGCTTGACCAGGGCCTGCACCCCGCTCATGAAGGCGCGCCCCTCTTCCAGGGCGTACTTGTCGTCGAGCGTGACGGTTTCCAGGGCTTTGCGGATGTGCTCGGGCAGCGGCGCGTTCATCGTGTTGTCTCCGTAGAGGTGGCCACCTTGTGGGCGGGGTTGAAAAACGGCGCAAGAGCCGGGTCGGCTCTCGGCCAGTGTGCCGCACAGTGTATGACCGCAGCGCCGACAGGTGTTTGCGTTTCATGCCCGACTTTTGGGTCAACCTGGTAATTCGTTTCCCAATTTGTTATTGTTGTGCTGAATTCTTTCTCACATTCGTAGAAACCCGCAAACCTTGAACACCCTGGACCTCGACCGCTTCGACCTCGCCATCCTGCACGAACTGCAGAACGACGGCCGCCTGACCAATGCCGAACTGGCCAGCCGTGTCGGCCTGTCGGCTGCGCCCTGCTGGCGCCGCGTGCGCGCGCTGGAAGAGACCGGTTTCATCACCGGCTACCGCGCCGAACTCAACCGCGAAAAAATCGGCCTGGGCGTGCTGGCCTTCGTGCGGCTGGACGCCGAGCGCAACGCCGGCGACGCCCTGCGCACCATGGAAGCCGCCATCCGCGCCATCCCTGAAATCGTCGCTTGCCACTACATCAGCGGCTCCGGCACCTTCGAACTGCAGGTCGTCTGCACCGACCTCAACCACTTCAGCCGCTTCGCCCGCGAGATCCTGATCAACCTGCCCAACGTAAAAGACCTGCACACCAGCTTCTCGCTGGGCGAGGTCAAGAGCCGCAGCGCCCTGCCACTGGCCCATCTGGGACATCCGCCACAAAAATCGCGTCCGGCCGCCAAGCGCTGACCCGACAGCGGAGAACCACGGGCACGCATCCCCTATCATGCGCCGGTCACACACCCCAACTTCACGGCCCACACGGCCCGCCCCGCCATGAACGCAGCCAACGCCCAGACCGATGCCGACAGCAACGCCATCATCCCCGTGGTCCTGTGCGGCGGCTCGGGCACGCGCCTGTGGCCGCTGAGCCGCCAGAGTTTCCCCAAGCAGTTCGTGCCCCTGGTCGGTGACAAGAGCCTGCTGCAGCTCACCCTGGAACGGGTGGCCGCCCTGACGCCAGCGCCGACCACCGTCATGTGCGTCACCGCCGAAGACCACCGCTTCCTGGTCGCCGACACCCTGCAGGCCAGCGGCATGGCCGGCACCGTGCTGCTGGAGCCGGTGGCCCGCAACACCGCCGCTGCCATGGCCCTGGCCGCCCTGCAGGCGCCGCCCGCGGCGCTCATGCTGTTCTGCCCGTCCGACCACCATATCCCCGACCGCGCCGCCTTCGCAAACACCGTAGAGCACGGACGCGCCGCCGCCCAGGCCGGCGCCATTGTGGTCTTCGGCATCCAGCCCACCTTCCCCAGCACCGCCTACGGCTACATCCTGCAGGGCGAGCCCCGCCCTGACGGCAGCCGCGCCGTCGACCGCTTCGTCGAAAAGCCCCCCGCCGCCAAGGCCCAGGCCCTCATCCTCGAAAACCAGGCCCTGTGGAACGCCGGCATCTTCCTGTGCCGGGCCGACGTGCTGCTGGCCGCCCTGGAGCAACACGCCCCAGACATCCTGGCCAGCTGCCGCCAGGCCATGGCCGGCGCCCACCCCGACGGCGCCTTCGTGCGCCCGGACGCGCAGGCCTTTGCCGCCTGCCGCTCGCAAAGCATCGACCACGCCGTCATGGAACACCACAGCCCCCTGGCCGTCGTGCCCTACGCCGGCGCCTGGAGCGACGTCGGCAGCTGGAATGCGGTGGCCGAACTGAGCCCCGCCGACGCCAGCGGCAACCGCGTCCACGGACAGGGCCTGGCCATGCAGGCCCAGGGCACCTACATCCACGCACCGCACCGGCCCGTCGTCGCCCTGGGCACCACCGACCTGCTCATCATCGACACGCCCGACGCCTTGCTGGTGGCCGACGCCCGCCATGCCGAGCAGGTCAAGCAGGTCGTGGCCGAACTCGAGTCCCGCCAGACCCCGCAGGCCGCCAACCACCGCAAGGTGGCCCGTCCCTGGGGCTGGTACGACAGCGTCGACGCCGGCGACCGCTTCCAGGTCAAGCGCATCTGCGTCCACCCCGGTGCCAGCCTCTCCCTGCAAAAGCACCACCACCGGGCCGAACACTGGATCGTCGTGCGCGGCACCGCCGAAGTTACCCGCGGCAGCGAAACCTTTCTGCTGACCGAGAACCAGTCCACCTACATCCCCATCGGCGAGGTCCACCGCCTCAACAACCCCGGCAAGGTGGCGCTGGAAATGATCGAAGTCCAGTCCGGCGGCTACCTGGGCGAAGACGACATCGTCCGCCTCGAAGACACCTACGGCCGGCGCTGACCGGCCTTCGGCCTGACGCCGGCCGGCAGGCCGGCCCCATACCCCCGACACGACAGGCTGCCCGCCAGCCGGCATTGACGCGCCCGGGCGCCGGAGTCACCCCAAAAGGGCACCATTTGCCGCCACTTTGGCGACGCTGTGTAATGTTTTTGATGGAATACAGCTACATCTCTCGTCTACACTCGGCACAAGTCCGCCAAACTTGAGCGGTATTCCAGATTTCACGGATGAACGGTATCCGAGGCTCGGGCCCGCTTGAAGCACCCAGGTGTCGTCATATCGTCAACAGCCGCCAGCACAAGGTGACGTCTTGCAGGAACTGCAATGGCTCGAAATTGTTGTTCCCCACGCCTTTGAACTGGGCCTGGCGATGCTCGCCTCGCTGGCGATCAGCATTGCCATCGTCAGCACGGCGCACCTGCATGGTTCGTTCTCCATGGACCACCCCGGCGCCGTCCAGACCGCCCATGAGCACCCCACACCCCGCATCGGCGGTGTCGGCATCTACTTCGGCCTGCTGGCCGCCTGGCTGGCACTGGTACCCAGCGAATCGGCCGACCTGCTGGGCGTCATCCTGCTGGCCGGCCTGCCGGCATGGCTGCTAGGCCTGGCCGAAGACATCACCAGGCGCGTCGGCGTCCTGCCCCGTCTGATGGCCACCATGCTCAGCGGTGCCCTGGCCTGTGTCATCAGCGGCGTCGCCCTGTCCCGCGTGGACGTCCCCTTCATCGACCTGGTGCTGGCCTACTGGCCGGTGGCCGTCATGTTCACTGCCTTTGCCGTTGGCGGCGTGGCCAATGCCATCAACATCATCGACGGTTTCCATGGCCTGGCCAGCGGCACCAGCGTGCTGGCACTGCTGGCCATGGCGGTACTCTCGGTGCTGACCGCCGACGCCCCCCTGGCCATCGTCTGCCTGCTGGCGGCCTGCGCGGTGGGCGGTTTCTGGCTGCTCAACTACCCCTGGGGCAAGCTCTTCATGGGCGACGGCGGCGCCTACTTCACCGGCTTCGTGCTGGCCTGGGTGGCCGTGCTGCTGCCCACGCGCAACCCCGAAACCTCGCCCTGGGCCAGCCTCATGGTCTGCGCCTACCCGTTCATCGAGGTCATCTACAGCATGCTGCGCCGGCGCATCGAGCGCCGCAGCATGGGCCAGCCCGACAGCGAACACCTGCACAGCCTGCTGGCATCGCAAATCGTGCAACGACACCTCAGTGGCATGTCCAGGCGCCTGCAGAACGCCGCGGTCGCTCCACTCGTCTGGGTCAAAGTGGCTTTCATGATCTGGCTGGCCATCAGATTCCGCCACCACACCGACTGGCTGGTGGCGGGCGTGATGGCCTCGGCGGTGGTCTATCACTTCAGCCACCGCTTCCTGGCCCGGCGCAACCGCATGGCCAGAAGCCCCGATGAAGCCGAAACACCGGACCCCATTTCACCCAGGCACTCCTGACCTCGGAGCACTGCTCAGGGCCATCACCCCCGATTGCCCGGGCCCGCCAGGGTATTTCCTTGCCTGATCCAACCCATGGACCTGTCCCAAGCCCCCATTGCCATCATCGGTCTCGGCTATGTTGGCCTGCCCCTGGCCGTCGAGTTCGGCAAACAACGACACACGCTGGGATTCGATATCCATCCTGCCCGCATTGCCGAGTTGCAGAGCGGGCGGGACCATACGCTGGAATGCGGACCTGACGAACTGGGTCAGGCCCGCCACCTGCACTTTTCCACCGAGATCGACGACCTGCGCCAATGCACCGTCTTCATCGTCACCGTACCCACTCCGATCGACAATGCCAACCGGCCCGATCTGGCGCCCCTGGTGCGCGCCAGCGAAACCGTGGGCAAGGTGCTCAAGCGCGGTGATGTCGTCATCTACGAATCCACCGTCTATCCTGGCGCCACCGAGGAAGTCTGTGTGCCTGTGCTGCAAAAGCACAGCGGCCTGCGCTTCAACACCGACTTTTTCTGCGGCTACAGCCCCGAGCGCATCAACCCCGGCGACAAGGAACACCGCCTGCCCCTCATCAAGAAGGTCACCAGCGGCAGCACCCCGAGGTGGCCGCCGCAGTGGACACGCTCTATGCGCAGATCATCACCGCCGGCACCCACAAGGCCAGCAGCATCCGCGTGGCCGAAGCCGCCAAAGTCATCGAAAACACCCAGCGCGACCTGAACATCGCGCTCATGAACGAGCTCAGCCTCATCTTCCACAAACTGGGCATCGACACCCACGAGGTGCTGCAGGCCGCGGGCACCAAGTGGAACTTCCTGCCGTTCCGGCC
Source organism: Burkholderiaceae bacterium (assembly GCA_041396505.1). GTDB lineage: Bacteria > Pseudomonadota > Gammaproteobacteria > Burkholderiales > Burkholderiaceae_C > Hydrogenophaga. The sequence goes on from JAWKYL010000005.1 coordinate 296,911, forward strand.
CGGGCTGGTGGGCGGCCACTGCATCGGCGTCGACCCCTACTACCTCACCCACAAGGCGCAGCAGGTGGGCTACCACCCCGAGGTCATCCTGGCCGGCCGCCGCATCAACGACGGCATGGGAGCCCATGTGGCCGACGAAACCATCAAGCTCATGCTGCGCAAGGGCATCCCGGTTCTGGGCGCGCGCGTGCTGGTGCTGGGTCTGACCTTCAAGGAAAACTGCCCCGACGTGCGCAACACCAAGGTCATCGACATCATCGACACCCTGCGCAACTACCACGTGCAGGTCGATGTCTACGACCCCTGGATCGACGTGGCCGAGGCCCAGCACGAATACGGCCTGGACTGCCTGCCGCAAGCCCCTGAAAAGGGCAAATACGCCGCCGTCATCCTGGCCGTCGGCCACCACCAGTTCGCCGAAGCCGGCGAACACGCCATCAAAGCCTGGGGTCGCCCTGGCGCCGTGCTTTTCGACGTCAAAGGCATCCTGCCTTTCGGCGCGGCCGATGCCCGACTGTGAACCGGCCCGTACCCGACCATCGCGCCACCATGCCTACCGACGCTCCCACCGCCTACGAACAACGCCTGGCCGACCTGCCCAAGGCCCCCCGCACCTGGCTCATCACCGGCGTGGCCGGGTTCATCGGCTCCAACCTGCTCGAAACCCTGCTCAAACTGGACCAGCACGTGGTCGGCCTTGACAACTTCGCCACCGGGCACCGCCGCAACCTGGACGAAGTCCGCAGTCTCGTCAGTCCACTACAGTGGGCACGCTTCGACTTCATCGAAGGCGACATCCGCCGCCTCGCCGACTGCGAAAAGGCCTGCCAGGGCATCGACCACGTGCTGCACCAGGCCGCCCTGGGCAGCGTGCCCCGCAGCCTGGAAGACCCCATTGCCACCAACGCCAGCAACATCGACGGCTTCCTGAACATGCTGGTGGCCGCCCGCGATGCAAAAGTCCGCAGCTTCACGTACGCCGCCAGCAGCAGCACCTATGGCGACCACCCCGGCCTGCCCAAGGTGGAAGACCACATCGGCAAACCCCTGAGCCCCTACGCCGTCACCAAATACGTCAACGAGCTCTACGCCGACGTCTTCGCTCGCGCCTACGGCTTCCACACCATCGGCCTGCGCTACTTCAACGTCTTTGGCCCCCGGCAAGACCCCAACGGCGCCTATGCCGCCGTCATCCCCAAATGGACCGCCGCCCTGCTCAAGGGCGAACCGGTCTGGATCAACGGCGACGGCGAAACCAGCCGCGACTTCTGCTTTGTGGCCAACGCCGTGCAGGCCAATCTGCTGGCGGCTACGGCCACCGCGCCTGAAGCCCTGAACCAGGTTTACAACGTGGCCGTGGGCGACCGCACCACGCTCAACGACCTGTTTGGCCTGCTGCGCGACAACCTGGTGGCGCACGGCGTGTCGGCCGACATCCGGCCACAGCACCGGGACTTCCGGGCGGGTGATGTGCGGCACAGCCAGGCGGATGTGGGCAAGGCGCAGCGGCTGCTGGGTTATGAGCCTTCGCACCGGTTCGCTGAGGGCGTGGCAGCGGCCATGCCCTGGTATGTTGTCCACAGAGCGTAGCCGCCACCCATCACGCCTGCCAGGTTCGACCCTTGCGCCAGCCCATGTTCAAACCATTGCGGGCTAAGAGCCGTTGCCGTTCTAGCGGTGGTTATCCACCATCTTTCAGCCCCGCTGCTCCAAGGTGGCTATGTAGGGGTGGACGTCTTCTTCGTCATTTCCGGCTACCTCATCACTCGCATCATCAGCCGCGAAATGTAAGAAGGCACCTTTACCTTCTCACGCTTCTACGAACGCCGAGCAAGACGCATTTTTCCCACGCTTATTGCGGTACTTGCCGTCACACTGATAGCCGGCTATTGGCTACTGTTGCCCAGCGACATGGCGGCAACACTGCGCGCAGCACTGGGAACCGAGTTCTTTGTATCCAACGTGGTCTTCTGGCGGGACCTCGCAGCCGGGTACTTTGCCGCCACAGATGCTGCACTGAACCCACTGCTTCATACTTGGTCACTGGCTGTGAAGCAGCAGTTCTACGTTCTCTTTCCCATCTTATTGATCCTTTGCTACCGCTACTTCCGACGGTACATAGTGTTTATTTTGATAGCATGCACGGGCCTATCACTGGCTGCTGCTGCAGTGCTGGTACAAGATAAAAGCGTAGCGGTGTTCTTCCTTTCGCCGTTTCGTGCGTGGGAGTTGCTGATTGGTGCTCTGCTGGCAGTTGGTGCCGTGCCCCCTTTGCGCTCCCGGATGCTGCGAGAAGCTTTGGCGGGCGCCGGTTTGCTGACCATTGCAGTGGCCTGTCTTGTGTATGACGACAAGACCACATTCCCAGGCCTAACGGCAATGGTACCCGTGCTCGGTGCGGCGGCGCTCATCTACACCGGCGGCATCGGCCCTACCGTAGCGGGGCGCCTGCTTCAGCTACCGCCCATGGTCTGGCTCGGCCTCGTTTCGTACTCACTGTATCTGTGGCATTGGCCGCTCATCGTGTTCACACGCTATGCAGCCGCTTTTGAGCCGATTACATCGTACATCCCCCTGCTGTTCATTGTTTCGCTGGGGCTGGCGGCGCTGTCGTACCGCTTCATCGAGCAGCCGTTTCGGCGCAGCGCCAACATCAGCGGGCGTATGGTGTTCGCCTCGTCAGCTGTCTTTGCTATGGTGCTGTCGGCACTTGCAACGGTGGGTTTACTAAGGGGCGGGTTCGAGTCGCGATTTGATCCCGAAGTGGTAAAGCTAGACCAGGCGCGCAACCCTCAGATTCCATTTCGGAAGTGCGATGGCAGGCCGCTCAATGAGGCATGTGTTCTTGGCGCCCCAGCGGGCGTGGTCAAGACACTTATTTGGGGTGACTCTCATGCACTTGCATGGGCACCCGCACTCGACGAGGTATTTAGAGACAAGGGCGAGAGGGCTCTATTTGCCAACTCGTCGGCCTGCCCTCCAATGGTCGACGCGCACAACGCTATCAAGCCTGTTTGCGCGTCACAGAACCAGGCGGTGCAAGACTTCTTGCTCAAGCATCCGGCCGTCGAGACAGTTGTCCTGGCGGCTTACTGGAGCACCTATTTCAAGAACGACGGGCCCATTTCAGCCACACGCGAAGGAGTTGTGCTATCTGGCGTTCACGCAGCGCATGCAGCCCTGTCAGACTCGCTGGCCTGGTTGCAGCAGGCGGGGCGGCGGGTGGTGCTCATCGGCCCAGTCCCGGTGTATGAAAGGAGCGTGCCTCTCGCCCTGGCCCTGGGCGCCGCCACGTCTAGAGAGTTATTGCGACAATCGGTGGCGGAGCAATTGAGCAAGCACGCTCCGTTCTTCGAGGTTGCAGCCGCTGCCGGCAAGTCCGCGCACTTTCTGCTGGCAAATCCCATTGATTGGCTATGCAAAGAAGGGGGCTGCGCGATCATCGCGGACGCAAATCCTCTGTACCGTGACTCCCACCACCTCAGCGTGGCCGGCGCCATGGCCATGAAGCCGCAACTGACAGAAGTGCTTGGACAGTTGGCAGACAGGCGTTCGTCAGATCCGTCCAAACCACTCAGTGATTCCGCGGCACCGATCACCGTTAACCGACACGCACTGCGCGCTCCTGAGCGCGCGCATCGAATCCCTGCCCAAAGTTTGGCCGAAGTAAGCAGGAGTCGCACACGCGTATGGCATGTACCCTTGCATCGCTTGGTTCAGCGGGATGGAAGGTGAAACCTTGATATGTGACGAGATCGAGGCGTCAGTTCATGCAGTTGGAAGCTGCCGATGATTCAGCGCGTGCGCCATTTCCTGAAGAGTCCGGGTCTTGGACCGCAGTTGGTGAAGGCCACGCTGGGGAGCACCGGTGTGCGCATCGCCGGAATGTTTTTTGGCTTTGGTCGGCGTTGCAGCTCGCCCGTGGTCTTGGTGTCGAGGGCCGGGACTTACGGACTGGCGATGTCGGTGGTTGCGTTGCTGTCCGTTGTCACAGAGTTTGGCCTCCCCAATTGCTGACCCGTGAAGTCGCAGGCGCGCAGGTTCGCAACGATTGGGGCAGGAGTGCGTGGCCTGCTTTCTTTGGTCGGGCCGGTTGGTGCTGTTGATTTCCCTGGCCGTATTGGTTGCGGTACTAGGGTGGTTATGGATCAGCGGACGGGGGTTGGCCCTGGGCCCAGACGCTGTTGGTGGGCGTGCTGTTGGTCCCTCTGGTCGCTGAGGGGCGAATCCGCAGCGCTGCGCTTCGCGGGATGCAGTTTATCGTGCGCAGCCAGTTGCCCGACACCCTGATCCGGCCCGTCGCCTTTCTCGATGCTCTTGCTCCTGACTGCCTGGTTTGTGCAGCTCAGGCCCCAATGGGCCATGGGGCTCGGGGTGTTTGCTGCGGCGGTGGCGTTTGCCTGCTCCTGGGCCATGCTTCGCCACGCGCTCCCCAAGGAAGTCCTGACCACACCCCCCAGGTCGCTGCGAAAGAGTGGCGCTCGGCCGCGCTGCCGATGGCGTTGACCGAGGGCATGAGGGTGCTGCAAGGGCATCTGTCCATCCTGCTACTTGGCTGGATGACCACCGTTGCTGCGGTCGGCCTCTTCCGGGTGGCCAGCTCGGTGTCCGTGCTGATGCCTTCCCCTTGTCTGTTTGCCATCGTCGGCGCGCCCGTTATTGCACGCCTGCACGCCCAGAACGATCGCGAGCGTTTACAGCGGCTTCTCAGCTGGCTATCGCTGGGCATGACGGGGTCGACGGTCGCCATGTCGGTGCCGTTTGCGATCTGGCGACAACCGCTGGGATGGGTTTTCGGGAGCGAGTTTGCAGCCTCAAATCCAGTCTTGCTTGTGCTCTGTCTCAGCACCGTCACGACAGCCTTTTTGGTGTCAACGCGGACTCCCTGAACATGACCGGTCATCAGAAGCGTGTGACCAGAGCATCGTGGATCTCGTTGTCGGTGATGGGCGTCCTTGGCCCCGTGATGATCTACGCGCTTGGTGCGCTCGGAGCCGCGCTCGCCTCGACCATCTCCCTGTTGGTGTGGAACACCCAGATGTGGCGAGATGGCTTGAAGCTGCTTTCCCTCGACGCATCCTTCCTTCCGCTCCTAAAAGCAAGCGTTCGCCGAGGTTGATCCCATGAATTCATTGAGCTCTCGACTGGCAAAGCTGCTGCGTATTGCGCGATCCAAGTTCGCGCTCGCCAGCGCTAGACTGCGGTTGAGAGCTGGCACTCTTCCATCCGACCTGAATTTGGCCAGGGGGGTGGTTCTTGCTGCGACGGATGGAGGCTCAGTGCGCTTCGGGGTGGGTACCAGCATCGACAGGAACGCGACACTGATCGCAAAACATGGGACGCTCAACTTCGATGCAGGTGCTTACATTGGTATCGGAGCCATCATCGTTTGTCGAAGCTCCATCAAGGTTGGTCGCAACGCACTGTTTGCTGAATACGTCACCATCCGCGATCAAGACCACACCATCGCCCCCACCGGTGACAAAGGGCGCGTCGGCTTCACCACATCACCAATCGTCATCGGCGACAACGTCTGGCTTGGCGCCAAGGTCACGGTGATCCAGGGCGTCACCATCGGCAACAACGTGGTGGTCGGTGCCAATTCCGTGGTGACCCACGCCTGATAACTGCGTGGCGGTGGTGCCCCGGCGGTGTGGTTCGCCACCTCAAGGCGGAATGACCACAAGCGCTTCCCCATGAGAATCCTCCACATCATCGAGTCGCTGGGCGTCGGCGGTGCCGAAACGCTGCTGGTGAACCTGTTGCCCGAGGCTGCAAGGCCAGGGCGACGAGGTGACGCTGGCCGTGATGCGCGGCCCGTTCGACCTGCGGCCGGCGCTGCAGTCGCAGGGCGTGCGGGTGGTGGTGCTGCGGGCCCGCCACCGCTGGAACCTGCTGGGTGCCCGCCCGTGAGCTGGCGGCGCTGGTGCGCTCGGGCGGTTTCGAGGTGGTGCATGCCCACCTCTCTTTCCCGCCGTGGTCGCGGCGCTCAGCCGCCGCCTGGGTCTGCACCGTGCCGCGCAGGTGGTGAGCTTCCACAACCTGGCCTACGCGCCCGGTGTCAACAAGGCCGGCGCCGGTCTGCGCTGGCGCAAGCGGCTGGCGGCGGCTGTATCCGCGCGGCTTCGACGCCATGCTGGGCGTCAGCGCGGCCGTGGCCCGCCACTACGAGCAGGCGCTGGGGCTGCGCGGCGCAGGTGCTGCACAACCCGGTGCCCGTGCGCTGGCCGTCCGGCCCGCGCCGGCGGCTTCGGCGGCGTCGGACGGCTTTTCGGTGGTGGTGCCGGGCCGGCTGGTGCACGAGAAGGGCCACGCCGACTTTCTGCAGGCGCTGGCGATGCTGCGCGCCCAAAGCCGCCGTCTGTCGGTCACGCTGGCGGGGCACGGTCCGCTGCGCGCGACTCTGGAGCAGCAGATCGGCCAGCTGGGTCTGGCCGACGGCGTGGCCATCACCGGCGCCCTGTCGCACGCGCAACTGCTCGACGTGGTCGAGGCGGCCAGCCTGGTGGTGGTGCCCTCACGCTTCGAAGGCTTCGGGCTCACCGCGCTGGAGGCCATGGCGCTGGGTCGGCCGGTGCTGGCCACCACGGCCGGCGGCTTGCCCGAGGGTGATCGAGCACGGTGCCTCCGGCTGGCTGGTGCCGCCGCCAAGACCCGGCGCTGCTGGCCCAGGCCATCGCGCAACCAATGGACGACACCGTTGCGCCAGCGCCTGGGTGCGGCCGCGCGGTTGCGAGCGCAGCAACACTTTTCGCTGCCGGCCGTCGCCGCCCGCCTGCGCAAAATCTACCGCCATCTCTGAATGCATTCCAAGCTCCGACGCTCGTGTCCACCCGCGTTCTCCATCTCCTACACCGGTCTGCTGGACCCCTGGGCCAGTCCGTGCTGCAATCCGTGCTGGGCCTGGCGCGCGAGCAGCATGACGCTGCTCACCTTCGAAAGCCGGCGGCGCTGGCCGACACGGCGCGCCTGGCCGAAGTGCGCGCGCAGTGCGGAGGCCGCAGGGGTGCGCTGGCACCACCTGCGCTACCACAACCGCCCCAACCTGCCGGGCCACGCTGTACGACCTCTTGTGCGGCATTCGCGCCGGTGTGCGCCTGGCGCGCGAATGCGGCGCCCAGGTGGTGCACTGCCGCAGCTACATCGCCGGTCTCATGGGGCTAGCGGTCAAGCGGGCCACGGGCGCGAAGTACGTCTTCGACATGCGCGGCTTCTGGCCGGACGAGCGGGTGGACGGCGGCATCTGGCGCAAGGCCTCGCCTCAGTACCGCGTGTTCAAGGCGGTGGAGCGGCGGCTGTTCCTGGGCGCCGACCATGTGGTGTCGCTCACCCGCGCCGGCGTGCGCGAGTTCGAGCGCTTCGACTACCTGCAGGGCCGGGTGCCGCCGGTGTCGGTCATTCCCACCTGCACCAACCTCGACCTGTTCCGGCCGGTGCCGCCGGCGGCGGCGACCAGCAGCTTCACCCTGGGCTACATCGGCTCGGTGGGCAGCTGGTACATGTTCGAAGAGGTGGCCAAGGTGGTGCGCATGCTGTTCGATGCGCAACCCGACGCCCGCTTCAAGGTGATCAACAAGGGCGGGCACGACGCGATCCGCCAGGCGCTGGGGCAGGCGGGAGTGGACCTCTCGCGGGTCGACATCAAGGCGGTAAGCTACGACCAGGTGGGGGTGGAGGTGGGCGGCATGGACGCCGGCATCTTCTTCATCAAGCCGGCCTGGTCCAAGCGCGCGTCCTGCCCCACGCGCATGGGGGAGTTCCTGGCCTGCGGCAAGCCCTGTCTGGCCAACGGCGGGGTGGGCGACGTGGAGGAAGACTTCGTGCAGACCAGCACCGGGGTGCCGATCCGCGACTGGTCGGACGCGACCCTGCGCGAGGCGCTGGCGAAGCTGCTCGACCTGACGCAGCAGCCCGGCATGGCCGAGCGCTGCCGCCAGGCGGCGGAAGACCGCTTTTCGCTGGCGGGCGGCGTGCGCGAATATTCCGCCATCTACCGGCGCCTGTCCGGGCAGGGGGCCGCGTGACCGCTCCCCGCCGCCCGCTAAAGGTGCTGTTCCTCACGCGCTACCCGCTGGATGGCGCGTCCAGCCGCTACCGCGTGCACCAGTACCTGCCGGCGCTGGAAGCGCTGGGCGTGCAATGCACGGTGCAGAGCTTCATGGACGAGGCCATGTACCGCCTGAGCTTTTCGCCGGGGCGCACGCTGACCAAGGCGGTCATGACGCTGCGTGCCACGGTGCGGCGCATGCGCGCCCTGTTGGGCTGGCGCGGCTACGACCTCATCTACATGCAGCGCGAGCTGTTTCCCTTCGGCCCGCCCTGGGTGGAGCGCTGGCTGCACCGCCGCGGCGCGGCGCTGCTGTTCGACTACGACGACGCGCTGTTCATCAAGAAGCCCAGCCGCTACAACCCCATCGCCACCCTGCTGCGGTCGCCGTCGAAGACGCTGGACATCTTCCGCCTGGTGGACTGCGTGGTGGCGGGCAACGACTGGCTGCGCGACCGCGCCATCGCCGAAGGCGGCCAGGCGGTCACGCTGGAGGTGGCCGAAGACACGCAGCGCATCGCCATGCACGCGCCGCACAGCAACCAGCGCCCGGTCACCGTGGGCTGGCTGGGCTCGAAGTCGACCGTGAAGTACCTGCGGCTGATCGAGCCGGTGCTGCAAGACCTGGCGCGCGCCCACCCGGGCCTGCGTTTCGAGATCGTCGGCGGCGGTGAATTCGAAATGGTCGGTGTGCCCTGGGTGCACACCGAGTGGAGCCTGGACGCCGAGCTGAAGGCACTGCAGCGCTTCGACATCGGCCTCATGCCGCTGCCTCAGGAAGACTGGGCCAACGGCAAGTCGGGCGGCAAGGCGCGCACCTACATGGCGGCCGGCGTGGTGCCGGTGTGCCAGGACATCGGCTACAACCGCCAGCTCATCCGCGCCGGAGAAACAGGCTTCCTGTGCACCACGGCGCCGCAATGGCGCGACACGCTGGAGCGACTGGTGGCCGACGCGGCACTGCGCCAGCAGGTGGCGTTGGCGGCGCGGGCGGACGTGGAGCAGCGGTTCTCGCTGGCCCGACAGGCGGCGGCCATGCGCTCGCTGTTCGACCATGTCTTGGCAAGGCGCACCGGCGGGAGAAGCACCTGATGACACACGCAACACCCGGGGTGGTGCTGGGCCTGTCGCCCACCGGCTTGTACGCGGTGCGCGAACTGGGCCGCGCCGGCGTGCCGGTGCTGGGCGTCTGCCGGGAATGGCAGCCGGGCTGCACGTCCCGCTACCTGACCGGCTGCATCGTGGAGCCCGACGAGGCGCGCCGCCTGCAGCGCCTGATGGCGCACTTTCCGGCTGACACGCCGCGTGCTGTGCTCATTCCCACGTCAGACCAGGACATCGAGTTCATCGCGCGTCATGCCGACTTGCTGTCTGAGCGCTTCGTGTTCCAGTCGTCCTATGCGACCGAACAAGTGGCGCAGACCCTGCTGACCAAAGAACGCTTTTACGCGCTGTGCGAGGCAGAGGGCGTGGCCTATCCAAGGTTGTGGCGTTGCCTGCCCCACGAGCTGAGGGACCTGCGTGACCGCATCGCCTACCCCTGCATGATCAAACCCAGCCGCATTCACGACATCAAGAACCTGATGGCGGGGCAGAAGGGCTGGATCGCGGAGGACGCGGCGGCTTTCGACCGCCTGGGGGCTGCGATTCCGGCGGGCGCGGGGGTGCTGCTGCTGCAGGAGATCGTGCCGGGGCCGGAGTCGGCCATCACGCTGCACGCCACCTACGTCGATCGCTCGGGGGCGTTCCGTCAGCCGATTTCCGCGCGCAAGCTGCGCCAGTACCCACCCGGCTTTGGGTCGGCCTCGCTGGTGGTCAGCGAGGCACAGGACGAGGCGCGCGATCTGGCGCGCCGCCTGCTCGGCGCCCTGGACTACCGCGGCATTGCGGCGGCGGGTTCAAGCGCGACCCGCGCGACGGACTGCTCAAGGCCATCGAGATCAACGCGCGGCCCTCGCTGTGGTTCGCGCTGACCACCGGCGCGGGGCAGCAACTGGCCCTGGCGGCCTACCACGACCTGGCCGGTGAAGGACAATCGCTGCCTGAAACCGCCCAGACCGACGGCGTGGTCTGGCGTTACGCCCTCAAAGACATGTACTCCGCCCTGTTCTACCGCCTGCGCAAAGGCTTCGTGCTGCCAGCACCCGACATCAGTGTGGCCGGCGGCGTGCGCGCCCGTGTGTACCCAGTGTTTGCATCGGACGACCCCAGGCCCATGGTGGCGGAGTGGGGGCACTTCGTCCACAAGGCACTGTCGCGCCTGGGCCGCAAGCTGCTTCTGGTACGCGAAGGTGTTGCATGAACAGCCGGCTGGTGTTTTCGCTGGACTTCGAGCTGATGTGGGGCGTGCGCGATCACCGGTCCGTGTCCGACTACGGCGACGCCGTGCTGGGTGTCCGAAAGGCCCTGCCCGAGCTGCTGCGACTTTTCGATCGATACGGGGTCAAGGCCACCTGGGCCACGGTGGGCCTGCTGTTTGCCCGCAACCGCAAAGAGATGCTCGGCCATTTCCCGGATGTCAGACCCGAGTACTGGAATGCAGCCCTGTCGCCCCTGAACGCCATTCGCAGGCAAATTGGCGAGGATGAGGCCGCCGACCCGCACCACTACGGTCGTTCGCTGGTGGACCAGGTGCTGCAGTCGGGGCGACATGAGGTAGCCACACACACCTACACGCATTACTACTGCCTGGAGCCCGGCCAGAGCATCAAGGCTTTCGAGGCCGACCTGACCTCCGCCATCGCCATTTCATCGGACGCGGGCGTGCGTCCGCGCAGCATCGTGTTCCCCAGAAACCAGATGACGAGCGATCATGCGGCGGCGGCAGGCCGGTTGGGCATTCCGGTGTTCAGGGGCAACCCGACCAGTTTCATGTACCACGCCCGCCCGGAGGAAGACAACAACCCCTTGGTGAGAGGCCTTCGACTGATGGACGCTTGCATGCCCGTGACAGGACGCATGTCTTACCGCAAGCCATTCAGCGTTGCTGGCTGCCTCGACTTACGTGCTTCGCGATTCTTCAGGCCGTATTCGCCACGTCTGGCCAAGATCAACGACTGGCATGTGAGACGCATTGTGCAGGAAATGGAAGTGGCTGCAAAAGCTGGCGAGATCTATCACCTGTGGTGCCATCCGCACAATTTCGGTCGCCACACAGCCAGGCAGTTGACGCGACTGGAGACCATCCTGCAGACTTTTCAGCGATTGCAGGAGACGCACGGCATGCAGAGTGTCACCATGTCCGAGAGCGCAACCATCGTTGCGCAGACGGCCCCATCCGCCTGAGTTGACCGTGTTTGTCTACTTGAGCGTTTTCCTGGCGCTGGCGTTTGCCGGTCTATTCGTCAGAGTCAGAACCCAGCAGGATTGGGCGCTGGGTATTTTCGGCATCTTCCTGCTCCTCTTTATGGGGACACGATACGAAACGGGGTGTGATTACGGGGCCTATGAAGCACGCTTCAGGTTTCAGTACGACGACCCCAGCTACCTGAGCTACCTGGAACGGGAAGAGCCTGGCTTTCATCTGCTGAACCTACTGGTGCACGACCTGGGACTCGGCTACGTGTGGCTCAACGTCTTTGCGTCGTTGATCTTCCTGGTCGGTGTCATTCGATTCGTCCGGCTTTCGCCATCTCCGCTGCTGCTGTTTGCGTTGTTGTTCCCGGTGATCATGGTGCAACTGGGAATGTCTGGCATTCGCCAGGCACTCGCAGTGTCCTTTCTGCTGCAGGCATTGGTCAGCTTTGTTCAAGGCCAGCGCATTCAAACTGGGCTTTGGATATTGCTGGGGGCGCAGTTCCACCAGTCGGCCTATCTATTTCTACCCTTGGCCCTGATGGCTGGTCAAAAGTTCAGCTGGATCCTTGCTGCCGCGTCATTGGCGTTCCTTGGGCCTGCAGCCATCTTCTTGCTTGGCGAACGCGCCGAGGTCTACTCTGACCGATACGTGGAGCAGATCTATGGTGAGAACGCATCAGGAGGCGCGTTGCTCCGGTATGCACTGGCCATTGTCCCTTGTGTGATGTTCGAGGTCTACAAGAGGCGCGTTCGCCGCATTCTGCCCAGGCTGTACCCACTGCTGCGCGCGTTCTCGCTGCTGACGTTTGCCATCGGACCGCTGGTCTTCCTTTCTACTGTCGCCCTGCACCGGATGACCTACTACGTGCTCCCCATGACGCTGATGATTTTCGTCTGCACTGTGATGGTCATGCCCAAACAACACAAGCTCTCGCAACGTTGGCTGTTCTTTCCTGCAGTCACCATGGCGGTCTATCTGGTAGGTTGGTTCACCCAGTCTCGTCACGCTTCGGCCTGCTACGTGCCCTATGACAGCTTCCTCTTCTAGACCACGGGTCATTGTCTCTATCAACACCGCCTGGAATCTGGTGAATTTCCGGGCTGGCTTGATCCGTGCATTGGTCAAGGATGGGTTTGAAGTGGTTGCAGCAGCACCAAAAGATGACTTCGCACCGGAACTGGCAGCGCTTGGCGCACGCTATGTTGAACTGCCAATGGAAAACGGCGGCACAAACCCTGTGCGAGACGCGCAACTCTGGTGGCGCTTCCGGCAACTGTTCAAGGCAGAGCGGCCCGACGTCTACCTGGGCTACACCGTCAAGCCCAATGTCTACGGATCGTTGGCGGCCCAGTCACTGGGCATTCCGGTGGTCAACAATATCGCGGGGCTGGGTGCAGTGTTCATCAGCAAGAGTCCACTCACCAAAGTGGTCAAGTGGCTCTACCGCGTGGCCTTGAAGAGGTCTACGCATGTGTTCTTTCAGAATCCGGACGACCAGAGACTGTTCGTCGACGAGGGACTGGTGGAAAAGAGTGTCACCAGCCTGATTCCAGGATCTGGATTGACCTGCTCCGCTTCTCCCCACTCAAAGACCGAGGTGTGCCCGGGGACCACATGTGCTTTCTGCTGATTGCTCGCATGCTGTGGGACAAGGGTGTCGGCGAGAATACGTTGATGCAGCGCGTTTGCTCGGGCAGCAATTCCCTCATGCCCGTTTCGCCCTGTTGGGCTTCCTGGATGTGCAGAATCCTGCCGCCATTTCGCGCGCGCAGGTTCAGCAGTGGGTGGACGAGGAGGTGGTGGAGTATTGGGGGACAAGCACAGACGTGCGTGAACAGATTGCTCAGGCCGACTGCGTGGTGTTGCCGTCCTACCGAGAAGGAACGCCGCGCACCCTGCTGGAGTCTGCAGCCATGGGCAAGCCCATGGTGACCACCAATGCGGTGGGGTGCCGCGGGTAGTGGACGACAGTGTCAATGGATATCTCTGCGAGGTCCGTAATGCCGGGTCTTTGGCAGAGGCCATGAAGAAGATGATCCAGCTACCCGATGACCAGCGCGCTGCAATGGGTCGGCGAGGTCGTGAAAGATGGAAAGGCAGTTCGACGAGCAGAAAGTCATTGATGCCTACCTTGGCATCGTCCAGCGCATCCTGGTGCAACAAAGCATGGCAGCCACCAAGATATGAGGCGCGCCGTATTGTGGGTGACTTGGGGCATCGCCATCGGCATCTTGCTGGCGGCCATCCTTCTACCGAACACAGGTCTGGCGCAGCTGCGCTCGGATCTGCGTTGGTTCAATCAAGCCATCAGTTGGACGGAGAAGCAATGGCCCCAACTGGACATGATCCATATCATCATGTTCAGCTCGCTGACACTTTTGGTCAGACTGACGTGGCCGAAGACCCCCTTGCGCTGGCTGCTGGTAGCGATGGTTGCGACTGCTGCAACCACGGAGTTGGTCCAGATATGGGTCCCCGGTCGCCGTGCGAGCTGGAGTGATCTTGGTCAAGACCTAATAGGGCTTGGCGCGGCGGCGCTTGTATTGATGATTTTCCGCCACCCGCACCGCTTTGGCCGTTCGGCCAGGCTAGAGACACCGTCTGACCATCCATGAATCTGCGCCACATGCTCGCCTACGCCCGCCCTTGGCGCTGGTCGCTGGCCGCCTGCGTACTGCTGATGCTGGCCGAAACCGGCACCGCGCTAGCTGTGCCTTGGCTGGCCGGGCAGTTCGCCGGTGGTTTGCTGGGGAGTGACGGAGGCGGTGCGGTAGCGTTGGACACTCCGGTGCTGCTGGGCGGCCTACTGGCGCTGCTGGCCTTGCAGGCGCTGCTGCGCTTCGCCGGCGCGCTCTGGCTGGGCCACACGTCCGACGCGGTGCTGGCCGACCTGCAGACCCGCCTGTTCGACCACCTGCAGGCGCTGCCGCTGGCCTTCCATTCGGCCCGCAGGCGCGGCGACACGCTGTCGCTGCTGACCAACGACGTCTGGCACCTTGCCCACTTTCTCAGCGGTACGCTGGTCGGACTGCTGCCGCTGCTGCTGACGGTGCTGGGTGCGCTGGTCATGATGGCCCGGCTGGACCCGCGGCTGACCCTGGTGGTGATGCTGATGGTGCCGCTGTTCTTCGTGCTGATGAAAGTCATGGGTCGCCGCCTGCGTCCGCTGTCCGACGCGGTGCAGCAGGCCCACGCCGACGCGCTCGTGGTCGCCGAAGAAAACCTGGGCCAGCTGCCAGCGGTCAAGACTTTCACCCGCGAGGCACTGGAGTCGGCCCGCTACCGCGAGCGCGTGGGCCGGGTGCTGCAGCTCAACCGCGAGCAGCGGCGCATCTACAGCGCCATGGCCCCGCTGGTGCAGTTTCTGGCCGCCGCCGGCATGGTGCTGGTGCTGTGGTGGCTGGGCAGCACGGCCCAGGGCCGCACCCCGACCGAGATGGTGAGCTTTCTGCTCTACGCCGCCCTGCTGACACGGCCGGTGGGCTCGCTGGCCGACGTGTATGGCAGCACGCGCCAGGCCGTGGGCGCGCTGCAACGCCTGGGCGAGGTGCTGGCTGAACCGGCCGAACCGGCCGACCACGACGCGCCCGACCTGCCCCCGGTGCGCGGCGACATCGAGCTGCGCAAGCTGGGCTTTGCCTGGCCGGGCCGCGGCCCGGTGTTCGAGGGGCTGAACCTGCACATCCAGGCTGGCGAGACCGTGGCCCTGACCGGGCCCAACGGCGCCGGCAAGAGCACACTCACCCACTTGCTGATGCGTCTGGCAGAACCCACCGCCGGGCAGGTGCTATTGGATGGCGTGGACACCGCCACCGTCAACCTGCGCAGCCTGCGCCGGCAGATTGGGGTGGTGCCCCAGCATGTGCTGCTGTTCAACGGCAGCGTACGCGAGAACATCGCTTGGGGCCGGCCGGACGCCACCACCACCGAGTTGGAAGCCGCCGCCCGCGAAGCCCAGGCGCACGACTTCATCACCCGGCTGCCACACGGCTACGATACGCTCATTGGCGACCAGGGCCTGCGCCTGTCGGGCGGACAACGCCAGCGCCTCGCCCTGGCCCGCGCCCTGCTCAAAAACCCACCCATCCTCATCCTGGACGAAGCCACGGCCATGTTCGACCCCGAAGGCGAAAAGAGCTTCATCGCCGACTGCCACGACACCCTGCGCCAGCGCACCGTCATCCTCATCACCCACCGCCCGGCCAGCCTGGCGCTGGCGGACCGGGTAATGACACTTGGCAGGGTTTCGACCGATGTGACCCGGATAGTTGACTGCACCTGAGGCCCCGACAAATGAACATTACTTTGGAACAACGTGCCTCGCCGACACCAGATGTACTTTGTCAACATGTAGGTGACGAGGTTGTTCTGCTTGACTTGGCCAGCGAGCGTTATTTCGGGCTGGACCCGGTGGGCTCAAGAATCTGGCAACTGCTGGATCAGGACTTGCCGCTGGAGCAAGTGCTTCAATGCCTTTGCGCCGAGTACGACGCACCCCGGGATCGGCTGAGAGATGATCTCCTTCTCCTGGTGGAGCAACTAACCGAATCTGGGCTCGTCTCCATCAGGTAAAGCATGCGAAGCTCTATCGCGCGTTGGATCAGGCTGCCAGGCAGGCAGAAGCGACATCTTCTGGTACTCATGCTCATCCTGCCAGCCACCGGGGTGCTGATAAAGCTCTTCGGCTTTCGGAAAGCGGCAAAAATCTGCGAGGGCATCGGATGCCAGACCCCGCTACGGCCGGCACAACCTTGGCAGCTTGCCGAGGCTCAGGACTTGGCTCAACTCGCAGCTATTGCTGGAGCCAGAGGTCCGATATCCGCAACGTGCCTGCGCCAGGCGCTGGTTGTAAGAGCGTGGCTGCGGCGGCGGGGACTGGACGCGCGACTCAAGATCGGCGTCAAAATGCCTGACGGACAACTCGATGCGCATGCCTGGGTCGAGGTAGACGGCGTAGCGCTCGGGCAACATCGACTCAACCATGCAGCTTTCGATTCGAAAGACCTGGGATCGTGAGTGGACGATTCGACGCAGTGACCCTTATGAACTGAGGCGTCTCATAGCCCGACGGGCTCGGTCACGAAAGAAGCCTTTATCCACCACGCCTACGTCCTCCCGATAGTCTGCCGTGGGCAACAGGCGCTCCCAAGTCCATTGGGCCCTGCTGGGCCAGTCTGGTAAGGACCGGAGGTTCTCCAGCTGGAAATACACCCAATGTCGCAAACGCTTCGGATTCAGACGTTCTCCACTGCTGACTCGCCAAAGCTCGTCCAGAGTCCCATCAGGCAGAGGTGTATGAAACACGTTCGCAGCCTGCGCGAACCCATCTGCACAAATGCCCGCGATACCTCTGTCGATCGCCAGGGCCTGCAATCGGGACCAGTCCGCCACGTTCAACGAAAGCGCAA
This sequence comes from Burkholderiaceae bacterium, assembly GCA_041396505.1. Lineage (GTDB taxonomy): Bacteria > Pseudomonadota > Gammaproteobacteria > Burkholderiales > Burkholderiaceae_C > Hydrogenophaga. The sequence goes on from JAWKYL010000005.1 coordinate 313,664, forward strand.
GCAAATGCAGATCAAAGAGCCATTTGAGCCTGTCTCCTGAGCCATTTGAAAGATCAGCCGTGCGATGCATGCAAGCATGAAGGCACGCATGAATCGCTCCCAGGCCACGGGCGGCAGGAGCCAGTCCAGGCAAAGGAATGGACTCCGCCTCCAGTTCCGAGAAGTCCAGCCGCCTGGCAAAGACTGGCTTGCCAGAAAGACCCCAATGCATGTCGAATTCAACCCGCCACACATCAGGCTTAGGTCGGACGCATAGAAACTCTCTACTGGCTGCATTGCCGAAGTGCTGGCGAATCACATATCCGTCGTTCTTGAGCATACCGGCAGCTTGGACGGCATCCTCTCTGTCTGCAAACAACAGGTCGACGTCCACACACTCCCGCAGGTAAACCTCGGGATACGCCCAATAGGCCAAAGCAGAGCCCTTGAGAAGAAGACATGAGATCCCGGCGGCGGCAAACATGCCAAGCACACGACGCGCCTCAGCTTGTCGAATCATCAAATGGGCCACCCGTTCGCGAGCAGAGCTGAAGAAGGCTTGGCTCACTGCTTCCGGGACGCCTGCAAGACCGCCCCGAATCCGCCAGTCAACCAGTGCAACGACTTGTTCTGCTGAGGCAAGCTCCAGCCATTCGCGCTCATGAAGCCCAAGTTCACCTGGCCAAACCAGGGCATGACCTGCAAGTATGGAACCTAGTGCGGCTCGCGGACTGATTCCTGCAGCATCTGTAGAAATATCGGACATGATTGGGGCGTGTTCCGGGAACGCCGGTGATATCCTACCCGCCGTCCACGAAAACTGTGGGTTCACTATCGACGCAATCTGGCGCCGGATATGAGCATATCTTGGCGCAACACATGAGCGGAATTGCTGGCTTCATTCATTTCGACGGCGAACCAGCGCAAGGTGGCGACCTGGCAAGGATGCTGGATGCTCTTTCGCAACGAGGCCCCGACAGGCTGACCTTGCACTGCGCCGCCAACGCCGGCTTCGCTAAAGCACTGCTTGCAACCACACCCGAAGCACTGTGTGAAACGCAACCATGGAAGCACCCTGAAAGCGGCTGCTGGATCGTATCTGACAGTCGCCTCGACAACCGGCCAGATCTGATTGCCGACCTGCGTATCAATCGTGCCGCGGATGAGGTGGGCGACGCAGAACTCTTGCACGCTGCGTGGCAGCGCTGGGGGACCAGTTGCGCAGATCGTCTGCGTGGCGACTTTGCGTTTGTGATCTGGAACCCCGCGACGCATGAGCTATACGCAGCCCGAGACCCCATGGGTGTTCGGCCTTTGGCATTTCACTGGCAAGCACGTGAGCGCTTTGTTTTCGGCTCGAGCGTCGACGCTGTACTGGCCCATGGCCGGGTGCCTACGGACATCGACGAAGGTCGTGTGGCCGATGCCCTCATGGAAGAGACCGAGGGCATCGACCTGACCTCCACCTTCTACAGGTCTGTGAAGAGGCTTCCTCCTGCCAGCTGGCTGTTGGTCTGTAGCAACGGCTTGATAAGGCAAGAGCGCTATTGGTTGCCTGTGGGCAAGCGTCCTTCCGGATTGCCCAGGAATGAGGACGAATGGGTGGAAGCCCAGCACGAACAGCTTGATCACGCGGTGAAACGTCGACTACGTAGCCAGCGACCGGTGGGCTCCATGCTCAGTGGAGGACTGGATTCGTCATCCGTTGTCGCCCTCGCCAGCAGAGCCTGCTTCATGGATGGCCGCCCTCCCTTGCCCGTTTACTCGGCAACAAATCAGGCCGACCAGACCTGCACGGAAACCCGCAGTATCAAAGAGATGCTCGCGAACCGCCATTGCAAACCATTCCTGATCGACTTGGCTTCAATTGATGCCTGGCAGGCCGGTGAATGGTGGAATCTGTGCATGGAACCCTTTGATGGCAGCATCACCTTGGCATCCTGTCTGTACCGCGCGGCTTCTTCGCATGGCATAGTCAGTCTGATGGACGGCATCCCAGCTGACAACCTGTTTGTCACGGGCCGGTACGCCAGACGGCTTTTCTGGCAAGGCAGCATCTTGCGTGCCTGGCAAGTAGCTGTAGATCAGTGGAGTTTGCCGGGCATAGACCATCCTCGCAGGCAGGCATTGAGGGTGTTGGCAGGCTGCCTCGCCCCGGAAGCGGTGCACAAGCTTCGCGCTCAGTGGCTGGCGGCAAATGAGTTTCAGGCTCTGCTGGCCAACGCCCTGGGGAGTCAGGAGCTCAAACAGCGCGTAAACATGCGCAAGCGCTATAGACGCTACCGGAGCAGCCTAGGCAACAGCCACATCTGGCATCCCCTCGACGAAGCACTGAGCAGCATGACGGCACCCTACATCACAGCCGGGATCGAGCGATTCAACCGGGTGGCTTCAATTTTCGGAGTGGAACCCAGGCCGCCCTTTGCTGACCGCGACCTGATTGAGTTCCAGTCTTGGGTTCCCATCGGTCTGCGGCTACGTGAGGGTCATCCCAAGTGGATCCTTCGCAAAGCCATGTCCTCGCTGCTCCCGGACAAGATAGCATGGAGAGCTGATAAGAGCCACATAGGTTGGGCCTTTAACCAGGCAGTGCTGGCACGACAACTGAAAGCGGCCGCCAGTACCATCCCTGAGCAGCCCCTGGCCCAATGGGTTGACGAAAGGAAACTGGCTTCAGCCATTAGAAACCCTCGGGAGGGTTCGAGTTCAAACCTGGCTGCGGCGTGGCGGCTGCTCATGTGGGCTCGCAACCGTTCGAGTGCAAGTTCTTTCAAGGAGAATGACAGCCATGACGTCCGACCTGAAAACTCTTGAGTGTTGTCACTTGCCCCCCGACGGCAGCGCCTCTGCAGCAGGCGTGACCATGCCCGCTCAATACACACTGCTAGGGATGGTGTTCAAAACGCCCGTGGCGGTGGCCATTGAGACGAGATATTCCACATGATGACGAATCTGGCGTTTTTGGTGTCGCAAACAAGGGCCTTGCGCCCTTACTGCTGGCCTTTTGGCCGGCTGCGGACACACTCATCCCTGCAACCCCTGCAAAAGACTGCGCCGAGCCATCCACAGATTGCTCAGCGCAAACAGCGTCATCAGGTTGGCCGTGTTCTTGGCCAAACCCCGGTACTTGACCTTGGTGTAGCCGAACTGCCGTTTGATGACCCGGAATGGGTGTTCCACCTTGGCCCGAATACGGGCCTTGGTCTGCTCCAGCTTCTCCAGGACAGCGCCCATGGGTGTGTTCTTGTCCAGCGCCCTGCGCTTGCCCGGCATCATGGCGATGTGCCAGTTCACCTTGGGGTGCTGGGCCTGAATTTCTTCGCGTTTCTCAACACCCCGGTAACCCGAGTCGGCAAAGACATCGGTCTCTTCACCGTGCAGCAAAGCGTGGGCTTGAGTGACATCGTGGGCGTTGGCCGCCGTGGTCGCCACGCTGTGCACCAGTCCCGAATCGGCATCCACGCCGGCGTGTGCCTTCATCCCGAAATGCCACTGGTTGCCCTTCTTGGCCTGATGCATCTCGGGGTCGCGTTCTCCGTCCTTGTTCTTGGTCGAGCTGGGCGCGGCAATCAAGGTGGCATCCACCACCGTGCCCTCGCGCAGCATCAGTCCTTTGTCGGTGAGCGTGGCATTGACTGTGGCCAGGATTTGTTCGGCCAACTGGTGTTCTTCCAGCAGATGGCGGAAGCGCAGGATGCTGACCCGGTCGGGAATGCGCTCCACACTGCTCAGCCCCACAAACTCCCGGTACAGAGCCGTCTCAAACAGGGCTTCTTCCATGGCCAAGTCGGACAGGCCAAACCACTGCTGGACGAAGTGGATGCGCAGCATGGTCTCCAGTTCAAACGGCGGACGGCCCGTCTTGGCTCGCGGTGTGTGCGGCGCAATCAGCGCCAGCAGCTCCGTCCACGGCACCACCAGATTCATCTCGTCCAGGAACACCGCCTTGCGTGTGCGCCGCTTGCTCAGGTTCAGGCCAAGGTCTTGCTGCTTCATGGCGATATTGTCAGGCGCAGTAGCGCGGTTCACTGGCCACGGGCGACAGAGTTTTGAACACCATCCCAAGCTTACCGTCCGCCCAAGTTAAGCCACTTTGGCGATGTGGGAAGTCTCACAGAAACCGGATCGATGGCTGGAATGGAAGACAACAACCTCAACAGCATGTGCAACTTGGCTCAGATCAATATGACATTCAATATGTGCTGAACCATGGCACAGCAACTCTCCACCTGTCGCAACCCGAACGGGCAACATGGCTGTGTCAGAGTGTTCGTTGCTTTCTGACAGGAGCGAATGTTTCAGCTACACTTACTTTCAAATGACGATTTATATCTAAAGATGTACTATTTTTTTGAGAAGTTCTATTGACCACTTTCCCATGAAAACTGAAGCCGCACCACCCCTCACAGGCATAGCAGGGACCATTCAAAGGCCTCTGATGCCTTATCGTTCACCAAAGTTGAGCCTCTTTGGAGACGTAGGTCGTCTGACGGAATCCGGATCCATGATTGCGATGGAAGATGGGTTCCAGAACGGCTTTTGTTTCTTTGCGAACATGACAGGAAACATGTGCTGATATTGACCACTTGTCTGCACCGCGCTTCTATTCTTCGGGTCTCTGACGCAGGTGCAGCAGCATTCTCAGTACATCTTTTGTTCTAAATCGGTCAGCACCACCCTGTCCTTGCCCGTGCTGGCTGCTGGGACGGACGATGCTCACGACCGTATTCAGATTGATCGCGTTCACCAGACCTGCCCGGACCAACTTGATTGGAGCCACCATTGGCGAGATGGGGCCGAGGTGGTTCTGTCACTGGCCAGGCATGGGGCTGACTATTGGTTGCGTTTCCCCGGGTTGGCAGACTTCTTGTTGCAGCCACATTCCTTGCGAGTGGTAGTCGCGGGCGACACATCAACCGACCCAAACACTTTGGAACACCTGCTCGTGGATCAGGTGCTACCTCGCCTTCTCGCGCATCTCGGCTCGCTGATGGTTCATGCCAGCGCGGTACAGATCGGCGAACATCACGCCTTGTTCATAGGTCCCAGCGGTAGGGGCAAGTCAACGCTTGCGGCTCTACTGAAGCGACGGGGTCATTCGGTGCTATCTGATGACTGCGTGCAGCTAAGAACCGGCGCACAAGGATGCGAAGCTCTCCCAACCTATCCGAGCTTACGCCTGTATGCCGACAGTCTCGAGAACGTGTTTCCAGGAGAAAAAGCAACGTCCCCCGTAGCCCGGTACTCCGAGAAACTGCGTCTTGCGCTAGAGGCTCCAGCAATGGGAATGAAAGCCTTTGCAGTAGACGCGATGTACCTTCTTGAGGATCCACTGCACAGCGACATTGATGTGCATATCTGGCCCTCGCCTCCTTCTCGCACCTGTCAGGCCCTACTTGGCCATTCCTTCCGTCTTGATCTCGCAGACCGTGATGGCAATGCGGCTCACTTTGCTCGCTGCGCATCGGTGGTGAACAAGGTTCCGACCTTTGGCCTTGTTTATCCGAGAGACTTTTCTCAATCGGCGAAGTTGGTCGATACGATCGCCCAGCACTTGTCCACTGTCACCACCGACGCTTCACAACCGCGCAAAGCATGCACAGCTACAACGACTATTCCATCGACGCATATGGGTCCATGATCAGAGACCAGCACCGGATGGCCGCTTACACCGCAGCTTTGCAGAGGGCCATCAGCCCAGGCTGCGTCGTCCTGGACATTGGCGCGGCCACTGGCATCTTCTCGTTCCTGGCGTGCCAGTTCGGAGCGGCTCGTGTCTATGCTGTGGAGCCTGATCCGTCAATCGAAGTGGCTCGCAACTGCGCAAAAAACATTGCTGGCTCCGATCGCATCACCTGGATCCAGGATTTATCAACCAAGATCGAACTGCCGGAACAAGTGGACGTGGTCGTCGGCGACTTGCATGGCGTACTGCCCTTTTTCAAGGGAAACATTACCTCCCTATTGGACGCACGCAAGCGCCACCTGAAGCCAGGCGGCAAGATGATTCCATTCCGTGACCTGCTTTATGCTGTTCCAGCCCATGCACCTGAAGAGTACGTGCGCTTGGAGGCGCCGTGGATGCAGAACGAGTATGGCTTGGACTTCTCTTCCGCTCTCCCTTACGTCACCAACACCTGGTGGCGAGCCTCGGCCCAGCGTGTTCAGGCCGAGAACTTGCTGGGCACCCCGCTTCTTTGGGGCGAGGTGCTTTATGCGACCAATGACATTGCGAAGATCGAGAATGTGCTTGACTGGGAAATGAGCGCAGCAAGCGTGCTGCATGGTTTCTACGTCTGGTTTGACGGTGACCTGGGCAACGACATCAAGTACTCGAACTCCCCTGTCCTCCCTGCCTTGGTCTATGGGCGTGCCTTTTTTCCCCTGGAGCGCGCCGTGAGCGTTCAGCCAGGTGATCGTGTGAAATCACAGTTGTCTGTGCACTTGGTCAAGGACGACTATATCTACAGATGGAAGACTCGCGTCACACGCCCAGACGGAAGGGTGGTTGCCGACTTCGATCAATCCACTTTTATGGCAAGTGTGAAGTCGTTAGCAGATATTCGCAAAGGCAGCACTGAGTACAACCCCAATCTGACAGACGACGGGAAAGTCACTTTGGCAGCCTTGCAGGGCATGACTGGTAACGCTCCAGTGCTTGAAATTGCAAGAGATTTGGCTGCACGTTTTCCGGAACGATTCAGCAATGCCGAAGCAGCACTGGATGTGGTCGCCAGGCTATCAAGAGCCTATGGCTAAACAGCCAGCCTGCCATCTCTGCACCGAAAAGGCGACAGAGGCCCCTCAACTTGCGCGCGGAGCACCGTGGGGCAAGAACATGGCCTTTGGCGCAGGCGTGTTGCTGGTGGTGCTGGCGCCACTGATCCGCGGAGGCAACCGGGGGGTGGCGCTGATCGGGCTGGAGTGGCTGGCACTGCTGGTGCTGGCCGGGGTGCAGGGCGGCCTGCGTGAGGCCTGGGACAGCGGCTGGCGGCGCTGGGCGCTGGCGCTGCTGATGACGTCGCCACTGTGGCTGGGGGCCTTGCATCTGGTGCCGCTGCCACCGGGGTGGTGGGCGGCCCTGCCGGGGCGGTCGCCCTATGCCGGCATGCTGGACAGCCTGGGACTGGCCGGCGGGGCCTGGCAACCGCTGTCCTTGACGCCGGATGCGACCTGGGCGTCGGTGCTGGCGGGCATTCCAGTGCTGGCCTGCCTGTGGCTGGGACTGGCAGCCGGGCAACGGCAGCTGCACTGGTTGCTCCGGCTCTGGTTGCTCGGTGCCTTGCTGCAGGCGCTGCTGGGGCTGGCGCAACTGGGGCCATTTCCGGCGTTGCACGCCGGTTCGTTGTTCAAGGGCGTGATCGGCACCTTCGCCAACTCGAACCACCTGGCCAGCTTTCTGGCCATGTGCCTGCCGCTGGTGGTGTGGCAGTGGCGGCGTTCGGTGGACGTGCAGGGTAATCATGAGCCGAACAGGGACGCCAGGGGCTGGCTCTGGGCGGTGGTGGGCTTTGTGTTGCTGCTGGCCGTGCTGGCCGGACAGTCGCGCGCCGGCCTGGGGACGGCGCTGCTGGCCACGGCCGGGGCGGTGCTGCTCATGCCGGGCAGCGCCTTGCGCCGCTGGACGCTGCGCTGGCGCGTGGGTGTGCTGGCACTGGCCCTGCTGGGCGGTCTGGCCACGGTGGGCACCGAGGGCCTGCGGCGCTTCGAGGGGCAGACGCTGGAGAGCGATGCCTCCATGCGACAACAGAACTTTGCCGCCACCGCGCGGGCGGCTGCCGCGTTCTGGCCCGCCGGCTCGGGCATGGGGTCGTTTGCGGCGGTGTTTCCACGCTTTCAGCCGGCAGTGGCCGAAGGCGGTTTTGTGGAGCACGCCCACAGCGACTATGTGCAACTGCTCATGGAAGGCGGCCTGCCGACAGCGCTGCTGATGGCGCTGGCCCTGGCCCTGCTGGTGACGCGGGCGCTGCAACTGGCCGGTCGGCTGGCCCAGGGCCGTCTGCAGGCCGATGAACAACGGGCGTTGGCCGCCGGTTTTGGCCTGCTGGCCCTGCTCTTGCACGCCTGGGTGGACTTCAACCTGCGCATTCCCGCGCTGGCCATGCTGGGGGCTTTCCTTGCAGGCATCTTCTTGCGACCACTGCCCCCTGCCGCCCATATGTCCGCCCGCCAGGCACGGACAGGACGCAGACCGTGAAAGTTTGAACACTAAATGACACAGGGCTGACCTAAAATTGCGACGATTGGGCTCGAGCCCAGATTTCTGGTTCGTGAGTCCAATGGGAGTTCAGGAAATGCGCAGTCTTGTTGTGGTGGCCGCAGTGGTGTCGGCCTTGACGGTTGCACCCGTGCTGGCACAGGCCACACAGGCGCCCGCCAACGTGGGCACGGCCAGTGGCTCCGCCGCCGGCACGCAAGTGCCCCCCCAGCCCACCGGCCCGGCCAACCAGCCACAGCCGCTGGATACGCTCTCGGGCCTGAGCGCCGACTACCGCGTCTCGCCCAACGACCTCATCGAGGTCGAGGTCTTCGGGGTGCCTGAACTCAAGCGCACCGTTCGGGTCAACTCCACCGGCGTGGTATCGCTTCCCCTGGTGGGGCCGGTGTCGCTGCAGGGCCTGACCGGCCAGCAGTCCGAAGAACGCATTGCCGCAGCCTACGCTGAAAAATACCTCCAGAATCCGCAGGTATCGGTGTTCATCAAGGAATTCACCACCCGCCGGATCACCATCGAAGGCGCAGTGGCCAAGCCCGGCATCTACCCGGTCACCGGTCAGCTCACGCTGCTGCGCGCCCTGGCCCTGGCCGGGGGCGGCGGCAACTATGCCGACCTGTCCGAGATCATGCTGTTCCGCCAGCGCGCAGACGGCGCACCGGGCGAGCCACAGACCTTCGACCTGCACGCCATCCGCGAGGGCAAGGAACTGGACCCGGTCATCTTGGCCGACGACGTCATCGTGGTCAAACGCAGTCCCGCCCGGGCCGCCCTGCGTGACTCGCTGTTTCGCGACATCATCGACTCCATCAATCCCTTCTCGGGCCTGGCGCCACGTTGATCGCGCGCCCGTCCCGGTGGCCTGCAAGCGGACATTCCTGCTTGCGCGGCGCTGCCCTGCTCACTGCCTGACACCCCACCAATGCCCCTGCCCGCCGAACCGACACCGCCCGAACTGCCCCGCGCCCGTGACCTGACCCTGCGAGGCCAGCATGCCCTCACCCACCCCGCCCTGAGGGACGAACGGGCGACCGAAGCCGAAGACGATGGCCTGGATCTGCGCGACCTGTTGCGCGTCGTGCGCAAGCACAAATGGATGCTGATCGCGGTGACGCTGCTGTGCGGCGTGATTGCGGCGGTCCACAGCCTCCGCGCGACGCCCATGTACAGCGCCACGGCGCTGGTGCAGATTGACCGGACTGCCCAGCGCGTGGTGGCCTTCGGCCGCGACGTGGACGCCGAGCAGAACTACTGGGACGATGGCTCGCAGTTGCAGACCCAGATCGAGTTGCTCAAGAGCCGTGCCCTGGCCGAGCGGGTCATCGACGAGATGGGATTGAACAGGCGCCAGCCGCAGGGCGACACGCTTCCCGGGACCCCGGCCAGTGCTGGCAGCAATCTTGACGCGCTGACCAGCCAGACGCCGGCGCCTGCCACCGACAAGAGCTTCATTGACCGCCTGCTGGACAACTACCGCCAGTTGGGCACCCCCGCCACCAAGGACGAGCAGGTGCTCAACCGCGACGGTGCCATCGAGTCTTTCCGGGGTTCGGTCAGCATCGAGCCGGTGCGCGATTCGCGCCTGGTCAACATCGTGGTGGTCAACAGCAACGCCGAACTGTCCGCCCGCATTGCCAACACCATGGCGCGCACCTTCATGTCGATGAATCTGGAGCGCCGGCTGGAGTCTTCGAACTACGCGCGCGGCTTCCTGGAAGACCAGATCCGCGTGACCAAGGCCAAGCTGGAAGAGAGTGAACGCGTCATCAACGACTACGCCAAGCGCAACCAGATCCTGACCCTGGATGACCGCACCGAGGTTGCCACCCAGGGTTTTGCCTCTATCTCCGCCGCCCTGTCCCGCGCCGAAGAAGAGCGCATCAAGGCCGAGTCGGTATACAACGAGGTGCTGCGCCATCCCGAGAGCGCCCCACAGGTCCTGGATAACGGCGCCGTGCAGACGTTCAAGGAGCAGCGGGCGAAGCTGCAGGCCGAATACACCGTCAACGAAGCCGTGTTCAAGCCCGACTTTCCCCGCATGGTGCAGATGCGCGCCCAGATCGCCGAGCTGGACGCGCGCATCCGGGGCGAGATCAACATCGTGCTCGGTTCGGTCAAGGCGCAGTTCGAAGCAGCACGCAAGCAGGAGACCCTGTTGCGCGAACGCCTGGCCCAGTCCCGGGCCGAAGTGCAGGTGGTGCAGGACCGCAGTGTCGACCTCAACCTGATGCGCCGCGAGATGGAGACCAACCGGCAGGTCTACGACAGCCTGCTCCAGCGCCTCAAGGAAGTGTCCGTCACCGGCGGCCTGACCACCAACAACATCTCGGTGGTGGACGAGGCGCGTGCACCCCTGTTCCCCTACAGCCCGCAGCCCGGGCGCTATGCGCTCATCGGCATGGGCCTGGGCTTGCTGCTTGGACTGGGCCTGGCCTTCCTGCGCGAGACCATGGACGACTCCATCAAGAGCGCCGACGAGATCGAACAGCAGTACGGCCTGCCTCTGTTGGGCCTGATTCCTCTGGTCAGGAAAAAGGCCATGCGCGGAGGCCAGCTGGCAGCATTGGTCCACGACGACCCCCGCGGAGCCTTTGCCGAGGCCTACCGGTCCATGCGCACCGCACTGCAGTTCTCGACGCCCGAAGGCGCGCCCAAGGTGCTCATGGTCACCAGTTGCGGCAAGGGCGAGGGCAAATCCACCACCGCCATTTCGCTGGCCATCAACTTTGCCCAACTGGGCAAGCCCGTGCTGCTGATCGACGCCGACATGCGCAACCCTTCGGTGCACAAAGTCATGCAGATACCCAACGAATCCGGCCTGTCGAACTTCCTGTCCGGCGATAACGCATCCAGCACCCTGATCCAGCACACCCGGCTGGCCAACGTGTCCGTACTGACCGCCGGACCGACCCCGCCGGATCCAGTCGAGCTGCTGTCCGGCCCCAGACTCATGATGCTGCTCGAGAAGGCCCAGTCCCAGGGCTATGCTCAGGTCATCATCGACAGTCCACCCTTGCTGGGTATCGCGGACGCCATCGTGCTGGGCAACCAGATTCCGCACATGGTCTTTGCCATCAAGGCGGGCGAGACGCGACGCTCGGCCATCAAGGATTCGATGCGCCGCCTGCGCCACAGCGGCATCCTGCCCATGGGCGTGGTATTGACCCATGTGAGCGACAAGCACGGCGCCGAATATGGCTACGGATACGGTTACGGCAACTACTATGGTTACCAGGCCGCCGATGCGGGCGGATCGCGATCGGCGCCCTCTGGGGCCAGCGGCCGCAACAGCGCGCTGGCCGATCCGGGTGAAGCCCCTGCCACTGGAAACGCACCTGCCGGCGCATGAGTCCGGTTGAACGCCCCACCCCGCACCCACGCTTGTGGGACGCCCTGCTGGCCTACCAGGCCAGCCCGGGCCGGTTTGCGGTGGCACGGCGCGAACCGGCCGTGCTGTTCGACCACACGACAGCCCTGCTGGCGCTGGCCGCTGATCGACCCGTGGAACTGCCACGCGGTGAATCGGTGCCGGACGAGGTCCGGCAGGCCGCCCGCTTCTTTGTGCGCAGCGTGATGCTGCGCACAGGCAACGACCACTACGCGGTGATGGGCGTGGACCCCGAAGCCGACAGTGCCACCATCAAAGAGCACTACCGCCTGCTGATGCGCCTGACGCACCCGGACTTTCAGGCCACTGGCGACGTCTGGCCCGACGATGCAGCGGCCAGGGTGAACCAGGCACACGACGTGCTGGCATCGCCTGTGCTGCGCGCCAGCTATGACGCACAGCGCACCGTGCCCCCCCCGGAGGCACCGCCGGGTCCGGCCAAGTCGACACCTTCCCATGCCGTGCGCACATTGCCGGCCCATCGGCCAGGGCGGCACCCGTCCAAGCGCGGCCGGATCTGGCTGTCAGGCGCCTTGGCGCTGGGGCTGACCGGTGCACTGGCCCTTTTGTGGCAAACGCCCGAAGACCCGTCCCTGACCGTGGTGCTGCGCGCCGACCCGCCTGTCGCTATCTCGCCGCCCGTGCAAGCACGGGTGGAGGTGCTGGCACCCGAGCCCGCTGACCCACCTCAGGCATCAGCTGCGCCGGCCACCCCGCCAGTTACCCCGCCAGTTACCCCGCCAGTTACCCCGCCGGCCACCCCGCCGATTACCCCGACTGCCAACCAGCCCCGCCGGCCGCCAGTTCAGGCGGAGCGTTCCCCCAGGGGCCGTGCCGAAGCCAAGGCCGTCCCGCCCGATGGCGGGCAGCCACCGCAGTCAACGCAACCCAGCGCCAGAATGCCCGGGCTGTCGTATGCGCTGTCAGCCCCGGACCTGGCAGTGCTCCCTGCCGAGGCCGGCCCTGCCGTCAGGCCTGCCGAGGCAAGCTCGGCCGCATCGCCAGGGCCCGACACCGATGGCTGGAACGAGACACTGGCGCTGGCGCTGGCCATGGACCGTGCCGCCAACCCGGCGCCGGCCAGCGCACGCGCATCCCGGTCCGCACCGTCCTATGAATCCGCCTCGACCTCCGCATCCAGCAGGATGGCCGACATGCGCCCCCTCCAGCCGCTGCTGGCCGACCTGTTGCAGACGCTCGGCAGTGGCCAGCCCGAACAAGTGCGTCGCTGGACCGCCAGCCAGACGCAGCAGGAAGACGCTGCCGCGCGGTTTGCCCGCGCCTACGACCGCGTCCTGGCCGGTGCCGAAGTCACCGGCCTTGGCCCTGCGCGTTTCCATCTGCAGGAGCTTGACGGACAACCTGTGGTGCGAGGCAAGGTGCAGATCCGCCTGCGCGAGCGCGGCGCGACCGGGACGGTGCTCAAGGAGTTCCACCTTCGGGCCCACTTCCGGCCTCAGCCGCCGGTCAACCCGGCACTGACCCGGCTGGAGGCCGACTGAAGCCATGCGGACTACTGGCAGACTTCGAACCGGACTGGCCGCAGCATCCTTGCTGGTGGCAGGCCTCTGGCTGGGCATGAAATCCGTCGATGCCAACCTGCTGATGGCCTGCCTTGGCAACCAGTGGCCGGGCTTCGAACATTGCCACGACGCGACCGCCCTGCAACGCAGCGCTGGTGCCGACGCCGCTGCGGCGAAGGAGCAAGACGTGATCGAGGTGCCGCAGGACCAGGCGGCGACGGTATGGCAGCAGGTACGCACCGAGGTCCGGCAGTTGCGCGAACGCATCGCTCGCAATCCGGGCGATGCATGGGCCATCAGTGAACTGGTGCGCTACGCCGATCTGCCTGCCGAGGTGCTGGGCGTCGATGGCGCAAGCCTGCTGGCAGCCGCGACGGAGCTTGCGCCCCAGCACACCCTGGTGCAGCAGCAGTTGGCCCGCCGCGCCCTTGCCAGCAGTGACTGGGCCACCGCCGTGCCCCCCCTCATTCGCCTGTCGCACCAGCACGCCGACCAGGAAGCCACCCGCACATTGGCCCGCATGCTGGCGGTGGCCGACCGCGACCCGGACCTGCTGGCCACCTTGCGCCACGCCCTGAAGACAGACCCGCGCTGGCCTGAGGCCGCGCTGCGCGCCATGCCGGGGCTGAAACTGCCGATGGCCCCGGCGCTGCCCCTGGTGGCCGACCTGGCGCTGGCTGGCGAGTTGCGCGCCCCCACCGGTCTGCTGGTGATCCGCCAGCTCAAGGCGGAAGACCGGTGGCTCGACGCACATGCCCTGTGGCAGCGACTGTGGAACCGGCCGGTGCCAATGCTGTTCAACGGCGACTTCGAGCAGGCCTTCGTCCACGACGGCTTCGACTGGCAACTGGCCGACGACAGTCCGCAGCGAGCCGGCGTGCGCGGTGACCGTATTGGCCAGGGTGAACGCGGCCAGGTGATGCGCCTGCAGTTCAATGGCCGGCCATTGCGCACACCCATCCTGCGCCAGGACATGTTCGTGCCTGCAGGCACGTACCAGCTGGAGGGAGAACACCGCTCGCTGGACCTGCGCAGCACCGCAGGCCTGGCATGGGTCCTGTCCTGCGCCAACGGCGGTCGTGAACTGGCCCGCAGCACACCACTGGAGAAGACCGTTCGGGACTGGCGGCGCACACGCCTGGACGTGACCGTGCCAGCGGATTGTCCGGGCGTCACGCTGTCCCTTCAGCCCGCCGCGGCCTTCGAAGCCCGCACCGGCCTGCGTGGCGAGGTCTGGCTGGACCGCCTGTCCCTGCACTCCGTCCCGGCCGCCGGAACGACCCAGGAGGCCAGCCGGTGATCGACCTGCACAGCCACATCCTGCCCGGCATCGACGACGGCGCTCCCACCCTGGACGTCTCGCTGGAGATGGCCCGCATCGCAGTGGCCGACGGCATCCACACCATGGCCTGCACGCCGCACATCTACCCCGGCATGTACATGAACGACGGCCCCGGCATCGAACTGGCCCGCCAGGCGCTGCAGGCCAGCCTGGACCAGGCCGGCATTGGCCTGCGGCTGGTGACCGGCGCGGACGTCCACCTCGTGCCGGATCTGCTGCCTCAGATTCGCAGCGGCCAGGTACCGACGATCAACCGTTCACGATACCTTCTGCTGGAGCCCTCGCACACGGTGGCGCCACCGCGTTTCGAAGACAGCGTGTTCAATCTCGTCGTCTCCGGCTATACGCCGGTCATCACCCACCCCGAGCGCCTGACCTGGATCGACTCACACTACCCGGTGTTTCGCCGTCTGGTAGAGCAGGGCGCCTGGATGCAGTTGACGGCAGGCGCGCTGACCGGTGTGTTTGGCAAGCGTGCGAAGTACTGGGGCGAGCGTTTCCTGGGCGACGGGCTGACCCACATACTGGCCACGGACGCCCACTCTGCTGGCCGCCGCCTGCCGCAGCTTTCAGAGGGGCTGGCGGTGGCCCAGCGTCTGCTGGGTGACGCCGAAGCCCGCAAACTGGTGGTGGACCGGCCCCAGGCCATTCTGGACAATGCGGAACCGGAACCGTTCGCGCTCGGGCAGGCACCGCCGCAGGCACCCGGTGTCTGGCGCCGGTGGTGGCAAGTGCTGCGCCGGCACCACGGTTCGGACGCCTGAAGGGCGTCCGGACAAGGTTTGAGCCGCCTGTCACATAATCAAGCTTGACGTGGGCTGTCATGGCCCCATAAGATCAAACCAAATAACTCAAATTCAGGTAGTTCCATGAAAACTCCGCTGATTGCCTTGTTGCTGGCCTCGTCCGCCGGCCTGGTCCTGGCCCAGTCGCCCGCCAAGGATGGCGCCTATGCAACGGTCAAGTCGGTCGAAGGCCTTGTCACGGTCACGTCCGGCAACCAGTTGTCCAACGCCACACTGGACATGCCCCTGCCCAAGGGCGCGCAAATCATGAGCACGACAACGGGCAAGGCAACGGTGGTGTTTGCCAACGGTTGCCGCGCCACGATCGAGGCCGGCCAATCGCTGCTGATCGAGGAAACGGCCTGTGCTGCCTATCTGGCATCCAACTCGGGAGCTGGTGCAGGCGCCGCCAGCCTGAGCACCGGCACGAAGGTGGCCATCGGCGCGGCCGGCCTGGGCGTGCTCTACCAGGCCACCCGTGGTCGCGGTCGCGGCAACGGCGCCGTGGTGGTGCTCCCGCCAGAACCGGGCGTCCCCACCGTCACCCCGCCGGCGACCATCCCTCCGAACATGACGGCTCCGCCATTCAGCGGCGCCTGACCACTTTCACCTGATACGAAAAGCCCGCTACCTGCGGGCTTTTGTCTTATAGCGTCCAAAGGGCGCTTTTTTTCGCCCTTTCATCGCCTTTCACCCAAAGTTTTTCTCACCACTGGCCGATAGGACAGGGACCAGGCCGTCAGCACCGGACACCACACCGGTGACGCGACGGCCCGAAACCCTGTCCCAAGGAATCGGCCATGAACCCGAAAACCGACACCCGATCGCCGCAAGTCCAGGCATCCACCACACGCTCGGTGCGGCGCCTGCGCATCGTGTTCTGGCTGATCCAGGCCCTGTGGCTGGGCGCGGCGCTGACGCTGGGCGCCCGCAGTGCCGGTGCCCAGGAAACCTGGCCGCCGGCGACAGACAGCCACAAAGACCAGGCGGTGGCCGCCCAGGTGGCGGACGTGGGCACCACGGGCATCGGACTGGCCATGGGCGCAGCCGAGGCCAATCCGCTGGGCATCCTGACCCTCGGCATGAAAGTGGTCGCTTACCAGCAGATCAAGGAAGCCCCGCCGGTCGAACAACCCCGCCTGTGGAGCGCCTATGGCGCCATGGGCTGGGGCGCCGCCGCCAACAACCTGTGTGTCATCGCCACCTTGGCCACCGGCGGCGCGGGTGCCGTCCTGTGCCCGGCCATCGGCCTGGCGGCCGGACTGGGCGTCTGGAACCAGGACGCGGAGTCCCGTGACAAGGCCACCTTCGCCGCGCTGTGCACCCAGGCGCAAGCCACCAATCCGGACCTGACCTGCGTCTGGAATCCGGCCTGAGGTCTTATCTGGGCCAGAGCACCCACAGCTGCAACGGCTGCTTGAGTGCGGCTGCCACGGTGTAGGCCTCGTCGTTCCAGCCGCCCCATCCGGTGAACAGATCGGCACGCGCGGCACCCACGATGGCACCGCCCGTGTCCTGGGCCATGACCAGTCGCCGCGCATTGAGCGCCTCGCCCTGCGTGGCCAGCCAGACCGGCGTGCCATAAGGAATGCTCTGCGGATCGACGGCAATGGACCGGCCTGGCGTCAGCGGCACGCCCTGGGCACCGCGCGGGCCGAAGCGGGCATCCAGGTCACTGAGCACCTCTTCGCGGAAGAACACCGTCCGCGGATTGGCCCACAGCATATCGTTCAGGCGTCCGGGATTCTGCGCCGCCCATGCCTTGATGGCGTCCCACGATGCGTCGCGGATGTAGCGGCGATCCAGCAGCCAGCGCCCCACGCTCATATAGGGCTGGCCGTTGTGACCGGCAAAGGCCACCCGCACCTCGCGGGTGCGGCCATCGGCCTCGGTCACCTGCAGGCGGCCAGAACCCTGGATCTGCAGGATCAGGGCATCCACCGGGTCGGCCAGCCAGGCGATCTCGCGGCCACGCAAGGCCGCCTGGGCGTCCGGATGGGTGTCGATCTGCTCGCGGGTGTACCAGGCCTGGCCCCGCCTGAGCCCGGGTGGCGGGCCGTACAGCGGCACCCGGTGGGTGTCGGTGCGCACCCGGCTGGCGGGCAGGATAGGCTCGTAGTAACCGGTGAGCAGGCCGTCGGGTGCGCTGCCGTCGGCATTCAGCACCCGGTAGGGCCGGAAGCGACTCTGCAGCCAGGCCAGCTGTTCGTCGGCGGTGGCAATGGAGCGCTGGCGCGCTTCGCGACACAGGGCCGCATGGCCTTCGGCGGGCCGTTCGCAGCCGCGCACCCAGGCGTTCCAGACTTCGTACAGGCGGTCCTGGCCCCAGCCAGGCAGTTCGTTCCAGCGGGCAGGCACCCAGCGGCTCTTGCCGCGCTGGATGGCCGGTGGCAACGGATCTTCGTCGGGCACCACGGGCACGGCCTGCGACACGGGCGGCGTGGCCGCCGGGGAAGCGGCCACGGGTGGCAGGGGTCGGTCAGGCGCCATGGCGCAGGACCCCAGGCTGGCCGCCACCACACCTACAATGACCACCCGCAGGGCCGTCCATGCCCTCCCGACTGACGATCTCATGACCCTGTTGCTGCTTGAAGCGCTGGCCGCGCTGCTGATTCTCGTGTTCATCGTATGGTGGACCATGTTCTCGGGTCGTCGCGGCGGCGAGCTGCCGGAAGAAGCCGAACGCGAGAAGGCCCGCAAGCTGCCGCCGGAACAGCCACCCCCGTCCGCGACGGACGGGTCATCCGGTGACCCGAAGCGACCCTCATGACTGGCGCAGGGCATTGGCCAGTTCGACAGCCGACTTGACGCCCATCTTGTCGAACACGCGCGAGCGGTGAACCTCGACCGTGCGGACGCTGATGGCCAGCTGGTCGGCCACCAGCTTGTTCGGCAACCCCTCGATCACCAGGCGCATGACATCGCGTTCGCGATCGGTCAGGCTGTCCAGGCGCTGGCGGATCTCGTCCTGCACCCGGCGCTGGGCCAGGACCTGGGCCGATTGCGCCAGGGCCTGTTCGATGCGGTCGACCAGGGCGTTGTCGGAAAAGGGCTTCTCGCAGAAATCGAAGGCGCCGCGCTTGACGGCATCCACTGCGGTCGGCACGTCGGCGTGGCCTGAAAGGAAAATGACCGGCATGACCGCCTGCCAGGGCAGGGTCAGCAGGTGTTCGAACAGGGTCAGCCCGCTCATGCCGCCCATGCGCACGTCCAGCAGCAGGCAGCAGGGGGTTGACGGCGCCTGCGGCCAGCGCCCGATGTCCTCCAGGAAATCCTCGGCACTGACAAAGCCTTCGCTGAGCAGGCGGCGCGTGCGCAGCAGCCAGCCCAGGGCATCGCGCACCCCGCCATCGTCGTCGACGATGAAGACCCGGGCGTCGCTGTGCTGATGCATGGCCGAATGATAGTGGACAGCCGTCTGCCTCAGGCCACCGGCAGGCGGAACCGGAACACCGTGCCACGCGGCTGGGCCGGCTCATGGACCAGCAGGCCGCCGTGCTGCTCGACCACCGTGCGGCACAGGCTCAGGCCCAGGCCCATGCCTTCGCTCTTGGTGGTGAAAAAGGGCGTGA
The DNA here is from genome assembly GCA_041396505.1 of Burkholderiaceae bacterium. Lineage (GTDB taxonomy): Bacteria > Pseudomonadota > Gammaproteobacteria > Burkholderiales > Burkholderiaceae_C > Hydrogenophaga. The sequence goes on from JAWKYL010000005.1 coordinate 332,468, forward strand.
ACAGCTTGTCCTGCACTTCCTCGCTCAGGCCCTGTCCGTGGTCGGTCACGGCAAATTCGACCCAGGCACGCCTGCGCCCCCCGGCAAGCGGCTGGGCCACGGGGCCGGCCTCTATGGTCAGCACGCGCAAGGCGGAGGCCAGTGGCGGGTCGCCAAGCGGCATGGCCTGCATGCCGTTGCGGGCCAGGTTGAGCAACACCTGCTCGATCATGGTGCGATCACAGACCACGGGCGGACAGCCGGGCGCAATGCGAACCTGCAACTCGATGCCCTGCTTCTTGGCCTGCAGGTTCAGCAGCGGCGCGATGGCCTCGACCAGCCTGGCCGGGGCAATGGGTTCGCGCACCTGCTCGCGTCGGCGCACGAAATCGGCCACGCTCTTGATGACCCGCCCGGCCCGGTCGGCCTGCTCGGCAATGCGGCGCATGGCCTCGTGGATGTCGCCCTGCGGCAGCGGACCCGGATGGTCCAGCAGGTTGAGTGTGCCCGTGGCGTAGCTGGAAATGGCGGCCAACGGCTGGTTGAGTTCGTGGCTCAGCAGCGAAGCCATCTCGCCCACCGTGGCCAGCCGTGCCGTGGCCTGCAAGCGTTCTTGCGAGGCACGGTTGAGGTCTTCGACCCGGCGCTGCTCGGTCAGGTCCAGGATGGCCCCCATGAAGCCGGTCTGTACCCCCTGGGCGTCGAGCAGCGGCGCCTCGATGATGAGCACCGGAAAGCGCGTGCCGTCGCTGCGCTGGAACACCGACTCATACCCTTCGCGGGGCAGCACCTGGCCCGCCAGCCGCACCGCCTGGCGCTGGCCGTATTCATCGACCAGTTCGCTGGGCCACCATGGAAAGGGCGCGCCCGCGCCGATCAGCTCTTCGGCGGGATAGCCCACCATCTGGCAGAAGGCCGGGTTCACATAGCTGATGCGCCCCTCCATGTCGCGGGCGCGCAGGCCGGTCACCAGGGAGTTCTCCATCGCCTGCCGGAATGCGAGGGCACCGGCCAGTTCGTGTTCGGCCTGCTGCCGGCGGCGAATGTCGCGTCCCAGCATGGCCAGCACCACCAGCAGCGCCATCGACAGGGTGCTCACCATGGCGGTCAGCAGGTTGGGAAACAGGCCACGCCAGCCCGTGCGGGCCGTACGCGGCCCTTCCAGCCGCAGCATGAGCGTGTGGCCCGGCAGGTCCAGCAGGCTGCTGGCGCGCTGCAGCCGCCGCTGGTCCGTGATGCTGCCATGCAGGGCCAGGCGTGTGCCGTCCGGTTCGGTGAAGGCCAGCGAACGGCCACGCAGCAGGTCACGGTCAGTCATCTCGTCCAGCACACCCGGCAACGAGTAGGTCACGACCAGAAATCCGTTGGGCTGTCCGGCACGCACCACCGGCAGGCACATGTCCATCAGCTCCAGTCCGGTGCCATCCCCCAGCGGCCAGAAGTAGCTGGGCGCGAAGGCGGGACCGGACAGGCGCTGGGCGGTGTCACAGGCCTGGCGCATCTGCACCTCCGACTGCGACCGGTCCATGGCCCCGAACAGATCCCCGACGTAGCTGGTATCGCGCGAGACCAGCAGCCTGCGGGCGTTGTCCCGCCATTCCAGACGCACCATCTCCCGGTGGCGCTGCAGAACTTCGGCGGCGCCTTCCACCCACGAATCGGGTGTGGGCGCCACGCTGTGGAGCGACTGCAGGGTCTGGACGTTGCGAAACAGCGCGGTGCGGATGTCACTGCCCAGGGCACTGGCATCACCTTCCAGCCGGGCCTGGTCACGGCCTTCCTCATAGGCACCGGCCAGAAAGACGAGCGCCGCCAGCAGAGCGGCCACCAGCAGCACCAGGATGACCCAGAGCATCCGGCGACCCGAACGCAGTCGCCCCCAGCGACCGCTCCCACGCGCTGCCGAGGTCTGCGAAAGACGGGCCGGCTCCGTCACACGCCGAGGCTCACAGCCGCCGGTGCTGCAGCGAGGGCAACTGCTCGCGCACGGCGCGCAGGCGCGCGAAATCGATGTCGGCCATCACGACGCCCGGACCGCTGGACTGCAGCGAGAGCACCTCGCCCCAGGGGTCGATGACCATGCTGTGGCCCCAGGTGCGACGGCCGTTCTCGTGGGTGCCGCCCTGCGCACTGGCGGTGACAAAGGCCTGGTTCTCGATGGCCCGGGCGCGCAGCAGCACCTCCCAGTGTGCCTGGCCGGTGGTGAAGGTGAAGGCCGCCGGCACCAGCAGGATGTCTGCCGCCAGCACGCGGTACAGCTCGGCGAAACGCAGGTCGTAGCAGACGCTCTGGCCGACCCGCCAATGCTGTCCGTCGGCGGCGATGCAGTCGAAGCCGGTGGGCGTGTCACCGGCCCGCAGCACGGCGGCCTCGTCATAGCGCTCACGACCGTTGTCATAGCGGAACAGGTGGATCTTGTCGTAGCGCGCCACCTGCTGCCCCTTCGGATTGAAGGTCAGAGAGGCGTTGGCCGCATGGTCCGGATCGTCCGTCGCCATGGGCAGGGTGCCGCCGACGATCCACATCTTGAGATCGCGCGCGGCATCGGACAGGAAATCCTGCACCGTGCCCAGGCCGGGCGTCTCGGCAATGAGCAGCTTGTCCTCGTCCTTGTGCCCCATGAAGCAGAAATACTCGGGCAGAACGGCCAGCTCGGAGCCGCAGGCGGCGGCCTGGCGCAACAGGCGCAGCGCTTCGCTGAGATTGGCATCGAGGCTGACACCGGAGACCATCTGGATGGCGGCGACTTTCATGGCAACTCCTTGTGATGCGTGAAATTTACTCGACCGCAGCCTTGGGCGTTGCCCGCTGGATTTTCTCGACCTGGGGGTCGGCCCAGGTGCCGGAAATGTGGAACTCCTGCGTGCTGACCGCCTGCAGTGGCTGACTCAGCAGGAACTGCGCCAGAAACGTACCGATGCCGACCACCGGGTTGATGGCGGTGGCAATCAGGGCCGCCGTCCCGGCATTGATTTCGGGCACCACCACCACCTTGAGATCCTGGGTCTCGCGGGCGATGTCGGCCTTGCCCTCGAGCAGCACGGCCGCGTTGACGCCACCCATCTGCAGGTTGTTGGTGTCGATGACACCCTGCTCAATGTGGGCATCGCCGCGCACGAAGTCGAATCCGAAGCCCTCGGAGAAGACATCGCGAAAGTCGAGCGTCAGCCGCCGCGGCAGGGCCTGCAGGTTGAGCACGCCCAGCAGCTTGGCTGCACCGGGCTCGACCTTGAGAAACTGGCCGCTGGCAATGTCGGCGTAAATCTGGCCGTCCATGCTGGGGTAATCCAGCCCGAGTGGCGATCCGGTCCAGCCGATGCGCCCGCCGATGCGGCCCTTGCCTCCGCGCACCACACCCGGTTGCCCGAAGCGCTCAAGCAGGCGACCCGAATCGTCGATGTCCAGCCGGAACGTGAGCGCGGTTCGTCGCGGTGACTGGCGGCGCGGTCCGGGCGGCCGCGACCAGCTGCCACTGGCCTGCAACTGGGCCTCGGGCACGATCACGCGCAGCCGCTCCAGTCGCCACTCGCGCTGGGCCGCCTCGCCCTGGTTGCTCGCCTGCACCTCGACCCGCCCCAGGGCGCGACCATTGAGCACGAAATCGTCGACCTCGATGTCCAGGGCCGGGACGCTGGCCGGCTGCTCCAGCAGCTGTTCGACATCGGAAGCCGCGCTGGGCGGCAGATCCAGCCGGGACAGGCGGGCAAACACGTGCCCAGGCTGGCTGTCGAGGGAAGGCTGGTAGGCGACATAGCCACTGAGCTGACCGGCGTCGACGTTGGCCCGCCACTCGGTACCCACGCGCGACCCGCCGATCAGCAGCCGGTCGAAGCTGCGGCCGCCCGAGGTGAGCCGGTCGGCACGCACCGCCAGGGTGGTGGGCAGGTATTCCATCCCCTCGGCCTGGCCGCTGCCGGATGTCCCCGCCGGTCCGGCGTTCGCCGGCGACGCTGACGAGGTCGTGGACACGTCGTCCAGCACGCGCTGCCACAGATCGACGTCGATCAGCGGCATCCGCACACTCGCCTGCACGCCCTGCGGCGGCAGGGGCACGGACTCGCCCTGATCCAGGCCGACGCCGATGCGCCCGCGCAATACGCGCGGATCGCCCGCGCCCAGCGCCCGGTCGTAGGCCAGTGACACCAGCGGTTGCGACGGCGGTCCCACGTCGAGCGCCAGCAGGTCGGTTTCGGCCACATCGCCGACCACCACACCGGCAGAATTCTCGTAGCGCAAAGCCAGCGGCCTGTCGGCCGGCTTGCCCAGCGGTTCGGGCAGGTCGATCGCCAGGCCACGCAGGTCGCTCTGAATGCGCAGTTCCGGCAAACCGCCCCGGAACTGGAGGTCACCGCTGTAGGCGGCCGAACCGCTGGCGCGCCGGAACAGCCGGGATACCAGGCCCAGGCCGCCCTCGCGCAGTCCCTGCGCGGTGGCGGTACCGCTGCCCACGAAGCGCAGGCGCGGCGCATTCGGATCGGCGGGTGTTTCGCCGTCCATCCCGCCCGAGAACTGAAGCTCGCCGCCGAAGAGCCGTGCCTTGCCATCGCGCACCTGGAATCCCGACTCGCTGAACGTCAGCAGGCCACTGGCCTGCCGCAGCACGGGCGCCTCCGGCTGGATGTGCACGTCATTGCCCGCCAGGCGGATCTGGCCTTCGACCCCGACCGCAGTCAGGTCATACAGGGGCAACTGCAGTTTCAGGTCGAGACGCGCATCGCCCTGGATGCGCGAATCCGCCAGCACGCCACCCAGATAGCCGTCCAGCGGCGAGCGCTGCACGTACCCCAACATCTGCGCCGCGGCACCTTCGGCGCGGGTCGCGACAAGCAGCACCGACCGGTCCATCAGCTCGTCGATCCGGACCTCCGCGTTGGACAGCCGGACCTCCGGAGCACCCTCCACCGAGGCGGTGAGGCCGGACACCCTCAGGGCCGACCGGTCGAGCAGAAACTCGCCCGATGCCTGGCGCAGGGCCGGCCAGCGCCGCTCGCCCTCGGCCTGCAGGAAAGCCGGGACGTAATCGAAGCTCACACCCTCGAACCGGGCACCGATGCTGAAGGCGTGATCCGGACCCTCCGGCACCAGCGGCATGTCCCACATGTCGCCCTTGATGCGAAAACTCACCTCGGTGGGGCCTGCCGCACCAATGGCCTCACGCAGATACCGGCGCACACCTTCGTCGACCGTCAGCGGCAGGTAACGGTGCACCCGGGTACCGACGGCCCGGGTCAGCCTGGCGTCGATGTCGAGCACCCCGGGAAACCGGGACTTCGACGGACTGGTGGCCGGGTCGGACGTATTCCAGTGCACCCGTCCCGTGCCATCGGCATCCACGCTTTGCAGGCGCAGGTCTTCCAGGTCCACATCGATGCGTTCGCCCGCCAGTCGCCAGCGCGCCTGGGTCTGGAGGCGGCGCACCGGAATCACCGGATCCTCGAAGATGTCGGGCAGTTCGACATGACCGTCAGCGATCTCGACCTGGGCCGTCCCGCCGTCCTGGTCCAGCCGGAAGTTCACGGCCGCACCAGCCACACCAGGCCGGCCCGGCAAGGGATAGCGCCCCGACTCGGACATCCGGCCGCTGGGCGCGCCACGCAGGCTCAGGGCCTGAACGGCGCCCCGGGCCTGGAACCGCCCCTGGCCGAAGGCCTCCAGGGGCGCATCGGGATGATCGGCCTGCCAGCTGGCATCCAGATCGGTGACCTGTCCCCGCGGCTGCAGGCTGTCGATCCAGCCATGCACCGGTGCGCCCAATGGCAGGCTGGCAGCCACGGCACCCAGCGCGCCCAGGTCGATCCGCTCGGCCCGCAACATGGCCGAGGCGGGTCGCTCGGCCCGGGCCACGGCATGGCCGATGCGCAGCAGGCCGCCCGGCCATACCTGGCCCGACCGGGTGCTGAACCGCAGGTCGTCGCTGCTCAGGCCGAATCCGTCGGCATTCCACTGGGCGCCCAGACGGCCCTGCAGGCTCGTCAGGTCCAGTTCGGGCAGGTCGGCGCCCAGGCGGGTGCGCACATCCCGCAGATCCAGATCGGCCGACACGGCCGTGATCTCCCCCCGCTGCACATCGGCCCAGGCCTGAACGCGACCCTGGCCGCCGAAGACCTCGACATTCCACTGGGACAGGTCCAGGTGACGGCGCAGCCGCTGCACATCGGCACGCGGAAACTCGGCATACAGCTCGCCGCTCCAGCGGCTCCAGACCGCGGGATCAGGCACCGCCGGTTGGGCCGCCAGGTCCAGCAGCGGTTCACGCATCCGCGCCCGCAGGCTGAACCGGTCACCCCAGCTCGCCGGCGGCGTGGCGTCCAGCCTCAACTCGTGCTGCCGCCCCTTCTTGCGCACGACGAAATCCAGTGCCTGCAGGGCGAGCGCGCCGTCCGGCTGCGGCCGCATGTCGTCGGTCCAGCGCACGGTGCCGCGGCGGATAACGAACTCGGGCTGATCGAAAAACCAGTCGACTGCCCGGGTGTCGCCGCTGTCCTGGCCACTGAAATCCAGCCCCGCGACTTCCAGGTGACCCTGGGCGGTGCGACGCACATCCATCACAGGCGCATGGATGACGATCTGGTCGACGCCCAGGCGCCACAGCGACGCCACCGACACGGCCACCTGGACCTGCGGCAGCACCAGGGCTTCCTGTCCCCGGGGATCGAACAGGCGCACATCCCGCAGCTCGATGACAGGCACCAGGGCCGGCAGCAGGCTGCGCTCGCCAGGGGCCGACTCGGCGCGCAGTTCACCGATGCGCACCGGTATTCCGACACCGGCGCTGACCCACCGCTCCACATCGGGACGCCAATCGCCGATTCGCGGCACAATCCACAAATGCAGGGCTCCCCAGCTCACGGCGAACAATCCCCAGGCGGCCAGCACGACCCACAGCAACAGGCGGGTGGTCACTGAGAGAAACTTGAGGGTTCGCGTGGCAGTTGCGATCGGCGCCTGGCTTTGATTCATGTCCAATACAAATTATGACGGCCAGCCAAGGGAACAGTTCCGCCGGTTCTGAGACAACGGTGGACCGTGTGGTGGATTGCCGCACCCGTACACCCATGCCCTGTCAGGCGGACCACTCACGGTTCGTGCAGCGCATCCGGCGGCGCTACGAAAAGGAACTGGCGTGCCTGCCGCCGGGCCCGCCGGTACGGGCCACCATGCAGACCTGCCTGGCGTCGCTGCGCGCCCGCGGCCTGCCCGAAGCCGCCGCGCTGCGGGTGCTGCGCCAGCTGGTCATGGAGCGCCTGGTGGTGCTCGACTGCGAACAGGGCGCCCCGCTGCAGGACGTGACCCGTGCCGTGACCGAACTGGCCGAACTGGCTCTGGACGCGGCCTGCACGCTGGCCTTTGCCGACCTGGACGCCCTGTACGGCGCCCCCTGCGCGGACGCTCCGGAGGCGGCCGGGGACGCGCCGGGCGCGGCCCCGGAACCCCGCCGGGCCCAGCTCTGGGTGGTCGGCATGGGCAAGCTGGGCGCACGCGAGCTGAACGTCTCCAGCGACATCGACCTCATCTACGTCTACGACCAGGATGGCGAGACCGCCGGCAATGCCGAGGGCCGCAACCGCATCAGCAACCACGAGTACTTCGCCAAGGCGGTCAAGCACATCTACAACACGGTGGGCGAAACCACCGAACACGGCAACGTGTTCCGGGTCGACCTGGCACTGCGGCCCAATGGCAATTCCGGCCCACCGGCCGTGTCGCTGGGCGCACTGGAAGAGTATTTCCTGGTGCAGGGCCGCGAGTGGGAGCGCTTTGCCTGGCTCAAGAGCCGCATCATCGCGCCCACCGCCTGCATCGCCGACGGCGGTGCCAGTGCCCTGCGCGGCCCGGTGCTTCCGTTTGTCTTCCGCCGTTACCTGGATTACAGCGTCTTCGACTCGCTGCGCACGCTGCACCGCCAGATCCGGGACCACGCCGCCAAGCGCGCCGCCGGCAACCCGGGTCGAGCCAACGACGTCAAGCTCTCGCGCGGCGGCATCCGCGAGATTGAATTCACGGTCCAGCTGCTGCAGGTGGTGCGCGGCGGCCAGTTCCCCGAACTGCGGACCCGGCCCACCCTGGACGCGCTGCAGCGCCTGTGCAAGGCCAACCTGATGCCGGCCGAAACCGCCGACGCCCTGGCCAGGGCCTACTGTTTCCTGCGCCGGGTCGAGCACCGCATCCAGTACCTGGACGACCAGCAGACCCACCTGATGCCCACGCGCGACGACGATCTGGCCTGGATCGCCGCGTCCATGGGCTTCCCCGACCTGTGCACCTTCCTGAGCGAATTCGACACCCACCGGGAAACCGTGGCCCACGAATTCGACATCCTGCTGGGCGGGCCCTCCAACGGTGGCTGCAATGGCAAGGGCTGCAACGGCAAGGGCGGACGCAATGCCGTCCAGGACCTCAGGGACGTGCTGGACCAGCTGCCCGAGGCATTTGCCGCCAAGGTGGCACAGTGGTGCGAGCATCCGCGCGTGCTCGCCCTGCGCGAAGACGCCAGGGCGCGGCTGGCCCGACTGGTCGAACGCACCGGGTCCTGGCTCGAAGCCGGACGGGTCAGCGAGGCCGGCGCCCTTCGCCTGGCCGACTGGATCGAAGCCCTGTTGCGGCGCGAGAGCTATCTGGCCCTGCTGCAGGAACGGCCCTCCGTTCACGAACGCCTGTTGCGCCTCCTCGGGGCCGCCAGATGGCCCGCGCGCTACCTGCAGCGCCACCCGGGTGTCATCGACGAACTGGCCAGCCGCCAGCTGCTGGACGACCGCTTCGACGCCAGCCAGTTCGAGCTCGAACTGGAAGACCGGCGCGCCGCGCTGCAAAGAACCGGCGAAGACGACGAAGAAGAACTGCTGAACCTGCTGCGCCGTGCGCACCACGCCGAGGTGTTCCGCACCCTGGCGCGCGACCTGGAGGGCGTGCTGACCGTCGAACAGGTGGCCGACGACCTCTCGGCCCTGGCCGATGCGGTCCTGCGGGTCACCGCTCGCTGGTGCTGGCAGCGCCTGAAAAATCGCCACCGCGACGAACCCGCCTTTGCCATTATCGGCTACGGCAAGCTGGGCGGCAAGGAACTGGGCTATGGCTCGGACCTGGACATCGTCTTCGTCTACGAGGACGAGCACGAAAACGCCTCCGAGATCTACGCGGCCTTCGTGCGCAAGATGATCAACTGGCTGACCGTCAAGACCGGCGAGGGCGACCTGTTCGAGATCGACACCGCCCTGCGGCCCAACGGCAACTCGGGCCTGCTGGTGACCAGCTTCAACGCCTTCGAGAACTACCAGCGCGGCCGGGGCAGCAACACCGCCTGGACCTGGGAACACCAGGCCATGACGCGCGCCCGGTTCGTGATGGGCCAGGATGCGCTCAGGGCCCGGTTCGATGACGTTCGCGAGGCGGTCGTGACCGCCGACCGCGACCGCCAGGCCCTGCTGCAGGAGATCGTCAGCATGCGCCAGCGCGTACGACAGGCCCACCCGGTGCGCGGCGAGCTGTTCGACGTCAAGCACAGTCCCGGCGGGATGGTGGACGTCGAGTTCGTGGTGCAGTTCCTGGTGCTGTCCGAATCCGGCCGGCATCCCGAACTGCGCGACAACACCGGCAACATCAACCTGCTGCAGCGGGCCGAGAAGGCCGGCCTGTTGCTGCCCGGCATGGGCGAAGCGGCCGCACGCGCCTACCGCGAGCTGCGCGCCATCCAGCACCGGTCGCGCCTGGACGAAGCCCCGACCCAGGTCGAGGCGGCCGGTGTGGCCGGGCCCGCATCGGCCGTTCAGGCACTGTGGCAACACGTGCTGGGCACGGATGAAGGGCTGACGCGCCCATGAACCGGGCTGGCGGCTGGCTGCTGCTGTGCGTGCTGCATGGCGTGGCGAGCATGCTGGTGTGGTGGTCGGGCGAGCAGCAGGCCCAGCTGCTCACCTGGCGGGCCGACGACGGCTGGTTGCGGCCCTGGACCCTCTGGACCAGCGCCTGGGTGCATGTCAACACCCCCCACCTCATCCTCAACCAGTTCGCCCTGGGCATCCTGACCGGCCTGGCCTGGCTGCTGCGCCCGGGGCCACGGGCCGCACTGGCCTGGTTTCTGGCCTGGCCGCTGCTGCAGGCCAGCCTGGCGCTGTGGCCCCAGGTCGGCTACGCGGTCGGCCTGAGTGGCCTGCTGCACGCTGGCGCCATGGTCATGGCGCTGCAACTCGTGCTGGGACGCATTGCCACCCGCAAGGCGCGCCGCTGGGGCCTCATGCTGGTGGCCGGCCTGCTGGCCAAGCTGCTGCTGGAGCGTGCCTGGTCCTATCCGGTGGTCTGGGACCCGGCCAGCGACCGCTCGGTGGTCCAGGCCGCCCATCTGTGCGGGGCCGTCTGGGCGGCTGTCCTGACCGTGCTGACCGGCTTCAGGCAGCGCCCGTCGCCCCGGCGCACGGAGGCATCCGGACACTGAACCCAATTCGACGGAACTTTTTTCCACGCCGCCCACTCATACGTTTCACGTGCGGGCCGAGTGCTGGCGAACAGGCCTCCCCCGCCCAGGTTTTTTAACTGCGAAGCCTTCCAGACCGATGTCTGGATGCAATCCCGGGGCGCTTCTCCTCCTCCTCCCTCCCTCCCTTGTTCGTTTCGGGGCGCTTCGCAGTTTCTTGTATCTCCGGTGACCGGCGTCAGCCCGGCCACCCCATCCCCGGTCGACCCCGGTCGATATACTGCGCGGACCCGATACCCCGTCGGGTCATCCGCGCACGACCATGTCCGAACTTCAGACTTTCGACGAACAGGCCTTCCTGGACCGGGATGTGGTGTGCCTGCTGGGACTGCCCTTCGACGTGGTCGACCTGCGGCAATCCGTCGAAATCCTGCGGCGCGCCGCCCGCGAGCGCCGGCCCTGCTGGCTCTCGACGCCCAACCTCAACTTCCTGATCGGTGCACGCTCGGACCCGGCCTTTCGCCAGTCGGTGCTGGTCAGCGATCTCAGCGTCGCTGACGGCATGCCCATCATCTGGCTGGCCCGTCTGCTGGGCCTGCCCCTGCGCGAACGGGTCGCCGGGTCCGACCTGTTCGAAGCCCTGCACGGCGAACAGGACGATCAGCCCGTGAAAGCCTATTTCTTTGGCGGACCGGATGGCGCCGCCGAAGCCGCCTGCCGGCAGGTCAATGCCCGCAACAGCGCCTTGCGCTGCGTCGGCTTCCAGTCGCCGGGCTTCGGCACGCTCGACAGCATGAGCACGGACCAGGTCATCGGTGACATCAATGCAACCGGGCCGGACTTCGTGGTCGTGTCGCTCGGCGCCAAGAAAGGGCAGGCCTGGATCGGGCACAACCGGAGCCGCCTGGGGGCACCTCTGGTCAGTCACCTGGGCGCGGTGGTCAATTTCGAGGCCGGCACCGTGCGCCGGGCACCGCCCTTCTGGCGCCGCGTGGGCATGGAATGGCTGTGGCGCATCCTCCAGGAGCCGGCCCTCTGGCGCCGATACGCCGGCGACGCGGCCGCCGTCCTGCCGATGCTCTGGCACCATGTGCGCCCGCTGGCCTGGGCGCGCCTGAGCGGTGGTCAAGGGCGCGACCAGGGCCTGCAGGCCAGGCTCGAAGACGTCGGTCAGGGGCGCCAGTGCCTGACACTGTCAGGCAACTGCACCGTCAGCCACCTGCATGACCTGCGACAGGCGTGCCAGAACGCCCTGGCAGGCAGCGGACCGCTGGATATCGACATGTCGGCCGTGACCGAGCTTGATGCCCATGGCATGGGCATGCTGCTGCTGGCTCAGGCCGTCTGGCTCAGGCGGGACATGCCCTGCCAGGTCGTCGCAGCCAGCGCCAGGGCGCGCAGCCGCCTTCTGCAACACGGCTGCGCCGACCTGCTGGCCAGCGCCTGAACCCAGCGTTTGAACCGGCGCCCTCAGGCCGGCATCGTCTCGACGAAACTCTGGCGCAAGGCCAGTTTGTCGCTGAGTTTGACCAGGTTGGGGTAGGTACCCCGCCAGTCCACCGCCGGAAAGCGGAAGTCCAGGTACCCCAGCGCACAACCCACCGCGACGTCCGACAGGCTGAAGTGGATGCCCGAACAGAACGGTTTGTCCCCCAGCCCCTGGCTCATGGAGCGCAGGGTCGCGTCGATCTTGCCCATCTGGCGGTCGATCCAGGCCTGGCATCGCTGTTCGTCGGTGCGCCCGGGCCAGGTGGCCTCCAGGCGCGCGAGGATGGCGGCATCCAGCAGACCGTCGGCCAGCGACTCCCAGGTCTTGACCTCGGTGCGCTCACGGCCCGACGGCGGAATCAGCTTGCCCACAGGCGAGAGGGTATCCAGGTATTCCACGATCACCCGGGAATCGAAAACCGCTTCGCCGCCTTCCATGACCAGGCAGGGCACCTTGCCCAGCGGATTGGACGCCCCGATCCGGGTGTCAGCCGACCAGACGTCCTCCTGCATGAACTGGTAGTCGAGCTTCTTTTCGACCATGACGATACGCACCTTGCGGACGTAGGGGCTGGTGATGGCTCCGATGAGTTTCATGCTTGTAAGAGGATGTGACAGGATGCCCTGGGAGAGGCGATTTTAGCGACTGCCGACCCCCGGCGTGCTGACGGGGGCATGTTCGTTACACGTCCGTTGTCAGGCTCCTACAATTCGCCCATGCGACCGAATTCCACCGCCCCCACCCCTGCGGCCCCTGCCGCCCTGTCCGCCGTCTCGGCCCTTTCGCCGCTGGACGGCCGCTACGGCGCCCGCCTGGCCCCCCTGCGCCCCTTCATGAGCGAACAGGGCTACATGCACCGCCGTGTCCAGGTCGAAATCGCCTGGTTCATCGCGCTGTCCGACGCCGGCTTCGCCGAGTTCAAGCCGCTCTCGCCCGGCGCCCGCACCTACCTGCTGGGCCTGGTCAAGAACTTTGACGAGGGCGACGCCCTGGCCATCAAGGACATCGAGAAGACCACCAACCACGACGTCAAGGCGGTCGAATACTGGATCAAGTCGAAGTTCGACGCCCGCCCCGAGCTGGAAAAGGCCGCCGAGTTCGTTCACTTTGCCTGCACCAGCGAAGACATCAACAACACCAGCCACGCGCTGCAACTCAAGGGTGGGCGTGACGAGGTCCTGCTGCCCGCGCTCGACGCCGTGATCGGCCGTCTGCGCGACATGGCACACCAGTTTGCCAGCATCCCCATGCTCAGCCGCACCCACGGCCAGACCGCCAGTCCCACCACCGTGGGCAAGGAACTGGCCAACGTCGTGGTCCGCCTGGCCGGCGCCCGCGAACGCATTGCCGCCGTCCGGCTCATGGGCAAGATGAACGGCGCCGTCGGCAACTACAACGCCCACCTGTCCGCCTGGCCCGACTTCGACTGGGAAGCCTTCAGTCGCCAGGTCATCGAAACGCCCGAACCGCTGGGCCTGGGCCTGACCTTCCAGCCCTACAGCATCCAGATCGAGCCGCACGACTACATGGCCGAGCTGTTCGACGCGATCGCCCGCACCAACACCATCCTGATCGACCTGGCCCGCGACGTCTGGGGCTACGTCAGCCTGGGCTACTTCAAACAGAAGCTCAAGGCAGGCGAAATCGGTTCCTCGACGATGCCCCACAAGGTCAACCCGATCGACTTCGAAAACGCCGAAGGCAACCTGGGCCTGGCCAACGCCGTGCTGCGCCACCTGTCCGAGAAGCTGCCCATCTCGCGCTGGCAGCGGGACCTGACCGACTCGACCGTGCTGCGCAACATGGGCGTGGCCATGGGCTATGCGGTTCTGGCCTACCACTCGCTGATGACCGGCCTGAACAAGCTCGAACTCAACGAGGAAGCCCTGTCCAGCGACCTGGACAACGCCTGGGAAGTGCTGGCCGAGCCGATCCAGACGGTCATGCGCCGCTTTGGCGTGGCCGGTGCCTACGAGAAGCTCAAGGAAGTCACGCGCGGCAAGACCGTGCGCGCGGAAGACCTGCACGCCCTGATCCGCAGCCTGGAGATTCCCCAGGCCGAAAAAGACCGCCTGCTGGCCATGACACCGGCCAGCTACACCGGCAAGGCAGCAGAACTCGCGCATCGCGCATGATTTGACATGGCTCAAACCGGGCAGGCCCGCCCGGTTCTACAGTTGCGCCCTTCGGAAACGCAAATCATTGCAGGCGATCGCCTGCACGGATGAGCACCGCCCCCTGCCGGAGAACCACAACCATGGCCATTGAGCTGTACAACCACGATGGCCATGTGTGCCTGATGTTCACCCACCTGAGCGACGAAGGCGGCGAAGCCGTTCAGGCCAACCAGTTTCTGGTGATCGACAAGGACCAGGGCGCCATCATCGATCCGGGCGGCAACGTCGCCTACAACGAACTGCTGCTGACCATCGGCCGCTACTTTCCGCCCAACAAGCTGACCGAGATCCTGGCATCGCACGCCGACCCGGACATCATTGCCTCGCTAGACCGCTGGATGACCAGCACCCAGGCTACCCTGTACATCTCACGGCTGTGGGAACGGTTTGCCCCCCATTTCTGCAAACCGGGCAAGACCGTGGGGCGGATCGTCGGCATTCCCGACCCGGGCATGCGCATTCCCCTGGGCCGCAGCGAAATCGTCGCCCTGCCTGCCCACTTCATGCACTCGGAGGGCAATTTCCAGTTCTGGGACCCGGTCAGCCGCATCCTGTTCTCGGGTGACCTCGGCGTGTCCCTGGGAACCTCGGCCGATGCAGCCCGGACCATCACCAACCTGGCCCCCCACCTGCCACGCATGGAAGCGTTTCACAGACGCTACATGGTCTCGCAGAAGGTGCTGCGCCTGTGGGCCAACATGGCACGCACCCTGCCCATCCAGATGATCGTGCCGCAGCACGGTGCACCCATGGCCGGCGCAGCGATCCCGGAATTCATCGACTGGGTGACCGGCCTGAGTTGCGGCGTGGACCATCTCACGCAGGCCAACTATGAAGTGCCGGGGTGAGTGAAATGGTGCCCCCACGCTCCGCCGCCGCGCGGGTCGCTGCCCCCCAGGGGGGCTGACCTGGCTTGGGGCGGCCCTGCGCTGCGGTCCGGTTGGGCCCCCACGCTCCGCCGCCGCGACCCGTCACTGGCGAAGCCGGGTCCTGACCTTGTTGACCAGCCTGAGCAGCTTGGGTGGAAGCCAGTCACTCAGATATTCGTTGTTGCGAAGCTGGCTGGCCAGAGCGTGGACATCCGCGCTGTCTTGCGGACGGGCGTAGTACATCGTGCCGTGACCAGGCACTTCCTTGTGGATGTGGTGCGAACTGGTGTAGTAGTACAGCGCCATGGAGCGGCGCTTCACGCCAGCCGGGGTCTTCAACGGATCCGGATGCCCATGAAAACTGTCAGCGTCGGTGCTGAAGACAACGCACCGGTTCAGGATGGGGAACACCTGGGAACGGCACGACACCATCTTCTTGTCCCACAACTCCAGCTGGCCGCCCCACTCCTCATTCCAGTCGGGATTGAGGTAGATGAGCAGATTGAGACGCCGCTCCAGGTGCAGCTTGTCATTGATGCGAAAGTCGGCGTGCACACCCAGCAGGCCACCCTGGCTGATTTCGTGATAGCCGCCGCCGGAGAAATAGGGATCTGGAATCAGGCCCTCGATACCCGTCAAGCCCTCCAAAAACCGCAGCACCGGACCGGAGTTGAAAAACTGGAACAGGGCCTGGGCATCCCTGTTGCAGTCATAAGGAAGAATCTGTCGCTTGTGATGCCCCGCATAGTCAATGTCAAAGACGACATCGGACTTCAGGCGTTCCTCCGGAAAGCTCTCAAGGGCCTGCCGAAGCACCGGCTCCGGAAGAAAATCGTCCAGAACGATGTGGGGAAACGGGTCGGCCGACCGGTACTCCTCCGCCAGCATGGCACCCGTGGCAAAGGCTTCTTCGACATCCATTCGAAGATCCCCGTCCTGGCTCACTGGCAACGTCAATTGAAACAGATTCATCCGCCCTCCGTGGCATTCAGTTGCATAGGGTCGACCGATCCCCGGCCGTCAGCCCGCATACCCAGCATTCTGCTGGCAAAGAGCGCAAGCGGCAGCCTGCCTGCCCTGGCGCTTGGACTTTTTGCCTGTTTTTTCACCGGGACGTGCTGCTGGCACGCGCTTCGCACGCACCTCAGACCTTCCCGGCCAAGGCCCGTTCACTGTAACGGTTGAAGCGCCAGGAGTCGCCGTCCAGGGTGATGCGGCGCCAGACGGCCCGTTTGGCGACCGGGCTCATGGCGGTCCAGTGCTGGACCTCTTCGAAGGTCCGGCCACAGCCCTTGCAGATGTCGTCGCCCTGGCTGGTCGAACAGATGGCGATGCAGGGTGTGTCGGGCTGCCTGTCGTACCAGGCCATCCAGGCATCCAGGGCGGCGGGCGGCATCTCATCCACCGGCATGTCCTGCCGGCCAAAGTACACCAGCAGGGCATAGACCTCGCCCAGCGCGGCCAGTTCAACGGCCAAAGACACACCATCGGGCGAAGGTGAGCGCTCACGCCAGAAGTTGATGGCCGACTCGATGTCGGTGATGTGAATGCCTGCCATGGAAATGCGTCCGGGGACGCGCATCATAGGGCAGACTATGATGCCATTCGATCCGGCATCCGGCGCAAGCCACCGGGGCGCCCTGCCACCACCCATCCGAATCCGGGAGAAACCGACCATGAAACTGCTCGCAAAATGGCTGCTGGCTGCCTGTGCCCTGCTGCTGGTCGCCTACATCTACCCCGGCGTGCAGGTCCAGAGTTACGGCTCGGCCCTGCTGGCGGCAGCGGTCATTGCCTTCTTCAACACCCTGGTCCGGCCGATCCTGGTCATCCTGACGCTGCCCGTGACCCTCGTCACCCTGGGCCTGTTCCTGTTCGTGATCAATGCACTGATGTTCTGGGCCGCCTCAAGCCTGCTCGGTGGCTTCGTCGTCAGTGGCTTCTGGGCCGCCCTGCTGGGCTCCATCATCTACTCGGTGCTGATGCTGGTGGTCGAAGCCGCCTTGCGCTCCGTGTTTGCACCCGGGCGCTGACCCGTCACGGCTTGTCCCGCCCCTCCTGCTCGACGCGGCGCATCAGCGCCTGCACGTCGCGCAGACGCGCATCGATCACGGCCATCTCCACCTGATCGGCATTGCGCTGGGCAGCCGGCAGAGCCTGAGCCGCGCGCAATCGTTCGAGCGCACCCGGATAGTCGCGGGTGGCGACATGGGCTTCGGCTTCGGCGCGTACGGCTCGCAAGATCTGGCCCTGCGCCCGGTAGACGGCGCTGAGGTTCTGCCAGGCCAGGGCATCGCCCGGGTGGTTCACGACCCAGGTCTGCAAGCCTGAAGCGGCCACCCTCGGTGCATGCGTGGCCAGTGCGGCCTGGGCCCCCAGGAGCAGTTGCGCCCGGTCCCCGGCGGCCAGGGCGCGATCACGCAACCGGCCCAGTTCATCCAGCTGCGTCCGGGTCGGCTCCTGCCCGGGCGCCAGCACGACCTCCATCCAGAGCGCGTCGGCCGCCCAGGCCACGTCGGGCGCCACCTCTTGGCGCAGGCGCTGGGCCAGGTCGGCCGCCAGCGCGGACTGGCCCAGCTTCTGGGCCGCCCAGGCGGCAGCATAGCGCTCACCGGGGCTGGCCTTCCCGGACTGTCCGTTCGCCAGCCAGGTGCGCAGGCGGTCAGGACCTTTCTCGGCCAGCACCCGTGCCCGTGCAGCCATCAGCGGATGCAGGCCCGACGGCGGCAGGACCAGGGCGGTCGCAGCCCCAGGCCGCGGCAAGGCCAGGTTCAGGATGCCGCCGGTCGCCGCCGTGCCGGTAGCCGCCGGGGCGCGCCGCGGACCCTGGGCCGAATCGGCCCCGGCCAGCGGCAGGCGCGCCTTCATGTCGGCCATCCGCTCCGTGGTCAGGGGGTGGCTGCGCAGGTAGGGAAACGAGCCGTCGTCATTGAGCCGCGAAGCCTTCTGCAGCTTTTCGAACATGGTGACGAAGCTCTCGCCCTCGAAGCCGGCCCCGGTCATCACGGAAAAGCCCACACGGTCGGCCTCGCGCTCCAGGTCGCGCGAGAAATTGAGCTGGGTCTGGGCCGCCACCGCCTGGCTGCCAGCGATGGCGGCATTGGCGGCGTCGACGTTGCTTCTGGCCGCCAGTGCCCCCAGAATCATGGCGCCAATGATCCAGGGCGCCGCCTTGTCCTGCTGTGTCAGCATGCGCGCAATGTGCCGCTGGGACACATGGCTCATCTCGTGCGCCAGCACGGACGCCAGCTCGGCCGAATTCTCCGTGGCAGCGATCAGGCCCAGATGGACACCGAAATAACCGCCAGGAAGGGCAAACGCGTTGACCGTCCGGTCACGGGAGATCATGAGCTCCCAGGCCATCCGGTCGGCCATCTCGGGTGTGATCTCGCCGCGCGCGCGCGCGGACGCCAGCAAGGGCTGCCACAGGCGCTGCAGGTAGTCGCCGAGCATCGGGTCGTCCAGATAGTCGGGGTCGCGATAGATGTCACGGGCAATTTCGTCACCCAGGCGGCGCTCTTCGACCACCGACATACCGTCCACATCGCCCAGCGAGGGCAATACAGCCGGCCCCGACGTTGTCTGCGCCGGTACGTAGGCGGGCGAGACAGCGGCCGAGGTGGCCAGCAGCAGCGCCAGGACCTTCGTCACACGGAACGGAGGCACAACATGAAAACGGGATCTTGCGGGACGCATCCCCGTATGATGCCGGCAATGGGCAGGGGTTCACCCGCGCCCAAGGTAAATTGCTGGCAAAGATCCGACATGAACGACACATCTTCCCCGCAGGTGGCGCCCAACGGCGGCCTGACGCACTTTGACGCTCAGGGCCAGGCCCACATGGTCGATGTCGCGGCCAAGGCCCACACGCACCGGGTGGCCGTGGCCGAAGGCCGGATCCGCATGGAACCGCAGACCCTCGAGCTGATCCGGTCCGGCAGCGCGAAAAAGGGCGATGTGCTGGGCATCGCCCGCATCGCCGGCATCCAGGGCGCCAAGCGAACGTCCGACCTCATCCCTCTGTGCCATCCGATTGCCCTGACCCGGGTGGCAGTGGAATTCGAGATCGAGGCGGCTGCCCCCGTGGTCATCTGCAGGGCGACGGCCGAATGCACGGGCCAGACGGGCGTCGAGATGGAAGCCCTCACCGCCTGCAGCGTGGCCCTGCTGACCATCTACGACATGTGCAAGGCCGTCGACCGGGGCCTGACACTGGAAGCAGTGCGTCTGCTGGAGAAACGCGGGGGCAAGAGCGGTCACTTCAAGGCGGGCTGATCCGCCGCGGGCAGACCGCCTCAGCCCATCCGGCGCCGGATCAGCGGCCAGAAATGGCGCAAGAACAGGGGCATGAAGATCAGGCTGCTCACCAGGCCGACCAGCACCAGGCGCCACGCGGGATGCAAGCCCGCAACCCAGGGGACGAAGTTCACCAGGCCCAGCCCCAAAGCTCCGGTGACAACCAGCAGCGCGAGCATGCCGGTCTCTATGCGGACATTGCGCAAGCCCATCTTCCGGCCCAGGATCTGCGCCGCCAGGGTGCGCGCCACTTCGCTGGCCATGGCAATGAGGGCGCCCGCCCACATGGGCGCATCGAACAGCATGACCGGCACCAGGAACGCCAGAAACGACACGACTTTGGTGGCGCCGACGAACGCTACCCACCTGGACCGTCCCGTGGCCAGGAAGGCCGAGCCATACATGCTCTCCACCGTGGAAAACCAGGCGCCAACCGCCAGGATGGGCAGGTAGGTGGCGCCGTCCACATAACGATGGCTGTAGGCCAGCTCGAAGAAACTCCCGGCTCCAGCCACCAGCTGGCTGCAGGCAAATGTCGACATCAAGAGAATCGGCGCCCGGGTCCGGCGAAACGCCTCGTCGAGCGGCACACCCTCGTCCAGCATACGGGAGTACCACGGAAAAATCACGCTGGTCTGCAGCGATCCCGCCAGCACACCCACGAGCATGGCCAGGCTCGCCGCGATGGAATACACGCCGACATCGGCCAGCGGGAACAGACCCGCAAACACCAGCCGGTCGATCTGCATCGAGAGAAAGGCCAGCATCGTGCTGAGAAAAATCCACTGTCCAAACGAAAGGATCGAATTCAGTGCCGCCTTTTCCAGGTGGAACCGGCTGCGTCGGCCAGGCAGCATCCAGTAGCTCAGGGCCATTCGCAACGCCGACGCGACCACGGCCGCGATAGCCAGAGCGAAAACGGAGCGCATGAGCCATGCCAGTGACAGCATGACCACCGCGTTGGTCAGCTGCACCACCATCTCCAGCCGGGTCATGCGCCCGATCTGCATCTGCCGGGCGGCGGTCAGGAAACGGCTGGACTGGAAGCCATCAATGACTGCTGTGATGGCCACGATGGGAATGAGCCAGCGCAACTGCAAGGCCGCGGAGTCATTGGCGCCATACAGGCTGGCCAGCGGCCAGGCCAGCGCCATGGCCATGATGCAGAGAATGCCACCCCGAATGACCTGCAGGGTCCAGGCGGTGTCGATGAACGCGTCTTCATCGCCCCGGGGGTTCTGCACCATGCTCGAGCGCAGACCAATATCCGAGAACATGGCCAGACCCTGCATGAGGGCTGCCACGATGGCCATCAGCGCAAAGACTTCCTCCTGAAGCAGGGCCGCCAGCGCGATATTCGCTGCCAGGCGAAGCACCTGTCCGGCGCCAAAGCCGAAAACGATCCAGGCAGCGCCGGACCGGGCCCTGCGCCCCAGATCGGACTGGCGGGCTTGCCGGTCGTCCGCTTCACCCGCAATGGGCACTTCGTTCATGGCTCCGGACGGTGCGCGGCCAGGGCGCGATCCACGTAGGCGGCGTAGGCTACGCCAATGGCCACGGCCGTCCAGTAGACGATGGGTACCGCCGTCACGCCACTCACGGTGTAGATCACCAGCGCGATGCCGCCGAGCACGGCAAACAGCGCACGCCCCAGCAACTGGGACTCCTCGCCCAGCACCACGGCGCGCCGGTACGCCTGCCTGACCTGGCGCAAGGCCTGCACGAACATGCCCACGAAAAAGAACAGGCCTGCCAGTCCCATTTCAAGCGTCACGCCAATGTAGGAATTCACGATGTCGATGATGCCGTCGCCCTGAATCATCACCTGGAGTTCGGGGGCCTTCAAGAAGTCGACGGAGCCCAGCCATAGGTTGCGCTCGATCACCGGCATGGCCGCCGTCAGCAGGTTGGCACGGTATTCGACATTGAATTCGTCCACCGTTCCGACGAATGGCAGCAGGTCCAGAAAAGCCCGCCCACCTGGCACGAAATTCAGCAGAACGGCAACGACCACGCCGGCCATGGACAGGCGAAACAGCTTGCGCATGGCCCCAGGCCCCGTCGCCAGGAAAACGACGAACATGAACAGGGCACCCACCCACGGCCCGCGCGACAGCGATGCCAGGACGCCTCCGGCCAGCAGGAGAAAACCCAGCCGCAACTGGAATCGGGACGTGATGGAGTGGCGCAGGTAGAGAAAATAGCCCAGCGCCACCATGACGACATAGCCCAGAACAATGGAGCCGCCGACAGAAACATCGGGACGCAGCAGGCTGCCCCTGAACAGGTACCCCCCGAACTCCCTCGGATTGAGTCCGAGTGCCCCCAGGAGCGGAAAATACAGCTTCCAGGTCCGGAGGACTTCGAACGCGGCCAGCACGGCCAGCACCATCGCACTCAGGACAAAACCCGTCAGGGCGTGCCTGAAGTCGTTCAGGTCGCGCAGACTGCGGCTGACGACGTAGTAGGGCAGGAAAATGTCCACCACGTTGGTCACCAGGTTGCGCAGGCCACTGGTCAGGTTGGCGTCGCGAAACTGCAGTGCGGACAGCAACACGAGGTAACCCAGGACCATCCAGTCCACCGGCGAACGGCCGAGCCGCAAGGTGGAACCACGCTGCATGAGACTGATCGCCACCGGAAGCAGCACCACCAGCGCCAGAAGGCGGTATTGGTTCAGTGCAAATATGTAGTTGACCAGACCGAATCCGGGCACCTCCACGCGAGCGGGAGGAGCGACAAACAGCAACAGGAAGTAGAGGCCGACAATCTGGGCCTCGCGCCTGAGCACCACCAGCGCATACATGGCCACGACCAGCCCATAGACCCAGTAGCTATGCGCCAGGAACAGCAGGACGGTCATCAGGAGCCAGAGGTTGCGCCAGCGGCGAAACGTGTCCTCCGGAAGCAGTTCGATGGCCATCGGGCGCACCACCCTGAAGGTGATCAACGCCAGGACGAATATCACGCCCAGGGCGCGCAGATGTTCAGGCATCGCGCGCAGCGCCTCCCGTCCGCGTATATCCTGCCCGTCGGGACACGGGCGACCTGGTGTCTGTCACGGCCACCGGATCAGTAGTAGCCGTAGCCACTTTGGGCGGGTGAATCGTCCTTGTTCAGCACAACCCCCACCAGATTGGCGCCCTTGAGGCGCACCATCGATTCCTCGATCTCCTTCTCGGTCGACCCGCCGCTGGCGACCACCAGGAGCACGCAATCGACATGGGGCAGCAAGGCCAGCACGTCATCGGCCACCAGCACCGGTGGCAGATCAATGATCACCGTCCGATCGGCATAACGGTTGCGCAGTTCGGTCACCAGGTTGTTCACCCGACGGGAAGCGAGAACTTCGGCCGCCTTGGGTTCGGGTCTCAGCGTGGGCAGGATCACAAGGCGCTCCATGCCCGGGTTCACGAGTGCCTGAGACAGTTCGGCCTCGCCGGCCAGCACCTCGTTGAGAGACACTTCCCGGCGCAAGCCCAGGGATGCGGCCACTCTCGGGCGTCGCAGGTCAAAGTCGACCAGCAACGCGGTGCGATGGGTCTGTTGCGCGATGCTGATGGCCAGGTTGATCGAGACGAGTGTCTTTCCCGACTCCACCGTCGGAGACGTGATGGCAACAGTCCGCCAGCCGTGCTCGTCCATCTTCTGAAGAATCTGGGTCCGCAGCAGGTCGAAGGCCCAGCTCACCGGATGCGCCTTCTGGTGCGCGATGATCCGGTGGCGCTCCAGATGAATGTCGTTGAGGTCCACGACCTCCGTGCGCGGAGCATTGACATCGCGCACTGCCGGCATTGCGATCTCGCCCCTGACGCCTGCGGGCAGGCCCTCGACCGGTGGAGGGACAAACACGGGTTCCAGTCTCGGGACGTTGTTCGCCCCGGCCTTGGCCTTCTCGATAGCAAGTTTGATGCGTTCCATTTGAATCTCGGAGCCTGGTCAGCCCAGGACGGCGAACAGCCGCACCAGCAGTACCTGAAGTGGGGTGATGAAGACGTGCACCGATGCCAGCACAAGCACGACGAATGCCAGACCCGTCCAGGTCAGGCGCCTGCGTACAGCCTGGTTCATGTGCAACTCCTCGGACGTGGTGATGTAGGGAATCACCACCATGGGACGCTGCCCCGTGAGGGAGGTGATGGCACTGACGCCACGCACACGGCCAAACAGCAACTCGAGGACGATCACGATACCGATCGCCGCGGCAATGGCCAGGAAGAAGCCCAGAAGCACCATCTTCGTGCGCGATGGCTTGATCGGATACTCGGCCAGCACCGGAGATTCGAGCAGGGTGATCCGCTCGCCCTGCTGATTGTCCTCAAGATTCTCAGCGATCTGCGCCGACAGTTGCTTGGCGCGCAGATCCTCGTATTTTTTCTGCGCGGTCTCATAGTCGCGCTGCAGCGCAGCCAGATCCCGCTCGACCTGTGGCGCCCGAAGCAGCTGCCCCCGCATCTGGCCAATACCCGATCGCAGACGTGCCTGCTGGTCTGCCAGCAAGTCGGCGCGGGACTGCGTGGCTGCCATCTGGGCTTCCAGACGCGAAACCGCCAGCTGGGCCTGCGCCGCGGCGGCCTCCCGGGCGGGACTGCGCACCTGCGCCGCCCGGGCCACCGTGTCCTGCAACGTGGCGATACGGCGCAACTGCGCACGGACATCCGGGTGGTCTTCGGTATAGGTGGCGCGCAGGCGCGCCAGTTCGGCCCGCGCCCGGTCCAGCTCCTGCTCGGCCGCCGTCGGCGCAGGCGCCGTTACGGCGCCAGGTGCCATGACGCCATCGCGGGCACCCTGCAACTCCACTTCCAGTGTCCGCAGCTGGTCGAGCGCCAGGCGGTAATCGCGCTCGACCGCACGCAGGTCGGCTTCCATGGTCTGGATGCCACTCACGTTCAGGGCCTGTGTTTCCGCTGCAGCACCGCCCTGACGGCGCTTGTAGACAGCGATCTTCTGCTCCAGGGTCTCCAGTTCGCCGCGCAGCCGCTCGGCTTCCTGACTCAGGAAATCGGTGGCCCGGGAGGCCTGTTCGGCGCGATCACGGGTGCTGCCCTCCAGCACCAGCTTGACCAGCGCCTGGGTGGCTTCCAGGGCCTTTTCAGGCTTGCCATGCTGAAAGGACACCAGGAACGTGATGGGCGCATTGGGGCGCTGCCAGAGGTTGCTGGTATCGGAGAGCAGCCTGACGGTGATGCTCTTGCGCATGATCTCCACCATCTCGAACTCGCGCAAGGACACGCCCTTGGGTGTGTCGAACAACTGGTGGTCAGCGGCGAGTTTCAGGAGGTTGTCGCGGGTCAGCAGGCGCTGGTTCAGCATTTCGACACGCTGAACCGCAGCCTCGGACACCGCCGATGGCACGACCTCACCCGATATGCGGGGACCTTCGGCCACCATCGTGGCCCACGACTCGTAGACGCGCGGCGCCAGCAGGGCCACGACGACCGAGCCAGCCAATACCGTGAAGAACGTCAGGGCGATGACCACAGCCCATCGCCGGACAATCGAGATGTAGTCGTGAAGCCCTAGTTGATAGTCGGCAGCCATTGTCAGAAGTTGGGATGGGAATACACAAGGCCCAGTCCGATCACATGGCCGCTGCCGGACGGCATGCCCTGTGGCTTCGAACGGCGCTGCTCGACACCGAAGGTCAGCGACCAGAATTCGGTCAGTTCGGATGCCACACGGACGCCCACGGTGGTCCCCTGGTCCCGCAACAGGCCCAGGGTGCGCGTGTGACCCAGGTCCAGGGACAGGGTCGTCTGCGGCGTCACCGGATAGCTCAGGCGCCCCCGCAGGGCATCGACCCGGTCATAACCGCCCACCGTTCCACTGGCGCTGACCTCGCGCACCAGCTCGAGACTTGACGTCAGGCGATCGCCTTCGTAAGCAATGCCCAGACCACCCACCGGATCGGTCTCGCGGTTCAATCCGCTCGTCCTGACCACGCCCAGGCTGGCATTGAAGGTCACCTGATCGCTCAGGTCGACTTCGTAGCCGGCCAAAGCGCCCGCACGGGAAGAACTGCGCGTGTCGTCCACAGGATCGAGACGCGCAAGCCGCCCATCGATGTACATGCGTGAGCGTTCGCCAACCTGCATGCGGTAGAGGGCAGACACATTCAATTCCTCGTACCCGATGAGCAGTGGCGTGTCGTACCGCACCCGCAGGTAGCCCCCGCCCAGCGCCAGGCTGGAGGTGGGCGTCATTTCGCCGGTCCACTGCGCCCCGAGGGAAGCCGTGCGCTGCGTGCTGTCGATACCCACCCGGCCGAAGTCAGTGAACTCCGTGCTTCGCGTGGAAACTTCCTCCAGCATGCCCTGGAGGACCCAGGCAGAAGTCGGAGAACCAAACTCCAGGCGGTAGTCCACGCTGGGCAGATTGCGGTCGTCACTCAGCGAGGTATCGCTGGAGCGCTCGATCACGGCCCCCAGCGTGAGGACGGACCGCCGCTCGCCCTCGACACTCTCGATGGCATAGCGCGGAGAAATGCGGATCAGGTTCACGCTGCCCGGAGATTCTGGCGCCAGCGACGGATTGCTCACGCTTTCGACTTCAAAGGGAACCGTCAGGGAGTTCTGGGCGTTGGCCGCCCCGATCCCCGCGAAACCGACGATGAGCGCACTGAGAATGGGTGTGAGTTTCATGTTTATGGCACCAGTATCGTGTCACCCGGCATCAGGATGACGTTGGAATCCAGTTCGGCTCCCTTGAGGAGGTCGTTGTAGCGAACGGGGAACACCTGCGGCCCCTGGGGCGTATTGCGCAACACCCGGATCGAATTGCCATCCGCGAACCGGTCCAGCCCGCCGGTCTGACTGAGCACCTGCAGAACGGATGTGTTCGGCGAAGTCAGCACAAAGGGACCCGGGTTGACGACTTTGCCCAGGACATAGACGCGACTTCCCTCGATACCGGTGATGGCCACGGTCACCACGGGATCCGGAATGTATTTCTTGAGTTTCTCGACGATGCGGGCTTCGGCTTCGCTGGTGCTCAGACCGGCCACTTCGACCCGGCCGGCCAGGGGAAAGGTGATGCTCCCGTCAGGCAGCACCCGAACCTCCATTCGCAGGGCCTCGTCTCTCCACACCGACACCATGACGGCATCTCCGTACCGCAGCGTGTAAGGTTTGGGCGACTGGGCCAGCACGGCCGAGCTCGCAAGCATCAACAGCAGGCCCAGCACCTGCGGTCTTGGGAACTTCATTGACTTCCTCCTGAGTGTGACAACTACACAAAGCCCGAAGCTGACCAGCCGCAAACGCAACCGGACCGACACATCACGGCGCACATCTTACGCCGCTTTACCTACACCACACCAACCGAACAGGGGAGGACTTTCGGGCTATCCACCCCCATAATGACGCAGAGTGAGCAAGACTTCACGGTGACCGGGGCAACCAACGCCATCCATTGTGGCCCCGCTCCATGGCAGACAAGGAGTGGTACATGACTTCGATCCTTCGCCAATGGTTGACTGCATTGTCGGTCCTGCTGTGCCTGTCACAGGCCCTGGCACAGGACCGGATGAACACGTTTTTCATCGGCCACAGCCTCATGAGCGACCTGCCGGGCATGACGCGCTCGCTCGTCGAGCGCCATGCCGGGCAGCGTTTCAGCTTCCGCCACCAGGACATCCCGGGGGCATCGCTGCGCTGGCAGTGGGAAGCCGGCGACAGAAAAGAGACATATGAACGCACGTATGGTGGACGTTACGACATTCACCTGCCGTCGGGCGATTTCGATTCCGTCGTGCTCACCGAAGGCGTGCCGCGCGGCGGCGCGGCTCTCGAAGCGGAGACCGTCGAGTACCTGGGCCGGTTTGTCGGCGCCATCCGCCAGCATCGGCCAGACAGCCGCATTTTCCTGTTCGTGACCTGGCCTCACCTGACCAGCGGCACGCCCCAGGCCAGCACCGAGGACGCCAACATGCCCACACGGCATCTGAAGTGGCGTGAGCGCATCGATGCCGACCAGCCCATGTGGCAGCGTATGGTCGAGACGGTCAACCGGTCGCACCCGGGCCAGCATCCCGTGCGCATCATCCCCGGAGGCCTGGTCCTGGCGGCCCTGCACGACGAGATCGAGGCGGGACGGATCCCCGAATGGCAGTCCGTGCGGCAACTGTTCAGTGACGACATCCACACCAACCACTACGGCAAGTACGTCATGGCCCTGACCCTGGCCACCGCTCTGACCGGCAATAGCCCGGTCGGTGCGCCCGCCCACATCCGCGATGCGTGGGGACAGCCCATCTGGAACCGCCGGATCTGGGACGGAAAGATCTATCCGCCGATGCAGGACGAGACGGTTCGCAAGGCTCAGGAGACGATTCACCGGGTGATGCTTGGGCGTCCGTGAACCACGAGTACAAGGAACACTCATGGATCAACCAGTTCAGACTGAACTGGGCATCCTGGTGGCCGACCAGAGACCCGTTGGTCCACAAGCCAACCCCGCGCGAACTGATGCGTTGCGCCCTCACAACCGGCAACACACTTTGCTACCAGACCACGGGGCGGCGGATGTACATTCCCCACCAGGGATTTCAGCACCTCTGCACCGGTCTCCCCCAGCTACCAGGCCATGTGCCGGTGTTGCCGGCAGGGTCATTTCGCCGTCGTGCTCACTCCGCAGACATGTTTTCGGTTCGCCCCATCACCAGTCGCCTTTTCCGGCAATCCCTGGACGCCATTGCCAGTGAAATTCATGTCGTGCACCCCCCCCAGCGGACGGTCCGCCGGGCCGCCGTCTTCCTGCCTGACGCGATCGATCGGATCAAGGGTGTGCAGGAGGAAACCCATCTGGCCTACGAAATGGACCGCGTCAACGGGGGTCAGGTCGAACACGCCGCCACGATTGCCTACCGGCTCGACGACGTGCACCTGGTTGAAGGCCGGCTTCTGATGCGGCGGGGCCACGTCAAGCTGGTGCACGACGAGCGGCGGCTGATCGGCCCGCGCCACATCGGGCAGCAGATCGAGTGCGCCGCCTTCACCTCGTCCATCGTTTCCGACCGCTACTTCGGGCATGCGCTCATCGACCGCAGCGCCACGTCGTTGCTGGCCTCCGATTTCGCTCCGGTTCGTCATCCACAGTGGCAGGGCATGACTCCGCCACCCCACCTGGCCTGGTATGAACAATTGTGGGGTGTCAACGCGCCCCTGCTGGACGACGCAGCCATCGGGCAGGCCTGGGTGTTCCAGGACTTCGGCATGAACGCCCACCGGGCCAGGCGCATGCAGCGCATGCGCCAGCGCATACACACCCTGCGTCCGCAACAGCCCGCACCGATGGCGCTCATTCTTCGGGGCAGCGACGGTGCCAGGCGACATCTGGCCAATGAACAGGCACTGGCCGACCTGCTGGCCGCGCGCGGTGCCTGCATCGTCGACCCCATGCGGGAGTCGGCCGAGAACATTGCCCACATGCTGGCTGGCGTGCCACTGGTGATCGGTGTCGAAGGCAGTGCCCTGGCGCATGGACTGGTGGCCATCGCAGACCGCGGAGCCATGCTGATCATCCAGCCACCCTATCGCTTCAACAACCTGTTCAAGGACTATGCCGATGCGCTGGGCCTGCTGTACGGGTTCGTCGTGGCCGACGGCAGCCAGGACAGCTTTGAACTCGATCCCGGGCGCCTGCTGCGCGCCATCGACCTGGTGCAGGAAGAACTGGCCAGGCCATCCGGCCAGGTGAGCGACGAGCCGGTGCCGTTGCTCGACCGTCCTGTCTGATCCCATCGTCATCGACGCGAGGCCACGCCGTGAGCAGAAGCAGACTTCACCTGATACGCAGCACCATGCTCAAGCTCTTCGGCCTGGGACTGTCGGTGGCCGAGGCAGCGGTCGAGATCGAATTGTTGCAGGCCGAAGAGACGGAAAGCTCGCCGCAGGTGTTCTATCTGCCGGACCAGGTGGCCAAGGCGCGACAGGGGGCGGACGGCTCCGGTAGCCTGAAAGAAGAGCTGCAGCCGATTCTCAGTGCGAAGCTGGTCCACGCCCCTGTCATTCGGTATACGCTGCACAACTGTATGGTGCGGGACCATGGCGTGGATTTCGTGGGTGGACGCATCAGCAAGGTCAGCCGCCGGCGCCTTCGGGATCGCCAACCGCCTGTCCATCAAATCCCGCAGGCGATCTACTGCATGACGCCGGTCGCCCACCAGTACTTCGGTCACTGGCTGCGCGACAGTTGTGCAACGGCGCTGCTGGCACGGTCCGAGGAGTCGGTGCTGATGGACGCCCGGCCCGACTGGCCGCATGTCAGCGAGTACATCGGGGCCTTTGCACTTCAGCCCCATAACGAGCATCCCACCTTTGTCCAGAAGCTCACCGTCTTCCTGGACTTCTCGCAGGGTTCATCCAAGCGTGCCCGCTATGACGTCATGCGTACGCGCGCCGCCGCCCACTTCGGCCCGTCAGGTCAGCCACCGCAACCGGTGTACCTGCGCCGGGGCCAGACCGGCGCCCGGCGGGCCATCGAAAACGAGGACGAAGTGATCCGTTACCTCGAGGGGCAGGGCTACAAGGTGATCGATGTGGCCGGCGCTTCAGCCCGTGAGCTCTACCACCAGCTCAAAGGAAGCCCCGTCGTGGTCACAGTCGAAGGCAGCCACATCAACCATCTGTACATGGCGCTGGACAAAGGCTGCAGCCTCATGGTCATCATGCCGGCAGACCGGTTTTCATCGACCCACTTCGGTATCGCCACCGCGCTGGGCATCCATTTCGGCTTTCTGGTGGCCGACCGCCATCAGCGCGGCTACCACGTGAAGGTCGAGGATCTGGCCCGGACGCTGGACCTGCTGCCCTGAAGGCAGCCAGGGACGGCCCGGTCAGAACTTCAGGCGCTTCATGATGTCCGGCGGAATATGCCGGATGATGAGCATGATCAGGCGCCAGAAGCCCGGCACATAACTGACGGCCCGTCCGCGCAGCGCGGCCCTGAGCATGGCCTGCGCGCATTGCTGCGGCGACGCCACCAGGAACAGGCCCGGAAGACCCCAGGTCATTGCGGTGTCGACAAATCCGGGTTTGATGAGCGTCACCGTCGCGCCGCTGGGAAAGAATCTGGCCCGAAGACCATCGGCGTACGTGGCCAGACCGGACTTGGCCGAACCGTAGAGATAGTTCTTGCGTCGTCCCCGGTCACCGGCGACGGACCCGATGATCACCACACGCCCGCCCTGCTGGCGCTCGAACCGCGGGGCCAGGCCTTGCATGAGCAGCACTGGCCCGGTGTAGGTCGCCTGAACCATGCGCATCAGCAGGTCCGGATCGAGATCCATGGCATCCTGCTCGGGCATGTCGCCGACGGCCACGATGACGTTCAGCCGGGGATCGGGCATGTCCACCTGGTCCAGTAGAGCCCCGCGACTGACCGGATCGGATACATCGCAACGAATGGCCCGGGCCGCAGCAGCCCCCCGGATCCGCGCATCGGCGGCCAGCGATTCCAGGTCGTCGATGTCCCGCCCGGCCAGGGTCAGGCAGGCGCCCGCGCCAGCCAGCTCGCGAGCGCAGGCGCGGGCGATGGCCGACGACGCGCCAATGATCAGCCAATGCTCTGTCATGCGATCCCTCCCCCGCTCAGGCCCAGCCGGCGACCCAGATCGGACCCCATCCGACCTTGCGGATCGATGCGGGCCAGAACCTCCCGGTAAGACTCCAGATGGGGATACATGGCGGCCAGGCGATCCGGCCGCAGTGTCGAGTCCTTGGCCAGGTAGGTTCGCCCTCCGTGCGCACAGGCCATGGCTTCAAGACGGTCGATCAGCGGCCGTGTGCGTGGCCCGTCCGGAAAATCCAGCGCGAGCGTGAACCCGGGTTGCGGAAAGGACAGGAAACCGCGCCCGGCCGATCCCAGTGCCTTGAGCACCGCCAGAAAGGACCCGAGCCCGCTGGCGGCAATGGTCTGCAGCATCTCCCGCAATGCGACCGGAGCACTGTCGAACGGCACCACGCACTGGAACTGGTGAAAACCGCGCCGCCCGTAAATGCGGTTCCAGTCGTGCAGGGCATCCAGCGGAAACAGGAATTTCGGATAGGGCAGGCGATCGGTACGGCCGCCTGCCGGAATTCGTCGGAAATACAGTTCGTTGAACAGGCGCACGCTCCACGCATTCAGGGCAAACCCCGGGAAGTCGAACGGCACCCGCCGGACCCGCGGCGGCGCCGGCAGTGCCTCGCCATCGTCGCTGGGCGTGGCCAGCTCCAGGATGCCGCGCCCCAGCTGTGAACCGCTGGCCAGTGCATCGATCCAGCCCACCACATAGGGCGTCCGGTCCTGCTCCTCCTGCAGGCGTTGCAGGAAGTGATCCAGGCCGGTCATGCGTTCGCTGCGAACCTGGACGGCACCAGACGGCACACGGCGCAGTTTGAGACATGCCCGTTCGATGACACCGGTCAGGCCGACCCCGCCCAGGGTTGCACGAAACAGGTCACTGTCATCGTCGCCCAGCAGATGGTGCAGCACCCCGTCGGGTGTACGCAAATCGAGCCAGGCCAGCTGCTGTCCGAGACTACCCTCCAGATGGTGATTCTTGCCATGCACGTCGTTGGCAATACCGCCACCCACAGTTGCCAGACCCGTGCCTGGCACCACGGCAGGCAGGAAGCCGTGTGGCACCAGCGAGCGCACCAGGTCACCGAACGTGACGCCGGCCTCGACCGTGACCGTCGCGGCCTCGGGATCCAGCGCCAGCATGCGATCCAGTCGCGTGGTCAGCACCACCTGACCACCACCGTTGAGAGCGGCGTCGCCATAGCTGCGGCCATTGCCCCGGACCAGTACTGGCGTGGCCCCTTGCAGGACAAGCCGCGACAGGTCGGCCAGACGTTCGGGGCGGGCGACCTGAGACGTCGATCGCAGCACCCGGCCCCAACCTGTGAGATCCCTGGTTGACCAGACCGGCATCAGATAGCCCTCCCCACGGCGGGTACACCCGCAGACACCGCTGCCCGTCGCGACGCGGCAATCGCCGATGGCGTCAGCGCCAGCCCGAGTGCCACCGCAAACCAGAATGTGGTCGCCCTCACCAGCGCCGTGGACAGCAGCGCGACATCGAGCGGAACGCCCAGCGCCTTCAACAGAAGAATCATGGTCGCTTCGGTTCCGCCCAGCCCGCCGGGCAACATGCTGATGGCGCCGACGATCATGCCGAAGGCAAAAACAAACACCGCGTTGGCCAGCGTCAGGTCGGCGCCAAAGTGGCGGAGGATGACATAGAGCGCTGCGGCTTCTGCCCACCAGCCCAGCACGCTGGGCAACAAGGTGTATCCATAGGTCTTCCACGAACTGAGGCGGGCCATGGCCCGGACCATGCGTCGCACCCGCACGAGCAGACGCCTGCGGCCCCGGAGCCAGCCGGCACACCACAGGAGTACGGGTTCGAACAGACGCGGCCGGAGCAATGGCAGCGACACCAGGATGACCATCACCACCAGCGCCACACCATGCCACCGGTAGGCCTGGAATCCGGAAAAGGACACCAGGGTCAGCAAGGTCACCGCCCACACATCCAGTGCCCGGTCGGCCAGCATCAGCGGCAGGGAGCGACTGTAGCCAATGCCATGCCCGGACTTCAGAAACCACAGGCGAATCGCCTCGCCGGCCTTGCCAGGCGTGGCCGTCAGGGCGTAACCGCTGAAGTAGTAGAGCGCATTGGACAGTACCGGTACGTGCAGGCTCAACGTACGGGACAGCATTTCCCAGCGCCAGGCACGCAACAGGTAGTTGATCAGTGACAGCCCCAGCATGCCAGCCACCAGCCACCACGGCAGGCTCCATGCCTGCTCCAGTGTCCCGGTGTCGATCCGCGACAGCACCAGGGCAGTCACACCGATGTAGATGGCAACGACGGCGGCCAGCGTCCAGCGCCTCGATGGCGTCAGCACGGCGCCCATGTCGCTCATGGCGGGTTTTTCCATCAGAAATCAGCGTGCGCCGGCGATGCGTTCGAGAACGGCCAGGTTGTGCTCGTGATCCTCCACCCGGACACGGAAGACCTCGCCAAACCGGGGGTTGAGGTGCTTGTAGGTGACCCACTTGGCCATCCCCACCCAGTCCACGATGTATTGGGCGGGAGACTCCAGCACGTAGTTGAGGCTGTGGCCATCTTCGATCAGGCGACGCAGCGCTATCGGGTTGACCTTGCCATCCAGATTGATGGTCCGGTCATGGAAGTACCCCAGTGTCCCGGTTTGCGGAGCCGCCACCCAGATGTCCGGGGCCACGTTGTCCTGGGTCCATTCGACCACCTGCCGGTGCATGTGGTGGGTGCCTTTGCGGTAATCGTTGGCGGACCATCCCAAGGCGGTGAGGACAAAGACGCCCACAACCACCCGGACCGCCAGGGGCTGCCAGGATGCTCGACCCGCCAGGTGGGTGAACAGAGCATAGGCGCCTCCCGTCACGAACAGCCACAGGAACGGAGACGCCGCCGACAGGTAGCGCGGCAGGAACCAGTTGGCACCGAAGAACAGGCCGTAGTAGGTGGCCAGCGCGCCGGAGAACAGCAACCCGGTCAGAAAATGGCGGCGGCGCGACACCGTGTGGCGCCCCAGCATGAACCAGTAGCCAAGAAACACGGCCGCAATGGCCAGCACGCACACCACCTGCACCAGGGGTTGACGTTCAAGCACCGCTGGAATCGGAAACCACAACCACATATTTTCGAAGAAATGGGCGGGCAACCAGGGCAGGTTGCGCCCCACCGCGGCGCCAAATGACTGCGCCGTTCCGCTGATCGGCACGACGGATCCGAAACCCAGGTAATTGTTCACCAGCCATGGGGAGGCCACGACTATGCTGACCGTGCCGGCCACCAGGCCGTCAACCAATCGCCGCCTCAGCGTCTCCCCTTCACGCACAACGGGAACGAGCAGGTGGACCAGCAGGAGGGCGGCAATGAAGAAGACGGCATCATTGCGCGAAAGGAAGGCCAGTCCCAGCAGCACACCGAGCCAGATCCGCGCACGTCCGGAAGGCTGCGTTCCCCCGCAGAAACGTTCCAGATAGAAATTCATGACCAGCAGGATGGCGGCCTGGTAGAGGCCGGTTTCAAGACCATTCATGCTGTGCCGGGTGATGAGTGGTGCCGTGAACCAGAGTGCAGCCGTGGTCCAGGCCAGTGCCCGGCCGTGGGGCAGATCACGGAAGACCTGTCCGCCCACCTTCGCCAGCAACCAGGCGCCTGCCAGTGCCACGAACGCGGACATCACCGTCACCAGAACGATGCCTTGCGTCTTGTCTCCTC
This sequence comes from Burkholderiaceae bacterium, assembly GCA_041396505.1. GTDB lineage: Bacteria > Pseudomonadota > Gammaproteobacteria > Burkholderiales > Burkholderiaceae_C > Hydrogenophaga. The sequence continues at coordinate 366,942 of JAWKYL010000005.1, forward strand.
CGGACAGCCAATGCAGTCCGGCGAAGAGGTAGGTGGCGAGCGGCTGCACACCGTTGGTCGCAATGGTGCCTTCGGCGGTCGACATGCCCAGGCCGATGGCCATGTTCCGGGCGACGGTCTGCATCAGATAGCCGTCTTCTGACATGTACTGCCAGAACAGCCGTCCGTCCAGATCGGCCAGCGGCGCGAGCCGGCCGAAGAAACCGATCGCCATCAGGCACAGCAGGGCGACCAGCAGCCAGTACGGCAGTCGCGTATCGGTCTCCGGTCGCCCGGGGCGGGAGAAGCGGGTCGACGTGTTGTTGCTCATGTGTTTTCGTTCCTCCACTCAGACATGCACCGGTGCTGGAGTTGTCCGCACGACAGGCCGATTCTGACATCCCGCTCCGGCCTCAGAGCACCAGCAGCGTGGCGCCCGCCAGTATGACCAGGGTCACCGCCGCCGTCGCCCAGGTCTCCGGGTCCTTGACCGCATACAGAATCGGGTCTTCGTCCATGTAGCCACGCGCCGTGACCACCCAGAGGCGGGTCACCCAGAGCAGCATGAGTGGCGCAATCAGCCAGAGCAGCTGCGGCGTGCGGTACAGGTCCCTGACCTCCGGACTGTTGATGTAGAGCGCCAGCACCAGGACGGCCAGATAACCACTGGCCGCCCCCAGGCTCTGCAGGACCGACACGTCTTCGGTGGCGTACTCACGCCCTCGCAACTTGCCCAGCGTGGTTCCTGCAGCTTCTTCGCGTTTGCGGACCTCGACCAGTTCGGCGACCCGCTTGACGAGCGCCAGCGAGAGAAAGATGAACATGGAGAAGGCCAGCAGCCAGAATGACAGTTCGATGCCGGTGGCAAAGGCACCGGCCACGATCCGCAGTGTGTACAGTCCCGCCAGCAGGATCACGTCCAGACTGGCCACCCGCTTGAGCCAGAGCGAATACAGCAGGGTGGTGACCAGGTAGGTCAGCAAGGCGCCCAGGAACGCCACAGGCAGGAGCAAGGCCAGAGCCAGCCCGGTCCCGAGCAGAAACACGACGGACATCAGGCCCCAGCGGACATCGAGCACCCCCGAGGCAAAGGGTCGCCGGCGCTTCTTGTGATGATGCCGGTCGGCATCGAGGTCCAGCAGGTCATTGATGAGGTAGGTGGCGGAGGCGCATGTGCCGAAGCACACAAAAGCCAGCAGCACCGACAGCAATGCCTGCACATTGAACACTTCATGGGCCGTGAGGACCGGCACGAACAGCAGCAGGTTCTTCACCCACTGCTGAATCCGGATGGCGCGCAACCAGACCCGCAGACCGCCACCGCTGACCGGCAGATTGGCATGCGGAATGCCCATGGCCGCCACCTGGCGCACCACGTTCGCCGGCGCATTGACCGTCACGGCTGCAGCCGAGCGCGCCCAGATGACCAGATCGACACGGCCATTGCCCACATACTCGTAACGGCCGGCACCGAATCGCTCGTCCAGCCACTGCGCCTTGTTGGAGCCGATCAGGTTGCGCTGCCGGCTGGTGGCCATCACCTCGTCAAAGAGGGCCAGGTGTTCGGCAATGCGCCCGGCCAGGCTTTCGTGGCTGCCCGTCACCAGCACGGTGGTCCGCCCCTCGTTCCTGGCACGGCGAACGAGTTCGATGACGTCGGGGTTGTAGGGCAACACCGTGATGTCGGGACTGGCCAACCGTGCCAGTTCGTGCTTGAGCACACTGCGCCCCCTGAGCATCCAGAACGGCAGAATGAAGATCAGCCAGGGCGAGCGCTTGATGGCGGCAATCAGGGTTTCGAATGTCAGGTCCGAACGGATCAGCGTGCCGTCCAGGTCCACACATAGGGGCAGTGTCACGGGTCCCGCTTTCAGTGACAGGCCCATCAGGCCGACAGCCGCTCTGGCTCGGCTTCCATGACCTGGTGACGGTAGTCACTGAGGGAGACGGCATTGGCTTGTTCGCCCGCCAGGACGCGCGCCGGCACGCCCACGGCCGTGCTCCATGCCGGAATGTCGGTCACCACCACGGCTCCGGCCCCGATCGCCACGCCATCGCCCACCTGCACCGGTCCGAGCACACACGAATGGCAACCCAGCATGACGTGATCGCCGATCTGTGGCCCCCCGGGCCGCGAACCCGCCCCTACCGTGCACACCTGATGGATGGAACAGTCGGCGCCGATGCGCGCAAACGGATAGATCTGGATCGGCCCTGAGTGGGGAATGAACAGGCCAGGGCCGATCTCGGCGTCGGCACACAGGTTGATGAGCGTGACCACCGTAACGGTCTTCTTGACCACGGCCAGGGCCACGCGCGCCGGCCACCACAGCCAGCCGGGGTGGCGCTTCATCACGGCCCGCTGCAACCGGTAAACGGTCAGGGCCCACATACCCTCCGACCCCCAGCCGGTATAGCCTTGCATGCGATACCTGGCCAGATCGGCCTTCCACGCTCGAAACTGGCTGTCACCAGCCCACTCCCTGACTTTGTCGCCGTTGTACGGATTCATGGTGCGGTTTGAATTGGACGTTCTGATAGGTGGATCCGGTGACGCGCAGGGACCTGTTCAGGCCATGCCGGGCAACAGACCGGCCATCCGGATCAACAAGGACCCCGAGGAAAACTGACCTTTGACGTTCCGGCCATAGCGGCCTTGCAGGTCGACGCGGCGCAGGTCGTAGGGCGACGCGTCACCGTCGTTCAGTCCATAGCGGGTAGTGACCGCGTTGTCGTACCCGGCCCGGCGCACCTGCTCGATCACGCGCTCGTCGTGGTCGCCATTCGGATAGCAGAAAGAGCGGACTTCGTGACCGATCTGGGCCTCGATGTGATTTTTGGACGACCTGACCTCATGCGCCAGGTCGGCGTCGTCCACCAGGGGAAGAATGGGATGGCTGGCGCTGTGCGACCCGATCTCGTGACCCTCGATTCGCAAGGTCCTGAGCTGCTGCCAGTTCATCATGCCGTCCCACTCGGGTCGGGCACGATCGCCCACCAGCAATTCAAGCTCATCGAGTCGCCGATTTCGCTCGCCCGGCGTCAGGTTCTTGGCCTGGGTGACGGCCGCCAGCGGCAGGTCGGCCGCATCGGCGGTCACGCCCATGTCATCCAGCCAGCTGGCCAGGCCGATATCACCCGCTTCCATCGCCGAGCGCACGGCGAACGCCATGCGATCCGGCCAGAGCATGCGGTTGGCATCCGCCGCATCGCTCACCACATAGAAGGACGCCCGAACACCGCGCGCCTGCAGCACCGGCCGCGCAAACAGGAAATTGTCCAGCTGTCCGTCGTCGAACGTGACTGCCAGCAGGGGCTTGGCGGGCACGTCGCCGTTGGCATGCCGCCGCGCCATCTCTGACAGCGGTCCGACGGTGTAGTGCTTCTGGAAAACACGCAGAAAATGGTCCAGTTCGTCGGGGGTCACCGCAATGCCGGGAATCGGATACTTGGCGAGCAGGGATGGAGGCAGCACCCGGTGGAAAGTCACCACGCTGAGCTTGCCGCGGGCCCAGAGGGTGGGCGAAGTCAACCCGGCCATGCGCAGGCCTTCGCCAGCGACATCGCGGACGTGTGACTTGACTTTCCGTAGAGCACGCATGGAACAGGATGGGTGGCTGAGTTAGCCCGATTATGGCAACCTTGGTATTAGTCGTCTTGACCTTCAGGGGGAAGATTGCGTGAAGTCGGCCACAAACAGACTGTGATCCATGACCGACGGTAGTGGCTGACTGCGGAACGGCGGCCGATCGCCGCCGCCACCGCAAATTCACTTGTATTCGATGATGCGCCGGTCGCCTCCCCGCCAGCGGGTGAGATGAAACTTCAATACACCGGCAGTTTCGGCGAATCGCCCCACCACCGACGACCAGGCCAGTGCCCAGGAACGGTTGCGCAGGCCCAGGCGCAGGAACTGCAAGGGGTAAACCGCCAGCAGCGACAGGAACCAGGGACTCCAGGCGCCGGCCAGCAGCAGCGCGGCCACCGGCACGGCCAGGCCCCAGGCCAGGGCCCGCACCGTCTCCCTGACCCAGTGCCGCTCCGGTCCGCTGCCGTGCAGCCAGGCACCTTCGGCATAGGCATGACCCGAGCGGACCTGCCGGGTCCACCACTGACCGAACCGCGTCATCGCGGCATCGTGCAACGTCATTTCTTCGGGCAGGCGCCGAATCCGCCAGCCCTGGCGGCGCAGGCGCAGACACATCTCGGGCTCCTCGCCGGCGATGAGGTCATCCCGGTAACCCCGGATGTCCTGCAGCGGCCGGGTGCGCATCAGGGCGTCCCCTCCACAGCTGTCGGCATCGCCTGGCGGCGTGTCCCACTCGCGGTCGCACAGCCAGTTGTAGACCGAGCGGTCCGGGAAACGCTCCCGTCGGCGGCCGCAGACCACGGCGCAGTCCTGGTTGTCCGACAGGTATTCGAAGGCGGCCGGCACCCAGTCCGCCACCACCTCGCAGTCACCGTCGACAAATTGGACAAAGGGCAGGTCCGGCTCCAGCGCGGTCAGCCGGGCAAAGCCCTCGTTGCGTGCCCTGGCCGCGGTGAACGGACGCGAGAGGTCCAGGTCAACCACTTCCACACCGAGGCTGGCCGCATGGGCAGCCGAGCCATCGGTGGAGCCCGAATCAACGTACACGATCCGGGATACCACGGGCAGGAGCGAAGCCAGGCAACGCCGCAGGCGCTCACCTTCGTTGCGGCCGATCACCACGGCGCCGACATGCGGTTTCGGGGTCTGTCCGGACACGGCGTTCATCCTTCTGACGGGTCACCGACCGCACGCGCCCGAAAGAGCACCGCCAGCGCCGCCCCTTCAGTCCGGACATCGTGCTGGCGTCGGACCACGGCCTGGCCTGCCCGTCCCATGGCCGCCAGTTGCTCGGCGGGCGCATCCAGACAGTCGCGCATGGCCTGACCGAGCCGTGCCGCATGCCCAGGCGGCACCAGCCACCCGCTGACGCCGGGCTCGACCAGTTCCGGAATGCCGGCCACCCAGGTCGCCACCACCGGTCGGCCCAGCGCCAGCGATTCCATCAGGACCACGGGAAGCCCCTCAGCGTAGCTGGGAAGCACCAGCGCCCGCGCCTCCGTCAGCAGCTGCCTGACCTGCTCGCTGGACACCCATCCGGTGATGTGAACGTGTTCGGCAATGCCCAGCGTCCGGCACCGTGACTCGATGGTGGCGCGAAGGGGACCGTCCCCGGCGAGCACCAGCCGTGCACGGGCACCGGTGGCCAGCAGCTGGGCAAACGCCTCCACCAGACTCAGGTGTCCTTTCTCCTCGGACAGGCGTCCGATGGCCAGGAAACCGGCCTGCGGCGGCGCGGGCGCCGGGCTGGCCTCCAGAAAATCGGCCCCCAGGCCGCAGCGCACGACGTGGATGTCCTGCCAGCGATCGGCCGGCGCGCGACGCATCATCTGGGCCCGACCGTAGTCGCTGACGGCCACCACGAACCGGGCCTGCCGGATCTTGGTGCCCAGCCCGATGGCTTCGGCGTTGTCGGTCTCGACGGTGCCGTGCGCGGTGAAGCTGTAGGTGATGCCGGCCAGGCGCGCGGCCAGCATGGCCACTTCCGCAGGGTTGCTGCCGAAATGGGCGTGCAGGTGGGTCATGCCTGTCTCCCGGACCCAGCCGGCGACCACTGCGGCTTCGAGCAGGTAGATCCAGTGGTAGGGCAAGGGCCGCTCGGCACCCCGCGCCATGCGCGAGGCCAGGACAAAGGCCGACCATGTACGCCGGGGCTCACGCAGCAGGACCGACAGACCGGCCTTGAACAAGCGGGCAACGCCGTGGCCAAGGATGTACCGGGTGCGCGCATGCTCGGCCTGATCCAGCGGATCGACCAGGGGCCCGCCATCGCGGATGGACATCCGGACCACCTCGATACCGCAGGCTTCGACCGCGGCTATCTCGCGCCGGATGAAGGTGTGACTGACCTTGGGATACTCGCTGACGATGTAGCCGACCTTCATGTCAGTACCTGACCTGATTCACCTGGGTCCATCGGATCAGGGCGAAGATGGCCCATATCCGGGTCCAGTACAGCCCCTTGGCACCGGCCCGGAACGCCAGCCAGAGGCGCCTGACCTCGGCCGGATTCAGCCCTGCTGCCGCCACAGAACCGGCATCCAGCATGGTCGCTTCGATTTCCTGGCCCAGGGCATTGCGCAACCAGCGGTCGAAAGGCAGCTCGAAACCGGACTTGGGCCTGTCGAAGAGCTGCGGATCCAGACCCTTGAGGCCGGCGCGACGCAACATACCCTTGAGCCGGACCGGCTGGAAGCGGTCATGGTCGCCCAGCCGGTTGACGACCGACAGCAACTGGGCGTCCACCAGGGGAAGGCGGGTCTCGATCGACGCCGCCATGCTGGCCGCATCGGTGTCGCGAAGCAGTCGCTCACCCAGAAACAGGCGCTGCTCCAGAACACCGATCGCACCCAGCGTGGAACGCCCCTCCAGTTCGGCCAGCAGCATCCGGCGGCGCTCGTCGGGCAGGCCGTCCACCAGGCCGGCATCTTCGCCAGGGTTGGCCAGCAGGCGTTTCTGGCTGGCCGGCAGATACAGCGCATAGGCCAACTGGTATAGAGCGCTGATGGACGGTCCGGCTGCCACCATGTCCGGCAGCTTGGCCCAGCGCGTCTGCGGTTCGAAGCCCTGGCCCGTGCCGACGAGCAGGCCGGTCACCGCACGGGCGACCAGGCCCCTGGCGGCCCGGGGCATCAGGCCGAGCCAGCGGTTGATCCGCTGCATCGCCGGCAGGTCGCGGAACGAGGTGTAACCACCGAACAGCTCGTCGCCACCCGAGCCCACAAGTGCCACGGTGAAGCCTGCATCCCGCACGGCACGGGACATGAAATAGGAATTGAGTCCGTCGAAGCTCGGCTGATCCAGACTGTCGAGTGCCGGTTCGAGCCGGTCCAGGAAATCCTGCTCGGTCAGCACCACCTCGGTGTGGCGGGTGCCGATGGCCTGGGCCACCTGGCGGGCAATGTCGCCTTCATTGCGCTCGGCCTCCGTGAAGGCCAGCGTGAAGGTATTGATGGTGGCACTGCCTGACCTGGCCGCCAGATTGGCCACACAGGACGAATCGATGCCGCCAGAGAGAAACACCCCCACGGGGACGTCGCTGATCAGGTGGGCACGAACCGACTCCAGCAGGGCGGACTCCAGCTCCTCCTGGGTGGCTGGGGGACCGTCGGCGTCGCGCGGGCAGGACCAGTAGCTGAAACGCCGGATCAGCTGACCTTCACCGTCGAACCACGCCGCTTCGCCTGGCAACAGGGACTCCACCCCCACGACGGCGGTGTGGGGCGCAACGGTGAAGCCGTTCCACAGCACCGATGCCACGGCCCGTGGATCGAGCCGATGCTCCGGCAGCAGGCCCGAGGCCAGAATGGCCCGGACCTCGGAGGCAAACATCAGCGACCAACCCTCGCCCGACCTGGGGTTGCGGGCGAAATACAGCGGCTTGATGCCCAGCGGGTCCCGGGCCAGAAGGACATGACCGGTGGCGTTGTCACGGTAGGCAAAGGCGAACATGCCGCGCAGGCGCGGCAGCGCCTGGTCCGGACGCTGCGCCAGCAGACGGAGCAGCACGGCGGTGTCGCCCGTCGACTGCAGCACCGTCGGACGGTCAGCCAGCTCGGCGCGCAGCTGCTCGTAGTTGTAGATCTCGCCGTTGAGGACGACACAGTCGCCCGTCTCGGGCAAGACCATCGGCTGGACACCCAGCGGCGAGAGATCGAGAATGGCCAGCCGGCGGTGTCCGAACAGAACCTGCTGCCCACCGGCTCTGGCGGGTGAGATCCAGTGCCCCTGCGCGTCCGGTCCGCGCCAGGGCATGGCGTCGGTCATGCGCCGCAAGGCCGCCTGGTGGCGTTCGTCGGCCACCCCGATGATGCCGGCAATGCCGCACATCAGCTGCCCTGCCCGGTCGATTCCAGCGCGCGTCGCTTGCCTCCCAGCAACACGCGCCAGTGGTAGCTGCGCAGAAACCGGCGAAACGCCGGATCGTCGTAGCGCGGCTTGTTCTGCAGGGCGGCCTTCAGCCAGCCCCACAACATCGCCAGACTGCCCAGCACATATGGCTTCTGGTTCAGGCGGAACACGGCACTGGCCAGCATGAACACAAAGCCGGTGCCCATGAAATATTGCCCGTAGCCGTGCCGCATGCGGCCGACGAAGATGTTGTCCTGGCTGGAGCCCATCGGTCGCAAGTGGACGAAGCGCAGATCGGGCTCGTCCCAGCTGCAGGCCACCCAGCCGTGCATGCGGCAGCGGTGGTTGTCGATGCCGTCCCACATGACTTCGCGCACGAAGCCACCGATCCTCTCGAAGCAGCTGACCCGGTAGAACTTCGTCATGCCCAGCGACGTATCGTCGCCATGCCGTTCGGCCACCAATCCGTCCCCTTCGCGCACATAGGCCTTGCCGCTGCAGGTGGCGATACGCGGGTTGTCCCGCATCCGCTGCATCAGGATCTCGAAATAGCACGGCGGCAGCTCGAGATCCAGGTCCAGCTTGCACATGAATTCATAGTCGGCCGGCCGGATGGCCTTGTAGCCCGCATAGAAGGCATCGATCACGCCCGGGCCGACCGAGCGGTGCCCGCGGTCCTGGCGCGTCACGATCTGGATCCAGGGATAACGTTCGGCGTAGGACTGCAGAATGGCAGGTGTCTCGTCGGTGGAGCCGTCATCGACGATGACCCAGCGGGTCGGCAGGACGCTCTGCGACACGATCGAGTCCAAAGTCGAGCGCATGTAAGCCGCTTCGTTCCTGCAGGGGGAAATCAGGACGTAGGTGGATGACACGGGCACGTCCATCTGCCCGGGCCCGGACTGGACGCCGGTCCTGTCCTGCCAACCCTCATCCGCACCCTTCATGGTCGATTCCCCCCGGAAAATTGTCTTGGGCTGCGCCAGCAGCGGCCGAACACCGTCGGACAGCCGCCTTGCGACCGCCACATTATCACAGGGTCGAACCCCGGATCTTTCGCACACATCAGGTAGACTCGTTTCGCGTGCCTGACGCCAAGGCCCTTGTCGCGCCGCGCAATCCATCCTGAACGGGAAAACCGAAGGTGTACGAATCGTTCTATGGCCTGAAGGAGAAACCTTTCTCCATCCAGCCAGACCCCGACTTCCTCTACATGGGCAAGCGCCATGCACTGGCCTACACCATGCTGGAGTATGCAATCCACAACCGCGCCGGTTTCACGGTCATCTGCGGTGACATCGGTTGCGGCAAGACCACATTGATCCGCCGCCTGCTCAACGAGCTGGGTGATGCGGTCTGTGTCGGCATGGTGACCAACACCCACCCCGACCTGACCGACCTGACCGAATGGATCATGCTGGCCTACGGGCAACCGTACGACGGCCTCTCGCCCGTCGCCCGCTATGACGCTTTCCAGCGCTTCCTGATCGGCGAGTACGGCAAAGGGCGCCGCGTGATGCTCATCGTCGACGAGGCACAGAACCTGAGCCCGCCGGCCATGGAGTCGCTGCGCATGCTCTCGAACATCAACGCCGACAAGGACCAGCTGCTGCAGGTGATCCTGGTCGGGCAACCCCAGTTGCGCGACCTGCTCAAGCGCCCGGAGCTGCAGCAGTTCGCGCAACGGGTGGCAGCCGACTTCTTCATTCCACCACTCAATTCGGTCGAAGTCGGCGATTACATCGACCATCGGCTCAAGGTCGCCGGACGGGACCGGCAGCTGTTCACGCCGCTGGCCACGGCCAAGATTGCCCGGGCCGCCGGCGGCATTCCACGCAGCAACAACATCTTGTGCGACATGGCGCTCGTTTATGGGTTTGCCGCCGACGCCCGCCTGATCGACGTGCACATCATCGAGGATGTGCTCCGGGACCGCAGCCATTTTGGCGTGCTGGGCGACATCAATTTTCACCACAGCCAGTCCGGCGACCTGCGGTCCGGGGACAGCCAGCTGGGCGACAGCCAGTTCAGGGACAGCACACCTCCCTAGAAAGCGTGACGAAACCCTCAGCCCACCGACAGACGGCTGAGTAATAATGGTCTAACCCGGGGGGAGGACATCGCCCGGACCAAGCAGCCAGAGGCCCGAGTGACCACGTCATCCAGCTCAAGCAACGACATCGCCATCGTCGGCATGGCCACCCACCTGCCGGGTGCGGCCGACCCACAGGCCTACTGGGCCAATCTTCGCGCAGGCGTCGAATCGATCCGCCGTCTCACCGAGGAAGAGCTTCGCGCCAACGGCGAAAGTCCTGACCGGATGCGGCACCGCAACTACGTGCCCGCCGCCGCCGTGCTGGACGGATTCGAGCAGTTCGACGCCGACTTCTTTGGCTTCAGCCCCAAAGAAGCGGCCATCATGGACCCGCAGCACCGCCAGTTCCTGGAGGTGGCATGGGAGGCCCTGGAGAGTGCAGGGCATCCGCCCGAGCGTTTTCCCGGCCTGATCGCCGTCTATGCCGGCTGCGGCATGGGCAGCTACTTCTACTTCAACATCTGTTCCAACCCGGACCTGGTGGCCAGCACGGGCATGTTCCTGCTGCGCCACACCGGCAACGACAAGGATTTCCTCTCGACCCGGGTCAGCCACATCTTCGACCTCAAGGGTCCGAGCATCAACATCCAGACGGCCTGCTCGACGTCGCTGGTTGCGGTGCACTATGCCTGCCAGTCTTTGCTGCTGGGCGAATGCGACATGGCGCTGGCCGGCGGCGTCACCATCGAGCTGCCCCACGCGCGCGGCTACATCTTTCAGGAAGGCGAGATCCTGTCCCCGGACGGCCACTGCCATGCCTTCGACCACCGGGCGCAGGGCACGGTGTTCGGCTCCGGCGCAGGCGCCGTGGTACTGCGCCGCCTGGATGACGCCATCCGGGACGGTGACCACATCTGGGCCGTGATCAAGGGATCAGCCGTCAACAACGACGGCGCCGCCAAGGCCGGCTACCTGGCGCCGAGCGTGGACGGACAGGCCAAGGCCATCGCCGAGGCCCATGTGGTGGCCGGCGTCCCGGCCGACACCATCGACTATGTCGAATGCCATGGCACCGGCACCTACCTGGGCGACCCGATCGAGGTGGCTGCATTGACCCAGGCCTTCGCCGCGTCGACGCAGGACACCGGTTTCTGCCGCATCGGTTCCGTCAAGACCAACATCGGCCACCTGGACACGGCCGCCGGCGTGGCCAGCCTGACCAAGGTGGCTCTGGCACTCAAGCACCGCGAGATACCACCCAGTCTGGGCTATGAAGCCCCCAACCCGTCCATCGATTTCGAGTCCAGCCCGTTTCTGGTCAACGACAGTCTCCGCGAATGGGTTTCCCACAAGGGTCCGCGTCGCGCCGGCGTCAACTCGCTCGGCGTCGGCGGCACCAACGCCCATGTGGTGGTCGAAGAGGCGCCGGAGCGCGCGCCGTCCGAACCGTCGGACTGGCCCTTCCAGCTGCTGGTGGTGTCGGGCCGGTCCAGGTCCGCGCTGGAGGCCAATGCCCGAGCACTGGCCGCCCACCTTCGTGCCCATCCTGAACAGCCCCTGGCCGATATCGCCTGGACCCTGAAGGAAGGGCGCAGGGCATTCGAGCAACGCCGCGTGCTGGTGGCCGCCAGCCACACCGAAGCGGCCGACCTGCTCGAGGGCGGTGACCCCCGCCGCGTGTTCAACCACCAGCACCTGGTCGATGACCCGGAGGTGGTGTTCATGTTCCCGGGCGGCGGTGCGCAGTACGCAGGCATGGCACGCGAGCTCTACGCCACCGAGCCGGTGTTCCAGGACTGGATGGACCGCGGGCTGGAGATCCTGCAAAAGCGCATCGACTACGACATCCGGGCGATCTGGCTGCCCACGGCCGAGCAGCATGCACAGGCCGTCGAACGCCTGAAGCGCCCGTCGGTCCAGTTGCCGCTGATCATGCTCGTCGAGCATGCACTGGCCCAGCTGTGGATGTCTTGGGGCGTCAGGCCGGCAGCTCTGGTCGGCCACAGCATGGGCGAGAACACCGCCGCCTGCCTGGCCTGCGTGATGTCCTTCGAGGACGGCATCGGCCTGGTGCATTTGCGCGGCCAGCTGTTCGACACCGTGCCACCGGGCGGCATGCTCAGCGTGCCGCTTTCTCCCGCCGCCCTGCAGGCGTTCATGGACGACGAGCTGGACATGGCCAGCGTCAACGCGCCCGAGCTGTGCGTCGTGTCGGGGCCGCAGGATGCGCTGGACCGGCTCGAAGCACGGCTGCGGGAACGAGAGATCGAGCCGCAACGCATCCAGATCGACATTGCCGCCCATTCGCGCATGCTCGAACCCATTCTGGAGCGTTTCGGGGCCTATCTGCGCAGCATTCGGCTGAGTCCGCCCAGGCTGCCCATCATCTCCAACCGCGACGGCACCCTTCTGGGTGCCGCGCAGGCCACCGATCCGATGTACTGGGTCGGCCACCTGCGCAACACGGTGCATTTTGCCGACTGCATGGCCACCCTGATGGCGGCCAATCCGCAACGGGTCTATCTGGAAGTGGGACCCGGCAAAGCCCTGGGTTCGCTGGCCCAGGCCAATGGCGTGCCGGCCTCGCAGGTGATCAATGCCCTGCGACACCCCGAACATGCGGTGCCCGACGATGTCTGGTTCGTCGGCACCCTGGGACGCCTGTGGGCCAATGGCGTGCCGGTCGACTGGGAGCCGATCTGGGGCGAGACCCGCCGCCAGCGCGTGCCCCTGCCCACCTACGCCTTCCAGCGCAAACCCTATTTCATCCATCCGGGCGTCGCCACGGCTGCGCCGCAGGAAACCCGGCCGGCACGCGTGGACGACGTCGCTCAATGGGGCTACCAGCCCCGCTGGCGCCCCCGCCCGGCCGAGTGTGACATCGACGTGTCGACCGAGCTGGCCGGCACCGAGGCTCGGCACTGGCTGGTATTTGCCGACGAGTCCGGCCTGGCCGACGCCGTCATGGCTCCCCTGCGCGATGCAGGCCATCGGGTCACCATGGTGCGCGCCGGCGATGTCTTTGCCCGCGTGAGCGAGCACGAATTCCTGCTGGCCCCCGAACGCGGCCGGGAAGGCTATGACGAACTGGTGCGCGAACTGATGTCCTCAGGACAGCCGCCCCAGGCCATCGTGCACGCCTGGCTGGTCACCCGCGAAGAGCGCTTCAGGCCCGGCAGCAGTTTTTTCCACCGCAATCTGGAGCAGGGTTTCTTCAGCCTGCTGTTCCTGGCCCAGGCCATGACCGAGGAGAGCCTGCCCAAGCCCATGCACCTCACGGTGCTGAGCACGGGCGCCGCGCAGGTGCGCGACGAAGTGCTGCCCTATCCCGAGAAGGCCACGGCGGCGGGTCCGGCCAAGGTCATCCCCCGCGAACTGCCCGGCCTGAGCTGCGACTGGCTGGACCTGCAACTGCCCGAGCAGCCTTCCGGGTGGCGTGCCCGGCCCGATCCGGCCGCCACCCAGGCCCTGGTCGTCCAGGTGCTGGAAGAACTGATGTCACCTGCGGGCAACCGGCAGGCGGCGCTGCGCGGTCCGCGCCGGCTGGAACTGACCCATGTCCGGCTGCCCTTGCCGCCGGCAGAGGCGCTGTCTGCCATGCCAGAACGTGCCGTCTGCCTGATCACCGGCGGACTGGGTGGCATCGGCCTCACGCTGGCCGAACGTCTGGCGCACGAGAAGCATGCGCGGCTGGTCCTGCTGACCCGCAGCGCGTTGCCACCGGCCGACCAGTGGGATGACATCCTGCGCACGCAGGGCCCGGACGATACCCGTGTGCGGCGGATCCTGGCGGTGCGGCGATTGCAGGACCTGGGCGCCGAGGTCCTGACACTGGCGGCCGACGTCTGCAACGTCAACGACATGAAGTCGGTGGCGCAGCAGGCCCAGGAGCGATTCGGACGCATCCACACCGTCATCCACGCCGCTGGCGTGGTCGACGACGGCCCGTTGCTGACCAAGTCCCCGGGCAGCGTCGAGGAGGTGTTTGCGCCCAAGGTGCACGGCGTGCAGATCCTGCACGACCTGTTCCCGGACGGCAGCATCGATGCCCTGGTACTGTTCGCGTCCACCAGCACGGTCACGGCCCCTGCCGGACAGATCGACTATGTGGCGGCCAACGAGTACCTCAACGCCTATGCCCGGCACCGTGCGGGCGGCAGGACCCGTGTGCTGGCCATCAACTGGGGCGTCTGGAACGAAGTCGGCATGGCCGCCTCGGCCATGGCCGAGCGCCTGGGCGAGAAGCCCCCGGCGCCCCGCCATCCGGCCAACCAGCCGCTGCTGGACGAAGCCACCTTCGATGCCCAGGGGCACCGGCTGTTCACATCCATACTGCGATGCGAGGACCGCTGGATCCTGGACGGGCACCGGACCCGCTCCGGGCAGGCACTGATGCCAGGCACGGGTTACCTGGAACTGGCTGCCGAAGCCTTGCGCGGCAACGGCGAGTGCCGCCCCTTTGCCATCCAGGACCTGTATTTCTTCCGGCCACTCGAAGTCGACAACGAGCAGCCCCGGCAGCTGCGCGTGCGTCTGGCACGCAGCGACGAGGGCTACCGGTTCGAAGCACGCAGCGACTGCCGGCTCAACGGCCGCGCCGGATTCCAGCTCAATGCCCAGGCCAGCCTGGTGCTGGGTACCCTGCCCGCCGCCGAAACGGTCGATGTCCAGACTGTGCTGTCCCGCTGCCCGTCCGGCCGGACAGAAGATCCTTCGGGCTGGCGCTCACCGCAGGAAAGACACCTGAATTTCGGGCCTCGCTGGCGCGTGGTGCAATCGGTGGCCTTCGGTCAGGGCGAAGGCATTGCCAGGCTGCAACTGCCCGAGGCCTTCGCCGGCGACCTTCAGCAGGGATATCTCCTGCACCCGGCCCTGCTGGACCTGGCCACCGGCTGGGCCATGAAGCTGATCGACGGTTATGCGGCAGACCACCTGTGGGTGCCCGTGTCCTACCGTCTGGTGCGCGTATACCGGCCGTTGCCGGCCACGATCTGGAGCTGGGTCCGCAACGCACAGGACAACCGGGCAGACGCCCCGTTTGCCGTGTTCGACGTCACCCTGTTCGACGATCAGGGCGAGGTCTGCCTGCAGATCGAAGGCTTCTCCATCCGCCGGCTGGAAGAAGGCGCCTTTGGCGCCGCAAGTCCGATCGACCCGCGAGAGGTCGAGTTCGACTCGGCAGGCGCCAGTGACGACGGCGGCCCCAAGCTCTCGCCCGGCGAAGAGCAGCTCCAGTACAACATCTCGCAGGGCATTCGGCCGGCCGAGGGGGCCGACGCGTTCGGACGGGCACTGGCCACCGGCCTGCCGCAAGTCATTGTCTCGTCGATGGACCTGGATGCCCTGGTGCGTCAGGCCGGCCAGTCGATGGCCACCGAGTCCGGCGACGGACAGAAATTCCAGCGACCCGACCTGGACAGCGAATACGTCGCGCCCCGCAATGACGTGGAGCGGACGCTGGTCGGATTCTGGGAGGAACTGCTCGGTGTCAACCAGGTGGGTATCGAAGACAGTTTCTTCGACCTCGGCGGCCATTCGTTGATCGCCGTGCGGCTGTTCGCGATGATCAAGAAGGCCTACCGGGTCGAGTTCCCGATCTCGGTGCTGTTCGAAGCGCCCACCATTGCGCTGTGCGCGGGCATGATCCGCGAACGCATCGGCGCCACCGACGACCAGGCCGAACACGGTGCGGCGGCAGCGCCCCGGCCAAGCCGCCGCCACTTCACCCACCTGGTGGCCATGCACGATGGCGAAGGCGGGGAACGGACTCCGTTCTTCCTGATGGCCGGCATGTTCGGCAACGTGCTGAACCTGCGCCACCTGGCGCGGCTGCTGGGCACTGACCGGCCGTTCTACGGCATGCAGGCCCGCGGCCTGTACGGTGACCAGGAGCCCCACTCGACCTTCGAGGAAGCTGCCGCAGACTACATTGCAGAAATCCGCCAGGTCCAGCCCCATGGACCCTACCTGCTGGGCGGCTTCTCGGGCGGCGGCATCACGGCCTACGAGATCGCGCGGCAGCTCGAAGCCGCCGGTGAAAAGGTCAGCCTGCTCGTGCTGCTGGACACGCCCCTGCCAATGGGACCGGCACTGAGCAGGAAGGACAAGGTCCTGATCAAGCTGACCGAGATCCGCGAACAGGGGCCGGGATTCCTGTGGCGCTGGCTGCGCCAGCGCTGGGACTGGGAAGTCCGGCAACGGCAGGCACGCCAGCAGCCGGCGGTCCAGGCAGCGTCACACCAGCTGCACAACGAGGCCATCGAGGCTGCGTTCCGCCATGCCTTGCCGCGCTACGCTGTGCAACCCTGGGATGGATCGACGGTGCTGTTCCGTCCGCCGCTGGACAAGCGCTGGAAGGTCTCTGGCGGCCGATGGGTCAACCGCGACCGCGACTTCGTCTACCCGGACAACGACTGGACCCGGTACATGCCCTCACTGCGCGTGCTGGAGGTCCCCGGCGACCACGACTCCATGGTGCTGGAGCCCAATGTGCGGGTGCTGGCATCGCTCCTGAAGGACTGCATTTCGACCGCAGAAGCGACCGCTGCAGGCGGCGCGACCAGACCATGAACACGTCGGCATCTCCCCGCGTACTGACGGTGGTCCTCAACTACCGGACGCCGGACCTGACCGTCAAGGCGGTCGAGGCCGCGCTGCGCGAGATGGAGGGCCTGGAAGGCGCCATCACGGTGGTGGACAACGACTCGGGCGACGGTTCCTTCGAGCAGATCCAGGCCGCCGTCCAGGCAGCAGCCTGGTCGCGTGTTCGCGTGTTCCAGTCCGGGCACAACGGCGGTTACGGCGCGGGCAACAACTTTGGTG
This sequence comes from Burkholderiaceae bacterium, assembly GCA_041396505.1. Classification (GTDB taxonomy): domain Bacteria; phylum Pseudomonadota; class Gammaproteobacteria; order Burkholderiales; family Burkholderiaceae_C; genus Hydrogenophaga. The sequence continues at coordinate 383,717 of JAWKYL010000005.1, forward strand.
TCCGGCAGGGTCTGCCCGACGGATCGACGCCGGACTACGTCTACATCCTCAACTCCGACGCCTTTCCGGAACCGGGCGCCATCCGCGTTCTGGTCGATTACCTGGAAAGCCACCCCCAGGCCGGATTCGCAGGGAGCCGCATCCACGGGGAAGACGGCAGCCCGCACCAGACGGCGTTCCGGTTTCCGACCATTCTCAGCGAGTTCGAAGGCGGTGCCTGCACCGGTCCGATATCCCGCCTGCTCAGGCGGTACATCGTGGCCATGCCGGCACCGGCCTCCACCCAGGAAGTCGACTGGATCGCCGGTGCCAGCCTGATGGTCCGCCACGCGGTGTACGAACAGACGCATGGCTTCGACGAGCAGTTCTTCCTCTATTTCGAAGAAACCGACCTGTGTCTGCGCGCGCGCCGCGCCGGCTGGACGTCGGTCTATGTTCCCCAGAGCCAGGTCATGCACATCGGGTCGGTCTCGACCGGCATGAAAAACTGGAAGCGCATGCCCGGTTACTGGTTCGACTCGCGCATGCGGTTCTTCTGCAAGAACCATGGCCTGGGCTATGCCATTCTGGCGACACTGGCTTTCGTGACCGGCGCGATGATCCTGCGCGCTCGCCGCCTCCTGAGCGGCGGCACCAAAGGCAACAACCAGGAAACGTACTTCCTTCGAGACCTGGTATCCCATGCCTTGCGCAGCGCCTGGCACCGCCGCCTGATGGGGCGCGATTCCATGCCACAAACCTAACACCTATTGCAGTTGCACGGAGCTTCCGATGAGTCCCTTTTCCTGCGTCATCATTGGCAATGAATCCCTGCTCATCCAGTGTGCGGAACTGATCCGACAGGGCGGGCACTCCATCAGGGCCGTGGTCACCCGCAACCCCGATATCCGCCAGTGGGCGGCGAGCCTGGGCTTGCGGGTCGAGGCACCGGGGCAGGGGCTGGCAGCACGGGTGGCCGACACGGACTTCGACTGGCTGCTGAGCATTGCCAACCTCTCGGTGATCGAGCAGTCGCTGATCGACCGCGCCCGCCAGGGGGCCATCAACTTCCACGACGGTCCGCTGCCGCGCCATGCCGGCCTGAATGCGCCGGTCTGGGCCATCCTGGCCGGCGAAAAGCAGCACGGCGTGACCTGGCACCTGATGCAGGGCGGTATCGATGAAGGCGACATCCTGCGACAGAAGCTGTTCGACCTGGCGCCCCAGGAAACCGCGCTGACGCTCAATACCCGCTGCTACGAAGCCGCCATCGAGTCCTTTGGCGAACTGCTGACCGACTTGCAGGCCGGCCAGCTGCGACGCACGCCCCAGGACCTGGGACAGCGCAGCTACCATGCCCGGCTGGACCGTCCGGCGGCCGGGGCTCGCATCGACCTGGCCCGACCTGCCGCAGACATCGTCTCGCTCGTGTCCGCGCTGGACCATGGCAGCTACTGGAACCCGTTGAGCGTGCCCAAGCTGGAAATCGGCGGTCGCGTCCTGGCCGTCGCTTCGGCAGCGGGCGAAGAGCAACTGCCTGTCGCCGCGCCTGGCGAAGTCATCGAAGCGACCATGGGCGGCCTCGTGGTGGGAACCGGCACAGCCCCGGTTCGCCTGACCGGTCTGCGCGACATGAACGGTCAGGCGGTGTGCCCGACCACTGTGGTCAAGGCCGGCGATCGCCTGGTGCTGCCGGATACCGACTCGGGCCAGCACCTGACCGACGTCCAGGCCATGGTGGTGGGAGGCGAAGCCACCTGGCGACGTCACCTGCAGGCACCCGAACCGGTGGAGCTGCCTTCCGTGGCCGCCGCCACCGGCACGCCCGACCTTCGCCCGATCCGGCTCCAGTTGCCCGACGGCCTGGACAGCCCCCGCCTGGGCGCCGTGATCGCGGCCTGGGCGGTCCGGGTCAGCGGACGCGCCCGCCTGGACCTGGCCTGGCGGGCGACTGGCGCACCCCGGCTGCCCGGCTATTTCTCGACCTGGGTACCTCTGCGACTGGACGCCGGCAACGACACCGCATTCGGCGAACTGGCACAGCAACTGGCGCAAAGCCAGGCAACAGCCGCGCGCCACCCGGCGTTCGCGCTCGACCTGGTACTGCGGGACCCCGCCATCCATTCGCTCACCGTGCCCCAGGTCGGCGTGAACGAGGAGGCGGGTGCCATCGACGGCTGCGCCATCGCTGTCGCACTCACTGGCACGAATGGTCCCACCCTGTGGTTCGATGCGAAGCGCCTGACCGAGGCGGTGGCCCACGAACTGGCCCAACGTCTGCAGCGTGTGGCCGAAGCGCTGGTGGCCCCCGACAGCGATGGGGTGGCCCTGGGCCGCCTGCCGCTCATGTCGGACGCCGAGCGCCAGCGCGTGCTCCACGACTGGAACGATACCCGTTGCGACTACGAGCGGCAGACCTGCGTGCATCAGTTCTTCGAGCAGCAGGTGCGCCGTTCGCCCGAGGCCACGGCCGTGGTGTTCGAAGGTGTCAGCCTGAGCTACGACCAGCTCAACCGGCGTGCCAACCAGGTCGCCCACCGGCTCGCCGGCATGGGCGTGCGCCCCGGCACCCTGGTCGGCCTGTATGCCCAGCGCTCACTGGATCTGCTGGTGGGCGCACTGGCCATCCAGAAGGCCGGCGGCGGCTACGTACCGCTGGACCCGGCCTATCCTGCCGACCGCATCGCGCTCTACATCGAGGACAGCGGCGCCCCGGTCATCGTGGCCCAGTCGGCCTTGCTGGACGACCTGTCAGCGCACCAGGCCCAGGTGCTGGTGATCGACCAGGATCCTGCCATCGCACAGCAGCCCGACACCGACCCGTCCAGCGGCGTCCAGCCGTCGGACATCGCCTACATGATCTACACCTCGGGCTCGACCGGCCGGCCCAAGGGCGTGATGGTCGAGCACCGCAACGTGGCCAACTTCTTCCGCGGCATGGACGACCGCATCGAGCATGACCCGCCCGGTGTCTGGCTGGCCGTCACCAGCCTGTCTTTCGACATTTCGGTGCTCGAACTGTTCTACACCCTGGCCCGCGGCTTCAAGCTGGTGCTCTCCAGCGACGAGAACCGGACCCTGGTGTCGGGCGGCAGCCGATTGCCGCTGGCTGGCAGCAAGATGGACTTCAGCATCTACTACTGGGGTAACGACGACGGCGCCGGCCCCAAGAAGTACGAACTGCTGCTGGAAGGCGCCCGGTTTGCCGACAACCACGGGTTCTGTGCCGTCTGGACGCCGGAACGCCACTTCCACGCCTTCGGCGGCCCCTATCCCAACCCGTCGGTGACCGGTGCCGCAGTGGCAGCCGTCACCAAGAACATCGGCGTGCGCGCGGGCAGCTGTGTGGCGCCGTTGCACCACCCTGCACGCATTGCCGAGGACTGGGCCGTCATCGACAACCTGACCAATGGCCGGGCCGGACTGGCCATGGCCTCGGGCTGGCACCCGGACGACTTCGTGCTGCGACCCGAGAACACGCCACCCGCGAACCGCGATGCCCTGTTCGAGGCCACCGAACAGGTCCGGCGACTGTGGCGCGGCGAGGCTGTGGACTTCCCGACCAGGAACGGCACCTTCGCCGTCAAGACGCAGCCGCGTCCAGTCTCCAAGGAGTTGCCCATCTGGATCACCACGGCCGGCAACCCCGAGACCTGGCGCGATGCCGGCCGCGTCGGCGCCCATGTGCTGACCCACCTGCTGGGACAGACCATCGACGAAGTGGCCGACAAGATCCGCCTCTACCACGACGCACTGCGCGCCGCAGGACACGATCCGGCGCAGTTCACCGTGACGCTGATGCTGCACACATACGTCGCACGCGACCGCGAACAGGCCCGAGAGACCGCGCGCGGTCCGATGAAGGACTACCTGCGCAGCGCCGCCGGCCTGATCAAGCAGTACGCATGGGCCTTCCCGGCCTTCAAGCGGCCCAAGGGCGTGACCAATCCGGCCGAAATCGACATCCGCACCCTCAGCCCCGAGGAGCTCGAAGGCATCCTCGACTTTGCCTTCCAGCGCTACTTCGAGGACTCCGGCCTGTTCGGCACGGTGGAGGACTGCCTGCAGCGCGTCGAGCAGCTCAAGCGCATCGGCGTCAACGAGGTGGCCTGCCTGATCGACTACGGCATTCCCAGCGAGAAGGTGCTCGAAGCCCTGTACCCGCTGGCCGAAGTGCTGCGCCGTTCGAACGAACCGGCCCAGTTGCCCGACGACGATTTCTCGATTGCGGCCCAGATCGTGCGCCACAAGGTGACACACCTGCAGTGCACACCGAGCATGGCGCGCATGATCGCCATGAACGACGAAGCGCGCATGGCGCTCTCGAAAGTCCGGCTCATGATGATCGGGGGTGAAGCCCTGCCGGGCACGCTGGTGGCCGAACTGGGCCGCTACACACAGGCCCGGATCGAGAACATGTACGGGCCGACCGAGACCACCATCTGGTCGTCCACCGAAACCGCGAGCGCCGGCGAAGCGGTGGTCAACATCGGTCGCCCGATAGCCAACACCCAGATGTACGTGCTGGACGAGCATCTCGAACCGGTCGCCGTCGGCGTGCCGGGCGAGCTCTACATCGGTGGCGACGGCGTGACGCGCGGCTACTGGCAGCGTCCCGACCTGACGGCCGAGCGCTTTGTGCCCGACCCCTTTGTCCGGCCCGAATGCGCAGCGCCTGGCGGCGCGCGCATGTACCGCACCGGCGACCTGGCCCGCTGGCGGCCCGACGGACGGATCGACTTCCTTGGCCGCGCCGACTTCCAGGTCAAGATCCGGGGTTTCCGGATCGAACTGGGCGAGATAGAGGCCGTGCTCGAAGGGCAGGCCGGTGTGCGCCAGGCGGTGGTCGTCGCACGCGAGGACAACCCGGGCGATGTGCGTCTGGTCGCCTATCTGCGAACCGACCCGGGCGTGGCCAGCGAGGGGCTGCGCACAGCCCTGGCCGCCGTGCTGCCCGAACACATGGTGCCGGCCCACTTTGTGACCGTCGACGAGTTCCCGCTCACGCCCAACCGCAAGGTCGACCGCAAGGCCTTGCCCGCGCCCAGCGCCGTCGCGCAAACGGTCGAGACCGAGGCCTTTGTCGCACCAGACAACGAAATCGAGCAGAAGATCGCCGAAATCTGGGTCAAGGTGCTTGGCGTGCCCCGCGTGGGCGCCAAGGACAACTTTTTCGCCCTGGGCGGACACTCGCTGCTGGCCGTGCAGGCCCACCGCGAGATCCGGCAATCGCTGGGCAACAGCAAGCTGAGCATCACCGATATCTTCCGCTTCCCGGTCCTCGAGTCGCTGGCGCGTCATCTGGATGACCGGCCCGTCGAGGACAACGCTGCGGCAGCGGCGGACACCGCCGAACGGGCGCAGATGCGCGCCGATGCCATGTCGCGGCGACGTGCCATGCGCGCTGGCCAGGGCAGCCCGGGCTGATCATGGAACACCGCCCGGCACCGGTGGACCACCGTCGCCTGGAGTGCGAGCTGCAAGACTGGCTCGGCACCCGGGCCAAGGTGGCTTGCCGAAGCACGGAGGACGGCGACCTGTCCCGCCTGGAGCCCACCGAGCGGGCCGTGGTGAGGGGCGCCATCGAGCGGCGGCAGCGGGAATTCGCTGCCGGTCGTTCGGCAGCCCGTGACGCCATGCGCAGGCTGGGGTGGCCAGGCGCCCCGATTCCGGCCCATCCCGACCGTTCGCCCTGCTGGCCGAACGGACTCGTCGGCTCCATCTCCCACTGCCGGACAAGCTGTGTGGCGGTGGTGGCCGATCGCAGGCACTGGACGTCGGTCGGCGTGGACGTGGAGATCGACCAGGACCTGTCCCCCGACCTGTGGTCCTTGATCTGCACGCCGGACGAGTTGCTGCAGGCTGGTGAGCTGCCTGCACCGATGCGCGCACGCTGGGTGACCCGTCTTTTCTGCGCAAAGGAATCCTATTACAAATGGGTTTACCCGCACATCCGGACCCTGCTGGACTTTCAGGACGTCGCAATCGACCTTGAGCCGGCCCTGGGTGAGGCACGCTTTGCCGTTCGTCCCCTGAAAGCAGAGGCCCGCGATGCCACCCCTTGCGCAATTGAAGGCAGACTGGCGCAGTTCCAGGGACTGGTGATCAGCCTGATGATCCATTGACCTGGGCCCGAACGTCTCATGAACCATTCCCTACTGGTAGCGCCCAGCCTGGCAGCCGGTGTCGGGCGGCCCGGCCAGATCCGGCTGACCGGCAAATTCATCGCCGGCATGCAGTCCTATGTGGACCTCTGGGGCGGCCCGGTGATCTTGCTGATCGAGCCCGACCCAAGCAAGCAATCCGTCAACCTTGACGACGTCTGGGTTCGGGTGGATGAGCTTCCCTTCAAGGTGGTGGTGGCCCGCTTCGACACGGAGCCCGCGCGCCGGGCCCTACTGGAAGCCGGTGTGGTGATGGGTGGCACCGACCACCGCATGAACCACGCTGCGGCCACCTGCAAACAGGCGGGTGTGCCGTTTGTGATGGTCACCGAGTATTCCCTGAAGACGCGCCTGCAGATCGTGGATTCGGACAACCCCGTCTTCTGGCGGCGCTGGCGCCGCCGCCAATGGGCAATCGGCCAGGAGAAGGCCATCGTGGCGTCGATCAGGCAGTCTGCCGGACTGCAATGCAACGGCACACCGACCTATGAGGCCTACCGCCATCTTGGCGCCGACACCCTGCTGTATTTCGACAGCCGCGTCTCGCCCGGGATGATCCCCGACGCACCGGCACTGGCCGGTCGCACCTTTGCGCCCAGCCCGGCGCGACCGCTGCGCCTGGCCTTCAGTGGCAGGTTGAACTCCATGAAGGGGGCCGATCACCTGCTGAAGGTGGCCACGGCCTTGCGAGAGCTGAGCGTTCCATTCCGCTTCGACATCTGGGGCGATGGCCCGTTGCGCGATGCCATGGTGGCGGACATCGCAAGGCACCGGCTGGAAGACGCCGTCTTCCTGCCTGGCGTCCTGGACTTTGCCACCGAACTGATGCCGCGCATGCGCGCAGAGATCGACCTGTTCGTCTGCTGCCACAGGCAGGGGGATCCGTCCTGCACCTACCTGGAGACCATGGCCTGCGGCGTCCCCATCGTCGGATACGACAACGAGGCGTTTGCAGGACTCATGCGCCAGTGTCCAGCCGGACGCGCCGTGCCCATGGACAACTGGCAGGCACTGGCCGGTGAAGTTGCCCGGCTGGCCAGTGCACCACAAACGATGATTGAAATGGCCCAGGCCGGCCTGGAGTTTGCGAGGAAGCACACCTTCGAGGCAGAGTTTCTTGCCCGCATCGACCACATGAAAAGGATGGTGGAAAACAGGAAGAGACCCATACCCGATTGAGGGTCACAATAAACGCATGTAGAACATGCGTCCAGCGCTGAGCAGTCGCCCATACGGGGCAGGTGACCAGTCCCGTTCATGCCGGCAGCACAGACCCAGTACACCCAGTCAGGGAGAAACGAGATTGACATTGCCGGGACAATGGACGGCGGGAGACTTGCTGGAGCTTCTGAACGGGCAGGCAGCAGCCAAGGGATCCTGCCTGGCCTATGCGATGCTGGACAGCCAGCTGGACATGGCCGAGAGCCTGAGCTTCGAACAGGTGGCCAGATCGGCCCGGCAGCTGGCCGGACTCTTGCGCCAGCATTCGCAACCGGGCGACCGGGTGCTCCTGGCCATGGACAACGGCCTGGAAGCTGTTCAATTGTTCTGGGCATGCCTGGCCGCCCGACTGGTGCCCGTGCCGGCTCCCAGTCCGGACAACCGCCATTCCGGACAGGCCCTGCGCCGGCTGGAAGGCATCATCCGAGATGCACAGGTGTCGCAAGCCTGGGCCTCGGCCGGACTCCTGGAAGAAGCACGGGCCCATCTGCCAAGGGTTCGCTGGAGCGCCTTGAACTGCACCCAGGGTGAAGACGTACAGGGCGTACAGGACACCCAGGATGCGCAGACCGCCGTCACGCCCGATGCCTGCGCCTACCTCCAGTACACGTCCGGCTCGACCAGCCAGCCGCGAGGCGTAGCGATCACACACGCACAGGCCCTGGCCCAATGCCGGGCACTCGGTGATGCCGCCCCGCTCGACCCCGCGCACGCCAGGTCTCTGACCTGGCTGCCCTGGTTCCATGACTATGGCCTGGTGCACGGACTGCTCCAGCCCATGGCCATGGGCGTGACCTCGTTCATCATGCCCACGGTCCGCTTCCTGCTGAATCCGCTCAAGTGGCTGGAAGCCATCGACCGCCACCGCATCACCCACAGTGGCGCACCCGATTTCGCCTATGCCGCCTGTGTCAGCGCCCTGGCGAGAAAACGGGAATGGTCGGCCCACCTGGGCAGCTGGTTCCTGGCCACCTGTGGTGCCGAACCGGTCCGCCATGCCACGCTCCAGGCGTTCGCAGACGCTTTTGAACCCTTCGGGTTTGACCGTTGCGCACTGACGCCATCCTATGGACTGGCCGAAGCGGTTCTGGGTGTCACCATGCGCCGCCACCGCACGCCGCCCCTAGCCATCCGCGTCGATACAGAAGCGCTCGCGCGAGGACAGATTCTGGAACTCGCCACGCCCGGGCCAACCGACGCACGTTCCCTGGTGGGATGCGGACCTGCCATGCCCGGATTCGACGTTCGCATCGTCAACCCGGACACCCGGGAAGAATGCCCTGCCAACCGGGTCGGCGAGATCTGGGTGGCCGGTGCCAGCGTCGGACAGGGCTACTGGCAACAGGATGAGCTCACCCGGTCCACGTTCCAGGGTGCCCTGGCCGGGTCGTCCGGGAGCGAAAGACAGTACCTCAAGACAGGCGACCTGGGCTTCATGGCCCACGGCGAACTGTTTGTCACCGGCAGGCGCAAGGACCTGATCGTGGTCCACGGCCGCAACCTGTATCCGCAGGACCTGGAGCACACCACCCAGACAGCCCACCCCGGCGTACGCACCGGTGGTGTGGTGGCCACCTCGATAGAAGGCGCCTCCGGAGAGACCATCGTGCTGCTGGTCGAATGCACCGGTCGGCCAACGTCCGGTCAGACACAAGCGCTGATCGACACCGTGAAGCAACGGGTCGAGCACGAACACGAGGTCGGCCTGCGCGAGGTCGTGCCCCTGAGGACCGGGTCGCTGCCCCGCACATCCAGCGGCAAGCTCATGCGAAACAAGGCACGCCAGATGTACCTGGAGGGCGAACTGGACGACCGGCGCCATGCTTGTGCGCCTTCGCCGACGGATACCCCATCAAACACGACCATGGCCGAAGCCTGGCATCAACAGGTCAGGGACATATGGTGCGAAGTGCTCGGCGCCTGCCCGGCCCTGCCCGAAGACGATTTCCTGGACCAGGGCGGCGATTCACTCATGGCCACCCAGCTGGTATCCCGCATCTCGACGCGTCTGGGCATGGACCTGTCGATCGGCATGGTGTTCGAAGCCAGAACGCTGGGCCGGCTGATCGAGAAGCTGACCCAGATCCGCGGGCACGCACTGTCACTGGCCCCGGCCGCGGCTCCTCAGGCCCTGCACATCGAAGAAGACGCGCCCGGTGCACTTTCGTTTTCGCAGGAGCGCATGTGGTTCATGCACCAGATCGCGCCCGAGAGCAGTGCCTACCACATCCCCCTGGCCATCCGGCTTCGCGGCACGGTCGATGCCCAGGCCATGCGCCAGGCCTTGCGACAGGCCGTGCAGCGCCATGACATCCTGCGCACCACCTTTGTGGCCACAGCCGACAGGGTCCAGGCACAGGTCTCCGACATCGCCGACACGCCGCTGGCGGAGGTGGACCTGCGCGGCGACGCCACCACCCTGCCCAACCGGCTGCGCGCGCATCTGACCGCCCTGAGCCAGCGCCCCTTCGACATCGCCAGAGGACCTCTGCTGCGCGCCGAACTGATACGAACCGGCCCCGAAGAGGCTGTGCTGGCCATCGTCATGCACCACCTCGTCAGTGACCAGTGGTCCTGCGCCATTCTGGGACGCGAACTGGCCAGCGGCTACTCGTCGGCAACGGGCCATCCTGGCAAGGCGCTGCCTGTGCCGGCAATGCGCTACGCAGACTACGCTCGCTGGCACCGCGCCTGGTTCAATGGTTTCCGGCGTCAGCGCGAACTGGCCTACTGGTCGCAGCGACTGGCAGACCTGGAGCCGTTGACGCTCAACCAGGACCACGACCGCCCCAGACAGCCCAGTTTCAGGGGTGCATCCGTGCGACTGTCCATGTCGCACGCAGATTTCGCCACGCTGTCCGCTCTGGGCGCTGCGCACGGGGCCAGCCTGTCAATGGTCTTGTTGGCCACCTTCAACGTGCTCCTGGGCCGTCACGCCCGGCAGACCGACATTGCCATCGGAGTCCCTGTTGCCAACCGCAACCAGCTGACCTCGGAGAACCTGATCGGCACCTTCGTCAACACCCTGGTGCTGCGCACCGACCTGAGCGGTGAGCCCTCTTTCCTCGATGTGCTGAACCAGGTCAGGGAACTTTCGCTCGAAGCCTTTGCCCACCAGGACATGCCGTTTGAGCTGCTGGTCCGCGAACTGGGACTGCGTCACGACAGTTCACGCCCGCCGCTGTTCAGCGTCATGTTCAACATGGTCAATGCCCCGGCAAGGGACATCTGCTTCCATGGACTCGAATGGTCCCGCATCGATTTTGACCGCCAGGCCACCCAGTTCGATCTCTCGCTGCTTGTCGATCCACAGCATGACCCGGGCATTGTCTTCGAGTACGCCACCGATCTGTTCCAACGCGCCACGATCGAGCGCATGGCCACCCATTTCGAAGCCATTCTCCGCACGGTCGTGCAGCAACCGGCCGTGGGCATCCACGCGATCGACCTGCTCACTGCCGGTGAGCAACAGCAGCTTCAGGACTGGTCTGCCGGCCCGGCACTGCACGAGACGCTGCCCAATGTCGGCGCCTGGCTGGCCCGGGGAGCGCAACGGCGCCCCGGACACACGGCGCTTGTCGTGGACGGTCACCCGGTCAGCCATGGCGACCTGGACGCCGCGTCGAGCGCCCTGGCCGACCGGTTGCGCAGGCACGGCATGGGTCCCGGCATCTCGGTCGGTGTCTGCATTCCTCGCTCCGTCGAACTGATACTGGCCCTGACCGGGCTGCTCAGGGCGGGCGCCGCCTATGTTCCACTGGACCCTGCCTATCCGGACGAACGACTGTCATACCAGGTCGAAGACGCTGGCATCCGGCTGTTGCTGGCCACGCGCGCCACGGCCACGCTGGCAAGCCAGCTCTACCAGGGGCCCATCTGGATTCTGGACGATCCCGGACAGGATGCCGGGAACGGACAGCCGCCCGGAGACAGGCCCCGGCCAGCCATCCCCCAGTCGACCGATCCGGCCTACCTGATCTACACCTCCGGCTCCACCGGCCGTCCCAAAGGTGTGGTCATCTCCCACGGGGCCGTGCTCAATTTCCTGGCCAGCATGGCGCGGGAACCCGGCCTGTCAGCCGACGACCGCCTGCTGGCCGTGACCACCGTGTCCTTCGACATCGCGGTACTCGAACTGCTGCTGCCGCTCGGCTGTGGCGCCACCGTCATCCTGGCGAGCGAAAGCCAGGCCATGGACGGTCGCGAACTCAGGGACTTGCTCGACCGCCATGCGGTCACCGTCATGCAGGCCACGCCCTCACGCTGGCATCTGCTGCTGGATGCAGACTGGCGTGGCGCACCAGGATTCAAGGCACTGGTTGGCGGTGAACCCCTGACGCCCTCGCTGGCCGGCGAACTGCAATCGCGCTGCGCACAGGTCTGGAACATGTACGGCCCGACCGAAACGACGGTCTGGTCCACCTGCTGGCGTGTCGACACCAGCGCCGCCAGCGGCATCTCGCTGGGCCACCCCGTCGCCAACACCACGATCCACATCCTGGACGACAGGCTACAGCCCTGTCCGATCGGTGTCATGGGCGAAATCTGCATCGGAGGCCATGGACTGGCGCTGGGCTATCACCAGCGCCCCGCACTGAACGGGGAGAAGTTCGTGACACTGGAGGATGCCGATGGCGGCGCGGGCCGGCGCATCTACCGCACCGGCGACCATGGCCGGTGGCGCGGCGACGGTTCGCTTGAGCATGGCGGGCGCATGGACGACCAGGTCAAGCTGCGCGGTTTTCGCATCGAACTGGGCGAGATCGAAGCCCGCCTCGCGTCACTGCCGAACGTGCAGCGCGCGGTGACCGCGCTCAAGGAACTGCCCGGCCATGGCCAGACCCTCGTGGCCTACCTGGTGTGCGACGGCGATGCCCCCTCAATGGAAGACATCCGGCAGCACCTCCTGCCCTGGCTGCCTGCCCACATGATTCCCACGCACCGGGTGGTCATCGGGCAGATCCCTTTGCTCTCCAACGGCAAGACCGATCGCAAGGCGCTGCCACTGCCCACCGCAGAGACCGTATCACTGCGCACGCTGGACATGCCCCGTGACAACGCGGAGCAACTGGTCTGGGCGGCCTGGACCGAAGTGCTGGGCACCCGAGATATCGGCATCCACGACAGCTTCTTCGATGTGGGTGGACACTCCATGCTGGCGGTGCGCCTGGCTGCCCGCCTGGAACATGATCTCGCCCGTCCGGTCCCCCTGGGCACACTGTTCACCCACACCACGGTGGCCGATTGCGCTGCGGCGCTGACGGAGCAGGCCGACGTGCCTGACCTCCCGGTGGCCGTGCTGCAACCGGCAGGTGAGGGGCCGGCACTGTTCCTGCTGGCAGGTGCTGACATGTACCGCGCGCTGGCCCGGCAGCTTTCCCCTGAGTATCCCGTCGTGGGCCTGTTCTCCCAGACAGAGATTGACCTGCTAAGTCTGGCTGCGGACGAGCATCAGCCAAGAATTTCGGTCCATACCCTGGCACAGGAATACCTGGCCCTCATACGATCGGTGCAACCCCATGGTCCCTACCTGCTGGGCGGCTTCTCCATCGGTGGCGTGATTGCCCATGAAGTGACCAGGCTGTTGCGCGAACAGGGCGAAGCCATCGGACTGCTGGCCATGCTCGATTGCGCCTTGCCGGGCCGGGGACTGGGCCACCTCGCCAAAGGCATCAGCAGGCGGATCCGGCAGGTGCGCCTCCAGGGCTGGCGCCACCTGTTGCACGCGGCTCAGGTGCTGGAGCAAGAGCGCAGCCGCCGTGATGAACCCGGGCAACGCCGCATCCGTGCCTACGCCAGGGCCATACGCGAGCACACCGCCGTGCAAGGCGAGATGCCGGCCCTGTTCCTGCAGGCCGGTGACGACCCGTCGACCCACCCAGCCTATGGCTGGGGTGACCTGATACCCGGCCTGGTCATCGAACGGGTGCCCGGGCGCCACATGGACATTCTGGACCCTCCGAACGTGGCGGTGCTGGCCGCTCGCTTGAAGCACCGCCTGTCCCAGACCCGGCCTTCGGCCACGCCCATGTCCGTCGAAGCTCTCGCAGGCTTCATGGATGAAACCACAACGACCGCCACGCCAGGACCATGAAAGCGCCCCGATACCTGACCTGTTGCCTGGCCCTGTTGCTGGGCGCCTGCGGATGGGACAAGTCATTGCAGCCCGAAGCCCTGGACCGTCTGTACCAGACGCCGCTGGCACCACCGGACAAGCCCCTGCGGGTCTTTCACATCGGACACAGCCTGGTCAACCGCGACATGCCCCTGATGCTGGAGCAGATGGCCGGCCAGGGCCACGACCACCGGTCGCAACTGGGCTGGGGCGCATCACTGCAGTCCCACTGGGACCCGGACATTCCTGTCAAGGGCGGTGACGTGGAGAACGCCCACGAGCGCTACCAGGAAGCGCGACAGGCGGTCGACAGCGGCACGTTCGACGCCATCGTCCTGACCGAGGCCGTCGAGATCAAGGACTCCGTCAAGTACTTCGACAGCCCCCGCTACATCCGGGAATGGGCCCGGGCCGCTCACGCGGCCCGACCGTCCGTACGCGTGTACCTGTACGAGACCTGGCACCCCCTGGATGACCCGCAAGGATGGCTGAAGCGGATCGACGAAGATCTGCCACGACACTGGGAGGGCGTCCTGCTGGCGAAGGGGCTGGCGCACGGCGACACGGGTGGTCCGGTCTACGTCATTCCCGCCGGCCAGGTGCTGGCGCGCTTCGTCCGCGTCGTGGAATCGCGCGGCGGCGTGGGCAACGTCCAACGGCGCGAAGACCTGTTCGCACGCCAGCCAGACGGATCGCAGGACAACATCCACCTCAGTGACCTGGGCAACTACCTGGTGGCGCTGACCCACCATGCGGTGCTGTATCACCGTCTGCCGTCGCCAGGCACACCTGACCTGCGCAAGGCCGACGGGTCCATCGCACGGTCACCCGACAAGGCCGTCGATGCACTGATGCGTGAAGTGGTCTGGGATGTGATCACCCACTACCCAAAAACCGGCGTGGAGCAAAGGCCGTGACATCCCGTCCAGGCTACCTGCACCCCCAGTTGGTACCACACATCCTTCGGTCACCCGTCAGTCGAGACCCTTGTCGCTGAATGGATCCGGGGCACCATCGAACCCTATACTCCCCTTTCATGGCCCTGTCCAAGCGTCCACCCCGATCCATTCTCAAGCGCCGCGGCAGCATCTCCACCGCCGTGCAGACCGTGCTGGACCTGGCTGCGGTTCTCGGCCTGGCGTTGCTGCTGATCCAGCAACAGATTGGCGGGCTCATTCCCGAGTACACGGTCCTGCTGCTCCTGCTGGCCATGAGCATGCTGTTCGCCTACGACCAGTTCGGTGTCTACCGCAGCAACAGCAGCTTCGCCCGCAAGGCGCTGACGCTGGCCAAGGCCTGGTCACTGGCCTTTGGCTTTCTGCTGGTCGTCGGCTTTGCCACCAAGCAGACCGATTTCTTCTCCCGTCTGCTGCTGGGCCAGCTCTACGTGGCGGGCTATGCGCTGCAGGTACTGCTGCACTTCTTCAGCCGCGAGATCCAGACCCGCATCATGCGCCGTGCCGTGCCGGCCGAGAACGTCCTCATCGTGGGCACCGGACAGCTCGCGCGCTACCTGCAGGGCAAAATCTCCAACAACCCCTGGCTCAATCAGCGGGTGGTGGGCTGTCTGGAGCTGCCCGAGGAACACCACCACACCAGCGGCAAGCCCACCACCTCGCTCTACCAAAGCTCCGACTTCGCCAACCTGCAGGAACCCGACGTGGTCGGCCATCTCGTCGACATGCTGTCCATCATCGACCGGCACGACGTGCGCACCGTCTACTTCGCCATTCCGCTGGGCGACTCCAACCTCATCGAGGACATGTACTTCCAGCTGCTGGACCGGCACGTCGCCGTGCACTGGGTACCGGACATCTTCTCGCTCCTGCTGGTCAACCACAGCGTGCGCGAAATGGCCGGCCTGCCGGTTCTGACCCTGTCCGAAACGCCCCTGACCGGCACCCGTCTGCTGCTCAAGGCGGTGGAAGACCGTGTCATCGCCTCCCTGGTCCTGCTGCTGATCTCGCCCTTGCTGCTGGTCATCGCGCTGGCCATCAAGCTCGACAGTCCCGGGCCCGTCTTCTTCCGCCAGGCCCGCAAGGGCTGGAGTGGCAAGACCTTCCATATCTGGAAGTTCCGCAGCATGTACGTGCACCAGCCCGAAGCGGGCGTGGTGCAGCAGGCGACGCGCAACGATCCACGCATCACACGCGTCGGCGGGTTCCTGCGCAAGACCAGCCTGGACGAACTGCCCCAGGTGTTCAATGTGCTGCGCGGCGAGATGTCGCTCGTCGGCCCGCGCCCGCACGCCGTCCAGCACGACGAGGAATACTCCAAGCGCATCGACGCCTACTTCGCACGCCACAACATCAAGCCTGGCATCACGGGCTTAGCCCAGGTCCGCGGCCTGCGCGGCGAGACCAGCGCCATCGAAAGCATGCAGCAGCGCATCGAAGCCGACATCGAGTACATCAACAACTGGTCGCTGTGGCTGGACCTGACCATCCTGGTCCGCACCCTGGGCGCCCTGACTGGCAAGAATGCCTACTGAGCTGGTTCGCCCGCTTCCCGGCGCCCAGACCTTCTGGACCTATGCGCCCAGCCGCCCGCAGTGGAAGTACGTTCCCAGCCGCTGGCTGGGCCGTTTCAAACGCACCCGGGGACCGGACTGGCACCCTGTCAAGGCGCCCGCCTCCACCCAGGCCGGCCCGTCGCGCTGGCTGCTCTATTTCGTCTTTCTGCCCGACGGGCAGCTGACACCCCAGCACCGGTTCACGCTGGCCAGGCTCAGGGCCGAGGACGCGCACCTCATGGTCGTGTGCGCCTGCCCGCCAGGCCATCCGGTCCTGGATGAACTCGACCCGCACTGCGACGCCCTGTGCTGGAAGGCCACCGCCGGCTACGACTTCTCGGCCTATGCCATCGGCCTGCATGTCCTGGCCCGCCACTGCCCGGGCACGGACGTGCTGGTCATGAACGATTCGATGCTGGGCCCGTTCAGGCCCCTGATGCCGTTCATGGCCGCAGCGCGTTGGGACCTGACGGGTTTCGCCGCCAGTGCGGCCATCGAGAACCACGTACAGTCCTACGCGTTCATCGTTCGCAGACTCGATGCCGCCGGCCTGGGCGCCCTCTCGCCAGTGTTGTCCCTCCGGTGGACCTACCCGGACCGTGACCAGGCCATCGAACTGCAGGAAACCCGTCTGGCACATGTGGCCAGTCGCCACATGCCGGTCGGCGCGTTCTGGTTTGCCGACGGCACCCGCTACCGGGACCTGAGCCTGCAGGCCCCCGCAGCCATGATCGAGGCGGGTTTTCCCTTCCTCAAGCGCTCGCTGTTCGGTGTCTTTGAAGGCCGCTTCCAGGATCCGGTCGAAATGCGCTCACTGCTGCAAAGAATGGGGCATCCGCCGCTGAACGCACCAGCCTGAGAATGCCTCGAGACCCCCTTGACTTGAGACCCCCTCTTGAGCCCGCCCGTGCCGGGCACACCAAAGAAAAAAGAGCGCCGAAGCGCTCTTTTTCGTGGCGATCCGATGGATCAGACGCGGCACTCGTTGGGCACGTACTTGTTGTTGGCGGCTGCGCTGACAGCACAGGTCCAGTCGATGGCGCCGGCCACACCCACGCCGGGGGTCAGGGTCAGCACGACGTTCTGGGCGGTGGCGTCCATGGTCGCGGTGATGACACCGCTGGCATCGGTGCAGGTCACCGAAGTCACGGCACCCACGGCAGCCACGTTGTCAACACCAGTGCAGGAACCCGCGGCGATCGCGCCACCGTTGGCAGCAATGTTCTCGGAGACGGTCGGCTTCATGCCGCTGGCCAAGTTCAGGCCTTCGGTCACACGGGCACGAATGGTGTAGTCCTGATAAGCGGGCAGTGCGACAGCAGCCAGAATACCGATGATGGCCACCACGATCATCAGTTCGATCAGGGTGAAACCTTTTTGCATGGAACGCTTCATGAAACTCTCTCCTTGGTTGAAACAGAATCCCTTGGGGGGTGTCGATTGACTGACGGTTTCTCTTGAGCAGTTCGCGTGCCAACCTGAATTAGCCGGTTTTTTGCGGTCTTTTTCACGCTTCGGCCCCAGCGAGTGACAAATCGTGTCCTTGGTGAGCACCGGTTGCCGACAAAATTTGTCAGTACAGCCCCGGGTGACAGGATTTGTCGCCGCTGCGCACGGAGACATAGCGCGCGTACGGCCATGCAAGGTCAGGACGACGGCCAACCCGCAAATCCAAGGACACCCAGGGTCCGGCTCCGCCGGCCCGCCGGTGTCGTCCCCCTGGGGGGAAAGCCGCGCAGCGGTGCAGGGGGGGTTAAAGCTCGAACTCCATGCCCGCACTCAGCCAGCGGATGTCGTGGCGAACATCGTCTGCGCGGTTGGGCGTGGCATCGAAGCGCTCGATCTCGTCCATGATGAGCGCCGTCTCGGCCGGCTTGGTGTGGGTGATGTAGACCGGATAACGCCGTCCGCTCGCGATCTGGTCGAGCTCGCCAGCCAGCAGGCTGGGCGCCAGGTGCAGGCTGCGCTCGGCCAGCCCCTTTTCCCGGTCGCTGAAGGCGGTCTCGATGATGAGCATGGCAACCGCCATGTGGTTGACCCGCTCCCAGAACGCCGGGTTGCGGCAGGTGTCCCCACTGAACACCCAGTGGCCGGAGGGTGTATCCACCGCAAAGCCCACCGCCGGCACCGTGTGCACGGCCGGCAGCGCCTCGGCGCGCTTGCCGCCCACGCTGATGACCTCGCCCACGCTGAACGGGACAAAGCGCACCAGTGGTGTGTCAACGCTGGGAATGGCCGCGAAATCGGGCCAGATGACGTCGTTGAAGATGTGGTCGCGCAAGGCCTTGATCGTGCCCGGCAGCGCATGGACCTGAAGCGCAGGGGCACCGGTCGCCAGGCGCCGTGCCGCCACGGCATCGATCATCAGCGGCAGGCTGGCCACATGGTCCAGGTGCGAATGCGTCAGCAGCACATGGTCGATGCGGGCCATCTCGTCGAGCGAAAGGTCGCCCACGCCGGTTCCCGCGTCGATCAGGACGTTGTCATCGAGCAGAAAGGACGTGGTCCTGCAGCCATGGGCAATGGCGCCGGAGCAGCCGAGAATCCGTACCCTCATCGATACAACCGTTGATGTTGTTGTCCGTGGGCAGGCTGCCCCGGCCCGATCATTTGTCCTTGACCTCGAAAACGCCATCCCACCGGGTATCTGGCGCCTTCTCCAGCATGGAGGCTACCCGTTCGGTGTACAGCCGGTAAAGGACATTTTTCGCACTTGCGGCCCGCAGTTGTAACAAGCCCGCATGGCATGCCGCGACGTCGCCTGCACGCCACGCGGCCAGAACCCGGTCCCACAGGTCGAGCTCGGACGCCAGAGCGGGGTCGGCCTCAGAGCCCGACTGGCGCGGGGTGAACACCGTCACCGCTTCGGACCGGCCCTTGACCCGCACCGTATCGAGCGCCTGCCAGACCCAGCCCTCGGCCTGCCGACGCGTGGTCTCGCCCACCACCACTGGCGCCCCATAGATCCTGGACAGGCCCTCCAGCCGTGACGCCAGGTTCACCGCATCGCCGATCACGGTGTAGCTGCGCCGCACATCGGAGCCCATGTCGCCCACGCACACCTCGCCGGTGTTGATGCCGATGCCGACGGCAATCTGCGGCAGACCCAGCAGGGCATGATCCCGGTTGATGGCCTGCACCTCCAGCACCATGTCCCAGGCCGTCTGCACGGCCAGGCTGGCATGCCGGGGCTCACTGACCGGCGCACCCCAGAAGGCCATGATGCAGTCGCCCATGTACTTGTCGATGGTGCCCCGGCGACGGCGGATGACCCGGGTCAGGCGGCTGAACACCCGGTTGAGCAGAGCCTGCAACTCGATCGGCGACAACTGTTCGGACAAGCTGGTGAAGCCGCGCATGTCGCAGAACATCACGGTGAGTTCCTGCGTCCGGGCGTCCATGCCGTAGCGCTCGGGACTGCGGACCATTTCCTCGACCAGTTCGGGCGGCACGTAGGTGCCGAACAGCTGGGCCAGATGGCGCTTGGCCCGGCTCTCTCCCAGGTAGCCGAAGCTGATGTTCAGCACGTAGACCAGCACCACCACCAGGAGGGTGCTGGCCAGTGGGAGCACGAGGCCATGCGCCGTGAACAGCCAGAGGTTCAGGCCCACGACCGCCGCCAGCGTGGCTGCGCTGAGCAACAGGGCCCTCATCGGCGATAGCAGGGGCAGCGCCAGGGCCAGCACAAGGCCGGCCATCAGCACCTGGGCCAGTTCGGCCCCTGGCGCATAGTCCGGGCGCACCGGCAAACGCTCGTCCAGCAATCCGGCGATCAGGCTGGCGTGGACTTCCACCCCGGGGTAGGTCTCGGCCACCGGTGTCGCGCGCAGGTCCATCAGCCCGGGGGCAGTGGCGCCCAGCAGCACGATGCGGTTCGTCAGGCTGGCCGGCGCCACACGCCCCTGCAGCAGATCGGTCGCCGACACGTAGCGGAACGAACCTCCCTGGGGCCCACCTGCGCCCCGAAACGGCACCAGCGCCGTCGCACGCTCGTCCAGCGCGATCTGGCGGACACGCCCCTGGCGCACCAGACGCAGCCCCTGGACCGTTACTGGCTGGCCTGTCACCGAAGGGTCGCCGGCAAAGGCGGGTTCTATGGCGGGATCGCCCAGTACCTGCCGGAGCACCGCGAGTCCCAGTGACTCATAGTACTGGCCCCCGTGTTCGGCCAGCAGGGGCAGCGACCGGACCACGCCGTCGCTGTCGGTGATGGCATTGAAGAAGCCGCCGCGCGGGGCCACTGCAGCCAGGGCCGGCAGGCTGGCACCGTAGCCGTCCCAGCGCGTGGCCTGTAGCTGGTGGCCCTGCAGTGTTTCCGGTCCGAGGGCCGGGGCTGGCAGCACGCGACTGGTGCGGGCCTGCCGGTCGCTGGTGAAGTAGTACCCCAGCACCACCGGTCTGCCCTTGAGCGCCTCGGCCAGCCGTGCATCCAGGTCCAGTTCCGGCAGCAGGGCTTCCACACGGGCGGCCAGGGCCGGCTCGTCGACCAGCGGACCCCGCGCCAGGTCGCGCAGACGCGAGAAGCCGGCGCTTTCGTCCGGTTCGGCAAACACGGTGTCCAGCCCCAGCACCCGGATGCCCTGGCGGTCGAACAGCTCGTCGACGAGACGGGCCACACGGTCACGCGGCCAGGGCCACTGCCCCTGTTCTGCCAGGCTTTTCTCGTCGATATCGACAATCACCACCTGATCGTCCATGCCACCGGGCAGGGTGGCCTGCATGCGGACGTCATAGATGATCTGGTCGATGCGGTGCAGCGCCTGCCAGGGCCAGAATCCCAGCACGTGCAGCAACACCAGCAGCAGGGGCAGCAACGACACGAGCAGGCGCGGACCGTGGCGGGTCAGGGCCTTCATGACCGTGCTGGAATTCAGTCGCCCACCCCTCGGCAGGCTGCAGGCGTCACTGCTGGACGAACTGCATCTGGGTTCCGGCCAGCTCGATCACGTCACCGTGACGCAGCTGCACCGGCTCGCTGCCCAGGGGGGTGCCGTTGACGGTGGGCTTGTTCGCGCCTTCGACCAGGGCCACGACATAGCCGTGGGGCCGCTTGGTGATGGCGGCCACGGCCACGCCCGGCTTGCCGATGGTGGTGACGATCTTGACCAGCGGCACTTCCCGGCCGGCAGCCGCCCCCGACATGACCCGGATGGCGGCCGGACCGGCGGCATCTGCGGCCTCGCCGGCGCTTCCCGCCTGGGCCGTGTTGATCACCATCGTCTTTTCCTGGCTGTCGGTCGATCCGTCGTGAATGAACTTGATCTTGTACTTGCCGATCTCGACCGTGTCGCCGTTCTGCAGTTGCTGCTTCTTGATCGCCTTGCCGTTGACGTAGGTTCCGTTGGTGCTGTTGAGGTCTTCCAGGAACACGTCTGCCCCGGACATCTGGAGAACGGCATGCTCGCCACTGACGGCCAGGTTGTCGATGACGATGTCGTTGTAAGGACGGCGGCCCAGGGTCGTGCGGTCCTTGGTGAGCTGGACCTCCTTGATGACGACGCCGTCGATGGAAACGATCATTTTCGGCATGGCCGACTCCTCTGGATGCTTGTGGTGTGAGTGGATTCTAGGGGCTTGTACTGTTGTCGGTCAGCCTCTGAGCACGCGCGAGAACAAGCCCCGGCGAACCGGTCGCGACCGCGCTTGCGCCAGTATCACCGAAATGTTGTCTCTGCCACCACAGTCGTTGGCGGCGCCGACCAGGGCACGGGCCTTTTCCTCCAGCGTACCGGCCGTCACCAGCAGGGCGGCGATCCGGTCGTCGGACAGCATGTCGTTGAGACCATCGGAGCAGAACAGATACAGGTCGCCATCTTCGAGTCGGAACTCGTTGACCTCCAGCAGCACCGTGTCTTCGACGCCCAGGGCGCGGGTGACGAGGTTGCGGTGGGTGGCAAACTGGGCCTGCTCAGGCGAAATCAGGCCGGCATCGATCTGCTCCTGCAGCAGGGAATGGTCGCGGGTGATCTGGACGAACTGCCCTTCGCGCAGCCGGTAGCAGCGCGAATCACCGACGTGACCGATCATGGCCCGGGCTTTCTGGAACACCCCCATGACCAGGGTGGTGCCCATGCCGGCGTAGTGCGACTGCGAGTTGGCGGCGTTGAAGATCGACCGGTTGGCGTTGTCGGTGCAGATTTCCATGGCCCGGCGCAGCTCGCGCGGACTGGCCTCGTGCCCGCCATCGGACAGCCAGCGTCCCAGCTCGGTCTTGACGTAGGTGGTGGCCATGGCGCTGGCGACCTCGCCCGCGTTGTATCCCCCCATGCCGTCGGCCAGGATGACGATCTGATTCTCCGTGTCCAGCAACACGGAGTCTTCGTTGTTCTCTCTCACCATGCCGGTGTCGGTGAGGCTGAAATACTCGAAATTCATGGAGTTCGAACCGATGACCGCATTGTGCCGTGTTCTGGCAGATGGCCTGTAACGGGGCAGTCCTGCAAAAGCGACGTCCAGGCTTCCCTGAGGCCCGCGACACCGGCGTGCCTGCATTCTGTTGATCCGTCCGTGCGGTATCAAGCACACCTGTCGCATTCTGGCTGCATTTCGACGGAACAAAAGAAAAAAGGCAACGAGTTCGTTGCCTTCTTCACGGGAGCGTCGTCAACATGGGTGGCGACGCCCGGATCCGCCATCGGTGCTCAGAGCAGCGACTTGAGGATTTTGCCCATCTCGGACGGGTTGCGGGTCACCTTGAATCCGCATTCTTCCATGATGGCCAGCTTGGCATCGGCCGTATCGGCACCACCGCTGATCAGCGCGCCGGCGTGGCCCATGCGCTTGCCGGGAGGGGCGGTCACTCCCGCGATGAAGCCGACGATGGGCTTCTTCATGTTGGCCTTGCACCACTGGGCGGCTTCCGCCTCGTCGGGACCGCCGATCTCGCCGATCATGATGACGGCGTCGGTGTCCGGGTCGTCGTTGAAGGCCTTCATCACGTCGATGTGCTTGAGGCCGTTGATCGGGTCACCACCGATGCCGACGGCGGACGACTGGCCAATGCCCAGTTCGCTCAGCTGGGCCACGGCTTCGTAGGTCAGCGTGCCGGAGCGCGAAACGACGCCCACGCGGCCCTTCTTGTGGATATGGCCGGGCATGATGCCGATCTTGATTTCGTCGGGCGTGATCAGGCCGGGGCAGTTGGGGCCCAGCAGCAGGGTCTTCTTGCCGCCGGCCGCTTCCTTGGCCTTCATTTTGTTGCGCACTTCGAGCATGTCGCGGATCGGGATGCCCTCGGTGATGCAGATGGCCAGGTCCAGATCAGCTTCCACGGCTTCCCAGATGGCAGCGGCAGCGCCTGCGGGCGGCACGTAGATGACGGACACGGTGGCGCCGGTCTGCGTGGCGGCTTCCTTGACGGATGCGTAGATCGGGATTTCGAAGATGGACTCGCCCGCCTTCTTGGGGTTCACGCCGGCCACGAAGCAGTTCTTGCCGTTGGCGTATTCCTGGCACTTCTCGGTGTGGAACTGGCCGGTCTTGCCGGTGATGCCCTGGGTGATGACCTTGGTGTCTTTGTTGATGTAGATCGACATGTTCGTTCTCCGGCTCAGGCTTTGACGGCAGCGGCCACTTTCTGGGCGGCTTCGGCCATGGTGTCGGCACTGATGATGGGCAGGCCGGATTCGGCCAGCATCTTCTTGCCCAGTTCTTCGTTGGTGCCCTTCATGCGCACGACCAGCGGCACGGACAGGTTCACCGCACGGCAAGCCGTGATCACGCCGGTGGCGATGGTGTCGCACTTCATGATGCCGCCGAAGATGTTGACCAGGATCGCCTTGACCTTGTCGTTCTTGAGCATGATCTTGAAGGCTTCGGTGACCTTCTCGGGGGTGGCGCCGCCACCCACGTCCAGGAAGTTGGCCGGCTCGGCGCCGAACAGCTTGATGGTGTCCATGGTGGCCATGGCCAGGCCGGCACCGTTGACCAGGCAACCGATGTTGCCATCCAGGGAGATGTAGGCCAGGTCGAACTTGGAGGCTTCGATCTCGGCCGGGTCTTCTTCGTCCAGGTCACGGAAAGCCACGATTTCCGGGTGACGGAACAGGGCGTTGGCGTCGAAGTTGAACTTGGCGTCCAGCGCGATGATGTTGCCCTTGCTGTCGCGGTTCAGCGGGTTGATCTCGACCAGCGAGGCGTCGGTGTCCATGTAGCACTTGTAGAGCTTCTGGCACACGTCGGCGAACTGGGCCACGGAGTCGGCGGGCATCTGGATGCCGGCAGCCAGTTCCTGGGCCTGGGCGTCGGTCAGGCCGGTCAGCGGGTCGACGAAGACCTTGACGATTTTCTCGGGCGTGCTGTGGGCGACTTCTTCAATGTCCATGCCGCCTTCGCTGGAGGCGATGAAGGCCACCTTCTGGGTACCACGGTCGGTCACCACGGACAGGTAGTATTCCTTCTGGATGTCGGCGCCGTCTTCGATGTAGAGGCGGCGGACTTTCTGGCCTTCCGGGCCGGTCTGGTGCGTGACCAGCTGCATGCCCAGGATGTCGGTGGCACGGGCCTTGACGTCGTCGATGGTCTTGGCGACCTTGACGCCGCCACCCTTGCCGCGGCCACCAGCGTGGATCTGGGCCTTGACCACCCAGACCGGACCACCCAGCTTCTGGGCAGCTTCAACGGCTTCCTGCACGGTGAATGCGGGGATGCCGCGCGGAACCGGCACACCAAACTGACGCAAGATTTCCTTGCCTTGGTACTCGTGAATCTTCATGAGGTCTCTCTCGGACTGGGGGTTGTTTGATCCGGCCAGCAGGCAGGGCCGGCGCACGGGTGGTGGACACGGCAACCAGCGACTGTATCATGGTGCGACGCACCATTACACTACATAAGCGACCGCTTACATAATGCATAATTATAGAAGACGGTCGCTGAATCCCAACTGACAAAGGGCACATCATGGCCAAGATCTTCATTGATGGCGAAGCCGGCACCACGGGGCTGCAGATCCGCGAGCGCCTCCAGCAGATGCCCGCTGTCGAGATGCTGAGCATTGCAGCCGAACGCCGCAAGGACCCCGAGGCCAAGCGCGAACTGATGGCCCAGGCGGATCTGGTGGTGCTGTGCCTGCACGACGATGCGGCAGTCGAATCCGTGGCCATGATCGATGCGCTCGAAGGTCGCAAGCCACGCATCATCGACGCCTCCACCGCGCACCGCTGCCATGACGGCTGGACCTACGGTTTTCCGGAACTCTGCACCGGTCAGCGCGAGGCGGTGCAGCGGGCCGACCGGGTGGCCAATCCGGGTTGCTATGCAACGGGCGCCATCGCGCTGCTGCGGCCGCTGGTCGACGCCGGCCTGCTGCCGGCCGACTTTGCGGTGTCGCTGCCCTCGGTCAGCGGTTATTCGGGTGGCGGACGCAGCATGATCGAAGCTTTCGAGAAAGGTGAGGCGCCGCTGCACGAAGCCTATGCCCTCGGCCTGTCGCACAAGCACCTGCCGGAGATCATGAGGTACACGGGCATGACGCGGCGCCCGCTGTTCATTCCGGCGGTCGGCAACTTCCGCCAGGGCATGCTGGTTCAGCTGCCCCTGCACCTGGACACCCTGCCCGGACAACCCAGGGCCAGCGACCTGCACGATGCGCTGCAATCGCATTACGCCGCCAGCGCGGCGGCCGGCGGCTGGGTGAGCGTGCAACCGCCCACGGCCGACGGCAAGCTCGACGCCACGGCACTGAACGACACCAACCAGCTGGAACTGCGCGTGTTTGCCAACGAGTCGCACCGTCATGCCGTACTGATTGCGCGGCTGGACAACCTGGGCAAGGGCGCCAGCGGCGCCGCGGTGCAAAACCTTCAGCTGATGCTGGGTATCTAGTCGTCATCCGCGCCGCTGACCACGCGGCGGATGGCATCGGCGCCAAAGCCGCGCGAGGCCAGAAAGCGCATCTGCCGTGCCCGTCCGGCAGCGTCCTCGGCAGGCGCACCGAACTTCCTGCGCCAGACCTCACGGGCGCGCTCCAGTTCGGAGCCTCTCAGACCGTCGACCGCCTCGGCCACGGCCTCGGGGCTGATGCCCTTGGCCTGCAGTTCCTGCTTCAGGCGGGCATTGCCAAGCCGCGCCGCACGGCGATACAGCACCGACTCCACCACCCGCGCCTCGCTGATGAATCCACGCCCCTGGAGTTCGTCCAGGGCCCGGGCGAGCTCGCCCGGGGTCTCCTCGTGGGGCGCCAGCTTGCGCTCCAGCTCGGCCCGGGAATGCTCGCGGGCCGACAGCAGCCTCAGTGCACGCCCTTTTAGCGAGAGCTTCTGAAAGCCCACGGCGCGCGCTTATTCGCCGGCGTCGACCTCGGCCGGGGCCGCCTTGCCCTTGCGGCCTTTGGCCGGCGTGCCGGACTCTGCACCACCGTCGACCGGCAACAGCGGCACGCCCAGCGCCTCGCGGACCTTGTTTTCGATCTCCACGCGCAGGTCGGGGTTCTCGCGCAGGAACTCGCGGGCGTTGTCGCGCCCCTGGCCGATCTTCTCGCCGCTGTAGGCATACCAGGCACCGGACTTGTCGATCACGCGCTGGGCCACCCCCAGATCCAGGATTTCTCCTTCGCGGCTGATGCCTTCGCCGAACAGGATGTCGAATTCCGCGGTCTTGAAGGGCGGCGAGACCTTGTTTTTGACGACCTTGACCTTGGTCTCGTTGCCGATGGCCTCATCGCCCTTCTTGATGGTGCCGGTGCGGCGGATGTCCAGGCGCACCGAGGCGTAGAACTTGAGCGCATTGCCGCCGGTGGTGGTTTCGGGGCTGCCGAACATGACACCGATCTTCATGCGGATCTGGTTGATGAAGATGACCGTGCAGTTGGTCTTCTTGATGGTGGCCGTGAGCTTGCGCAGGGCCTGGCTCATCAGGCGGGCCTGCAGGCCGGGCAGGGAATCGCCCATCTCGCCTTCGATCTCGGCCTTGGGCGTGAGCGCGGCCACCGAGTCGACGATGACCAGGTCGACCGCACCGGAACGCACCAGCGAATCGACGATTTCCAGGGCCTGTTCGCCCGTGTCCGGCTGGGAAATCAGCAGATCGGGCAGATTGACACCCAGTTTCTGCGCGTACTGCACGTCCAGTGCATGTTCGGCATCGACGAAGGCGCAGGTGCCACCGAGTTTCTGCATTTCGGCGATGACCTGCAGTGTCAGCGTGGTCTTGCCGGACGACTCGGGACCGTAGATCTCGACGACCCGGCCGCGCGGCAGACCGCCGACGCCGAGCGCGATGTCCAGGCCCAGGGAGCCGGTGGACACCACCTGGATGTCCTCGATGGCCTCACCCTCGCCCAGACGCATGATGGTGCCCTTGCCGAACTGCTTTTCGATCTGGGCCAGTGCGGCCTGAAGGGCCTTGGCCTTCTCGCTGGCGATGGCGGGATTCTTGACGGCGGTGTCCATGTATAGCTCCTGAGCGTGTAAGTGAGTGAAAACTTCCAGATGGTGTGATTGCATACAGACTGGATGCTTGAACAGGAGTTTATCGGGCAATTGATGGCGATCAAGCCAAAATGTGGTAAGTTTGCCTGACCAACTGACACCCCCACCTCAACCCATCCCTTCACCGGACATGAAGCCCGACGTGCCCGCCCCGCTGACCGACGACCGCTGGCGCAGCACGCACCTGGGCCGGCTGATGGGCGAGGCCCTGCGCCGCTTCGACGAGCGGGTGATGCACCTGATGGCCCACGACCCGCAGGTGCCGCTGGCGCTGTCCAACCTGGCCGCTCGCGACCAGATCGGTGCAGCCCACATCCACATCACCCGACACCTGGACCTGCAGGGTTCACGCCTGACCGAACTGGCCGCGCGGGCCGGCATGAGCAAACAGGCCATGGGTGACCTGGTCGACCAGTGCGAGGCCTGGGGACTGGTGCAGCGGGCACCGGATCCACTGGACCGGCGCGCCCGGCGCATCGTGTTCACCCGCACCGGGCTGCTGTGGCTGGAAGCCTTCCGGCAGGCCGTGGCATCCGCCGAGGCGGAGTTTCGCGGCCACGTGGGCGCCGAGGTGGCCACCGTGGTGGCGCTGGGCCTGGAGGCCTACGGCCGAGGCTGAGGCCGGCCGGCCAGGGTGCCCACGCCTGCGCGCAAACCCCGATGGCGTCGTCCGTCCGACAGGCCGGGCGCCCGCCTAAAATGGGGCGACTACCGCGAGGAGACACCATGCGCATCCTGATTGCCGAAGACGACCAGGTGCTGGCCGACGGATTGCTGCGCAGCCTGCGCGCCGCCGGTGCAGCCGTGGACCATGTGGCCAGTGGCAGCGAAGCCGATGCCGCGCTGATGACGAACAACGAGTTCGACTTGCTGATCCTGGACCTGGGCCTGCCCCGCCTGCACGGACTGGAGGTGCTCAAACGCCTGCGTTCGCGCGGCTCCACCATGCCGGTGCTCATCCTGACCGCAGCCGACAGCGTGGAGGAGCGGGTCAAGGGCCTGGACTACGGCGCCGACGACTACATGGCCAAGCCGTTCTCCCTGCAGGAACTTGAGGCCCGCGTGCGGGCGTTGACCCGCCGGGGCATGGGTGGCAGCACCAACACGATCAAGCACGGCCCCCTGGAATACGACCAGGCCGGCCGGGTGGCCACCATCGACGGCAAGATGGTCGAACTCTCGGCACGCGAGCTGGGCCTGCTGGAGGTGCTGCTGCAGCGCGCCGGACGCCTGGTGAGCAAGGACCAGCTGGTCGAGCGCCTGTGTGAGTGGGGCGAAGAGGTCAGCAACAACGCGATCGAGGTCTACATCCACCGCCTGCGCAAGAAGATCGAGAAGGGTCCGATCCGCATTGCCACGGTCCGCGGCCTGGGCTACTGCCTTGAAAAGATCCCCGGGTGACCGCGAAACCCGCCAGCGGCCTGACCTGCACGCCATGACGCACTGACATGGCCAACGAGGACCGCGAAACCGAGCCCTTGTCGTTCGGACTGTTCCAGCGCGAACAGCGCAGTCTGTTCGGCGAGATCCTGGACTGGATGCTCACGCCACTGCTGCTGCTGTGGCCGCTGTCGCTGGCCCTGACCTGGTTTGTGGCGCAAGGCATCGCCAGCAAGCCATTCGACCGCGCACTCGAGTTCGACCTGCTGGCACTGACCCAGTTCGTGGTCAGCCAGGAGGGGCAGGTGCGCTTCGACCTGACCCCCCAGGCGCGCGATCTGCTGCGCTCGGACGACAGCGACCTCGTCTACTACCAGGTGGTCGACACCCGCGGCGAAGTCATCAGCGGCGAAAGCGACTTTCCGCTGCCGCGCGACAACGTCACCCCGGAGCCGGGCCGTGTGCTGCTGCGCGACGACCTGCTGCGCGGCGACGAGGTGCGTGTGGCCTATATCTGGATCTCGCGTTTCGGCGACGGGCAGCGCCTGGTCCTGATGCAGGTGGCCGAAACCAGGGGCAAGCGTTCCACCCTCGCCACCGAAATCATCAAGGGGGTGATGGTGCCGCAGTTCGTGATCCTGCCGCTGGCGGTGCTGCTGGTGTGGCTGGCGCTGGTGCGTGGCATCCGACCGCTCAACGAGCTGGAGCAGCGCATCCGCGCCCGCAAGCCGGACGATCTGAGCCCCATCGAGGAGTCGTTCATCCCTCAGGAGGTTGCGCCGCTGGTGTCCTCCATCAACGACCTGCTGACACGCCTGAAAACCTCGCTGAGCACCCAGAAGCGCTTCCTGGCCGACGCCGCGCACCAGCTCAAGACACCGTTGGCCGGCCTGCGGATGCAGGCCGAACTGGCGCAACGCGAATCCGATCCGGTCGAGATCCGCGGCTCCCTGCAACAGATCGCCCGCTCCAGCACCCGTGCCACGCATACCGTCAACCAGTTGCTGGCTCTGGCGCGCGCCGAAACCACCGGCCGCACCCTGCCCAGTGCCAGCATCGACCTGGCCCGCCTGGTCAAAGGCGTGGTGCAGGATTCGGTGCCCCGTGCGCTGGAACACGGTGTGGACCTGGGCTACGAAGGACCGGAGGACATGCCCGCGCACTGCCTGATCGACGGCAACCCGACCCTGCTGCAGGAGATGGTGCGCAACCTGGTCGACAACGCGATCAATTATTCGGGACGCGGGGGCGTGGTGACAGCACGCATGCTGCTGGACCGGTTCAGCGGTGTGCAGGTGCTCCAGGTCGAGGACAACGGGCCAGGCATTCCCGAGAACGAGCGCGCGCTGGTGCTGCAACCCTTCTACCGGGCCCTGGGCACGAACGTGGATGGTTCGGGCCTGGGCCTGGCGATCGTGCACGAGATCGCCCAGCAGCATGGCGCCGTCATCCACATGGACGACGCCTTCCCGGACGGCCCCCGCCGGGGGCTGCGCGCCTCGGTGCGCTTCGGCCCCAAGCCCGGCCCGGAAGAAAGCGAATGACCGGTCCGGACCGCGTCAGGCGACGGCGTGCAAGGTCTCGCCCAGGGCGTCGACCATGCTGTCGATCTCTGCCGCCGTGCTGATGAAGGGAGGGGCCAGCTGGATGGTGTCGCCACCGTAGCGCACGTAGAAGCCCCTGGCGTACATGGCCATGGCAATCTCGTAGGGTCGGCGTGCCGGCTCGCCGGGCAGCGCTGCGATCGTGATGCCGGCGGCCAGGCCACCGTTGCGGATGTCGGCCACATGGGGTGCACCCCGCAGCCCGTGCACCGCTTGCTCCAGCATCGGCGCCAGTTCGCGCACACGTTCGGGTGCGTTCTC
This sequence comes from Burkholderiaceae bacterium, assembly GCA_041396505.1. Lineage (GTDB taxonomy): Bacteria > Pseudomonadota > Gammaproteobacteria > Burkholderiales > Burkholderiaceae_C > Hydrogenophaga. Next base: position 414,379 of record JAWKYL010000005.1, read on the forward strand.
GCGCTCCAGCAGATCCAGCGTCGCGATACCGGCGGCGCAGGCCACCGGATGCGCCGAATAGGTGTAGCCATGCGGAAACTCCAGCATGTACTCGGGCCCGCCGGCCGCCATGAAGGTGTCGCAGATGTCCTGACGCACGACCACGCCACCCAGGGGCTGCACGCCATTGGTGACCTGCTTGGCGAACGTCAGGATGTCCGGCGTCACGCCGAAGGCCTCGGCCGCGGTCCAGGCGCCCATGCGGCCGAAGCCGGTGATGACCTCGTCGAAGATCAGCAGGATGTCGTGCGCGGTGCAGATCTCGCGCAGGCGCTTGAGATAGCCTTGCGGCGGCAGGATGACGCCGGCCGAACCGGACATCGGCTCGACGATGACAGCCGCGATGTTGGAGGCGTCGTGCAGGGCGATCAGGTTGAGCAGTTCATCGGCCAGCGCGGCGCCATGCGGCCCTTCGGCCGGCGGCAGGCCCCGAAAGAAGCTGCCGGCCGGCGGCTGCGTGTGCGGCAGATGGTCGGCTTCCACCCCTTGTCCGAACAGCTTGCGATTGGCCACGAGACCACCCACCGAAATGCCACCGAAGTTGACACCGTGGTAACCCTTGACGCGGCCGATCAGCCGCGTCTTGCCGCCCTGCCCCCGCGCGCGCCAGTAGGCGCGGGCCATCTTCAGGGCCGTGTCGGCGGACTCGGAGCCCGATCCGGTGAAGAACACGCGGTTGAGACCGGACGGCATCTTCGCGACGATGCGGTTGGCCAGTTCGAACGACAGCGGGTGACCGAACTGGAACGCCGGCGAATAGTCCAGCGTGGCCGCCTGGCGCGCCACGGCATCGACGATCTCCTGGCGACCGTGGCCGAGGCCGGTGCACCACAGGCCCGACAGGCCGTCGAACAGGCGGCGGCCATCATGGGTCGTGTAGTAGGCGCCCTGTCCACCGATGATCAGGCGCGGGTTCTTCTGGAACTCGCGGTTGCCGGTATAGGGCATCCAGTGGGCCGACAGCCACTGGGCGTCGGTTCGCGCGGTCGCCTGCAGGCGCTGGCTGTCGGTCATGTCCATGGGGTCCTCGGTCTGGTGTGGGGGCAATCGGAAAACCGCATTGTGCAAACCTGTCATTCTTCCGAAAATGACACGCTATGCAAGCTTGGTTGATGTTTTATGCAAGTGAATGACAAGCCCTGGCTGGGCCACCTGGCCGATGTCGACCTGCGCCTGCTGCGGGTCTTCCAGGCCGTGGCCGACTGTGGCGGCATGGCCTCGGCGGAGCTGGAGCTGAATCTGGCCATGTCCACCATCAGCCGGCACATGAAGGACCTGGAGATCCGGCTCGGTCTGGTGCTGTGCCGGCGCGGCCGTGGTGGCTTCGCGCTGACACCGGAGGGTGAACAGGTGTATGCGGCCACACGCCAGCTGCTGGCCGCCACCGAGGCGTTTCGGGGCAGCCTGCATGACATCCACCGTCGACTGGGTGGCGACCTGCACCTGGCGCTGTTCGAGAAGACCGCGACCAACCCGCATTCGCGCATTCCGCAGGCCCTGGCGCGCTTGCGGACGCTGGCGCCCCAGGTGAACCTGCACCTGCATGTGGGTCCGATCGGCATGATCGAGCGCGGGGTGCTCGATGGACAGTTCCAGCTGGGCATCGTGCCTGAGCACCGGCGCTCGGACAGCCTGGTCTACGACGACCTGTTCGGCGAGACCATGCAGCTGTATGCCGGACGGGCGCACCCCTGGTTCCTTGCGCCTGACAGGGGGCTGGACTGGGACGCCTTGCGCCACCAGCCTCTGGCGGCCCTGGGCTACCATTCGCCCAACATGGCGCTGACCCATTTGCAGCGACTGGAGCGCGCCGCCACCGCTTCGGACCAGGAAGCCGTGGCCACGCTGATTCTCTCGGGCAACTACCTGGGTTTCCTGCCCGACCACTATGCACGTGTCTTCGTGGACAACGGCCAGATGCGGGCCGTCGCCGCGCCGGTGCTGCGCTATGAATGCCGGTTCAGTGCGATTCATCGCGCCTCACCGGCCCCCCTTCGCGTGGCCAGCCTGCTGCGCCAGGCCTTGCGCGAGGCCCATGCACCCGATCAGGCTGCGGTGGGCGGCTGATACACGTTGAGCTGCAGGCGCTCGCGTTCGATGGCGCGAGCGACGCCTGGCAGGGCCGCAAAGCGCTGCGCCAGTTCCCAGGTGGCGGGCAGCGTGGTCGGATCGATGCCGGCATAGCCACCCCAGCGCAGCAGGGTCAGTGCATAGGCGTCCAGTGCCGTGGGCTGGTCCCCGGTCAGCCAGGGCGTGGCCTTGATGGCCATGGCCTCGATCTCGCCGAGCAGGCCCCGGTAGGCGCCCACCGCATGGGCGCGGATCGCTTTCTGCGCCGCTTCGTCGTCGGTGAATTTCTGCGGCATGAACACGTGGGTGAAGGTCGGGTGCACCGTGTTGTTCATCCAGGCCAGGACCGACAGGGCGCGCGTGCGCGCCAGGCCCGACGCCGGCAGGATGCCCGCCTGCGGGAACCTGGCGTCCAGATGCAGCAGGATGGACACGATCTGGGTGATGACCTCGCCCTCGTCGACCAGCACCGGCACCTGGCCGCGCGGGTTCATGGCCAGGTATTCGGCGCTGCGCTGCTCGCCCTTGTGCAGCCTGACCATCATGGGTTCGAACGCCACGCCAGCCTGCTCCAGCATGGCGTGCGGCACAAACGAACAGGCGCCGGGGGCGAAGAAAAGCTTGAGGCTCATGAGTCGGTCTCCTGGGATGGTTTCAAGGGCTAGGCACCGGCGCTCGCAAGCACCGGTGTCTGAAGGTCATTCGAGATGCTGTCCAACCAGACCGGCGATCTCGAACATCGTCACCTGGTCCTTGCCGAACACAGGCCGCAGTTTCGCATCGGCGTTGACCTTGCGCTTGTCACCTGCGTCCTGCAGGCCGTTGGCCTTGATGTAGTCCCACAGTTTCTTGACCACTTCGGGGCGGGACACGATGTCCTCGCCAATGACGGCGGCCAGGGCCGCGCTGGGCTTCTTGCCCGACGCCGCCGTGGTCTTGCGCGGTGCCTTGGGGGCCGCCACCTTCTTGGCGGCAGGCGCCTTTTTCGCCGCTGCGGTCTTCTTCGCGGGCGCCGCCCTGGCACCCGGGCGTGATGCAGCCCCCGCCGTCTTGCGCGGCGGGTACTTGCTTTCGCGCGGTTCGAACTCGAAGTTCACCTTGCCTGCATCCTTGTCCCAGGCCAGGAAGGCCTTGAAGCTGCGGCGCGTGCGCATGGAGACGAACTTGTCCAGCAGATCGGTCTTGCCGGTCTCCAGCAGCTTGCTCATCTGCTCGCGTGCCACCGGTTGCTGCAGGATGATCTTGCCGCTCTTGAAGGTGCAGCTGGGCGTGGGTTGCGCCGCCGTGGGCACGGCCTTGCTGCAGACATAGTTGCTGCCGTGCTCGAAGACCGGCGCGCCGCAAACCGGGCAGGCGCCCAGGCTGTCCTGGCCAGCGAGGTCCACCAGTTCGCCGGTCTCTTCAGCGTTCCTGTCGTCGCCGAAGTCGAACTCCAGCTTCCAGTTCCTGTCTTCGTCGCTGTACTTGAGTGCCATTTCGGCCACGAACGGCCAGCCCGCCTTGGAACGGAAGCCCTCCAGCGGTCCGATGTGCCTGTCGCGCACGAAGGCCTCGGCCTCGACCACCTCGAAGGTGCGACCCGCCGGCGACTTGGTGAACGAGAAACCGCAGCCCTCGCTGTTGCCATCCTTGCCCGTGCAGGCGTAGCGGCGGTAGTTTTCCCTGACCACGCCGCCACAGTTGGGGCAGGGCGCCTCCAGCGTGGCGTAATTGCCGGGCACGGTGTCGCGGTCGTATTCCTTGGCCTTTTTCACCAGGCGCTCGGTCATGGCGGCGATCTCGGCCATGAAGGCCGACCGGGAGAGCTTGCCGTGCTCCATCTGCGCCAGCTTGTATTCCCACTCGCCGGTCAGCTCGGGTCTGGAAAGCTCTTCCACCTCCAGGCCGCGCAGCAGCGTCATGAGCTGGAAGGCCTTGGCGGTGGGGATCATCTCCCGACCTTCGCGCAGCATGTACTTTTCGGTCAGCAGGCCCTCGATGATGGCCGCCCGCGTGGCCGGCGTGCCCAGACCCTTTTCCTGCATGGCTTCGCGCAGTTCTTCGTCCTCGATGAACTTGCCCGCACCTTCCATGGCGCCCAGCAGCGTGGCTTCCGAGTAGCGCGCCGGTGGCCTGGTTTTCATGCCCCTGGCCTCCACGGTCTCGGTGCGCACCGTCTCGCCCTCGCGCACCGGCACCAGGTTCTGGCCCTTGTCGCCTTCCTTGGCACCTTCGACGTCTTCAGCCGCTTCCTTGCCGTAGACCGCCATCCAGCCCGGCTTGACCAGCACTTTGCCCTCGGTCTTGAAATGATGAACAACACGAGCCCCCACGCTCGCCACGTCGTGTGCTTCGCTGCCCCCCGAGGGAACGCCGCCTTCCCTGGGGCTGCCCGGCGCTGCGGAGACCTTGCTGATGCGCGTTGTCACCATGAACTCGGCGCTGGGGAAGAACACCGCAATGAAACGGCGCACCACCAGGTCGTAGAGTTTCTGCTCGGCCTCGGACAGCCCGCTGGGCGCCTGCAGCGTCGGAATGATGGCGAAGTGGTCCGAGACCTTGCTGTTGTCGAAAATGCGCCGGCTCGGCTTGATGTAGCTGTTGTCCAGCGCCGTCTTCGCATGCGGCGCCAGGTGCGGCATGCCGCTGCCAGCCAGCATGTCGAAGGTCTGCTTCACGGTACCCAGGTAGTCCTCGGGCAGGTGGCGTGAATCGGTACGGGGGTAGGTCAGGGCCTTGTGGCGTTCATACAGGCTCTGCGCCAGCTGCAGCGTGGTCTTGGCCGAGAAGCCGAAACGGCCGTTGGCCTCGCGCTGCAGGCTGGTCAGGTCGTACAGCAAACCGCAGGCCTGGGTGGTGGGCTTGCGCTCTTCGGTGACGCTGGCGGCTTTGCCGCGCACCGCCTCCACAATGGCCAGCGCCTCGCGGTGGTCCCACAGGCGGTCGGCACGCAGATCGCCGTCGGCATCGTCACCCGTGGGCTTCTTGAAGGCAGGGTCGAACCACTTGCCGGGGTACTCGCCGGCCTCGGCCAGGAAGCTGGCGTGGATTTCCCAGTAGTCGCGGCTCTTGTGCGCCCGGATCTGCTCCTCGCGCTCGACCACGATGGACAGCGTGGGCGTCTGCACCCGGCCAACGGTGGTGAGGAAGAAGCCGCCATCGCGCGAGTTGAAGGCCGTCATGGCGCGCGTGCCGTTGATGCCGACCAGCCAGTCGGCCTCGGAGCGGCTGCGGGCCGCATCGGCCAGGCCGCGCATCTGTTCGTCGCTGCGCAGCTGATCGAAACCGTCACGTATCGCGGCCGGCGTCATGGATTGCAACCACAGGCGCTGCACCGGTTTGCCCAGGCCGTGGTACTGACCGCCTTTCTGTCCACCCGCGTACTGCTCGATGAGGCGGAAGATCAGTTCACCCTCACGGCCCGCGTCACAGGCATTGATCAGGCGTCCCACATCCTTGCGCTTGGCGAGCCTGACCACGGCGGACAGGCGCGACTTGGTCTTGTCGATCGGCTTGAGCTCGAAGAAGGGTGGCAGCACCGGCAGATGGGCAAAACTCCACTTGCCACGCTTGACGTCGAACTGTTCGGGCGCGGCGATCTCCACCAGGTGACCGACAGCCGAGGTGACCACGTACTGTTCGTTTTCGAAATGGTCGTCGTGCTTGTCGAACTTGCCCGCCACCGGCGTGAGCGCACGCACGATGTCCTGGGCCACGGACGGCTTCTCGGCGATGACCAGCGTCTTTGCAGAACCTTCGTATTTCATTCTCTACAATCTGGAGCTTCGCGCGCGCATACACGCGCACGGGGGTGGGCGCGCGCGCGCGCCTGCATGAATCAACCTTACCAAAATTTCCGGCCGTGAAGAAAACCCCTGGCGCCGCCGCCCGTTCCCGTGCTGCCCCGGTCCGACGCATTCAGGCCCGCCGCTCGGGCGTGCACGGCCGAGGCGTCTATGCCCTGGTCGACCTGGGCGAAGGCGAGACCCTGATCGAGTACACCGGCGAGATCATCAGCTGGCCCGAGGCGCTGCGCCGCCATCCCCACGATCCGGCGCAACCCAATCACACCTTCTACTTCCACATCGACGACGACCACGTCATTGACGCCAACGTGGGCGGCAACACCGCACGCTGGATCAACCACAGCTGCGAGCCCAACTGCGAGGCCGACGTGGAGGAAGGCCGGGTCTACATCCGCGCCCTGCGCCCCATCCCGGCGGGAGAAGAGCTTTTCTATGACTACGGGCTGGTGATCGACGAACCCTATACCGCCCGACTCAAGGCCGAGTATCCCTGCTGGTGCGGGTCCGCGAAGTGCCGCGGCACGCTGCTGGCACCGAAGAGCCGGCGATGAGAGGCCGGCCGACATGACCCGTCTGCCCGCCCACGCCGAGAACATCTGGCAGGCCCTGGTGCCGCGTCTGCCCTCGTTCACGGTCGAAGTCCTGCCCGAGATCGACTCGACCAACACCGAACTCATGCGCCGCGCGCGCGACGGCCTGCTCGATCCGGTGCTGCTGGTGGCCGAGACACAGACCGCCGGTCGGGGCCGGCTGGGGCGGGGCTGGCACAGCCGGCCGGGGCAGTCGCTGACGTTCTCGCTGGGCCTGCCCATGAACCCCGCCAGCTGGTCGGGGCTGTCGCTGGTGGCAGGCATCAGCCTGGCCGAGCACCTGCACCCCGATGTCCGGCTGAAGTGGCCGAACGACCTGTGGCTGCACGGGCGCAAGCTGGGGGGCATCCTGGTCGAGACATCCAGCCAGGGCAACGGGCCGACCCAGGCCTCCGGCGCGAGGCTGGTGGTGGTGGGTGTCGGCATCAACATTGCCCGTCCCGACGCCACCGCCCTGCAAGGGGCTGGCACAGCCGCACTCCCCCCGGTGGCTCCGGCGGGCCTGGCAGAGGTGCTGGTGGGTGTGACGGCAGGTGAGCTGCTCGAACAGCTGGTGGTCCCCCTGGTACACGACCTCCTGCGTTTCGAGAACACCGGGTTTGGCGCCTTCCAGCCGCGTTTCGGTCACCTGGATGCCCTGGCCGGACAGGCCGTCAGGTTGTCGGACGGCACCGAAGGACGGGCGGGCGGGGTTGACGCCGAAGGTGCGTTGCTGGTGGATGCCGGCGGGCACCTGCACCGTGTCACCAGCTCGGAAGTGAGTGTGCGAACGTGCTGAGGTGGGCCATCATCGTCCTGACCCTCGCCAACCTGCTGTATTTCGGCTGGACGCAAGGGTTGTTCGGCGACCCATCGCAGGACCAGCGCGAGCCCGAGCGGCTGCAGGCACAGATCCAGCCCGACACGCTGCGACTGATGAACGGGCCCAAGGTGCCCCGGACCGGGACAGAGACTGCGCCGCAGACAAGCGCACAGCCGGCCACACCGTCGGCATCCGATGCGCCGCCACCGCCGCCTGCACCCGTCACGCCCCCGGAGCCCGTGCCACCACCGCCCCCGGCCCAGCCCGCTCCGGTGGCAACCACCCAGTGCTGGCAGGCGGGCGTCTTCAACACCGCACAGGCACAGAAGCTGCAGCAGGCCCTGACAGGCACCGGTTTGCCCGCGTCGGCCTGGCGACTGGATGAGGTGATGCTCAGCGGTCGCTGGATCATTTACATGGGCCGGCTCAATCCGGATCAGATGGCGCGCAAGAAATCCGAGCTGCGTGACATCAAGGTCGACTTCCGGGAAGTGAATATCACCGCGGGACCGGGTCTGGCCCTGGGCACCTTTTCCACCGAGGAAGCGGCCGAGCAGGGATTGCAGGACCTCACACGCAAAGGTGTGCGTACGGCCAGGGTGGAACCCGAACGGGGCGAGACCCTGAGCCATGTGCTGCGCCTGCCTGCCGCCACCGAGGCCCAGAAAGCCGAAGTCGACGCCCTGGGCAAAGCGCTGGCCGGCAGGAAACTGGTGGCCTGCGAATGAAAAAGCCGCTGCGAAGACAGCGGCTTTCAACCCTCTGAGGCGCCCACGGGAGCGGCGCAAAGTCATGACCCAGCAATCACGGCGGAACCGGCTTTGCCGGGCCGCACGTGATGCCCCCTTGAGGGGGTGACGCGCCGCAGGCGCGGCGCAGGGGTGGGATTTACTTCGCGACGACGCGGACCATTTCGAGGCACTTGTTGGAGTAGCCCCACTCGTTGTCGTACCAGCTCACGACCTTGACGAAGGTCTTGTCCAGTGCAATGCCGGCCTCGGCGTCGAACACGCTGGTGCAGGTCTCGCCACGGAAATCGGTGGCCACGACTTTGTCGGTGGTGTAGCCCAGCACGCCCTTGAGCGCGCCTTCGCTCTGCGCCTTCATCTCGGCGCAGATCTCGGCGTAGGTGGCTTCGCTGTTGAGTTCAACCGTCAGGTCAACCACCGACACGTCGGAGGTCGGCACCCGGAAGGACATGCCGGTCAGCTTCTTGTTCAGCTCGGGGATCACCACGCCCACGGCCTTGGCGGCGCCGGTGGACGACGGGATGATGTTCTCCAGGATGCCACGGCCACCGCGCCAGTCCTTGTTGGACGGGCCGTCCACCGTCTTCTGCGTGGCGGTGGCGGCGTGCACGGTGGTCATCAGGCCGCGCTTGATGCCCCACTTGTCGTTGAGCACCTTGGCCACGGGCGCCAGGCAGTTGGTGGTGCAACTGGCGTTGGAGATGATGGCCTGGCCGGCGTAGGTCTTGTCGTTGACGCCGTAGACGAACATCGGGGTGTCGTCCTTGGACGGAGCCGACATGATGACCTTCTTCGCACCGGCGGCCAGGTGCTTCTCGGCGCCGGCCTTGTCCAGGAAGATGCCGGTGGACTCGATGACGACGTCGGCACCGACTTCGTTCCACTTGAGGTTGGCCGGGTCGCGCTCCTGGGTCAGGCGGATGGTCTTGCCGTTGACCACGATGTTGTTGCCCTCGACCTGGACCGTGCCCTTGAAGCGGCCGTGCACACTGTCGTACTGGAGCATGTAGGCCAGGTAGTCGGGCTCCAGCAGATCGTTGATGGCAACGACCTCGATGTCCGGGAAATTCTGGATCGCGCTGCGCAGCACGTTGCGACCGATGCGGCCGAAACCGTTGATACCGACTTTGATAGCCATGTCCATTACTCCTTCAATTGGGAAAGTTGCTGATCAGGAAAACAATTCAACGCAGAGAAGGCTCAACCCAGGGCACCGCCGCGCCGGCTTTGCCGGACGGCCAGTGCCGCCCCCTTGAGGGGGTGGCGCGAAGCGCTGCAGGGGTGGGTCATTTCGCCAGCACCGCGCGCACGGTGTCGGCCACATTGGCGGGGGTGAATCCGAAATGCTGGAACAGCACCGGCGCCGGGGCGGACTCGCCATAGGTGTCGATGCCGACCACCGCCGCGACGCCGTACTTCCACCAGCCGTCGGTCGCGCCCATCTCGACCGCCACGCGCGGCAGACCTTTGGGCAGGACGCTGGACTTGTAATCGGCGCTCTGGCGATCGAAGGCCGTCGTGCTGGGCATGGAGACCACGCGCACGGCCACCTTGTGTTCCCTGGCCAGGGTTTCCTGCGCCTTGAGCGCCAGTTGCACCTCGGAGCCGGTGGCGATGATCACGGCCTGGGCCTTCTTCTTCAGGCCCACGTCGGACGGCTCGGACAGCACATAGGCACCCTTGCTGATGTCGGACAGGTCGCTCTTGGGGGCGTAGGGCAGATTCTGGCGCGAGAGGCACAGCGCCGTCGGGCGGTTGGCGTTCTGCAGGGCCACGGCCCAGGCCACAGCGGTCTCGGCGGTATCGGCCGGGCGCCAGACGTCCAGATTGGGAATCAGGCGCAGGCTGGCAACGTGCTCGATGGACTGGTGGGTCGGGCCGTCTTCGCCCAGACCGATGGAGTCGTGCGTGAACACATGCACCACGCGCTGTTTCATCAGGGCAGCCATGCGGATGGCATTGCGGCTGTAGTCGCTGAACGTGAGGAAGGTGCCACCGTAGGGGATATAACCACCGTGCAGGGCGACGCCGTTCATGATGGCAGCCATGCCGAACTCGCGCACACCGTAGTTGATGTGGCGGCCGATCTGGCCGGCCTCGTTCTTCACCACCTCGCCGGCCAGGTTCATGCGCAGCGCGGGCGTGGACCTGGTGTTGGTCAGATTGGAGCCGGTCAGGTCGGCCGAACCGCCCAGCATCTCGGGCAGCGCCGCGGTGAAGTGCTCCAGCGCGATCTGGCTGGCCTTGCGGCTGGCCACGGTTTCGGCCTTGGTGTGGGCCTCGACGGCCGCATTGACGGCCACCTGGTGGAAGGCCTTGGGCAACTCACCCTTCATGCGGCGGACGAAATCCCGGGCCAGCTCGGGGAAGGCGGCCTTGTAGGCCTTGAAGCGGTCGTTCCAGGCAGCCTCGGCGGCCTTGCCGGCGGCCTTGGCGTCCCAGGCGGCGTAGATGTTCCTGGGGATCTTGAAAGGTTCGTGGCTCCAGCCCAAGGCCTCCCGGGTGAGCCTGATCTCTTCGCCGCCCAGCGGTTCGCCGTGCGCCTTGGCGGTATTGGCCCGGTTGGGGCTGCCCTTGCCGATGCTGGTCTTGCAGACGATCAGCGTGGGCTTGTCGGCGCAGTTCTTCGCATCGGCAATCGCGCGGTCGACGGCATCCACATCGTGGCCGTCAACGCCGCGGATCACGTTCCAGCCGCACGCCTCGAACCGCTTGGGCGTGTCGTCGATGAACCAGGGCGCCACCTGGCCGTCGATGGAGATGCCGTTGTCGTCGTACAGGGCGATCAGCTTGTTGAGCTTCCAGGCCCCCGCCAGGGCCACGGCTTCGTGGCTGATGCCTTCCATCAGGCAGCCGTCGCCCAGGAAGGTGTAGGTGCGGTGATCGACGATGGCATGGCCATCCCGGTTGAACTCGGAGGCCAGCAGCTTTTCAGCCAGCGCCATGCCCACGGCGTTGGTGATGCCCTGCCCCAGCGGGCCGGTGGTCGTCTCGACACCGGGCGTGTGGCCGACTTCGGGGTGGCCGGCGGTCTTGCTGCCCAGCTGGCGGAAGTTGCGCAGCTCGTCGATGGGCAGTTTGTAGCCCGTCAGGTGCAGGACCGAATAGATCAGCATCGAAGCGTGGCCGTTGGACAGCACGAAACGGTCGCGGTCGGCCCATTGCGGATTGGCCGGGTTGTGCCGCAGATGGCGGCCCCACAGTGCCACTGCCATGTCGGCCATGCCCATGGGCGCACCGGGATGCCCTGAATTGGCGGCCTGCACGGCATCCATGGCAAGGGCGCGAATGGCATTGGCCAGGATCTGGGGAGATACGGCGGCGGCAGGTGCCGGGGCAGGGGCTTGGGCGGTGACTTCGGTCATGGGTGCTGGGCGGAGGGAAGGGGCGGCAAGGCGCCAAACCCGCGATTTTACCGGCGCCGGGCGCACGACCGTCCAGTGCCGGCCCCGTATAGTCCGCACTGCAGGGTTCATCCGCCCTGTCCAGCCCCTTGCCAGACCTCATGTCCAAGTCCACCACGCCTGCGGATCCGCCGGCCGCCATGCTGCTCGCCGCCGGCCGCGGCATGCGCATGCGCCCGCTGACCGACCACACCCCGAAGCCGCTGCTCCAGGTGCACGGCAAACCTCTGCTGCTCTGGCCCATGCAGGCGCTGTGGGACCGCGGCGTCCGGCGTTTCGTGGTCAATACGGCATGGCTGGGCGAACAGCTGCCGCCGGCACTGGCGTCCTGGGCCGCCACCTGTCCCGGCGCGAACGTGCAGTTCTCTCACGAAGCCGCCGATTTCGGCGGCGCGCTGGAGACGGCCGGCGGCATTGCACGGGCCCTGCCCATGCTGGGCGACGTGTTCTGGGTTCTGGCAGGTGACGTGTACGCGCCGTCCTTCGATTTCGACCCCGCTGCCGTCAGGCGCTTCCGGGACAGCAGCCACCTGGCCCACCTCTGGCTGGTGCCCAATCCGGCACACAACCCGACAGGCGATTTCGGCCTGGATGCCAGCGGCCTGGCACTGAACCGCAACGGCGGCGAACGCTGGACCTTCAGCACCATCGGCCTGTATCGCCGGGCGCTGTTCGAGTCACCGTGGTGCGACATCCCGGCCGGCAATTCGCAGGGCGTGTCGGCGCCCCTGGCGCCGCTGCTGCGCCGGGCCATGGACGCCGGCCTGGTCAGTGCCGAGGTCTTTCGGGGCCCCTGGACGGACGTCGGTACGCCCGGCCGCCTGGCCGAACTCAACGCCAGCCAGGTGCGCTGAGGGCCGCTGGGAACGCGAAGGCGTCAGGCAGCTTCTGCGTAGAAGACCGACGGACGGACCCGGCGCGGCGCACCGTTGGCGACCGCTTCGTGGATGGCGCCGATGTGCTGCGGCGTGGTGCCGCAACAACCGCCCACGATGTTCACCAGGCCTTCGTCGGCAAAGGCCTTGATCAGGCGGCTGGTGACGTCTGGCGTCTCGTCGAATCCGGTGTCGCTCATCGGATTGGGCAGGCCGGCGTTGGGGTAGCAGCTGATGAAGGTGTCGCCTGCCACCCGGGCCAGTTCCTGGATGTAGGGGCGCATCAGGGTCGCGCCCAGGGCGCAGTTCAGGCCCACCGCCAGGGGCTCGATATGCCGGACGCTGGCCCAGAAGGCGGTCACGGTCTGGCCACTGAGAATGCGGCCGGACGCGTCGGTCACGGTGCCGCTGATGATGACCGGGAGGCGTTCGCCGCTCTGCTCGAAAAATTCGTCGATGGCAAACAGCGCTGCCTTGGCGTTGAGGGTGTCGAATATGGTCTCCACCAGCAGCAGGTCGGCTCCGCCGGCCACCAGCCCGCAGACCTGTTCCAGGTAGGCGGCACGCAACTGTTCGAACGTGACGTTGCGGGCGCCCGGATCGTTCACGTCCGGGCTGATGCTGGCGGTACGGGGTGTCGGACCCAGGGCACCCGCGACAAAGCGCGGTCGATCGGGGGTGCTGAACTTGTCGCAGGCTTCGCGCGCGATGCGGGCCGAGGCCACATTCATTTCATAGGCCAGGTCGGCCATGTCGTAGTCTTCCTGCGCGATGGTCGTGGCCCCGAAGGTATTGGTCTCGACGATGTCGGCACCGGCCGCCAGGTAGCCTTCGTGGATGTCGCGGATCACGTCCGGCCGGGTCAGGCTCAGCAACTCGTTGTTGCCCTTGACGTCCTTGTGGAAGTCCTTGAAACGTTCGCCCCGGTACTGCGCCTCGTCCAGCTTGAAACGCTGGATCATGGTGCCCATGGCCCCGTCGAGGACGACGATGCGTTGCTTCAGGATCTCGGGCAGCGCCTGGGCGCGGGTGTAGACGGGCGTGTTCATGCCGCCATTGTAGGAAAGCGCTGATGTTCGACATACCCCGCACGGCATGACCTGAGCCAATGGCCGACAATAGGGCCCCATGAAGCACCTGTCTCCCCACGACGCCTGGGCCTGGCTTCAGGCCGAGACCGAACGACGCCGCACCCTGGGACTGGAGCCCCCCCTGTTCGTGGACGTGCGCATGGAGATCGAATCGCTCTATGTGGGCCGCCCTCCGGGGGTCGAGAACATTCCCTGGTACGAATACCCCGACCTGACGCCCGATCCCGGGCGCTTTGCAGCGGCCGTCGAAAAGGAAGCCGGAACCCGGGAGCGCCCCGTGCTGCTGATCTGCCGCAGCGGCAAGCGCACGCTGGATGCCGGCGCCGCGCTCGAGAAGATCGGGTTCACCGAAGTGGCCCATGTGCTGCACGGATTCGAGGGTGACCTCAACGACCAGTTCAAGCGCAGCACGCTCAATGGCTGGCGGCACGATGGCCTGCCCTGGGAACAGATGTGAGCATCGAGATATCGGCTGAAGGCGAGGTCCTGGAAGCCTGCGCCGGTGTGTTGCAGGAGGTGTTCGGCTATGACGCCTTTCGCGGCCCCCAGGCGTCCATCGTCACCCAGGTATGCGAGGGCGGTGATGCCCTGGTGCTGATGCCCACGGGTGGCGGCAAGAGCCTGTGTTACCAGATTCCGGCCATCGTGCGCCAGCGCGAGGGCATGGGCGTGACCATCGTGGTCTCGCCCCTGATTGCACTCATGCACGACCAGGTGGGCGCCCTGCTTGAAGCGGGGGTCGACGCCGCATTCCTCAACTCCAGCCTGTCGTCCGAGGCTGCCCAGGAGGTGGAGCGGCGCCTGCGCCGCGACGAGCTGACACTGCTGTACGTGGCGCCCGAGCGCCTGAACACGCCACGCTTCCTGGCGCAACTGGATGCCTTGAACGAGCGGGGTCGGCTGTCCCTGTTCGCCATCGACGAAGCGCACTGCGTGAGCCAGTGGGGGCACGATTTCCGGCCCGAGTACCGGGAACTGGCGCAACTGGCCGAACGCTTCCCCGGCGTGCCGCGCATGGCCCTGACAGCCACCGCCGACGACCTGACACGCGAGGACATCGTCGTCCACCTGCAACTGCAGGACGCCCGGCGCTTCGTCAGCAGCTTCGACCGCCCCAACATCCGCTACCGGATCGTCGAGCGCAAGGACGGCACCGAACAACTGCTGCGCTTCATACGCGACGAGCACACCGGTGCACATGGCCATGATTCGGGCATCGTCTATTGCCAGTCGCGCAAGCGTGTCGAGGACATTGCGGCACAACTGGTGACCCATGGCCTCCATGCCCTGCCGTACCACGCCGGCCTGGATTCATCGGTGCGCCAGCACCACCAGGACCGGTTCCTGCGCGAGGACGGCCTGATCATGGTGGCCACCATTGCCTTTGGCATGGGCATCGACAAGCCCGATGTGCGTTTCGTGGCGCACCTGGACATGCCCAAGAACATCGAGGGCTACTACCAGGAAACCGGCCGCGCCGGCCGCGATGGCGAACCGGCCAATGCCTGGATGGCCTACGGCCTGCAGGATGTGGTGAACCAGCGTCGCATGATCGACGAAAGCCCGGCCGGCGACGAATTCAAGCAGGTGCTGCGCGGCAAGCTCGACGCGCTGCTGGGCCTGGCCGAAGCCAGCGATTGCCGGCGCGTGCGGCTGCTCTCGTACTTTGGTGAAAGCAGCGAAGCCTGCGGCAATTGCGACAACTGCCTGAATCCGCCAGCGCTGCAGGACGCGACGGAGTCGGCGCGCAAGATCCTGTCGTGCATCTACCGGGTGCAACAGGCCAGTGGCCATGGCTTCGGTGCCGGTCACATCATGGACATCCTGCGCGGCAAGCGCTCGGACAAGGTGGCCCAGTACGGGCACGACCAGCTCAGCACCTTCGGCATCGGCGCCGACCTGTCCGAATCACAGTGGCGGGCACTGTTGCGGCAACTGATTGCGCGCGAAGCCGTGCGCGTCGAGGATGCGCCCTACAACACCCTGCACCTGGCCGAAGCGGCTCGCCCCATCCTGCGTGGCGACAGCCAGGTCTGGCTGCGCGAGGCGACGGCCAAGGGCAGCAGTGGCCGCAGCCGCCTGCGCGAAGCCACTGCACCCGACGGTGCGCCACTGCCCCTGGCCGGACGCGAGTGTCTGGATGCCCTCAAGGCGTGGCGGGCCGAGATCGCGCGCGAGCACAACCTGCCAGCCTTCGTCATCTTCCACGACGCGACCCTGCGCGGGATCGCGGCCGCCATGCCACGCAGCCTGTCCGACCTCGAAGGCATCGCAGGCATCGGCCAGAAAAAGCGCGAAGCCTACGGCGCGCAGGTGCTGCAGGTCGTGAGTGCTTTTGCATGAGACCCGACAAGGCATCAGGCCGACTCTGATGACCTTGGTTTGAACGACGCAACCGCCTGTCGATCAGGGGTCTGGCGACCGTCGCCCCGAGCTCAAGTTCGCGTGCCCGCCGTCGAAATGAACCTTGAACCGGGGATGGTCTCCGGCATCGATCGGTACGGAGTTCATCATGTTTTTCAATCTGCCCTGGTTCAAGTCGCGCAAGCCGGCCTACCACGATACGCAGGTGCTCGAACTCGATTTCCTGGTCGACGAATTCCATGAGGCCATGACCGACATCCACGATCCGCTGCGCACCCGCCTGCACACGGCCCTGGTTGCCTGCCAGACACCGAAAGACCTGTGGTTCCTGCGCGGCAAGCTGTTCAACCTCATCTCCAAGCACCACTGCGAGCACGAGGCACACCTGCGCATCGCCCGCCTGGACCAGAAGTTGCACTTCTTTGTCGACCACCATCCCGACTACGATCCCCAGGAACTGCCCTCGCGCCCCATGGCGCTGGTGCACTGATCCCGGCCAGCACGTCACCCGCAGGGAACCCAAAGCCCTGCACAGGCAGACCGGGCCCGGATTTTCTAGAATCCGCGCATGCCCGACGCGCTGCCCATTCTCATCATCAAGACCGGCTCCACCCACGCGCCGCTGCGCGAGCGCCTGGGCGACTTCGAGGACTGGATCGCCGCCGGCCTGCAATCCGGCGGTGCGGCCACGGTCGTGCACGATGCCCGTGGCTCTGGCTCCCTACCGGCACCCGACCGGCTGGCCGGCGCGGTCATCACCGGTTCGCACAGCATGGTCAGCGATCGCGAGCCCTGGAGTGAGGCGCTGTTGCCCTGGTTGCAATCCGCCGTGCGACAAGACCTGCCACTGCTGGGCATCTGCTATGGCCACCAGCTGCTGGCCCATGCGCTGGGTGGCGAAGTGGGCCACCACCCCGCCGGTGTGGAAATCGGCACCGTCGTCGTGAACGGCCTGGCCGCTGCCACCACGGATCCGCTGCTGGGCACGCTGCCCGCTTCATTCGACGCGCAGGCGGTGCACTGGCAATCCGTTCGCAGGCTTCCGCCGGGCGCCATTGCCCTGGCCCGCAACGCGCATGACGCCCACCACGCCTTCCGGGTTGGCCGTCACACCTGGGGCGTGCAGTTCCATCCCGAGTTCTCCGATGAAGCCATGCGCAGCTACCTGGAGCGCATGGAAAACCGGCTGAAGGACGAGGGTCTGGACGCTGCCGCTATCTCGACTGCCGTCCGGGTCACGCCAGAGGCAGCATCCCTGCTGCCGCACTTTGCCAGACTGGCACTGGGCCACTGACCGGTCCGCCCACGCACGGTAGCGGCCTCAGAAGCCGATGCTGCGTGCCTCGCGCACTTCGGGCTTGATGCGGTGTTCGGCTTCGAGCTGGGCCAGGAACTCCTCTGCGGACAAGGATTCCGCCAGGATCTCGACCTGGCGCTTGACGGCAGCATAGTCGCCCGGACACAGCTGCTCCAGCCGGGACAGACGCGTGCGCAAGGCATCGGTCAGCAATGTCCCGTCACCACCGAGGGCTTCCACCACGAACATGCGTTCGCGCTGCTCCCGCGTGAGCGGCCTGAACTGGATCTTGAAGGTGAAGCGGCGCAGCGCCGCCTGATCGATGCTGTCCATCAGGTTCGTGGTGCAGACAAAGATGCCGGCATAGCGTTCCATGCCCTGCAGCATCTCGTTGACCTCGGTCACCTCGTAGGTGCGCTGGGCGTTGCGGCGATCCTGCAGGAAGCTGTCTGCCTCGTCCAGCAGCAGCACCGCCTTCTCGGCCTCTGCTTCACGGAACATGGCGGCCATCTGCTGCTCGGTCTCGCCGACAAACTTGCTCACCAGGTCACTGGCGCGGCGAATCATCAGCGGCCGGTCCAGTTCGCGGGCGATGTGCTCGGCCAGTGCCGTCTTGCCGGTACCCGGAGCGCCATGGAAACACAGCGTGCCATGGCCGCGCGCCTTGAGCGCCGCGATGATGCGTGGCACCTCATAACGCGTGCTGACGTTGAGCATGTCCAGGCTGTACTGCGTCGGCGTGGGACGCGAGGCCACGTCGGGCTGGCGCCCCAGCGCCTGGTCGGCATGGGCCAGCTGGCGCTCGATCAGGTCATCCAGCAACGGGGCCGTGGCCGCGCTCTTGCGGCGCGAACCGCCCCTGGCCGGCCCGGCCGCCAGCTGGGCAAAGCGCAGCGCGGTGCGGATCTGCGCCGGCGTCAGGCCCTTGCGCGAGGTCAGGCGTGCCACCAGCGTCTCGGACACCGACGCCCCCTCCAGCGTTCGCCGCACCAGTTGCTCGCGGGCGCCTGGCGGCGGGCTCTTGAGCTCCAGGTGGTAGGCAAAGCGGCGCCGGAAGGCCGGATCGATCTGCTCGATGCGGTTGGTCACCCAGATGGTGGGGACGGCATTGGACTCCAGGATCTGGTTCACCCAGGCCTTGCCACTGACACTGCCGCTGTGCGAGGCGGTCGTATGTTCGGCCCGGGCCATGAGCTGGGCCGCCTCGTTGGAGATCGGCGGAAACACGTCCTCGACCTCGTCGAACAGCAGCGCCGAATGGGCCGTACCCTTGAGGAACACCTGGGCGATCTGCAGCGAACGGTAGCGATCGCGGCCACTGAGGGCGTTGCCATCCCGGTCGGCGTACTCCACCTCGAACAGCTCCAGACCGGCCGCGCTGGACACCACACGGGCCAGCTCGGTCTTGCCGGTGCCTGGCGGGCCATACAGCAGCACGTTGACACCCAGTTCCTTGCGGGCGACCGCTTCACGCAGCAGGCCACACAACAGCCGCACGTCCTCGCCCACATACGTGAAATCGGCCTCGGTCAGAGACGAACGGGCTGACGGCCGGGTGAAGACCGCCATCAATTCGCTCTGGCTGCGGTATTCGCGCATCAGCACCGGCGGCAGTTTCTCGCTGACCTTCATCAGGTCGGCCAGGTCGGTGATGTTGTGCTCGGAGATCAGGTTCTCGACCATGCCGATGCGTTCCAGGCGCGATCCGGCGCGCAGGGCCTCGCCGACCTCGCTGGCCTTGACACCGGCCACATCGGCAAGCGCCGCATAGGCCTCGGGCGCGTTGTTCACCTTGAACTCGACCAGGATCGAACGCAGGTCGCGCTGGTAGCGCGCCAGCGTGCCATACAGCAGCAGCGCGCGCTCTGCACGGTTGAGTTGCAGCAGTCCGGCCAGTGCGTCGATGTTCTTCTCGACCAGGGTGGACTGCTTCTTCAGGGTCTGGCCCAGCCAGTCCCCAGTGACGGTCAGCACCGACAGGAGATCCTTGGGTGACTCCTTGGCGTATTCGTCGAGGTAGAAAAACAGCGTGCCTTCCTCGTAGGGACCACGCCAGATGCCATAACGCTCCATGAAGGCCGCTGTGGACAGGCGCTCGTGGCCACCCCAGATGTCGTTGTCGCGGCAGCGCCGGCCCAGGAACTCACGCAGGCGCGTCAGGACAGTGTGTGGCCAGACCAGATGGCGGCCGGCCAGGGACAGCAGGGTGTTGAGATCTCGGCGGACATTGAACCGCGGGCCCTGGCGGGCTGCGAGCGTCAGCACGAAGTGCGAGCACATGAGGTCGAGCACGGGGGCCTGGCGCAGGCCCGGCGGGACAAACATGCGTCCCTCGGCCGCGCCATGGCCTCGCCCCTCGCGGGCGTCACGCAGATCCGTCGCCGCACGGGGCAGGGACCCGGGCGGCGGCTGCATGGGCTTGCTCATTCGTCCACCTCCATAGGACACCCGGTGAGGCGACGCATCGCCCGTGATTGGTGTCTCAGGCGGAACATAACCCAGCTTGTGTGTCTATGGAAGGGCGATTCATGCCGTGTTCGAGAAATTTGTTGGACGTCGGCATGTCCATGCGCTGGCAGACGGTGACACGGGCCTTGATACCTGCGTACTCGCGATGGGACAGGGCAAGAACGTTCCATTCAGGCCGCATGACGTTGCAAATCTGCTGCGATCGTGTGTCATTCACGCGGATATGTCATGAATCCGGCTTGTATCTGGCGCCATCCATCGCCATCCTTGGTTGACGCATCGCAGCACGAACTGCATGATGACCCCGTGTCCAACCGTCATCAGGAGAACGAAGAATGAGTATGAACGCACTATGGGAATCGCTGCAGAACGCGCTGGGAGGGAATATTCCGCAGTTGCTCGGTGCGCTGGCCATCTTCGTGCTGGGCTGGCTCATCGCGGTGGTCGTTCGCGCTGCCGTGCGGCAAAGCCTCGGCTTCGTCGGACTGAACAGACGCTTTGGCCAGTCCACCGGCACCGGTGTGGACATCGAGGGCGGCGTTGCCCTGGGCGCCTTCTGGCTGGTGCTGCTGTTCACCCTGGTCGCGGTCTTCAACTCGCTGAACCTGACCATGGTGTCGGGGCCGCTGGCGGCCCTGATCTCGCAGATCACCGAGTATGCGCCGCGCCTGATCGCCGGCGGGGTTCTGGCCCTGGTGGCGTGGCTCGTGGCCAGCCTGGTCAAGGCCGTGACGCAGAAGCTGCTGGACCGGACCACGCTGGACGAAAAGCTGGCCGAGCACGCCCGGATGGCACCCATGAGCGAGGGTGTGTCCACCGCGCTGTTCTGGATCGTGATCCTGCTGTTCATGACGCTCATCCTGGATGCGCTGGGCATGCAGAGCCTGATGGCCCCGCTGAGCCACATGGTCGACAAGACCCTGGGCATGCTGCCCAACGTCGTGGCGGCCGTGGTCATCGGTGGCATCGGCTGGATCGTGGCGACCGTGCTGCGCCATGTGGTCGGCAACCTCAGCCGCACCGCCGGCATTGACCGGCTGGGCAGCAAGGCGGGCCTGGCCGACACCGTGCAGCTCTCCAGCGTGGTGGGCATGCTGGTGTTCGTCGCGGTCTTCCTGCCGTCGCTGATCGCCGCACTGGACGCGCTGCAGATCCAGGCCATCTCGGGTCCCGCCACCGACATGTTGAACCAGATCATGGAGGCCGTGCCGCACATCGTCGCTGCTGCGCTGATTCTGGTCATCACGTGGGTGGTGGCGTCCTTTGCCAGCAAGCTGCTGGCCAGCCTGCTGGCCACCCTGGGCTTTGACACCCTGCCGGCCCGCATCGGCATGGCACACGCGTTCGAGAAGAGCAGCGCCTCGACCTTCGTGGGCCGCGTGGCGATGTTCTTCGCCATGCTGTTTGCCACCGTCGAGGCCGCCGGGCAACTGGGCTTCACGCAGGTCAGCGACATCGTGGCCAGCTTCATCGAGTTCGGCGGCGACGTGCTGCTGGGCTCCGCCATTCTGGTCATCGGGTTCTGGCTGGCCAACGTGGCGCACGACGCCATCGATCGCGCCAGCGGTGCAGACACCAAGGGCCTGGCCCGCATTGCCCGCTTTGCCATCCTGGCGCTGGTGATTGCCATGGGCCTGCGCGCCATGGGGATAGCGGATGACATCGTCAACCTGGCCTTTGGCCTGACGCTCGGCGCCGTGGCGGTGGCGGTGGCCCTGTCGTTTGGCCTCGGCGGCCGCGAGGCCGCCGGCAAGCTGATGGAACATTGGCTGGCCAGGTTCCGCAAGGATTGAGACCGGCGCCGTCACAGGGACCTGTGGCCTCCGGGCCAACCCGGTGACCGGCCGCGCGTCCGGGGCGGTACAGTGGCGCGATGAACACATCCATCGCCACCCCGGACGCCGCACGTACCCAGCAACTGCTGGCCGAGTGGTTTGCCCCCTGGATCCAGGAACTCGGACTGCGGGTCGAATCCGTGGGCAACGGGCAAGTGACGCTGCGAATGCCTTTTTCCGAGCAACTGGCGCGCATTGGCGGCATGGTCTGCGGACAGGCCCTGATGTCGGCCGCCGACACCGCCATGGCGCTGGCCGTGGCCTCCCGCCTGGGCGACCGCCAGGCCATGACCACCGTGCAGCAGAACGCCAGCTTCCTCAAACCCCTGGCGGGCCAGGACGCCCTGGTGACGGCCAGCGTGGTGCGGGCCGGCAAGAGCCTGGTGTTCGGCGAGATCGACATCGTGGCGGCGACGGACGGCAAGAGTGTGTGCCGGGCCACCACGACCTACGCCCTGCTGTAAGGCGGCCGATATCGGGAGCAGGGTGCCCGAAGCGTCCGATGGCCCTGTTCAGGGGCCTTTTTTCGTCCTATCCGGCCTTCTGCCCTAAAATCCAGCCGAACCTGACCATTTCTGGAGAAAACCGACCATGGCCCACCACGACCACAGCACCGACCACGCCCAGTCCGACGACGTGGTGGAGTCGATCGCCCCGATGATGCCCATCGTGCTGCCCATTGCCGGCGGCGTGCTGATCTTTCTGCTGGCCTTCATCGCCGTGTCGATGGCCTGAAGCCGCACCGGCCTCGACCCGAAAACGCCCCGCCGGGGCGTTTTTTCATGCCCGTGGCACGGCCAGCCTGACCCCGGACGGGCCAGTCGCCGTCAGGCTAGGCATAAAGTCATGCAAGTTTTGCATGTAACTTGCCGGTAACTGACGCGGCCACTTTCTTAAAATCGTCACAACTGGCCGATACGCGAACCAAAATCCGGGTCACCCACCCGCGTTTTGTCCCTGCGGCAGCCCCCGCGCATCCCGCGCCGGCTGCCTCCCGAGCGCCGACCGAACCCTTGATGCAAGAGGGATCCTCTCCAGCCGTCTCCCGCCTGTGGCAGGCCCGAGACGGCTGTTGGCGTCGCTCTTGCCGGACGATTTCAAACCTCAGGAGCCACTCCCATGAATTCTCCCGCCATGCAGGGCCTGGATCTCAACGTGCCTGCCCATGTCAAGAACGCCCGGCTGATCGCCTGGGTGGCCGACATGGTCGCACTGTGCAAACCCGACAGCATCTACTGGTGCGACGGCAGCCAGGAAGAATATGACCGCCTGTGCCAGCAACTGGTCGATGCCGGCACGTTCAAGAAGCTCAATCCGGCCAAGCGTCCAGGCAGCTACCTGGCCTGCTCCGACCCGTCCGATGTGGCCCGCGTGGAAGACCGCACCTTCATCTGCTCCGAGAAGAAGGAAGATGCCGGCCCGACCAACAACTGGATGGCCCCGTCCGAGATGCGCGCCACCCTGCAGCCCCTGTTCGACGGCTGCATGAAGGGTCGCACCATGTACGTGGTGCCCTTCTCCATGGGCCCGCTGGGCTCGCACATCGCCCACATCGGCATCGAGCTGACCGACAGCGCCTACGTGGCCGTCAACCAGAAGCTCATGACCCGCATGGGCAAGGCCGTGTACGACGTGCTCGGCGCTGACGGCGAGTTTGTGCCCTGCATGCACACCGTGGGTGCACCGCTGGCCGAAGGCCAGAAGGACACCACCACCTGGCCGTGCAACCCCACCGTCAAGTACATCGTCCACTACCCCGAGACGCGCGAGATCTGGTCCTACGGCTCGGGCTACGGCGGCAACGCACTGCTGGGCAAGAAGTGCTTCGCGCTGCGCATCGCCTCCAACATGGGCCGCGACCAGGGCTGGCTGGCCGAGCACATGCTGATCCTGGGCGTGACCAACCCCGAGGGCCGGAAGTACCATGTGGCCGCTGCCTTCCCCAGTGCCTGCGGCAAGACCAACTTCTCCATGCTGGTGCCGCCCGAGAGCGCCTTCTCCGGCTGGACGGTGACCACCATCGGTGACGACATCGCCTGGGTCAAGCCCCACGCCGACGGCAAGATGTACGCCATCAACCCCGAAGCGGGCTACTTCGGCGTCGCACCCGGCACCAACATGCATACCAATCCGAACTGCATGCGTTCGCTGGACAAGAACGTCATCTTCACCAACGTGGCGCTGACCGACGACGGCGATGTGTGGTGGGAAGGCATGGAGAAGGACACCGGTGTGGTGCCTGATCACCTGATCGACTGGCAGGGCAAGGACTGGACGCCGGCCATCGCCAGGGAGACCGGCGCCAAGGCGGCGCACCCGAACTCGCGCTTCACCGTGGCCGCCACCAACAACCCGGCCCTGGATCCGCAGTGGGATGACCCTGCCGGCGTGCCGATCGATGCCTTCATCTTCGGTGGCCGCCGCAGCACCACCGTGCCGCTGGTGACCGAAGCACGCACCTGGATGGAAGGCGTCTATATGGCCGCCACCATGGGCTCGGAGACCACGGCCGCTGCCTTTGGTGCGCAGGGCGTGGTGCGCCGCGACCCCTTCGCCATGCTGCCGTTCTGTGGCTACAACATGAGCGACTACTTCCAGCACTGGCTCGACATGGAGAGCAAGCTGGAGACGATGGGCCACACCCTGCCGCGCATTTTCTGCGTCAACTGGTTCCGCAAGAACGCCGAAGGCAAGTTCGTCTGGCCGGGCTACGGTGACAACATGCGCGTGCTCAAGTGGATGATCGACCGCATCGAAGGCAAGGCCCAGGGCCAGGACACCATGTTCGGCACCGCCCCTGCCTACGCCGAGATCAACTGGACCGGCCTGGACTTCAGTGCCGAGCAGTTCCAGCAGGTCACCAGCATCGACAAGGCGGCCTGGGTTGACGAATTCAAGCTGCATGACGCGCACTTCGAACAGCTGGCCTACCACCTGCCCCAGCAGCTGCTGGACACCAAGCAGGATCTGGAAAAGCGCCTGGCCGAAGTCTGACGCCTGTCCCGATTGCGGGGGACGGCACGATCTGCCAGCCCCCGAGCGCCCCGGGTGATCGATCCCGGACGAAAAAAAGCCACCCGACCGGGTGGCTTTTTTGCTGGGCGGGGCCGACCGGCCCGGGCGCTCAGATGTAGTACAGGCTGAACTGCTGGGCGCGGGCCTCGGCCAGGCGCTCGATATAACCGGCCCAGCCGCTGGTCACGGGCTTGGCCGCCACCGGCTCGATGCCCAGCGGCGCCAGGGCGACGTCGAAATCGCCGCGCTCGCGCTGGCGGGCAGCCACCAGTTCGTTCATCAGGCGAGGATCATTCTGTGCCATGTCCCACAGGCGGGCGTCGGCACGGGCCTCGGCCAGGGTACGGGACCAGCCGTCAAGACCGCGCACCACACGACGCGCCACGCCACGGGCCGCGTCGGCGAACAGCGCCATGGCAGCGAAGATGACGGCCCACAGCGCCACCCAACCCAGGAACAGGTGCTCGTCAGCCCAGGTGTCGATCAGGCGATCGGCCAGCACGACCATGCCGGCCACCATGGCAGCCATCAGGACGGCGGCAAGTCCACGCACGCCTTTCTGGCGGCGGGGTGTGGTTTCTGCGGCGACCAGCGAGGTGGCCAGTTTGGAACTGAAAGCGGTGGTGGCGGTGCTCATGGCGGACTCCTTGAATGGAATGTCTTTTGGACACCTGAATGCTAGGGTAAACCCGCATGTCACGCCAATTTATATTTTGAATGGATAAAATTCACAACAATGATGAATAGGGGCAACTTCCGGACGCTGGACCTGAACCTGTTGCGGGTGTTCGACGAGGTGATGAGCGAGCGCAACATCACGCGCGCCGCCACCAACCTGGCCATGACACAGCCAGCGGTCAGCAATGCGCTCAAGCGCCTGCGCGAGGCACTGGGCGACGACCTGGTCCGGCGCAGCGGCCATGGCGTCGAGCCCACCGCGACTGCCCTGCAGCTGTGGCCGACGGTACGCGATGCCCTGCAGCGCCTGCGCGCCACCCTGTCGCCGGGTGATTTCGACCCGGCCACGGCAACCGATGCGTTCGTCATTGCCATGGCCGACGCCACGGCCGCCAAGATCGTGCCAGGCCTGGTGCGCACACTGGAGGCCGACGCCCCCAATGTCGGACTGCGCATCCTGCCGCTGACCACCCGCGATCCACGCGGCCTGCTCGAATCGGCCAGCATCGACCTGGCCATCGGTCACTTTCCCGGGGTGCTGGCCGAGCTGGGCGCCACCCACCTGCAGGAGAGCCTGCCCAGGTTCTCGTACGAACGCCTGTACGACGGCGAGTACGTCGTCGTGATGCGCAAGGGCCATCCCCTGGCTGGCGGCCCGCTCGACCTGGACACCTACTGCGCGGCACGCCACCTGCTGGTGAGTTTTTCCGGGCGACCGTATGGCTTTGTCGACGAGGCCCTGACCGCCGCGTCCCGGCAGCGGCGGGTGGTCCTGACGGTCAACCAGTTCTTCACGGCAGGCCAGGTGGTCGCCACCACCGACCTGCTGACCGTCCTGCCGCGCCATTTTCTGGGCGCCACCGGCATAGCCGGTTCGCTGGTGGTCAAGGAACTGCCATTGCCGGTGTCGCCGGTGCATGTGGACGTGCTGTGGCACCGCCAGGCGGAGCACCAGCCGAGGCACCAGTGGCTCAGACATGTGGTCCGCCTGGCATCGGATGCGGGGTTTGCCCAACCGGAAGCCTGATCGGCCAGGATCCGTCCACCGCGACAGGGTGACAATCGGCGCATGAAGATCCAGTTGCTGAGCGACCTGCACCTTGAATCCAATCCGGACTTCCGTGCCGAACCCGCCCCGGACGCCGATCTGCTGGTGCTGGCCGGCGACGTGGGCTCGTACCAGCGGCGACCGGACGGCGGCGTGATGGACGAGCCCGACTGGGGCCTGCGGCGTTTCTCGCCCCTCCCCCGCTACGCGGGGTGGCCGGTTCCGGTGGTGTATGTCCCCGGAAATCACGAGTACGACGCGATCGATGTCGACGCCGCGCACCAGGCCCTGCGGTCATGCTGCGAACGCCTGGGCATCACCTGGCTGGAACGGCAGGAGACCGTCATTCGGGGCGTGCGGCTGCTGGGCACCACCTTGTGGTCCGACTACGACGCACTGGCCACGGCCCCTCCCGCCACCGGTGACGACCGCGACCGGTCAAGCGGCACCACGACCCGTTCGCCGGCCAACCCGCTGGCCTATGCCCTGAAACAGCGCGAAAAGGCCTTCCGGGCCGCCAACTTCTACCTGAACAAGATGGAGGCCCGCTGGCGGGGCCGCCTGTTCGATGCACAGGCCATGCGCGAATGGGGGCTGGAATGCCAGGCCTGGCTGCGCGAGGCGCTGGCCCGCCCGTTCGACGGCACCACCGTGGTCATCACCCATTTCGCGCCCACCCTGCACAGCGCCGATCCGCGTTACGGTCGGGTGCCGGGTACCGCGGGCTTCTGCAACGCGCTGGACGATCTGCTGCCCCTGGCCGACCTCTGGCTGCACGGCCACCTGCACTGCCCCGTTGACCAGCAGGTCGGCCGCTGCCGCATCATGGCCAATCCGCTGGGCTATGCCGACAAGAACGAACAGGCCCGCTTCGTGGCCCAATGCCTGATCGACGTGCCAGACACCCGTTGCGCACAAGACATCAACGCGTAAACTGGCGCGATCACACGACCGACCGCTCTCCTGGAGACCGCCCCATGAAAATCCTGCTTCCCGTCGACGGCAGCGCCTACACCAAAAAGATGCTGGCCTACCTGACCACCCATGCCGAGCTGTTCGGCGCCGGCAACACCTTCACGCTGCTGTCGGTGCAGGAACCCCTGCCGCCCCGGGCCCGTGCGGCCGTCGGTGCGGACATCGCACAGGGTTTCTATGCCGACGAGAGCCAGAAAGTCACCGCGCCGGTGGTCAAGTTTCTCGAACGCCACGGCCTGGCGGTCAAGGTGATCCACAAGGTGGGCAGTGCGGGGGACATCATTGCCAAGACCGCCACCGCCGGCAAGTTCGACCTGGTCGTGATGGGCTCACACGGCCACAGCGCACTGGGCAACCTGGTCATGGGTTCGGTGGCCACCAAGGTGCTGGCCAACTGCACGGCACCAGTGCTGCTGGTCCGCTGACCCGCATTCACGCCTCCGCGCCGGCCTGCTGCTGCCTCACTGCAGGTCGGCGGCAGCCTCGCTGCGCAGGGCGCTCGATGCCGCGCTGCGCAAGGCGCCGCTGAGGCTTTCGAGCACGTCGGAGTTCAGGTTCCAGCAATGCCAGTGCAGCCGCACCGGCAGGCGATGGCGTGGGGCCAGATCGACCAGTTCGCCACTGTCCAGCAGGGAACGCACGCGCAACTCGGGCAACACGCTCACGCCCCAGCCGGCCTGCACCGCACGCACCTGTCCGTCGCTCGACGGCACAAACAGCTGTTTGAGCATGACGCGCGGCAAGCCGAAGCTGCGCGCCACGAACTCGCGCTGCAGGTGGTCCTTGCGGTTGAAAGCCACAAAGGGCACCGTGTAGAAGTTGTGGGCGGTCATGCCTTTGGGCAGGTGCCGCCTCGCATACCCGGGCTCGGCAACCGCCACGTAGTCCATGACGCCGAGAACCTCCGTTCGGCAGCCCCGCAGCGCACGCCCCAGCGAGGTGACGCAACCGAGCACCTGGCCTTCGCGCAGCCACTCGTGGGTGAACTCCTGGTCATCGACGATCACCTCGATGGGCAGTCCGGCCTGAGCCAGGCTGTCCAGTGCCGGCAGGGCCCAGGTGGCGATGCTGTCGGCATTGATGGCCACCGAGATGCGCTCTTCCTCGCGACCGCTGCCGGCGCTGCCGGGCGCCAGTTCACGCAGGTCGCGTTCGAGGTCGGCACGCAACAGCCGCATCATCTTGGCGTGCTTGAGCATGAGCTGGCCCGCCAGCGTGGGCTTGAGCGGCCGGCTGCGCACAATGAGCACGGTACCGACCTGGGCCTCCAGCGCCCGAAGGCGTTGCGACACCGCCGACTGGGTGATGGACAGGCGCTGCGCGGCGCGCTCGAAGCCGCCCTCTTCGATGATGGCCGCCAGGCATTCGAGCGCGTCGGGGTCGAAAGTGCTCACGTTCAGCCCACCTTCCTGGCCTTGACAGGCAGGATGTCGACCGGCGGTGGCGCCGGCCGCACCCGCTCGCTCATCCAGCGCAGCATGTCGATCCACATCTGCCGCATTTCGGCGTCCAGCGGCGTTCGCAGGGCGCTGGGCAGCTCGATGGTCACCACCGGCATGCCCTTGTGGACACCGCCGTAGTTGCCCAGGCTGCCAGGGAAAATGCCCACCTGATCCAGATAGAGCCGACCCAGATTGGGCGGCGGGGTACCTGGTCCGTCAAAGTCCAGCACGCCGTAGGGCGCATGGATGCTGACGATGAGGTCCGGCTGGAAGCGCTGCATTTCGTCGTGCAGGTAACGGGTTTCCGGTTCGGACAGGGGCTGTGGGCCAGGCCATCGACGCGGGTCCTTGCGGGTGCGTTTTTCCCAGTAGATCTTGGCGTCGCGCGCCCAGTTGGGCGTCGGGAAGTTCCGGTTGAGGTCGACGCCCCGGGCATTGGACCGGCGCGCCGGGCGTGACATCAGGCCGTCGGGGTTGAGGGCGGGAATGAACCGCCAGTGGGCGTTCGACGGCGTCTCGATGGCACGCTGTATCCAGTGCAGCGCCAGGGACGTCGACGACAGTTCGTCGCCATGCATGGCGCCGACCACCAGCACCCGGATCTGTGCATCGGGTGCGATCACATCGCGGTAGTACAGCGTGCGCCCCTTGGCCGAACGGCCCACGGTGGGCAGCAGGGCCGCATCGCGGCACAGGCTGGCCGTCACGTTGGGCAGGCGTGCGACGAACTCGGCGCACGGATGGCTGCCCGGCACATCGGCCATCGGATGGCCGGGCCCGTGCCGCATGACCGTTTGTGCCGACGCTCCCATGGCGCAGGCACCCAGCACGGCGGCCAGAAGGCGCGCCAGGGTATTTGCAGGACTCATGCCGGCATTCTAGGGAAGGCACGGCCTGCGGACCGTCCTTCCGGCCGGCGAGCCCCCATCCACGAATCGCGTCGATTCGTGTCATACGCACGATGCCGCGCCACTTGTCGGGTCACAGATCACATCCGGTGCGTGCGATATCGGTTAACGTGCAGCCATGTCTGACCTGTCCATGTCCGTCGGCGATCTGGCCCCGAAGGCCCGCACACCCGATTTCACGACACGCGATTTCCGCGTGTCACTGGGCATGTTCGCCACCGGCGTGACCATCGTGACGGCTCGCGGTCCGGACGGCAGGCCGGTCGGCCTGACCGCCAATTCCTTCAACTCGGTCTCGCTGGATCCGCCGCTGGTGCTGTGGAGCCTGTCCTGCCGGGCGCGCTCCATGGCGGTGTTTCATGGTGTGCAGCACTACGCCATTCATGTGCTGGGCGCCGACCAGCAGGACCTGGCCGAGCGCTTTGCCTCGCGCGATGTGGACCGCTGGGCCGGGGTTGGCTACGTGGAAGGCGAACACGGCGCCCCGCTGCTGACCGGCGCCGCCGCCTGTTTCGAGTGTTTCAACCGCAGCCGCTATCCGGAGGGCGATCACGTGATCTTCGTTGGCGAGGTCGAGCGCTGTGGCCACCGGGCGGACGCGGCGCCGCTGCTGTTCCACGCAGGACAGTTCAGGCGCTGACGACAGGTGACAGACGGCGACCGGGCCAGGCCCGACAATCGCCGGCATGTCCACCGCACCCCAACGCAAGAGCCATCTCGATTCCCTGGCCATCACGCTGCTCATCCTGTGCTGCGCGTTCTGGGGTTTCCAGCAGATCCTGATCAAGTCCACGGTCGGTGAAGTCCCGCCACTGTGGCAGGCTTCGCTGCGGTTCTGGGGAGCAACGGCCCTGCTGTGGATGTGGTGCCGGCTGCGGGGTGTTCCCCTGTTCGAGCGCGACGGCACGCTGCGGGGTGGCCTGCTGGCCGGACTGCTGTTCGCAGGCGAGTTCTGCTTCATCTACCTGGGGTTGATGCACACCAGTGCCTCCCGGCTGACGGTGTTCCTCTACACCAGCCCCTTTGTGGTTGCCCTGCTGATGCCCCGCGTGGTGCCGGGCGAGGCCTTGCGCCGGGTGCAGTGGATCGGCCTGACGATCGCTTTCGCGGCCGTGGCGCTGGCCTTCAGTGAAGGTTTCTCCAGCGCTTCGCCGGTGGCAGGCCAATGGCGCGGGGACGCCATGGCCCTGGGCGCCGGCCTGCTCTGGGGCCTGACGACGCTGACCATCCGGGCCACCCGGCTGTCAGGCGCCAGCGCCGAGAAGACCCTGTTCTATCAGGTCGCGGTGACCGCCGCGGTGGCGCCCCTGCTGTCGTTGATGCTGGGCGAGCCGTGGTCACTGGACTATTCCGGTCACGCCTGGGGGTCGATGCTGCTGCAGGCGGCGGTCGGCGCCTTCGCCAGCTACCTGACGTGGATGTGGATGCTGCGCCACTACCCGGCCACGCAGATGTCCAGTTTCACCTTCCTGACCCCGGTGTTCGGGCTGCTGTTCGGCGTGCTGCTGCTCGGAGAACCGCTGACCCTGCGGCTGGTCATTGCCCTGGCCGGTGTGGCGACCGGCATCGTGCTGGTGAGCCGGCGCGGCTGAAGACCGGACCGCCCAGGCTTCAGGTCCTTCGCATCAGCCGGGCACCTGGGTGCGCAGTTCGCGCTTGAGCACTTTGCCGTTCAGGTTGCGTGGCAAGGGCTGGTCGGTCAGTGTCATCGACTCCGGCACCTTGTAGTCGGCCAGGCATTCGACACAGAACGCGCGCAACTGATCGAGGGTGACGCTCGCCTCCGGCGCATAGATGAAGGCATGCACCCGTTCGCCCAGCACGGGACAGGGCTTGCCGACGATGGCGGCCTCCACCACACCGGGCATCCGGGCCAGCACGTTCTCGACCTCGACACTGAAAATCTTGTAGCCGCCCCGGTTGAGCATGTCCTTCTTGCGATCGAAGACACGGACGTAGCCCTGCGCGTCGATGCTGCCAAGATCGCCGGAGTGCCACCATCCGGCCGTGAACTCGCGGGCGGTCGCTTCAGGGTTGTTCCAGTAGCCAGCCACCACCATCGGACCCGAAATCCAGATTTCCCCCACTTCGCCCGGCGCCACCTCGCGGCCCTCGTCATCGACCACCAGTACGTCGGCGCAGGGCAACGGGACGCCCACCGTGTCCGCGTGATCCCGGATCTGCCCGGATGGCATCAGGGTGGTGGGCGAGGTGGTCTCGGTCGCGCCATAGGCGTTGAGCAGATGCAGGCCGGGCCACAGCTTCGCCAGGGCATCGATGGTCGCCACCGGCATGGGTGCACCGCCAAAACCGCCAATCCGCCAGGCATCCAGGCGCCGTTGCGCAAATCCGGGCTCCAGCAGGAGCAGCTGGTACATGGCCGGCACCATCAACGTGTGGGTGATGCGTTCGCCCTCGGCCACATCCAGGAAAGTCGACGCTTTGAAGGCCGGCATCAGGACCAGCGTGCCACCGGCGCCCGCAAAGGCGGCCACACTGGCGATCAGGCCGGTCACATGGGTGGCCGGCACCGCCAGCAGGGAACGGTCCAGGTGCGTCAGGTCCATGGTGACCAGGTAGTGCAACACCGAATGGATGATGCCCAGATGGGTCAGCATGGCGCCCTTGGGCCGGCCAGTGGTACCCGAGGTGTAGAGAATCACCGCCACGTCTTCCGGCTGCGCGGGCATCACGTCCGGCGCCTGCTCCCACGCGGCCAGCGTTTCGTAGCGCCACATGCCTGCAGGCAGTTCCGCTCCGGCGGGGCCACAGCAGATCGTGAGACGGGTCTGCGCCGCGTCCTGGGGCAACCGGGTGACCAGGTCGCCGTCCAGGAACACGGCCCTGGCACCGCAGTGATCCAGGATCCATGACAGGCCTTCCCGCTGCTCCCGCACGCCAACCGGCACGGCAATGGCGCCCAGACGCTGCACCGCGAACAGCGCCAGCACGAACTCGGGCCGGTTGGACAGGAAGAGCACCACGCGATCGCCTGCACTGACGCCCTGGCTGGCCAGACCGCCGGCCAGACGGGCCGCACCGTCATGCACCTCGCGCCAAGTCAGGCGGGTGTCGCCGCAGACCACGGCCTCGTTGTCGCCATGCCGCTGTGCGGCACGCTCCAGCAGGTCGTGCAGCCGGGTGGGGCGGTCGCCAAAACAGCGCACGATGCGATCGCCGTAATGGGCCTCGTGCCGGATCGGCGGCATCGAGAGGCCTGACCAGGACAACCGTGGGGACTGCATGGCCATGACGCGTCAGGCCGCCCGGGCCAGCACATTGGCGCCGCGCTCGATGACCACTTCCTGGTCGAGCATGGACGCCGCGTGGTTGAGTTCGGACTGCGCGATGACGACCGACATGTCGCTGCCCCTGAGGCCGAAGATCACTTCGGACAGGCGCTGCGAGAGCGCCGGGGCCACCCCTTCGAAAGGTTCGTCCAGCAGCAGCAGCCGGGTTCCCACGGCCACGGCCCGGGCCAGAGCCACCAGCTTCTGCTGGCCGCCTGAGAGCAGCAAGGCCTTGCGATCGCGCATCTGCCGGAGTTCGGGCAGCACGTCGTAGACTCGCGCCAGGCGTTCGGCCGGGTCCAGCGTGGGCGACACCCACACCGGTACCAGGATGTTCTCCTCGACCGTGAGTTCGGGCACCAGTCCACGGTCTTCAGGCATGTAGCCGATGCCCCGGATCGCGCGCTCGTGGCGTTGCAGGCCCGACAGGTCCGCGCCGTCCCAGGTGACCGTGCCGGAGGTGGTCTTCAGGTGCCCCATGATCGTGCGCAGCAGGGTGGTCTTGCCTGCCCCGTTGCGCCCGACCAGCCCGACCATCTGGCCGGTGGGCACGTTCAGCGAGAAGCCCCTCAGGGCCTGCACCGACTGGATCGAGACATGAACGGAATCGATGTTGAGCATATTCAGGCCCCCTGCCTGACGGCGGTACCCGTCACATAACGCTGCACCTGTTCGTCGTCCAGCACATCCTGGGGCTGGTCGTCGGCAATCACCCGGCCGCTGTAGAACGCGATCACCCGGTCCGCATAGCGCGTGACGATGTCCATGTCGTGCTCGACGAACAGCACCGTGACACGCTCGCTGGTCAGGGCCTGCGAAATGGTGTCCATCATCGGAAACTTCTCGTCCACCGACACGCCACTGGTCGGTTCGTCCAGCAGCAGCAGCTTGGGGTGTCCGGTCAGGGCCATGGCGATGTCCAGCAGCTTGCGCACGCCACCCGGCAGCTCCGAGACACGGCGCCCCGCATGCCCTGCCAGGTCGAATTTCTCCAGCAGGGCCATCGCCCGCTCGATGCGTGCCGGCGCCCTCGCCGGACGCCAGAACGACAGGTCGCCATCGTTGCAGGCCGCAGCCACCAGCATGTTGTCCAGCGCGGTCATGTCCAGCGCCAGCTGGGGAATCTGGAACGAGCGTGCGACACCCAGGCGGGTGATCTGACGCGGTCCCAGTCCGGATATCTGCCGCCCATCCAGCGCAATGGTGCCGGCGTCCGGGCGGAGATAGCCGGTGACCATGTTGACGAACGTGGTCTTGCCGGCCCCGTTGCTGCCGATGAGACTGAGTCGCTGTCCGACGGGAACGTCGATGTTCACGTCGTCGGCCGCGGTCACGGCGCCAAAGGATTTCTTCAGTCCGCGTGCGGACAGCATGATGCCGGCGGTCGATGGCTGGTTCATGGTGCTTTCCCCTTCGACTTGGCGCGATCGATCCAGAGTGACCCCAGGCCACGCGGCAGAAACCGGATGACCAGCAGCAGGAAGATGCCCATGGCCATCTGCCAGGTGTTGGGGAAGTAGAGGCTGGAGAAGGACCGGACCATCTCGACCACGAACGAGCTCAGGAACACCGCCAGCACACTGTGATGTCCCCCCAGGATGGCCACGAAAACGAACTCGCCCGACGTGGTCCAGTAGCTGAAATTGGGTTCGATATGACCCAGGGCGAGCACCGTCAGCGCACCACCGACCCCGCCGACGAAGGCGGCGATCACGAAATTGACCGCAATGGCGCGCGAGACCGAGGCACCCAGGTACTCCACCCTCAGCTCGTTCTCGCGGATGGCCAGCAGGACCATGCCCCGCACCGAATCCGCATAAATGCGGGCCAGCGTGGCCAGCAGCCCCACGATCACCGTGGCCAGCGAGTACAGCACCAGGTTGGCACGCTCGCTGTCAACCTCCTGCCCGAACAAGGTCGGCCGGCTGACGTTGAAGCCGTCCGAGCCTCCCAGCGCCTCCGTCTTGACCAGGATGCCATAGAGCACCATCGAGATGGCCAGGGTGAGCATCGCAAAGAAGATGCCCCGGTAACGGGCCAGCAGTGGCGCAAACGGCAAGGCCAGGAGCGCGGCCACCACACCCCCCCCGAGCACCAGCAGCACAGCATCGGTCACGCCGAGGTGGCTGGCCATCAGTGCCGTCGCGTACCCCCCCAGGGCAAACACGAAGCCCTGGCCAAAAGAGACGACGCCGCTGCGCATGAGCAGCACGATACCCATCGAGACCACGCCATGGGACAGCGCCATCGTGGCCAGGAACAGCAGCCACTTGGGCATCACCAGGCCTGCCAGCAGGAGGGCGACGACGATCGCTGCGCCGGTCGCGCAGGTGGTAAGAACGGGCGACCGCATCAGATTTTCCTCGCCTGGGTGCGTTGAAACAGGCCTTCCGGACGGAACACCAGCACGATGGTCATGGCCACATAGATGCTGAACAGCTCGGCCGCCGGCCAGGTGTGGACGGCCAGTGCGCGGGCCAGCCCGACGATGAGGGCGCCGATGGCCGCTCCCTCGATGCTGCCCAGCCCGCCGATGATCACCACCGCGAACGAGACGATGATGACGGCCGACGACAGCCCGGGCTGCACCGAGATCATCGGGGCGGTCAGCGCCCCCGCCAGGCTGGCCAGGAAGACGCCGAACATGAAGGCCAGGGTGTAGACCCGCGACACGTTGACCCCCATGCTCGAAGCGACTTCGTCGCTGTGGATCACCGCCAGCACGATCTTGCCCATGCGGGTGCGGTTCAGGCCCCACCACACACCCAGTCCGCAGAGAATCGCCACACCGACCAAAACGAAGTCATAGCCCACGTAGGACAGCATGCCGAACTCGATGTTGCCGAACAGCATGTAGGGCTCGGTGACGTAGTAGGGCACGGGCCCCCACAACAGCTTGGTCGCGTCCTCCAGGATCAGGAACAGCGCATAGGTGACCAGCACGAGCAAGACTTCGTCGCGCCCGTAGAAAAAGCGCAGCAGGCCACGCTCGGTCAGCGGGGCCAGCAGGGCGGCCACGGCCACGGCCGCCATCAGCATCGCCACCGGCGACCAGGCCGGCGCCAGCTCCAGGCTGGTGAACCAGCCCACGAACGAGGCCGTCGCATAGGCACCCACGGCATAGAAGCTGCCGTGGGCAATATTGAGGATCTTCAGGACGCCGAAGATGAGCGTCAGTCCCAGCGCGACGATGAAAAGCCAGGAGGCGTAGATGACGCCGTCGATCAGAATGGTGAGGGCGAGCATGGACAGAGGACTTGGCAGGACAGGTTGAGGCGACGTCCAGCGCCACCCCCTTCACACATGCGGCAGCGCGCCGGGCAGACCCGGCGCGCGCCGTCATCCGGACAGTGTCAACGTGCCCTCAGCACTTGGCTCCCTTGAAGCCGCCCTTGATCCAGTCCTCGGCCTTGACGTCGGCTGGCGGGTTCACGCACTCGGCGGGGAAGCGCTCGATATCGACGAGTTCGACCCGCTTGGTCTGGGCGTTGTACTTGGTGCGACCGATGGCCGTGGGCTGGATGGCCTGGTGACCATCGCCATTGACCATCTTGATGGTGCCGGCAGGCGATTCCCACTCCAGGCCTTTGAGGGCAGCGGCCAGCTGTTCGTGATTCGGCTTCTTGCCGCCGTTGGCCGCCATGGCCTTCTCGACCGCCAGCTTCAGTCCCAGCAGGGCCTGCGCCATGCGGTAGGGCGCCTGCACGGGATACACGTCGTACTTCTTCTCGTACATCGAGAACCACCAGCGGTTCAGCGGCGTATCGGGCGACATCAGGCCATAGGCACCGCGGGCACCCAGGATCACGCCGTCGGGCATCTTGTTGCCCAGACCCGGCAGCACATGGTCTCCGGCCGACAGCAGCAGCTGGGTGCGGCGCGCCAGTCCGCGCGGAGCCGACTGCAGGATGAAGGACTGCAGGTCACCACCCCAGAGGCTGGAATGGGTGACGGTGGCCGGCTTGGACAGCAGGGAGGAGATTTCCGTGCCGTACTGTCCCGCGCCGAACTTCGGACGCAGGTCCTGCTGCGTCTTGGCCTGCGGATACAGCTGCTCCATGGTCAGCTGGAAATCCTTCAGCGAGTCGTGACCCCAGGCGTAATCCTGGTTGATGTAGTTGACGCTCTCGACCTGGATGTTCCTGGACTTCAGGTAGCGCCCCAGCGACACGTTGTCCATGGTCGCATGGGCGGCCGTCCTGAACACGTACTGGTACTTGTTCTCCTCGAAGATGCGAGGCGTGCCGCAATCGTAGAGCAGGAGGAAACGCTTCATTTCCTCGGCCACCGGCGCAACGGCCAGGCAGTCGCCCGAGCTGACATAGCCCACCACGGCGTCCACCTTCTCGCGGTCGTACAGATTCTTGAGTTCCTGCACCTGCTTGGTGGCCCCGCCGGCTTCATCGACGTAGATGGCCTCCAGCGTCATCCCGCCAAAGCCTTTCTTGTCGTAGGGAGCGGGCGCCTGTCCGGCGTTGAAGGCATCGACCAGCACCTTGGCACCGTTGACCGCAGGGATGCCGAAACTGTCGGCGGCCTGGCCCGAAAGGAAACTGACCACACCGACCCGGAAGGTCTCCTGCGCCTGGGCCAGGGACTGCACTGACAGGCTCAACGCGCACGCCGCCGCCACGGTGGCCAGCCTGGCCATCATCCTCTTGTTCGCCATCTCGATGTCTCCATGTTGCTGTCTTGGAAGGCCGCCCGGCATCGCCCGGGGACACGCCAGTCGCGACCCTGTCGGTGCCGACACCGGCCCCGTCGTCAGCGACGCCGCAGCGGTTCAGCGAGCATCACGATAGCCATTCACGCTCCCATCGAATGTCTCTCCAGAGACATTCGCGTTTACCCGGGGGGGGATGCCGAATGGCCCTGCGTTGCCAGGTGCTGCCGGGCCAGCGAGACATACCAGTCCAGGCAGCCCGGGTTGGCCATGGCCTCCTTGTTGATGACTTTCTCCAGTGCCTGCCCCAGCATCAGCTTCTTGATCGGCAACTCCTGCTTCTTGCCCGACAGGGTGCGCGGAATCTCGTCCACCTGGAACACCTCGTCGGGAACGAAGCGCGGGGACAGGGCCGTGCGAACCGCGCCGGCGATGCGGGA
Source organism: Burkholderiaceae bacterium (assembly GCA_041396505.1). Classification (GTDB taxonomy): domain Bacteria; phylum Pseudomonadota; class Gammaproteobacteria; order Burkholderiales; family Burkholderiaceae_C; genus Hydrogenophaga. The sequence continues at coordinate 452,208 of JAWKYL010000005.1, forward strand.
CCGCAAGGCATCGTCCAGCGTCAGTCCAGCGCGCAGGACCACGAACAGCGGCATGTAGCTTTCGCGGCCGAGGTACTCCAGGTCGACCACCATCGAGTCCAGCACCTCGGGCAGGGCCTCGACTGCGCTGTAGAGCTCGCTGGTGCCCATGCGCAGGCCGTGGCGGTTGATGGTGGCGTCGGAGCGGCCGTAGATCACGCAGGAGCCATCCGGGAACACGCGCAGCCAGTCGCCGTGGCGCCAGACCGCGCCCGCGCTGGCGTCGAGGTCACCACCGCCCGGCCGGCGGCCATGGCCGGGCGGGTACATGTCGAAGTAGCTGCCCAGCAGGCGCTGGTTGTCCTTGTCGCCGACAAAATACAGCGGCATGGACGGAATGGGTTGGGCGCACACCAGCTCACCCACCTCGTCGACCACCGGCTGGCCCTGCTCGTTCCACGACTCGACGGCACAGCCGATCAGCCGGCACTGCATCCGGCCGGGCGTCTGTGGAAGCTCTCTGTTGCCACCGATGAACGCCCCCGCAAAGTCGGTCCCGCCCGAGATATTGCACCACCAGATGTCGCCCCCACGCTCCGCCGTTTCGCGCAGCTGGCGAAATTGGTGGGTGCCCCAGTTCTGCGCGTCTTCCGACAGCGGGGACCCGGTGGTGCCCAGGGCACGTACCGACGACAGGTCGCCACAGGTCGAGAGGTCGACGCCGGCCTTGAGACAGTTGGCGTAGAACGCCGCGCCAGCGCCGAAGAACGTCACCCCGTTGTCGGCCGCAAAACGCCACAGCGTCGTCCAGTCCGGATGTTCCTTGCCGCCCCCCGGATTGCCGTCGTAAATGACGCAGGTGGTGCCGTTGAGCAGGCCGCTCAGTTGCGCATTCCACATCACCCAGCCGGTGGAGCTGTACCAGTGGTAACGCTCGCCGAAGCTGTTGGCCTCGTAGCTGCAGCCAATGTCGTTGTGGATGGTCTTGAGCGCCAGCGCGACGAGAATGGTGCCACCGTGGCCATGGACGATGGGCTTGGGCAAACCGGTGGTGCCGCTGCTGTAGACGATCCACAGCGGATGGTCGAAGGGCATCCACATCGGCTCGAAGGCCGCGACACGGGCGTCGTCGAGCGCCGTCGCCCGGGCGAAGGACTCGCAGGGCGCCGCCCGCAGCAGCGCTGCGCTGCGCGCATCCTCGTTCTCCGCCAGGTTGGTGTGCAGCACCACATGCCGCACGCTCGGCAGCGCGGCGCGCAGTTCCGCAACCACGCCCAGCCGGTCGTGGTCCTTGTGGCCGTACGTGACGCCATCGCATGCGATCAGGACCACCGGCTCGATCTGCCGGAAACGGTCGAGCACGGCATTGGAGCCCATGTCCGGCGCACAGATGCTCCAGACCGCCCCGATGCTGACCACCGCCAGAAAGGCGACCATGGCCTCGGGAATGTTGGGCAGGTAGGCGGCGACACGGTCGCCCGGCTGGACACCCTGGGCCTGCAGATGCAGCGCCAGCGAAGCCACCTGGCGTCGCAGGTCGGGCCATGAGAGCTCGGTCCGCCGTCCCTTTTCGTTGCCGGCAATGACCGCCGGAAATCCGGCGGCATGGGCGGCATCCACATGCCGGAACACCTGCTGGGCGTAGTTGGCCCGGGCGCCCGGGAACCACGTCGCACCTGGCATCACATTGCGCTCCAGGACGCGCTCATGCGGTGTGGGCGAACGCATGTCGAAATAATCCCAGATGCTTTGCCAGAACGCCTCGAGATCGGTGGTGCTCCAGCGCCAGAGGGCATCGTAGTCATCGAACCTCAGGCCGCGCTCGCGGGCCAGCCAGTCCTGGTAGAGGCGGATCTGGGGAAGGAAGGGGGCACGGTGGCCGTTGCTTGGGTTCATGATGGTGTCTCGCGCGGACGGGGGATGGGAACGCCCGCCCTGTCTCCTGTTTGCACAAGCGTAGCAGGATGGCGCAGGGCCAGGCTATCCCTCAGGCGTCAAACCTGCTGCACCGCAGCTTGGCCGGCATCCCGCGTCCCTGCACAATCGCGCCCGCCCAACCTTGAAAACCATTCCACATCAACCAAAGGAGCGAGAAAACATGGGTCTGTTCAACTGGACTGAGAAACCGGCCTCGACACTGGCCGACGGCGGCGTGGTCGGACCCGACGAACGACTGCCCTGGGCGCAGACCGGCATGATGGGTGTGCAACACCTGATCGCCATGTTTGGCGCAACGGTGCTGGCGCCCATCCTGATGGGCTTCGACCCCAACGTGGCCATCCTGATGAGCGGCATCGGCACGCTGATCTTCTTTGTCATGACGGGCGGCAAAGTGCCCAGTTACCTGGGGTCGAGCTTTGCCTTCATCGGCGTTGTCATTGCCGCCAGCGGCTACGGCGGCCAGGGCCCCAACGCCAACCTGGGGGTGGCCCTGGGCGGCATCATCGCCTGCGGCCTGGTGTACTTCATCATCGGCGCCATCGTCCAGGGCATCGGTACCGGCTGGATCGAGCGTTTCATGCCGCCGGTGGTCACCGGCTCGGTGGTGGCGGTCATCGGACTGAACCTGGCCCACATTCCGGTCAAGAACATGGCGCCCACCGGCTTTGACGCCTGGATGCAGGCCGTCACCTTCGTCAGCGTCGCCCTGGTGGCTGTGTTCACCAGCGGCATGGTCCAGCGCCTGCTCATCCTGATGGGCCTGATCGTGGCCAGCATCGTCTACGCGATACTGACCAACGGGCTGGGCATGGGCACACCGATGGACCTGTCCGGCGTGGCCAATGCCGCCTGGTTCGGCATGCCCGGTTTCAGCTCACCCGTCTTCACCGGCAACGCCATGCTGCTGATCGCCCCGGTGGCCATCATCCTAGTGGCCGAGAACCTGGGGCACATCAAGGCCGTGACCGCCATGACGGGCAAGAACCTGGACCAGTACATGGGCCGCGCTTTCATGGGCGACGGTGTGGCCACCATGGTGGCCGGCAGCGCTGGCGGCACCGGTGTGACCACCTATGCCGAGAACATCGGCGTCATGGCGGCCACCAAGATCTATTCAACGGCGATCTTTGTCGTGGCCGGCTGCATGGCGGTGGTGCTGGGCTTCTCACCCAAGTTCGGCGCCCTGATCCAGGCCATTCCGCTGGCGGTGATGGGTGGCGTGTCCATCGTCGTGTTCGGCCTGATCGCCGTGTCCGGCGCCAAGATCTGGGTTGACAACCGGGTGGACTTCTCGGACAACAGGAACCTGCTGGTGGCCGCCATCACCCTGGTGCTGGGCACGGGTGACTTCACCCTGAAATTCGGCGACTTTGCCCTGGGAGGCATCGGCACCGCCACCTTCGGCGCCATCCTGCTCAACGCCCTGCTGACGCGCCGCGGACGTTGAACCTCACCGCGCACCTGAAAACGCAGCCCTGGAAGGAAACTCCTCATGCCCATCTGGACCCAGCCGATTTCCTGCGAGATCCTTGCCCGCCTGCACGAAGGCACTGCCGTGCAGCATCTGGGCATCGAGTTCCTCGACGTTGGCGATGACAGCATCACCGCCCGGGTGCCGGTGGACACCCGCACCCGGCAACCCTATGGCCTGCTGCACGGCGGTGTCAGTGTGGTGCTGGCCGAGACGCTGGGAAGCTGCGGGGCAGCCTTTAGCTGCCCGCCAGGCCACCGCGCCGTCGGTCTGGACATCAATGCCAACCACCTGCGTGGCGCAACGGCCGGCTGGGTCACCGGCGTGACCCGTCCGGTACATATCGGTCGCAGCACCCAGGTCTGGCAGATCGACATGCGCAACGATGCCGGAGAGCTGTCCTGCGTCTCGCGCATCACGATGGCCGTACTGGCACCCCGATAAAAAGGCTGGCCCATGGTCATGGGCCAGCCTGGCAGGAACGCCATCCCGGAAGATGGCGTGTGTGACAGCAAAGTCCTTCATACAGCCGGGCGCGCGCCGTCCATGTCCCAACGACGCCCTGTCAGCGCTTCTCCTCCCGGTCTTTGCGTCCTCCTTCGGGTCCATGGCATGGCACCCACGCAAAGCCGTCCTCCCTGTGTCCTTCTGATCACTTGCCGGACGCACCGCTCTGGCTGTCGATGCATTATGTCGCCTGAGCGACAGACACCTGTTCAGGCGCTTTGAACGTCGCATTTCGCTGGCGGGAATCAAGTGACGGCCACTCCGGCCAACACCGCGGGATCAAGAAGGCATCTGCCCGGCCGATATCGCCTAGGACAGAACAGCGACGACGCCTGCCCGACATGGACTCACCTTTCTCCTCCCCCGATGCCGACCTGGGCCACTACCTGACCCTGATGGTCGCCCATGGAGCCTCCGACCTGTTTCTCTCTGCCGGCAGCGCACCTGCTCTGAAGGTGCAGGGTGTGGTCCGCCGCCTGCCCGAAGGCGCGCTGACGCCCACCCGCACGCAGATGCTGGCCTACTCGGTCATGCGCGAAGCCCAGATCCGCGAGTTCGAATCCTCCCTGGAGTGCGACCTGGCGATCGCGCTGCCCGACCTGGGGCGCTTTCGCGTCAATGTCTACCGGCAACGTGGCGACGTGGCCGTGGTGGTGCGCCACATCAATGCCCGCATACCGTCCCTGGAAAGCCTGAAGCTCCCTCCGGTGCTACGCAAGCTGTCCATGCTCAAGCGGGGGCTCGTGCTGGTGGTGGGTGCTGCCGGCTCCGGCAAGTCGACCACCCTGGCCGCGATGCTGGACCACCGGAACCACAATGCCAGCGGCCACATCCTCACCGTGGAAGACCCGATGGAGTTTGAACACGGACACGGCACCTGCATCGTTGACCAGCGCGAAGTGGGCCTGGACACGCAGAGCTTCGACGAAGCCCTGCGCCACGCCATGCGTGAAGCGCCCGACGTGATCATGATCGGCGAGATCCGCGACCGTGAAACCATGCAGCACGCCATGGCCTATGCCGAGACGGGGCACCTGTGCGTCTCGACGCTGCACGCCAACAACGCCAACCAGGCCATCCAGCGCATCCTCAATTTCTTTCCCGAAGCAGCGCATCGTCAGGTGTTGATGGACCTGTCACTCAATCTCAGGGGTGTCGTGGGCCAGCGGCTGATCCGCGGCGTGCAGGACCGCCTGGTGCCCGCGGTGGAAGTGATGCTGCTGTCGCCCTATGTCGCCGACCTGATCCAGAAGGGCCAGACCGACGACATCAAGGACGTCATGGCCAAGAGCAATGAACTGGGCATGTGTACCTTCGACCAGTCGCTGTACGACCTGTATGAACGCCAGGAGCTCACCGCCGAGCAGGCGGTGGAGCACGCCGACTCACGCACCGACCTGTCCCTGCGCATCCGCCTGCACCACGGCCAGCGCCCGGAGACCGCAGGGCTTCGCATGACCGCCTGAGCCTGCCGCGGGTGGTCAGCGCGTGCGCTCGCAGCGACCCTGCGCGTGCGCCATCCCCCGGAAGTCGCTCTGCCAGGTCTGACGCTCCAGATCGACCTGGATGCGTTCGTTGTCCATCGAGGTCAGAATGCGCGTCCCGTCGACCGCGAAGCTGTAGACCGGCACGCCATCGATGCGCACCGTGCGCAGGGTCTGGTCGTCATGCTCAAGTTCGACCGAGCGGTTCCACACGGTGCGGGCCGGAAGATAGACGGCTTCGCAGAGCAGGCGCACCTTCCGGTCCGTGGCCAGGGCAGGCCAGGCGCCCAGTCCGGCCGACAGGACCAGCGCCAGGCCGGCACCGGTCAGCAGCGTGGCCAGGTATCTCAAGCCCCGGCCTCGCGCCCCATACGTTCACTTTTCCAGTAGACGTCATCGCCACCGTTCATGCGGTTGAGCACGCGCGCCAGCACAAACATCAGGTCAGACAGGCGGTTGAGGTACTGGCGCGGCGCGTCCTTGATGGTCTCTTCGTTGCCCAGGGCCACCACCGCACGCTCGGCCCGCCGGGCCACCGTGCGGCAGACATGCGCCTGGCTGGCCGCGCGGTTGCCGGCGGGCAGGATGAACTCCTGCAGCCGGGGCAGCCGGGCGTTGTAGGTGGCCAGGGCCTCGTCCAGCTCCAGCACCGCTTCCGCCTTGAGCAACTCGAATCCCGGAATGGACAGCTCGCCACCCAGGTTGAACAGCTGGTGCTGGATCTCGACCAGCAGCACGCGGACGTCATCCGGCATGGCTTCGCAGAGCAGCACGCCAATATGGGAATTGAGTTCGTCGACATCGCCCATGGCGTGTACGCGCAGGGCATTCTTGGAGACGCGGGTGTTGTCGCCGAGGCCGGTGGTGCCGGCATCTCCGGTCCGGGTGGCGATCTGGGTCAGTCGGTTGCCCATGGCATGGTCCTGAAGGTCGTTCGGCAATGATTTCGTATTATCGGACACCGGCCCACCTCCACGGCGCCCGACACCCCAAAAGGGCCGGCGCATACCCCGAACGGCGGCAGGGTTGCCACCGCTGCAACCGGGGCCGGCCGCGGGTAAACTGACCCGTTGCCCAGACCTTCGCGGAGACCGCCATGAACGCCCCCACCGAACACAGCCACCTGGCGCCCGAACTGCGGCTGCGCGAGGTGCCGGCCGCCCTTGTCGAGGCCCTGCAGCAGCGCTTTGGCACCCGCTGCTCCACCGCCCAGGCCGTCTGCGAACAGCACGGTCGCGATGAGTCCATCTTCAGCGTCCCACCCCCCTCCGCCGTGGTCTTCGCCGAGTCCACCCAGGACGTGGCCGACGCCGTCCAGCTCGCCGCCTCGCACAAGGTCCCGGTCATCCCCTTTGGCGTCGGCTCCTCCCTCGAAGGCCACCTGCTGGCCATCCAGGGCGGTATCAGCATCGACGTCAGCCGCATGGACAAGGTCCTCTCGGTCAACGCCGAAGACCTCACCGTCACCGTCCAGCCCGGCATCACCCGCAAGGCCGTCAACGAAGCCGTCAAACATGAGGGCCTGTTCTTCCCGATAGACCCCGGCGCCGATGCCTCCATCGGCGGCATGACCGCCACCCGCGCCAGCGGCACCAACGCCGTGCGCTACGGAACCATGCGCGAGAACGTCCTGGCCCTCGAAGTGGTCACCGCCCGAGGCGACGTCATCCGCACCGGTACCCGCGCCAAGAAGTCCTCCGCCGGCTACGACCTCACTCGCCTGATGGTCGGCAGCGAAGGCACGCTGGGCATCGTCACCGAGGTCACCATCCGCCTCTACCCGCTGCCCGAGGCCATCTCGGCGGCCATCTGCTCGTTCCCCACCATCGAGGCGGCCGTGCGCACCGTCATCCAGGTGATCCAGATGGGTGTGCCCATTGCCCGCTGCGAGCTGATCGACGCCAACACCGTGCGCATGGTCAATGCCCACAGCAAGCTGGGCCTGCGCGAGGAACACATGCTGCTGATGGAGTTCCACGGCTCGCCCGCCAGCGTGAAGGAGCAGGCCGAGACCGTGCAGGACATCGCCAGCGAGTTCGGTGGCAACGCGTTCGAGTGGGCCACCACGCCCGAGGAGCGCACCCGCCTGTGGACCGCCCGCCACAACGCCTACTTCGCCGCCATCCAGAGCCGGCCCGGCTGCCGCGCCATCAGCACCGACACCTGCGTGCCCATCAGCCGCCTGGCCGATGCCCTGCTCGACTCCGTGGCCGAGGCCGACGCCAGCGGCATTCCGTACTTCCTGGTCGGCCACGTCGGCGACGGCAACTTCCACTTCGGCTACCTCATCGACCCCGACAAGGCCGAAGAACATCGCCTGGCCGAAGAGCTCAACCACAAGCTCGTGACCCGCGCACTCAGCCTGGAGGGCACCTGCACCGGCGAGCACGGCGTGGGCCTGCACAAGATGGACTTCCTGCGCCGCGAGGCCGGCGACGGCGCCATCGACATGATGCGAACCATCAAGCAGGCCCTCGACCCTGACAACATCCTCAACCCGGGCAAAATCTTCGCCCTCTGAGGGCGTGCATCGGAACCGTGCATCACCGCACGGTCAATCCGGCCTGAGCGGGCCGGACCAGTCATCCTCACGCAGAACCAGCTTGGTCAACAGGTCATCGAGCGTCCTGCGTTCGGTGTCTGTCAGCGGCGACAGCATGGCCGCCTCACGCTCGTGAAAAAAATGGATTGCGGCGTCATGAACCGATAGCCCCTCGCGCGAGAGGCTCAGTCGTGATCGCCGGGCGTCCTGCGGATCCGTCTGCCGATCGATGTAGCCCCGCTCCAGCAGCGCATTGACGGCACGGCTGACACTGTTCTTGGGCCGCCCCGTGATCTCGCATATGTCCTGGGCAGTCAGGGATCCGAGCTGTTTCAGGCAGAAAAGGATCACGTACTCGGACCGGGCCACGCCAAAGTGCTGCCAGACGTCCCGATAGACGCTGCCAGTGAAGAAGTTGGCCAGATAGCTGATCCGGAACGCATACGGGATCGGCGATCGCTCCAGTATTTTTGAACGGTGCATTGCGGGTTAACCCGGATGGAAAAAGTTCATTATGGAACCAATAATAGTTCCACATGGAACTAAATATGGAGTCCGTCATGCTCAAGCTCAACCGTCGCCAATGCCTGTACTCTGCTGCCGCACTGGCTTTCGCCCCTCGCATTGCCAGTGCACAGCGGGAGTTGAAGGCCCTCAATGCGTTCGCACCCAACTTTGTGTTCTCGCGCGAAATAGCGCAGGTTTTCTTCGAAAATGTGCGTCGCGCGAGCGCCGGTGCGATGGCCTTTCGGGTTGGCGGACCCGACGTGGTGCCCTATGTGGAGCAGTTCCAGCCCACCGCCGCTGGTGCCTTTGACATGCTGTTCACCCACCCGGCCTACCACTCGGGAACCACCGCCCTGGGGCTCGCCATGGATGCCGTGGCTGCCGACCCGGCCAGGCGACGTGATGCCGGCGTGATCGACTTCGTGGACAGCCACTACCAGAAGCTGGGACTGAAGGTCCTTGCCGTGGTTCCGACGGGCAGCAAGGGTTTCCAGTACGTCTGCAAGACACCCCTGAAAACCTCATCACCGGCCCTGGCAGGCATGAAGGTACGCGGCACGGTCTCCTACCACCCCATGATCAAGGCCATGGGCGGTGCACCTGTGGTGATGGGTGGAAGCGAGGTCTACACCGCGCTGGAACGTGGCGTGATAGACGCCGCAGCCTGGGGCCTGACGGGCGTGCTCGATTTCAAATGGAACGAAGTTGCCAAGTACTACGCACGCCCGTCCTTCGGACAGGCCAGCCTGTATGTGTTCGTCAATCTCAAAACATGGCAGAGCCTGGGCACAGACACGCAGCAACTGTTGACTCAGGAAGCCACCAAGCTCGAATTGTCCAGCGTCAGGCGCTTTGACGAACTCGCACGCAACGAAGAAGCCCAGATGAAGGCCCTGGGCATGCAGGAAACACAATTTCCTGCGGACGATGCCGCCCAGATGGAGTCACTGTGGGCACAAGGTGTCTGGGAGATTGCGCGTGCCAAGAATGGCGCCGACGCTGACACCATGCGGATGCTGGCTTCCCGCGCCGGGCTCAGCGTCTGAGGCGGAACCTTTCCACCGGAGACCACCATGAAACGGCTGCTTGATCTGGTCACCGATATCCTGTTTGCCATCTCCGGAGGCGCCCTGGCTGTCATGCTGATGTCCTACCTGACCGAGGTGGGCATGCGCTACTTTCTCAACGCCCCGACCCGCTGGTCCAGTGACGTGGTGTCCTACGCCATGCTGGTTTCCATCGCATTTGCGCTGCCGGTGGTCACGCGCGATGGAGGCCATGTGGCCATCACGGCCATGCTCGAATGGTTGAGTCCGCCACGACGGCGTCACGCCCACCGGGCCCTGGCTGCCATTTCGGCGCTGAGTTGTGCATGCACGTCCGCGGTGCTGTTCTCGCAGTCGTTGTCGCAAATGCGGGAAGGCATTGAAACAGTGGCTGCGCTGTCTGTCCCGAAATGGTGGCTCTCTGCATCGGTGGGCATGGGCTTGTTGCTGGCCGCGCTGCATTTCGCCTGTTCGGGGGTTCGACTGACACCCGTTGAACCCGAAACCGACATCCATCAGATCTGAGACCAACATGGACTGGAGTACCAATCTTGCTGTCGGACTGTTGCTGCTGGCTGGGGTCCTGGCCATCGGCGTCCCGATCTTCGTCGGGTTTCTCGTTCTCAATCTGCTGGGCGTCTGGTATCTGTTCGGGACGGTGGGATTCGGCATGCTGGGCAACAGCATCGTCGACTCCATGTCCTCCCTGACACTCACCACCATTCCCCTGTTCATTCTGATGGGAGAAGTCCTTTTCCGCTCTGGCGCGGTGGATGTCGTGTTCGACAGCGTGGACCAGATCGTCGGAAGAATTCGCGGCAGACTGTACGTGTTCACCATCGTGCTCTCGACGGTGTTTGGCGCATTGAGCGGCTCTGCGGTTGCCGTGGTGGCCATGCTGGGTCGGACAGTGCTGCCATCCATGCACAGCCGCGGCTATGACGTGCGGGTGTCAGCCGCACTCATGCAGGCCGGTGCCAGCCTGGCGCCCATCATCCCCCCCAGCCTGATGGCGGTCCTGATCGGGTCCATGGCGAACGTATCGATATCCGCCCTGCTGATCGCCGGACTCCTTCCAGGGCTGATGCTGGCGGGGTTCAGCCTCGGATGGGTGTTCTTCAGGATCTGGCGCAATCCGGCGCTCGCCCCTTCCAGCGACGAAACGCCCGGCGACAAGCGCCGGCCGTGGCGCGCACTGGCACGCCTGCTGCCATTCAGCGTGATTGTGTTCTCCATCATGGGACTGATGCTGCTGGGCATTGCAACCCCGTCCGAAGCCGCTGCAACCGGCGTGGCGGGCAGCCTGATCAGCGCAGCGTGGTACCGCAAGCTCAACCTGGGACTTCTCGTACAGGCCTTGCAGTCGACCGTACGCATCTCGACCATGATCCTGGTCATTCTTGCGTCATCCGTTTTCTTCGGCCAGCTGTTAAGTTTCACGGGTGCCACGTCACGGCTGGTCGAACTGCTCTCGGGCGTCGACCTGCCTCCGTTGGCCATGTTCTGGACACTCATGCTGGTGCCGTTTGTGCTGTGCATGTTTGTCGATCAGCTGGCGTTCATGATGGTGGCAATCCCCATCTATGCACCACTGGTTCAGCACCTGGGTTTCGACCCGGTGTGGTTCTGGACCATTTTTTCCGTCAACATGACCGTAGCCAGCATCACCCCGCCGTTCGGCTACACGATGTTCGCGTTGCAGGCCGCCGCGCCGCAACTGCTCAGCCTGCGACAGGTGTTTTCGGCATCGTGGCCGGTCGTCGGCATCTTTCTGCTTGGCATGTTTCTCATGTCGGTCTTCCCCGGCATCGTGACCGTGCTACCGGAGGCATTGCGATGAACAGCCGACATCAGGACAACGGCATCCTGCGCCTGACACACGACATCGCCGCGGCCGACAACCAGGGACTGGCCCTGCATGTCCGGCAGGCGCGGCCCAGATCACCGGCCAGGGGCACCGTGGTCCTGGTGCATGGCGCCACCCTGGCATCGGGGCTCTGGGACATACAGGTTCCCGGCTATTCCATACTGGATGCGCTTGCTGCTGCCGGTTTCTCGGCCTGGGCACCCGACCTGCGCGGATACGCCCGCTCGCAACGCCTGCAGAATCCGGACCGACCGTATTCTGGTCGCGACGAAGCCGTGCTGGACATCGCGGCCACTGTCGAGCACGCCTGCCGCAGTGACGGAACAAGCCGGGTAGTCCTCGTCGGTGGATCCTGGGGATCCATCACGACAGCCATCTTCGCTTCCCGCCACCCCGGGCGGGTCGGTGCACTCGCGTTGATGGCGCCCATTTTCGCGAACGTCAATTCGGGATGGCTGAGAGACCTCGCCGATCCCCATGACCGCACCCGCCGACGTGAGCCTCGCGCCGCTACGCGCAAGATCGACGGACACGGTTTGCGCACGCGATGGGACGAAGAAGTGGTATTCGGCGATCCGTTGTCACGTCGCGACCCTCTGGTGCTCGATGCCTTGCTCTCGGATGCCCTTCAAGCCGAGGAGCAACCTTGCGATGCGTTCACCGTTCCCAACGGTACGCTGGACGACCTGTTCGAAGCCTTTTCAGGACGCCCGCTGTATGACCCGTCGAAACTGGCCATGCCGGTATTGCTGGTGCGAGGCGAGCATGACGCCACCAGCACGGACGACGATGCGCGCAGACTGTTCGCAGCTCTGGGCAGCCGTGACAAGATATACCTCCAGGTCGGAGGATCGGGCCATTTTCTCTGCGCCGAGCGCCAGGCCGGTTTCTTTCGCACGGCATTGATCGACTTCTGCTTCGCCAACGCAGGCGCAGATCCGCTGTAGACATCTAGAACGGACACACCCATGAACGCCCCCACCGAACACAGCCACCTGGCGCCCGAACTGCGGCTGCGCGAGGTGCCGGCCGCCCTTGTCGAGGCCCTGCAGCAGCGCTTTGGCACCCGCTGCTCCACCGCCCAGGCCGTCTGCGAACAGCACGGTCGCGATGAGTCCATCTTCAGCGTCCCACCCCCTCCGCCGTGGTCTTCGCCGAGTCCACCCAGGACGTGGCCGACGCCGTCCAGCTCGCCGCCTCGCACAAGGTCCCGGTCATCCCCTTTGGCGTCGGCTCCTCCCTCGAAGGCCACCTGCTGGCCATCCAGGGCGGTATCAGCATCGACGTCAGCCGCATGGACAAGGTCCTCTCGGTCAACGCCGAAGACCTCACCGTCACCGTCCAGCCCGGCATCACCCGCAAGGCCGTCAACGAAGCCGTCAAACATGAGGGCCTGTTCTTCCCGATAGACCCCGGCGCCGATGCCTCCATCGGCGGCATGACCGCCACCCGCGCCAGCGGCACCAACGCCGTGCGCTACGGAACCATGCGCGAGAACGTCCTGGCCCTCGAAGTGGTCACCGCCCGAGGCGACGTCATCCGCACCGGTACCCGCGCCAAGAAGTCCTCCGCCGGCTACGACCTCACTCGCCTGATGGTCGGCAGCGAAGGCACGCTGGGCATCGTCACCGAGGTCACCATCCGCCTCTACCCGCTGCCCGAGGCCATCTCGGCGGCCATCTGCTCGTTCCCCACCATCGAGGCGGCCGTGCGCACCGTCATCCAGGTGATCCAGATGGGTGTGCCCATTGCCCGCTGCGAGCTGATCGACGCCAACACCGTGCGCATGGTCAATGCCCACAGCAAGCTGGGCCTGCGCGAGGAACACATGCTGCTGATGGAGTTCCACGGCTCGCCCGCCAGCGTGAAGGAGCAGGCCGAGACCGTGCAGGACATCGCCAGCGAGTTCGGTGGCAACGCGTTCGAGTGGGCCACCACGCCCGAGGAGCGCACCCGCCTGTGGACCGCCCGCCACAACGCCTACTTCGCCGCCATCCAGAGCCGGCCCGGCTGCCGCGCCATCAGCACCGACACCTGCGTGCCCATCAGCCGCCTGGCCGATGCCCTGCTCGACTCCGTGGCCGAGGCCGACGCCAGCGGCATTCCGTACTTCCTGGTCGGCCACGTCGGCGACGGCAACTTCCACTTCGGCTACCTCATCGACCCCGACAAGGCCGAAGAACATCGCCTGGCCGAAGAGCTCAACCACAAGCTCGTGACCCGCGCACTCAGTCTGGAGGGCACCTGCACCGGCGAGCACGGCGTGGGCCTGCACAAAATGGACTTCCTGCGCCGCGAGGCCGGCGACGGCGCCATCGACATGATGCGAACCATCAAGCAGGCCCTCGACCCCGACAACATCCTCAACCCGGGCAAAATCTTCGCCCTCTGAGGCGGCGGCGGCCGCTGCCGGTCAGCCGGCCGACGGATTCGTGTTCAGGCGCAGCGCGAGCTGGGTCCGGTTGGTCACGCCCAGGGTCCGGAAGATCTCCTTGACGTGGTTCTTCACCGTGCCCTCGGACACCTTCAGCGCCTGCGCGACCTCGCGGTTGCTCATGCCGCTGGCAACCAGGCCCGCCACCTCCACCTGACGCTCGGTCAGGCCCGCCACGCGACCTTGCCCCAGCGGAGCCACAGGCGCAGGCGCGGGTTGCAGCAGGGCCGGCCACACCTTCTGTCCCGCCAGCGCCAGATCGACCGCCTGCCGCAGTTCAGCCGCCGGGCGGCCCTTGTCGATCACACCCATGATGTTGGGAACGAACCGGTAACGCCGGGTCACGTCCTCCAGCGACAGCCCGGTGATGAGCAGCACAGGCAGGGCCGGATGCCGGGAGCAGAAGGTCTCCACCCAGTTTTCATCCCGGCTACCGGGCATCATGATGTCCAGCAGGACCAGTTCGACGTGGGGCTCGCGCTCCATGGCGTGGTAGAGCGAGGGCTGGTCCCAGGCTTCAATGAGACGAAACAGGCCCAGGTGCTCCAGCTGGGCCCTCAACCCGATGCGGATCAGCGCATGATCGTCGGCAACAAGCAGGGTGGTGATGGTGGTCATTGTCAATGGTGAATGTGATCGGAATTCGGGGCATGCGCCGGACCGTGGACAGGATTCGGCGTTTCTAGCAAGAGCGAGGCCAGCCACTGGCGCAACTGCCATGGTCGCGCCGGCTTCTGCCAGAAGGTCCATCCCCGAGCCTGCACGGCCTCCCGGGTCTGCACCTGGTTGTCACCCGTGAAGACAGCCGTGGCCAGGTTGCGCGCAGCCCGGCCCTGAAGCGCCTGCCGGACCCGGGTATCGACGTCCACGGACGACTGGCCGTCGGGCAGCCAGTGATCGGTCAGCAGTCCGTGCAGACGGATGCCCTGGGCCTGGATCGACGCCGCTTCAGCAGCGGCTTCGTCCGCGCTGCCAGCACCCCGCGTCTGTACGCCCCACGAGGCCAGCAAAGCCTGCATCGCCTCGCGCGACGGGCTGTCGTCGTCCACCACCAGCACGCACAGTCCATGGCCATCCGGCAGGTCAGGAATTTCCTGCGCGACGGCTTCGACTGGCAGGGAACAGGCCGGCATGGTCACGGCAAACACCGACCCCCAGCCGGGCCTGGAGCGCAGCTCCAGACGAAGATCCATCAGACGCACCAGGCGCTGCACGACCGCCAGGCCGAGTCCCACGCCTTCCCGGCGATCACGGTGCAGGTTGTCGACCTGGAAGAAGGCTTCGAAGACCAGCTGCTGCAGCGCCGGATCAATCCCTATACCCGAATCGCGCACCTCGAAACGCCAGCCTGGCGCCGTGTCGCCGGTTTCGGGGTTGACATGCCGGCCCCGACGCACGGCCACCATCACATGGCCCGCGTTCGTGTAGTGCAGTGCATTGCCCACGAGGTTGCTCAGGATCCGCCAGACCAGGGCCGGATCGACCCACACCGCAGCCCGTTCGTCGGCAGGTGGGCGCAGAAACAGCCCGAGTCCCTTGGCTTCCGCCGTCATGCGGTACGCGGTTTCCACGCGCGCCAGCAGGTCGGTCAGCCGAACGGCCTGGGGATGCACGAGGACCTGCCCTGCGTCCAGACGGGCGATGTCCATGATCTCGTCCAGCGCATTGGCGAAATGGTCGACGCCGGTGCGCAACTTGCCCAACAACTCCCGGTTGCCCGGGCTCTCGCCACGCTCCTGCAAGGCCTCGCTCAGGAGCATGATGGACTGCACGGGCTGGCGCAGGTCGTGGCTGGCCGCGGCCAGGAAGCGGGTCTTGGCGGCACTGGCATCCTCCGCCACCGCCTTTTGCAGGGTCAGCTCGTGGTTCAACCGTTCATTGCGCAGGCGCAGTTCGATGTTGCTGCGCATGGTGCGGCCAAAACGCCGGCTGGCGGCGATCAGGGTCAGCCAGGTCATCGACAGGAAGAAGGCCGGCACGAAGAAGCCGGCTCCCAGCCAGAGCAGTTGCAGGCTGCATCCCAGCAACAGCGGCGTCAGGTAGACCTCGACCGTGCGCGGGTAGACGCTGTACTGCAGGCTGGCCGCCGCCAGCACCACCACCAGGACCACCGCCAGGAAGATGCCGCCACCGTCGCGCGTGAGCATCAGGGCCAGCACCCACAGCGAAATGGCCACGCCCATGATTGCCAGGCGCCACTGCGTGCCCCGGGCCCACGGCTCCGGCGCATAGTCCGGCTGCCCCCGTGCCACCTGGAACCGTGCGATGAACCATGCCCGTTCGGCATGCAGTCCCAGGATCAACAAGGCCGGCCACACCGCCAGGGCGGTACCGATCAGGGGATAGAACAACCAGCCCACCAGCACCGGTCCGATGAAGGTGGTGGCCACGGCCACCTTCGAGCCCGCGAACAGCAGATCAACCAGTTCGACGCGCACACGCAGGTCCGGGTCGCTGGCGGTATCCGGCGTCCGGGACATGCTGGGCTCAGGGGGGCGTGCGAAGCCGTCGTGGTTCACCGTTCCAGATTAATTCATCTGCGGGCACATTTGTTTACAAAGGGTCATATTCCCCCAGGAACAGTCGCGCAAAGGACAGCGGACAGGTGCTGAACCCTACCCAGCATGTGGGGTGCGCATCTGCGGGGCGGATGACTATACTTATCCTTTGTCCGGGACGCTTGCGGTCCCGTGAGGGAGAGAACACATGAAACCGCCGCTGCTGGCCGTGATCCTCACGGCCCTGTCCATAGGGGTTGGCGCCGCTCAGGCCGCTGACGGCGCGACCACCCCGGAGTCACCCACTGTTCGCATCTGCGACGGCAGCGGGTGCTCCGATCGCCCCCGCGACAGTGCGACCTTCCAGCCCACCCCCGCCGACCCCGAAGCCGAACGGCGCCTGGCCGAACTGGTGACGCTGGGCGAACAGGACGTGCGTGCCGCCTACGACCTGGGGCTGCGCTTCCTGCGCGGCGACGGCGTCGAGCGCAACAGTTTCCAGGCCATCGAATGGATGCGCAAGGCGGGTGATCGGGGTCATGTCGAGGCGCAGTTCGCCCTCGGCCGGCTCTACCTCATGGGCTTCGAGGAAATGGGCTCCGACCCGGCCGAGGCCGAACGCTGGCTGACCATGGCAGCGGCCAAGGGCCACAAGGGCGCCGCCCGCCTGCTGCCGGACGCCACCGCCGCCAAGGACGACGAGCGGCGCCTGTACCAGGTTCGCGAGGCGCACCGCCGTTCCTGGGGCCTGTGGTACACCAGCCATCCCTACTACTGGACATGGGGCTCCCGGGGCTGGCACCGTCCGTGAGGCCGTGCGACACTTGCAGCCTTGCCCTGGCCAGTCCGGCCCCTTGCCCCATCCAAATCCTCTTACCAACCTGCAGACTGGAAAGTCGTACAACATGAGCAAGACCTCTCTGACCCTCCGCTGGGCCGCCCTGGCCGCCTCCCTTGCCCTGGCCGGCTGCGTGACGCCCGGTGGCGGCATCATCTCCACCGGCGGCAATGGCACGGCAGCCACCGGTGCGGCCGGTGGTAGCACCAGCGTGAACGCCAACAGCAACCTGCAACGCTGCGACGCGCCCCTGGGCACCATCGCGGTCGATGACGGCCGCGACAAGGACTGGTGGGCCAGCTATGGGCGCGCAACCCAGGTCACTTCGATCGAACCCCTGATCCGTCTGGCCGTCCAGCAGTCCAACTGCTTCGTGATCACCTCGATCGGCAGCAACCGCACCGAGAGTCGCATTTCTGCCATCACCGACAAGCAGCGCAACTCGGGTGAGTTCCGCGCCGGATCCAACCAGCAGAAGGGTCAACGTGTGGCGGCCGACTACTACATGGAGCCGGCCATCATCATCAACAACGACTCCACGGGGGGTCTGGCCGCCGGCATCGGTGGCCTGCTGGGCAGCCGCAACCGCAACCTGGGGGTGCTGGCCGGATCGCTGGAGAGCAAGGTGTCGGTGGTCACACTGACCCTGTTCGACATCCGCTCCGGCGTGCAGCTGTCGATTTCCGAAGGCAATGCCACCGCCACCAACTGGGGGGCGGCACTCGGTGCCTTCGGCCCCAGCGCGGCCGGTTCTCTGGGTGGCTTCTCCCGTACACCCGAGGGCAAAGCCACCGTGGCCGCCTTCATGGACGCCTACAACAACATGGTGATCTCCCTGCGCAACTACAAGGCACAGGAGGTCAAGGGCGGTCTGGGCCGCGGAGGCCAATTGAAAGTGGGTAACTGAGCCACCCCCCTTCGCCGCCTGGCGGCGACCCTGTTCAAAGGCACGCAGATCATCCGCGTGCCTTTTTTCTTGCGGGTGTCCCCGTCGGGTCTCGCTATCCCCGCAGCCGGTCAATCAGGCCATTCAGTTCATCGAGGGAACCGAACTGGATCGCCAGCTCGCCCATCTCTTCGACGCGCCCATGGCGCTTGACGCGCTTCTTGATCCGCACTTCCACTTCGGCAGTAAGCAAGTCGGACAATTCTTCTTCCACGCGGCGGATATCGCGCGACTTTTCCTTCTTGGGCTGCTGGGGCACCAGGTTGAACTCGGCGCCGATCTTGCGGACCAGACTCTCGGCCTCGCGAACCGACATTTTCTTCGCAGCAATCTGGTTGCCCGCCGTGATCTGCGCCGCCTTTTCCAGCGACAGCAGCGCCCGCGCATGGCCCATGTCAATGTCGCCGGCCATCAACATGGTCTGAACCGGTTCGGCCAGATTGAGCAGGCGCAGCAGATTGCTGGCGGCGCTGCGCGAGCGGCCCACGGCCTGGGCGGCCTGCTCGTGCGTCAGGCCAAATTCGCGGACCAGCCGCTGCAGGCCCTGGGCCTCTTCCAGCGGATTCAGGTCTTCGCGCTGGATGTTCTCGATCAGCGCCATGGCGGCGGCCGACTCGTCGGGCACGTCGCGCACCAGCACCGGCACGTCTTTGAGGCCCGCCAGCTGGGCCGCGCGGAAGCGCCGCTCGCCGGCAATGATCTCGTACTTGCCGGCATTGACGCCGTCAGCCAGCCGTCGAACGAGAATGGGCTGCATGATGCCCTGGGCCTTGATCGATTCGGCCAGTTCGTAAAGCGCACCCTCATCCATCCGGGTACGCGGCTGGTACATGCCCGGCACCATGTCGGTGACGGACAGGTTGCTGGGGGCGCCTTCGACGCCTGTGTTGCTGACCGGGGCGGCATCGGCCACCTTGGGGCCCAGGAGCGCCTCCAGTCCGCGGCCAAGGCCTTTGGGCTTTTTGGTGGCCATGTTCAGTCGTCCTTCTTTTCAGTCAGTTCATGGAGCAGTGCAAGGCCTGCGGCCCAGTCTCCCAGGCCGGACTCCGCATTGAGGTGCCCCCGTTCGCCGCTGTCGACCCACCGGGCGCCCCAGCTGTCTGCCAGCGACTGCGCTTTCTCGAAGCGGCAATACGGGTCATTGCGGCTGCCGACCAGAATGGCCGGAAACGGAAGCCGGTCCCGGACAATGGGCGCCCAGCTCGGCAGCACGTCGCGCAGCTCGTCCCGCTCGGGATCGCCCGGCGCCACGAGCAAGGCACCCTGCACCCGCCCGGTGCTGCGCGAAACCTGGGCCCAGGCCGCAGTGAGTATGCAGCCCAGGCTGTGGGCCACCAGGACCACCGGCCCCTCGCTGCCCAGGATCACGTCCTCCAGGCGGGCAATCCAGTCGCCACGTCGAGGTGTCATCCAGTCGTGCTGGTCGACCCGGCGAAAGCCATGCAGGTCCTCCCAGCGGCTCTGCCAGTGATCGAGCCCACTGTTCTGCCACCCGGGCAGGATGAGGACATTCTCAGGCTTCATGGCATTCATGGTGAAAGTTGTCACCCACTTCACATGCTCCGGACGCGCTCGACCATCTCGCTGGCAAAGGCCAGAAAGGCCTGGCTGCCACGCGCCGACGGATCGAACACCACACCCGGCAGGCCGTAGCTGGGGGCCTCGGCCAGGCGCACATTGCGCGGGATGACGGTGTTGAACACCTTGTCGCCGAAATGGGACTTGAGCTGGTCGCTCACCTGCTGCTGCAAGGTGATGCGCGGGTCGTACATGACGCGTAGCAAGCCAATGATCTGCAGATCGCTGTTCAGGTTGGCATGCACCTGCTTGATGGTGTTGACCAGATCGGTCAGGCCTTCCAGCGCGAAATACTCGCACTGCATGGGCACGATCACACCATGGGCCGAGCACAGGCCATTGAGCGTCAGCATGCTCAGGGACGGCGGGCAATCGATCAGAACGAAGTCATAGTCGCCGTCAACCTCCTCCAGGGCCTGCTTCAGTCGTTTTTCGCGCCGCTCGACCTCGACCAGTTCAACCTCGGCACCGGCCAGGTCGCGATTGGCGCCCAGCACGTGGTAGCCGCATTTGTCCGAGAAGATGGCCGCCTCGCGAACCGAGGCAGATTCCAGCAGGACGTCGTAGACGGACAGCGCCATGGTGCGCTTGTCCACACCCGACCCCATGGTGGCGTTGCCCTGTGGATCGAGGTCGACCATGAGCACCCGTTGCCCGACCTTGGCCAGTCCAGCGGACAGGTTGACCGTGGTGGTGGTCTTGCCAACCCCACCCTTCTGGTTGGCAACACAGAATATCTTGGCCATCAGTGCTCCCGGGCTCTGCTGCTGAATGGATCGACGCCAACCCGGCAGGCGAAGGCTGCGCCAGCCAGTCCGGCAACACGACCGTTGAGCGTCTGCGTTGAAACGGTCATCTGGAGATCGCCAGCTTGATGCCGAAGCCGATCAGGAAAATGCCGGCGATCTTTTCCAGGGTCTGGCCGATGCGTGGATTCGCCCGCATGCGCTCTGCCAGGAAATGGGTCAGCAGGACGGCGGTCAGACCATAGAGAAAGGTCAGGCCAGCCACGGTGGCGGCCATGGCACCAAAGGTGAGCAACCCCTGGTGGTGGGATGGATCGACGAAGAGCGGAAAGAAGGCCATGTAGAACACAATGGCCTTGGGGTTGAGCAGGGTGATGGTCAGGGCTTGGCGGAAATACTGACGTGGCCGGATGTTGAGCACGGGTGCATCGCCCGGTTTGGCTGTCAGCATCTTCCAGCCCAGCCAGGCCAGGTAGGCTGCGCCAGCCCACTGGACGACCGCAAAAGCCGCAGGATAAGCGGCCAGCACAGCCGCCACGCCGGCCACCGCCATCCACATCAGAACCTGGTCACCGGCAATGACACCCAGGGTGGCTGCGAGGCCACCGCGAATGCCGCCCTTGCCGGTGGACGTGATGAGCGCGAGGTTGCCCGGCCCGGGAATGGCCAGAAACACGATGATGGCAATGACGAAAGCGCCATAGTCTGCGATGCCGAACATGGGAAATTCCTCGCGATGAAGAAGCTGAGTTTACGTGACTCTTCTGCCCCGTTGCACCTGCCTCGACGGAGGCCGTCTGCCCATCTGCATTGGCCTGTGTGACAGGCTCAGGCGGGACGCATCCAGACGATGCAACGCTCGGCATCCAACCCGGGCACCACCAGCTGTTCCACGTGAAACACGGACACCGTGGGCGGCAAGGCTGCCAGTTCATCCGCAGGATGCCTGCCCTTCATGGCCATCCAGATGGCTTCGGGTTTCAGGGCTGCGCGCGACCAGGACGTGAAGTCGGTCAAAGACGCAAACGCCCGCGAACAGATCACGTCGTAGCCCCCGCCCGTCTCCACGGTCAGCGACTCCACCCTGGCGTGAAGACCGCGCAGGTTGGACAGGCCGAGCGAAGCCGCCACCTGCTGGATGAAGGTTGCCTTCTTGAGAACCGTATCCACGCAATGCACCTCGATCTGAGGACAGGTGATGGCAATCACCACACCCGGCAACCCGCCACCGGATCCGACATCCAGCAGGCGCAGCGCCCGCTCGCCGACCTGGTGCCGAAGCGGCCGGATCGCAGCCAGACTGTCCAGCAGATGGTGCGTCAACATATCCTGTGGATCTCGCAAGGCCGTCAGGTTGTAGACCTTGTTCCACTTGGCGATCAGGTCCTGGTAGGCCAGAAGCCGGTCCACCTGCTCCGACGCCAGATCCAGCCCCATCGAATGGAGGCCGGCTTCAAGCCGGGCCCGCAATGTCGATGCGCTCATGCGGTGACCGACTCGCGTCGGGCAAAGCCCTTGTACCCACCCTTTTTCAGATGGATCAGCAGCAGCGAAATGGCCGCAGGGGTTACGCCGGAGATGCGCGATGCCTGGCCCAGGGTTTCCGGACGATGCCGGGCCAGCTTCTGGCGAACTTCGATCGACAGGGCCGAGACCAGGTTGTAATCCAGGTCGGCAGGCAACTTCATGGATTCAAAATGGGCAGCCCGCTCCACCTCATCCTTCTGGCGGTCGATGTAGCCAGAGTACTTGGCAGCAATCTCCACCTGCTCCACCACTGCTGCGTGAAGCTCGCCCAGCGCGTCACCCGAAGCCACCGGCCGGCTGTCATGGTCATCAGCGATGACCTGCGGGGCCCAACGGCTTCCACCCATGGCCATAAGGTCGGCATAGCCCACACCCGGACGGCGCAGCAGGTCGAACAGGTTGTACTCACGCTCGATGGCCTTGCCAAGCACGCGCTCTGCCTCGGACGCCTCAAGAATGCGCGGATTGACCCAGGTCGACTTCAGCCGTTCGGTTTCACGTGAAACAGCATCGCGCTTGCGACAGAAAGCGTCCCATCGGGCATCGTCCACCAGCCCCATGGCTCGGCCCTGCTCGGTCAGGCGCATATCGGCGTTGTCCTCGCGCAGCTGAAGCCGGAACTCGGCACGGCTGGTGAACATGCGATAAGGCTCGGTCACACCCTTGATGATCAGATCATCGACCAACACACCCAGATAGGCCTCATCGCGGCGGGGAAGCCAGGCGTCCTTGCCCTGGCACTGGAGCGCAGCGTTGATCCCGGCAAACAACCCCTGCGCCGCCGCTTCCTCGTAACCCGTCGTGCCATTGATCTGGCCCGCAAAAAACAGTCCCTGGATCTGGCGCGTTTCGAAGCTGCTCTTGAGCGAACGCGGGTCGAAGTAGTCGTACTCGATCGCATAACCCGGACGCAGGATATGCGCGTTCTCCAGTCCGGGCATGCTGCGCACCAGGGCGTACTGGATATCGAACGGCAGGCTGGTGGAAATGCCGTTGGGATAGACCTCATGGGTCGTCAAACCCTCGGGCTCCAGAAAGATCTGGTGGCTGTCCTTGTCGGCAAACCGGTTGATCTTGTCCTCGACGCTGGGACAATAGCGCGGCCCCACCCCTTCAATCTTGCCGGTGAACATGGGGCTGCGGTCGAAGCCCGACCGGATGATTTCGTGGGTGCGCTCATTCGTGTGCGTGATCCAGCACGGCATCTGGCGCGGGTGCATGGACGCCTTGCCCATGAAGCTGAACACCGGCACCGGCTGGTCGGCCGTATCCGAGCCCGGCATGCCATCGCCCGGTTGCTCGGTGCACCGGCTGTAGTCGATGCTGCGCCCGTCGATGCGAGGCGGTGTGCCTGTCTTCAGCCGACCCTGCGGCAGCTTCAGTTCCTTCAGTCGGGCGGACAGGCTGACCGCCGGCGGGTCGCCTGCACGGCCGGCCGCATAGTTGTTCAGGCCCACATGAATCTTGCCATCCAGGAAGGTCCCGGCCGTCAGTACCACGGTGCGGCCACGGAAACGGATACCAACCTGCGTCACGGCACCCACCACCCGGTCGCCTTCCACCATCAGATCGTCCACCGCCTGCTGGAACAGCCACAGATTGGGCTGGTTCTCCAGCATGCGGCGAATGGCGGCCTTGTACAGGATGCGATCGGCCTGGGCTCGGGTCGCGCGAACGGCCGGCCCCTTGGAACTGTTGAGAATCCGGAACTGGATGCCGCCCTCATCGGTCGCCAGGGCCATGGCACCGCCCAGCGCGTCCACTTCCTTGACCAGATGCCCCTTGCCAATGCCGCCGATACTGGGGTTGCAACTCATCTGGCCCAGCGTCTCGATGTTGTGCGAGAGCAGCAGTGTGGCGCAACCCATGCGCGCGGCCGCCAGTGCAGCCTCGGTGCCGGCATGGCCTCCGCCGACGACGATGACATCGAATTCCTGTGGATACAACATATGAGAGCGCTCCAGGGCCATGACCATCCTGGCCAGCCCGACAATGCAATGGCTGTTTCACGTGAAACAGTGGCGACGACCTGCCCCGGTCAGACGCAAGACCGCTATTGTCCCATCAAGCCCGATAAGCTGCTGCCATGACCCCAGAGTCAGCCCTGCTCCGTCATCTCACCGCCACCTTGGGGCCATTGCCTCCGGCAGCCGCCGACCTGTGCCGACAGGCACATTGCAGTGACCTGGCCAGGGGCGAAGCCCTGCTACGCGAAGGCACCCGCTGGCAACACCTGTGGTGGCTCGAAGCAGGCGCCCTCCGCCTGTACTACCTCGACCGCCAAGGCCAGGCATCGAACAAGAATTTCTATCTCGATGGCAGCATGGTCTGGCCCATCACGCCCGCACTGCGCGACCAGGCCGTGCATTTCTGGGTAGAGGCCATCGAGCCATCCCGCATCTGGGCCACCCCATGGAAGCACTGGGCCGCCGCCGCCATGGATATCCCATCCTGGCGCAGCCTGGAACACCGGTCCTTGGCCACCCTGCTCCAGGACAAAATGTCCCGGGAACACAGCTTCTTGCAGATGACAGCCACCGAACGGTACCTTGCCATGCAAACAGAACACCCCGACTGGCTGGCGCGCATCCCCTTAAGGCATCTGGCCTCCTGGCTGGGGATCACCGATGTGGCCCTCTCGCGCATCCGCCGGCGGCTGAACCCGGGTTAAGGCAAGAAACCTTTCCAACACCCACAGTGCGGACAAGCCCATCGACCGGAGTCCGCCACATGCCAAAACACACCACCGCCTTGTCGCTGCCTGCGCATCTGATCACCATCGTCCTGCTGGGACTGATGGCCGGGTTCTTCGCCACCTATACCGCCAACGTCAACCTGGCCACCCTCGAACTGGACGGGTCGACCTATGCCCAGGTCCAATCCGCCTTCAACCGCAACGTCCGGCATTTCGGCTTTTTCATCTGTTTCTTCGGCCCCATGCCCCTGGGCGCAATGGGTCTTGTTTCTGCATGGAGCCAACGCCGGTCAGCCTGGTGGCGGTTGCTGGCCCTGACGGTCCTGGCCTATGCGCTGGGCATTGTCGTGTTCACACAGGCGGTGAACCTGCCACTCAACGCGCTGACCGAATCATGGACCCCCGACACCATCCCCGTGAACTGGGCCTCGGTACGCGACGCCTGGAACCGTGCGAACGCCTGGCGCAGCGGTCTGAGCTTCCTGCTGTTCGCCACCAGCCTGGCCACCCTCGTACTGCGCCTGCGCCCCGAGGAAAGGTCAGATGCAGGTAGAGACCCCGCAGCCTGACCCCGATTAGCAACATTGCAGGAAAGCTGCAAGACGTCAGTGCCAGAATGAAAAAATGAACACCGCCATTCCCCTTCTCGTCTTTGCGGGCAGCACCCGCGAACAGTCCTGGAACCGCAAGCTTGCAGGCGCCGTCACCACCATGGCCCAGGCCGAAGGCGCCGAGGTCACCCGCATTGAACTGGCCGACTTCGACGTTCCGCTCTACAACGCCGACCTTGAGGCCAGGGGAACGCCAAGAGACGTCATCCGTCTCAAGGAGATATTCCACGCCCACCCGGCCTGGATCATCTGCTCACCCGAATACAACGGCAGCTACACCGGCCTGCTCAAGAACACCATCGACTGGGTGTCCAGCCCGGTCAAGGGTGATCCGCAATGGAGCAGCGGCACCAAGGCCTTCACCGGCAAGGTGGTGGGCTTGTTGTCCACTTCGCCCGGCGCCCTGGGGGGCGTTCGCAGTCTCAGCCACCTGGCGCCACTGATGATGAACCTGCAAACCTGGGTCGCGCCCCGCCAACTGGCCATTCCCCGGGCCACCGAAGCATTCGATCCGGATGGCCGCATCAGCAACGAGACCCACCGCACGGCCGTCCACGGCGTGATCGAGCAGGTGCTCTGGGCTGCCCGACGATTCGCCGCCTGATGGATTGCCGCCCCGGTTGCGCCGCCTGTTGCATCGCCCCCTCGATCAGCAGTCCGCTGCCGGGCATGCCCGAAGGCAAGCCGGCGGGCGTGCCCTGTCCCCACCTGGACGACGCGCTCCGGTGCAGCCTCTTCGATCGCCCGGAACGTCCGGCGGTGTGCCGTTCACTGGCGCCAGGCCCCGACATGTGTGGCAGCAGCCGGGAACATGCGCTATTGTTTTTGAAGCAACTGGAGCATGCCACCCGGCCCGTCAGGGACGAATGAAACGCGCCATCTCGGCACCGGCCTCGCTGGCATATCCGTCGGGCAACAGGTGGCCCATGTCCAGCACCAGCAAACGGGCATCGGGAATGGACGACGCCAACACCTGCCCGTGGGCCAGCGGCAAGGCCGGATCCTGGCTGCCATGGACCACCAGCGTCGGCACCCGCAATTGCGCCAGCCAGGGCGTGCGGGGCTCTGCCATGGCATCCACGGCCAGCGCATGCCGTAGCGCGGCGAGTTCCGGCCGATGACCCTGGGCCAGGGCCTGTTGCATCTGCTCGCGCACCCGGGCCTCGGGAAAAGGTCGCGATCCACCGTGAAACACGGCCCATCCCTGCACGGCGCGATCCAGGGCCGACATCTGGCTGCCCTGCGCCGACAAGGCCCAGAGACCCGCCAGCAGATCGGGCGTCGGTCCCGGAAGCTCACCACGCAAGGGGCGCCCCATCATGCCGTCCAGGTAAGGACGGTGATCCCCCGAACTCGACAGCAGCACCAGGTGCGTGACCCGTTGTGGCAAGTCTCGGGCCAGGCATTGCGCGATATAGCCCCCCATGGACCAACCCACCAGAGCCACACGCCCGAGGCCCCAGGCATCCAGGACCCGCCGGGCATCGGCACACAAATCGTCCAGCGTGTACGCCGGCGCCGCCATACCGGTCTGGAAGGAACGGCCGGTGTCCCTGTGGTCGTAGCGCACCACGCGGCAACCGCCCTCGACCAGGGCCTGCACCAGTTCGGGCGGCCAGACCAGCCCCGGATTCATCGCCCCCATGATGAGCAGGACCGGCGTGCCGTCCTGCGGTCCGCACGCCTCGCTCCAGAGCGATCCCTGGCCGGGCACGTCCACCCGGCGTCCTTCCCATTCAATTGAACGCATGGCTGCTTTGTACACCGGAACACCCATCAGAGGCGGACAGCAAAAAGCCCGCGCACGGCGGGCTTTCGGACGGACATGCCAGTCAGGTGATCACTGCTTGATGGCTTCGGCCTGGATGGTCAGCTTGGTGTCGTCCGGCACGCCCATGGTCAGCCCCCAGTTGACGCCCCAGAGGCTGCGTTTGATGGTGGCTTCAAAGTCGCCGCCGCAGATCTCGCGCTTGAGCGACGGGTGCTCGAAACAATTGAAACGGGTGGCCTTGAGCGTGACCGGGTGGGTCTGTCCGCGCAGGGTGAGCTTGCCTTTGACCTCGGACACCTTGTCGCCGTCAAAGACGAACTCGTCGCTGACGAAGGTGGCCGTGGGGAATTTGTCCGCGGCAAAGAAATCGTCGCCCTTGAGGTGCTTGTTGAAGGGCGCCACACCGGTATCCACCGAGTCCATATCCAGCGTCAGTTCGACTTTGCCGGTTTTGGCTGCCCGGTCGAACTGCACGGTTCCACTCTTCTTGGCCCAGCGACCACGGTTGGTCGACGTACCAAAGTGCACCTGCTCCCACGTGACGTTCGTGTGGTTGGGGTCGATCTGGTACTCGGCCGCCTGGGCCAGGCCAGCCGTGGCCAGGGTGGCAGCAGCGGCCAGCAGGGTCAGGGAAACTTTCATGCTTGAACTCCTCGTTCTGGTTGGGGGGTGGAAACGACAACTGTAGATTCAATAAAGGATCGCCGAGGTCACAGGGCGGGCACGCCGGTCAGCGCAAACCTGAAGCGCACCTGTACCTCGTCCGCCACCATGGAGGTGTCGGACCATTCCTTGTCACCGATGCGGAAGGTCAGTCGCTTGATCGGGAAACTGCCGGAGGCGGTGGTGGTACCGCCGCTTTGCTCCAGCGTCACGGGGACCACCACATCGCTGCTCATGCCTTTGATGTTCAGGCGGCCGGCGACTTCGAACCGGCTGCCTTCGAGACGGCGGATCCGGCTGGACTGGAAGGTGGCCTGGGGAAACTTCGCCACATGGAACCAGTCCGGCTTGGGCAGTTCGGCGTCGGCCTCGGGATTGAGGCTCGCACTGCCGGTGTCCACGGTGAAGGCGACGCTGCTGCTTTCGGGCTTCTTCGGGTCGAACCTGACCTGGGCCGTGAAGCGCTGGAATCGCCCCTCGACAGGAACACCCATCTGGCGACTGACAAAGCGCAACTCGCTCTTGTCGGCCAGCAACTGCTGCTGGGCGGCAGCGCCGAGAGGGGCAAGGGCACTGGCCATCAGCGCGAGAGAGATCAGAAAGGGTTTCATCGTGAAAAACAGGGAACCGTTGGGGATCAGGACCGGCCAATGCCCATACGGGCCATCAGTCCGTCCCGATCCAGGACATGGTGCTTGAGCGCACCGGCGACATGCATCAGCACCAGCGCGGCCATGGCGAAGGCCGACAGCTTGTGCAGGGCTTTGAGCACATCCGCCAGCGATTGGTTCACAGGCACGAAATCGGGCAGCGGCAGCACGCCGAACACGACGATGGGAAACCCCGCTGCCGAGCTGTAGGCCCAGCCCAGCAACGGAACCGCGAAGAACAGCAGATACAGGCCCAGGTGGGTGCCCTGGTGCGCCAGGCGCTGCCAGCGAGGCATGGCCTTTTCCACCGCTTCCGGCAAGGGCGGTGGCTGGTGTGTCAGGCGCCAGAGCAGACGCAGGAAGGACAGGGCCAGCACCACAATGCCGGCCCACTTGTGCCAGTTGTAAAGCCGCAGTCGCTGGGGCGAGAAAGGCAGGTCGGCCATGTACAGGCCCAGCGCAAACATGACCACGAGCGCCAGGCCCAGCAGCCAGTGCAGAGCAATGGACAGGGCGTGGTATCTGGTTGGCTTTGTAGGTAGCATGGACGTAGGCATGTGATGAACAGTCTAGATCTGAGGCAGAGAACGACGAGAGCAGCCGATTGAATCAAAGATTCAAAAAAATGAAATTAACCTACACCGATTGTTCGGATCTTCGAATAGGATTCATCACATTATCGAGGTGAAATCACCAACCTGCTGCCCGGCTTACACGTTCGGCCAGCAACGCGGTATGCTGGCAGTTCGAGTCCGGAAACGGATTCAACCACCTGCCACGGCGGCATGGTTCAAACGAACCTGTCCAGACACCGGCCCGGCGGTCTTTTCTGTGTACCTACGGAGAACCCCTATGACCAAGAACGTTGGCGGCGTCGACCGCACCCTGCGCATCATCGTCGGCATCGCCCTCATCGCCGCGGCTGTCACCGGTACGGTCGGCGTATGGGGCTACATCGGCGTGGTGCCGCTCCTCACAGGCCTCATGGGCTGGTGCCCGCCCTATGCCCTTCTGGGCTTCAATACCTGCAAGACCAAGTAACCCCTTGCGCCGCTGCGCGGCTTCCCCCCACATGGGGAACATCGCGTACACCCAGACGCAGCCGGCTCCGCCGTGATCGCTGGATCGCGGCACTTCGCTCCGCCTTGTCCACCCCGGGACAGGGTCCCCCCGCTGTCCGCGCGAACATGTCGTGCACAGCCGCGCGTTCCGACGCGGCATGGAGACACGGCATGCTCAACATCCCTTCGCTCAAGGACACCGTCAGTACCGAAGAATGGCAACTGCGCTGTGACCTGGCGGCCTGTTACCGGCTGGTGGCCGCCTATGGCTGGTCTGACCTGGTGTTCACCCACATCAGCGCCAAACTGCCGAACAGCATCACCGGCGGCGAGCATCAGTTCCTGATCAATCCCTACGGCCTGATGTTTGACGAGATCACGGCCTCCAGCCTGGTCAAGGTGGACATGCAGTGCAACAAGCTGCATGACTCGCCATTTCCGGTCAATCCGGCGGGCTTCGTGATTCACAGCGCCGTCCACGAGGCACGCCCCGAAGTGCAGTGCGTGCTGCACACCCACACACGGGCCGGTGTGGCGGTCAGCGCCCAGCGATGCGGCATTCTCCCGATCAGCCAGCAAAGCACCTTCGTCCTGGCCTCGCTTGCCTATCACGACTATGAGGGCGTCGCCTTCCGCCCCGACGAAAA
Source organism: Burkholderiaceae bacterium (assembly GCA_041396505.1). GTDB lineage: Bacteria > Pseudomonadota > Gammaproteobacteria > Burkholderiales > Burkholderiaceae_C > Hydrogenophaga. Next base: position 482,217 of record JAWKYL010000005.1, read on the forward strand.
GCCGCGCCTGCAGGCCGACCTGGGCACGGCCGACTTCCTGGTGTTGCGCAACCACGGCTTGCTGACGGTCGGCAAATCCATTGCCGATGCCTTTCTGTCGATGTACACGTTCGAGAACACCTGCCGCATCCAGATCGATGCCCAGGCGGGCGGGGATCTGGTCCAGGTCAACCCGGCCATCCTGGCTGGCATGGCCGATGTGATGCGGGTGGCCACCGCCGGACAAGGCGCCCGGCTGGCCTGGCCGGCCCTGCTGCGCAAGGTGGAACGTCTGGACCCCGGCTACCGGAGCTGAGCAGCATCGACGAAGGCCTGCATGCCGGCCAGCACGGTGCGCAGTCGCGTGACCTCGCGCGAGCGGTCCAGCCGTGCCGACCCACTGGCCAGCCGCGAAATCCACTGCAGGCGAGGCAGCAGGCGTCGCACGAACGCGGCCAGGTCCGGCACGCCCTGGCCAGCCTCGCGGTAGGCCTGCAACACATCGAACACGGCGCGTGACCCGAGCGGCTCCAGGAAACGCGCCAGCGACATCACCAGTTGCAGGGCGTCATACAGCTGCACGGTCTGCAAAGGCAGCGGCGGGTGCAGGCACTCTTCGAAGTCAAGTCGGGCAAAGCGCCGGCCGTCCCAGGTCAGGTTGCGCGCCTGAGCGCCTCCGTGCCACTGGCCACGCGCGTGAAAACCCGCCAGATCGGCCGCGGCAGCGCACATCAGGGGCAGACGGTCCGCCTCGGGTATCCGATGCAGCAAGTGCTCCAGCGTGGTGCCGACATCGCCCGTGACCAGACGCTGGCCATCGAAACCCAGCACCGGCGGCACATGCTCGCCCAGCGCCGCCAGCGCCACCAGGCGCTGGTGCTCATAGGCCAGCAGCGCTGCACCATCGGTCTGATGGATGGCGCGCCAGGGCACCGGCACACCCATCAGGTGCGCGAACAGCCAGACGCCCAGCGCATTGCGGGTGCTGCGCAGGGGACGCTCGGCGGTCTTGGTCCAGGTCTTGGGGGTGGTCGGCAGGCTCAAGGGGGCGATTATCGCGAATCGCCGGACGGACTTCTTGCGCCACGCCTGTTTCACCCGGCGCGGGCGTGCGTGGATGAACCGAACCGCTCTGCCCACAAGCAGTTGCGGTGAAGTGCAAACGGTTGAACCGGGGGACTCCAGCCTATGGGAACATCCGGGTTTGCCGTCCACAACAACGGATTTCAGGGGAGCCGCCATGACACAGAAGATCGACCCCGCCCGACTGAAGGCCGCCGCCGAGCGCCTTGAATGGGTGTGCCAGCAGTATCCGCACGAAGAGAGCGTGCAGGGCCTGCTGCAGAGCATGCGCTCCCTGATCGACGATGCCAAGGAGGGCAAGATCACGCAGCCCTTCGACGACGAGCACCGCTTTCCGGCTCAGTGGGCGGTCTTCTCGGAAGGTATCTATCGCGACTACCGCGACCCCAATGTGGAAGGTGCCTATGGTGATTTCACGGATGAGTTGAAGGGGGGATTGACCGAGGACGACAGAGAAATCGAAGCACTCATCGGGCAGTTGAGAAACAAGAGACTTTCTGGCAACAGGGGGAGCCAGTGAGCACCTTCGATCTGACCCCCAACGACGTACGGCAAAGAAATGCCGAAGCGATCACGACGATCGACACCTTTACTACGCATGGAGTCACACCACAGGAAGCAAGGCGGTACCTTCGAACAACTGAAGGCGTGGTGTACCTTTCCAGGCTAGAGGAGGCTGCGCCAGAAGACACTCCAATATCAGAACTGCGCAAGCGAGCCATCGACCAGATCACCTCCGGCCAGGAACTCCCCCGCATGGAAATGCTCGACGAGCCACTGGTCAAGATCGTCCCCAAGGGCCAGCAGCCGTCGCCTTTTTCCCCCTACTGGGTCAAGGAGGCCGACCTGGACGCGGCCATCAGGCAAGGCCGGAACCTGTCCCACCACTTTGCCCTTCCGGTCGCCAGCGAATCGCCCCGGTACGACGTCTACCGGATCACCCCGAAAGCGCCTACCGAAGCCTTCGTCAACACGGTGGCACCGGCCAGCGAGCTGGACGGTCAGGTCAGCAAGCCCGGCGGCGCACGCCAGTACCTGACACCCAACCGGCAGCTCTACGAACCGCACGAATTCCTCAAGACCGTTGACAACCGCCGGCACCTGCCCGTCAAGTGGCATGGCATGCGTCCTGCTGTGAAAGCGGCAGGCGTGCTGGGCACGGCCTACGGCGCTTACGACGCCAGGCAGCAGGTCGACGCGGCCATCGACACCGCACGCTCGAACCGCGAGCAGTGGGTGCGCGGCGGCGAGGAAGCGGCCAACCAGACCGTCAAGAGCGCCGTCACCGGCGGTGCGGCCACGGTGGGCGCCGTGCCCGGCGCGCTCGCCGGCACGGTCACCAGCCCCTTCACGGGGCCTGTCGGGCCCGTGGTCGGCGGTCTGGCCACCGGTGGCGCCGCTGCCTACGGTGCGGAAAAACTGTACGAGGGCTCGCGCCTGCAGCAGTGGAGCAGAGCCCTTGGAGGCGAGGTTGGCCAGCTGGGCTACGACCATGTTTCCAGGGAGGGTCGCCTGCTGCGCCAGGTCAATGCACTGAAGGAGGACCTGCAGCACACCACCGACCCGACTGAACGCGCACGCATGCAGACACGGCTGGACTCGGCCAGCGCCGCATTCGGCCAGGAGGCCAGACGCAACGGCCGCTACTTTGAAAGCCGCACGGCCATCGACCAGAACTGGGAGGCGATGCACACGCGCTTTCCCAGAGTCGACAAGGACGATGTGAACGACGCTCTGGCCCGCCACATCGACGCAGGCAAGCAGCCTGCCGACGCGGTGCGCGGGGCCTTCAGCGATGCGGTGCACGAACAGTACCCGCGCACCCTGCCCCACGAACCACTGGAGAACTACCGCGCGCTGAGCAACCAGCAGTTGGCCGAAAGGCACCGCCAGTACGTGGCCGAGGTGGGCCAGGACCGCCGGAATGTGCTGGCGCTGGCGGGCAACATGGACTCGCACAACCACATCGACCGGGGCTGGCCAACGGGGCTGGCGCAGCAGCGCCAGGCCGGCCGCGTGCAGGAGGCTCTGAACGAGCTCTGGCGCCACACCGGCCACCTGGGTGCGATCCGCGAGGCCTACAAGGCACGCGGTCTGCCGCCGCCGGAGCTGCCGGCCGAGTTGCGGCCCAGGGAGGCGCAGATACAGGGCACCACCCTGAACGTCGATGGACCGGCAGTGCCCACCCACGCGCCGCGCGCTCGCGCAATGGCCTGACGCGCCTCAGAACCTGTCCGCGTAACGCGCCAGTTCCCAGTCGCTGATCTGATGGGCGTATGCGTCCCACTCGGCGCGCTTGAGCGCGAGGAACTGCTCGCAGAAGGCCTCCCCCAGGTCGGCGCGCAAGATGGCATCGGCGCGCAACGCGGCCAGTGCATCATGCAGGTCGCGCGGCAATCTCGGCGGCATCGTGTCGCCGCTCGCGTGGCGCTGGTACAGGTCGGCATCGACGGGCTCCGGAACAGGCAGCTCGCGGTCGATGCCGTCCAGGCCCGCGGCCAGTGTGGCGGCCAGCGCCGCGTACACGTTGCATGACGGATCGGGCAGGCGCCACTCGATTCGGCCGGCCACGGTTCGAACGAGACAAGTGCGGTTGTTGTCCCCCATCGCCTTCCAGACCGGCGACCAGGTGGTGCCCGAGGCACTCTCGCTCACCGCGAGCCGTTTGTAGCTGTTGACCGTGGGCGCGCACAGGGCTGCGAGCGCATCGCCGTGCTCCAGCAGGCCAGCCGCGAACTGCAGGCCGGTGGCACTCAGACCCGTCGGTCCGTCGGCACCGGCCATCACGGGTCGGCCTTCGGCGTCGGTCAGGCTCAGGTGGAAATGCAGACCGCTGCCCGGCGCACCCGCCAACGGCTTGGGCATGCACGAGAACACCTGGCCGTGCTGCTGTGCCACGGCATTCGCGGTGAGCTTGAACAGCTGGTAGCGATCGGCCGCGGCCAGCGCCTCGTCGAAGCAGTAGTTGATTTCGTACTGGCCTGTCGCATCCTCGTGATCCATTTGCTGCAATTCGAATCCGAGCGCACTCAGGTGGCGCCGCATGTCGTCGAGAAAGCCGTGGTTGCGCACGATGGCCTTGAGGTCGTAGGACGGCTTGTCCAGCTGATCCTCGGCGTCGGCCACCCGCCAGCGCCCGTCTTCGCCTCGGCGCAGCAGGAAGAACTCCGGCTCGATGCCGGCATGAAAGGTCCAGCCGCGCTCGCGCAGGCGCCTCAGCTGGCGCTGCAGCACCTGGCGCGAGCATGTGTCCAGCGGCTCGCCGCCGGCAAAGCCGTCGCAGACCGCGTGTGCCACACCCGGCAGCCAGGGCAGCGGCCGCAGGCTCCCGGGCACCACGCGGCCAAAGTACTCGCTGCGTGCACCCATGCGCGGCAGGCCGGTGCCCAGATGCTGGGGCCAGCAAAGCCGGCACCAGTGGCAACCGCGTCGGGCAGGGCCTCCAGTGGCACCAGCTTGCCCTTGGGTACACCGTGCAGGTCGGTGAAGGTCGCCATCACCGTGTGGACGCCCTGCTCGCGCAAGGTGGCAATGCATTGTTCGAGGCTGGGCATGACCATGCGGGTTCCAGGCAACAAAAAACCGGGCAAGCCCGGCTGAAAGAGGAAGGACTCAGGCCAGGGCTTCGGCCAGCGCGGCGTCGAACACACCCAGCGCTTCGGCGAACACTGTCTCCTCGATGGTCAGCGGGAACAGGTAGCGGATCACGTTGCCGTACACACCGCAGGTCAGCAGCAGCAGGCCGCGCTGGAGAGCGGCGGTCTGGATGCGTTGGGTCAGAGCGGCGTCGGGGGCGCCCTTCGCGTCCACGAACTCGGCCGCGACCATGGCGCCCAGGCCGCGCACGTCGCTGATGCGGGGCTGCTTCGATTGGTGCGCCTTCAGGTGTGCCATCAGCCGGTCGCCCAGCAGTTGCGCGCGCTCGGGCAGCCTTTCTTCGGCCATCACATCCAGCACGGCGTGAGATGCAGCGATGGCCAGCGGGTGGCCGGCATAGGTGCCGCCCAGGCCGCCGGGCGCCGGGCCGTCCATCACCGCCTGCCGGCCCGAGACGGCCGAGAGCGTGGTGCCCCCGGCCATGCTTTTGGCCATGGTGATGAGATCGGGCTTCACGCCGTAGTGCTCCATGGCAAACATCCGGCCGGTGCGTGCGAAACCGGTCTGGACCTCGTCGGCAATCAGCAGGATGCCGTGCTGGTCGCACAGCTGGCGCAGCCACTGCGCCGCCTCTGTCGAAATCGGGTTGAAACCACCCTCGCCCTGTACCGGCTCGAAGATGATGGCCGCCACACGCGAGGGTTCAATGTCGCACTTGAACACCTGTTCCATGGCACGCCTGGTCTCGTCCAGCGAGGCGCCTTCGGCCGGAAACGGGACGTGGTAGATCTCGGGTGGGAAGGGTCCGAAGCCGGCCTTGTAGGGCTGAACCTTGCCGGTCAGCGAGACGGCGAACAGGCTGCGGCCATGGAAAGCGGCGCCAAAGGCGATCACGCCGCTGCGGCCGGTGGACGATCGCGCGATCTTGATCGCGTTCTCCACCGCCTCGGCGCCGGTCGAGAAGAAGGCTGTCTTGGCCGGCCCCTCGATGGGCACGATGGCGTTGATGCGCTCAGCCAGCGTCACGTATTCGGCATAGGGGACAACCTGGTAGCAACTGTGCGTGAAGCGCTCCAGCTGGGCCGCGATCGCCGCCTGCACTTTCGGATGCACATGTCCGGTGTTGAGCACCGCGATGCCGCCTGCGAAATCGATGTAGCGCCGTCCCTCGATGTCCCAGAACTCGGCGTTCTTCGCCCGTTCGATGAAAAAGTCCCCCATCACCCCCACGCCCCGCGGCGTGGCCGCCAGCCGCCGTGCATGCCAGGCCGCGTTCGTGTGGTCGGACTTGAGGTCGTTCATGGCGTTCATCTCATCTCCTGCTAGGCGTCTTTGTCGGCGCGGGGTGGCGGATCCAGGGCACCGCGTCAGCGGCTCAGGGGGGAGTCAATCCGTATCCAGGTTGTCTTCGTCTCGGTGTATTTGTCGAAGGCATGCAGCGACTTGTCACGGCCCACCCCGCTCTGCTTGAAGCCGCCGAAGGGCACCGTGATGTCATCCTCGTCGTACTGGTTGACGTGCACCGTGCCGGCACGCAAGGCGCGCGCGACGCCATGCGCCTTGTTGATGTCGCGCGTCCAGACGGCGGCCTGCAGGCCATAGATGTTGCTGTTGGCCTGTTGCACGACGTCGGCGGCGTCCGTGAAGGACAGGACCGACAGCACCGGGCCGAAGATCTCTTCACGCGCAATGGTCATGTCGTTCCTGACGCCGTCGAAGATGGTGGGCTGCACGTAGCATCCACCGGCGACCGGCGCCACGCGTTCGCCACCGGCCACCAGCTTCGCACCCTCGCTCTGGCCCAGGCCGATGTAGCGCATCACGTTGTCGAGCTGGATCTGGTCGACGATGGCGCCCATGACGGTGTGCTTGTCCAGCGGGTTGGCCGGCTGGTACTGCGGCACCAGCTTGAGGGCCTTCTCGATGAAGGCGTCCTTGATGCTGGCCTCGACGAACAGCCGCGATGGCGCATTGCAGCTCTCGCCCTGGTTGAAGAAGATGCTGCCCACCGAGGCCTCGACCGCCTTGTCCAGGTCGGGGCAATCGGCGAACACGATGTTGGGCGACTTGCCGCCCAGCTCGGTCCAGGCGCGCTTGAGGTTGCTCTGCCCGGCCATCACGTGGATCTGCTTGCCCACACGCGTGCTGCCGGTGAAGGCGATGCAGTCCACGTCCATGTGCAGCGCCAGGGGGCTGCCGGCCTCGGCGCCATAGCCGGGCACCACATTGAACACACCCGGCGGAATGCCCGCCTCCAGTGCCAGTTCGGCCAGCCTGAGCGCTGTGAGCGGACTCTTCTCGGAAGGCTTGAGCACCACCGAGTTGCCCGCGGCCAGGGCCGGCGCAATCTTCCAGGCCGCCATGATCATGGGGTAGTTCCAGGGCACGATCACGCCGACCACGCCCACCGGCTCGCGGGTGATCAGGGCCAGCGCGGTGTCTGGCGTGGGGGCGATCTCGTCGTAGACCTTGTCCACGGCCTCGCCATACCAGCGGATGCAGTTGGCGGCGCTGTTGACGTCCACGCCCTTGGCGTATTTCACCGGCTTGCCCATGTCGAGCGACTCGGTCAGCGCCAGCTGGTCGCCGCTGGCCTGGATCAGCTCGGCAAAGCGGATCATGATGCGCTTGCGCTGCGCAGGAGCCTTGCCGGCCCAGCGCCGGTCCTCGAAGGCCGCGCGGGCAGCGGCGACGGCGGCGTCGATGTCGGCACCGGCGCAACGCGCCACCTGAGTCAGCAGGCGGCCATCCACCGGGGACAGGCAGTCGAACGTCTGGCCGTCGCGGGCGGCGACGCGTTCACCGTTGATGAGAGCACGGCCGTCGAAAGTAGGGATGGTGGTATCGGTCATGGGGTCACTGCTGGAGACAATGGCACCATGCTACGCCGAAACCGGAGGTCACGAGGCATCCACTTTGCCTTCGGTCCTGCCGTCCACTCGGTCGCCCTATCCACCGGCCACGGGGCCGGCTCCGCTCCTGCGGTCAGGTGCCGCAGAACGTGCGGTAGCCGGCCATCTGGGACGCCTGCGGGGCTTCGGCGTAGACACCGGCATCCGTTTGCTCGTCGAAGGGGTGTTGCAGGACCGCCAGCAGCCGCTCGAAGGGACCGAGGTCGCCATTGTCGGTCGCAGCCGCCAGCGCCTCCTCCACCCGGAGGTTGCGTGCGATGAAGCGCGGATTGGCGGCGCGCAGGCGGCCGGCCAGCCCCGCAACGCCGTCCTGCGTCTTTGCCCTGGCGGTCCAGCGCGACCACCAGTCCGGCCAGCCGGGAGCGCCATCGAGCACCGCGCCCAGCATGGCCAGGCCGGCGCCATTGGGGTCTTCCACCGCATCGGCCAGGCCACGGAAGGTCAGCGTGAAGTCCGCCTGCCGGTGCGCCAGCAGGTCCAGCCATTCCTGCACCAGCGCCTCGTCGCCTCGGTCCTCGCCTTCCAGGCCCAGCTTGCCGCGCATCACCGACAGCCAGGCCTGCCGATAGGCGTCGGGGAAGGCGTCGATCACCGCCGTGGCCTGCGCCACCGCCGCCTGCACCCGGGCTTCGTCGTCCGGTGACCCGTCGACCATCAGCGGCAACAAGGCCTCGGCCAGCCGCGCCAGGTTCCAGCGCGCGATGTGGGGCTGGTTGCCGTAGGCGTAACGCCCGCCATGGTCGATGGAGCTGTAGACCGTGGCCGGATCGTAGGCGTCCATGAAGGCGCAAGGGCCATAGTCGATGGTTTCGCCCGAAATGGTCATGTTGTCGGTGTTCATCACCCCATGAATGAAACCCACCCCCATCCAGCGCGCCACCAGATGGGCCTGGCGCCTGGCCACGGCCTCCAGCAGGCCGAGATGGCGCCCGGGCTGGCCCGCCAGGTCCGGATCGTGCCGCGCAATCACATAGTCGGCGAAGCGGCGCAACAGGTCCACATCCCCACGTGAGGCGACCCACTGGAACGTACCGACACGGATGTGGCTGGCGGCCACCCGGGTCAGCACCGCACCCGGCAAGGTACCGGCATCGCGGTATACGGACTCGCCCGTGCCCACGACCGCCAGGGCCCGCGTGGTCGGAATGTCCAGCGCATGCATGGCTTCGCCGATCAGGTACTCGCGCAGCACCGGACCGAGGGCCGCCTTGCCGTCACCGCCACGCGAGAACGGTGTGCGTCCCGATCCCTTGAAAGCGATGTCGCGCCGGTGTCCGTGCTGGTCCAGCACCTCGCCCAGCAACAGGGCCCGGCCATCGCCCAGCTGAGGCGAGTAGCCACCAAACTGGTGGCCGGCATAGGCCTGGGCCAGTGGTCTGGTCCCGGGCAGCGTGCGGTTGCCGCTGAAGAAACCCGCACCATCGGCGCCACCGATCATCTCGGGCGGCCAGCCCAGCTCCCGGGCCAGTGAGTCGTTCAGACGCAGCAACACGGGCGCGGGCACGGTGGCCGGCTCCCAGGGGGCATACAGGCCCGCCAGCTCGCGGGCATAGCTGTTGTCGAATACAGGGGGCCATGCCGCAGCAGCGGCATCGGCAGGGTCGTGGGTCTGGTCGGTCACGGGATGGGCGCGGGGATCAGGATCCGTCCAGTGTGCCGCAGCCAGCCAAGACCCTGCAGCCGGCAACGGGAAGCCCCCGACGCCGGTGCGGACGGCACTCAGGTCTGGCCTATGGGCTGTACTTCAACGCGGGCCGCAGCCGCGATTTCGCGCTCGCGTCGCCGCGTGCTGCGCGCCACCCAGACCGCGTAGCTGATGATGACGATGGTCACGGTGGTGATCAGCAGTGTGGCCGCAGCATAGATGGTCGGGTTGATGCCCCGGCGCGCATAGCCGAAGATCACCTGGGGCAGGGTGTTGACGCCCGGACCGGACAGGAACTCGGCGATCACCACATCGTCGAAACTCAGGGTGAACGCCAGCAGGAAGGCCGCGAGAATGGCCTGGAAGATGTTGGGCAGCGTCACCAGAAAGAACACCTGGTGCGGACGGGCGCCCAGGTCCATGGCGGCTTCCTCGATCGAGCGGTTCATCTCGAGCAGCCGGGACTGGACCACCACCATGCCATAGGCCATGCCCAGCAGGGTGTGGCCCAGGACAATGGTCAGCAGACCCCGCTGCGGCCAGCCAAAGGCGTTCTGCACGCCCACGAACAGCAGCAGCAGCGACAGACCGATGATGACCTCGGGCATCACCAGGGGCGCATTGACCATGCCCGAGAACACCGTGCGGCCCAGGAAGCGGCGGTACCGCACCAGCACGAAGGCCGCAAACGTGGCCAGCGTGGCAGACAGCACACCGGTGATGGCGGCGATCTTGAGCGAGAGCCAGAAGCCCTCGACGATCTTGCTGTCCCGCGTCAGCGCCTCGTACCAGCGCAGCGAGAAACCGGTAAAGCGCGCGTCCTGCCGGGTGCTGTTGAACGAGAAGACGATCATGAAGAACAGCGGCAGGTACAGGAAGGCAAACACGAGTGCCAGCCAGGCCTTGCCGAAATGCCTTTCGAACAGCTGTTTCATGCCTTGCCTCCTTCACTGCGTTCGCCGGTGTAGTGGTAGTAGATGGCCAGCGGAATCACGATCAGCGCGATCATCACCACCGCCAGCGCCGTGGCCTTGGGCCAGTCGTTGGCGGTGAACATTTCGTCCCAGACGACCCGTCCGATCATCAGGTTGCCCGGACCACCCAGCAACGATGGAATCACGAACTCGCCCACGCAGGGAATGAAGACCAGCATGAAGCCGGCGATGATGCCGGCCTTGGACAGCGGCACGGTGATCAGCCAGAAGGCCTTGAACGGCGTGGTGCCCAGGTCGTAGGCGGCTTCCAGCAGGCGGAAATCCATCTTCACCAGATTGGCGTAGAGCGGCAGGATCATGAAGGGCAGGTACACATAGGTCATGCCCACCAGCATCGACACGCTGGTGTAGAGCATCTGCAATGGCTCCGCGATGAGGCCCACACCCATCATGAAGCGGTTGATGACCCCGTTGTCGGCCAGCAGGCCCTTCCAGGCATAGACCCGCAGCAGGAACGAGGTCCAGAACGGCAGCATCACCATCAGCAACAGAGCCGGACGGACGCTCTCTGGCGCACGGGCAATGAAATAGGCGAACGGATAGCCGATCAGCAGGCACAGCAGGGCGGTGACCAGCGCATAGCCGATCGAGCGCAGATAGGCATCGACATACAGCGTGCGAAACAGCGGCTCTCCCTCCTCGGTGCGGAAAATGGACAGGTAGTTTTCGTACTTGAGCTGGAGCACCCCGGTCGTGGTGTCCCAGATGGGCTTGAACGGATGGATGTCACCGCCCATGTCCACGAAGCTGATGTAGAGCAGGATCAGGAAGGGCAGGAAAAAGAACAGCAGCAGCCAGGCGTAGGGCACGCCGATGACAAAGCGCTTGCCGGGAACCGGTAGAGAGGAAGAAGACACGTCCTGCTCCTTAACAAAGCAAAGTGGCCGAGAAGGGCCTTCAGTCGAGAATGCAGTGGAACCGGCACTGCCGGGCCACTCGCATCCCTCCCGTCAGGGGGGTGACGTCGAAGGCGGCGCGGGGGGAGGCTGACATGGGTCAGTCCCTCAATACCACGGCGTCCAGATCGTCCCACCAGAAGAACACATCGTCCTCCCAGGTGATGTCGGCCCGTTCGTGCCGGGATCCGTTGGGCTCGGTGATCTTGACCCGGGTGCCCTGCGGGGTGACCACGATGAAGGTGTTGTAGGACCCGAAGTAGGCGATTTCCTTGACCCGTCCGCTGAACAGGTTGTGATCAACGTGGCTGGGTCGAAGCTTGGCAATCTCGATCTTCTCGGGCCGCACCGCCACCGACACCGGCATGTCCAGTGAGCCGCTGATGCCGTGACCCACATGGATTTCGCCGATCGCCGTACCCACCGCACAGCGGTCGGTCTCGTCGAGTGTGAGCTTGCCGTCAAACAGGTTGACGTTGCCAATGAAATCGGCAACGAAGCGGTTGCCGGGATACTCGTAGATCTGCTGCGGACTGCCGACCTGCAGCACGCGGCCCTTGCTCATGATGGCAATGCGGCTGGCCATCGTCATGGCCTCTTCCTGGTCGTGCGTGACCATCACCACCGTCACGCCCACCTTCTCGATGATGTTGACCAGCTCGAACTGGGTTTGCTCGCGCAGCTTCTTGTCCAGTGCGCCCAGCGGTTCGTCCAGCAGCAGCAGCTTGGGCTTCTTGGCCAGGCTGCGCGCCAGCGCCACGCGCTGCTGCTGGCCTCCGGAGAGCTGGTGCGGCTTGCGCTTGGCGTAGGGCGTGAGTTGCACCAGCGCCAGCATCTCGTCAGTACGGCGGGCGACCTCGTCCCTGGCCAGACCCTCGCGCTTCAGGCCGAAGGCCACGTTCTCCCAGATGTTCAGATGCGGGAACAGCGCATAGCTCTGGAACATCATGTTGACCGGTCGCTCGTAGGGCGGCATGCCGACCACGTTCTGCCCCCCGAGCAGGATACGACCGGACGTCGGCGTCTCGAAACCCGCCAGCATGCGCAGCAACGTGGACTTGCCGCAGCCCGAGGACCCCAGCAGGGCGAAGATCTCGCCCTGTGCGATCGACAGCGACACCTCGTCGACGGCCACCGCGTCATCAAAGCGCTTGACCAGCTTCTCGGTCACCAGAAAGCCCGTGTTCTCTGCCATGAAGAATCCCGTAGACGTATCAGGAAAACAAAAAAGGCTGTCCAGCCCGCGGGATGAACAGCCTTGTGCCAGCCTGGCGCGTGCAATTACTTGCCGCGCTTGAAGGCGTTGTAGGTGTCGTTGAGCACACCCGCGATCTCGTTGGAGAAGCCCCCGGTGGGAATCAGGCGGGCGGTGTCTTCCGGCGACAGGAAGATGGTCTTGTTGTCCTTGACCTCCTGCTTGATCGAGGGCAGCGCCGCCGTGTTGCCGGTGGGATAGTTCAGCTCGTTGGCCATGGCCGCACCGTTCTCGGCGCGCAGGTAGAAGTCGATGAACGCGTGAGCGTTGTTCGGGTGCTTGGCGTCCTTGGGAATGGCCATGGTGTCGATGAACACCAGGCCGCCTCCCGTGGGCAGCAGGGGCATGACCTCATCCTTGCCGCCCATTTCCTTGACCCGGTCGGCGGCGATGTTGATGTCGCCCGACCAGCCGATGAAGGCGCAGCCCTTGCCACCGGCGATGTCGTCGATCATGGTGCTGGAGAACAGGCGCACGTTGGGACGGATCTTGGCCAGCATCTCGCCAGCGGCCTTGAAGTCTTCCGCGCTCTCGCTGTAGGCCGGCTTGCCGACGTAGTGCAGCGCCACCGGCAGGATCTCGCTGGGCGAATCCAGGAAGATGATGCCGCAGGACTTGAGCTTGCTGGCGTACTGCGGGTTGAACACCAGGTCCCAGGCGTTTTCCGGCATGGGCATGTCGCCCAGGGCCTTCTCGACCTTCTGCTTGTTGATGCCCACCGTGGTGAAACCCCAGGCCCAGGGCACGAAGTGCTTGTTGCCCGGGTCGACGCCAGCGATCTTGGCCATGAACTCCGGATCGAGGTTGGCGTAATTGGGGATCTTGGCCTTGTCGATCTCCTGGTACAGGCCGCCGTCGATCTGCTTCTTGCCGAAGCCTGCCGTCGGGATCACGATGTCGTAGCCCGAGTTGCCAGCCACCAGCTTGGCGTGCAGGGCTTCGTTGTTCTCGAAGGTGTCGTAGTTGACCTTGATGCCGGATTCCTTCTCGAAGTCGGCCACCATGGTCTCGGTGATGTAGTCGGCCCAGTTGTAGATGTTCAGGACCTTTTCGTCATCGAGGACGGGGCCGGCTGGCGCAGCCGGGGCGGCGGCCACCGGTGCAGGTTCAGCCGGTGCAACGGCTGCCGGTTCTTCCTTCTTGCCGCAGGCAACCAGGAAGGCGGCGGTGATGGCCAGAACGAGAACGTGTTTTTTCATGATGAAGCACACTCCAGAAGGGTGGGATGGGGTCCAGAACGCAAAACGGTGAAAGGCCACTGACTAGCAAATTGCGGGCCTGAAATGTCCCCAGAATGGGGCAATGGTCACTGTATCAAAAATTGGCATCAGGCCAGCAGCCCGCCCTGTCTCAGATCGTCCATCGTTGCATCCAGGCAGCGCACGATCAGGCCCATCATCTCGTCGATCTGGGCCCGGCTCATGCTCAGGGGCGGGGCGATGATCATGCGGTCACCCACGGCACGCATGATCAGGCCGTTGCGGAAGCAGTGACCGCGGCAGATCATGCCCACCGCCAGGTCCGGGTCGAACATCGTGCGCCTGGCCTTGTCCTTGACCAGCACCAGGCCGGCGACGAAGCCGCAGCTCTCGGCCTCGGTGACCAGCGGATGGCGGTTGAGTTCGGCAAAACGCTCGGCCAGGTAGGGGCCGGTGTCGTTCTTCACGCGGTCCACAAGTCCCTCGCGCTCCATCAGCTCCAGGTTGGCCAGGGCCACGGCACAGGCCACCGGATGGCCGCTGTAGGTGTAGCCGTGGTTGAACTCGCCGCCCTTGTCGATCAGCACCTGGGCCACCCGGTCACCCACCATCACGCCGCCCAGCGGGATGTAGCCGCTGGTCACGCCCTTGGCAAAGGTCACCATGTCGGGGCGATAGCCGAACTTCTCGTAGGCAAACCAGTGGCCCAGGCGGCCGAAGGCGCAGATCACCTCGTCGGAGATCAGCAGAATGCCGTAGCGGTCGACGATGCGCTGGATTTCAGGCCAGTAGGTCTCGGGCGGAATGATCACGCCGCCGGCTCCCTGGACCGGCTCGGCGATGAAGGCCGCGACCTTGTCCGGCCCGACCTCCAGGATCTTGTCCTCCAGCCAGCGCGCGGCGCGGATACCGAAGTCCTCGCGGCTTTCGCCGGCCTGGCCGTTCTCGAAGAAGTAGGGCTGGTCGATGTGGACGATGCCCGGAATCGGCAGATCGCCCTGCGCGTGCATGCCGTCCATGCCGCCCAGCGAAGCGCCGGCCATGGTCGAGCCATGGTAGGCATTGCGGCGGCTGATGATCACCTTGCGCTGCGGCTGACCCTGCAGGTCCCAGTAGCGGCGCGCCAGCCGCACGTTGGTGTCGTTGCTCTCGGAGCCGCTGCTGGAATAGAAGACGTGTTCGAACCGCCGGCCACCCACCTCGGGCGCCAGTCGGGCCAGCTTCGCCGCCAGTTGCACCGCCGGCACATTGGTGGTCTGGAAGAAGCTGTTGTAGAAGGGCAGCGTCATCATCTGCCGGTAGGCGGCGTCGGCCAGTTCCTTGCGCCCGTAGCCGGCATTGACACACCACAGGCCACTCATGCCGTCGAGGATCCTCTGGCCTTCGGAATCCCAGATGTAGATGTCCTCGGCATGGGTGATGACCCGCGCGCCGCGCGTGGCCAGATCGCCATGGTCGGTGAACGGATGCAGGAAGTGTGCGCTGTCCAGGGCCTGGATGGCACGGGTGTCGTGCTTCTGCTCGCGCTGGGCCAGCACGGGCGGCGCCATGTAGGTAGGTGTGGTCATACGGTGTCCCTTTCAGGTCAGACATGCAGCAGCAGGTGTTCCCGCTCCCAGGGTGAGATCACCTTCATGAACTCCTCGAATTCGAGTTCCTTGATCTCGGTGTAGATGGTCACGAACTCCTGCCCCAGGACCTCGTGCAGGTCGGTCTCGCGGCGCAGCCAGTCCAGCGCCTCGCCCAGGCTGCGGGGCAGGGCATAGGGCGCCAGATAGGCGTCGCCCTTCATCTCGGGCTTGGGCTTGATCTTGTTTTTCATGCCCAGGTAACCGCAGGCCAGTGTCATGGCCATGGCCACATAGGGATTGGCGTCGGCACCGATGACCCGGTTTTCGACCCGACGGGCCTCGGCGCTGGCGATGGGCGAGCGGATGCCCACCGTGCGGTTGTCGTGACCCCATTCGATGTTGATCGGTGCCGCCGTGTGGCGCGACAGGCGGCGGTAGCTGTTGACGTAGGGAGCCACCAGGGCCATGGCCGCCGGGATGTAGCGCTGCAGGCCACCGATGTAGTGGAAGAAGGCCTCGGTCGGCCGGCCGTCCTCGGCACTGAAGATGTTGCGGCCCGTGGCCTGGTCGACGATGCTCTGGTGGATGTGCATGGCACTGCCCGGCTCGCCGGCGATGGGCTTGGCCATGAAGGTGGCGTACATGTCGTGGCGCAGCGCTGCCTCGCGCACCGTGCGCTTGAAGAAGAACACCTCGTCGGCCAGTCCCAGCGGATGGTCGTGGAAGAAGTTGATCTCCATCTGGCCGGCGCCGATCTCGTGGATCAGCGTGTCGACGTTGAGCTCCATCAGGTTGCAGTACTCGTAGATCTCCTCGAACAGCGGATCGAACTCGTTGACCGCATCGATGGAATAGGCCTGGCGCGAGGTCTCGGCCCGGCCGCTGCGGCCCACCGGCGGGCGCAGCAGGGTGTTGGGGTCGGTGTTGCGCGCCGTCAGGTAGAACTCCAGTTCGGGCGCCACCACCGGCGACCAGCCCTCGGCCTCGTACAGGGCGCAGATGTGGCGCAACACCGAACGCGGGGCATAGGGCACCAGTTTGCCGTTGTGGTCGAAGCAGTCGTGGATGACCTGCGCGGTGGGGTCGCTGGCCCAGGGCACGATGCGCACGGTGGACGGGTCCGGCCGAAGCTGCATGTCACGGTCGGTCGGCTCGATGACGTCGAAATACGAACCGCTGGAAGGCTGGTCTCCGGTCACGCTCATGGCCACGATGGCGTGCGGCAGCCGCATGCCGCGGTCCTCGGTGAACTTTTCCCGCGGCAGGATCTTGCCTCGTGCCACGCCGGTCAGGTCGGGCACCAGGCATTCGATTTCGGTCACGCGATTGCGGTTGAGCCACTGCTCCAGGTCGTTGAAGGTCTGAGGGGCATTCATCTGCCGGTTCCTTGGTGGTGGTTCGGGTGTCTGGATCAGTATCGTGCCTGGGCCAGGTCGGCGGCCTGCAGGCGCTGGTTCATGCGCTGGCGGCAGGCGCGGCCAAAGGCGTCGAAGATGGCGCTATAGAAAGCATTCTCGTGGCTGCGCCACTCCGGATGCCACTGCACCGCGTGGGCGAAGGTGCGCGCCCCGCGAACGGCAAAAGCCTCGACCAGTCCGTCGGGCGCGTGGGCCATGGCGTCCAGGCCGGGTGCCAGGCGCGCGATACCCTGCCCGTGCAGCGAGTTGACCTGGGCCTCGGCGCCACCGGCCCACACCTCGAACGGGCTGCCCGGGACGAATCGCACCGGGTGGCGCGGTGCGTACTGGTCGTCGGGTGGCGCCGTCTTCGGCTCGCGGTGGTCCATCAGGCCGGCCACCTCGTGCACCCGCTGGTGCAGGGTGCCGCCCAGGGCAACGTTGATTTCCTGGAATCCGCGACAGATGCCCAGCAGGGGCACACCCTGGTGCACGCAGGCCCGGACCAGCGCCAGCGTCAGGGTGTCGCGCGCCGGATCGAGCGGCAGGCCGGGATCGGCCACGGCCTCGTCGAAATGCGACGGATGCACGTTGGAAACCGACCCCGTCAGCATCACCCCGTCGACCAGGGTCAGCAGGTCGTCGATCTGGTCGGCATCGGCCAGGGGAAACATGACCGGCTGGGCGCGGACAGAAACCTTCACGGCCCTGGCGTACTTGTCGCCGAGCAGCAGAAAGGGCATCTGATGTCCGTGGTCGCCGAGGAGGCGGTGGTCGGCTGGCAGCCAGACCATACAGGGTGGCGTCTTCATGGTGCGTCCGTCGCTTGATTCTGTGCTTTGGATTGGATCACAATAAGAGCCAGTCCGGTAACTTCGATGGTGCCAATTTCCATGCTCTCCGAATTTCTTCTGGCGGAGATGAACCGCCTGGGCAGCCAGGATCCGCTGCCGCTGCATCGCCAGCTCTACGAAGCCGTGCGCCGGGCGGTGCTCGACGGCAAGCTGGCAGCTGGTGACCGGCTGCCATCCAGCCGGGACCTGGCGCAGGACCTGGGCCTGTCGCGCAACACGGTGGTGGCAGCCATCAACCAGCTCACCGTCGAAGGGTATCTGAGCAGCCACGTCGGCAGTGGCACCTACGTCCATGACAACGTGCCACGACCGGCCCGCCCGGGTGCCGCCAGTCGCCCGCCACCGGTGCCGGGCGCGGCGGCCGGCAGCCTCTCGGCCCGCGGCATGACACTGACCCGATGCTTCTGTGCCAGCGAGCTGGAGGTACAGCCCTTCACGCCGGGCATCGCCGATTTCAGCACCTTTCCCCTGTCCCTGTGGCAGCGTCTGCAGAACAAGCACTGGCGCATGACCTATCCGGACATGCTGGACTACAACGCCTCGGGCGGCTACGCACCATTGCGGCGTGCCATCACCGACTACCTGCGGGTGTCCCGCAGCGTGCATCTGGAGGCCGACCAGGTGGTGATCACCTCCGGCACACAGCAGTCACTTGAACTGTGCGCCCGCCTGCTGGCCGACCATGGCGACACGGTCTGGGTGGAAGACCCGGCCTACTGGGGTGCCGCCAAGGCGCTGACGGCGTGCGGGCTGCGCATCCACCCGGTACCGGTGGACGACAAAGGCATCTGCCCGGGCCCCGGGGACGACGCGCAGGCACCGCGCCTGATCTATGTCACCCCGTCGCACCAGTACCCGACCGGCGCCGTCATGTCCCTGGCGCGCCGAAACCACCTGCTGGCCTGTGCCCGCGCACACGGAGCCTGGGTGCTGGAGGACGACTACGACAGCGAGTACCGTTTCAGCGGACCGCCCCTGTCGTCCCTGCAAGGCCTCGACCCGGACGGCCGGGTGCTCTACATGGGCACCTTCTCCAAGGTCCTGTACCCGGGTCTGAAACTGGGCTACCTGGTCGTGCCCAAGACCCTGGCCGGTGACTTCCGGCAGGCCCACTACGACCTGAACCGCCCCGGACAGATGCCGACCCAGGCCGCGCTGGCCGAGTTCATTGAAATGGGGCATTTCGCGAGCGCCCTGCGCAAGGCCCGGCAGGGCTATGCCGAGCGGCGACAGTGCCTGCTGCAGGCGCTGCAGCCGGTGCTGGACGAACCCGGTGGTCGCGGCCCTTTCATCAGCGGAGCCGAGCAGGGGCTGCACCTGTGCCTGCGCCTGCCGGACAAGGTGGACGACCGGGCCATCGCGCGACAGTTGGCGCAGCAGGGCCTGATCGTGCGCCCCCTCTCGGCCTACACACTGGCACGCCAGGACCTGCGCGGGCTGGTCATCGGTTACGGCTATGCGCCACTGGCGGGCATCCGCCAATGGGGTCCGGCCATCACCGCCGCCGTGCGACGCGCGCTGGCCTGATCGCTCAACCGGCCAGCGCGTCCCGCATCCGGTACCACCACATGCCCAGGGCCAGGCTGGGTGTGCGCAGCCAGCGTCCGCCAGGGAAGCGGTGGTGCCGAAGCCGGGCAAACACGTCGAAGCGCCCGGCCTGGCCCGTGACCGCCTCGGCCACCAGCAGCCCGGCCAGACCCGCCAGGGCCACCCCGTGGCCGCTGAAACCCTGCAGGTAGTAGAGGTTGTCGCCCAGTCGGCCAAAGTCGGGCGAACGGTTCATGCTGATGTCGACGAACCCGCCCCACAGGTAGTCCACCGGCGCTTGCGCCAGTTCCGGAAACACCTCGCCCATGCGACGGCGCATCACGGCCTCCAGCCGCGGGGGCGTGCGCGTGGTGTAACTCACGCGGCCACCGAACAGCATGCGGTGATCGGCACTGAAACGGAAATAATCGAGCACGAAGTTGTTGTCGCAGGCGGCCGCGCCCGAGGGAATCAGGTGATGGCAGAGGGCAGGATCGAGCGGCGCGGTGCCCAGGATGTAGGTCCCGACCGGCATGATGCGCGGCGCAATCTCCGGTGCCACCGCCGGCCCGTATTCGGGCAGCATGCAGTTGCCGGCCAGCACACCAAAGCGCGCCGTCACCTGGCCATGATCGGTGGTGGCGACCAGGCGTTCTCCCCGCTGGAGCGCGGTCACGGCCGATCCCTCGAAGATGCGCACCCCTGCCTCACGGGCGGCCTGGGCCAGGCCCAGGGCGTACTTGAGCGGATGCAGGTGACCGGAGCGGCTTTCGTAGCCCGCCGCGCTGTAGCGCGGACTGTGGATCAGCCTTCGTACGTCGGACCCTTCGGCCCAGTCGACATCAATACCCAGGCGCTGCAGTCCGTCCATCTCCTCCCGCAGCGCACGGGCCTTGCGCGCACTGTCAGCCACATACAGGTAGCCACGGGTCCAGTCGCAGTCGATGCGGTGGCGCTCGATGCGCTGCTCGATCAGGTCCAGTGCCTCCAGCGACATATCCCAGGCCAGGCGCGCATCGTGGGCGCCCAGCTGGCTCTCGAAAGGCGCCTGACCGCTGGCATAGCCCACGATGGCCTGTCCGCCATTGCGCCCGGAAGCACCGGATCCGACCCGGTCGGCCTCCAGCAGCACGACCGAGAACCCGCGCATGGCCAGTTCCAGCGCCGCGCTCAGGCCGGCAAAGCCACCCCCGACCACCAGCACATCGGCGCTTTCACTGCCCCACAAGGGTGCCCGCGCCATCGGACGCTGGACGCTGGCCTCGTAGTAGCTGTGGCGGTTGAGCAGGGTGTCGGACCCGATGAGTGCGCCGGACGCCATGCTCATACCCCTGCCAGCCGGCCCTGGCGACGCGCGACCTGTCCACACAGGTAGGTCCAGACAAAGCTGGCGGCGGCGTTGCTGGTCAGTTCCGCATGGTCGTAGGCCGGTGCGACTTCCACGCAGTCCATGCCGATCCAGTTCAGGTCGGCCAGCTCTTCCAGCAGGGTCAGTACCTGGGAGCTGGTCATGCCGCCAGGTTCGGGCGTCCCGGTTCCGGGTGCGAAAGCCGGGTCCAGGCAGTCGATATCCAGGCTCAGGTAGCAGGGGCGCTGTCCGATGCGTGCGCGGATGGCCTGGATCACCGGCTGCAGGCCGGCACCGTCCAGCCCGCGCAGCATGCGCGCGGTGAAGATCTGCCCGCCCTGGTCGGCCACGTACTCGCGGGCGGCCCGCTCGCCACTCGACCGGATGCCGATCTGCACCGTATGGGCCGGACTGGCCAGGCCTTCTTCCAGGGCCTCCCGCGTCCAGGTGCCGTGACCCGACGGCTCGCCGAAATGGTCGGTCCAGGTGTCGCAGTGGGCATCGAAATGCACCAGGGCCAGCGATTCGCCCCCGTGCCGGGCACGCGCCGCACGCAGCAACGACAGGGTGACCGAATGGTCACCCCCCAGGAACACGCAGTGGTGCCGGGCCATCAGGTCCGACGCCTGGGCTTCGATGTGCCGCCGCACCTCCTGCAGTGGCGAAGCGTTGGGCAGGCGCATGTCCAGCGCATCGCCGATCTGGTCCAGCGGGGACAGGTCGAACAGCGGATGGATGCCGTCGCACAGCATCAGGCTGGCGCCGCGGATCGCCTGCGGGCCGAACCGGGCACCCGGCCGGTTGGTGACCACGCCGTCATAGGGAATGCCGGCCACGGCAAAGGCCTGGTCCGTCAGGGGCTCACAGGCAAGGAAGCGGGTGCCATGGTTGGCGTAGGCGAATTGACCGAGGGCCATGGGGTGGGGATGCGGTGAAAGGATGCTGAAACGATTGGCGCCCACGATACGCCATCTTCGCCCATGACAACAGAACCATTTGCCTGTGCCTGAGCGGGCCCAACCCGGCCACGGGCCGGAAAAAAACCGTCAGTGCAGTGTCGGCCCCGACGGCTGCACCGCCGGAAAGTCCTCCCAGCCCGCGTCGTCGCCGCCATCGTCCGCACGGTCCATGTCGCTGGACGGGTGCATCAGGCGCACACCCAGGGCATTCCAGTCCACCATGACGTCCTGTCCGACGTTCTGTCCGACGTCCTGCTCCAGAGCTGCGTCGGCCGGGCACACGTCCTGGTGCGCAAATTCCGAACGGTAGGAGGCCAGGGTGCGCGCCAGCCGGTCGGTCAGAACCGGTCGGGCACCGGGCGACAGATAGCCGTTGACCGCCAGCACCGACATGAGCGCATCGAGACAGGCATTGTCGTCCAGGCTGCCATCTCGCACCCGGTCTTCGATGCTGCTGATGGCGGCCAGGAAGCCGGCGACACCCAGATCGGCACCTCGCCAGAGCAGCGAGGGATCGATGGTCAGGCAGATGGCGCGCAGGGCATCGAAGAAGCGTTCACCGGCGGGCCGGGCACCGTCACGCGCCGCCTGGCCCAGCTGGTGCATCAGCGAGCGCAGGGACACCGGCAGGTCGCCGCCCTCGGCCATGGGCGGGATGTTGGCAGGCTGGTTCATGGGCGTCAGGGTACAGGAACCTTTGAAGCCCTTAGTATTCCAAAAAACCTTTTGTTACGGAAGATGGGTAGCGGATTTTTCTTCCTTGCCGCGACCGACGGCAGGCCGCTGGTTTCGATCAGTCCTGGCCCAGCCCCACAGGCGCAGGGGCCTTCATCACGATCCGGGTGAACAGGCGATCGAACTGCGGGTCGCGCGGCAGCCGGGCATTGAGCGGATCCTGGTTGGTGGCGAACGCCGCGTTGAGTGCATGCCAGTCGGCGTCGGTCAGGCTCTTCTCGGCCTCGGGCAGGATCACGGACTCCTCCAGGCTCATGTGGCGAAGGTAGAACTCGACGTAGCGGTTGGCCGCATCCTCGAAGGCCTGGCGACGCGAGTTGCCCAGGTACTCCCAGGCCATCAGGAGGTGCATCAGTTCGCGCACATTGGCCTCGCCCAGTTCGTGGTCACGGTCCAGCTGGGCAATGGCATCGGCCACCTGGGGTGATGCCTGGGCGATGCGGGGGAACAGCAGTTCGGTTTCCTTGGGGTGGTGCAGCTTTTCCGGGAACTCGTCGATGTAGAACAGCATCGCGCGCAGCACGTCGAAATAGCGTTCGTGTTCGTCCTTGCCATCGGGCTCGGGGCCACGGCGGACCATCTGCACCAGCGAACGCAGCATGGCCGCCAGGCTGGCATGTTCGTCGCGGATGACCTGCAAGGCTTTGTGGTTCATGGTCCTGTCTCCTGATGTGGGTGCGACTCCGGGCAAGTCCCCGGACCTCGCAAGCATCCCCCATACGGCGCCGAGGGATGTTGACCCACGTCAAGCACCTTTCAGACCATGCGCCACCGGTCAGTTGCGCGGCGGCTGCCAGCGGCGCAGCAGCAAGGCATTGCTCACCACGGTCACCGAACTGAGGGCCATGGCCGCACCGGCCACCACCGGGCTGAGATAGCCCAGTGCCGCCAGCGGAATGCCCGCCGTGTTGTAGGCAAACGCCCAGAACAGGTTCTGGCGGATCTTGGACACCGTCCTGCGGGAAATATCCAGCGCAGCCCCCACCAGGGCCACATCGCCACGCATCAGCGTGATGCCAGCCGCATGCATGGCCACATCGGAACCGCCACCCCGGGTGTGGCTCATGGCCATGCCCACGTCGGCGGCTGCCAGGGCCGGTGCATCGTTGACGCCATCTCCCACCATGGCGACCACATGGCGCCCCCCCTCGCGCAGGCCTTCAATGGCCCGGGCCTTGTCGCCGGGAAGCACCTCGGCCAGAACCTCGTCCTGCTCGGCGCGAAGGCCCAGCACATGCCCCATGGCCAGGGCGGCACCCCGACTGTCTCCCGAGACCATCCGCAGGCGCAGGCCCTGCTCACGCAGGCCTTCCAGCGCCTGGGTCGCGCCGGCCTTGGCTTCGTCGCCGAACACGAACAGCGCCAGCGGTGTCCAGGCTCCGTTGTCGCTGCCGCTGGAGAGCATGGACACCGTTGCGCCTTCGTCTTCCAGCACGATGGCGCGCTGCATCAGCGGGCCCTCGGGCGCGCCGAGTTCCTGCATCCAGCGCCGGCTGCCCAGCGCCAGCCAGGCACCGGCCACACAGCCGAGCATGCCCCGTCCCTGGACAGACTGCACCTCGCGGGCGCCATCCGGATTGACCTTCAGACCATGGGCCTCGGCACCCTCGATCACGGCCAGGGCCAGCGGGTGCGTGGACTGCGACTGAAGGGCCGCTGCCGCCTGCAGCACGGCCAGTTCATCGACACCTTCGGACACCTCCACCATGCGCAGGCGCGGGTGTCCCTCGGTCAGGGTGCCGGTCTTGTCGAAGGCCACGGTATCGACCCGGTGCGCCATCTCCAGCGCCACCGGATCCTTGATCAGGATGCCATGACGGGCAGCGACGCCGGTCCCGGTCATGATCGCCGCCGGCGTCGCCAGACCCAGCGCACACGGGCAGGCGATCACCAGCACAGAAACAGCATTGAGCAACGCCGTCTCGATCGGCGCACCCAGCTGCCACCAGACCACCAGGGTGACAATGGCGATCAAGAGCACGGCCGGCACGAAGACGGCCGCCACCTGGTCGACCAGGCGCTGCACCGGGGCCTTGGTGGCCTGGGCATCCTGCACCAGGGCAATGATGTGGGACAGCACGCTCTGGGCGCCCACCGCCCGAACCCGCACCTCCAGCGCGCCGTCCCCGTTGATGGCACCACCGGTCACCGCATCGCCGGGCTTTTTGGGCACCGGCATCGATTCCCCCGTCAGCAGGGACTCGTCGGCCTGGGATTCGCCCACCATCACCTCGGCGTCGGCCGGGAAACGTTCGCCGGGCAACACCCGCACCAGGTCGCCGGGCAGGAGTTCATCGACGGCGACATCGGTCAGTTCGGTCCGCCGCACACCGTCGGGCAGCAGATGGGCGCGCTCAGGCCGCAGCGCGTGCAGCGCCCGGATGGCACTGGTGGTCTGGCGCTTGGCCCGGCTTTCCAGCCATTTGCCTAGCAGCACCAGGGCAATCACGACGGCCGAACCTTCGTAATACAAATGCACCATCTCGCCGGCTTCGGCGCGCAACCAGAGCCAGGTCGACAGGGCCCAGCCCGCTGTCGTGCCAATGGCCACCAGCAGTTCCATGTTGCCCGTCAAGGCCTTCAGTGCATGCCAGCCGGCCTTGTAGAAACGCGCACCCAGCACGAACTGCACTGGGGTGGCCAGCAGGAACTGGACCCAGGCCGGCAGCATCCAGTGCTTGCCAAGCAGGTCGCCCACCATGGGCAGCACCAGTGGTGCCGACAGCAGCAGGGCCACGATGACCGGCCAGGCATCGACCGGTATGCCCAGCCAGCCGGCCGGCGCCTCCTCCTGCGCAGCCATGGGCGAGCGGGGCTCGTAGCCAGCATCGCGCACCGCCCGCTTGATGCGGGCCATGGCGTCTTCGTCCGACTGGCCAGCCATGGTGACACGGGCCGACTCCGTCGCCAGGTTCACCGTCGCATCAGCCACACCAGCCTGCTTCTTGAGCGCCCGTTCGACGCGCGAGACACAGGAGGCACAGGTCATGCCACCGATACCGAGGTCAATCACACATTCTGTTCCAGTTTCCATACGGCAAGCATAAGCCCTGACATCATGGCAAGGTCAAGCACCCTTGAGTAACATTCCTTGATCTGCTTGACCTTGACACCATGTCAAGGAACACAATCGCACCGCGATATCCCTTTTCATCAACGTGCTTCACACAAGGAAACCCCACCATGAACCAGATCTTCGACGTACAAGGCATGACCTGCGGCCACTGCGAGAAGGCCGTCGTCGGCGCCATTCGCGAACTCGACCCCCAGGCGTCGGTCCAAGTCGACCGCAGCCAGAACCGGGTCGAGGTGGAATCCACCCTCGACCGCGATGCCATCGCCCGTGCGATCCGGGAAGAAGGCTATAGCGTCGCCGCATGAAAGACCAGCTGGCCGCGCCGGATCCAGCGGCAACGGAAGACGACGGTGCCGTTGCATGGCCGGTGCCGATCGGCACGGCCGCACGCCTGAGCGGCATCTCGCC
This sequence comes from Burkholderiaceae bacterium, assembly GCA_041396505.1. Classification (GTDB taxonomy): domain Bacteria; phylum Pseudomonadota; class Gammaproteobacteria; order Burkholderiales; family Burkholderiaceae_C; genus Hydrogenophaga. Next base: position 507,653 of record JAWKYL010000005.1, read on the forward strand.
CAAGATGCTGCGCCACTACGAATCCCTCGGCCTGCTGGGCCGGGTGGCGCGCACCGGCAGCAACTACCGGCAATACAGCCTGTCGGATGTCCACACGCTGCGCTTCATCCGCCGGGCGCGCGACCTGGGATTCGGCCTGGACGACATCACCGAACTCCTGGGCCTGTGGCAGAACCGTCGGCGCAGCAGCGCCAGCGTCAAGCGTGTCGCCCAGCACCACCTGGACGAACTGGACCGGCGCCTGCAGCAGATGCAGGCCATGCAGCGCAGCCTGCAGGCCCTGCTGTGCGCCTGCCCGGGCGACGAGCGGCCCGACTGCCCCATCCTGGACGATCTGGCCCATCCCTGACCTGTGTCAACCACGGCAGGGGAAGCCTCCGGACACAGGAACATAACTTTACATAGCGTCATCCATCGCACACAGGGCAGATACAGGAGGCCGGCAGACTGGAGTCATCCTGTCGGTGCCGCCATGAAAGGCACCGGCCCCCGATCCCCAACCCTCAAGGAGAGATGAGCATGTTGAAGTCGATTCCCCGCAAGACCCTGCTGTCACTGAGCCTGGCTGCCGCCGTGCTGGGCCTCTCGGCCACCGCCATTGCCCAGGGCAATGCCACACCCGAGGACGCGCCCGCCGCGTCAGCCCGGGCACCCGGCACCCCCGGCGCGCAGCGCATGGACCGGATGATGCGCCACCAGGGCGACCGCCACGAACGCATGCAGGCCATGCGATCCGGACGCCTGGAGCAGCTCAAGGCCGACCTGAAACTCACACCCGAGCAGGAGCCGGCCTGGCTCGCCTTCGTCGCCCGGACGGCGCCGCCGGCCATTACTGCCCCGTCCACCCGATCCGCCGGCGGTGCCGACCTGAACACCCTCGATCGCCTGGAACAGATGCAGGCCCGTCATGACGCCCGGTCCGAGGCCATGAAAACCCGCATCGACGCGGTCCGCAGCTTCTACGGCAGCCTGTCCGACGCCCAGAAACAGGTGTTCGACCAGCAGGCCATGGGCGGCTCCGGCATGCATGGTGGCCCCCACATGGGCAAACACGCGGCGCAGGGCGGACCCGGTCGGCACATGCACGGCGAGGGACATGGTCATGGAGACCGGAGCCCCGGCCGGATGGCGCCAGGTGGCATGGGTCCGGACGGTGCGGGCTGCCCGGCGAACGGCTGAAACCTTCCAACCTTCCCCTGCAGGCCAGCTGCTTGACCTGAGTCAAGCAGCTCCGTGGCGCACGCGCGTATGCTGCAGCGCCATGGACTTTGACATCCTCGTGATCGGGGCCGGACCGGCGGGTCTGTGCCTGTCCCGGTCCCTGCGCCACAGCGGCCTGTCGGTGGCCCTGGTGGATCCCCAGGACCGCGACACCCTGGCCGAGCCGGCTTTCGACGGCCGTGAAATCGCCCTGACCCAGCGCAGCGCACGCCAGCTGGGTGACCTTGGTATCTGGCCCCACCTGGGTCAATCCCACATAGCGCCCCTGCGCGATGCCCTGGTGATGGACGGACCACCGTCCGGACGCCAGGCACGCATGCGCATCGGCCACGAACTCAGCCCTTGTGAAGAGCTGGGTTTCCTGGTCGGCAACCACCACATTCGGCGAGCGGCCTGGCAGGCCAGTTTCAGCCCCGACGTGGCAGGGTCTCCGCCCACCCTGCTGCATGGCCGTCGCGTCGAGCACATCCATACCGATGCCGAAGCCGCCCACGCCACGCTGGACGATGGAACGGTCGTGCGCGCCCGCCTGGCCGTGGCCGCCGACAGCCGCCACTCGACCACCCGGCGCGCCATGGGCATCGCTGCCGACCTGCACGACTATGGCCGGACCATGCTGGTCTGCCAGATGACGCACGACCTGCCGCACCATGAAACCGCCTGGGAGTGGTTTGACCACGGACAGACCCTGGCCCTGTTGCCGATGAACCCCTGCGAAACGACCGGACGACCACGTTCCTCGGTCGTTCTGACCCTGCCCAGCCAGGCCATCGACCCCCTGCTGATGCTGTCCGATCCGGCCTTTGGCGATGCGCTCACCAGGCGCTTCGCCCGCCAGCTCGGACAGATGCAGCTGGCCAGTTCGCGGCACGCCTATCCCCTGGTTGGTGTCTGGCCGCATGGCCTGGTCGGGCGGCGCTTTGCGGCCATTGGCGATGCCGCCGTGGGCATGCATCCGGTTACGGCGCACGGGTTCAACCTGGGCCTGCACAGCGTGCAGGCCCTGACCGAGGTCATCACCCGGGCCCACGCCCGTCAGGCCGACATCGCCGATCCGGCCGGCCTGGCCCGCTACGAACGCCGACACCGCAGTGCCAGCCGGGGGCTGTATTTCGCCACCCATGCAGTCGCATCGCTGTATACCCGGGACCAGGCACCAGCCCGCCTGCTGCGCCACGCCCTGGTCCGGCTGGGCGATCGGATCGTGCCGTTCAAGCGGGCCGTGGCCGCCAGCCTCACCGGCCTGGCCTGAGGATCGACTCGCAGCCGGCTTGCGACATGTCAAGGCAGGCGTCAGCTTGGCCCCCTACAGTGTCCTCGTGGAACGCGTCCACCGAAGACGCGCTCCCTGCCCGGCTGCCGAGGAGACCTGATCATGTTGTCCGCCTACATCACCCACGCCGACTGTGCCCGCCATGCCATGGGGCCAGACCATCCCGAATGTCCGCAACGACTGGCTGCCATCAACGACCACCTGCTGGTCAAGGGCCTGCTCGACTGCATGATCCCGGTGGACGCGCCACTGGCCACCGAAGACCAGCTCGGACGGGCCCACACCTCGCTGTACGTGCGCGAGCTGATCGCGGCATCGCCCACCGAAGGCCTGCACATGGTCGACCCGGACACCAGCATGAACCCGCACACACTGCAGGCCGCGCTGCGGGCCGCCGGTGCGGCCGTCAAGGCCACCGACATGGTGCTGGCCGGCGAAGCACCCACGGCCTTCTGCAGCGTGCGTCCACCCGGACACCATGCCGAACGCCAGGCCGCCATGGGCTTCTGCTTCTTCAACAACGTGGCCGTCGGTGTGCGCCATGCCCTGGACGTGCATGGCCTGCAGCGCGTTGCGCTGGTCGACTTCGACGTGCATCATGGCAATGGCAGCGAAGACATCTTCCGTGGCGACGAGCGCGTGCTGATGTGCTCGATCTTCGAGAAGGGCCTGTACCCCTTCAATGGCGAGAACGCCATCGGACCGAACATGGTCAACGTCGGCCTGCCGTCCCGCTCCGGCAGCGATGCCTTCCGGGCTGCGGTGACCGACCACTGGCTGCCGGCCCTGGACGCCTTTGCCCCCGAAATGATCTACATCTCGGCCGGTTTCGACGCCCACCGGGAAGACGACATGGGCAACCTGGGCCTGGTGGAAACCGACTATGCCTGGGTCACACAACAACTCATGGCGGTGGCCCAGCGCCACTGCCGTGGACGTGTGATCTCCTGCCTGGAGGGCGGCTACGTCCTCAGCCCGCTGGCGCGCAGCGTCGCCGCGCACGTGCGGGTGCTCATCGGCGCCGACTGAAGCCCGTTGCCGCCACACCCTGGCGGCGTTCCCCGTCGGACTCGATGCACGACCGGTTGTCGGGCGGACTCGCGCACGACATCATTGCGACGCATAAACCTTTCATGACCACACGCCGGAGCCGGCAGCCCTGACGGGCTGACCGGCGTTTCGGTACGACCTCATCATGGACAAACACTACCTATCACCCCTGTTCCTGCCCGAATCCATTGCCGTCTTTGCCGGCCCGAAGGATTCGCCCGACCCCCGTTTCGCACAGGCCCAGGCGGTCAGTGCCACGCTGCGTGCCCAGCGGTTCGCGGGTCAGCTGGTGTTCATCGACATCCACACCACCGGCACGCTGGCCGACCTGGCCCAGACCCGGGCCGACCTGGCCATCATTGCCTTGCCGCCCGAGGACATCATCGAAGCGCTGGAAGTGGCTGGCCGCATCAAGTGCCGCGCCGCGCTGGTCATCGGCAGCGGCGTCAGCGCCGACCAGTCGGCCCGGATCCACCAGGTGGCCCGTCGCCACGGCGTCCAGTTGCTCGGACCCAACAGCCTGGGCATGCAACGGCCCCGTGCCGGGCTGAATGCCAGCCTGGTCGGCCCGCTGGCCGCCCCCGGTCCGTTGGCGCTGGTGTCGCAGTCGGGCGCCCTGACCGCCTCCATCCTCGACTGGGCCGCACTCAACGCTGTCGGCTTCTCTGCCGTTGTATCCCTCGGCCCGCACACGTCGGTCGACCTGGCCCAGGTGCTCGACTTCCTGGCCACCGATCCGCACACCCACAGCATCGTGGTCTACATGGAGGGCATCTCCAATGCCCGGCGTTTCATGAGCGCCCTGCGCGCGGCCGCCAATGCCAAACCCGTGGTCGTGCTCAAGGCCGGCCGCAAGAAGGCCGGCAACCAGGCAGCACAGACCCACAGCGGCACCATCGTCGGCAGCGATGACGTGTTCGACGCTGCACTGCGCCGGGCCGGCGCGGTCCGGGTGCGGTCCTTCGTCGAGCTGTTCTCGGCCGCCAAATGCCTGGCATCGCGCTACCGGCCGGTGGGCAAGCACCTGAACATCATCACCAACGGTGGCGGCCCTGGCGTGCTGGCGGCCGACTGGGTCAGCGAGATCGGTCTGGACCTGGGACCGATCAGCCCCGCGCTGGCGCGCGAGATCGCGCCACAGCTGCCCCCCCTGGCCTCGCTGAGCGACCTGGTCGACCTGTCCGAGGAAGCGTCGGCCGAGCACTACCGCATCGCCATCGAAGCCGCCGGACGCGACAAGGCCGTCGACGGCATCCTGGTCGTCCACTCGCCCAAGTCGGGCATCGACGCCGCCGACATTGCGCGCGCCATGGCCGAAGCCAAGAAGCACCTGAGCAAGCCCCTGCTCAGCTGCTGGATGGGCGACGCCTCCGTGGGCGAGGCACGCGAAGTCCTTGCCGCCGCGTCCATTCCGTCCTTCCGGACACCGGAAGCCGCTGTCGGCGCCTTCGGCAACATTGCCAGCTTCTACCAGAACCAGCAGCTGCTCCAGCAGACACCGCCGCCCCTGTCGACGCTGGCCAAGCCCGATGTCGAAGGTGCCCGCCTGATCATCGAAAACGTGCTGGCGGAACGCCGCAAGGTGCTCACCGAAATGGAATCCAAGGCCCTGCTGTCGGCCTTCCACATTCCGGTCACCCAGACCATCCTGGCGCGCAGCGCCAACGAAGCCATGATGATCGCCACCCAGCTGGGTTACCCGGTGGCCCTGAAGATCGACTCGCCCGACATCAGCCACAAGTCCGATGTCAACGGCGTGGCCCTGAACGTGCGCAACGCGACCGTCGTCAGGGACGTCTACAACAGCATGATCCAGAGCGTGTCCAAAGCCCAGCCGGGTGCGCACATCAACGGCGTGACCATCCAGAAGATGGCTCCCTCGCGCCGTGGCCGCGAAATCTGCATCGGCCTGGTGACCGACGATCCGTTCGGACCGGTCATCGCCTTTGGCGCCGGCGGCACCATGATCGAGCTCATCGACGACCGCGCCATGGAGCTGCCGCCGCTCAACCAGTTCCTGGCCCGCCGGCTGATCGAACGTTCCCGCGTGGCCGACACCCTGGGCGACTGGCGCGGTGCCGATGCCATCGACAGCGAAGCCCTGGAACAGGTGCTGCTGCGCGTGTCCGAAATGATCTGCGAGCTGCCCCAGCTGCGCGAGATGGACATCAACCCCATCATCGTCGATGCCCATGGCGCGGTGGCGGTCGACGCCCGTGTCGTCATCGAAAGCGCACCGGCCGGCACCCATGACTACAGCCATCTGTCGATCCTGCCCTATCCGGCCCGCTACCAGCAACGCTGGCCCCTGCGCGGTGGTGGCGAATACACCATCCGGCCGATCCGGCCGGACGACGCCCAGATGCTGCAGGACCTGGTGCAGAACCTCTCGCCCGAAAGCCGCTACTTCCGCTTCGTGTCCTCGCTCAAGGAGTTGCCGCCGTCCATGCTGTCACGGCTGACCCTGATCGATTACGACCGCGAAATGGCTCTGGTGGCGATCCACCGCGAACGGGTCGCGGGCGATCCCGCCCAAGGGACTGAGGACCGGGAGATCGAGCGCGTGGTGGGCGTCTCGCGCTATGTCACCAACCCGGACCAGACCAGTTGCGAATTTTCCCTGGTGGTGGCCGACGATTTCAATGGCAAGGGCCTGGGTTCGCGCCTGATGCTCAGCATCATGGAAGAAGCCCGCGACAAGGGCCTCAACGACATGGAAGGCCTGGTCCTGGCCAACAACCCCGGCATGCTCAAGCTCATGAAGGGTCTGGGCTTCCAGATCAAGCGCTTTCCGGACGACCCGGATTTCATGCTCGTGACCCACGCGCTCTGACTTCGCCACCCCCCTGAAAATCGTCCGGAACCCGAAATGGCCCCTGACTTTTCTTATCTACATTCTTAATTTTTTAAATTAGTAGCAGTAGTAGAGCAGGCCGTTTTGTGTGGACAAGCCCTGTTTCTCTTTACAGTTCAAAGACTTGGAGACGGTCAAAGTCTGTGTGAAGCAATGGGGCTGGTGCGTTCGCCGATGGGGACAAATCGGTGGTTGGTCACAGTCTTGTGGATAAGTTACATGTTTTGCCAGTTTTATCCACAGCTTTGTTGACAAGTCCCCTGGCCAGGGGCGGCAGACCCCTCAGAACGCCCGTGCCAACTGGACAAACCCCCAGGTCATTCCGGCGGCATGGACCAGTGGTGCCAGGGATGTGAGCAGCAGGGCTGGTCGCAACTGCGCGGGCCGGCTGGCGTGGCGCAACAGGCCGGTGGCCGCCAGCAGCGACAGGGGCAGCGAAGCCAGCCCCCACAGCGCCTGCACGGGCGGCACCAGCAGCCATACGCTCAGAACCAGCCATCCGTGGGTCAGCAGGACCAGCCAGAGGTAGGCCCAGGCGGCGCCGCGCGGACCGAGCCGGACCGCCAGCGTGCGCTTGCCGACCTCTGCATCGGCCCGGGCATCGGGCACGCTGTTGGCCAGCAGCAGCGCGGCCACGAGCAGGCCGAAATTCAGGGCCACGCTGGCCGGGATCGGAAAGAACTGGTGCCGCTGGACGTAATCCATGCCCACCACCACCAGGGCCCAGGCCAGGCCCACGGCCAGCTCGCCCAGTCCGCGCGACATGAGCTTCAGGGGCGGCGCGGAATAGGCCCAGATCAGCACCACCCCGGCCAGGCCCAGCCAGAGCACGCCGCCGCCGGTCTGGGCCACCAGCCAGAGACCGCCCGGCACCAGCACCAGCTGCATGCCGCGGGCCAGGTCGGCGGTCTGCCTGATGCTCACCTGGTCCTCCTGGATCAGGCGCGATCCACCGGTGAAGGGATGAACCGCTTCGGTGTTGGCGGCATCGGCGCCGCTGAGGGCGTCTTGCCAGTCGTTGAGCACATTGGCCGCGGCGTGGGCCCACAGGGCCAGCACGGTGGCGCCCAGGGCCAGACCAGGGTCGAAGCCGCAACCGCATGCGGCGGCTGTCGCGGTGCCCAGCGCACAGGCAACCAGGGTGAGCAGCAGGGAGCCCGGACGGGTCATGCGCCAGGCCATGGCGACGCTCAGTCGCCCTTTGGAATCGGGAGATGGACGGGTGTTCATGCACCGGGGAGTATGGTGGGCGAAGCCGTCCTGTCACAAGCCGTCACCGAATGCTGCCGATGGCCGGTCAGGCCGGCTGATAAGATGCGTGGTTGACCGGTCGCGCTTTCCTGGCCGACCTCCGGAACCTCCTGCCCATGTCCGTTGCCCTCGCTGCCAACGCGCCCACCACTTTCGAGATCAAGAGCGCCAACCTGCCCCTGGTGGCCCTGATCCTCAAGTCTGCCGACCTGGGCCAACTGGCCGACGAACTGGCCCAGCGCTTCGGGGATGTCCCCGACTTTTTCGACCACGACCCCTTGCTGATCGACCTGCAGGCGCTGGCTGGCGAGGAAGCGTGCCCTGACTTCGCTGCCTTGTGCGAACTCTTGCGCCAGTACCGGCTTTCGCCCCTGGCGGTGCGCGGCGGCAATGATGGCCAGATGGCCCAGGCCCTGTCCGCCGGACTGCTGGCCGCACCCGATGCCTTGGTCCAGCGTCCGCCACAGCGGGTCGAGGTGGCGGCCGAACCGGCGCCCGTCCCCGATCCTGTCCCGGAAGCCGTCGCCCCGACCGCCCCCGCCGTTGATCCGGGCGCCCTGGTCATCGACCGCCCGCTGCGCTCCGGCCAGCAGGTCTATGCCCGCGGGCGCGACCTGGTGGTGATGGCCATGGTCAATCCGGGTGCCGAAGTGATCGCCGACGGACACATCCATGTCTACGCACCGCTGCGCGGCAGGGCCATTGCCGGTGCGCGTGGCAATGGAGACGCCCGCATCTTTGCCCTGGCCATGGATCCGGAGCTGATTTCCATTGCCGGCATCTACCGCACCGCCGAGACCCCGCTGCCTCCCGAGGTGAAAGGCCAACCCGCACAGGTGCGCCTGAACGCCGGTCCCGACGGTGACAAGCTCGTCATCGACGCGATCACCGCCTGACACGACCCCAACCGACCAACCGAGCGAGAAAGACCTTCACCATGACCAAGATCGTTGTCGTCACTTCCGGCAAGGGTGGCGTGGGCAAGACCACCACGAGCGCCAGCTTTGCCGCCGGCCTGGCCCTGCGTGGCCACAAGACCGCCGTCATCGACTTCGACGTCGGCCTGCGCAACCTGGACCTGATCATGGGCTGCGAACGCCGCGTGGTCTACGACCTGATCAACGTCATCCACGGCGAGGCCAACCTCAACCAGGCCCTGATCAAGGACAAGACCTGCGAGAACCTTTTCATCCTGGCCGCCAGCCAGACCCGCGACAAGGACGCGCTGACCCAGGAAGGTGTCGAGAAGGTGCTGACCGACCTGGCCGGCATGGGCTTCGACTACATCGTCTGCGACTCGCCGGCCGGCATCGAGACCGGGGCCCTGATGGCCATGCACTACGCCGACGAGGCCCTGGTGGTCACCAACCCGGAGGTTTCCTCGGTGCGCGATTCCGACCGCATCCTGGGCATGCTGGGCAGCAAGACCAAGCGGGCCATCGAAGGCAAGGAGCCGATCAGGGAACACCTGCTGATCACGCGCTACAACCCCAACCGCGTGGCCGACGGCCAGATGCTCAGCCTGGAAGACATCCAGGACATCCTGCGCATCCAGCTGATCGGTGTCATTCCCGAGAGCGAGAACGTGCTGCAGGCCTCCAACCAGGGCACGCCCGCCATCCACCTCAAGGGCACCGATGTGGCCGAGGCTTACAGCGACGTGATCGACCGCTTCCTGGGTGCCGAAAAACCCCTGCGCTTCATCGACGCCGAAAAACCCGGCTTCTTCAAGCGCCTGTTCGGGAGCAAGTGACCATGTCGTTCCTCTCCTTTTTCCTGGGCGAGAAGAAGAAGACCGCCAGCGTCGCCAAGGAACGGTTGCAGATCATCCTGGCGCATGAACGCAGCGGTCGCAACGCTGCCGAGCCCGACTACCTGCCTGCCCTGCAGAAGGAACTGGTGGCCGTGATCGGCAAGTACATCAAGATCAACACGGACGACATCAAGGTCCAGCTCGAACGCCAGGACGATCTGGAAGTGCTGGAAGTCAAGATCGAGTTGCCCGACCGCAAGTGAGCATCGGCGCCGTCAAGGCGCCGGATCCAGCATGGCCCGCATCCAGTTCGCGCTGCCCGAGCACTTCGTCTTCTCGACGGAGATGCAGATCTACATCAGCCACGTCAACCAGGGCGGGCACCTGGACAATGCCCAGCTGCTGACCCTGGTGTCCGAGGCCCGGCTGCGTTTCTTCCAGTCGCTCGGCTACCGCGAGTCCGGCGTCGCCGGGTACCCTATCGTGGTGGGTGACATGGCCGCGCAGTACAAGTCCGAGGGTTTCCACGGCGAGACCATGCGGGTGCGCATGGTGCCGCGGGACTTCACCCGTTGCGGCTTCGACCTGGTCTATTGCATGGATTGCGTGGACACCGGGCGCGAGGTGGCGCGCGGCAAGATTGGCCTGGTCTTCATCGACATGGCCACACGCAAGCCGGCACCGGTACCTCAGCGTTTCCTGGATCAGGTGGACGCCCTCGCGCCCTTGCGCTGACGCGCGCGGACAGCGCAGGCCCCGCCCGGTCCTTGTCCCTCAGTCCTTGCGCACGCTGGACGCCGCGATGCGGCGTGCCGTGTCGGGATGCGCGAAGCAGGCCTGTGCGGCCTGGCGTTCGGCCTCCAGTGCGGCGGGCAGTGCGCTGAGGTCCCTGGCCACGGTCTTCTTGAGCAGCCCGGTAGCGAAGCTCGAGCGTTCGGCCACCACGGACGCCAGCTCCAGTGCGACCGACAGCACGTTCTCGCGTGGAACCACACGGTTGACCAGGCCCAGCGACTGCAGCCGCCGGGCATCCAGGCGTTCGCCCAGCACGATCAGCTCCATGGCGCGCTGGTATCCCACTGCCTGTGGCAGAAGGTGCGTCACGCCACCGGTCACGAAGTGGCCCAGCTGCATTTCCGGGAAGAAGCAGACCAGATCTTCCGCGGCCACCACCAGGTCGCAGTTGAGCAACCACTCGAAACCACCGCCCACGGCGTAGCCGTGAACGGCGCCGACCACCAGTTTCGGGCCGAACATCATGTCGCGCGTGATGCGCTGGATGTCCTCGCAGATGCGGCTCACACTCTCGGGCGAGCTGGTCTGGTCGATAAACTCCTTGAGGTCGTCTCCGGCGCAGAATGCCCGGCCGGCGCCGGTCAGCACGATGACGCGGGTTTCGGGATCCTGCTGCGCCTGCTGCAGCACGTCGTGCAGGTCGGACAGCAGGTGGCCGCCAATGGCGTTCAGGCGTTCAGGGCGGTTGAGGGTGACCAGGCTGATCGGGCCGCGGGTTTCCAGAATGGCGTCGGACATGGAGGGTGTTTCCTGTTTCAAAAAGAGGTCGGGGACGTCTCGCGGTCCCAGGTGTCGGGGGTGATGCCTTGCTGTATCAGGCGGAATTTCTCGACCTTGTCGGTCGGTGTCTTGGGCAGTTGCCCGACGAACCGGATGTAGCGCGGCACCATGAAACGGGCCATCGCCTGCGTCGCATGCTCGGCCAGCCCGGGTGCCGTCAACGCCGATCCCGGACGTGTCACCACGCAGGCCATCACCTCTTCCTCGGTCATGTCGCTGGGCACGCCATAGACGGCGGTCTCGAGCACCTCGGGATGGGTCTCCAGGCCCATTTCCACTTCGGCGGCGGAAATGTTCTCGCCGCGCCGGCGCACGATGTCCTTGTTGCGGCCGATGAAATAGAAGAAGCCTTGCGCATCCTGCCGCAGCAGGTCGCCAGTGTGGAACCATTGCTGGCGGAACGCTTCCAGCGTGGCCTCTGGCATGCCGTAGTAGCCACGCATGAGGGCGTCCGGCGCGCGTGGCCTGACCACCAGTTCACCCACGGCACCGACCGGCACCGGGAAGCCGTCGGCATCATGCAGCTGCACCTCCCAGAGCGGACCGGCGCGGCCGCAGGAACCGGGGCGCCGGGTACCGTCCAGCGGTGTGTACAGAATGGCGCCGACTTCGGTCGAACCGTACAGCTCGACCAGGCGGCAACCGAACCGGGCCTCGAACGCCGGCGCCCAGGCGGGCAGTGGCACACCCCAGCCCAGCCGGGCCTGGTGCTCGCGGTCGCGCGGACCCGGCGGTTGCTTCCACAGCATGGTCAGCGTGGCGCCCATGAAGTCGAACACCGTGGCGCGGAAGGCCCGCATCTCGTCCCAGTAGCGCGACACGCTGAAGCGCTCGCCGATCGCGGCCACGCAACGCAGGCGCAGCGCCGGCGCCACGGTCATCACCGCTGCATCGAGGTGGAACAGGGGGTAAGGACAGTACAGGACATCGTCCGGGCGCAGGCCCAGGCCCTCGATCACACCATCGGCCTGGGAGAGCACGAAGCGGTGCGCCATCATGGCGGCCTTCGACCGGCCGGTGGTGCCCGAGGTGTAAAGCAGCAGGCACAGGTCGGCCGGTGCCACGGCAACGTCCGGCAATGCCGGCGTGCTCCCTGCCGAGACCATCAGCCCGTCGTAGTGCTGCACCGCCACGTTGCCAGCAGCAGACACGTCGGTCACCGACGTGTCCGGGCCCACCAGCACGACACGCCGCACCGTTGCCAGGGCCGACAGCTGTTCCTGCCATTGATTGCGCAGCGACGCGTGCGCAAACAGCCACTGGCTCTCGACCAGATCGATCGCACTGCGCAACACCTGTCCGCGAAAAGCGGTGTTCACCGGTGCGGTCACCGCGCCCAGCCTGGCCAGCGCGAACCAGATGATCACGAACTCGGGACAGTTGGGCAGCATCAGGCTGACCCGGTCGCCCCGAGCCACGCCTTGCGCAGCCAGGGCGGCAGCCATCCGGTCGGCCATCTGGTCGACCTGCGAAAAGCTCAGATCGATGCCCTGCATGCGCAGGAAGCACGCATCGGGGGCTTCGCGGGCGGCGGCGCGCAGTTCCGCGCCAAGGGAAAGTCCCGGTTCACGCTGGGTCATGGGCGTGCAGTTTGCTCCGTGTGGTGGCTGATGGGCTGGACGGTATCACGGCAGCACCCGCTTGCGGTTGTTCCGGTACTCGTAGAGCGTGATCGATGGCTGTCGCAGTTCGCCACTGGGGTCGAAGGCCACAGCGGACGTCACGCCCTGGAAGGTCATGCCGGCCAGCTTGGGCAGATAGGTTGCCGGGTCGGCGACACGCGCGGACTGACTGTGGATGTTCGCGTGATCGTGGCCAGCAACCTCACCCAGGCTTGCCGCCTGCTCGGCATTTCGAAGCCGTCCATCTACGCCAGGATCCGGCGATACGAAATCGACGTGCCGCGCTGCTCGGCGGTGCAGGCGGCTGCTGGCTGACTATCATCGGAACGAACCCGATGCCGTTCGCCCGAAGGAGTCCCGAATGATTCGCAAGCTGACCACCCCTTTCCTGCTGTCCATGGCCCTGCTGGCCGGTTGCGGCACGACCGTGGTCAATCCGGTCACCGGCGAGGCGGAACGCACGGTGATGGACGAGCGCGCCGAGCTGGCCGAAGGCCGCAAGGCGCACGAGGAGGTGCTCAAGGAATACGGGGTCTACCGCGACGAGCGCCTGCAGGCCTATGTGAACGGGATCGGCCAGAAACTGGCCAGTCAGTCGCACCGCGCCGGCATTCCCTGGACGTTCACCGTGCTGGACAGCCCGGAGGTCAACGCCTTTGCCCTGCCTGGTGGCTACGTCTACATCACCCGCGGCATCCTGGCCTACATGGAGAGCGAGGCCGACATGGCCGGCGTGATCGGCCACGAGATCGGCCACGTCACCGCCCGCCACGGCGCCCAGCGGGCCACGCGCCAGCAGACCGCCGGGCTGGGGGTGCTCGCTGCCACGGTACTGGGCGCCGTGCTGGAGAGTCAGGTGGGTCTTTCGGGTGGCACCGAAATGTTCGGCCAGGCGGCGCAGGGCGTGGCCGCCGGCTATGTCGCGAAATACAGCCGCGACCAGGAACTGCAGGCCGATGGCCTGGGCGCCGAGTACCTGGCGCGCAGCCAGTACGACCCACGCAACATGATCGACGTGATCCGGGTGCTCAAACAGCAGGAGACGTTCGCCGCCGAAGAAGCGCGTGCCGAGGGGCGCCCGGCGCCCGAGGGCGCCAACTGGCTGTCCTCGCACCCCAGTAACGACCAGCGGCTGCAGGCCATCGGACAGAATGCCGCCCGGTACCAGGGCACCTATGCGTCCGACGGCGCGCAACGCTTCCTGCAGGCGATCCAGGGCATGCGATTCGGCGAAAGCCCGGAGCAGGGCCTGACGCGAGGCCAGCACTTCTACCATTCGGGGCTGGGGCTGGCCATGACGGCGCCGGACGGCTGGCGAATCCGCAACGAACCCGAGGCCCTGACTTTCATGTCACCCCGGGGCGACGCCGCGCTGCGCCTGCTGGCCGTGCCGCCCCAGGCCGGCAACAGCCACGACGAGATCATCCGCAACGCCCTGAAGCCGAGCACGGGCCGGGTCACGCGGGGCCGGATCAACGGGTTCGCGGCCACCCACTTCGAGGGAGCGCGGCAGGACCGGAACGGGAAGACCCAGTCGATCGAGGCCACCGTGGTCACCGGCCCGAAGAACAACCACTACGTGCTGCTCTACCTGTCGGCCGATGCCGCGGCCCGCAACCGCGCCATGCCGGAGATGGTGGCGGCCGAGAAATCGTTCCGGGCCATGACGGAGGCCGACCGGCAGGCCGCCCGGCCCTGGATGGTGCGGGTGGTGCCGCTGCCGCGTGGCGGTTTTGCCGAACTGGCACGCCAGTCACCGGTTTCCGCCCAGCGCCTGCAACTGCTCAACGGCACCTGGGGGCGTGCCGATCCGCCTGCGGGACAGATGGTCAAGACCGTGCTCGAACCCTGATCTGACCGACGTGGTTCAGCGTGCCGGGGGCTGAGGTTCGAACCGGTAGAGCAGGTTGGGTTCCGACACCAGGTACAGCCGCCGCCGGTCGTCGAAAGCCATGCCCTCGGGCTGCGGTACCCGTCTTTGCAGGCCACGGAGCCCGGGCCACAGCGGCAACATGCCCGCCAGCTGACCGTCAGGGGTGTAGGCCAGTGCCATGCCGGTGAGCTTGCTCAGGACGAGCAGCTGACCGCTGGCTTCATGCACCGCCAGCGCCGAGTAGTCGCCCAGGGGCACCATGCCGCCGCCGGCCGGGTGCCAGTCGGCGACCTGTTGCGAGCCGGGTGCCGGTCCGTCGGCTCGCAGTCCGTCGATCGCCCACAGCTTGCGCGGCCAGATCTCCTGGCTCACGTACAGGCGCTGGTGGGTGGGGTCCCAGGCCACACCTTCGATGCCGTGGTTGCGCAGCGTGACGGCCGGCAGCTGCAGGCTGGGCTGACCTTCGACGGACAGCCGGGTGGCATCCGGGCCGATGTGCAGCCAGTGGACACGGTTCTGGCGTTCGTCCCCCACCAGGAACAGGTCGCCCTGGACATGGGCAATGTCTTCCGGGTCTCGCACGCCGTCCAGTGGCATCAGGCGCATCAGCCGGCCCTCGCTGCTCACCTCGGCCACCGCTGCCGGCCGGTTGATGACGACGAACAGGGTGCCGGTCTCGGGGTTGTAGGTCAGGCCCGATGCGTTGTCACCGATGCCTTCGATCGGCCGGGCCTCGATGGTGACCCGGTAATCGGCCAGGGACAGCGCAGTCGACGGGGGGGCCGCAGGCCGGTCCGGCCGCAGCAGCCAGTCCCAGGCCAGGGGCAGCACCTGCAGTTGCCAGCACAGGACCAGGATCGCCAGCAGCAGCAATGAGCCGGCCAGCACGCCGATTCGCCGGCCCAGCGCCCGCAGGGTGGTGGGTGTCTTGGGGGCGTTTGCTTGCATGGGAGGCGGGTTGGAACAGCGTTGCCCGACTGTAACCGCGTCCCCTCGCACTATCATCCGCCCATGCTGATCGAAACCCTGGGCGCTGCCCGTGACATGGGACGCCTCAACCAGATCCTGGGTGTGCTCATCCGGCACGGCTTCGGCGACAGTGTGCGCCGCCTGGGGCTGACCGAACGGCTCGACCGCGCCGGCCATGCGCTGCGCTGGGACCATGCGGCCGACCTGGCGCGGCTGGAGCCACCGGTGCAACTGCGCCTGGCGCTGGAAGAATTGGGGCCGACTTTCGTCAAGTTCGGACAGGTGCTGGCCGGCCGCGCGGACCTGTTCGAGCCGGAGTACATCGCCGAATTCGAGAAGCTGCACAGCCATGTGCCCGGTGTACCGCTGGACGCATTGCGGGACCAGCTGCGCGAGGACCTGGGTGGCGAGCCCGAGACCGTGTTCGCCCGCTTCGATGTCGAGGCGCTGGCCGCCGGGTCGATCGCGCAGGTGCACGGTGCCTGCCTGCAGGATGGCACCGAGGTGGTGGTCAAGATCCGCCGCCCTGGCATTGTCGACACCATCGAGGCCGACCTGCGGCTGCTCGGCCGCCTGGCGACCATCGCCGAGGCCGAGATCCCGGCCCTGCGCCCCTACCGTCCGGTGCAGCTGGTGCGCGAGTTGGCGCGGTCCCTGCGGCGCGAACTCGACCTGGCCAGCGAATGCCGCAATGCCGAGCGCATCGCCGCCCACATGGCCGACCTGCCCTGGATCGTGGTGCCGCGCGTGCACTGGCGCCACACCAGCGAACGCATCAATGTCCAGGACCGCATCGTCGGCATCCCCGGACAAGAACTGTCCCTGCTCGACGCCCAGGGCCTGGACCGCCGGCTGCTGGCCCAGCGCGGGTCCCAGGCCATCCTCAAGATGATCGTGCAGGACGGCGTCTTTCATGCGGACCCCCATCCCGGCAACGTGTTCTACCTGCCGGACAACCGCATCGCCTTCATCGACTTCGGCATGGTCGGGCGCCTGCCCGAGCGTCGCCGCGAGGAATTGCTGCACCTGCTGCTGGGTCTGGTCGAGCGCAATCCCCAGACCGTGGCCGACGTGCTGCTGGACTGGACCGGCGACGACCACAGCGTCAATCTGGCGGTGCTCGAAGGCGAGATCGAGGCCTTCGTGGACCAGTACCATGGCGCGCCGCTGGCCCAGCTGGACCTCGGCCGCATGCTGGCCGACGTGACCGTCATCCTGCGCGAGCACCGGCTGGCACTGCCGGCCGACATGGCTCTGCTGATCAAGGCTTTCATCACGCTCGAAGGCATGGGCCGGAACCTGGATCCGGAATTCCACATGACCACCGAGGCCCTGCCCATGCTGCGCGAGACCATGCAGGCGCGGTACCGGCCGCGCGTGGTGGCACAGCGCACCTGGCAGACCCTGCGGCGGACATTGAGCGTGGCCGAGCAGCTGCCGCACGACATCTCGCGCCTGCTGCGCAACGCCCGCCGGGGCCGGGTGCACGTGGGGATCGAACTGCACCACCTGCGGCGCGTCGGCAACCAGCTGGACCGGGCTGCCAACCGCCTGGCCATGGCCTTGATCAT
Organism: Burkholderiaceae bacterium; assembly: GCA_041396505.1. Lineage (GTDB taxonomy): Bacteria > Pseudomonadota > Gammaproteobacteria > Burkholderiales > Burkholderiaceae_C > Hydrogenophaga. The sequence continues at coordinate 524,665 of JAWKYL010000005.1, forward strand.
CGCGGCACTGGTCATCGGCTCCTCGATCGTGATGACGGTCGAGGGTGGCCCGACCCTGTTCGGGCTGCCGGCCTTCGGGTTCCTTGGCTTCTCGGCCGCCGTGGTCTGCGGCCTGTGGCTGATCCGCGCCATCTGGCGCAGCAGCCACCAGCGGGACATCGGTCCCGACGAATGAACCTGGCCGGCCGGGCACCCTGTCAATTCTGACAGGGGTCGGGCCCACGGGATGCGCCAGTCTGGGCAGACTGGGGTTTTTCCCTGATTCGCTTCCGGCAGCCCATGACAGATTCCTCCACCGAAGCCGCTGGTGTGGCCGACATCCGGTCCGACCCCGTGCTCGAACGTCCCTTCACACGCCCGTCTTCGTCACCTTATGCCCCCTGGCTGGCGGTCCTGCTGGTGCTGGTGGGTGCGGCCCTGATCGTGGCCTCGATCCAGGGACCCCATGCCACGCTCGGGCAGTTGCAGTCCGTGGTGACCCGCCTGATCGGAGGCAGCGCCAGCTTCCCCGAGCCGTCCAGCCGCCTGGAGTTGGGAGCGCCGGGTGCTCCGGATGCACCCGCCGTGTCCGGCGCCCGGACATCGCCGCTCGCTGGCAGCGAGAACCGCCAGGATGTCCGCCCGGACCTGCTTGCGGACACGGCCCCGCCGGCGCCTCCCGGGCCAGCGGTGCGCAAGTGTGTGCAAGGTGGGCGCACCACCTTCACCGACGCGCCCTGCCCTGGCGGTGCGCATGCGCAGGACCTGGACCTTCCGGTGGCGACGGCCAGTCCGGCCACCCCCGCAAACATCACCCTGTACCGGTGCCGAACCCACGCCGGTGCCTACTACTGGTCGCGCGCGCACTGCCATGCGCAGGGTGCCCGTGTGGACCGCATGACACCTGTGCCGGCCAGCCTGTCCCTGGCCCGGCAGACCCGACTGGCCGAACAGCAGCGCCTGCAGGCCGGCGCCGCTACGGCAAGCGCGCCTGCCCGGGTTCGCAGAACCCTGGTGGCCAATGCACTGCCCCGCTGCCAGCAGATCGACAAAGCCATCGACGCGATCGATGCAGAAACGCGCCAGCCCCTGAGCGGCCCCAGGCAGGACCGTCTGCGCGAGCAACGCCGCCGGTTGCGGCAGGAGCAGTTCACGCTGCGGTGCCGCTGAGCCCTGCGGGCCGATGGTTGGCACACTTTTCGCTTTCCTGCTAGAATGAGGGGTTCTGACGGACTGGAGCCAGTCCGTCCCGGCACCCGGCCAGCATTCCTGGCCCAGAAGCCTGGCCCGAAACGCCTGCCGTGGTTCCGACCTGTCGGCGGGGCTGTCTCCCTTGAGGGCCTCCCGAGTGCCTGCGCCGTGTCCGTGGTGCTGCGGACACCGTTCGAGGCCCTGCCGGGCCTGCGCGGGCACCCTGTTCCTGATCTCCGGCCGAGACGCCGGCCGGCAGCCTGTCGAAGGGCTTGCCGCAAGACCTGGCCTGCCCGCCCCGGCGGTGTCCAGGTGTGGACCCTACCTGTCCGCCCGCCTCTGGACCTGCCAGGGCGGCCGGACCGAAATCACAGCAAGCAAAGGAAACGACACATGGCCAAGGAAGAACTCATCGACATGTCGGGCATCGTCAACGAGGTGTTGCCCGACTCGCGCTACCGCGTCACCCTGGACAACGGTCACCAGCTGGTGGCCTACGCCGCTGGCAAGATGAAGAAGCACCACATCCGCATTCTGGCCGGTGACCGGGTGTCTCTCGAACTCTCGCCCTACGATCTGACCAAGGGCCGCATCAACTTCCGCCACCTCGAAGGCCGCGGCCCCGCCGCCCCGCGCCGCCGCTGAACGGACAGCGCGCGTCCTGCGCGCCGGTTCCGGGTCAATTTTCCGCTGGCGCCGGGCCGGCTTTCAGCCGAACAGACCGTTCAGATCCACCGTGCTGCGCTCACCCAGGCTGGCACGGTGTTCGCGCATCCAGCGGGCCGCATGCTCGCGGCCCAGGGCGCACAAGGCCTCGAAGTACCGCAGGCCTGCCGCCGCCTGCAATCCCTCGCCCATCTGCTGCAAGGCCTGTCCGCCCTCGATCAGGTGAAATCGGGCACCGGCCAGGCGGCGCTCCAGCGGCCCGCGGCGCCACCAGGGTATGTCCTGGGCGCGGGCGCGCAGATGACCGAACATCCGCATTTCGCGCAGGAAGGTGGCGTTGAAGGCCAGCTCCATTGACCGATGGCGGATGTCCTGGGCCGACGCTGGCATGGCGCCGTGCCGCAGGGGCGCCAGCAGGACCAGCATCAGGTCGCGCACCGGCCCTTCCAGCAGCAGGGGGTAGATGGCCGGATTGGCGGCGTAGCCGCCGTCCCAATGGGGTTCTCCGTCGATCAGCACGCTGTGGTGCAGGCTGGGCAGGCAGGCCGAGGCCAGGGTGGCCTCCAGGCCGACCTGGTGCGTGCGGAACAGCCGCAGGCGCCCGGTACGGGCTTCGGTGGTGGCCACGAACAGGCGCAATGGCGATGCGCTGCGCAGGGCGTCGAAATCGACCTGCCGGTGCAGGATGTCGCGCAGCGGGTTGACGTCGAACGGGTTGAGCTGGTTGGGCGCGAAGTAGTGGCTCCATTGCAGGGCCAGCCGCATGGCCGGGTTGAGCCTGAAGCCCTGCCCGTCGGCTGCCGGCAGGGCGATCTCGAATGGCAGGCTCTCGGCCACCGCTGTCCAGAACGTGCGCAGGGCCTGGCGTGCGCCCTCGCGTCCTCCGGTCATGAGGCCGTGGGCCAGCACCACGGCGTTCATGGCGCCGGCGCTGGTGCCGCTGACGCCGTCGAAGGCGAGCCGTCCGTCCTCCAGCAGGGCATCGAGTACGCCCCAGGTGAACGCGCCGTGGGCACCTCCGCCCTGCAGCGCCAGGTTCACGGTGGGGGTGCCGGCCTGCCAGGGCAGCCGCATGAACGTCCCTTCAGCGCGTCTGGCGGCGGGCCCGTACGGCCTCGGCCAGCGCCTGCAGCACCGGTACCGTCTGTTCCCAGCCGATGCAGGCGTCGGTCACGCTGACGCCGGGTTGCAGGACCTGGCCTGCGACGATGTCCTGGCGTCCCTCATGGAGATGGCTCTCGATCATCACCCCGGTGATGCGGGTGTCGCCACCGGCGATCTGCTGTCCCACGTCGGCAGCCACCTCGATCTGGCGGCGGTGCTGCTTGCTGCTGTTGGCATGCGACAGGTCGATCATCACCTGCTCGCGCAATCCGTTGGCCTGCAGCATCGCGCAGGCGGCCTGCACGTCGGCCGCGCTGTAGTTCGGGGCCTTGCCGCCGCGCAGGATGACATGGCAGTCCCGATTGCCCCGGGTCTCGAAGATGGCGGCCTGGCCCATCTTGGTCATGCCCATGAAGGCGTGCGGCGCCTGTGCCGCCACGATGGCATCGGCCGCCACCTTGACGCCCCCGTCGGTGCCGTTCTTGAAGCCGACCGGGCAGGACAGGCCACTGGCGAGCTGGCGGTGGCTCTGGCTTTCGGTGGTGCGTGCGCCGATGGCGCCCCAGCTGACCAGATCGGAAATGAACTGCGGCGACAGCAGGTCCAGGAACTCGGTGCCCACCGGCAACCCGAGCCCGACGATGTCCAGCAACAGCGCCCGGGCCATCTCCAGGCCTTCATTGATGGCGAAGCTGCCGTCCAGGTGCGGGTCGTTGATGTAGCCCTTCCAGCCCACCGTGGTGCGGGGCTTCTCGAAATACACGCGCATGACAACGATCAGGTCGCTGGCCAGGGCGTCGGCCTGTGCCTTGAGCAGCCGGGCATAGTCCATGGCCTGTTCGTGGTCGTGGATGGAGCAGGGACCGACGACCACGACCAGGCGGTCGTCTTCGCCGTGCAGGACGCGCGAAATGGCGACGCGGCTGCTTTCGACCAGCGCCTGTGCCTGCGGCGGTGTGGGCAGCCACTCCTGCAGCAGGGCCGGCGTGATGAGAGGACGGACCGCGCCGATGCGCAGGTCGTCGATGCGGGTGTTGTCCTGGGTGGACAGGGGGGTCGTGGGTCGGTGGGCGTGCGAGGTCATGCCCCCATTGTCGCGCGCTGTGTGGCCGGGCGGTGTCAGGGCCTGCGCAGGCGCAGCGTCTGGCGTGCCCAGTAGCGGTTGTCCAGGCGGTCCAGCCGCACGGTGCCGCCTTTGGAGGGCGCATGGACGAAGCGGCCTTCGCCGACGTAAATGCCCGCGTGCCAGGCCGGATCACGGCCAAAAATGACCAGATCGCCGGTGCGCGGCTCGTCCGGCTCGACGGCCTGGCCGAAGTGGGCGAGCTGGGCCACGGTGCGTGGCGGGGCCACGCCGGCATGGCTTCGGTACACATAGCCGATCAGGCCGCTGCAGTCGAAACCGCTGTCCGGCGTGTTGCCGCCCCAGCGGTAGGGGGTGCCGACCAGACCCATGGCATGAATGGCCAGGTCGGCGCCGGCATCGGGTGACAGCGCGGGCAGCTGCATGGCCGGTGACGGGCGAACCGGAGGCGCGCTGCCGCAGGCGGCCAGCAGCAGGGTGGCGCAGAGGGTCGGGATCGCGATGAGGGTGCGGGTCATGGCGGCTTTCAGAGGGCCGTGCTGGCGGCGCTGGCAGCGTCGGCGGCCAGGTGGCGTCCGCGGGTCTGCCAGAACCTGGGCAGTGCGGCCTTGCTGCAGGCTTGCAACGCACACAGCAGGGCATGGTCGGGCCGGGCCACGCCGTGGCGCAGCATCAGGTCGTGGCGGATGCGGCCCAGCAACTCGGCGGCCATCTCGGCGTCGGCCAGCGCCCGGTGGGCCTGGCCGGTGCGTGGCAGGCCGAACCAGTCCACCAGCACGCCGAGCTTGTGGCTGGGCGCCTCCGGGTAGAGCCGGCGCGAGAGCAGCACCGTGCAGGCGAAGGGCTGGAGTGCCGGCAGTCCGCACAGGGCCAGTTCCGCCTGCCAGAAACGGCGGTCGAAGCCCGCGTTGTGGGCCACCATGGGCACGTCGCCCACGAAACGTGCGGCGTCGGACATGACCTGCGTGGCCGGCGGCGCGCCGGCCACCATGGCGTTGGTGATGCCGGTCAGCTGGGTGATGAAGGACGGTATGCGGACCCCTGCGTTCATCAGGCTCTGGAAGCGGTCGACCACCCGGCCGCCTTCGGTCATGACGATGGCAACCTCGGTGGCACGGTCACCCTGGGCGGGTGAGCCGCCCGAGGTTTCGAAGTCGATGACGGCGATGGTGTCGCTGCTGGGCATGCGCCATTGTAGGAAGCGGCGCGACCGGGGTGCTACCCGGCGCCGTGCTCGACCACCAGCCAGGCGGTGGCGGCGGTCTTGCCCGGGTTGCGGATGGCGTGGGGCACGTCGGCCGCGTAGCGGGCCGTCTCGCCCTGGCGCAGCTTGCGGCTGTCGGTGGCCGCGTCCACCAGCAGGTTGCCACTCTGGACCGACAGGTGCTCGCGCGCGCCCTGCTCGTGGGCGTCCGACACCAGCTCGCCACCGGGGGCGATGCTCAGTTCGTACCACTCCAGACGGCCGGCCAGCTCGATGGGGCCGAGGATGCGCAGGGTGCACAGGCCGTCGGGGCTGCGGGTCACCGGGATGGCGTTGGCAGGGACCACCTGGACCGACACCGCCGGCCGGGCCACCTGACCGACGGACAGGAAATCGGTGAGCTCGACACCCAGAGCGTTGGCCAGCCGCCAGAGGATGGCGACGGTGGGGTTGGCCTGGTTGCGCTCGATCTGCGAGAGCATGGACTTGGAGACGCCGGCGCGCCGCGAGAGTTCGTCCAGCGAGAGCTTCTGGCCCTGGCGCAATTGCTGCAGGGTGGCGCCCACGGCGGGCGGGCCGGCGTTGACCGGGACGGCATCGGGGGCTTGCGGCATCCGGAATTGTTCAATAAAATGAAAATGTGTTCGATAAAACGAACTTGTTCGATATCGTGAATCATACCCCGAAGGAGTACGCCATGTCCAAGAGCGCCGACTTTCATGCCTGGGTGGCCGCCGAGCTGGAGGCCACGCGCCAGGCCGGCCTGTACAAGCACGAGCGCGTCATCACCACGCCACAGGGCGGCCTGATCCGCACCAGCGACGGTGCCGAGGTGCTCAACCTGTGCGCCAACAACTACCTGGGCCTGTCGGCCCATCCGGCGGTCATCGCGGCCGCGCACCAGGGGCTCGACGAACGCGGCTTCGGCCTGAGCTCGGTCCGCTTCATCTGCGGCACCCAGGACATCCACAAGGCGCTCGAAGCGCGGCTGGCGGCGTTCCTGGGCACCGAGGACTGCATCCTGTATGGCTCGGCCTTCGATGCGAACGGCGGCCTGTTCGAGCCGCTGCTGGGCGAGCAGGACGCCATCATCAGCGACGAGCTCAACCACGCCTCCATCATTGACGGCATCCGCCTGTGCCGGGCGCAGCGCTACCGCTATGCCCACAACGACCTGGCCGACCTGCGCCGCCAGCTACAGGTGGCCAGCGAAGCGGGGGCGCGTCACATTCTGGTGTTCACCGATGGCGTGTTCTCGATGGACGGCACCATCGCGCGTCTGGATGCCATGCGCGACCTGTGCGACGAGTTCGGCGCCCTGCTGGGCATTGACGAATGCCATGCCACGGGCTTCCTGGGCGCCCGGGGACGGGGCACCCACGAGCACCGCGGGGTGTTCGGGCGCATCGATATCATCACCGGGACACTGGGCAAGGCCCTGGGGGGCGCCAGCGGCGGATTCACGGCCGCCAGCCGCGATGTGGTGGCCCTGCTGCGCCAGCGCTCGCGTCCCTACCTGTTTTCCAACACGGTGGCGCCGGCCATCGTCAGTGCCAGCCTGGCCGTGCTCGACCTGCTGGAGTCGGATCCGTCCCTGCGAGACCGGCTGGCGGACAACACCCGCTTTTTCCGGCAAGGTCTGGCCGCGCTGGGCTTCGACCTCAAGCCGGGCGAACACCCGATCATCCCGGTCATGGTCTACGAGGCCGAAACCGCCCAGCGCCTGGCGTCGCGCCTGCTGGAACTGGGTGTGTACGTGGTCGGCTTCTTCTTCCCGGTGGTGCCGCGCGGGCAGGCCCGCATCCGCGTGCAGATGAGTGCACTGCACAGCCGGGCCGGCCTGCAGCAGGCGCTGGATGCCTTCGGGCAGGCCGGGCGCGAGCTGGGGGTGATCCGGTGAAGCCGCTGCGCATCCTGATGACGGGCGCCAATGGCCAGCTCGGTACCGAGCTGGCCCAGGCCCTGGTCGAACGCCATGGCGCCCGGGCCGTGATCACCAGCGACGTGGTGCCGCGCGGGCGCATCGACGGCGTGGTGCACGAAACGCTGGACATCACCGATGCGGGCGCGCTCAAGGCGGTCGTCGAGCGGCATGGCATCACGCAGATCTGGCACCTGGCCGCAGCGCTGTCGGCGGTGGGCGAGCGCGCACCGACCTGGGCCTGGCAGCTGAACATGAACGGCCTGCTCAATGTGCTGGAGGCTGCGCGGCAGCACCGGCTGGACAAGGTGTTCTGGCCCAGTTCGATTGCGGCCTTCGGCCCGACGACAC
>JAWKYL010000006.1:0-530484 GCA_041396505.1 Burkholderiaceae bacterium
CGACATCGCTGAGGTCACGGTCCGCCGGATCCTTGAGGATAGTTCCGACCCGTTCGTGCATTCGGCACCCGCACCGCAGTTCATCGTCGTTCTCGAAGGTGTGGTCGAGGTCGAGGTGAGTGATGGCACCAAGCGCCGGTTCGGTCCGAGTTCGATCCTCCTCATGGAGGATACCGGCGGCAAGGGGCACGTATCGCGGTGGGTCGTGGAAGCAGAGCAAGCGGAGCCGCTCGCGCTCGTGCTCGTGCTGCGCCTTGCGCAGAAAAAACAGGAGAAATGAAAATGATGTCGTCAATCCCGAAGGTCCTGATCGTCGGTTCCGGCGGAAATGCGATCGCCGTGGTTTCCCGGCTTCTCGAAGCGGGTATCACTGATTACCGCGTCATTACGGCGCATGCCGAGTATGGCGGGGCGTGGTGGGTGAACACCTACCCGGGCTGTGGCGTGGACACGCCGGCTCTGGACTATCAGCTCGAATGCGCACTTGGAACACCCTGGAGCAGGGAATTCCCGATGCAGCCTGAAATCCTTGCGTATTTTCAGAGCGTTGCCCGGAAGCTCGGGATGTACGAACGCACCGAGTTCGATATCGAGATGACCTCGTGCCGTTGGGACGAGGAGGCCGGTGCCTGGGAACTGGAAACCTCGAAAGGCCGCCGGCTGGGACGCCATTTGATCCTGGCTACGGGCTTCCTGGACGATGCGGTCAGCAATATCATCCCCGGATACGAGAGCTTCAAGGGTCGCTATTTCCATTCGCAGCACTGGCCCTCGGACTATACCGGCGCCAACGACCGGATCGCGGTGGTCGGCGCCGGATCCTCGGCCTTGCAGATCGTTCCGGCGATGCAGAAGGTCGCGAAGAATGTCGTGGTCTTCCAGCGCACGCCGAACTGGATCCTGCCGCAGAAGCAGCGGATCTTCACCGAGGCCGAGCGGCAGGATCTCGCTACCAATATCGAGCGCATCCGGCGCGAGCGGAAGCGAAACGAGGACGGCCGACGCGCGGGATATCGCGCCGATCTGCAGCTGGACCCCGGGGTCGACCGCGCGGCGCACTGGGCGAAGATCACGAACGAGGCGTTGCGCTTCCTCAAGTCGGAAGTGGCCGATCCGAAGCTGCGTGCCCTCCTTACGCCGGACTACAACTTCGGCTGCAAGCGGCCGGGGATGAGCGACGACTGGTATCGCTCGCTCCAGCAGCCCAATGTCGAACTGGTGCCCGAAGCTGCGAGCGCAATCACCGAGACGGGTGTCGTCTCGCGCAGCGGGCGCATGTTCGAGGTGGACGCGATCGTCATGGCGACGGGGTTCCGCTGGGGCACCAGCATCCTCGATCGCGTCATCCGGCGCGACGGCAAGACGGTTGCCGAGGCGCAGGGCGGGCATGTGCGGGCGTACAAGGGCATCCAGGTCAGCATGTGCCCGAACCTCTTCCTTGTCGGGGGCGGTCCCAACGGGCGTGCCAAGTCGCTGGGCGGTCTGCGGACCGGCGAGATCGCCAGCCATTACATCGTCGCTGCCATCCGGCACACGGAGCGTGCGGGGGTGCCGGCACTCGAGGTACTCGAACGTGCCGAGACGGCGTGGAAGCGACGGGCGGACGAGATCAATGCGCGCGGCGCCTACAGTTCGGGCGAATGCACCAACTATGTGACGGACAGTTTCGGCAACAACATGGCGGACTGGCCAGGCGACGATCTCGATCAGCTCGACCAACACACGATCTTCGTGGCCGAAGACTACCAGGAACCGGAAGAAGGAGTCTTGAAGCTCGAGGACTACCAGGAGCCGGAAGAAGGAGTCTTGAAATGAGTGACACCAACAGGGAATTTCTGGACGCGCTCGTCATCGGTGCCGGTCTTGGCGGCCTGGGAGCGGCGGCAAAACTGATCGAGAACGGGCTGACCAACATTGCGGTGATCGAGGCGGCGGAGAGCGCCGGCGGCGTCTGGCGCCAGCACAGCTATCCCAACGTCGCCTGCGACACTCCAATCGACCTTTACGCCTACAGCTTCTTTCCGGGAAACAAGTGGTCGAGCAATTTTGCGCCGGGATCCGAGATCCTCGCTTATCTTCGGGAACTGTCGGACCGGTACGACGTCACCGGGAAAACCGTGTTCAACACGCGGATCGCCGAGACAGTCTGGGACGAGGGCATTGCCGCCTGGCGCGTCAGAAGCGAGGGTGGAAGGACCTGGATCGCCCGATACCTGATCTGGGCCGGAGGTCTATTCTCGCAGCCGTCGCTGCCGAGGGTCGCTGGGCTAGAGACCTTCACGGGCGAATCGGTCCACTCGTCGTACTGGCATGAAGGCATCGATCTCAAGGGCAAACGAGTGGCGGTCGTGGGGGCGGGCGCGACGTCGATCCAGGTCGTGCCATATGCCGCTGAACATGCCGAGAAGACCTATGTCTTCGTGCGCACGCCGTCCTATGTGATGCCGCGGCCCGACATCGCCTTCAGCGAAGATGACCGCAGGAGTCCCGATTTCGCGGCAAAGCAGCGCACGCGGCGCGAGGAGTGGTTCAACCGCTTCGAACAGATCTCCAAGTGCCGCTTCCCGATGAACGCCGCTGCCATTGCCGGGCAGGAGGCGACATGGCGTGAGTCCTTCGACAAACTGGTGACTAATGCCCATGTCCGAGAGGTGCTGACGCCGAACTACCGCTTCGGTTGCAAGCGGCCGCTGTTCAGCAACGCCTACTATCCAGCCTTCGACAATCCGAACGTTGAGTTGATCGGGCGCGGTGTCTCCGGCGTGTCCGGCGACAGCATTGTCGATGTCGATGGCAACCGCTATCCGGTGGACATGGTCATCTGGGCGACCGGATTCGCGGTGACCAATATGCTGGGCAGCTTGACTGTGACGGGTCGGAACGGGCGCGATCTGGCCGAAGAGTGGCACGAGGTACCCCATGCCTATTACGGCACGATGGTCGAGGGCTTTCCGAATTTCTTCCTGATCTCCGGCCCCAACGCGGGCAGCGCCTCGGTCACCGATATGGTCGAGGCACAGACCGGTTTCATCCTCGATGCGATCAAGAACGCGCGATCGAAGGGAACGGACATCCTGGAGGTGGATGAGGAGGCCTACGAGAGGTTCAATGCAAACATCCAGGACCGGGCGGATGCCAGCGTCCTGGTTCAGGGAAACTGCATCTCGTACTACCGGGTGGGCGGCGCCGGAAAGGTGTTCACCCATTGGCCGGACACGATCGAAACTTTCCGTGACCGCGTCAGGGACGAGGCGATGAACGGTGTGAGGTTCCGGGTCGCGCAACTCGCGTCGGCCTGAGTTGGCTGGCACCGCGTAGGCCTTCGCAAGCCCGCTGATCGACAGGTTTCAAGAGGAGAAAACAGGTGGAACAGAGTAAGCAAGACGATGCGGCATGCGATATCGCCCGCGCGCGAGATCAGCAGCTTGGTGATCTGCTGCGTCGGAGTGCGGCGCGACATCCTCACAAACTGGCGCTAGTCTTTCGCGACAAGAGGGACACATTCAGCACGCTAAACACGGTGGTCAATCGCGCCGCCAACGCGCTGTCGGCGCTCGGTATCCGCAAAGGCGAGAGGATCGCACTCCTGTCGCGCAACAACCGTGCCTTTGTGATACTGCGTTTCGCACTGGCGCGGATCGGGGCGGTGGTCGCGCCCGTCAACTTCATGCTGAATGCCGAGGACGTGGCCTATATCCTTGAACATTCTGGCGCGCGCGGGCTGATCTGCCAGGATTCCCTCTGCCCCGTGGCAGAGGCGGCGCTGGACCATCTGGGAAAGGTGCCCGACATCCTTCTGTCGATCCGCCACGCGGGGGGCACGGTCTCTGATCGCTGGCGCCCCGTCGAGGCGCTCTACGAGCATCCCGACAGTTCCGAGCCCTGGGTGCCGATGGGCGCTGAGGACCCGAGCCAGATGATGTATACCAGCGGAACCGAGTCGCGCCCCAAGGGGGCCATGCTACCGGCGAGCGCGCTTTACGCGCAATATGTGACCGTCATCTCCGATGGCGAGATGCGGTCCGACGCGGTCGAATTGCATTGCCTGCCGCTTTTCCATTGCGCTCAGCTCGACTGTTTCCTGACGCCCGATCTCTATCTCGGAGCGACCAGCATTCTTCAGGATGGCGCAGACCCGGTCACTATGTTCGAGGCGATCCAGGCCGAGAAGGTGACCAAGCTCTTCTGCCCGCCCACCGTCTGGATCCTGCTGCTGCGGCACCCCGATTTCGACAAGTACGACCTGAGCAGCCTGAACCAGGGCTATTACGGCGCCTCGATCATGCCGACAGCGATCATCGAGGAACTGTCCCGGCGCCTACCGAACATGCGGCTATACAACTTCTACGGCCAGACAGAGATGGCGCCTTGCGCCACTGTCCTGCGGCCCGAGGACCAGCTGACCAAGCTCGGCTCGGCCGGGCGGCCTGGGCTGAACGTCGAAACCCGCGTCGTCGACGATGACGGCGTAGACCTGCCTGTCGGAGAAATCGGCGAGATCGCCCACCGCAGCCCCCATCTCATCCTTGGCTACTACAACGATCCGCAGAAGACGGCGGAATCGTTCAAGGGCGGCTGGTTCCACAGCGGCGATCTGGGGCGGTTCGACGACGAGGGCTATCTTTATGTTGTCGACCGCAAGAAAGACATGATCAAGTCGGGCGGGGAAAACGTGGCCAGCCGAGAGGTCGAGGAAGCGATCTTCCGACACCCGAAGGTAGCCGAGGTCGCCGTCTTCGGCGTGGCCCACCCGACCTGGATCGAGGCGGTCGTCGCCGTCGTGGTGGCGAAGTCCGGCCATGACCTAACCGGAGACGAGGTCGTCGCCTATTGCCGCGAGACACTGAGCCATTTCAAGTCGCCGAAGCATGTGGCAATCCGGGACTCCCTGCCGAAGAACGCCAGCGGCAAGATTCTCAAGCGCGCCCTGCGCGAGGATTTTTTCGGGATTTTCGAGGTTTAGCGCGACTTGAAGTCCCCTTGAAAACCTGTGCCAGGCGGAAGTAGAGAATTCCCCCAGACCCAACCTCTGCTTCTGACTGGCCCAAGAATTCGAGGGGACTTCACACTCGCCGCAAGGTGGAGTTGGACAATTGAAGATGCAGTGGGCCCATCACCTATTGTCCCTGCGCGGCCTTATCGCGACAGAGCCTCTTTCCCGTCTTGCTCGATCCAATCACCTCAATCTCCATGCCCGACGCCTTTGAGCGGTGAGCTGGGAGAAATCTGCCGTTATCTTGAACAAGGGTGATCTTTTATGTCCAATCCAACCGATCTTTCTTCGCGCGTTCCTGCCGTCCTGCCCACGCAGCAGGGCCAGTTCTGGGGTGGCCAGTGGCATGCGAGCGCGCAGGCCGAGAGCCTGCATAGCATCAACCCCTCGACCGGCGAGGTGCTCGCCAGCGTGCAACTGGCCAGCACCGCGGACATCGACGCCGCAGTGAAAAGCGCGCGTCAAGCCTTTCCCGGTTGGGCCGCAACGCCACCACTTGAGCGCGCTCGCCGCCTGCGCGAAGCTGCCTCGCGCATCCGCGCCAACGCGGTGGACCTGGCGCTGCTAGACGCCGCCGACTGCGGCAACCCCGTCAAGGCCATGGTGTTCGACGCCGAGATCGCCGCCACGCAACTGGAGTTCTTCGCCGGCCTGGTGCTGGAGATCAAGGGCGAGACCATCCCCACCGGCAACGGCTCGCTCAACTACACCCGCCGCGAGCCCCTGGGCGTGGTGGCTCGCATCTTCCCCTTCAACCACCCCTTCATGTTCGCCGCCGGCAAGATCGCCGCGCCGCTGGCGGCCGGTAACACCGTGGTCATCAAGCCGCCGGAGCAGGCACCACTGTCCACGCTGCGCCTGATGGAGCTGCTGCAGGACCTGTTCCCGCCCGGCGTGCTCAACTGCGTGGTGGGCGGGCGTGACGTCGGCGCGGCCTTGGTGGGGCACCCGGATGTGGCAGCCGTGGGCCTGATCGGCAGCGTTCCGGCCGGCAAGGCGGTGCTGCACAGCGCCGCCGACACCATGAAGCGCTGCTTGCTTGAACTCGGCGGCAAGAATGCCATGGTCATCTACCCGGACGCCGACATCGACCGCGCGGTCGATGGTGCCGTGCGCGGCATGAATTTCACCTGGTGCGGCCAGTCCTGCGGCTCGACCAGCCGCCTGTTCCTGCACGAGAGCGTGCACGACCGCTTCGTGGAAAAAATGGTTGCCCTGCTGCACGAGCGCCACCGCCCAGGCCTGGCCACGCACATGGACACCACCATGGGCGCGCTGATCAACCGCACGCAGTACGAGCGCAGCCTGGCCTACATCGCCTCAGCTCGCAACGAGGGTGCCCAGCTGGCGGCTGGCGGCGCGCATCCCACGGACCCGCAACTGGCCAACGGCTTCTTCATCGAGCCCACGGTCTTCACCAACGTGGCGCCGTCGATGAAACTGGCGCGTGAGGAGGTGTTCGGCCCGGTGCTGTCCGTGCTGCGTTGGAGCCGCGAGGACGAGATGTTCGATGCCGTCAACGGCACGGAGCTGGGCCTGACCGCGTCCATCTGGACGCGCGACCTGGTCACGGCGCACCGCGCCGCCGCTCGCGTGGAAGCCGGCTACGTGTGGGTCAACGACTGCTCGTCGCACTTCATCGGCGCGCCCTTCGGCGGCTACAAGCAGTCGGGCCTGGGCCGCGAGGAGTCCAAGGATGAACTGTACGAGTTCACCCAGGTCAAGAACGTCAACGTGTCCATGCTGTAACCGCAAAGCGCGGACGGAGGCCAGCGGTCCAGCCTCCGTCTCCAGGCACATCAAAGCTTGTCCAAGCGCACCGACACGTCGACCAGAACAGACGGCAGCGGGCAAGTGCCTTGCTTCAGCCAGCGCTTGGCCGCCTTGATGTCCCGGGGCGCATTCACGGCGATGACACTGCGCAGGCCGTCCGCAGTCACCTGGAAGACGGAGAATGTCCCACGCACATGCAGACCACCATGGGCGCCATGGCCAGCATGGCGCAATACCAGCGCAGCATGGACTACATCGCCCAACCGACGGCGCGCATCTCGTGTGCGGCGGCGGCAGACCGATTGACCTGCCCAACGGCTATTTCATCGAACCTACGGTGCTCCAGGGCGTCGAGGCATCGCACCGCATCGCGCGCGAGGAAATCTTCGACCCGGTGCTCAGCATCATGCGCTGGCGCGACGAGGACGCCATGTTCGACGTGGTCAACGGCCTTTCCTTTAGCCTGACGGCTTCGTTCTGGACCCAGAATCTGGTCACGGCCCACCGTGCCGCGGCACGCGTGCAGACCGGCTACGTCTGGATCAACGACTGCTCCATCCACATACCCGGCGCCCCTTTTGGCGGCTACAAACTCTTGGGCATGGGCCGCGAGGAGTGCCTGGAGGAGCTGTTGCTTGCGCTCAATCCGACCGGGTTCCAGCCGGGGCGGTTGGGCGGTGTTCTCAGTCGCGGTCGTCACGAGCACACGGACAGCCGCTCATGCCAACCGCAAAGCCGTTCGCTCCATGCGCATCAGCACCGGTTTTTGCGCAGGACAATCGATCAGGAGCCTTTCAAGCCCCGACGCGCCGCGCGAAACACGTGCCGTGTATGGAGAGCAAGGCCCAGCTCCGCCATTTTCGGATCCTTTCGCCCAAGGACTTTTTCAGCAAGCGGCAAGAAATCGCTTTCCTCCAGCTTCGCATGCGCTGTGTACTGAGTAACCAGCCTTTGAATGGACGCCTCATTGACATCGGTGATCCGACCCTTGGCGAGCTTCGCAAGTTCTGGTTCTATAGACGCCCACAGTCTTTCTATTTCACGATGTTCTGCCGTCAGGTCATTAACCATCCGCTGGACCATGTCGCGCTCATCACCAGGCAGCGCATTGGCCAAAACTGCCGGAAAGAGATCGCGCTCTTCCTCCGAGTGGTGATCAAACACAGCCGTCCTGAAGAACGCAACAGTTTCTTCTGCAATCTTGCTGGCCTGCGCGGCCGCCTTGGCAAGGTCCGGAATTTCACCCAGCGTGCTCAAGTGAGAAACAATTCCTACATGGCAGTTGGAAAAATCATTCAATGGAGAAGCTTCATCAGAATTTTGCTCAGTTGTCACTTTGGTCATATCAAACCCCACCAAAAATAAACTGCCACTAAAGTTCGCGGAGATATTTGGCCTCGTTGTTTCTGCCGAGAAGCTCGTATCCCTTGGCAATACCACATTGAACCTTCAATCCTCGACGAAGGCTTCCTCGCGCTTTTTCTTGACCGACGGCAACAACACGACCGTCAGGAGAACGAGAGCAACGACCAGCAGGCTGGCAGAAATCGGACGGGTCACAAATACCGACCAGTCGCCGCGCGAGATCAGCAGCGCCCGGCGCAGGTACTCCTCCATCATGGGGCCCAGGATCAGGCCCAGCAACAACGGCGCCGGTTCGCACCCAAGCTTGATGAAGCCATAGCCGATCAGGCCGAAAAGCGCCACCATCCAGATGTCAAAACTGTTGTTGTTGGTCGAGTAAACCCCGATCGCACAGAACAGCACGATGGCCGGGAACAGCCACTTGTAAGGCACGGTCAGCAATTTGATCCAGATGCCGATCAGGGGCAGGTTCAGGATCACCAGCATGGCGTTGCCGATCCACATCGAGGCGATCAGGCCCCAGAACAGCTCGGGGTTGCTGGTCATGACCTGCGGGCCGGGCTGGATGTTGTGGATCGTCATGGCGCCGACCATCAGCGCCATCACGGCGTTGGGCGGGATACCCAGGGTCAGCAACGGAATGAACGAGGTCTGTGCGCCGGCGTTGTTGGCCGCTTCGGGTGCGGCCACACCGCGAATGTTGCCCTGACCGAAGGGTACTTCTCCCGATTGCAGCTTGGTTTTCTTCTCCAACGTATAGGCAGTAAAAGCCGACAGCAGTGCACCGCCACCAGGCAGGATACCCAGAGCAGAGCCCAATGTAGTGCCCCGAAGCACCGCAGGCAGCATCCGCTTGAAGTCTTCTGCCGTGGGTAGGATGCCCTGCACCTTGCCTGTGAATACTTCTCGCTTTTCGTCAGGGACCGAAAGGTTACTGATGATTTCGCCGTAGCCGAAGATACCCATGGCGATGGCCAGAATGCTGATGCCATCGGTGAGTTCGGGGATGTCGAAGCTGTAGCGCGCGACGCCGGAGTTCACGTCGGTGCCCACCAAGCCCAGCAGCAGGCCCAACACGATCATGGACAGAGCCTTGAGCAGCGAGCCCGAGGCCAGCACCACGGCACCAATCAGGCCCACGATCATGAGCGAGAAGTACTCGGCAGGACCGAACTCCAGTGCCACTTCAGTCAACGGCGCAGCAAAACCTGCCAGGATCAGGGTGCCGACACAGCCAGCAAAGAAGGAACCCAGGCCAGCGGCGGCCAATGCCGGGCCTGCTCTGCCCTTGCGGGCCATCTGGTAGCCGTCGAGCACGGTGACCACCGAAGACGACTCTCCCGGAAGATTGACCAGGATGGCGGTGGTCGAGCCACCGTACTGCGCACCGTAATAGATGCCCGCCAGCATGATGAGCGCGGCCACGGGCTCCGGCCCGTAGGTGGCGGGCAGCAGCATGGCGATGGTGGCCAAGGGGCCGATACCAGGCAACACGCCAATCAGCGTGCCCAACAGGCAGCCGACAAATGCGTAGATCAGGTTCTGAACAGTAAAAGCAACGCCGAAACCGAGCGCAAGATTGTGAAATAGGTCCATGTTGTGGTTCTCCTCGGATCAGTTCGCCAGGAACCAGGGCAGCACCGGGAACTGCAGATTCAGCAGTTTCACGAAGGCCACGTAGCTGCCCGCCGCTAGGATGGTTGACAGGATCAGCGACTCCTTGAGGCTGGCACCCTTGCGCGCATAACCGGACACGATCACCAGCCCAAAGATGGCCACGATGAGCCCGAAAGGCGGCAGCCCAATGGACGGCAAACCGACCAGCAACACACCGAACAGCAGATTGGCGCTCAGAATGAACACCAGCGGGCGCCATGCAATGGCGCCGATTGGATCGCCGTGAGGCAGACCAGCGCGCAATGCATTGACAGTGACCAGAATGCCAAGCCCCACCAAGATCAGACCCAGGAAGAACGGAAAATATCCGGGGCCCATGCGGGCCGCAGATCCGACCTCATAGCTCATAGCCCCCATTGCAAACCCGCTGCCAACGATCATGAACATAAGCCCCGACAGAAAGTCCTTTTGACTGGCAATCGCCACATTTGTCTCCTAAAATTAAAATCACAATTCTTTTGTCAAGTCGCCAGCAGATTTGAGAGCCTCATTCATCCAACCCTTTCGGCAAAAGCCGCCAAAGAACAAAGAGATGGAAGACAAAATCAAGATCTCCAATCATTTGTCGTCAAGCCCACTTGCAGAACAAAATCCCGCTCAATCTCTGCGATGCCATCAACCAAACGATGCGACCTAAAGAAAAGCCTACTACCATGATTTGTCAGAAAAACACCCTTCGCACTACGTGTCATAAGCTCAGCCCCGATTCGAAGCTCCAATCTCTTAAGACGCCTACTCAAAGCCGGCTGCGCAATCTCAAGGTGCTCGGCCGCCTTGGAAAGGCTACCAAGCTTTGCTGCCACCACAAAAACCCGAAGATCATCGAAAACCAAAACAGTTTTCATTCCAACAACATCGATGGAAGTCATCTCAAAGAAAGCGCGCCTGTAAAGTCAATTGAATACAAGCAAGCTTTTTCCAGTTACACAAAAAAGACCGTCAAACCCGGAAAGCCCCCAAACATTCCAATGAAAAATCAATAATGGCACCGCAATAAAATCACTCGACAGGCTTCTCTTGAAATCTCATTGAAAAATCAACAGCCTTAACATCCTTAATCAAAGCTCCAACAGAGATCCGGTCAACGCCTGTTTCAGCGTATTCACGCAAGTTTTCATACGTAACCCCCCCAGAAATTTCAAGGCTACAGCGACCGCTGGCCACTTCCACCGCTGTCCTGATATCAGCAAGGGACATGTTGTCCAACAACACCATCGTCACTCCTGCGGCCAGAGCCTCCTCCAATTGACGGATGGTCTCCACCTCGACCTGGATGAATGCGACAGGTGACTTGGTTTCCTGTGCCGCCTTGAATGCAGCTGTCAGGCTCCCTGCTGCTGCAATATGGTTTTCTTTGATCAGGATCGCATCAAAGAGACCCATCCTGTGGTTTTTTCCTCCGCCACAGCGCACGGCGTACTTTTCCGCGGCACGCAGACCAGGAATGGTTTTTCTCGTGTCCAGAACACTCGCTGCAGTTCCCTCGACCACCTTGGCATAGGCCGCTGTCTTAGTGGCCACGGCGCTGAGTGTTTGCAGCCAGTTGAGGCATGTGCGCTCAGCCGTCAGCAACTCGCGCGCCTTACCTTCGATTTGGACAATTTTCTGGCTAGGCTCACAGCGATCACCGTCGCTCAGGAACCACGTCGCCCGTGAATCTGGCGCAATCTGTCTCAAGACCTCGGTAACCCATGGGCGCCCGCAGATCACGGCGGACTCTCGGCAAATGATGGTGGCTTGGGCCTGGCGATCTGCGGGCACCAAAGCGGCCGTCAGGTCACCCGTACCCACGTCTTCTCTCAGTGCGCGCTCGACATCTTCGCGAACTTGCTCTTCAAAGGTATTCATAAGAAAATAAATCCCGGTTCATTCAAACAGAATCGATGGGGAATTCGGCGCTCTTGATGTTGCGCCGCAAGATGATGGGCTTCCCACCCAAGGTTCGCTTGCACATCCAATGCGCCAAGGCGGAGTCAAGGTAATCTGCGTGCCCTGGAAACCATGCAGCAAGCTCATTCCCCAATTGCCGACAAACGGCCACATTGCCGATCGCCAACTGCTGCTTGACCTCATGAATGGACTTCAGGACGGCTGCATGTTCGTTGATATGGCACTCGCTGGCAGGAAAATCGCTTTCAAGCATCCAGCGATCTTCCTGTTCAAAGTGCGCCTCGCAGTGTTGAAGCAAACCCTCCAACGCTCCATCCAAGTCAGAATCTGCGGCTTGCTGTAAAGCGGCCACACATTCAACAAACTCTTGGTGTACTTGGTCCATCGGATTGAATCCGAGGAGATAGCCATCATTCCAATTGATTGACGCATTCATTGAATTCTCCTGTCGCCTCGATTTTTTCTCCAGACTCTCGTTTTTCTGCCGCATAGATTACGGATTATTTTATCAGAAGCAGCAAGGAGAGCGACATTAACAAACCAAGCAAAAGATGCCGAAATAATTTATCGCTCAGTCGATGACGAATCACCCTACCGATTTGCAAACCGAGAAACATGGGGATCAACGCAAGACAAGACAGCCCCACCTCCGAAAAACCGAACCGCCCATACAACAGCATGGCGCCATACATTGGTACTGCACCAAACAGGTAGATGATGCTGATCGAACCAACAAACTCTTCCCGACGAAGCCTGAGCGCCAGAAGATAGGTGATCAGTATCGGACCGGTGAGGGAGGAAACGCCGGCCATCGCGCCGGCAATCACACCCACCAATGGCCCCATCCAGCGCTCCTTCTGACGATCAATGTTGAATGAAGTCCCGAGCAGCATCATTGCCACCGCCGCCATGACGACCAGCGCCAGCAATACGTTGAACCCCTGCACAGAGAGGTTCCTGGTGAAGTGGATCGCGGCAAGCGTCGCGACAAACTGACCAACCAGCAACCCACCGAAGCGCTGAAATCCCTCACCCAGTTTCTTGCCCTCTATGGCCTGCCATAGGTTTGACAGCAGAACCGGCATGACGAGCAGCCCCATCGCTTTGGGCGCTGGCAGAAGAAGCGACAGCAGGGGAACCACGACGAGCGGCAAACCCACCCCAAGGGTTCCCTTGACCACGCCCCCGAGCACCACGGCGCCAAAACAAGCGATCCAAAGTGCCAGCGAAGGCATGGCATCGTGAAACATCACTCGGCTTTGAGTTCCGCGTGTTTGCCCGCCTTTGCCATGGCTTGGTTCTCCTGCTCAATGACTTTGCGGTAGGCGTCGCCACTGGCACCGACGGGCTCGATACCGGCGGTCTGGAACTTCTCAACGACGTCCGGCAATTTCACGATCTGAGCGATTTCATCAGAGATTCGCTTGGAAATCTCTGGCGGCGTGCCGGTACGGGCAAGCACCCCTACGCTGACCGAAAAGTCAAAGCCAGGGATCGTTTCAGCGATCGATGGCACATCGGGCACGGATGCCGAGCGCTTGGGCGCGTTGCTGGCCAGCAAAACAACCTGACCGCTTTTCACAAAGCCCAGCATGGATGGCAACGCGGCAAACAAAACGTCCACCTGTCCACCGACCAATGCCGGCACCGACTGACTCGAACCACGGAAGGGGACGTGAACCATCGACAAGTCGAGATCCGCCTTCATGGCTTCCATCGTGAGGTGGTGCGTGCTTCCGATTCCCGACGACCCATAGGTGAAGGCACCAGGCTCCTTTTTGGCACGTGCGACAAACTCCTGGAAGGTCTTGACGCCAGTTTTGGGGTGCGCGACCAGGAACAGGGGCGAGCGTGCGATCAGCGACACGGCCTGGAGATCCTGGCCGACCGCGTACTTGGCGGCCTTGTTGATCTGCGGCGTGATCGAGAGCATGGAGCCATCGGAAACGATGAAGCTGTAACCATCGGCAGGCAGCGAGGTCAATGCCTGCACCGAAACGATTCCATTCCCACCCGGTTTGTTATCGACCACGAATCCTTGCTTCATGCGTTCGGACAGCTTCTGGGCGACGACGCGGGCCACAGTGTCCGGCAAGCCACCCGGCGCATAGGGCACGATGAACTTGACGGGGCGGTTGGGGAAGTCGCTCGTCTGGGCTTGCGCCACACCGGATGCGCAGAGCACGCTCATGGCAAGTACGGCAAAGATTCGTCGTTTCATGGTTTGTCTCCTAAAGTGAGTTTGATGAGAGGAAGAAAACAAAACAGCAACTGCGCGCCCCATCTTCGAGTGGTGATGCGCGGCCGCTTGTTTTTTCTTAGGAATCTAAGATAATCGATTCTTCACACTTGCTTGATCTTTGTCAAGAGCAGGGACCCGTCAACTTCGCTGAGTAGAAACCCGTACACCATGAATGCAAACGAGACAATGCATCCCCTCCTCATCACCCGCAAGGAGAAAATCGCCAAGGACATCTTTCTCTTCGAGTTGAAGTCTCCGGACTCGTCACCGCTGCCCAGCTTCACGGCCGGGGCTCACATCGCGGTCCAGGTGCCCAATGGCTCCATGCGTCACTACTCGCTGTGCAGCGACCCCGCCCGTACAGAACTCTATCAGCTTGCGGTGAAACGCGAAGATGACGGCAGGGGCGGGTCAAAAAGCCTCGTCGAAGAGACTGAAGTCGGCGACACGCTCTTGGCTGGAGTTCCAAGCAATCTGTTCGAGCTCAGCGAAAAGGCCAAGAGCTTCATCCTCGTGGCCGGCGGCATCGGCATCACCCCGATGCGAGCGATGATTCACGCCCTCCAGGCAGAAGGCATGAGGAGCTTCAAGCTCTACTACCTCGCACGCACGCCTGAGTCGGCCGCCTTCCTGGACGAACTGAGTGCACCCGAACTGAAGGGGAAGGTCGTCATCCACCACACTTTCGGCGACCCGTCGAAGACCTTCGATCTCTGGTCTGTCTTCGAGAAACCCGTCGCGGGCACACATGTCTATTGCTGCGGCTCCAAGCGACTGATGGATGAAGTCAAGGACATGACGGGGCACTGGGCCAGCAGCGCCGTGCACTTCGAGAGTTTCGGCGCGGATACGAAGCCGCACCCCGACGACAAACCATTCGAGGTCGAACTGGCCAAAACAGGCATGAAGGTCGTCGTACCGGCCAACCGAAGCATCCTTGATACCCTGCGCGAGCATTCCATTCGAGTGCCCAGTTCTTGTGAAAGTGGAACGTGCGGCTCTTGCAAGGTGCGGCTGCTCAAAGGCGAGGCTGACCATCGGGACTTGGCCCTGCTACCTGAGGAGCAGGAGGACCACATCATGGTGTGCGTCTCCAGAGCGAAGTCGGACACCTTGGTGCTTGACCTGTGAGCCCCTCCGTGAATCCCCACATGCAGCCCATCAGGCTCGGCGTCCTGGGTCTCGGCCGCGCCTTCACCCTGATGATTCCGACGCTCAGCAAGGATCCGCGCGTCGCGCTGGCTGCCTGCTTCGATCCGAACGCCAACGCCACCGCAGCCTTCACCCAGGCGTTCGGCGGGGTGGCTCACACATCGGCCGAGGCGCTTTGCGCCGATCCGAACATTGAATGGATCTACGTCGCCACACCTCATCAGTTGCACGAGGAGCATGTGCGACTCGCGGCGAGCCACGGCAAGCACGTCCTCGTTGAGAAACCCATGGCTTTGTCGCTCGCAGCATGCGCCCGCATGCAGGCCGCTTGCGAACAGGCGGGCACGCAGATGATTGTGGGCCACAGCCACAGCTTCAACGCGCCCGTATCGCATGCCAGGGCACTCATCGAGTCGGGTCAATGGGGGCGTGTCTGCATGATTCACGCCATGAACTTTACCGACTTTCTCTACCGGCCCAGGCGCCCGGAAGAGCTGGATACCGCGCAGGGCGGTGGCGTCGTCTTCAGTCAGGCCGCGCACCAGGTCGATGTGGTCCGACTGCTGGCGGGCGGTGACGTCAGTTCCGTTTATGCAAGAACCGGATCATGGGACCCGACACGGCCCACAGAGGGCGCCTACACGGCGATATTGAACTTCCGTTCAGGCGCGTTTGCCAGTGTGACCTACAACGGCTATGGCTTCTTTGACAGCGATTCGTGGATGGAGGGCATCGGGGAAATGGGCTGGCCTAAGGATCGCAACACCCACCGGCTGACCCGGGAAAAGCACCTGGCGACGCAGGATGAGGCGGCCGAAGCCCGTCGGAAGGCCAGTCGGAACTTTGGTGGCCAGGACTATGCGCCGGACGTTCGGCCATTGCCCGCCGCCTTTCAGCACTTCGGTCCGGTCATCGTCAGCTGTGAGTATGCCGATTTGCGTCTGACGCCTTTCGGCGTGGAGATTCACGACACCCATGGCGTGCGCCTGGAGGTCCCTCAGCGCGGACCGGTGCCTCGCTTTGAGGTCGTGGACGAGTTGTGGGCGGTGGCCCGAGATGGCGCCCCACCCGTCCACTCAGGGGCGTGGTCCGCCGCAACGATGGAGGTCTGTCTGGCGATTCTCGAGTCGGGCAGGAGAAGAGAAGCTATCATTTTGGAGCACCAAGTCACAGTCCAGCCGCTTCGGCTTTGATTTCTCTAATGAGCGACAAATCGATAGACACCCAGAACCTGCTTCTCCACTGGCGGGAATCAGTCCCCAATGATCGCCTAGCCCATTTGGTGCGAGACGTCGCACGTGCGCAAATGCGAGCGCTTCAGCATCGATTGACCCCGTTTGGCGTCTCATTCGGTCACTGGTCGTTTCTGAGGATTCTGTGGAGCCGTGACGGGCTCACCCAGAAGGAGTTGAGCGACCTGGCGGGTGTGATGGAACCCACGACGTTCACGGCCGTCAAGGCCATGGAGAAGATGGGCTTCATTGAGCGAAGGCATTTGCCTGGCAACAGGAAGAACATGCATGTGTACCTGACAGAATCAGGCCGCTCATTGGAAAAGGTACTTGTCCCCTTGGCCGAGGAAGTCAACCATATCAGCGCGAAGGGGCTACCGGATCGCACGATTTCAGTTGTTAGAAGTGCACTTGTCCAAATGATCGAGAATCTTGCCCAAGAAGAAGCCCGCGTCGATGCGAGCATCAACGCGGGCTGTTAGTGGGCGCGTTCCAAACCGATCTCCGGCGGGTTCTGCCGGAGGAAAGCAACCTCAAATACTGTAGCTTTCGTAGGTCGACGGATCGAAGAGCTCGTCTAGCCCCACCCTCCTGCATGACAGCCCCTGCGCATGATGGTGATGCAGGAACGCCTCGAGAGTCTTTCGATTCGGCCCCACGCCATAGGACCAGAAGTCCTGTCCCAGCGTTTCACGGGCCGCCTTGAGCTGTTCCTCCACAAACGGCAGGGTTACCTTGGTGGCCGAGGTGTCCGCCAGCAGTTCGAGGGCTTTCGCCTTGGATTCACTGAATGCCTTGAACACGGCGCCCGGCAGCCACCGGTTCTGTTCTGCCAGCTCCTTGCGGATGCCCACCACGTGCATGATCGGAAAGATGCCCGTCCGCTTGTAGTAGTCCTTGGCCACCGCCGTCGGGTCGTCGAAAAGCCAGGCCACATCCGGGTTGGTCAGCGCGGCACCACTGGGCGGCCTTGGCGCAATGAATGCGTCAATTTCGCCCGTGTTCAGCATGTCCGAGATGGTCCGCATCTCCGGGGCCGCTTCAACCTTTACGCCCGCAGGCAACTCCAGCTTGATCTTCTCCGGGCGCCCGGGCGTGTCAATCCCGCCCCTGACCCAGGTCACATCCTCCGGTCGTATCCCGTAGTCATCCTGCAGGATCGAGCGCGCCCACACGATTGCCGTCAGCTGGTACTCCGGCACCCCGATTCGGCAGCCCTTGAGGTCTTCCGGCTTGCGGATGCGGTCCTTGCGCACGTAGATGGACGTGTGACGAAAGGCACGTGACAGGAACACCGGAACCCCGATGTAAGGGCTCTCGCCCTTGGCGTGCTTCACCAGATAGCTGGAGAAAGACAGTTCGGTGATATCGAAGTCTCGGCTCCGCATGGCCCGAAAGAACATCTCTTCCGGGTTCAGCAGCATGTACACCGGGTCGCATCCATCGATCTGGACGCGCCCGTCGTACAAGGCCCGATTGCGGTCGTAGTCGCCCATGGCGACTGATAGTCGTAGCTTGCTCATCAAGTCAGCTCAGTCAGTGACCACATAAGAACGGTCCATCTCTGGATTGTCCTGACCCTCAAGCCAGACATAGCTCGTCTCGTAAGCGCGCCAGTCCACGGTCTTTGGAATGACACCCTGGAACGAGCACACCTCATTCGGAATGCGGTTCTCACCACCACCGATGACTTCGCCGGTCTTCTGGAACGCCTGAACCGCCTCAACCATCTGCTTGCGGAACTCGACGATGGCCATGTCGCTGGCGCCCAGGCGGTCGTGACTTCTGTCGGCGATCTTGCCCATGGTGATCCACATTGCCATGTCCTGATTCGGAATGCCGGAAATGCCGGTGAAGTTGCCGCTCTTCATCGCCTGACGGTCTTGCCAGAACCGGTTCTCGTAGTTGCGCAGCGGGCGATATTGCTCATCCAGATCGACGCCGACCGTCTGGCCCAGGAATTTTCGCCAAGTGGCCGTCTCGGGGGTCTGAGCAGGATGGCCCCAGCCGATGAAGTAGAAGCAGGTGTTGGTGTCATCCACTGGCACATTCACGTTCGCCACGTTGTACAGGTTGTTCGGCGGAATCAGCACCGTCCAGGGCGCAACGAACACTGTCGTGCGCACGTAGTCGTGCGTCTGGGCATTGAAGATAGGGCGACGCAATGCCGCATAACGGAAGCCGAACGACGCGCGCTGCACCTGCATCCGCGGCGCCTTGTCGGTGGACGGACGCAGCCAGTTTTTGTCGGTGGCTTTCGCTCCGTCGACACGTGCGGGAACCATGTCCGAACTGTGCAGGCTCGAGCTGTGCGCCGAATCGATCGCGCCTTCCAGAATCTGCGCCCAGTTCACGGGGATGATCACCTTGGCGACGCTCACCCGTGTTTCCGCAGTGGGCGCCCAGCGGGGTGGCTCAAACTCCGGCATGGTTTCGGCCGCACCCATGTAGGCCCAGACAAAGCCACCCCATTCCTTGGTTGGATAGGCCTTGTGTTTGACTTTTTCCAGCATGCCACTGGCTTCCGGTTCAGAGGACATCTCGGTGACATTGCCTGCCACGTCCATCTTCCAGCCGTGATAAAGGCAGCGCAAGCCACCTTCCTCGTTCCGACCGAACACCAGGGACGCTCTACGGTGCGGGCAGTACTCGTCCATCACGCCGACTTGCCCATCGGTGTTTCTGAACACCACGAGGTCTTCACCGAGGATGCGTGCCTTGACAGGGGTTCCGTCAGGCTCCGACACCTCTTCGATCAGACAGATCGGAACCCAGTGTCGCCGCATCAGTTGCCCCATCGGGGCACCGTTTTCGACACGGCACAACAGGTCGTTCTCTTCTTGCGTAATCATGGTCATCTCCTTGCTGGGGGAATACGTGCAGATCGCACGGTACATCAACTATACTTCGATATCTAAGTATTTTTCTAAGGGTAATCCCTTACCCTTTGTCATGCCGTTAAGTCAACACCTAAAGACTTGCAGCGCCACAAAGTTCACAGTATGAAAAAACTTCCAAACAAGTTCAGTGCAATGGCATTTGCCTTCTATATGGCCACCATCATCGCGTTCATGATGTGCCTTCTACTGACAGCGATAAACACTGGGTTCGACGCCAACTATCTTCATCGCGTTCTGCACACCTATGTGATCGCGATGCCAGTTGCCTTTGCAAGCGTGATCCTGGTCCGTCCCTTGGTCATGTACTTGGTCGCGAAGACTGTGGATCCCAGCCAGAACCGAACGTGAATTCAACTTGACCTCTGCCGAGAACAAAGCGGTGAACCGCTTCGGTTCACTTCGCTGGAAAGCAGCCCAAATCCAGCATCAAAACCAAACAATTCCAGACCTACATTGATCTCACAGCACCCGGTGCGTTGGTAGCCAAAACCAACACCAGACAGTGTAAGAACAGTGAGGCATGAACCACCCAAAGCCCGGGGCGGCTCATCCTGAGGTGACCCCGGTAGTCGGTGCGCAACGCAGAAGAGCCGATGCAAAAATCCAACATTGGGCATTCTTTCAAAAACTGGTATGAAACTGGTACGGGGGTCAGAATGAAAAAAGCCTGCTACCGATTAGGTAGCAGGCTTTTCAACAACCACAAGGGTTCTTTGGTAGGGCGTGCTGGGCTCGAACCAGCGACCAAGGGATTATGAGTCCCCTGCTCTGACCAACTGAGCTAACGCCCCACCGAACTCGCTATTGTAGGGTGTCGTGCCGTCTCATTTGGTCTGGCTCAGGGCATTGCCCACCAGCTTGGCCGTCACGTCCACGATCTGGATCATGCGTTCGTAGGCCATGCGCTGCGGCCCGATGACGCCCAGCGTGCCCACCACCTGGCCGTCGACCTCGTAGGGCGCAGTGACGACCGACAGGTCTTCGAAGGGCACGACCTGGCTTTCGCCACCGATGTAGATGCGCACGCCGTCGGCCTGGCTGGACACGTCCAGCAGGCGCATCAGTTGTGTCTTCTGCTCGAACAGGTCGAACAGGCGGCGCAGGTTGCCCATGTCGGAGGAAAACTCCGAGATCGAGAGCAGGTTGCGCTCACCCGAGACCACCACCGCCTCGGACTGAGCCTCGTCCTCGGCCGAAGGCTCGACCGCCGCCTTCATGAGGTCGGCAATCTCGCCGCGCAGGGCTTCAACCTCGGTGAGCAGCCGCTCACGCACCGCCTCCATGGTCAGGCCGGCATAGTGGGCATTGAGGAAATTGGCCGCCTCCAGCAGCTGGGACTGGCTGAAACTGGCCTGCGTGTGGATGACCCGGTTCTGCACATCGCCATCGGGCGAGACGATGATGACCAGCACGCGGCGTTCAGACAGACTCAGGAACTCGATGTGCCGAAACACCGAACTGCGCCGGGGTGCCATGACCACGCCCACGAAATGCGACAGGCTCGAGAGCATGTGGGCTGCGTGGCTGATCACCCGTTGCGGCTTGCCCGCCTCGATGGCGCCCGAGGCAATGTCATTGAGCGTGGGCAACTCGCCCCGCCGCACCGTCAGCATCGTGTCCACAAACAGGCGATAGCCCTTGGCGGTGGGAATGCGTCCGGCGGACGTGTGGGGGCTGGCAATGAGCCCGAGTTCTTCGAGATCGCTCATCACGTTGCGGATCGTGGCCGGCGACAGGTCCAGCCCCGTGGCCTTGGCCAGGGTGCGGGAGCCCACCGGCTGTCCGTCGGCGATATATCGCTCGACCAGCGCCTTGAGCAGCAGTTGGGAACGGTCGTCCAGCATGGTTGCTTCATTTTACGGACAAGTGCGCCGGCGGCAGGCGTGTCGGACAAGGGTTTGCCATGGGATGCCACCCCTCCCCCTGTGCTGTAATGCGCGCATGTCCCAGATCTCTTCATCGCAAGGCGTTGTGCGGCGTGCCGCAGCCCTGCGGTTCGCGCATGTCGTGATCATCGGCAAGTACCAGGCTCCCGGGTCCAGGCACGCCGTGGACGAGATCGCCCATTTCCTGCACGACCAGGGCTGCGACGTTTCGCTGGAGACCGAGACGGCCCTGAACACCGGCCTGAACCAGTACACCGCCCTGGACGTACCCGCCATCGGGCGCGAATGCCACCTGGCCCTGGTGGTCGGCGGCGACGGCACCATGCTGGGCATCGGACGGCAACTGGCCCGCTACGGCGTACCGCTGATTGGCATCAACCAGGGACGGCTGGGCTTCATCACCGACGTCCCGTTCGATGGCTTTCGCGAGCGGCTGGGTCCCATGCTGCGCGGTGAATACGAAGAGGAAGCCCGCAGCCTGATGGCCGCCAGCGTCTGGCGTGACGGCCACTGTGTGTTCGAAGCCACCGCCCTGAACGACGTGGTGGTCAACCGCAGCGGTGTGGCCAGCATGATCGAGTTGCGGGTCGAGGTCGATGGCCACTTTGTGGCCAACCAGCGCGCCGACGGCCTGATCATCGCCACGCCCACCGGCTCGACGGCCTATGCCCTGTCGGCCGGAGGCCCCATGCTGCACCCGGCCATCGACGGCTGGGTCATGGTGCCGATTGCCCCGCACACCCTGTCCAACCGGCCTGTCGTGCTGTCATCCAGCAGCGAAATCGCTGTCGAGATCGTCGCCGGCAAGGACGCCAGCGCCAACTTCGACATGCAGACCCTCACCAGCCTGATGCACGGCGACCGCATCGTGGTGCGCCGCTCGCCCCATTCCCTGCGCCTGCTGCACCCCCTGGGCTGGAGTTACTTCGACACCCTGCGCAAGAAACTCCACTGGAACGAAGGCGGCTGAAATCCGGGTGAGAATACGGGATCGTCCGCATTCGCCCACCGCATACAGCCATGAGTCTTCGACGCATCGTCCTTCGCGATTTCGTGATCGTGCGTTCGCTCGACCTCGAGTTCGAGTCCGGTTTCTGCGTGCTCACCGGTGAAACCGGGGCCGGAAAATCCATCCTGATCGATGCCCTGCAACTGGCCCTGGGCGGCCGGGGCGACGCCAGTGTGGTTCGCGAGGGTGCCCGCCGCTGCGAGATTGCGGCCGAGTTCGACACACCGGAGCGCCTGAAGCCCTGGCTGCAGGAACAGGGATTCGCCGACGAAGATGACACCTTGCTGCTGCGCCGCACGGTCGACGCCGAAGGGCGCAGCCGGGCCTGGGTCAACGGTGGAGCCGCCACGCTGACCCAATTGCGCACGCTAGCCGACACCCTGGTGGACATCCACGGCCAGCATGCCTGGCAAAGCCTGACCCGCCCCGACGCCGTCCGGGCGCTGCTGGACGACTATGCCGGCGTGGACCTGCAACCGGTGCGCGAGCACTGGACCTTGTGGCGCCAGGCCCACCGCAACCTGGACGAGGCACGTACGAAACAGGTCCAGTTGCAGCAGGAAAGCGAACGCCTGAACTGGCAGATCGGCGAACTCGACAAGCTCGCCCCGGCTGAAGGCGAGTGGGAGACGCTCAATATCCAGCATGGCCGTCTGGCCCACGCCCAGGCGCTGATCGATGCCGCGCAGCTGGCCATCGATGCGCTGGATGAGGCCGAGCCATCGGCCGCCGCCCTGCTGCATCGCGCCCTTCAGGCGCTGCAGGACCAGGCCCATCTGGAGCCCCGCTTCACCCCCGCCATCGAGGCCCTGGAAGCCGCGCAGGCCCAGATCGAAGACGCGGTGCACGGGCTGCACCATTGCCTGGGCCACACCGAACTCGACCCACAGCGATTGCAGGCGCTGGACGACCGGCTCGGGCAATGGGTCTCGCTGGCACGCCGCTACCGCAGCCCGCCGCAAGACTTGGCCACCCTGCACGCGCAGTGGAAACAAGCCTTGTCGCAGGTGGACCAGGCACTGGATCTGCAGGCACTGGAAGCCGCCGAACGTCAGGCCCGGCAAACCTTCGAGCGCGAGTGCCAGGTATTGGGCCGCCAGCGGCGCAAGGCTGCGCCGCGCCTGTCCGCGGCCGTGACCGACATCATGCAGTCGCTGGGCATGCAGGGGGGCCGGTTCGAGGTCGCCCTGCAGACACTGACCGAACCCCAGGCGCACGGCATGGAGCAGGTGGAGTTTCTCGTCGCCGGCCACGAAGGCGTCACGGCCCGACCGGTCGGCAAGGTGGCCTCCGGCGGTGAACTCTCGCGCATTGCCCTGGCCATTTCTGTGGTGACCAGCCGGCTCGGACAGGCTCCGACCCTCATCTTCGACGAGGTCGACTCCGGCATCGGCGGCGCCGTCGCACACACCGTCGGACAGTTGCTGCGCCAGCTGGGTACCGACCGCCAGGTCCTGGCCGTGACGCATCTGCCGCAGGTGGCCGCCTGTGGCGACCGCCATCTGCTGGTGCGCAAGCAGCAGGCCGACGGCGCTACATTCAGCGAGGTCCAGTCCATCGAAGCTGAAGCCCGGGTCACCGAACTGGCCCGCATGCTGGGCGGCGGCGAACGGTCCGAAGTGTCGCTGGCCCACGCCCGCGAACTGCTGGCAGCCTGAGGCGCAAACCATGAGTGCGACGGCCCCCATGGAACTGGTCCTGATCACCGGCATGTCCGGTTCGGGCAAGTCCGTGGCCTTGACGGCCCTGGAAGACGCCGGCTTCTATTGCGTGGACAACCTGCCGCCGGAACTGCTGGAGGCGTTCATCGACCTCGAACACGGTCACCGGGCCAACAAGGTGGCCATCGCCATGGACGTCCGGAGCGCCGACTCACTGCCCGGCCTGCCCCAGCGCCTGACCGACATCCGGGCCAGGCCCGACCGTCCGGTCCACCTGACCACCCTGTTCCTGGACGCCAGCACCGACACCCTGATGCGCCGATTCTCCGAGACCCGGCGCATGCACCCGCTGTCGCTCAAGAGCAGCGGTGACCAGCGCCGCGCCCTGGCCGATGCCATCGAACACGAACGCGAACTGCTGGCCGAGCTGCGTGAACAGGCCCTGGTGATGGACACCAGCCTGATCCGCCCTGCCCAGCTACGCAGCCAGGTCAAGGATTCGGTCGGCACCAGCCATGCCCCGCTGACCCTGGTGTTCGAATCCTTCGCGTTCAAGCGCGGCATCCCGCTGGACGCGGACTTCGTGTTCGATGTGCGCATGCTGCCCAACCCGCACTACGAGCCGGACCTCAGGCCCCTGTCCGGCCTCGACGCGCCTGTGGCGGCCTTCCTGTCCGAACAGGACGATGTGAGTCGCATGCTGGAGCAGATTCGGGCGTTCCTGGCCCAGTGGCTGCCCCAGATGCTCAAGGATCACCGCAGCTACGTGACCGTGGCCATCGGCTGCACCGGCGGCCAGCACCGTTCGGTCTACATGGCCGAACAGCTGGCCGCGTGTTTTTCAGGTGAGTGGGCCACCCGGGTGCGGCACCGCGAGGCCATCGGCTGGCCACAGAAGACGACCTGATCCGGGCAAGGCTCAGAGCGACTGCAGCAACTGGCGCACCGGCGCCGGCAGACCCACGGCCTCCAGCGCCTGGTCGTCCACCCAGCGCAGCCCTGCCAGACCTTCAAGCAGCCCGTCCAACTCGACAAGGTCCTCGGGCAGATCCAGCAGCCAGGGATGCAGCCGCAGTTCGCGATGGGTCAGGCTGTGCGCCAGGACCGGCAGGTCTTTCATGCGGTGTCGCCAGGCGGCCGGTACCGCCTCCATCAAGGCCTCTTCGGCGTCGAACACCGGTGGACAGTGAAGGCCCGCCCAGATACCGGCGGCAGGACGCCGCTGGAGACCCAGCTGCCAGCTGCCGGACCCGGGTCGCCTGCACAGCAACAGCCACCAGGACACCGACTGACGCCGGACAGCCCGGCTGCGCACCGGATAGGCCGACACCGCATCCTGGGCACGGGCCCGGCACAGGTCCTGCACCGGGCACCGGCCGCAGTCCGGACGGCTGCGCGCACACAGTGTCGCCCCCAGATCCATCAGGCCCTGCGTATAGGCCACCATGTCCGCCGCATCGACCTGCGCCGGCAGGAGCGACTGTGCCATCTCCCACAGGCGCTGCTGCGCACCGGCCCGCGCCAGGTCGTCCCCGAAGGCCAGCAGGCGACCCAGGACACGGCGCACATTGCCATCCAGAATGGAAATTCGCTCGCCAGAACAGAACGCAGCGATCGCCGCTGCGGTGGATGCACCGATGCCGGGCAACTGCTGCAGGTCGACGGCCCGTTCGGGAAACCGTCCGCCGTGCTCACCAACCACCACCTGGGCGCAGCGGTGCAGATTGCGGGCGCGGCTGTAATAACCCAGGCCGCTCCAGAGTGCCATCACGTCGTCCGGGTGGGCCGCCGCCAGGGCATGGACATCCGGGAACCGCGCCAGAAAACGCGGGTAGTAGTCCAGCACCGTGCTGACCTGCGTCTGTTGCAGCATGATCTCGGACAGCCAGACCCGATAGGGATCGCGCGTGCCCTGCCAGGGCAGGCCATGACGCCCGGAATGCCGCTGCCATGCGACCAGGCGCGCGAAGAACGCCACCGGCAGCTGGTCTGCCGGTGGCGGCGGTCGCGGGCTCATGCCGCGGCGGCCTCGGCCAGCTTGGGCTCGGATTCTTCCAGGAGGCGATCGGTCAGTTCGCCCAGCTTGGCCTCCAGCAGGTGCAACTCGGTCTGCAGGTCCTGCAGTTCGCGAATCCGGTCGTCCAGGCCACCTGCGGCATGCTGGATGCGGGAGACCGCTTCGATACGGCGGGTGAAATTGCGGCGACGCTCACGCAACTGGGCATCCAGCTGGGCCGCTGCGGACTTGTTCCAGATCTCGACCTCGGCCACCGCCGCCTCGTAGACGACCCGCAACCGGCTCATCAGGGCGCGGGTCAGACGTTCGGCGAATTCGGGTTGTGCCAGGCGAAGCGCGTTGCCCAGGCTCAGATACTGCAGATGACTCTTCTCGATCTGGTCCAGGTCCTTGTAGAAGCGCGCCAGGACCGGCGGCGTGGGCGCCTGCAACGAAAACCCGTACTCGGCATTGAGCCCCTTGAAACTGCCCTCCAGCATGGCCTGGATCTCGTCGCGCAGCCGTTCGGTATGGGCCAGCCCGGCCCGCAGGCGCTCGAAGGTCTGACCATAGGCCCGGCGCACGCCCAGCTTGATGCCCGGCTGACGCAGGGCCCGCGCCAGTTCGTTGACCTCGACCTTGAGGTGGGTGGTGCTCAGCAAGGCAAACAGGTCCTTGAGCAGGCGCAGATGCACCGAGCGCACCGCCTGGATCTTGGCGCCACTGGCGTCGAACTCGGCCTGTTCCTGTTCAATGCGCAGACGCATCTGCTTGATGACGCCGTCGTTCTTGCCGCGCAGGCCTTCGAGTTCCTGCACCTGTTCGACCAGGTCTCGCAGGCGCGTGTGGACCAGGCGGCCGGTCTCCTGGCGCAAGGCCCGGACGCCGTCATCGACCCGCGCCCTGAGCAGGCGCCGGCGCTGCCCCAGCAGTTCGACGCCCAGGGCGGTCTCGAGTTCGAGCAGGTTGCTCTGCTCCAGCAGGGAATCGTTGCGGTCGACCTTGGCCAGCAGGCCCTTCTGCGCGGAAACCGCCAGCACCTGCCGGGGCGACAGCCCCAGGATGTCCGCCACGTCGGTCCGCTGGGACGCGATCTGCATCTGCACTTGCTCGGGCGAGCTCAGCGCATCCCACATGGTGTCGATCTTGTTGAGCACGACCAGCCGGGCCTCCTGGCCCGACCCGAGGGCCGAGAGGTGCTGGCGCCAGATGCCCAGGTCCGATTTGGTGACGCCGGTATCGGCCGCCAGAATGAACACGACGGCATGCGCCTGCGGCAGCAGGCTCACCGTCAGTTCGGGTTCGGCGCCGATGGCGTTGAGGCCTGGCGTGTCGAGAATCACCAGCCCCTGCTTGAGCAGGGGGTGAGCCATGTTGATCAGGGCGTGGCGCCAGCGCGGCACCTCGATGCTGCCGTCCGGTTGCGGCATCGGGTTCTCGTCGGGCATCTCCTCGTTCCAGAAACCCAGCGAGGCAGCCTCGGCCTTGCTCACATGGCGTACCTCGGCAACCTTCTGGATGGCCCTGGCCAACTGCTCGGGATCATTGACGTCGAGGTCGATGCGCTCCCATTTCTCGGGTGCGTTGCGCCAGTCCAGCAACGACTGCGGCTTCAGCCGGGATTCGATCGGCAACAGGCGCAGACAGGGCGGAATGTCCGGGTCGTAGGCCAGTTCGGTGGGGCACATGGTGGTGCGCCCCGCGCTGGCCGGCATGATGCGGCGGCCGTAACCGGCAAAGAAGACCGCATTGATCATCTCGGATTTGCCGCGCGAGAACTCGGCCACGAAGGCCACCATGATGCGGTCGTCGCGCACCTGCTGGTGCAACTGGTCCAGCCGCTCGCGGATGCCGGCTTCCATCAGGTCGTGATCGGTCAGCCATTCGGACAGCAGTTTCACACGCAGTGCAAACTGCCTGCGCCAGGCGCCATGCCGATCGAAATCCTGATTGAAGCTCATAGGGATCGTGGAATATGTCACCGGGCAATATAGCACCAGCACCCGGCCCCTGGCGCCCGCTACGGCGCCGGCCGTCTGCCTGTGCGACACCGGGCCGCACCGGGCATCAGGACTTCTGGCATGACGGGCAGAAGAACGTCGACCGCTGTCCCTGGCGCAGTTGCCGTATCGGCGTGCCGCAGGAGCGGCAAGGCAGGCCCGCGCGCCCGTAGACCATGGCATCGAGCTGAAAGTAGCCCACCTGGCCGTCCGCATTGGTGAAATCGCGCAGGGTGCTGCCGCCCACCTTCAGTGCCCGCGACAGCACCTCGACAATGGCGGCCTGAAGGCGCGCTGCCCGCGGCCGGCTGATCCGGTCGGCACGCAGGGTCGGGCGAATGCCCGCCAGGAACAGCGATTCGCTGGCGTAGATGTTGCCGACGCCGACCACGATGTCACCGGCCAGCAGGACCTGCTTGATACTGGCCCGACGCCTGGCCAGCGCCTGGTGGAACCCTGCAGCGTCGAAGCCAGGCTCCAGGGGTTCCTGGCCCAGATTGTCCAGCAAGCGCCGGGCGCGCCCATCGTCCAGCGACGGTACATGGACCACGGCCCCGAACCGCCGCGGATCGTGTAGACGCAGCACACCCTGGCTGGTCACCAGATCGAAATGGTCGTGCACGCCGGGCGGTGCCAGGTCCTGTCCGAACTGCAGGCTGCCGGACATGCCCAGGTGCAGCAACAGGCAGCCCTGGTCCAGGCTGACAATGAGGTATTTGCCGCGCCGCCCCACCGACAGGACCTGCCGGCCCGTCAGGTCGCCCGGCGCACACCCGAGCGGCCAGCGCAGGGCCTTGCCCATGCGCGCCGAGACGATGCGGGCGCCGGCAATCCGGTCGGCAAAGCTGCGGCGGGTGACTTCAACCTCGGGCAATTCGGGCATACGCGCTCAGACAAGGAACACCAGGGAAAAATCCGGATCGCATGGAACGTGTCCATGGCACCAGCCATGTCCGGGTCAGCGCCTGTCCGGCCCGAATGCTGTCGAAACCTTCCATTATCATGACCTCATGATTTTTCTGCGCCGCACCGCCATCGTCACGCCCACGTATCCAGGGTCCGCGAGCAGGTCCGGCAGGCCACGCCGCTGGCGGGCCGCCAGCGCCGGGCTGTTGCTGACAATTGCGATTCAGGGGACGGCTCTCGCGCAGTCGCCCGGGACCACCGGCAATGAACCGGCCGCCGAGGTGGTCAACTCGGCACTGACCGCGCCACTCTTCTACGAAATCCTGCTGGGCGAGATCGAACTGCGTTCGGGCGACCCGGGCGCCGGCCTTTCGCGCATGCTCGACGCAGCCAGGGCCCAGCGCAATCCGGCCCTCTACCAGCGCGCGGTCGAAATGGCCCTGCAATCGCGCTCGGGCGAAGCCGCCCTGACAGCCGCACGCGACTGGGCATCCACCCTGCCAAAAGACCAGCAGGCACAGCGTTTTCAGCTGCAGATCCTGCTGGCCCTCAATCGGGTGGCCGAGTCGGGCCCCGTCTTGCGCGACCTGGTCGAGGCCAGCACCGGCCAAGTTCGTGACGAGGTCATCCATGCCATTCCGGCAGTCTATGCCCGGGTGGGCGACAAGAAGGCCACACTCGATGTGGTGCGCTCCGCGCTGCGCGACAGCCTGAGCGATCCGGCGCATGCCAGCGCGGCCTGGACCACGCTGGGCCGCCTGGAACTGGACATGGAGCGCCTGGCCGACGCCCTGCAATCGGCCCGCCAGGCACACCAGGCCAGTCGCGGGTCGGCGCTGCCTGCCATGCTGGCGCTGGAACTGCTGGAGCGTGGCCAGGACCAGGCCGAGCCGATCGTCCGCGATTTCCTGGCCGCGCCCGTGACCGATGCGCCGCGTCGGTCGGCCATCGTCCTGACCTTCGCCCGGATTCTGCTGGACATGCAACGCACCAGCGATGCCCGGCAACTGCTGGACGAACTCACCCGCACCGACCCGGCCATGGCAGAGCCCTGGCTGTTGCTGGCCACACTGCAGGTACAGGAAAACGCCCTGCCCGCCGCCACGGCATCGCTGCAAACCTTCATGACGCTGGCGCGCCAGTCGGAGGATGAGCGGATCGCCCGGGGCCTGACCCAGGCCTACCTTCTGATGGCCCAGATTGCCGAAAAGCAGGGCGACTTCACAGCCGCCAATGCCTGGCTGGACCGCATCGAGAATGCCGATGACGTGATGGCAGCGCAGTTGCGTCGCGCCTCGCTGCTGGCGCACCAGGGGCAGATCGATCAGGCTCGCTCACTGCTGCGACAACAACCGGAGCGCCGCCCCGATGACGCCCGTCTGAAGTTGCTGGCCGAGGCCCAGTTGCTGCGTGATTTCAAGCAGTACCAGGCCGCCTACGACGTCTTCGGCGAAGCCGTGGCCCGCTTTCCGCAAGACAGCGAACTGCTCTACGACCAGGCCATGATGGCCGAGAAGGCGGGCAAGGAAGCCGACATGGAACGCCTCCTGCGGCAACTGATCCAGGCCAGGCCCGAGCACCACCATGCCTACAACGCCCTGGGCTACTCGCTCGCCGACCGCAATACCCGGCTGGACGAGGCCAGGACGCTGATCGAGAAGGCCGCCGCACTGGCCCCTGGAGACGCCTACATCCAGGACAGCCTGGGCTGGGTGGAGTTCCGGCTGGGCAACACGCAGCGTGCACTGGACATCCTGCAGGCAGCCTACCGCGCCCGTCCCGATGCCGAGATTGCCGCCCACCTGGGCGAAGTGCTCTGGACCGTGGGACGGCGTGACGAGGCCACCCGCATCTGGCGCGAGGGTCTGCTGCTGGCCAGCGACAACGAAACCCTGACGTCGACCCTCCGGCGCCTGCGCGTGACGCCGTGAACGGTGTCGCCCTTGCATGGCAGGCATCCCGCCGCGCGGTGACGTGGCTGGGCCTCTCGCTGGCGCTGGCGCTTGGCGGCTGCGCAGCCCCCGGACCGGCCAGCCCGCCCCAGGCCAACGCCTGGCAGGGCCGGCTGGCCTTGCAGGTCGACAGCGACCCACCCCAGAGCTACGCCGGAGGGTTCGACCTGCAGGGCACCCCCGGCAGCGGCCAGCTGGCCTTGAGCTCGCCGCTGGGGCAGACACTGGCCGTGGTCAGCTGGAACCCGGAAGGCGCCCAGCTGCGCCAGGGCGAACGCCTCAGCCGGCACGGCAGCCTGGACGAACTGACCCGCGAACTGGCAGGCACGGCACTGCCGGTGGCGGCCATGTTTGACTGGCTCCGCGGTCTGGCCACCCGGGCCGACGGCTGGGAAGCCGACCTGTCACGCCACGCCGAAGGCCGGATCACGGCGCGGCGCGCCCATCCCACGCCTGCGGCGCAATTGCGCCTGATCGTCCAGCCGTGAAAGTCCCGGCCCCATCCCACGCACCCGTGCAACAGCTGCACGATTTGCCTGCCCCGGCCAAACTGAACCTGTTCCTGCACATCACCGGGCGCCGGGCCGACGGCTACCACCTCTTGCAGTCGGTTTTCATGCTGGTCGACTGGTGCGACCGCATCCACCTGGATCTGCGCAGCGATGGCGTCATCGAACGCCTGGACGAAAACCCGTCGGGTCTGCCGGACCAGGATCTGTGCGTACGCGCAGCGCAGGCGCTGCAGAAGGCCACGGGTTGCCGGCTGGGCGTCACCATCCGGCTGGACAAGCAGTTGCCCGCCGAGGCCGGCATGGGTGGCGGATCGTCTGATGCGGCCACCTGTCTGATCGGACTGAACCGGCTCTGGGGACTGGACCTGACACGCCGTGAACTGTCCGCCATCGGACTGGCGTTGGGCGCCGACGTCCCCTTCTTCATCGGAGGCCGCAATGCGTGGGTGGAAGGCGTGGGCGAGCAGCTGACCCCGATACGGCTGCCCGAAGCCCGGTTCGTGGTGGTCAAGCCACAGGGTGGCGCGTCCACGCCGCGCATTTTTGGCTCATCGGAACTCAAGCGCGACACAAAAACTGCTATACTCCAAGGCTTTGCTGCAAACGACGTTGCAAATTCGAAGCAGCCGATACTCCTGGACCTGAAACGGGTACTCGAGAAAGGCCGCAACGATCTCGAACCCGTAGCGAAAGCGCTGTGCCCCGAAGTGGGAACATGCATCCAGTGGCTCGACAGCCTTGGCCTGCATGGGCGCATGACCGGTTCGGGTACGGCGGTGTTTGCGCAGATGCCGCCTTCCGTCAGCCTGCCGGCGCCTCCGGGCCCTTGGCTGGTACGGCAGTGCAGCAACATGGATTCACATCCATTGCTCGACTGGTGTTCCGATTAGAATCGGGGTTCACACAGCCGAAGCAGCGGTTGAGTGTCCTGCGACATTTGAGGTTGGTGATCTGACGACAGTCCGAGCATCGACCTGCGTAGGGGAGTCGCCAAGTTGGTCAAGGCACCGGATTTTGATTCCGGCATGCGAGGGTTCGAGTCCTTCCTCCCCTGCCACCCGTTTCAACCGCACCACACGAGCGTTCAGGGCAGCGACAGATGGCATCCAATGCGGATGCCTGGGCTGTCCGCTTTCTTACTGACAGCTGGGATCACCATGCAAGTTCACCCCCCGGATTTCATGATCTTCACCGGCAACGCCAACCCGGTGCTGGCCGCGGAAATTGCCGTCCACCTGAACACGCAGCTCGGAGCCGCCAATGT
Organism: Burkholderiaceae bacterium; assembly: GCA_041396505.1. Taxonomy (GTDB): domain Bacteria; phylum Pseudomonadota; class Gammaproteobacteria; order Burkholderiales; family Burkholderiaceae_C; genus Hydrogenophaga. The sequence goes on from JAWKYL010000006.1 coordinate 32,411, forward strand.
CGGCCGCTTTTCCGATGGAGAGGTGACGGTCGAGATCACACAGAACGTGCGCGCCCGCCATGTGTTCGTGGTGCAGTCCACCTGTGCGCCGACCAACGACAACCTGATGGAACTGCTCATCATGGTCGACGCGCTCAAGCGCGCCTCGGCCGAGCGTATTTCCGTCGTGATTCCCTACTACGGCTACGCCCGCCAGGATCGCCGCCCCCGTTCGAGCCGCGTGCCCATCACGGCCAAGGTGGTGGCCAACATGCTGCAGACCGTGGGTGTCTCGCGCGTCCTGACCATGGACCTGCACGCCGACCAGATCCAGGGCTTCTTCGACATTCCGGTCGACAACATCTACGCTTCGCCGGTGCTGCTGGGCGACCTGCGCCAGAAGAGCTATGAAGACCTGCTGGTGGTCTCGCCCGACGTCGGTGGCGTGGTCCGCGCACGGGCCCTGGCCAAGCAGCTGGGCTGCGACATGGCCATCATCGACAAGCGCCGCCCCAAGCCGAATGTCTCCGAAGTGATGCACGTCATCGGTGACATCGAGGGCCGCAACTGCGTCATCATGGACGACATGATCGACACCGCCGGCACGCTGGTCAAGGCGGCCGAGGTGCTCAAGGAGCGCGGCGCCAAGCACGTGTACGCCTACTGTACCCACCCGATTTTCTCGGGTCCGGCCATCGAACGCATCGCCAAGGGCACGGCCCTGGACGAAGTGGTCGTCACCAACACCATTCCCCTGTCGCAAGCCGCCCAGGCCTGCAACAAGATCCGCCAGCTCTCCGTGGCACCGCTGATGGCCGAGACCATCGCGCGCATTGCCTCGGGTGAGTCGGTCATGAGTTTGTTCGCCGATCAGGACAACCTGTTCTGAGGCAGCAAGTCGTCGGCCACCCACGTGGTGGCCATTTTGAAACAGAGGCGTTCTGGTCGCGGAACCCCTCAACTGGAGTCAGTCATGCAATTCGTCGCTTTTGAGCGCGCCAAGCAGGGCACGGGTGCGAGCCGCCGCCTGCGCAACACCGGCCGTGCGCCCGGTATCGTTTTCGGTGGCAGCGCCGCCCCCGCCCTGATCGAACTCGATCACAACGCCCTGTGGCACGCCCTGAAGAAGGAAGCCTTCCACGCCTCCATCCTGGACATGGAAGTGGGTGGCAAGGTCGAGAAAGTGCTGCTGCGCGATGTGCAGTACCACCCCTACAAGCCCACTGTGCTGCACGTGGACTTCCAGCGCGTGGACGAGAAGACCCGTCTGCGCAAGAAAGTGCCGCTGCACTTCGCGGGCGAAGAGAACTCGCCGGCCGTCAAGGTCGACAAGTGCCTGGTCAACCACATCATGACCGAGATCGAGATCGAGTGCCTGGCCACCCAGTTGCCCGAGTTCATCGAAGTCGACCTGAGCAATGCCGAAAAAGGCGCCACGATTCACACGGGCGACCTGAAGCTGCCCAAGGACGTCAAGATCGTGACCCATGGCCGCAAGGACATCACGATCGCCACGATCGTGGAGCCGGTCGAGGAAGTCATCGCCGCCCCCGTCGCAGCCGCTGCTGACGACAAGAAAAAGGGCAAAGGCAAGAAGTGATCCCTGGCCCGGAGCAGTCCAGGGCCAGCCATGGCCCCCCTGCTCTGCCGCCTGGCACCACAAGGCCCGCTTCGTGCGGGCCTTTGTCTTTTCCGTCCGCCGATAATCCGACACCATGATCCGACTGATTGCCGGCCTGGGCAACCCGGGCCCCGACTACGAGCAGACGCGCCACAACGCCGGTTTCTGGTGGCTGGAAGAAGCCGCACGGCTGCTGGGTGTCTCGTTGCAGATGGAACGAGGCCATTTCGGCAAGGTGGCCCGGGCCAACGTTCGCGGACAGAGCGTGTGGCTGGTCGAGCCCCAGACCTTCATGAACCGCTCGGGCCAGGCGGTCGCGTCGGTCGCGCGTTTCTACAAGATCGCGCCTGAAGACGTGCTGGTCGTGCACGACGAACTGGACCTTCCCCCGGGCGAAGCCAAGCTCAAGAAGGGTGGCGGACATGCGGGCCACAACGGCCTGCGCGACATACACGCCCAGCTGGGCAGCCCCGACTACTGGCGACTGCGCATCGGCATCGGCCACCCGGGCAACCGCAACGAGGTGGCCAACTGGGTGCTCAAGAAGCCGTCACAGGACGACCGCATCGCGATCGAACAGGCCCTGGACCGCAGCCTCAAGGCGCTGGACCATCTGCTAGCCGGCGACATGGACAAGGCAACCGCACTGATCCACACCAGCAAGCCGCCGCGGCCGAAACCACCACGCCCGCCCAGGGAGGTGGCTCAGCCTCCGGGCCCTGACAAGGTGGGACCGGGCGACGCCAAGGACTGACCGGCCTGCTGCAGCCGCCGGTATTTCTGCCACAGGGTCTCGTGGTCCTCGACGTGTGCCGGATCGACCGGGATGCACTCGACGGGACAGACCTGCACGCATTGCGGCTCGTCGAAGTGGCCCACGCATTCGGTGCAGCGCGACGGGTCGATCTGATAGAAATCCTCCCCCATCGAGATCGCCTGGTTCGGGCACTCCGGCTCGCAGACGTCGCAGTTGATGCACTCGGCAGTGATCATCAGGGCCATGGCTAGGCCTCCCTGGTCACCGGCGCCAGACGCGCGGCGATGGCCGGACTCACCATCTGCGACACGTCGCCGCCCAGGGTGGATATCTCGCGCACCAGGGTGCTCGAAATGCACTGCAGGTCGGCCTGGGGCAACAGGAACACGGTTTCCACGCCGGCATTGAGCTTGCGGTTCATGGCCGCCATCTGCACCTCGTAGTCGAAATCGGTCATGTTGCGGATACCCCGTACCACGGCGCTGGCCGCCTGCTCGCGGCAGAAATCCATCATGAGCCCGTCGAACGGCAGCACCCGCACCCGGGCGCCCAGCCCGGCGGCGAAGTCGCTGGCCATGGCCAGCCGCTCATGCAAGGTGAAGCGCGTCTTCTTGTGGTGGGCCATGGCCACCGCGATGATCAGTTCGTCGAACAGGGCAGCCGCCCTGCGCACCACATCTTCATGGCCCAGTGTCAGGGGATCGAAGGTGCCGCTGTAGACGGCCAGACGGGGGCGGGACTGGAGGTCGGACATGCCCCGATTATCCGCGACCCGGCGGCAGGCGGCTTTCAGGCCGACGGCAGAGCCCGCAACAGCGCAAAGGACACCGCACCAGCGCGGTCCTGACGTATCGCCTGCAGACCCAGTGGCGCCAGGTCGTCGGCAGACCACACGCGTGGCGATTCCAGATAGACCAGGCCTTCACCATGAATGGACTGCCGTGCGGCGCGCAGGGCGGCCAGAAACAGCGCCTCGTTACCCCCATCGCCAAAAGGCGGATCCAGGAAGACCAGATCCAGGTTCTGGCAACGCTGCAGCAGCGCAACACCGTCTCCGCGCAGGATCTGGACCATGTCGGCGTGCAGGCGCTCCCGCACGGATTGAAGGCCGCTCACCAGTGACGGATCCTGCTCGGCCATCTGCACCTGGGCAGCCCCACGCGAGGCGGCCTCGAAGCCCAGTGCGCCGGTCCCGGCGAATGCATCGAAGCAGCGCCATCCGCCCAGGTCCTGCCCCAGCCAGTTGAAGAGGGTCTCGCGCACCCTCGACGGTGTGGGCCGCAGGCCGGGCCGGTCGGCCACGGGCAGGCGCGAACGCTTGAAGCGGCCACCGATGATGCGCACTTCCTGGGGCGCATGGGCCGTGGCTCGGGATGGCGCGGTGCGCGAACGGGAATTGGGCTTCATGGGGCCTGAGCTTAACCCTTTGCCCGCATTCGACCGTCAGCGTCCGCCCACCACCACGGTCACCATGCGCTGCGGCTGCAAGACCCGCTGAAAGGCCCGGCGAATGTCCTCCCGGCTGACGGCCTGTACGCGCCCGGTCCAGTGCTCCAGGTAGTCCAGTGGCAAGCCGTTCCAGGCGATGTTGGACACGTTGTCCAGCAGCTTCCGGTTGCTGTCCAGACGCAGGCCGAAACCCTTGACCAGATAGTCCTTGGCGGCCTGAAGCTCGGGTTCGGTCGGTCCTTCGGCCACAAAGCGCGCCACCTCGTCGCGAGCCACGGCCAGGGCCTGCTCGGCCTGTTCCGGACGCGTCGTCAGTCCGAGCTGGTAGGCGCCCGCATGCAGGCCCGGGGCGAAGTAGCTGTAGACGCTGTAACTCAGGCCGCGTTTTTCTCGGACCTCGGTGGTCAGCCGCGAAACGAAGCCCCCGCCGCCGAGGATGTAGTTGCCCACCAGCAGCGGAAAGAAGTCGGGGTCGTTGCGGCGGTAGCCAGGTTGGCCGACCAGGATCTGGGCCTGGGCTGCCTCGAAGGGGATGCGCCGTTCCTGAGCGCGCTCCAGCGGCTGCACCTCGGGAACGGGGGACAGGGACTCGCATCCGTTGGCCTGTATGGCCGCCATCAGTTCGCCCACGATGCGGTCGGCGGTCCCGCGCTCGACGTTGCCGACCAGGCTCACCTGGGCGCGGCAGGCTGCCACATGCTGGCGGTAGAAAGCCTGCATGTCATCGACGCCGATGGCCGCCAGTGTCTCGGGGGTCGTTTCCTGACCATAAGGATGATCGCCATAGACCGCCTGTGCAAAAGCGCGACCGGCCCGGGTAGCCGGACGGGTGTCGGCTTCACGCAGGCTGGCCACCATGCGTTCGCGATCGCGTTGCCATACGGCGTCGGGCCAGGCCGGGGCGGCCAGCTGGCGTGCGGCCAGATGCACCGCTCCGCCCAGCAGATCCTCACGGGTCAGCGTGCGCAGCGACAGGCTCAAGCGGTCACTGCCGGCATGGGCGCTGAACTGGGCCCCCAGGTCCACCCAGGCCTCGCTCAACTGGTTTTCATCCAGCGGAGGCTGGTCGCCCTGCGCATGCACGCCCGCCGACAGCATAGCTGCGGTCACATCGGCCAGACCGGCCTGTGCCGCCGGATCGCGCCGACTGCCGCCATCGACATCGATCTGCAGGTCCAGCATCGGCAGGGTGGGACTGTGCACCAGGTAGACACGGGCCCCGCTGGGGTGCGTCCAGTGTTCGATGGGAATGGCGGCCCGGGCCTGCATGGCGACGGCCGCCAGGGCCAGTGCCATGACTGGCGCCAGGACCGGCGCCAGGAGGTGTCTCAGCCATGTGCGCCGGCCAGCCGGTCGAATCGGATCGGTTCGGTGTGCGTTCATCGGGAAAAGGCGTCTCGGTCAATGGCGGGTCGGTCAACGTCGGTTCGGTCAATGGCGGGTCGGCGCGGGACGGCCACCGGCCGACGCCGGGCGGGACTCCCGGCGCGCCGGATCGGGCACCAGCACCGCCTGACTGAGCGTGTCGTCGACAAACAGGCGCCGGGCCACGGCTTGCACCTGCCCGGCCGTGACCGCCTGCAACTGCGCCATCAGGCGGTCAGCGGCCCCGGTACCCAGGCCGTTGACCCAGTAGGTACCCAACTCGCGGGCCTGGTTGAAGATGGAGTCGAGCTTGTAGATCTCGCCAGCGGTCCACTGGGTCTTGACGCGCCGCAATTCAGCCTCGCTGACACCGTCGCGGGCCACGCGTTCCACTTCGTCTTTCAATGCTCGGGAAACGGTGTCGGCATCGACACCCCTGGCCGGCACGGCGGTGAGGACAAACAGCTGTGGTCCCCGTCCCATGAGCCCGTAGGAGGCGCTCGCGCTATCGGCAATGCGTCGCCCGTCCACACCCTGTACCAGGGCACGCTCGAGACGGGCACCACTGTACCCGTCGAGCACGGCCGAGAGCACGGTCAGCGCCAGCGCGTCCTGGTCGTCAGCGGCATCGTTCCCCTGCCATCGGGGCACCTTCCACGCCAGGCTCACCATGGCCTGTTCGACCGCTGCCCGGTATTCCATGCGCCGCGGTCCGGCCTGGGGCGGTTCATCGCGTGGCTTGCGCTGAGGCAGGGTCCGGGTCGGCAGGCGGCCGTACAGCTCATCGGCCAGGGCATGCACGCGGTCGACATCGACGTCACCGACCACCACCAGAGCGGCGTTGGCGGGTGTGTACCACTGACGGTAGTAGCCGCGTACGTCGTCTGCGGTCATGTGTTCCAGATCGCTCATCCAGCCAACGATCGGGCGGCGGTAGGGGTGGGCACTGAAGGTGATGGCATTGAAGGCCTCGAACATGCGCGCGCGCGGCGATTCGTCTGTCCGTTGCCGCCGTTCTTCCTTGACCACCTCGATCTCGCGCTTGAACTCGTCGTCGGGCCACACGTTGCGGGCGAACCGGTCCGCCTCCAGCCGCATGACCGCCTCAAGCTGGCTGGCTGGCACTTGCTGGTGATAGGCGGTGGCGTCGAGGCTGGTGAAGGCGTTGTCACGCCCGCCCAGGGCTGCAACCCGACGCGAAAACTCGCCCGGCGGCACATCGGGGGTGCCCTTGAACATCATGTGCTCCAGGACATGGGCCACACCCGAGGTGCCATCGACCTCGTCCATGGCGCCCGCGCGGACCCAGAGCATGTGGGCCACGGTCGGTGAGCGGTGGTCCGCACGCACGATGACGGTCATGCCATTGGCCAGCGTGAACTGGTGCGTGCCGGCATCGGGGCCCGGCACCTGCGGGGCAGGTACAGCGGCGGTGGGCTGGACCGGTGTCCGGGCAAGCGCGGAATCGGCCTGAGACACCAGCAGGACAAGCGAGGCGCCGGCGATTGACAGGAGGTTCGACAGGCGACCGGACGGAAGGAACTGGCGTTTCATAGAATGGAGAAGATACTTGAGATTGAAAAATGTTCTCGTTCTTCCGAAAGAAAGCTCCCCCTCCCCCGCCAGCGGCCCCCCAGGCTGCACCCGCAGACCATGCGCCGGATGGGCCTGCAGCGCCGGCACAGCCGGAGCCGCCAGCCCGTGCGGCTGTCGTGGCGCCCGCACCCGCGACCCCGCCCCCGGCGCCCGTGCAACCGCCGCCCCCGGTGGAACCTCCGGCACCACCGGTGGCCGTCGCGCCGGCATCCGTGGCACCGGAGCCGCGTCAGGGCTGGCTGAACCGCCTCAAGGCCGGACTGCGCAAGACCGGCAGCAACATCGCCACCGTCTTCACCGGCACCCGGATCGACGAGGACCTGTACGAGGAACTGGAAACCGCGCTGCTGATGGCCGACACGGGCGTCAAGGCAACGGAACACCTGCTCAATGACCTGCGCCGGCGGGTCAAGGAGTCCCGGGCAACCGATCCGGCCGCCGTGAAGGGCCTGCTGGCCGACGCCATGGCGGATCTGCTGTCGCCCTTGCAGAAGCCCCTGGTGATCGGTGAGCAGCAGCCCACCGTGATCATGGTGGCCGGCGTCAACGGGGCCGGCAAGACGACGTCAATTGGCAAGCTGACGCGACACCTGGCCAGCGAAGGCGCCAGCGTGCTGCTGGCGGCGGCCGACACATTCCGCGCGGCGGCCCGCGAGCAGCTGGCTGTCTGGGCCGATCGCAACACGGTGGAGATCATCACCCAGCAGGGCGGCGACCCCGCTGCGGTCAGCTTCGATGCGGTGACGGCCGGCAAGGCCCGGGGCAAGGACGTGGTGCTGGTGGACACCGCCGGGCGGCTGCCGACGCAGTTGCACCTGATGGAAGAGCTCAAGAAGATCCGGCGCGTGGTGCAGAAGGCCGATCCGAGCGCGCCCCATGAGGTGCTGCTGGTGATCGACGGCAACACCGGGCAGAACGCGCTGGCCCAGGTACGCGCCTTCGACGACGCGCTCACCCTGACGGGACTGGTCATCACCAAGCTGGACGGCACGGCCAAGGGTGGCGTCATCTGCGCCATCGCCATGGAGCGCCCGGTGCCGGTCTACTTCATCGGCGTGGGTGAAAAGCTCGAGGACCTGGAAACCTTTGACGCACGCGAATTTGCCCAGGCATTGCTGAGCTGAACGCCGGGCGTCCGCTCAGGCCTCGTCGGTGTAGTTGCGCCACTGCTTCATGGCATTGCGCATGGTCAGCACCTGGCGCTCGAAGCGCGGACAGGCCTGGCAGATGGCCAGGTGCATGCGCAATGCCAGGCGATCGACCAGGGACAGATCGCGGTCTTCGCGCGCGATCAGGAGGGCCGCCACGTCCTTGCACGTGCGCCTGAATGGCAGCTTCTGCTTGAATGACATGGTGACGGACATCAGGATCTTGAAAACCAGTTGAGCTCCAGGCATTCCCGCAGGCGCAGGCGCGCGCGGTGCAACTGGACATAGAGGTTGGTCGGGGTCAGGCCGAGTTCCTTACAGACCTCGTCGCTGGAGAGTTCGAGCCATTCGCGCATGAGAAACAGGCGCCCCTGCACCGGTGGCAGCTTTTCGGCACAGGCGTCGAGCACCGCCATGAACTGGCGGCGGCTGAGGTCCTGATCCGGATTGCCCCAGTCGGCCGGTGCCTCGGCGTAGTGGCCATCACGCCGAAACGCCATGTCCTGCAGCGGATCGGCCCGCTCGTCGTCGTCACCCCGATCGAGCACCACCTCGCGCTGGTGCAGGCGCAGCATGTCCACCACCTTATGCTTGAGAATGCCGACCAGCCAGGTTCGGAGCTGGGAGCGCGCCTGGAACGACTGGGGCTTGGCCAGTGCCGCCAGAAGCGTCTCCGACACGACGTCTTCTGCCCACGACTCGTTGCGCAACTGCAGGCGGGCGAACTTCATCAGATAGGTGCGCTGGTCGGCGACCTGGTGTTCGAAAGGCGGGTTTTCTGCATTCATGCGTTGTACGGGGTGGCACCACGGGGGTGTCCGCCACGGACCAGATGATAGGGCCTGAAGCGCTGCGGTCCACGCGCCGAGGTATCCGCAGGCACGGTGTGTGCAAGTTTCAACTCAGGATAGCTGGCCGACAAGGGGCATGCACCTATGATCGGGTTCCATGCACCACGCTGCCCGCCATACCCGTCCTATCCCATGAAGGCGCAAGGCGAACATGGGGCCTGGGAGGTTTTCCTGGTCTTCCTTCGGCTGGGACTCACGTCTTTTGGGGGACCGGTGGCCCACCTGGGCTATTTCCGGCATGAGTTCGTCGAACGCCGGCGCTGGCTCGGCGAGGCGGCTTATGCCGACCTGGTGGCCCTGTGCCAGTTCCTGCCCGGACCGGCCAGCAGCCAGGTCGGTCTCGCGCTGGGCCTGATGCGGGCCGGTTACCGGGGCGCCTTGGCCGCCTGGGCCGGCTTCACCCTGCCCTCGGCTTGCGCCCTCATCGTGCTGGCTCTGGGCTTCGCACACGCCGCTGACGCCGTCCCCACCGGCCTGTTGCATGGCCTGAAGGTGGTGGCTGTGGCCGTGGTCGCCCAGGCGGTCTGGGGCATGGCCCGCAGCCTGTGTCCCGACACGCCACGTCGTCTGATCATGATGGGCTCGGCCGGCGTCCTTCTGGCCTGGCCCGGCACGGCGACGCAGTTGCTGGTCATGGCCGGTGCCGCTGCCATCGGACTCAGCTGTCTCCGGTCTTCCGCCAGCGCTGTACACGACGCCATGACGGTGCCGGTCGGCCGGCGGGCCGGCGTCCTGTGGCTGGCGCTGTTCGCGCTGTTGCTGGTGCTTCTGCCCCTGATGGCCTCGTCCGTGGCGGCGCACGTGGTGGCCGTGCTGGACGCGTTCTATCGTGCGGGTGCGCTGGTGTTCGGCGGTGGCCACGTCGTGCTGCCCCTGCTGCAGGCCAGCGTCGTGCCACCCGGATGGGTCAGCGAAGACGCCTTTCTGGCCGGCTACGGCGCGGCCCAGGCCGTGCCTGGTCCGCTGTTCACGTTTGCCGCCTTTCTGGGCGCCAGCCTGCAGCAAGCGCCTTCCGGCTGGACCGGCGGCGTGCTGGCCTTGCTGGCCATCTTTGCGCCAGCGTTCCTGCTGGTGGTCGGTGCGCTTCCGTTCTGGGCCAGCCTGCGTGCACGGCCTCGCGTGCGGTCCGCCCTCATGGGCATCAATGCGGCGGTGGCCGGCCTGCTGCTGGCGGCGCTGTGGGACCCGGTGATCACGGGGGCTGTGCGCGGCATCGGCGATCTGGCTCTGGCGGCACTGGCCCTGCTGGCCCTGATGCGCTGGCAATGGCCGCCCTGGGTGGTGGTCGCCGCCTGTGCCTGCGCGGGCTGGGCCATGGGCCGATTCCTGGCCTGAAGCGCGGCACTCCCCCACCAGAGGGACGCCACGGCGGTCCGTCATGCGATCTGGCCCCGAACCTGCTTATCGTGCAGACGTGCCCACCGCAACTTCAGGAGGCCCCATGCAGACCGTTTCGATACCCGTGACCTGGCAGCTGGCCCCGTCGGCGCTGAACCAGCCCATCCTGCCGAACTGGCAGTTCCACCTGTTCAACATCGAGCTCGGTCGTTCGTCCGACCCCGCCATCGAACAGGCTGCACTGCAGAAGGTCGGCAGTTACGGCCGACAGATCGGCCACCTCGCCGAGGTGCTGGAAGTGCTGGTGCACAGGACTGGTTTGCTGGACCGTCCGGACCTCACCCAGTCCGAACGCGACGCGGTCCAGGTGTTCCTGGGTGATGTGGCGACGATTCGCCAGATCAAGGCGTCGCCACCCGAAGTCTGAAGCGCCGGGCGGGATCAGTGTCTGGCCGGCGCGGTCGCCTTGGCGGCAGCGTCGAAGCCCCCCTTGGTTTTCCACTCCTCCATACCCCCCTGCAGGATGCGGACGTTGTCCCAGCCGGCCACGCGCAACGCGAAACCGGCCTGAGCCGAGAGCGATCCGGTGTTGCAGTAGATGATCACCGGCTTGTCACGGGGGATCTCGCTGCGTCGGGCCAGCACCTGGCGCCAGTCCATGTTGATGGCACCGGGAATGTGGCCCTTGGCGAACTGGCCGGCATCGCGCGCGTCGATGACCAGCATCTTCGGCCACTCCTCGGCCGGGATCTGCTCGGCAAAGATGACACCGCCACCATAGTCGACAAATTCCAGATAACCTTCCATTTCGTCAACGGCGATGGCCTTGTTGTCGGCATGAGCGGCGGGAAGGACCAGGAAGGCGGCCGCAGCAGCCATGGCGATGGTGAGGTTACGGACGATCATGGGGCGCGGGCAGAAAGAATTTAAATATTCGTGTATTCTTATATTTTGCCTGTTTCACGCGCCAGGAGACACAGAACAAACCCGCATGCGCGCTCAGCAACCCAGTTGACCGGCCAGGTCGAGCAGGTCATGCGCATGCCACTGGTTGTCCGGGTCGGGCGACACGTCCTTGGGATACCCCGCACCGAATTCCAGTGGGCGCTCGATGTAGGCGGCGCGCAGGCCACAGCGGCGCGCCGCCGCCAGGTCATCCTGGTGGGCCGCCACCAGCACGACATCGGACGGCGCCACGTCGAACACCTCGGCAACGCCCAGATAGGTCCGGGGATCGGGCTTGTAGGCGCGGAACACCTCGGCAGAGAGCACGCAGTCCCAGGGAAGCCCGGCGCGCTTGGCCATGTTGGTCAGCAGGCCGATGTTGCCGTTCGACAGGCTGCTGATGACAAAACGCGTCTTCAACCGCGCCAGGCCGGCCACGATGTCGGGCCAGGCGTCCAGGCGATGCCAGACCCGGTTGAGGTCGTCTCGTTCGGCTTCACCCAGGTGGTTCAGGCCGAAACGCGGCAACAGGCTGTCGAGGATTTCGCGGTGCAGCACATCGAGCTTCACGAACCCGCGACCACCCGAGCGCACAGCCTCCATCGCCGGCTGGTAGCCTGCCCGCCAGGCCAGCGCGAAGGCATCGGCGTCGACCTGCGGGAAGCGCTGGTTCACTTCGCGCACGATGCTCCCATGCCAGTCGACCACGGTGCCGAAGATGTCGAAGACGAGAACGCGCGGCATGTTCACGGCGTGACCTCGGGAATGCCCGGCCGGCTCAGGCCACCTGAAGTCTGATATCGCCGTCGGCAGCCGCCGCGATCTCGCCGATGTCGGCCACCGCGTCGAAACCATGCCGCCGGAAAATGTCCATCACCTGGTCAACCGACGCCGGGTCACAGGCGACCAGCAGGCCACCACTGGTCTGGGGATCGGTCAGCAGGGCGCGGTCGACATCGGCCAGACCGGACGCCAGATCCACCTCGTGGCCATAGGCGGCCCAGTTGCGGCCGCTGGCGCCAGTGACCATGCCCTGGGCCGCGAGGTCGCGCACCCCGTCGATCAAGGGCACGCGGGCCATATCGAGGCGCACCGTGCTGTGGCTGCCGCGCGCCATTTCCAGCGCATGACCGGCCAGGCCAAAACCGGTCACGTCGGTCAGGGCATGCACGCCATCGAGTGCCGCCAGATCAGGCCCCGGGGTGTTGAGTTTTGTGGTGTTGGCGATCATCTGCGCATAGCCGCCGGCGCTCAGCGCGTCCTTCTTGAGCGCCGCAGAAAGAACGCCCACGCCCAGCGGCTTGCCCAGGACGAGCCGGTCACCCACCTTCGCGTCGGCGTTGCGCTTGACGCGTGCCGGATGCACCAGACCCATGGCGACCAGGCCATAGATGGGTTCGACCGAATCGATCGTGTGCCCGCCGGCGATCGGGATGCCAGCCGCCGCGCACACCGCCCGGCCGCCTTCGAGGATCTTGCCGATGGTGTCGGTGGACAGGACGCTGATCGGCATGCCGACCAGGGCCAGCGCCATGATGGGTGTGCCGCCCATGGCATAGACGTCGCTGATGGCGTTGGTGGCGGCAATGCGTCCGAAGTCGAACGGGTCGTCGACGATGGGCATGAAGAAATCGGTGGTGGCGATCAGCGCCTGCTCGTCATTGAGCTTGTAGACCGCGGCATCGTCAGCGGTCTCGATGCCCACCAGCAAGGCTTCGGGCACCGGCATGGCGGTGCTGCTGCGCAGGATGTCGGACAGCACACCGGGCGCGATCTTGCAGCCGCAGCCGCCTCCATGAGACAGGCTGGTCAGACGCGGTTGGGTGTTGGTCAGGGGTGCGTTCATCGTCTTCTCCGGGGTCGTTCAGTTCAGAAAGTCGCGCGCGCGGGCCGTTTCTTACAGGATGTCCCGCAGGACAGACAGCAGCGCGGCCTGTTCGGCTCGGGGTTCGAACAGGGGAGCCCTCAGTGCGCATTGTGCTTGCAGTGCACCCAGGATGCCGCCGTCGGGTCTTGTCTGCCCTGCGCGGCACTGGCGCAACAGCGCCACCAGCGCCTGCGCGTCGCCCGCAGGGAAGTAACCGCCATAGTCTGCACCCAGCATGCCGACATTGCCATCGATGTGCGAGGCCAGCACCGGCGTCCCGCTCAGAACGGCCTCCATGATGACGTGCGCCCCCCCTTCCATCCGGCTGGGATGGATCAGGACGTGGGCGCGCTGGATGCGCGAGCGCGTGGCACCGTGCGGCAGTCCGTCCCACCAGCGATAGACGCCGCAGGATGCCTGGGTGTCCCTGGCGGCTTCGCCCAGCGCATGGTCGAGCTCGCGGCCAATGTGATCGATGTGGATGCCCTCATCCGGACGCAGCAGACACGCCGCCTCGAAAATGGTCTGCGGCCATTTCTCGTCGCGCAAGTGCCCCACCACGATGGCGCGCAGATGCCGGCCAGTCTTGTCCAGCGTCCGCCGGCGGGTGCTGGACTGCAGCACGACGCGGCACTTGTGCCTCAGGGCCTCGGGCAGGGCGTGCGGCCCCTGGTCCTGCAGTACGATGAGACGGGACGCCAGTTGCAGGGATGTGCGGGCACGGGCATCGGTGGCGATGTCGCGGTAAAGATCGGTTCCGGTGAGCGCGACGACCGCCGGACGCTGCGGATAGGCCTGCGCCCAGGCGGCGATGCTGTCGGCCGACCGGCGGGCGTGGAGCGCCAGCAGCAGCGAGGTGTCATCCTGCGCCATCGGACCATCCGGCCACGACCTGGCCAGACGCACCGCATAATGGCCCTGGAGCATGCGGGCCCAGCGCCGTGCGGTTTGCCAGTTGCCATTGTTGGCATCCGCCAGCGCGGGTGTCACGATGCAGATGGAGGAAGGAGTGCCCATGGATGTGAAAGTCGCTTCCATTGTCGAACCGGTGACGGGCGAACAGGCCCGGAATCTCGATAAATCCGCACTGGCGACGGCCCTGCGCCAGAGTCGTGATCGTACGCTGGCCCTCTTTGCCCGCTACGAAGCGGCACTGGGTCCGGCAATGGCGGTGCCGCTCTCACCCGAACTGAACCCGCCATTGTGGGAACTGGGTCACATCGGCTGGTTCGCCGACTGGTGGCTGGCCCGCAACCCGCTGCGCGGACAAGGGACAGCCGCCGACCCGGCGACGCCGCGAGGCGTCGCCAGACAAAGCACCCGTGGCATCGATGCCGATGCGCTCTACAACTCCAGCGAAGTGCCGCACGACAGTCGCTGGTCGCTGCCCTTGCCCGACCCACGATCGATTCTGGCGGACCTGTCCGCCAGTCTCGAGGACAGCCTTGCCCTGCTAGCCCAGGCACCCGAGACCGACGAAGGGCTGTATTTCTTTCGGCTCGCCCTGTTCCACGAAGACATGCATGCCGAGGCGGCGGTCTACATGGCGCAGTCGCTGGGATTCGATCCGCACGACGCCGTCGCCGGATCGGGTGTCGTCTCGCCGTCGCCGGTCCCGCCCCGGGACCTGGCCGTGACGCGGGCCCATGTCGGTCTGGGCCATGCCGGATGCGGGTTCGCCTTCGACAACGAATGCCAGCCACACCCGGTCGAGGTGACAGACCTGCACATCGACAGCCACCCGGTGTCGTGGGGCCGGTTCCTGCCGTTCTTGGAAGGCGGCAGCTACCGGCAACGCCGCTTTTGGAGCGAAGCCGGCTGGGCCTGGCAGCAGCGCCCGGACGCCCCCACTCTGCGCTACCTCCGGCAGCGCAGCGACGGACAATGGGAACAGCGGCGCTGGGGCCAGTGGCAGGCATTGGATCTGGCGGCGCCCGCCTGCCACCTGAACTTCTTTGAGGCGCAGGCCTGGTGCCGCTGGGCCGGACGGCGCCTGCCGACCGAGATGGAATGGTTGGCTGCCAGCACGCACACCGGCTTTGCATGGGGACAGGTCTGGGAATGGACGTCCAGCCCCTTCGCGCCTTTTCCCGGATTCACGCCGCATCCGTACCGCGACTACTCGCAGCCCTGGTTCGATGGCCGCCCGGTACTCAAGGGCGCCAGCGAAGCGACCCATCCGCGTATGCGTCATGTCCAGTACCGCAACTATTTCACGCCCGAACGCAACGACATCTTCTCGGGGTTCCGCTCGGTGGCGTGCTGAGGCGAATGGCTGCGGGACAAGGACTCAGGCGCTGGCCCAGAATACGCCAAACCAGCCCTGCCTGTCGGTCCAGCGGGTGATCTGGCGAAAGCCCGCATCGCCCAGCAGTTGAGCGAAGGCCGCCGGTCGCCACTTGTAGGAATTTTCGGTGTGCATGCGCTCGCCATCGGCGAAGTGGCGCTCACCGTCCGGCCACACCACGTGCTGGCGGCCGATGGCCTCCAGGTGCATCTCGATGCGCGACCGCGCTTCGTCGAGGTAGGCCACGTGGCGCCAGCACGCTGGCGCGAAATTGCTGCCCAGCAGACGGTTCACATGCAGCAGCAGGTTGCGGTTGAATGCGGCCGTCACGCCGAGCGCATCGTCATAGGCGGGCTCGACGATGGAGCGGTCCTTGTGCAGATCCACCCCAATGAGCAGGCCCGATCCCGCCCCGCCCCCTGCGCAGAGTGCGTGGACCTGGCGCAGCAGGTGCAAGGCATCGTCTGGCGCAAAGTTGCCGATGCTGGAACCGGGGTAGAACACGCAGCGCGGCGTTGAACCAGGCACCTTCACCCTCAGCCAGTCATGTGCCTTGGCAGGCAAGTCCAGGCTGGACGAAAAGTCCATGCCGAGACCCAGCATGGGCAGCTGCGGATGCCGCTGCTGCAGTGCGGCCAGGGCCTCGCGCAGGTAGTCCACGGAAATGTCGACCGGCACATAGGCACCGGGACGCATGACGGCAAACAGCGATGCCGCCTTGGCACAACTGCCCGCGCCCAGGTCGAACCAGACGGCACCTGGCGGCACATGCCGTGCCATATCGACGGCTTGCTCGCCGAATATCGCCGCCTCTGTGCGCGTGGGGTAGTACTCGTCCAGTTCGGTGATGGCATCGAACAGGCGCGAGCCCAAGGCGTCGTAGAAGTATTTGGGTGCCAGGTGCGCACGGTCGGCCAACAGTCCTGCAGACAGTTCCCGGCGAAGCGCTTGCGGGTCCTGACGATGCTGCTGGATGAAGCGAAGGTGGGTCTCGGGGCGTGTGCTGGGCATCGGTCAATCGCTGTCTGAAGGTGCTTTATACCGTCTTGAGTCGCTCTGGGCAGCTTGGTCGACCCCGCAAGCCATTTCTTACAAAGACATTCCCCGATCTCCCCAAGGTCCGGATACGCCCGTATCCGGGTTCTAATACGGACTCTTTATCCCTCTTGATCGGATACGACATGCCACACCTGAACATTTCCCGCACGAAACGCGCTCTCTTGACTGGCGCAGCACTGGCCGTCTTCGGCTTCGCACCGCTGGCCCAGGCCCAGCAGGTTTTCCGCGTCACGGCCATCCCGGACGAGTCGCCCACCGAACTGGCGCGCAAGGCCGCGCCGCTGATGAAGTACCTGGAAGCCAGGCTCGGCATGAAGGTCGAGTTCACGCCGGTGACCGACTATGCCGCCTCGGTCGAGGCCCTGGTCAACAAGAAGGTCGACATGGCCTGGTTTGGTGGCTTCACGTTTGTCCAGGCCAACGCGCGCTCCGGTGGCAAGGTGATTCC
The DNA here is from genome assembly GCA_041396505.1 of Burkholderiaceae bacterium. Classification (GTDB taxonomy): domain Bacteria; phylum Pseudomonadota; class Gammaproteobacteria; order Burkholderiales; family Burkholderiaceae_C; genus Hydrogenophaga. The sequence goes on from JAWKYL010000006.1 coordinate 49,121, forward strand.
GCTGGTTCAGCGCGAGGAAGACGAGAAGTTCAAGTCGGTCTTCATCACCACCGACCCGGCCATCAAGGGACTGACCGACCTCAAGGGCAAGGACGTGTCCTTCGGCTCGCAAAGTTCCACCAGCGGCCACCTGATGCCGCGCAGTTTCCTGCTGCAGGCCGGCGTGGACCCCGACAAGGACTTCCGTCGCGTGGCCTTCAGCGGCGCCCATGACGCCACCATCGCAGCCGTGGCCTCGGGCAAGGTGCAGGCGGGTGCGCTCAATATTTCTGTCTGGGACAAGTTCGTCGCCGACAAGAAAGTCGACACCGCTCAAGTGCGCGTGTTCTACACGACCCCGCCCTACTACGACTACAACTGGACGGTACACGCCGACATGCCGGCGGCCACGCGCCAGAAACTGGTCGACGCCATGCTGTCCCTGTCCAGGGACACGCCTGAAGGCAAGGAGATCCTCGACTTGCAGCGCGCCACGAAATTCGTGCCGACCAAGGCGTCGAACTACAAGGGCATCGAGGATGCGGCACGCAGCGCCAGCCTGCTGTAAGGCAGGACCACCGGTTTGAGGCTCGATCTGCAGTCCGTCAGCGCGCGCCATCCGGCGTCGCGTCAGGGAGCAACGCCGGCCATTCGCGACCTCGTGCTGCACATCGGCCCGGGTGAGCAGGTGGCCGTCATCGGACCCAGCGGTGCGGGCAAGACCACGCTGCTCCAGGTGCTGGCGTGTGCCCTGCCGCCGACCGCCGGCACATTGCAGGTGAATGGCCAGACGCCCTGGCGCCTGCCCCGCCGTGCATTGCAGGGTCTGCGAGGACGACTGTTCCTGGCGCCGCAGGTGCCGCCGCTGCCACCGCGCCAGCGCGTGGTCACATCGGTGGTGGCCGGACGGCTGCCTGCCATGGGCACCTGGGCCAGCCTGCGTTCGCTGTTCTACCCCAGGGACATACCGGCCGCCTTTGACGCACTGGACCGGTTCGACCTGGCCGACAAGCTGTTCGAACGGGTGGACCGCCTCTCGGGCGGCGAACGCCAGCGCGTCGGCCTGGCCCGCGCCCTGCTGTCGCCAGCGACGCTGTGGCTGATCGACGAGCCCCTGTCGGCCCTGGACCCGACACGCGCCCGTCAGGCCATGGACACCCTGCTGTCCGCCGCCAGGGAGCGCGGAGCGACACTGGTGACCACCTTGCACCAGGTCGAGGTGGCACTGGAGCACTTTCCACGCATCGTCGGACTTCGTGACGGCCAGGTGGCGTTCGACCTGCCGGCCGCGCAGGTCACCCGCGAACGCCTGAGCGCGCTCTATGCACAGCACGAGGACGAGCTGACCGGTCCGGCGCCGGACGCGCAGCCCGAACCGCAGGCGCCCAGGCCTGTCGTCATGCACTGCCGCTGATGCCACACGACGTCGCACCGACATGCCAGCGTTGAGCCTGCGTCCCGTACCAACCCGCGATCCGGCATGGCTGGGTCGCGTTTTCTGGAGCCTGGCCGGACTGGTCCTGCTGTGGCCCCTGCTGGTCGCGACCGAGTTCAGGCCCTGGGTGATGTTCGAGGCCGAAAGCCTGAAGGTCACCGGGCAGTTCATGGCCAGCTTCTTTCCACCCGCCCACTCGGGTGACTTCCTGCTGATGGTGGTCCGTGAAACCTGGCGCACCGTCGCCATGGCCACCGCCGGCGTCACGCTGGCGCTGGTCATTGCCATACCACTGACCCTGTTGTCCACGCGTGTGCTGTCCATCTCGGCCCTGTCAGGCCGCATGGCGCGCCTGCCGTTCTGGTTTCGGCAGTTGGTGCGCTGGAAGCTCATCGTGTTGCGCAGCATCCCTGAACTGGTCTGGGCACTGGTGTTCGTGCGCGTGGTCGGACTGGGTCCGACCGCCGGCGTGCTAGCCATCGCACTGACCTACGGCGGCATGCTGGGGAAGGTGTACGGGGACATCCTGGAAAGCGGCGAGACCCACGCGACCGAGACCCTGCTGCGCAACGGTGCCGGCCGTCTGCAGGCGTTTTTTTATGGCCTGTTGCCAGCCAGTGCGGCCGAACTGACGAGCTACACCGTCTATCGCTGGGAATGTGCCATCCGTTCATCAGTCATCCTCGGTTTCGTCGGGGCCGGCGGCCTGGGTCAGCAAATGGACAACTCGATGAAGATGTTCAACGGCGGTGAAGTGGCCACCATGTTGCTGGTGTTCATGGCCCTGGTGGCCCTGGCCGATCGGACCAGTGCCTGGCTCAGAAAGGCCCTGGGATGAACCGGACCCGCGCCGCCAACGAAACCTGGCGCCTGCCGCCCCCCCTGTTCAACGCACGTTGCAAGGCCTGCTGGTTCACACTCGCGCTCCTGGTGCTGGTGGTCGCCAGTTTCTGGTCCCTCGACCTGCAGTGGGCCCAGTTCCTGTCGCTGGAAGCTGCCGCCAGCATGGGGCGTTTCCTGGCCGAGTTCTTTCCGCCTGACACGTCACCTGCCTTCCTGCACAAGGTGCTGGTGGCCTCCTGGGAGACACTGGCCATGTCGGCCGTCGGTACCCTGCTGGCCGCAGCCTCCGCCCTGGCGCTGGCGTTGCCAGCGGCTCGCCTGCACCCGCAGGATCGGGCCCGTGCCCGCGGACCCACGCGCCTGCTGCTCAATGCGCTGCGCAGCATTCCGGAACTGGTCTGGGCCGCTCTGCTGCTGATTTCGGCCGGCCTGGGGCCGCTGGCCGGCACGCTGGCCCTGGGACTGCACACGGCGGGGGTGCTGGGACGCCTGTTTGCCGAAGCCATCGAAAACGCGCCTCCCGGACCTGCCGATGCCTTGCGCACCCAGGGCATAGGCAGCGGCCGCGTCTTCCTGTATGCCACGTTGCCCCAGGTGCTGCCGCAGCTCATGAGCTACACCCTGTACCGCTGGGAAAACAACATTCGGGCGGCCGCCGTGCTGGGCGTGGTGGGCGCCGGCGGACTGGGCCAGTTGCTGGCCTTCCATATGGGCCTGTTCCACATGAACAGAACGGCCACCATCCTGGGTGCGATGCTGTTGCTGGTCGCCGTGGTCGACGCTGCCAGCTATGCCTTCAGGCGCTGGCTCACGCGCTGACGCCTCCTGTGGCCATCTGAGGAGACACCACATGCCGATGCTGACCATCACACAGGCCTGGGCCGTACTCAGCGGAGCGATCCTGCTCGAGGAGCCGGCCACTGCGGTCAAGATGGTCAGCATAGGACTCATCCTGATCGGTGTGATGGGCCTGCATTCGGCCTCGCGCCTGGGACAAGCGTAAGAAAGCCGGGCCCATGCCGACAAAGAACCCCATGAGCCCCAACCAGATCTCCATCGAACGATACCGCAGCAAGGCACAGGGCTACGACGCCTCGGCCGAGCGCACCATGCCGCTGCGCCTGCGGACCATCGCCCTGCTTGGCCTGCAGCCGGGGCAGACCGTCCTGGATGTCGGTGCCGGCACCGGCCTGAGCTATGCGCCCCTGCTTCGGGGCGTGGGCCAGACCGGGCAGGTCATGGCTTTCGAGCAGAGCCCCGACATGTTCGCCCTTGCCCAGGCGCGGGTACAGCGGGAGGGCTGGACGAACGTCTGGCATGTCAACCAGCCGGCCGAATCGGTGCGCCTGCCCGCATTGGCCGACGCCGTGCTGTTCAACTACACACACGACATCTGCCGCTCGTCCGAAGCCGTGTCCAATATCCTGGGGCAGCTGCAGCCAGGCGCCCGCGTGGCCATGGCCGGCATCAAGGCCTTCCCGGCATGGACCGGTCCGCTCATGTTGCTATCCTGGCTGAAGAACCGTCCCTACAACGCGCGGCCCGGCGGACTGCGCAGTCCGTGGACGCTGGTGGCCAGTCACTGCGACCACTTCCAGTGGCAAAGCACCCAGTGGGGCATGGGCTACATCGCCAGCGGCATCTATCGGGGGGACTTGCGTTGACCTCACACCCTGTCACTCGGCAAGAAGAGCCTGCGTTGACCAGCAACGCTCGCTACGCCCGCATCCGCTGCCAGTCCACGGATCTGGCGACCCCCCTCTCGGAAGCCGACTGCCAGGCGCAATCCATGCCCGATGCCAGTCCGGCCAAATGGCACCTGGCGCACACCACCTGGTTCTTCGAGACTTTTGTCCTCGAGCGTTTCGAATCCGGCTTTCGTCCGTTCGATCCCTCGTATCGCGTGCTGTTCAACAGCTATTACCAGGGTGTGGGCGAACAGCACCCGAGACCCCAGCGTGGACTCATCACCCGCCCCGGCCTGAGCGAAATCCTGGCCTACCGTGTCCAGGTGGACGAGCGCATGAACGCCTTGATGCACAAAGGCTTGAATGACGCCATGGCCGAGCTGGTGGAGCTGGGTCTACAACATGAGCAGCAACACCAGGAGCTGTTGCTGACCGACATCAAGCATCTGCTCTCGTGCAATCCAACGGATCCGATCTATCGGACCGGCCAGGGTCGACCCACGGCCTCCGCGCAACCGCCCCTCTCGTGGTCGATGTTTGAAGGGGGCGTGGTCAGGACAGGGCATTCAGGCATGGCGTTCGCCTTCGACAACGAACAACCCTGCCACGACGCTCTGGTGCGTCCATTTGCCTTGGCCAACCGGATGGTCACGCAGGGCGAATGGCTGGCCTTCATGCACGATGGCGGCTACCAAACCCCTCGCTGGTGGATGGCAGCCGGCTGGGACTGGGTTCGGCAGCAAGGCATTGACGCACCGCTGTACTGGCGGCGCGAGGGCGTGCACGCACACTACCTGCCATGGAGCTGCTTCACCCTGCATGGGCGCGAGACGGTCGACCTGCATGCGCCAGTCGCGCATATCAGCTGGTACGAAGCCGATGCGTACGCCCGCTGGCTGGGCACCATGGAGGGTCATCGCGTTCGGCTGCCTACCGAAACCGAATGGGAGCACGCGGCCATCGCCATGGGTCGAGACTGGTCCGCAGACGGCAACTTCCTGGAGACGGGCACGCTCTGCACCAGATCGCCCGCGGCCTCATCCACCGGACTGCAACAACTGGGTGGTGACGCCTGGGAATGGACCGCCAGTCCGTACACGCCCTACCCGGGCTACCGTCCGTGGACGGGCGCCGTGGGTGAATACAACGGAAAATTCATGGTCAACCAGATGGTGCTTCGTGGCGGCTCCTGCGTCACGCCGCAATCGCACATCAGGCCAAGCTACCGCAATTTCTTTCCCACCGATGCGCGCTGGCAGTTCAGCGGCGTGCGGCTCGCGCGCGACGCGTGAGCGACGCGTGAGCGATGCGTCGCCCTGTGCGGCCTGTGCGGCCTGCGCCCTTTTCAGGTCCGGGCGGGTCGTGAGACGGGCAGCACCGGCACATGGCCGGTGGCCGGGACATGGCCCGCATCGGGCGCGTGTTCCGGCGATGTCTGGTCTGCATAGGGCGCCGGCCAGCCCAGCAGGGCACTGGCCTGCTCGCAGCGCAGCCGCAGATCGGCTTCGTCGCGCCCCCCCAGGTGCACGATGCCATAGCGCCAGCTGCCCAACCATTTGTGGTCCCGTGCGATCGAGCCCGCCGACTTCGGATAGCGGAACAGCAAGCCATTCGGAAACGCTCGCGCGAAGGTCTGGCGCTGTTGTCTGCCGGGCATGGCGACCAGGGATGCCGGATCAAACTGCCGGTAGACAAAACTCGCGGCGGCACCCGCTTGCGGTGCCACGCGCGGCAGCGTGGCCGGGTCCACACCGTGCGCAAGCGCCAGGCCGATGGCATGCAGGTCTACCCCGAGCACACGCTGGTACAGGTCCGAGTACTGCGAAGCCATGCGCGGGTTGAACTCGATCACGCTCAGCCGGTCGCTGGCTTCGTCGTAGAAGAACTCCATGTTGAACAGTCCGTGGTCGAACCCCACAGCCGCGAGGAACCGGTCCGCCACGTCGGCGGCCCGTGCCTGTATCGCCGGCGGCAGCCGCGTGGGCAACTGGTGCCGCATGAAGGCCTGGGTTCCCGGGAACATGATGGCGTCAACCACGCCAACAGGATGGAGCCGGCCACCGAACACATAGCCATCGAGGTTGAACTGGGCCGCATGCACAGGCTGCTCCAGCATCATCCGGTGCGCACTGCTGACAGGCCGCCCTGGCGCCGACAGACGCTGGCGGGCCAGGCGATCGAAGGGTTCGACCAGACGCCGGATCACCCACAGCTCCCAGGAGCCGAAACGGGTGTGCGCCTTGAGCTGCGCCTGGTTGTGCACCTCCCGCGCCAGCACGGAGAACGCCGCCTTGACCGGTTTGACGAATGCCGGGTACGAGAGTCCTGCCGGCACCGGGTCACCATAGGCCGCGTCCAGCAGGGCAAACGGCACATTGGCCTCGGGGGCCACCTGCTGCAGCACCTGACGGGCGTAATACTTGTGCTGGCAGGCCAGAATGGCCTGCACCGGCGTGCCGGGCCATCCCATGCGCTCGGCCAGCAGGGCAGCGGCCAGGGCGCCAAACTGCTCATGGTGGGACACCACCGCGGACCAGCCCCGCCTGGCCGCCTTGCGCGCCAGGCGGTCAACAAAACGCTCGATGTCGAAGAATGCCAGCCTCAGATTGCTGGGAAACGAGAACAGGTCAAACCCGTCTTCGTCATAGGCCTGCCCGCTGGCTTGCAGGACACGCGCATGACCGATGGCGTCCCAATCGTGGTTGAACAGCAGAAGTGTGCGCGGCTGAGGCTCGGTTGATTGCACCATGGTGTCAGACATGAGTCGCCAGCATCCGGTCGCTGGCCTTGATGGTGGGTCGGTCGGGCACGCGCATTCTTACACCTGACCCGGCCGTCCTTCAGGGCGCCGGCTTCAGCCTGAGCAGCTGTCCGTTGCGATCGTCTGTCAGGAGGTAGACATGACCGTCCGGTCCTTCGCGCACATCCCGGATCCGCTGACCCAACTGGGGCAGCAGTCGCTCTTCGCGGACCACGCGCGCGCCGTCCAGTTCCAGCCGGGCCAGATAGCGGAACTTGAGCGACCCCACCAGGAGACTGCCCTTCCATGCTGGCCCGTAACGGTCGGTGCGCACGAAGGCCATGCCCGACGGCGCAATCGATGGTGTCCAGTGGTGCAGGGGCTGCTCCAGGCCTGCCCTGGCGGTGATGCCCTCGCCGATGGGCCCGCCGCCGTAGTTCTCTCCGTAGGTGATGACAGGCCAGCCATAGTTCTTGCCGGATTCTGGCCGGTTGATCTCGTCGCCGCCCTGCGGCCCGTGCTCGTGGGTCCACAGGCGGCCGTCGGGCCCCAGAGCCGCCCCCTGCTGGTTGCGGTGGCCCAGGCTCCAGATCTCGGGCAATGCACCAGGGCGCGCCAGAAAAGGGTTGTCCGGATGCGGGCGGCCGTCGGGCAACACCCGAACGATCTTGCCAAGGTGGTTGTCCAGCGTCTGGGCATCGGCCATGCGCTGGCCGCGGTCACCCAGGGTCAGGAACAGGCTGGCGTCGCCAGCCTGCACGATACGACAGCCAAAGTGCAGGCGACTGGCCACCTTGGGCCGCTGGCTGAAGATGAGCTTGACGTCCTCCAGGCGGGTTTCATCCTCCGACAGGCGGGCCGACGCCAGGGCCGTGGAGTTGCCGCCGCCCTGGGCGGCCGGCTCCGAAAAACAGAAGTACAGCCTGCGGTTGCGGACAAAATCCTGGTCGGTGATCAGGTCCAGCAGGCCGCCTTGACCGACGGCATCCACCTCGGGCACACCGGCCAGCGGTTCACCGACACGCCCGTCGACTCCCACCACGCGCATGCGGCCGGGCCGTTCGGTGACCAGCATCCGGCCACCGCCGATGAAGGCGACCGCCCACGGGTTCTGCAGGCCGCGGGCCACCACCTCGGTGGATGCGGTCTGCGCACGGACCACAGGGACCAGGCAAACGCCAGCGGCCAGCACCACGGCAAACGGCACGATGGCGGTTCGCAAATGGGATGGCAGGCGGGCGAGGTATCCGGTCATGGTGGTCTCCAGCAGGCTATACGTCCTCAGGACCCTGCTGGATGCACGGGGTTCCCCCAATGGCGGCCTCAACCGAATGGACGGACGCCAAACAGCCAGCCATGGGCCCATACAACGAACAAGGCGTAGAGCGCCAGACCGCCTGCCAGGACGATGACATCGTTGAATCGGCCTGCCGGCAGACCAGGGACCGGCCGCACGCCCCCGGACCGCTCGCGCCGGGCCAGCGAAATGCGGTCGGCCACGGCCCAGACCAGAAAGCCGCCAAACAGCAGCACATCGGCCAGGGCCCCGTTGGCCAGCAGGTGGGCCAGTGCCCAGAACTTGGTGGCGACCAGCAGCGGATGACGCGCCAGGCGCTTGATGCGCCCGGGCAGGTACAGCGCCAGCAAGAGCGGAAACACCGGCAGCATCAGCAGCGCCGACAGGTGCCGCAAGGCCGCTGGCGCCGAGTACAGGGCAACCGGATCGAGCCGTGCCTGCCCATAGCCCCAGACGATGAGCGCCAGCCCGGCAAACGACACCAGCGAATACAGGCCCTTCCAGGCGTTCTCGCCCAGCAGCAGCACCCAGCGCTCACGCGCAGCGGGTGCCACGATGGCCACCGAGTGGATGCCCAGAAACAGGATCAAGCCGAGAATCAGCCAGGTCACCGTCAACTCCCCGCAGTCACCGGACTGCCTGGGGTGACTGTAGCGCCATTCAGGCCAGCTCGTACACGCGCACACACACCGCCGAACGCGCAGGACGAAGGCTGTGCAATGTGCCAACGAAGACGCGGCGGTTGAGCCAGTCGTAGGGACCGGCAGCCACGGTCAGGCGCAACACGCTGCGGGCGTAGCGACCGGCACGCGCCGTATCGTCGATCAGCACCCGGTTGCGCACGGTGATGACCACGCCGTCGTGGGTGCGCATTTCATACAGGGCATCCAGTTCCTTCACGCCGTCGGAGCGCAGCAGCTGGCGGTCGGCCCCTCCGGGCAGAACCGTTCCTCGCAGGCCCGGCCCCTCGAACGTACCGCCCAGAATGGGCACCAGGAAGCGTTCACCCAGCGGGGCATGTCCGAGGTCCTGGCGCTCGCCAATGTCCACCTGTGCCTCATAGGCGAACCGCACTTCAGGCGGCGACGGGTGGGTGGAGTTCTCGTTCATGGCGATCCAGAAAATCGAGCACGGCGGCGTTGAAGAAAGAGGGATTGTCGCGCGACGTGCCGTGTCCCGATTCTGGTACCAGCACGCGTTCGGCCTGCGGCATGGCCGCGCAGACATTGCGAAAGATCTCCGCATGGATGGGCGGCGTGCGTTCGCCGGCAAGCAGCAGCACGGGCATGGACAGGGCTGACAGCTGCTGCGGGGGCAACCAGGGAAACTCGTCGCTGGACAGCGCCAGGGTCTTCATCGCAGCGATGTTCTGCAAGCGTCGGTGCATGGCATCGGGCGTGAGGGACGCGACCCCCTGGCCGTTGATGCCGCCGGTCATGATGCGGGCCCCGTCCTCGTCGTCGCCCCGCCGGAAGGCCGCATTGGCTGGCTCGATCACCTCGGCACGAAAGCGAGCCTCGGCCTCCCGGCCTGCCATGCTGTGCTGCGCGTACTTCATCATCGGTGGCTCTGACAGCGCCAGGGCGGCACACCGTTGCGGCTCTTTCAGCGCGAGCGCCAGTGCGGTGAACGAACCATAGGAGCTGCCCACCAGGATGGCGCGATCCCAGCCCAGGTGGTCCAGCAGGCCCAGCAGATCCTCGGCCTCGTGCAGGGCCGAATGGTCCGGCGAAACCAGGGTGTTCACGTTCGGGTGGTTGTAGCGGCGGCTGTAGCGCACGCAGCGGTAGTGTGCGGTGAAAGCGGGCCACTGGGCGTCCCACGAACGCCAGTCGCCCATGACACCGTGGATGAACACCAGCGGGTATCCGCTGCCGGCCACGTCGTGTGCCAGGGCCACACCGCTGGGCAAGCGCGCCGTTCGCAAAGCGAACGCGTCGGTGGAAACCGGCGCAGCAAGGGGATGATCCATGGTATGGCCTCAGGTCGGGGTGATGCCCAGCTTCTTGACCAGCACCGCGGTGCGCTGACGCTCGGCCCGCAGCAGGCCGTGCAGGGACTCGCGGACGGCATAGCTGGCCGGCGGGTACATGCCCAGGGCCTCGAACCGGTCCCTGATGGCCGGTTGCTGGCGCGCCTGGTTCCAGAAGCCGGCCAGCGATTCGATGACGGGAGCGGGCGTACCCGTGGGCGCAAACAGGACAATCCAGCCCAGGTACTCGAAACCGGGGATCGTCTCGTGCAACGAGGGCACGTCGGGCAATGCGGACATGCGCTCGCGCGAGGTCACGCCCAGCGCCTTCAGGCCGCCGCTCTTGACGTGCGGCATGGCCACGTTGGGCGCCGTGAACATGAACTGCAGCCGGCCGGCCAGCAGGTCGTTGACGGCAGGGCCATCGCCCTTGTAGGGCACATGCTGGACCTCGATGCCGGCGACGCTGGCAAACGACTCGCAGCACAGCTGGCCCGACGAGCCATTGCCGCCCGAGCCGTAGTTCAGCTCACCGGGCTTGCTCTTGGCCAGCGCCACCAGTTCGGCCAGGTTGTTGGCCGGCACGGAAGGATGGGCCACCAGCATGAAGGCACCCGCGCCCAGCATGGCCACGGGCTGGAAGTCCCGCTCCGGGTTGTAGTCGAGCTTGGCGTATAGGTGCGGCGCCACCACGATCGCACCCGGCGCGCCGATGAGCAGGGTGTGGCCGTCGCCCGCGGCCTTGGCGGCCAGGTTGGCGGCGATGGTGCCACTGGCACCCGGCTTGTTGTCCACCATGAAGGGCTGACCCAGCACAGGGGTGGCAGCGTCGCTGAAGGCACGCGCCATGAAATCGGCCGGTCCACCCGGCGATGCACCCACCACGACACGCACGGGGCGCGACGGGTAGGCCTGGGCCTGTGCAGACGGGAAGGCCAGCGTCGCTGCGGTGCCGGCCCCCAGCCACTGAAGTGCCTGACGGCGGGAAACGGAATGGGTCATGCGTGGTCTCCGGTGTGTTTGTGTGGGACGCATGCTATGACCTCATGCAATAAGTGACCAATAAAATACAAGGACTTTCGATAAGGAAATCGAATCAGATGGTACTGCGCGCCTCGGTCATCCTCAACCGCCTGCTGGTCAAAGTGCGGGTACGTCACCTGCAAGCGCTGGTGCGGCTCTGCGAACTGGGTAACGTGAATCGCGCTGCGCAGGCCATGGGCATGACACAGCCGGCGGTGACGCTGTTGCTGTCCGATCTGGAGCAACTCATCGAGGCGCCGCTGTTCGTGCGCCACGCGCGCGGCGTGACGCCCACGCCCCTGGCGCGCGAGCTGCTGCCACTGGTGCGGCAGATGCTGGGCCGGCTGGAGGAAGGCGCCGAGCTGGTGGCCTCGCGCCTCGAACATGGCGCCGGCACGGTGCGGGTGAGCACGACCGCGGCGGCCGCCAACGGCCTGCTGGCCCAGGTGCTGCCCGGGTTTCTGGCAGAACAGCCGCAGGTACAGGTCCTGGTGACCGAAGTCGACATCCTGGCGGTATCGGCCTCCATCGACACCGGATCGGCCGACCTCGTCTTTTGCCGGCGTCCGGCGGTGGTACCGCAGGGCTGGCGGTTCGAGGCGTGCCTGGACGATCGCTTCGTGGTGGCCTGCGGGATGCGGCACCCGCTGGCGCGCCGCCGACGGCTGGCCTTGTCCGACCTGGAGAGCGCCACCTGGCTGCCCAATGCCATGGGCAGCGCCGCACGAGACCGCTACGAACAGCTGCTGCAGCAGGAAGGCTGGCCGGCACGCACCAGCCCGGTGGTCACCCGCACCTCGGCCCTGACCTGGACGCTGCTGGACACGCTGGACCTGCTGGCATTGGTTCCCTACAGCGTGGTGCGGCCCTGGGTCGAGCGGGGACACCTGAAATTGCTCCCGGTGCCACTGGAGATGCCTTTCGAATCCCTGGGCATCCTGCGCCCTGTCGAGGGACTGGGGCCGGCCGGCGAGCGCCTGGCCGCCCATGTCATCGAGGCCACGGCCGGGCACTGACCCGGCTGTCTCCGTGTCAGCAGGGCACGCCCTGGCGTGCCACCAGCCAGGACGGGGCATCCTGCAGGCACACGGGCCGCAGGAAGCGCTCGAGCGCAGCATCGCCCACCGAGGTGGTCATGGGCGCCGTGCTGGCGGGCCACGGGCCGCCGTGCATCTGGGTCGAGGTCACTGCGACACCGGTCGGCACGCCGGCAAACAGCACGCGACCCGCCACCTGCATGGCCGAGCGCACCAGATCGCGGTGTTCGTCCGAGCCTTCATCGGCACCCCAGATCGTGACCGTCAGGCTGCCGCCAACGGCGTTCAGCACGGCATGCACTTCGGCCATGTCGGCACACCGCACGATCAGGCTGCCGGGGCCAAAGACTTCCTCGCGCAGTTCGTGGCGCGCAATGAAGGCCTGCGCCCCGACCTGCAACAGGTGGGGGGCAGGTGCCGGCGCATCGCCCTGCCCCTGCACCAGGACCTCGGCACCCGCGCCAAGGAGCGCCTGAATGCCGGCGTCGAACGCCCGGCGCATGCCCGGCGTCAGCATCGGGTGCGGTTTCTGTGCGCCCAGCGCCTGCACGAGATGGCCGACGAAGCGGTCGGTCTCCGCGCCATCCAGCAGCACCAGCAGGCCGGGATTGGTGCAGAACTGCCCGCACCCCAGCGTGATGGAGCCGGCCAGCGTGGCTGCCAGTTCAGGCCCTTTGGCCGCCAGAGCCGCAGGCAGAGCGACCAGTGGATTGATGGCCCCCAGCTCGCCGTAGAAGGGGATGGGACGCGGGCGGGCATTGGCCTCGTTCTGCAGGGCGATGCCGCCACGGGTGGAGCCGGTGAAGGCACCGGCCGCGATCAGCGGGTGGCGGATGAGCTGAACACCGACGGCCACATCGGCACCCTGCACCATGCCGATCACGCCAGCCGGCAGTTCCAGCGCCTGAAGGGCGCGCTGGCAGATGGCAAACACCTGCTGCGACAGCCGGGGATGTCCGGGGTGTGCCTTGACCACCACCGGACAACCGGCTGCCAGGGCAGATGCCGTATCGCCACCGAGCACCGAGAAGGCGAACGGAAAGTTGCTGGCAGCGAACATGGCCACCGGACCCAGCGGCACGCGCTGCAACTGCATCGCCGGATGCCCGACCGGCGGCGCACCGGCCACGGCCGGGTCATCGACCACACGGAATGGCTCGCCACGCTCGGCCATGTCGGCAAAGCGGCGCAGCTGGAATGTGGTGCGGTCCAGCTCGCCGGTCAGCCGCGGCTGGCCCAGGGCCGTCTCCAGATCGGCCTGGGCCACCAGGGCGTCGCGTTCGGCGGCGAGACCGTCGGCCAGGGTGCGCAGCAGGGCAGCGCGCTGCTGGCCGCTGCTGGCTCCCCAGGCGGCGGCCGCTGCATGTGCGGCCTGCACGGCCTGGTCGATCTGTTCGGGGGTGGAGGGCGTCAGAGGCTCGCCGGCGGTCTCACCGGTGCGGGCATTGAGGGAAGCAAGCAGGTTCATGGAATGTCTCGGTCCGTTGCAGGGAAAAGCTCCGGTCGGATGTGATCCGCCGGAAGGCCAAGTGATGTTAACTGATGTCTGACAACTTGACGAGCGCCAACCGACAGACCGACCGCACCGGTCAGGCAGCTCCCTGACCGGACATCTGGGCCCGCCGAAGGCGCTCGCGGCTGTTGGCCAGGTGGGTACGCATGGCTGCGCGGGCCGCCTCGGCGTCCCGGTCGCGGATGGCGTGGTAGATGCTCTCGTGCTCGTGGTGCACCCGCTCCAGATAGGCCAGTCGGCCCTCGGGCGCATTCGCTGCGGTCTTGAGACGGGTGCGGGGGATGATCACGGTGCCCAGCCAGGTCATGAGGTCGGCGAAGTGCCGGTTGCCGGTCGCCCGGGCCACCTCCATGTGGAACTGGAAGTCCGACGGCACCGCATCCGAATCGGCATGGATGGCCGCTTCAAAGGCCGCCAGTGCAGCCGCCATGGCGCCCAGGTGACCCTCATCCCGGCGCTGCGCCGCCAGGCTGGCGGCCTCGCTTTCCAGGCTGATGCGCAGCTCCAGCAGGGAAATGACGTCCGCCGCGGTGGCAACATCCTCCGGCGCAATCCGGAAGTGGGGCACCGCCGCACTGGTGGCCATGACAAAGGTGCCGATGCCGTGTCGCGTCTCAACCTGCCCGGCCGCCTGCAGGCGGGAAATCGCCTCGCGCACCACCGTGCGGCTGACCTCGAAACGATCCATCAGCGCGGCTTCGGTCGGCAGCTTGTCACCCGGCACCAGACGCCCTTCGACCATGTCCGCCTCCAGCACACTGACGATCTCCTGCACCAGCCCGCGGGGACGGCGGGGACGCACAGCGGCGGCGCCACGACCATCGCTACGACCTAGGGTTTTCACTGAGTTCATCGATTTTTCCTTGACACCTCGAAAGGGGGTTCACACAATCGCATCCAGTTGTCTGACAACGTATAACAGACATCCAAAGTTGTTTGCACTGTAACAAAGCTCCAACCGCCTGTCCAAGCGAATTCTTCCGGTCCGCATCCATGTCGCGCCACCTCATACGCCACATCCGCATAACGCCCATCGCCTTCCGCGATCCGCCGCTTCTGAACGCCGCCGGCATCCACGAACCCTGGGCCTTGCGCTCGATCATTGAAATCGAGACCGATTCCGGACGGGTGGGCATCAACGAAAGCTACGGCGACCAGCCCATGCTCGACGCGTTGACCAAGGCCGCGCCCGCACTCATCGGCCTCTCGCCGTGGGCGCTCAATGAAATGGATGCCCGGGTGTCGGCGCTCGTGACGCCCAGGCAAACCGCCTCCGAGTTTCTGGGCACCCAGGTTTCGCTGGCGCCCGGCACACACGTCTCCAAGACCGTGGCCAAGGTGATCAGCGCCTTCGAAGTCGCCATGATGGACCTTCAGGGCCAGTTGGCGAACGCCCCGGTGGTGGACCTCCTGGGCGGCGCAGCACGCCCTGCCGTGCCCTTCAGTGCCTACCTGTTCTTCAAGTACGCCGAACATATCGAAAGGCCCTATGCCCCTGACATGTGGGGCGAAGGCATCAGCGCCCCGCAAATCGTGGCGCAGGCGCGCCGCATGATCGATCAGTACGGGTTCAAGAGCATCAAGCTCAAGGCGGGCACGCTGCCACCCGAACAGGAGGTGGAAGCCCTGCTGGCACTCGCCAGTGCCTTCCCCGGTACGCCTCTGCGCATCGACCCGAACGGCAACTGGACCGTACCCACCAGCCTGAAGGTGGTGGAGCAGCTGCGCGGCGTGCTGGAGTACTACGAGGATCCGGCCCCGGGACTGGATGGCATGGCCGCGGTCGCGAAGGCCTGCGATGTGCCACTGGCCACCAACATGGTTGTGACAGACCTCAAGGAGTTCCGCAGCAACACCGAAATGGGATGCCCGGTGAAGATCGTGCTCTCTGACCACCACTACTGGGGTGGCCTGCGCGCCACCCAGCGTCTGGCGCTGATGTGCGAGACCTTCGGCCTGGGCCTGTCGATGCACTCGAATTCGCACCTGGGCATCAGCCTGATGGCGATGACGCATCTGGCAGCGTCGGTACCGCATCTGTCCTATGCCTGCGATACACACTACCCGTGGCAGGACGACGAGGTTGTGCAGGGAGGACGCCTGCGCTTTGAAGCGGGCAGCCTGCGGGTCACCACCACGCCAGGACTGGGCGTGAACATCGACCCCGCCGCCCTGGCACGCCTGCACGACAACTACCTCGACACCAGCATTCGCAACCGGGACGACCTCGGCCAGATGCGCAAGTACGACCCGTCCTTCAACGGCCATCAGCCCCGCTTCTGATCCACCTCTTTCATCCGTTCTTCTTCCCTCGAGAGCCCACACCATGCAATACACCCCGCAAGACCTCAAGCAGGTCATGTCTTCCGGTCTTCTGTCGTTTCCGCTGACAGACTTCGACGTCAACGGCGACTTCGACGCCAAGGGCTATGCGGCCCGTCTGGAGTGGCTGGCTCCGTATGGCGCGACCGCGCTGTTCGCTGCCGGCGGAACAGGCGAGTTTTTCTCCCTCACCGGAGAGGAATACCCCGGCATCATCAAGACCGCCGTCGACACCTGCCGAGGCAAAGTCCCCATCATCGCCGGCGCCGGTGGCTCCACCCGCTTTGCCATCCAGTGCGCGCAGGCTGCCGAAGCGGCCGGTGCCCACGGCATCCTGCTGCTGCCCCATTACCTGACCGAGGCTGGCCAGGAGGGCCTGATCGCCCATGTCGAGGCCGTGTGCAAGAGCGTGAAGTTCGGTGTCATCGTCTACAACCGCAACGTCTGCAAGCTCACACCGGAGTCCCTGACCATCCTGGCCGAGCGCTGCCCCAACCTGATCGGTTTCAAGGATGGCGTGGGTGACATCGAAACCATGTCCTCCATCTACATGGCGATGGGCGACCGCTTCGCCTACCTGGGCGGCCTGCCCACGGCCGAGGTGTATGCCGCCGCCTACAAGGCGCTGGGCACCCCGGTGTATTCGTCTGCCGTCTTCAACTTCATCCCGAAGACCGCGATGGATTTCTATGAGGCCGTGCGCACCGACGACATGGCCACTCAGCACCGGCTGCTAAAACAGTTCTTCATGCCCTACCTGGCCATCCGCAACCGCATGCCCGGTTATGCAGTCAGCATCGTCAAGGCCGGTGCGAAACTGGTCGGCCATCACGCGGGCCCGGTGCGCGCACCGCTGACCGACCTCAAGCCTGCCGAAATGGAGCAGCTCAAGGCGCTGATCGACGCGCTGGGCCCGCAATAAACCGTTTTTCTTCGGTCGGACTTCCGTATCCGGCCATTTTCAACCCCAAGAGGAGATATCCATGAACAAGCTGTTTGCAACCACCCTGGTCGCGGCTACCGTCCTGGCCACGGGCTCAGCCATCGCGGCAGATGCCAAGTGGCCCACCAAACCTGTGCAGGCCATCGTGCCCGCTGGAGCAGGTGGCGACACCGATTTCAACGCTCGCACCATGGCCAAGTACTTCGAGAAGCTGACGGGCAAGCCGATGATTGTGACCAACGTCAATGGCGCCAACGGCGCCATTGCGATGGCACAGATCAAAGGCGGCGCAGCGGATGGCAATGTGCTACTGTTTGGTCACACGGGACATCTGGTTGTTGGCGAAGTCTCAGGCCTGACCACGGAAAACTACGACAGCTTCGATGTGGCCTGCATCCCCGCCGTCGACAAGAGCGCGACGCTGATTTCCAGCGAGCAATCGGGCCTCAAGAGCGTGCAGGACCTCGTCAACAAGGCCAAAGCCGCACCGGGCACGGTGATCTACGGCACAGAGATGGGTGGTTACTCCCATCTGCAAGGCCTGATCCTGGAAAAGAAAACTGGCATCAAGCTGAAGTTCGTCGACAGCGGAACCGTGTCCACACGGATGACCAACATGCTGGCGGGCCGCATCGACCTGGCCGCCAACTCCTTTGGTTCCATCCAGGACTACGTCAAAACGGGAAAGATGAATGCGCTGGCCCAGTACAACAACCAGGCCAATCCGCTGATCGCAGGGGTCAAAACCTTCCGTGACCAAGGCTTTGCGTTTGACATGGAGAAGCCCTACATCATCGCTTTCAAGAAGGGCACGGATCCGGAGATCGTCAAAGCCATGTCAGACATCATGAAAAAGATCACCGAGATGCCTGAATATGCCAAGGATCTTGAGCAAGGCTTCAAGCAGCCTGTCAGCTTCTATGACACCAAGCAGGCCCAAGATCTGCTGAAGGAAATTCGCACCGATTACATGCAGTACACCGATCTGCTGCGTCAGAAGAAGTAATCCAACCCGATTGGAACCTGAGGTCAGGCGAGCGCCAGAACGCCTGACCCCACATCCAGTCCCCATCCAGAGAAATCATCATGGGTCATCAGAAAAGACGGGAGCTCGTGCTTGGCGCGTTCTTTCTCGTCGTGGGTCTCGGTTTTCTATACCTGACCAGCGAACTGCCTCGAAAGGCGTTCATCGACGCGGCTTTCGTACCCTACATCCTGGCCATCAGCATGAGTCTGCTTGGTGCGATGCAGATCCGCGATGCGTACAAACTTTCCGACGAACCTCAAGGGCAAGCGCCCGAGGTGACCGACCACCGCACGGTTCTGAAAACCCTGGCTTTGATCGTGGCGTATGCCGTCCTGTTCACGTCGGTGGGCTTTCCGATCATGACCGTCGCTTACCTGTTCATGCAGTTCATCGTGCTCACGCCGACCGACAAGAAAGTCAACTACCTGAATTATGGCCTGATCGCATTGATCACCACGGCCGTTGTCTACCTCACCTTTCGCCATGGCTTTGACATGCTCCTGCCCACTGGCCCCCTGAGTGACCTGATCGAATGAGGGCGACCTAACATGCTGTCACTATTCCAACAAGGCATTGAAGCCGTTTTCACGTTCCAGATTCTCGGTCTGCTGTTCCTCGGCACCTTGGTGGGAATCGTCTTCGGCGCCATTCCCGGTCTGACGGCCACCATGGGGGTGGCTCTGTTCCTGCCAATCACCTACTCCTTAGGTGCCAGCGCAGGCATTTCCCTGCTGGTCGCCCTCTATATCGGCGGCGTCTCCGGCGGCCTGATCTCTGCCATCTTGCTGAAGATTCCGGGCACTCCGGCATCGGTCGCCACCACCTTCGACGGTGGGCCAATGATGGAGAAAGGTGAAGGCGCCAAAGCGCTCGGCGTCGCCATCTTTTACACGTTCATCGGGACCATCGCCAGCACCATTGCCTTGATCTTCATTGCGCCGACACTGGCCAACGTGGCACTGGCTTTCGGGCCACACGAGTACTTTGCCATCGCGGTGTTCTCGCTGACCCTGATCATCTCCCTGTCCACGGGTTCGATGGTCAAAGGCCTGTTCTCCGGCCTGCTCGGCTTTACGTTCTCGACAGTCGGGATTGCTCCAGTGGACGCCATTCCCCGATTCACCCTGGGGTTCACCGAACTCTTTGCAGGATTCGACATTCTTCCGGTCCTGATTGGTCTGTTTGCGATTGCCGAAGTCATCAGCATTGCCGAACAGGTCAGAACAGAAAAGGGCGGCACGGTCTCGGTGGTCAGGCTCAAAGGCTTTGGCTTCAGCATCAGGGAGTTCTTCGATCAGGGCTGGAATGCCATCCGCTCGGCGCTCATCGGCATCGGCATCGGCATTCTTCCCGGCATCGGTTCCGGTACTTCGAACATCGTCGCCTATATGGTGGCCAAAAAGCAGTCCAAGTACCCGGAAAAATTCGGCACCGGTGTGATCGACGGCGTAGTGGCATCCGAGACTGCCAACAACGCGTCGGTCGGCGGCGCCATGATCCCTCTGCTCACGCTGGGCATTCCCGGCGATACCGTGACTGCCATGTTGCTGGGCGGTTTCATGATCCATGGCATTCAGCCAGGACCGCTGCTGTTCGTCTCGCAGGCGTCACTCGTCTACACCATCTTCGTCGGCATGATCATGGCGGCCCTGATCACGGTGGTCGTGCAGATGTACGGTGTGCGGGTATTCGTCAAGTTGCTGGCCGTTCCCAAGCACATACTGCTGCCCATCATTCTGGTGCTGTGCTTCGTGGGGGCGTTCGGCCTGGGCAATCGGGTGTTTGACATTGGTGTGGTCCTCTTCTTTGGCCTGCTTGGCTATGGCTTCGTGAAGTTCAAGGTTCCGCAGACGCCTTTCATCATCGGGCTGATTCTGGGACCGATGGCCGAAACCAATCTGCGCCGTGCGCTGATGCTGTCTGACAACGATTGGAGTTCTTTCATCACATCGCCCATCTCCGCCGGCCTCCTGGCAATTTCTCTGGCCTCCGTGGTCTGGCACGTCGTTCAGGCTCACCGTTCGAAGCTCCAGGTCCAAGCCTAAACTCGTCATGAACATAGATACAACGGCCAACCGAATCACGGAACTTCGACTGTCTTCGTGCTATTTGCCTCTGGCACAGCCCATCAGCGACGCGAAAGTGCTGACGGGTCGCCAGAAGCCGATGACGGAGATCGCCATGTTGTTCGTCGAGGTGACCACCGAAGACGGCCAGCAGGGCCTCGGGTTCAGCTATTCCAAGCGGGCTGGCGGGCCTGGACAGTTTGCACACGCCAGTGAGATCGCACCTGCCCTGCTCAATGAAGATGCCAGCGACATCGGCCGTCTCTGGGACAAGCTGTGCTGGGCCGGCGCCTCGGTGGGACGCAGTGGCATGTCGACGCAGACCATTGGCGCTTTCGACGTGGCTCTCTGGGATCTGAAAGCGCGCAAAGCCAGACTGTCCCTGTCCAAGTTGCTGGGTTCGTACCGGGACTCGGTTCCCTGCTACAACACATCCGGGGGCTTTCTGCATACGCCGACCGAGCAGCTGCTGGTCAATGCCACGGCGTCTATCCAGCGTGGCATTGGCGGCATCAAGCTCAAGGTGGGCCAACCTGACCGGGAACAGGATGTCAGGCGTCTGGAAGCGGTGCGAGGACACCTCGGCGACTCAATTGCGATCATGGTGGACGCCAACCAGCAGTGGGATCGCCCGACCGCACAACGGATGTGCCGCACCTTCGAATCGTTCAATCTGGTCTGGATTGAGGAACCCCTCGATGCCTACGACTTCCAGGGACACGCCGCGCTGGCACAGCAATTCGATACACCCATTGCCACGGGTGAAATGCTCACCAGTGCGGCTGAACACGGTGAACTTATCCGTCACCGATCGGCGGACTATCTGATGCCTGACGCACCCCGCGTCGGCGGCATCTCACCTTACCTGAAGGTCATGGCGCAAGCCGACCAGGCCGGCCTGCTGGTCGCACCGCACTTCGCGATGGAACTTCACATTCATCTGGCTGCGGCCTACCCACGCGAAGGTTGGGTGGAACATTTCGACTGGCTGGAACCGTTGTTCAACGAGCGCATCGAGATCGCCAACGGGCGCATGCTGGTCCCCACCCGCCCTGGGCTTGGACTCAGTCTCTCGGAACAGGCGCGCGCATGGACCCGAGAGCGCGCCGCCTTCAACGTGCGAAGCTAAAGCAGCGACGCTCGATTCGGATCAAACCTGACGATTTGCCTGCCTGTCCTGCCTAGCGCAGTTGCCCCGACAAAAAAGCACACGGCTACCAGCCAACACCCCCTAGACCAAAGAAAATGCATATGGACACCATCAAACATGTAGAGATTTCTTTGTGCAGAGTGCCTCTGCACCAGGCCGTCAGCGACGCCAAGGTTCTGACCGGGAGACAGAAGCCCCTGACCCATGTCGACCTCCTGACCGCGGAGATCGAAACCTCCCATGGCGAAAAGGGGTTTGGCTTCAGCTATTCGTTGAGGGCCGGTGCCAATGCCATGCTGGCGCATGCCAGGGACATCGCTGGCGAGCTGATTGGAGAAGATCCGGACGACATCGGCCGCATCTGGGAGAAGATGGCCTGGTTGGGGGCTTCGGTTGCTCGCACGGGTGTCACAGTCCAGACCATTGCGGCCTTCGACGTGGCGCTTTGGGATCTCAAGGCCAAGCGCGCCGGAAAGTCGATCGGCAAACTGCTGGGGGCCTACCGCAACGACGTGCCCTGTTACAACACGTCAGGCGGATACCTGTCGTCCTCTCTGGAGGACGTCCTGAAGAATGTCGACAAGTCGCTCGGGCGCGGACTGGGCGGTGTCAAGCTCAAAGTCGGACAACCAGACCTGAGCAAGGACATTGAACGGGTCCGCGCGGTCCGACAGCATGTCGGTGGCGGCGTGCCCATGATGGTCGATGCAAACCAGCAATGGGACTTCACCACAGCGCTGCGCGCAGGAAGGCAACTCGATGAGTTCGGCCTGGTCTGGCTTGAGGAACCCCTGAGCGCCTACGACTATGCAGGCCACGCCCTGCTTTCGGAACGCCTTGACACGCCTATTGCAACTGGAGAGATGCTAAGCAGCGTGGCCGAGTGTTCCGAGCTGATCAAGCAGCGATCGGTCGGCTTCATTCAGCCAGACGTTCCGCGGGTGGGTGGCATCACACCTTTCCTGAAGATCGCGGCCCAGTCGGATCTAGCCCGCTTGAAGATGGCACCACATTTCGTGATGGAGATCCACATACACCTCGGCTGCGCATATCCGCACGAAGCTTGGGTCGAGCACATTGAGTGGCTGGAACCAGCCTTCAACGAACGTCTGGAAATCAGAGACGGTCGGATGCTGTTGCCGGATCGGCCCGGGCTGGGATTCAGCCTGTCGGAACAAGCCCTTCGTTGGAGAGAGGGTGTTCAGCGAATCTGAATGGTGCACAAGCGCCAACATCGTACACACCATGTAAGTCGCATTGCAATGAACAGTCCTACGCCAATGAAACAATCGCCGACGGTTCAGTCCATGCGCGTCATCCCGGTCGCCGGACGGGACGGCATGCTGCTCAACCTCTCGGGCGCGCACGCGCCCTTCTTCACCCGCAACATCGTCATCATCACCGACAACGCCGGCCATACCGGACTGGGTGAGGTTCCGGGTGGCGAAAAGATACGCCAGACACTGGAAGACGCACGCACGCTGGTCGAGGGACAGCCGATCGGCAACCTGCAAGCTGTCCTCAACGCCTTGCGCGTCCGGTTCGCCGACCGGGACAGCGGTGGCCGTGGGCTACAGACATTCGACCTGCGCACGACCATCCACGCCATCACTGCGGTAGAGTCGGCCCTGCTCGATCTGCAAGGCCAACACCTGGGCGTGCCGGTGGCGGCCTTGCTGGGCGAAGGTCAGCAACGCGACGCTGTGCAGATGCTGGGTTACCTGTTCTTCGTTGGCGACCGCTTGAAGACCGACCTGCCGTACACCGGTCCGGCCAGCGAACCCGACAACGCCGATGACTGGTGCCGCCTACGCCACGAGACCGCCATGACGCCCGAAGCCATCGTGCGCCTGGCAGAGGCCGCGCAGAAGCGCTACGGGTTCCAGGATTTCAAGCTCAAGGGCGGCGTGCTCGCCGGCGACGCCGAGGTCGAAGCCGTGACAGCGCTGCACGAACGCTTTCCCGAAGCGCGTGTGACGCTGGACCCCAACGGCGGCTGGCTGCTCAAGGACGCAGTCCGTTTAGGCGAGAAGATGCGGGGAGTCGTGGCCTACGCCGAAGACCCGTGCGGGGCCGAAGAGGGCTTCAGCGGACGCGAGGTCATGGCCGAATTCCGCCGCGCCACCGGGCTGCCCACGGCCACCAACATGGTGGCCACCGACTGGCGCCAGATGGCGCACTCGCTGGCCCTGCAGAGCGTGGACATCCCTCTGGCTGACCCACACTTCTGGACCATGGCTGGCAGCGTGCGCGTAGCGCAAACCTGCCGCGACTGGGGCTTGACCTGGGGCTCGCACTCCAACAACCATTTCGACATCTCGCTGGCCATGTTCACCCATGTCGGTGCGGCCGCGCCGGGCAAGGTGACGGCCATCGACACCCACTGGATCTGGCAGGACGGCCAGCGACTGACAAAAGACCCACTGAAGATCGAGGGCGGCTACGTGCAGGTGCCGAAAAAGGCGGGCCTGGGCATCGAGATCGACATGGTCGAGGTCGAGAAGGCCCACCAGCTCTACCAGAAGCACGGTCTGGGCGCGCGCGACGATGCCATCGCCATGCAATACCTGATCCCCGGCTGGAAGTTCGACAACAAGCGACCTTGCATGATCCGATGAGCACCTCCTACCGCACCATCCGCATCCACCCCGACGACAACGTGGCCGTGGTGGTCAACGACGGTGGCCTGCCCGCCGGCACAACCCTGCCCGACGGCCTGGTGCTCGTGCAGGCGGTCCCCCAAGGACACAAGGTCGCGCTGACCGACCTGCCCGCCGGCGCCGAGGTCCGGCGCTACAACGTGACCATCGGCCATGCCGCCGTCGACATTCCCGCCGGCGGCTGGGTCAATGAACAACGCCTGGTGATGCCCGGCGCACGCAGCTTCGACGACCTGCCGGCACCGCAACCGCCACAGGATCTGCCTCCGCTGGAGGGCTACACGTTCCAGGGCTACCGCAACGCCGACGGCAGCGTGGGCACGCGCAACCTGCTGGCCGTGACCACCACCGTGCAGTGCGTGGCCGGTGTGCTCGAGTTCGCGGTCGAGCGCATCCGAAAGGACCTGCTGGCGCACTACCCGAACGTGGACGGCGTGGTCGGACTGACACACAGCTACGGCTGTGGCGTGGCCATCGACGCACCGGACGCCATCATCCCGATCCGCACCGTGCGCAACCTGGCCAGCAACCCCAACTTCGGCGGCGAAGTGATGGTGCTCAGCCTCGGTTGCGAGAAGCTCCAGCCCGAGCGGCTGCTGCCACCCGGCAGCATCCCGATCAGTGACGAACGGGCAGGCCCGGACGTCGTGTGCCTGCAGGA
Source organism: Burkholderiaceae bacterium (assembly GCA_041396505.1). Classification (GTDB taxonomy): domain Bacteria; phylum Pseudomonadota; class Gammaproteobacteria; order Burkholderiales; family Burkholderiaceae_C; genus Hydrogenophaga. The sequence goes on from JAWKYL010000006.1 coordinate 73,477, forward strand.
TGAACAGCACGTCGGCTTCATGTCGATGATCGACAGCATCCTCACGCAGGCGAAGTTCCATCTGGAACGCCTCGACCGGCGCCAGCGCGAGACCTGCCCGGCCAGCGACCTGGTGGTCGGCGTCCAGTGTGGCGGCAGCGACGCATTCTCCGGCGTCACCGCCAACCCGGCGGTCGGCTTCGCGGCCGACCTGCTGGTGCGCGCCGGCGGCACCGTGATGTTCAGCGAGAACACCGAGGTGCGCGATGCGGTCGACCAGCTCACCCGCCGAGCCGCCACGCCCGCGGTGGCCGAATCCATCGTTCGCGAACTGGCCTGGTACGACGCCTACCTGGCACGCGGACAGGCCGACCGCAGCGCCAACACCACCCCCGGCAACAAGAAGGGCGGCCTGTCCAACATTGTCGAGAAGGCCATGGGCTCGATCGTCAAGAGCGGCAATGGTCCGATCCACGGCGTGATCGCGCCCGGCGAGAAGGTGACGCAGAAAGGCCTGATCTTTGCCGCCACCCCGGCCAGCGATTTCATCTGCGGCACGCTGCAACTGGCCGCCGGCATGAACCTTCACGTCTTCACCACCGGACGCGGCACGCCCTACGGGCTGGCCGAATGCCCGGTCGTCAAGGTCGCCACGCGCAACGACCTGGCGCGCCGCTGGCACGATCTGATGGACGTCAACGCCGGTCTCATCGCGTCAGGCGAGGCCAGCATCGACGAGCTGGGCTGGGAGCTCTTTCACCGCTTGCTGGCCGTGGCCAGCGGCGAGAAGACCTGGGCCGAGCGCTGGGGCCTGCACAACGACCTGGTCCTGTTCAATCCGGCGCCAGTGACGTGAGCGGGACCCCAGCCAGGTCAATCACCCCAGCAAGGCCTCCAGCCCGCCCTCGGGCTCGAATCGCCGGTTGCGGTAGCTCAGCCGCGTCGGGCCGGGCCAGATCGGATCAGGCAGGCTGTGCGCCGGATCACCCGGATAGCAGATGACACGCACGCCGTCATTGTCGAACGGCTCGGGCTCGATCAGGATGGGCAGGTTCGAGCGCGCATGGTCCATCACGGCATCGACGCCGCCCAGGCGCGCGAGATGCGCCAGGCTCATGATTTGCGGCGGTGCCAGTTCGATCTCGCCGCGCCAGTAGCGCTCCAGCGCGGCGCGGGGCGTGATCCAGACCGCTTCGGTGGTCTCCCGGGTGCACGCCACAATGTCCTGGTCCGTCGGCGCCAGCGCCACAAAAAAGCGCGTGTCGAATCGCTTGTTGCTGACCGAGGGACGACGTGGCGTGATCCAGCGTGACCAGGGCAACAGGATCGAGAGCTTCAGCGACAGGCCAAGACCGGCTGCCGCCATGCCCAGGGTCTCGCCCGCGAGCGTGCGTTCCCGCAGGCTCGCCAGGGTAGCGGCATCGGCCTGCGTTCCGGGCAGCAGGCCGCTTTCCTCGAACGTCTCGCGCAGGGCGGCCAGATGCAGTGCCTGGGCGCGGGCGGGGTCCAGGTCCGCCTCACCCAGGCGCTGACGGCACGTGTCGGGCGCCAGATCCACCAGGCCGTCGGCCAACTGCTGGTCGGAAGCATCGAGCTTGCCGCCCGGGAACACATGGACGCCACCCAGCACGGCGGCGTCGCCGTGGCGGCGCACGAGCAGCACCTCCAGGTCCGGTGCGCTTTCGCGCAACAGCATCACAGTGGCAGAGGGAACGGGCGGCGTGTCCACCGCATCGCCGAAAAATGGAATGGCCATGCGCGCATTGTGCCGCCGGCGTGCCAACATGCTGTCACGCGCATGCCAGCCTGAATCTGCCGGCTTCAGCGCCCCTGGCGGGCACCGGTCCGGGTCGGGAAAGCGAGATCCAGCGCCTGTGCCCAGATCTGACGCCAGGGGCCCCAGTCATGCGCGCCCGGCACGTCCAGGATGTGCTGCGGCGGCAGGATGCCGGTCATCAGCGGATCACCTGGCTGCAACGGGTCGTTGCGGCCATAGCCGATGTACAGCGGTGGCCGGCCGGGAGTGCTGGCCTGCCCCTGCAGCCAGGCCAGCAGGCGGCGCCCGGTGTCCGCCTGCGCCGGCGAGTCCGGGGCCTGCCAATGCGCCAGCCCACCCGCTGCGTTCACCTCCTCCAGGATGCCCGTTGACGCCACGTAGGGTGCAATGGCCACGACGCCGTCAATGTCGCCCGGGTGCTGCATGGCGTACAGCAGGGCGCCGTAGCCCCCCAGCGAGATGCCTGCCAGCCAGATGCGGCGGTACCCGCCTTTACGCGCTGGCGCGATCACGTCATCGCGCAGGCGTCCGATGACGGCCAGTTGCCGGAAGTAGGCGATGTGGGTGTCGGCCACGACCACGTCGGCGTCGATGCCCCGCTCACGCACCTGGGCCACGAGCCCGTGCTGCACGATGTCCAGCGGCACCTCCCGCACGCCCGGCAGGATGACGATGAGGGTGTCGGCTCGCTGTCCCGGTACCGCCGGCAACCGCAGGGTGTCCAGTGGCGTGCGCGCCTCGCGCGGCACCACGCAGCCGGCCAGCAAGGCGGCGGCGGTCAACCCCAGGCCGGTCAGCAGCGCACGTCGTGAAGTCGACAGGACAGAGGGGAACATGTTCAAACTCCTTGGCTCAACGCCCTGTGGTGTCGCCCTGCGCGGTCATCGGTTGGCCGAAGGGCCCTCGCACTGTTCATGGGCCCTATCATGCCTGCCATGACCCAGTACTGGCTGATGAAGTCCGAACCGGACGAGTGCTCCATTGACGATGCCCTGGCCGCCCCGGGCGCCACCGTGCCCTGGACCGGCGTCCGCAACTACCAGGCGCGCAATTTCATGCGCGACGCCATGCAGGTCGGCGATGGTGTGCTGTTCTATCACTCCAGCTGTCCGCAGCCGGGCATTGCGGGCCTGGCCCGTGTGGCCTCGGGCACGCGCGCCGACCCGACCCAGGTCGACCCGTCCTCCCCTTACCACGACCCGAAGTCGCCGGCCGCATCGCCTCGCTGGCTGCTGCTGGACGTGCAGGCCCTGGAAAAGACACGGCTGATCGGCCTGCCCGAGCTGCGTGCCACGCCCGAACTGGCGGACCTGCAGATCCTGCAACGCGGCAACCGGCTCTCGATCACGCCCGTCAGCGAAGCGCACTGGCACTTCATCACCGGTCGGCTGCTGCGCGCCTGAGCCGCCCCACAGCGCGGGTCCAAACCCACAGACAAGGGAAAACCCCGAGAGGAAACTGACGGCCAAATTTGTATGATGACCATATTAGATGACAGCATTGATCGCCACCGGATTCCATGAATGACGCCCTGCAAGCGCCCGAGCGCCTGACCGACAAGCTCGCGGCCTTGCTGATGCAACGCATCGAATCCGGCGACCTGGCTCCCAACGAACGCCTGCCCACGGAGCAGCGCCTGTCCGAACAGTTCGGTGTCTCGCGCACCGTGGTCCGTGAAGCCGTCAGCCGTCTCAAGTCCATCGGCCTGCTGACCTCGCGCCAGGGCGCCGGCGTGTTCGTGGCCCCGCAACACCAGGCCCGCGCGCTGGCCTTCGACCCCACCGTCGTCACCTCGCTGGAGAGCGTGTTGCAGGTGGTCGAGGTCCGCCGCGGCCTGGAAGCCGACGTCGCCGAAATGGCCGCCCAGCGCATGACACCCGAAAAATCGCGCGCCATTGCCGAAGCGCTGGCCCGGCTGGAAGCCTGCCCGCCGTCGGGACTGCCCGGTGTCGAGGCCGACCTCGCCTTCCATCGAAGCATCGCCCGTGCAACGGACAACCCCCATTACGAACGCCTGCTCGGTTTCCTGGAGCAGTACCAGCGCGAAGCCATGCGGGTGACCCGCACCAACGAGGCGCTGGACAGTTCCTACATGGTCGAGGTCCGCCAGGAGCACCGCGACATCGCCCATGCCGTCATGAACGGCGATCCGCAGGCCGCCCGCCAGGCGGCCATGCACCACATGCTCAACGCGGCCAGGCGCATCGAGCAGGCCGCGCCGCCGATCCGCCGCGCCCTGGGCGCCCTGCTGCAACCCGAATCCGATCCGCCTTCCAGAACATGAACCCCTCTTCGAAACCTTCCGGCACCCTGGGTGTCATCGGCCTGGGCTCCATGGGCATGGGCGCTGCGCTCTCGGCGCTGCGCCATGGCGTGACCACCTGGGGTTGCGACCCCCGGCCCGAGGCACGCGACGCATTTGCCCAGGCAGGCGGTCGCGCCTGCGCCAGCGTGGCCGAACTCGCACCCCACTGCGACATGGTGCTGGTGCTGGTCGTCAACGCGGCGCAGACGGAAGACGTGCTGTTCGGCGAACAGGGCCTGCAACGACACCTCAGGCCAGGGGCCGTGGTCGTGTGTTCGGCCACCGTGGATCCGGCGCTGCCACCAGGCTGGGAAGAACGCCTGGCCACCACCGGACACTGGCTGATCGACGGCCCCGTCTCGGGCGGCGCGCGCAAGGCAGCCGCTGGCGAGATGACCGTCATGGCCTCCGGCCGGCCCGAAGCCTTTGCCGCTGCCGGCGCACTGTTCGAAGCTTTCGCGGGCAAGGTCTACCGCCTGGGCGATCGCGCCGGCATCGGTTCGACCGTGAAGATGGTCAACCAGCATCTGGCCGGTGTGCACATCGCCACCGCCTGCGAGGCCATGGCCCTGGGCATGCGCGCCGGCGCCGACCCGCGCCAGCTGTACGAGGTGATCTGCAACTCCGCCGGCATGAGCTGGATGTTCGAGAACCGCGTACCGCACATTCTCGACGGCGACTACACGCCGCTTTCGGCGGTCAACATCTTCGTCAAGGATCTGGGCATCGTGCTGGACGCCGCGCGCCAGCTCAAGTTTCCCCTGCCGCTGGCGGCAGCCGCCCACCAGCTCTACCTGTCCACCGCGGCCATGGGCCTGGGCGGTGAAGACGACTCGGCCGTGGTGAAGTACTACGCCGCGCTGGCCGGTATCGACCTGCCCGCTCCGCAGGAGACCGGCGCATGATTCTCGGCGTCATTGCAGACGATTTCACCGGCGCCACCGACGTGGCCAGCATGCTGGTGCGCGCCGGCATGCACACGGTCCAGGTGCTGGGCGTGCCCGAGCACGGGCTGCCGCAGGCCGACGCCGTCGTGATTGCGCTCAAGTCGCGCACCATCGATCCGGCCGACGCGGTGGCGCAAAGCCTGGCGGCGCTGGATGCCCTGCGCCAGGGCGGCGCCCGCCAGATCTACTTCAAGTACTGCTCGACCTTCGACTCGACCCCGCGCGGCAACATCGGTCCGGTCACCGACGCGCTGATGGCGGCCCTGGGCACGGATTTCACGATCGCCTGCCCCGCCTTCCCGGAAAACGGCCGCACCGTGTTCCGGGGTCACCTGTTCGTGGGCGACATGCTGCTCAGCGACTCGGGCATGCGCCACCATCCGCTCACCCCCATGACGGATGCCAACCTGGTCCGGGTGCTGCAGGCACAGACGGCACAGACTGTTGGCCTGCTGCGCCACGACGTCCTGGATGCCGGCCCGCAAGCCACGCGCGAGGCCATCGCCCGGCTTCGCGCCGACGGCGTCCGGGTGGCCGTGGCAGACGCGCTGAGCAACACACACCTGCTCACCCTGGCCGAGGCCTGTGCCGATCTGCCACTGCTGACCGCCGGCTCCGGCGTGGCGCTGGGACTGCCACCCGCCTACGCACGGCAAGGCTGGTTCACGCCCAGCGAAGACGCCGCACGGCTGGATTCGGTGGACGGCGCCGCCGCCATCGTTTCGGGGTCCTGCTCGCAGGCCACGCAGGGCCAGGTTGCCCGCTGGATCGCGGCCGGACGCACGGCCATTCAGGTCGACCCGCTGGCGCTGCACGAAGGCCGCCAGAACGTGGGCGACCTGCTGGCCCAGGCCACGACCGCCCTGGCAGGCGGCCCTGTGCTGGTGTACGCCACCGCCGCGCCCGAAAGCGTTCAGGCTGTCCAGCAGTCGCTGGGGGTGCAGGCCGCCGGCGAGATGGTCGAACATGCCCTGGCCCAGGTGGCGCAGGGCCTGGTGCAGGCCGGCGTGCGCCGCCTCGTGGTCGCCGGCGGCGAGACCTCCGGCGCCGTGGTGCAGGCACTGGGCGTGCAACAACTGCGCATTGGCGCCCCCATCTGCCCTGGCGTCCCGTGGACCCAGGCCGCGCTCCCGGACTCGGGCGCCTCCATGCTGCTGGCCCTCAAGTCCGGCAACTTCGGAGATGCGGACTTTTTCAGCCAGGCATTGATCGACGCGGGAGTGGTGCTGTGAGTACACCCTGGCCTGCTGCCCAGGACGCCCTGCGCGCCAGTATCGCCCGCGTGGGCGCCAGCCTGTTCCAGCGCGGACTGGTGCATTCCACGGCCGGCAACATCAGCGTGCGGCTGGACGAAGCACAGGGCGGCGGCTACCTGATCACGCCGACCGACGCCTGCCTGGGCTTCCTGGACCCGGCCCAGCTGGCCTGGGTCGCCGAGGACGGAACGGCCAGAGCCGGCGCCCGCGCCAGCAAGACGCTCACCCTGCACCGACGCATCTACGACGCCGCACCCGACGCCCGCTGCGTGCTGCACACACATTCCAGCCATCTGGTGGCGCTCACCCTCCTGGGTGTCTGGCGCAACGATGACATCCTGCCGCCCATCACCCCCTACCAGGTGATGAAGGTGGGCCATGTGCCCCTGGTCAGCTACCGGGTGCCCGGCGACGCCAGCGTGGCCGACGACGTGGCCGCCCTCATTGCCGGGGCGCAGCGTCCATTGCGCGCCGTGATGCTCGAACGACTGGGTCCCACCGTCTGGCACGACAGTCCGGACAGCGCCATGGCGCTGCTGGAAGAACTGGAAGAGACCGCGCGCCTGTGGCTGCTCACCGACCGCCGACCCACGCCGCTGGAGGACGCACACATTGCCGATCTCCGGACCCGATTCAACGCCCCCTGGTAACCGGACACCGAACGCGACATGCCCCGTTTCGCCGCCAACCTCACCATGATGTACAACGAGGTGCCCTTCCTCGACCGCTTTGCCGCCGCCGCGCGCGACGGCTTCGACGCGGTGGAGTACCTCTTTCCCTACGACCACACCCCGGCCGACATGGCCACCCGCCTGAAGGACAACGGCCTGACCCAGGCCCTGTTCAACCTGCCTCCGGGCGACTGGGCCGCTGGCGAGCGCGGCCTGGCCTGCCTGCCCGGACGCGAAGCCGAGTTCGCCGCCGGCCTGGAGCAGGCGCTGCCCTACATCGAGGCCACCGGCTGCCGACGCGTCCACGCCATGGCCGGCCTGGCGCCGGCGGGCACCGACAGCCAGGCCCTGGACGCCACCTATGTGCGCAACCTGCGCCTGGCCGCAGCGCGCCTGGCGCCCCTGGGCGTCACCCTGCTGATCGAACCCATCAACAACCGCGACATGCCGGGCTACCACCTCAACTACCAGCAACACGCCCACGACGTGGTGGCTGCGGTGGGGGCCGACAACCTCAAGGTGCAGATGGACTTCTACCACTGCCAGATCATGGAAGGCGACCTGAGCAAACGCCTTCAGCATCACTTCGCCGGCGTCGGCCACATCCAGATCGCCGGGGTACCGGACCGGCACGAGCCCGACGAGGGCGAGATCAACCACCCTTACCTGTTCGACCTGCTCGACCGGCTGGGCTACAACGGTTTCGTCGGCTGTGAATACCGTCCCCGGGCCGGCACCAGCGAAGGTCTGGGCTGGCTGCGTCGTCAACTGGCCCGAAAGGCAGACCCGGCATGAACATCCTCATCACCGGCGGCGCCGGCTTCCTGGGCGACCGGCTCGCCCGCACCCTGCTGGAGCGAGGCACCCTGTGCGGGCGCCCCATCTCGCAACTCATGCTGGCCGACCTGATGCCGCCACGCAGTCCTCAGTTGCTGGCCGATCCCCGTGTGCACCACCGCACCGGCGACCTGCTGGAACAGGTTCCTGCCCTCATGACGCAGCCCTGGGATGCCGTGTTCCACCTGGCGTCCGCTGTCTCGGCCGAGTGCGAGGTCAACTTCGACCTGGGTCTGCACGCCAACCTGGACACCACCCGCCGGCTGCTCGACGCCTGCCGGGCCCAGACCGCAGCGGGTCATCCCGCCCCCCTGTTCTTCTTCTCCAGCTCGGTGGCCGTGTTCGGCAGCGACCCTGCCCTGCCCCTGCCGGACGTGGTGCAGGACAACACGCTGCCCACGCCGCAGTCAAGCTATGGCATCCACAAGCTGGTGTGCGAGCAGCTGGTGGCCGACTACACCCGCAAAGGTTTCATCGACGGCCGTGCGGCCAGGCTGATGACCGTCTCGGTGCGGCCTGGCCGCCCCAACGGCGCGGCCTCCGGTTTTCTCTCGGGCCTGTTCCGCGAGCCGCTGGCCGGTGAGCCGAGTGTCTGCCCGGTCGACCTGGAGACCCGAGTCGCCCTGGCCTCGCCCGCCACCACGGTGGCCGGCATCGTCGCCGTGGCCGAAGCCTCCCGCGACGCCTTTGGCGGACGCACCGCCATCAACCTGCCCGCCCTCACCGTCAGCGTGCGCGACATGCTGGCCGCCCTCGAAGACCTGGCAGGCCCGGACGTGATGCCGCTCATCACCCACGTGCCGGATGCGGCGATTGCCCGCATCGTGGCCGGCTGGCCCTCGCGCTTCGAGAGCGAACGGACGGCACACCTGGGTCTCTCGGGTGACGCCAGTTTTGCCGCCATCCTGCAACAGTACGTGCAGGACAACCCCGACGCTGTCCGCCAGCCACTGGCACGTGCCCGCCTGGGCCTGCCGGCCCTCTGAGGACCGACATCCGCCCCACCGAACCTGTTTTCCCGCGCTTCCCTTTATCAACCACAACGGAGACCATGACCATGACAGTCCGCGTTCGTCACATTGCCCTTGCCGCCCTGGTGGCCCTGACCGGTGCCGCACAGGCCCAGACGGTGCTCAAGATCGGCTACGCCACCTCGGCCACCTCGCACTACGGCGTGGGTTCCACGGTGTTCTGCGAAGAAATGGAAAAAGGCACCCAGGGCCGCTACAAGTGCCAGCAGTTCCCCAACTCCGCCCTCGGCGGCGAGCGCGAGCAGATCGAGGCCGTGCAGCTCGGCACCCAGGACCTGGTCAACACCTCGACCGGCCCGCTGGGTAACTTTGTGCCCGAAGTCAAGATCGTCGACATTCCCTTCCTGTTCCGTGACTATGCCCACGCCCGCAAGGTGATGGACGGCCCGATCGGCCAGGACCTGCAGAAGAAGATGGAAGCCAAGGGCCTGATCAATCTGGCCTGGACCGAAAACGGTTTCCGCCACATGACCAACAGCAAGCGGGCCATCAACTCGGCCAGCGACGCCTCGGGCCTGAAGATGCGCACCATGGAGAACAAGGTGCACATGGAAGGCTACAAGACCTTCGGCATCCTGCCCACCCCGATGGCCTTCCCCGAGCTGTTCACCGCCCTGCAGCAAGGCACGGTCGATGGCCAGGAAAACCCGATCCCCGTGATCCTGTCCTCCAAGTTCTCGCAGGTCCAGAAGCACCTGTCGCTGACCGCCCACGTCTATTCGCCGGCTGCGCTGATCCTCTCGCCGGCGGTCTGGAACAAGCTTTCCGACGCTGACAAGAAGGCCTTTGTCGATGCCGCCCGCAAGGGCGCAGCGGCCCAGCGCAAGAAGGTCAACGACGACGAGAACAACGGCATTGCCCAGCTCAAGAGCGAAGGCATGCAGGTGGTCGAAAAGGTGGATGGCGAGAGCTTCCGCAAGGCCGTGGCACCGGCCTACGCCAACTTCGCCCGCGAGTTCGGCGCCGACAAGATCGCCGCCATCCAGGCCGTCAAGTAAGCCTGCCCTGGCCGTCCCGCGACAGCTTCGGGTGTCTGCGGGACCGCCCGGACGCCACCCGCACACGGCCTTCGGACCGGGTGCGGGCCGCCTTCATTCCCCGACCGGGTCGCTCCCATGAAAAACGCGTTTCTTCGCCTCGAACACTGGATCCATGCCCTGTGCCTGCAGGTGGCCTGCGCCCTGCTGGCCGTGATTGCCTGCCTGGGCCTGTGGCAAGTCGTGGCCCGCTTCGTCTTCTCCCAGCCGTCGACATGGACCGAAGAACTGATGCGCCGGCTGTTGATCTGGATGGTCATGCTCGGTGTGGTGGTTGCGCTGCGTCACGGCGCCCTGGTCTCGGTGGACCTCATGCTGCGGCTCTCACGCGGCGCCTGGAACCACGTCGTCCGCCTGGTCATCACGGTCACCAACCTGGCCTTCTTCTCGGTCGTATTCTGGTATGGCATCGACCTGGTCTGGCGGGTGCGCTTCCAGACCTTCGCCAGCATGGACATCTCCATGGCCTGGGCGTATGCCGCCATTCCCGCCGGCGCCCTGCTGGCCCTGCTGGCCACCATCGCGCACCACTTCGATCCGAAGAACGAAGAACTGGCCAACGCCCAGTGAGCGTCTTCTGAGCCGACGTCCCTTTTCCGATTTCTCACCGTCCGACGCACCATGCCCCTGACCCTGCTCGTGACCATGCTGGTGTGCTTCGCCTTCAGCATTTCCATTGCCGTGGCCATAGGCGGCTCGGCCGTCCTGGGCATTGCCCTGTTCGACCCCGCCCGCCTCATCCTCGTGCCCAAGGAGATGTTCTCGGCCATCGACAAGTTCCCGCTGGCCGCCATCCCCTTCTTCATCCTCGCCGGCAACCTGATGGAGACCGGCGGCATTTCGCGCCGGCTGGTCAACTTCGCCAAGTCCATCGTGGGTGGTGTGCAAGGCGGCCTGCCGATGACCTGCGTGCTCACCTGCATGATCTTCGCCGCCGTCTCGGGCTCGTCGGTGGCCACCACCTTCGCCATCGGCACCATCCTCATTCCGGCGCTGTCCGCCCACGGCTACCCACGCGCCTACGCTGCCTCATTGCAGGCGACGTCGGCCGAACTGGGTGTGGTGATCCCGCCCTCCATTCCGCTCATCCTGTTCGGTGTCGCAGCCGAAGTGTCGATCGGTGAGCTGTTCATCGCCGGTTTCGGCCCGGGCCTGCTCATCGGCGGTTCTCTGATGCTGTTCGTCCACCTGTGGTGCCGCTTCAAAGGCCTGGGCAAACGCGACGGCGATGACCGCCTGGGCGTGGGCGCCGCCACACGCGATGCCGGCTGGGCCCTGCTGATGCCCGTCATCATCCTGGGTGGCATCTACGGCGGCATCTTCACCCCCACCGAAGCGTCGGTCATCGCCGTGTTCTATGCCCTGTTCGTCGGCCTGCTGGTCCACCGCGAACTGCGTCTGGGCGACCTGATGGTGGTGCTGCGCAAGTCGGTGCTCTCCAGCGCCGTGATCATGTTCATCATCGCCAACGCCGGCCTGTTCGCCTTCCTCATCACCCGCGCCGGCATTCCGGACGCCATCGGCCTGTGGCTGACCGAGGTGCTGCAGTCCCCGGGCTGGTTCCTGCTGGGCGTCAATGCCGCGCTCTTCGTCATCGGCATGTTCATTGAGACCTCCGCCGCCATCATCGTGCTGGCGCCGATCCTGGTGCCGGTGGCCACGCACTTCGGCGTCGACCCGGTGCACTTCGGCATCATCATGGTCGTCAACCTGGCCATGGGCATGATCACGCCGCCTTTTGGCGTGAACCTGTTCGCCGCCTGCACGGTCGCGAAGATCTCGCTGGACCGCATCATCGGCCACCTGCTGCCTTTCGTCCTGGTCATCATGGCCTGCCTGGCCCTGATCACCTACGTCCCGCAGCTCTCGCTGGCCCTGCGCGATGTCGTCTTCGAAAAACCGTCGGCCGTCATGCCCTCGATCGGCCCCGCGATCGGCCCGCAGTAACCGCCCCTACCCACAGGACACCCGACCATGGCACTGAACCATATCGCGAACACCGCCGTCCGCTCGGCATCCGGCCAGACACTGCCCGTCATCGACCCGGCCGACGGTCAGCCCTACGACACCATCGAACGCAGCAACGCCGAGGACGTCGACACGGCCGTTCGCGCAGCACGCGAGTGCTATGAACGCGTATGGTCGCGTACCACCGCCGCCGAGCGCGGCCGCCGCCTCATGCAGCTCAGCCGACTGGTGGCCGAGCATGCGGACGAACTGGCCGCCATCGAGCAGCGCGACTGCGGCAAGCCGGTGGCACAGGCCAAGGCGGACGCACTCGCCCTGGTGCGCTACTTCGAGTTCTATGCCGGCGCCTGCGACAAGCTGCACGGCGACACCATCCCCTACCTCGATGGCTACAGCGTCCTGACCTGGCGCGAACCTCACGGCGTCACCGGACACGTCGTCCCGTGGAACTACCCGATGCAGATCTTCGGACGTTGCGTCGGTGGCGCGCTGGCCGCGGGCAATGTCTGCGTGGTCAAGCCATCGGAGGACGCCTGCCTGTCGCTGCTGCGCGTGGCCGAACTGGCCGTCGAGGCCGGCTTCCCGGCCGGCTGCATCAACATCGTCACCGGTTATGGCCACGAAGTCGGCGACGCCCTGGCGCGCCACCCGGGCATCGACCACATCAGCTTCACCGGCAGTCCGACCGTTGGCACCCTGATCCAGCAGGCGGCGGCCGAGCGCCACTGCCCGGTCACACTGGAGCTCGGCGGCAAGGGACCACAGGTGGTCTTCGCCGATGCCGACATCGACGCCGCCCTGCCCTTCCTGGTCAGCGCCATCGTCCAGAACAGCGGCCAGACCTGCAGCGCCGGCTCGCGCCTGCTGGTCGAGCGCAGCCTCTACGAGCCCCTGCTCGAACGGTTGGGACAACGCTTCTCACAGCTGCGGGCCGGCCCGCCGTCCATGGATCTGGACCTCGGCCCCCTGATCCGCAAGACCCAGCAGGACCGCGTGCGCAACTTCCTGGACGAAGCGCAGGCCAGCGGCATCGCCACCGTGGCCCAGGGCCGTGTCGTCGACGAGGCCGCTGCGACCGGTTTCTACGCTGCGCCCACGCTGCTGCGCGACGTACCGGTCCAGCACCGGCTGGCGCAAGAAGAAGTGTTCGGCCCCGTGCTGGCCGCCATGGCCTTCAGCGACGAAGATGAAGCCGTCGCCATGGCCAACGCCACCCGCTTCGGCCTGGTCGCCGGCGTATGGACCCGGGACGGAGGACGCCAGTTCCGCATGGCCCGCCGCATCCGGGCCGGTCAGGTTTTCGTCAACAACTACGGCGCCGGCGGCGGCGTCGAACTGCCCTTCGGCGGCGTCAAGTCGTCCGGCCACGGCCGCGAAAAGGGCTTCGAAGCCCTCTACGGATTCACCACCCTCAAGACAGTCGCCATCCGGCACGGCTGACCTTCAAGACTCACCAGAACAGGAGCCAATACATGCGAGTCAAGGATCTTTCCATCATCGTCACCGGCGCCGGCAGCGGTTTCGGCGAGGGCATTGCCCTGCGCCTGGCCGAAGAAGGCGCCCAGGTCATCGTCAACGACATCGACACCACCAACGGCGAGCGCGTGGCCAAGGCCATTGTCGATGCCGGTGGCCGCGCCTCGTTCGTCGCCGCCGACGTGACGAAGTCGGCCGACATGAAGGCCCTGGTGCAGGCCGCTGTGGAGCGTCACGGCAAACTGGACTGCATGGTCAACAACGCTGGCTGGACCCACCGCAACCAGCCGGCCCTGGACGTCAGCGAGGATGAGTTCGACCGCTGCTATGCCGTCAACGTCAAGAGCATCTACCTGGCCACGGTGCATGCCGTGCCCGAGTTCCGGCGCAACGGCGGCGGCAGCTTCATCAACATCGCGTCCACCGCCGGCGTGCGCCCCCGTCCGGGCCTCACCTGGTACAACGGGTCCAAGGGCGCGGTCATCACGACCAGCAAATCGCTGGCCGCCGAGTTCGGTCCGGACAACATCCGCGTCAACTGCGTCAATCCGGTGATGAACCCCTTCACCACCCTCGGCACCTCGTTTGCCGGCGGCGAACTCACCGAAGAGCGCCTGACCAAATTCCGCTCGACCATTCCGCTGGGCCGATTCTCGACCTCGCTGGACGTGGCCAACGCGGTGCTTTATCTTGCCAGCAACGAAGCCTCGTTCATCTCCGGCGTCTGTCTGGAAGTCGACGGCGCCCGCTGCGTCTGATGCCAGCGCGGGCCTGACCGTCAGGACGCCATCCGGCTGGGACCGGCTGGCGGCCCGGCCACCCGGCGCAGCCCGGCCTGGGCGGCCACCGCCAGCCCACACAGGCCCGTCATCACCAGCGCGAGGTTGACGGCATTCTCGTGACTCACGAGGCCCACCGCAAAACCGCCCAGCGCCGCCGCCACCTGCTGCATCAGGCCGGCCACGGCAGCGGCCGATCCGGCCAGTTCAGGCACCAGCCCCACCGTACCGGCCAGCGCCGGCGGCAGCAAGAACCCGTTGCCCAGACCCGCCAGCATCAGGGGCATCGCCAGGGCCAGCGGCGTGTTGAACCCGGCCAGGGCCAGGGCCAGCATCAGCACGATGCCCGCCAGCGTGAACCCCTGGCCGATCCACATCATGCGCTGATCGCCCAGCCGGTGCACCAGATGGGTGGTCAGGAAGTCGCCGGCAATATAGGACCCCGGCACGAACATGATGTAGTAGCCGATGCCATCCGGCCCCACGCCGTAACTGCCCAGCACCAGCGGCGCGGCGCCCAGAAAGGCATAGAAGGTGGCCGAGGTCAGGGCCAGCACACACACGTACAGCACGAACCGGGGATCGCGCAGCAGGCGTGCATAGGCTCCCAGCATGGAACGGAGCCAGTGCGCATCGGACAGCACGGCCGCCCGCCGGTTCGGCAGTCCGCGCCAGGCCGATATCCACAGCAGCACCGCCAGCACCGCCATCAGCACGAAGTTCGCCTGCCAGCCCAGGCTCACATGCAGCTGTCCGCCCAGGATGGTGCCCAGTGGCGGACACAGGCCCATGGCCATGCCCACATAAGCCATCACCCGGGTGCGCTCGGGTCCCTCGAACAGATCCTGTATCAGCGCCCGTCCCACCACCATGCCGGCGGCGCTCCCGGCGCCCTGCAGCACCCGGGCGGCCACCAGCGTGTCCAGGCTGGACGCCATGGCGGCCAGTACCGATCCGAGCAAGGTGAGCGTCAGCCCGAACAGCAGCACGTTACGCCGCCCCAGCCGGTCCGACAGCGGTCCGTAGAGCAGTTGCAACAGACCATAGGTCAGCACGTAGCCGCTGAAAGTCAGTTGCACGGCCGCCTGGCTGGCACCAAAGATCGACGGCCATTCCTGCATCGATGGCAGGCCGATGGTCATGGCCAGCAGGCCAAAGGCCAGCTGCGCCAGCAGATTGGCAATCAGCCAGCCATGGTGGGCCGACCGTTCAGGGGTTGGGGACATGAGGGCGAAAGGGGAACATCCAGCGGGTCAAACGGTACCCGGTGGAAGGGCTGGCTGCCTGAGCGTGCGCTGCAGGCCCGATACACCGAGGGTAACCGGAATCACCCCGCGCTGCTGGCCAGGGGAAATCGCCACGCCGTCCGTCGCCGCCGTATTACATCGCCAGCACGATCTTCGTACCCTTTGCCCGCGAACAGCAGGCCATCATCCGGCGGTTGGCCTGTCGTTCCACTTTCGACAGCACCATGTCCCTGTGGTCCACATCGCCTTCAGCCACAGGAACCTCGCATGTGCCACACAGCCCTTCGCCGCAATCGCAAGGCACGTCCATGCCCGCCGCCTGCAAGGCCTGGAGCAGGGTCTGGTCGGGCCCCACCTGCACATGGATGCCGGAATCCCGGAGTTCGGCGGTAAATCCGTGCTCCTTGTCCGGATCCAGTCCAGAGCCTTCGGCATGGAAGTGTTCGAAATGCAGCACACCCTCCGGCCAGGATTCGCTCAGCGTCTCCAGTTCACTGATCAGGCGGGTGGGGCCGCACGCATAGACCCGGGTGCCGGCGTCGACCCGGTCCAGCAAGGCGGGCAGCTGCATGCGCTGGCCCTCGGCCTTGACATGGAGGTGCAAACGGTCGCCATGGTCGCGCTCCAGCCGCCCGAGCAGGGCCATCTGGCTGCGGGAACGGCCGGCATAGTGCAGGACATAGGACTTGCCCAGCTTCCGGAGCCGGTCGGCCATGGCCATCATGGGCGTGATGCCGATGCCCGCCGCGATCAGGACGACATGGGAGGCGGTCTCGTCCAGACGGAACAGGTTCTTGGGTCCCGAGAGCTGGAGGAGGCTGCCGACGTTGACCGTGTCGCATAAGTGCCGCGAGCCTCCGCGCCCTTCTTCCTCGCGCTGCACGACCACCTCCATCCTCATCGGGTCGTCAGCGGGCCCGCAGAGGGAATACTTGCGCCTGTAGCCCCCGTCGATCAGGTCGACATGGGAGCCCGCAGTCCAGGGAGGCATCGCGCCCCCTTTGGGACTGGCGAGGACGAAGCGGTAGAGCCCGTCGCCTTCGCGGACCTTGTCCCTGACCACCACGGTCCGGGCGATGCCGTCCTTGGATGGCGGCCCGATGTAGAACGGCAGCGCGTCAACAAGCTGGCCGGAGCCCTTGCGCTCCGGGTTCTGCGCGGGATCCCACTCGACCCACAGTTGCTCCGGCCCCCGGAACGAGGTACTGGGCAGATAGTGGATGTCCTGGTCCTCGACCAGCCGGATGTGCGGCAGACGACGCGCGAACTCCTCCAGGAACACCCGCATCTGCATCCGGCCGATGTTCTTGCCCATGCACTGGTGGGCCCCGTAGCCGAAGGTCAGGTGCTCGACCGCGCTCTCGCGGTACAGATCGACCTGGTCGGGGTTCTCGAAGTGGCGTGGATCGAAATTGGCCGACGCCTGCACCAGCAGCAGCTTGCTGCCCTTGGGCAGGTCGACTCCCCCCACCCGGGTGTCGGCGGTGGCGATGCGCCGCCAGGCGATGATCGAGCCCGCCACCCGCAGGCACTCCTCGACCGCATTGGGGATCAGGGCCGGGTTCTCGCAGATGTCGTCCCAGGCCTGCCGCTGCGTGAGCAGCGTCATGAAGGCGTTGGCCGTCGCATTGGAGGTGGTTTCATGCGCCGCGGCCAGGATGGCCATCATCATGGAACGCAGGTAGGACAGCGTGACGATCTCCGGGTGCTCGAGGTGCTGGCGAATGGACTCGTACATCCACCCGTCGCCGTCGGGCCTGGCCATCATCCCGTCCAGGATCTGCTGGGCCGTGGCCCAGAAGCGCCCCACGTTCTCGGCAATGGCCAGCTGCTCCTGCTCGGTCGGGCGGCCCCAGGTGTTGAGGGTGTGTGCCACCGCAAACTGGCGCAACTGCTCGGCGCCGTCGTCCGGCACACCCAGGAACTTCAGGGCGATGGTCAGCGGTATCTCGTAGAGCATCTCCCGCACCAGGTCGACCCGACCCTTGTCGATGAAACGGTCCATGTACTTCCTCGCCAGCGCCCTCACGGTCGGCTCGTAGGTGATCAGCCGCTCGGGCAGGAAGGCGTCCGTCAGCAGCCGCCGGCGCGCCATGTGGTCGGGCTCGTCCTCGTTCACCATGGTCCGGTTCATCGCAAAGCCGTAGCCCTGAAGGATCTTCAGCACCTCTGGCGAGGCCGGCGTGATCTTCTCCAGCGCAATGGAAGGCGAGAACGTGATGTTGTCGCGAAACACCGTCTTCACATCTTCGTACCGGGTCACCACCCAGTAGCCCAGCTTCGGACTCCAGAACACCGGCTCCTGCTCTCGCGCCCAGCGCAGGTACTCGCCTGGCGACTGGAGATAGGCACCGCCGAACGGATCGAACGCGGCAGCCCCGGCACTGACGGGGCACCCGTTGGGCGCGTCCTGGCGCGCCAGGGCCCGGTGGTCAACCGGGCAGCGCCCGGCGGCAGGTGCGGTGGATGGGTTCATGGGGCGCCTCGAGTTTGATTTAACTTATGCGTAAGTTTATTACGCATATCGTAAAAACAGACCAAGTGTTAACCCTTATCCCGTTCGACCGGGATCTGGATGGCGGCTGGATGGATCAGGGCGCCCGATAGCCCATGGTCTGGCTGATGTCCGAGGCAGCCCGGATGATCAACGGACAGACCTTGCCCTCGGGACGGGCGTCGAAACCGCTGCTGGCACCCAGCGCCGTCAGGACGGCGCAGACATGGCCGTCCGCATCAAAGATAGGGGCCGCAACCGCACTGATGCCGCGCAGCAGTGTGTCGTGGACGATGGCGCAACCCTGCTCCCGGACCTGGCCGCGCAAGCGGTTCACCGGGTCCGGCCCCGGGACCAGGGCGCGCTGCTCGTCAGACCCGGTCTCGAACTCGGCTTCGGCCTTGCGGTGGATGCCGGCATCGTCGGAGAAGGCCAGGAAGGCCTGCCCGGTGGCCGACCACATCAGGGGCAGCACCGAGCCGGCTCGGATGTTGACGGTCACGGGCAGCGAAGGCTCCTCGATGCGCAGGACGGTCGGCCCCAGGTTGCCCATGACGGCAATGAAGCAGGTCACCTCCAGCGACTCGCGCAGTTGCACCAGCGCGGCCTCGCCCAGGCGCACCGGGTCGCACTGGCGCAGCGCGGCCATGCCGACGCGGATCGCCTCCGGCCCGAGGTGGTAGTGCAGGGTCAGCGTGTTCTGCACGACGAACCCCTCCTGCGCGAAGCTGGAGAGGTAGCGGTGCACCTTGGCGGCACTCTCTCCGACTTCATTCGACAGGGCGGTCAGGCTCGCTGCCCCGCCCAACTGGGCCAGGGCCCGCAGGATGGACAGACCGGTTTCCGCGGACTGGACACGTTGGCGGCGATCGGCCGGCGCGCTGGAGGACTTGGGGTTCGTCATCGGCCGAGTATCGGGGCAAACCGCCGAGGGAATGACGCAGCGCGCCATTCCCTGGCCCTCTCAGGTGAGGTAATCGCCCGAGGCTTCGGGCTGGAACAGGATCGCCCGCACCTCGCCCCGGACCGCATCGCCTCCGGGGGTGAGCCAGCAGGCGACTTCACCCACGCGCAAACCCAGCAGCGCTGCTCCCATCGGTGAGAGCACCGACACGAAACCGGCCGCCGGTTCGGCATCGGCCGGATAGCACAGGGTGAAGCGTCGGCATTCGCCGCTGCGGGCCAGCAGCAATTCGACCATCGAGTACATGGTGACGATGTCCGGGCCGATGTCCCGGGATGGGACCAGGTCGGCGACACCGAGCACATCGGCAAGTGCGTCGGCGGCCGGTGCACCCTCCAGCCGGGACAGGCGGACAAAGTCGAGTTCGGTCAGCTGGCGCTCTCTGACCATAGGTTCGTTTTTCATACAGACATCTCCATTGGGTGACCGCCAGAGCCTCGTGCGGCATGGGCACGAACACATGGGAATGGCAGGCGATCACGATCGCGCGGTGTGGTGGCCCGGCGATGAAGAGTTGCGCTGAAAAGGGAGAAAAGTGGCCTATCGCCGGGCCAGAGAATGTGCAAGCGGCTGGCACAGGCGCATGTCCTGTGCGGCCGCGCAGCACCGCACGGCCCTGCTGCAGGCAGCACGGGCAGGAACAGCGGCAAGATGGCGGTACATGGAGAAACGGCGTTCAAACGTCACAGGGAGCATGGTAGCGGATAGGAGCGTGAATAGCGCAACCAGAACGGCAACCCGTGATGGTCAGGCGGCCGCTGGCCCGTCTGTTGGACACTCAATGGAAATCCCGGCTCCCGGTCATCAGTCGGCCCAGCAGCGGCGTGAGGTCCTCCAGATACCCGGCGATCAGGTTGCAGACCTCGCCCTCGCGCTGCCAGGTACCGTGGATGGCCAGCAGGCGCGAGCGAACGAGCACCTGACGCTGGCGCTCGCGCACATGGCGCCAGACGATGGCCTGCACCACGCCGGTCTCGTCCTCCAGGCTGACGAAGACCACGCCGCTGGCGGTCTCGGGCTGCTGGCGCACCGTCACGATGCCGGCGTATCGCACCAGTTGACCGTGGCGGGCCTGGCGCAAGGCCTCCGCCGTCACCAGACGGCGCCGTGCCAGCATCGAACGCAGCAGAGCCAGCGGGTGGCGGCGCAAGGTCAGTCCCAGGCTGGCGTAGTCCCAGACAATGGCCTCGCCCTCCGACGCTTCGGGCAATGCCAGCCAGTCCTCGTTGACCGGCGCCTCGCGCAACAGCTTCGGAGCGACGCGCAAGGCTGAAGCGTCCCAGACCTGCTGGCGCCGGTGGCCACTGAGGCTGAGCAACGCATCGGCCGCCGCCAGGTGTTGCAGCGCCTGGCGGTCCAGTCCGGCCTGCAGCGCCAGGTCTTCGGTGCTCTCGAACCACCCGCCCTGCGTTCGCGCTGCCACGATGCGCTCTGCCGCCTCGCGCGAAAGGCCGCTGACCAGGCGCAAACCCAGCCGCACAGCCGGGAGCGGGTCACCGGTGTCCTCGAGCGTGCAGTCCCGGTCGCTGTGCAGCACATCGGGCGGATGTACGACCACGCCATGGCGCCTGGCATCCTGCACCAGCTGGCTGGGCGAGTAGAACCCCAGCGGCTGGCTGTTGAGCATGGCCGCCAGGAACTCGGCCGGGTGGTGCCGCTTGATCCAGCCACTGGCATAGACCAGCAACGCAAAACTGGCCGCATGGCTTTCAGGAAAACCATAGCTGGAGAATCCCTTGACCTGTTCAAAGACGGCCTGTGCGAAGTCCAGGCTGTAGCCACGCTCGGTCATGCCATCGATCAGGCGCCGCTCGTACTTGCCCAGTCCCCCCTTGCGTTTCCAGGCCGCCATGGCACGGCGCAGGCCGTCGGCCTCGTCGGGCGTGAAGCCGGCCGCGATGATGGCGATCTGCATGCACTGCTCCTGAAACACCGGCACCCCCAGGGTGCGACCCAGCGCCCCCTCCAGCCGGTCCGGATAGGTCACAGGCGCCTTGCCCTGGCGGCGGTCCAGGTAGGGATGGACCGCACCGCCCTGGATCGGTCCCGGCCGCACCAGCGCCACCTCGATCACCAGATCGTAGAAACAGCGCGGCCTCAGGCGCGGCAGCATGCTCTGCTGCGCCCGGCTCTCGATCTGGAACACGCCCGCGGTGTCTGCCGCACAGAACATGTCATAGGTAGCGGGGTCTTCGGGCGGAATGTCCTGCAACTGGAAGTCGAAGCCGCGGCGCTGGCCCATGAAGTCCAGCGCCTTGCGGATCGCCGTCAGCATGCCCAGCGCCAGCACATCGACCTTGAGCAGGCCCATGGCATCCAGGTCGTCCTTGTCCCACTGGATGACGGTGCGGTCAGGCATGGATGCGTTCTCGATCGGCACCAGCTCGGACAGCGGACCCCGGGTCAGCACGAAGCCGCCGGTGTGCTGCGACAGGTGGCGCGGAAACCCCATGATCTGCCCGCTCAGGGTCACCAGCTGGCGCACCGCCAGGCTGTCCGGGTCCAGGCCAGCCTCGCGCAGGCGCTCGTCGGCAATGCCTCCGCTGTCCCACCACCAGTGGCCCCTGGCCAGGTGCTCGAGCGCCGCCTCGTCGAAACCCAGCGCCTTGCCGACATCGCGGATGGCGCTGCGGGGTCGGTAGCTGATGACGGTGGCTGTCAGTGCCGCCCGGTCCCGCCCGTACTTGGCGTAGAGGTACTGGATCACCTCTTCGCGCCGCTCATGCTCGAAGTCGACGTCGATGTCGGGCGGCTCGTTGCGCTCCTTGGAGATGAAGCGCTCGAACAGCACCGACGTGCGGTCGGGATCGACCTCGGTGATGCCCAGGCAGTAGCAGACGGCGCTGTTGGCCGCCGAACCACGCCCCTGGCACAGGATGCCGCGCGACCGCGCGAAGGCCACGATGTCCTGCACCGTCAGGAAGTAGTGCTCGTAACCCAGGTCGGCGATCAGCGCCAGCTCGTGCTCGACCTGCTGCTGCACCCCGGCCGGTGCACCCTGCGGCCAGCGCCGGCCCATGCCCTCATAGCTCAGGCGACGCAGGCAGCTGCCGGGCGTCTCGCCCTCGGGCACCAGTTCCTGCGGGTACTGGTAGCGCAGCTCGTCGAGCGAGAAATGGCAGCGTGCGGCCACCGCCAGGGTCTGCGCCAGCAGCTCAGGGGCAAAGCGCTGGCCCAGCGACAGGCGCGAGCGCAGGTGCTGCTCGGCATTGGGCGCCAGTGCATGGCCACACGCCGTCAGCGGCCGACCCAGCCGGGTGGCGGTCAGCACGTCCTGCAGCGGCTTGCGCGAACGCCGGTGCATCAGCACATCGCCCACCGCCACCAGCGGCACCGCCGTGCGGACGCTGCTCTGGCGCAGCCGCTGCAGCCAGGCCTCGTCATCGAAACGGCGCAACTGGGTCACGCCCAGCCAGCAACGCCCCACGAAATGCCGCAGCAACCAGTCGGCCACAGCATCCGTCCCGTCCTGCGTTGCGCCACGTCCGGGCACGCCGATGACCAGACAGCCCGGCAGGCGGCCGGCATCGATGTCGCCCACCTCCAGGTGATAACTGCCCTTGGGCGAGCGCCGGCGCAAAGCCGTGATGAAGCTGCACAGGTGGCCGTAGCCCTGCCGGTCGCAGGCCAGCACCACCAGCGAAAAACTGCCGCCCGCCAGACCCTCGACCTGGAACCGGCTGCCCACCAGCAATTGCAGGCCATGCTCGCGCGCTGCCACGTGCGCACGCACGATGCCCGCCAGCGAGCACGCGTCGGTCAAGGCCAGCGCACGGTATCCCAGTTCGTGCGCGCGCTGCACCAGTTCCTCCGGGTGGCTCGCCCCATGCAGGAAACTGAAGTTCGAGCTACACAGCAGCTCGGCGTAGTCGGGCAGCATGGTCAGGCGAAATAACCGTGCAGAAACCAGGCCGGCGCCTGCGCCAGCCGGGTCTGGAAAATCCACAGCACACCGGCCTGAACCGACTGCGCAACCCAGTAGTCACGCACCACGTTGCGGTGCACGCCGGCCACTTCATCGCGGTCCCACCAGCCACCTTCGATGCGCTGCGGCCCCAGCAGCAACTGCAGTTCGCCCTGGAACAGCGGCCGGTCGCCGCGCATGGCCAGCCGCAATGGCTGTGACAGCACGAACCCTGGCTGCGGCCAGACCGGCGCCGGACCGGGTCCACGCGGCAGGGGCCGGTCGACCGACTGCCATCGGCACATGGCCTCTGGCCGGTGGTCCTCCAGCAACACCGGACGCTGCACCCGTTCGCTGCCCAGGCGCACCGCCAGCCGTTCCAGCACCTGGCCCAGGCCGGCCTCCGCCTCGGGGCCCTGACCGCCCTGCGACCGGTCCGGTGGCAGCAGGGACCCGCTGGACAGGGCCAGGGGCTGCACATCCACCGCACGCAGGCGCAGGTCACCCACCGGCGCCTGCAGGCTCACGCGGGCCAGGTGTTCGGACAGCAGGCGCCCCAGGTGGCCGGTATCGCGCGTCGGCTGGGCGGTGCGTACGGTGAGTTCGCCCCCCTCGCCGGCCGCCCGGGCCCGCATCGCGTCATGCGACCAGTACAGGGTGAAGGACGTCACACCGGCCTGACGCGCAGCCAGCCAACCTCCCAGCGCCAGCAACAGGCGCTGCGCACCGGCCATCATGGCCGGTGCCTGCTCCACCCGGGCCATCAGTTCCAGCCGCTGGTCGAACTGCTCGGGCAACGCGACCCAGGCATGGCTCTCGGGCGCCTGTCCGTACAGACAATCCATGGCCTGCAGCAATGCCCGGTCGAAACGCCTGACCAGGCCACCGCGTGGCAAGGCACGCACATCCCCCAGGCAGCGGCAGCCGATGTGCGCCAGCGTCTGGCGGTGTGGCTGCAAGGCCCCCAGCACATCCAGCGGCAAAGGATCCAGCAGGGCTGCCAGCGGCTGTCCGCACCCGTCCTCCACACCGGCGCGCGCCAGCGCCAGCGCAGCCAGCGCATTCGGTGCCCAGGCCAGCCGGACCACCCCCATGACCGGCGCCTCCCGCCCCACCCGCTCGCGCAGCACCGCCCAGCCACCGAACAGACGCAGGCTGGCCTCCACCTCCATGAGCACCGCTTCATCGAGACAGCTGACCCGGGGCGTGAACTGCAATGCCCAGATGGCCAGCGCCTCGCGCAGGGCCTCAGTGGGAGATGGCGTGTCGTCGGTGACCGGCAGGCACAGGGCGGACCACCGCATCGGTGCTCTCGCTGGGCAGAAGGCGACTGGGCTGGTGCAGCCGCGATGGAAGAACGTCGCGCAGCGCCGCCGGCACCGACGGCAAGTCCAGTGCCTGCGTCAGGGGCGGCCCCTTGCGCTTGAACACCTCGACCTGCAAGGTCCAGTCCGGTCCGGGCCAGACCCGCAGGCGCAGCGGGGCAGCCGAAGCCTCGTGCCGCGCCGCTTCAGGGCGACACAGGAAAATCGGCCCGTCATATCCCGCCGACTGGACTTGCAGGCGCCGCACCTGCTCGGCCCGAACCTGCGGCAGCCAGGCCAGCAACACCCCGCCAGTCTGCGCACGCAACAGTTGCTCGGTCGCCCACAGGCGCTCGGCCGGCGTCTCGGCCTGCACCCACACCAGCCGGCGCTCGTCCAGCCCCGCCTGACGCAAGCCAGGCGGATGCGGCGGCCGGGGCGGCCCCACCAGCAACACCGGCCGCCCCGCCACGGACAGCTGCCGCAACAAGGGCTCCAGCAGGCGCCACTCGTGCGTGCCCGCCTGCGCACCGAGCAGCTCGGTCACCGACTGGCCGGGCCAGCCGCCACCGGGCAATACCGCATCCAGTGCGGCAAACCCGCTGGGCCAGGCCTGCGCCACCTGGCCGCCCAGCTGGTCGCCCCGCCAGACCGCCGCCGCCACCGCAGGCGACAGCCCCTCCCCCGGAAAATGGGCAGCAGGCGCTGGCGGACAGGCATTCTGGCGGGGAGACAGCAGCGGCACGGCAGCCGCTGCCAGAACGGAGGCAGACATGGTCAGGACGGGGAATGCAGGACAAACGAAAAGCGGACATCGATCCGATACTGTTTTTATATACAGTATATGAAACCCGCCCCCGTGTCCAGCAAAGACCGGCAAAACTCATCTGCCATGCCGTCATGACATCGGCAGCCTCGTCATACACCCGTCACACACAAGGTATATATTTCAACAATTCTTGAATTATTGAAATCAACCTCCACAGGATCTGTCATCCATGAAAGTCGGCATCAACGGCATGGGCCGCATGGGGCGCCTGGCCCTTCGCGCGGCCTTCGGCGCCATCGAGCGCCCTGACCATGACCCGCGCAGCGGCAACCGCCTGGAGGTCGTGCACCTCAACGAGATCAAGGGCGGGGCGGCCGCCTGCGCCCATCTGCTGGCCTTCGACACGGTGCAGGGCAAGTGGCGCGCCGACATCCGGGCCGACGGCAACGACACCATCCGCATTGACGACCGCCGCCTGGGCTTCAGCGAACACGCCCGTCCCGCCGACATTCCCTGGGGCGACCTGGGCGTGGACATCGTGCTCGAATGCACCGGCAAATTCCTCACACCCGAGACGATCCAGGGCCACCTTGACCGGGGTGCCCAGCGCGTCATCGTGGCCGCGCCCGTGAAAGTCGGCGACGTGCTCAACATCGTGGTCGGCGTCAACGAGCACCTGTTCAATCCGGCACGCGACCGCATCGTCACCGCGGCCAGCTGCACCACCAACTGCCTGGCCCCTGTGGTCAAGGTGGTGCACGAGGCCATCGGCATCCGCCACGGCCAGATCACCACGCTGCACGACCCGACCAACACCAACGTGGTCGTCGACGCACCACACAAGGACCTGCGGCGCGCCCGCAGCGCCATGGCCAGCCTGGCGCCCACGACCACCGGCAGTGCCACGGCCATTGCACTCATCTATCCCGAACTCAAGGGCAAGCTCAATGGCCACGCCGTGCGTGTGCCGGTGCTCAATGCCTCGCTGACCGACTGCGTGTTCGAGCTGGCACGCCCGACCACGGCCGAAGAAGTCAATGCGCTGTTCGAAGCGGCCGCCCGTGGTCCGCTGGCCGGCATCCTGGGCTATGAGACCCGGCCGCTGGTCAGCGCCGACTATGCCCGCGACACGCGCAGCTCCATCGTCGACGCCCTCTCGACCATGGTGACCGACGGCACCCTGCTCAAGGTCTATGCCTGGTACGACAACGAGATGGGCTACGCCACCCGGATGGTGGACCTGGCCTGCCATCTGGAAACCTCGCTCGCCTGACCCGCCATGCAGCACGCCGTCCGCAACTACGCCATCGTCACCGCCGCCTACTGGGGCTTCACGCTCACCGACGGCGCGTTGCGCATGCTGGTGCTGTTGCACTTCTACCAGCTGGGCTACTCACCCTTCACCCTGGCCTTCCTGTTCCTGCTGTACGAAGCCGCAGGGGTCCTGGCCAACCTCGTCGGTGGCTGGCTGGCCACGCGCTACGGCATCACCCGCATGCTCAGCATCGGCCTGGGCACCCAGATCACCGGCTTCCTGCTGCTGTCCCTGCTGCAACCGGGCTGGGCAGCCGCGCTGTCGGTGGCCTGGGTGGTGGTGGCCCAGGGCATCTGCGGTGTGGCCAAGGACCTGACCAAGACCGCCAGCAAATCGGCCATCAAGGTCACGCAGGCCCAGGCCAAGGCCGAGGACGGTGGCAACAGCCAGCTGTTCAAGTGGGTGGCCTGGTTCACCGGCAGCAAGAACGCCATGAAGGGCGTCGGTTTCTTCCTCGGCGGCGTCCTGCTGCAGGCACTGGGCTTTCGCGTGGCCCTGTGGTGCATGGCGGCGCTGCTGGCCGTCGTGCTCGCCGGCGTGCTGTTGTCGCTGCCCACCCTGATGGGCAAGAGCAAGGCCTCGAAATCGGCCCGGGAACTCTTCGCCAAGAACGCCGGCATCAACGGCCTGGCCGCCGCCCGCGTGGTGCTGTTCGGCGCCCGCGACGTCTGGTTCGTGGTCGGCGTGCCGGTCTTCCTGTACTCGCAAGGCTGGACTTTCACCATGGTCGGCGGCTTCCTGGCGGCCTGGACCATCGGCTACGGGCTGGTGCAGGCACTGGCCCCGGCCATTGTCCGCCGCAGCGCCGACGGCCTGAGCCACGAAGTGCCCGCCGCGCGCCTGTGGTCCGCCCTGCTGGCCCTGGTGCCCATGGGTCTTGCACTGGCGGTCTGGCTGGACCTGCCGCACCTGCAATGGGTGGTGGTCGGCGGCCTGGGGCTGTTCGGCTTTGCATTCGCAGTCAATTCGTCGGTGCACTCCTACCTGGTGCTGGCCTACGCCGGCAGCGAGAAGGCGGCCGAGGACGTCGGCTTCTACTACGCCGCCAATGCGCTGGGCCGCTTCTTCGGCACGCTGATGTCGGGCCTGCTCTACCAGTGGGGCGGCCTGCTCTACGCCTTGCTGGGCTCGGCCCTGATGCTGGTGCTGTGCTGGCTGGCCACCCTGGCCCTGCCCACCCGCAAGATGGCCGTCCCCGGACCATCCGCGACCTGACAAGGAACCCCAGCATGGACGAAACCCAGGCCCTCGCCGCCCTCTCCGCCCTGTCCCAGGCCACCCGCCTGCGCGCCTTTCGTGAACTGGTCGGTGCCGGCCCGGACGGCTTGACGCCAGGCCAGCTGGCGCAAACGCTCGACTGCTCATCCACCGCCCTGTCTTTCCATCTCAAGGAACTGACCCAGGCCGGCCTGCTGCACAGCGAGCGCCAGGGTCGCCACCTGGTCTACCGGGCGGGTTTCGAACAGATGACCGCCCTGCTGGCCTACCTGACCGCGCACTGCTGCCAGGGCGAGCCCTGCGCACTCACATCCGACCCGTCCGCCGATTCGCTTTCCTGTTCCTGTTGAGGAGACCCCCACCATGAAACGCTTTCACGTCCACCTGCACGTCGACAAGCTCGACCAGAGCATCGCCTTCTACAACCGCCTGTTCGACGCGACGCCCGTGCGCACCGAATCCGATTACGCCAAGTGGATGCTGGACGATCCGCCTCTGAACTTCGCCATCTCCACCCGTGGCCCGGCAGCCGGCATCGACCACCTGGGCATCCAGACCGACAACGCCGACGAGCTGCAGGCCCTCAAGGACCGCGCGCAGCAGGCCGACATGGCCCTGCTCGACGAAGGGGCCACCACCTGCTGCTATGCCCGCAGTGAAAAGCACTGGATCACCGACCCGCAGGGCGTGGCCTGGGAGCACTTCCACACCCTGGGCAACATCCCGGTGTTCCGCGAAGCCGCACCGGCCAGCGCCACCGCCTGTTGTGCGCCTGCCGCATCCACCCGGCCTGCCAACCGCTGCTGCTGAAAAAGGTCACCCATGTCGCTCTACAACGTCCTCTGCGAGGACGCTATCCAGCGCGCCTTTGCCGACACCTTCATCACCCTGAATCGCCGCATCGCCCTGCTGGTCAACCTGCCGATCGAGAAGCTGGACCGACTCGCCCTGCAGTCGGAACTTGGCAAAATCGGACAAACCGCGGCCTGAGACACGGCGTCACAGCCGCAGCCACCTTCCTGCCCGGCCCCTGACTGCCGGGCGCTGTCCTGGATGGAGCCCCACATGGGTGTATTCGAACGCTACCTGACCATCTGGGTCGGCCTGGGCATCCTGGCCGGTGTCGGGCTGGGACTGGTCATTCCGGGCCTGTTTCAGGCCGTCGCCGCCATCGAGGTCGCACAGGTCAACCTGATCGTTGCCATCTTCATCTGGGTCATGATCTACCCGATGATGATCCAGATCGACTGGAACGCCATCAGGGACGTCGGCAAGAAGCCACAGGGCCTCATGCTCACACTGGTGATCAACTGGCTCGTCAAGCCATTCACCATGGCGGCCATCGGCGTGTTGTTCTTCCAGCACGTCTTTGCGCCCTGGGTCGACCCGGCATCGGCCAGCGAATACATCGCCGGCATGATCCTGCTGGGCGTCGCGCCCTGCACCGCCATGGTGTTCGTCTGGAGCCAGCTGGTCAGGGGTGACGCCAGCTACACCCTGGTCCAGGTCTCGGTCAACGATGTCATCATGATTTTTGCGTTTGCGCCGATCGCCGCCTTCCTGCTGGGTGTGACCGATGTGACCGTACCCTGGCAGACACTGCTGCTGTCCACCCTGCTCTACGTCGTTCTGCCACTGATGGCCGGGTTGCTGACCCGGCGTACCTGGCTGGCAGGCGGCGAACAGCACCTGCGCGAACGCGTCGCCATGCTCAAGCCGCTGTCGGTCATCGGACTGATCGCCACGGTCGTCCTGCTGTTCGGCTTCCAGGCCCGCACCCTGGTCGGGCAGCCGCTGATCATCGGCATGATCGCCATCCCCCTGGTGCTGCAGACCTACGGCATCTTCTTCCTGGCCTGGTGGGCGTCGCGCCTGCTGCGCCTGCCACACGACATCGCCGGACCGGCCTGCCTGATCGGCACCTCCAACTTCTTCGAACTGGCGGTGGCAGTGGCCATCTCCCTGTTCGGGCTGAACTCCGGCGCCGCCCTGGCCACCGTCGTGGGCGTGCTGGTCGAGGTGCCGGTGATGCTCTCGCTGGTGGCCCTGGTCAATGCGTGGCGACCACACCCGAACGCGACTGCCGCACAATGACAGCCATGAGCACCCTCACCCTGTACCACAACCCCCGCTGCAGCACCTCGCGCCAGGCCCTGGCGCTGCTGCGCGAGCGCGGCACCGAGCCGGTCATTGTCGAATACCTCAAGACCCCGCCCGACCGTGCCACCCTGCAGGCCCTGGTCAAGGCCAGCGGCGTTCCCCTGCGCGAGTTCCTGCGCAGCAAGGAAGACCCCTACAAGGCGCTGGACCTGGGCCGGCCCGGTGTGAGCGACGACGAACTGATCGACGCCGTGCTGGCGCACCCGGTGTTGCTTCAGCGCCCGATCGCCGTCACCGCCGCAGGCGTGCGTATCGGCCGCCCACCCGAGCGCGTACTGGAACTGCTCTGAGCCTCAGACGAAGGCCGCGATGGCTTCCACGTCCTCCGGAAACAGCTGTCCCCGCTCGGCCATCACCAGCTTGCCATCGCGCCCCCGCACCAGGGTGATCGGCAGGCCTTTGGGCTTCGGAAAGGCCTTGCGCCATTCCGGGCTGGCCCAGGCGGCCGGAAACGCATAGCCCCGCTTGCGCAGATAGGCCGTCGCATCCTCTGGCTTGCGATCGACGGACAAGGCCAGCATCTGCAGTCCGCGTGCCTGCTGGCTGCGCCAGAGCGCATCCATGTGCGGGCTCTGCAAGGCACAGAACGGACAGGTGCTCGACCACCAGTAGACCAGCAGCACCTGGCCCTGACTTTGCGCAGGCTCGTACACGCTGCCGTCGAGACGCGCGATACGTGGCACCTCCAGCGCAATGCCCAGCTCCGGCAGCGGCGGCGCCTTGGCTTCCTCGGCCATGGCCGAGACAGGCTGAGCCCAGGCCGCAGGCGCCAGCCCGACCGCCGCCCCGCCCAGGGCCGCGGTGATCAGGTCACGCCGCCGCCAGGTGGTGGGGGGCACCGGGATGTCCGGAATGTCGTTCGAATGCGCCATAGCCTGCCATTGTGATCCGATTCACGCCAACCTGCAGTGACCCTCACACCAGATCAACGCAAGACACCCGCCAAGAAGTCTGACAGCTCGCCGTAGGCATCCAGCGGCAGAACATGGGCCACATACTGGTCCGGACGCACCACCACCATGCAGCCGGCATCGCGGTCGATACCCCGCATGGCGAAGATGTCCCCGGCGCCCTTGTGGTCAACACAGAAGATCTTCTCGTGATCCTGCAGGCCCAGCTTGCCCGCGCAGGGTTTGAGCAATGACGGCATGTGCTCGTAAGCGAGCTGGTCGAAGGTCTGCTGGAACACGGCACGCACATCGATGACGGCGTCGATGTCTTCACCCGGGCGGGTGTGCCTGACCACCGGCGACTGCGGGTCCGTCTCCAGCCAGTCGGCCAGCCTGTGAATGGCCGATCCCGGCGCCGAACTGTCGGCCTTGCCGGCAAAGGCATAGATGCGCCAGCGCGCGTCCGCCTCGGCAGCATGGCCCAGCTGCATCTGTTTGGCGTCCGACAAGCGCACCACCGGCGCCGAATGGAAGCGGCGACCGACCTCCTCGCCGGTCGCCAGCGCCTGGTGCGCCGTGGCTGCGAACAGCGCCGAGGCGTCATACTTGACCGCGGTGCCGCCTGTGAACGCCAGGTTGGCCTTGAACTGGCGGATGATGCGCGGCTCTTCCTTGCCCTCGCGCTCGGCCTGGGTCGTGGGCGCGGACATGATGCGCGACCACTCGTGGTCGGTCTCGACCAGGCGCCTGGCCTCGGTCAGACGCTCCTTCGAATAGCTGCGCAACAGGCCGGGGTCGGCACGGCCCTGCAGCACGTGCACCAATTTCCAGCCCAGATTGAAGGTGTCCTGCATCGAGACATTCATGCCCTGCCCTGCCTTGGGCGAGTGGGTGTGGCAGGCATCACCCGCCGTGAACACGCGCGGGTTGCGATCCGAGCCTTCGGGCACATCGTCGAACTTGTCCGTGATGCTGTGGCCGATGTCGTAGATCGACCACCAGACAATCTCCTTCACGTCCAGCGAGTAGGGTTTGATGATGCGGTTGGCGGCCGCAATCATGTCGTCCTGCGTGAATTTTTTGCTCGCTGCCTTCTCACCGTCCTTGAGCTTGTCCAGCTCGACATACATGCGGAACACGTAGCCACCCTCGCGCGGCAGGATCAGCACATTGCCCTCGCTGGCCGACGAGATCAGGCACTTCTGGCGCACATCGGGGAAGTCGGTGTTGGCCAGAATGTCCATCACGCCCCAGACCTGGTTGGCGGCATCGCCGTGCAGCGTGCCGCCGATGGCCTTGCGCACCGCCGAATGCGCGCCGTCGCAGCCCACCACGTAGTTGGCACGCACCGTGCGCGTGGCCCACCAGTTGATGCCGCTGGCGTCCTTGAGCGTCACCGTGACCGGGTGGTCGTCGGTATCGGGGTCCACCGTCAGGCCCACCACTTCCCAACCGTAGTCGGGCGCCAGCCGCGAGGGCGAGTTCGCCATCACCTCCAGGAACAGCTCGTGCAGCCGTGCCTGGTTGATCAGGATGTGCGGCATTTCCGAACTGTCGTCGGCCACGTCCTGTACCCGGCCGACGCGCTTGATGTGCTGCGGGTTCACAGGGTCGGGCATCCAGAAATTGGTCTGGTTGACCCAATAGGTCTCGCGCTTGACCTTGTCGGCAAAACCGAAGGCCTGGAACATCTCCATGGTGCGCGTGTTGATGCCGTCGGCCTTGCCCTTGATGATGTTGGCGGGCATGCGCTCGACGATCAGGGTGTCGATCTCGGGAAACGCCGCCAGCTGGGCCGCCAGACACAGGCCGGCCGGCCCGGTGCCGGCAATCAGCACGTCCACCTTCTCGGGCAGCGGTTCATTGACACCCCGGTTGCGGCGGTTGGGTGCGGCCTGCCTGACATCGGGGTTGCCTCCCCGGAAGCCATCCTTGTAGAACTGCATGTCGAGTCTCCTTGGGTTGAAGAGCGCCAGGGACGGTGTGTCGGCGCGCAGGCAAATAATATCTGTACTTACTAATTCCCGTCAAGTCGATATGTATACTTATCAAAACAGAGACGACCTATGGAGCGCAGGCATGGACTCACTCAACATGGCGGGGCATCTGATCCGCCGCATGCACCAGCAGTCCACCCAGGTGTTCGTGCAGCGGACCCAGGCCGCCGGCTTTGACCTGACGCCGGTGCAGTTCGCCGCCCTGGACGCCATCCACGCCAACCCGGCCACGGATCAGGCGCGCGTGGCAGAGATGATTGCCTATGACCGGGCCACCATTGGCGGCGTCATCGACCGGCTGGAGCACAAGGGCTGGATCCGCCGCGTCGTCAGCGAGCGGGACCGGCGCGCACGCGAGCTTTCGCTGACCGATCAAGGCCGGCAAATCTACGCCGCCCTGCTGCCCATCGTCCAGGGCCTGCAGGACGACATCCTCGAATCCCTGTGCAGCAGCGACCGGGCTCTTTTTCTCAGGCTCGCCCGCCAGGCCTTGCGACAGTAGGCGCCGCCAGGGCGGCGCCGGGCGCTCAGCCCCTGCCGTCCACCCGGAAGATGCGCACCACCTCGGCCAGGCGCGTGGCCTGGTCGTTCATGCTGGACGCAGCGGCCGCGCTCTCTTCGACCAGCGCCGCGTTCTGCTGCGTCATCTGGTCCAGGTTGGCCACCGCCGCATTGATCTGGTTCACGCCCTCGGCCTGTTCCCCCGAGGCGCTGGCGATCTCGCCGATGATGTCCCGCACACGCGTCACGTTGCCCACGATCTCCGACATCGACTGCCCGGCCTGACCCACCAGCTCGCTGCCCGCAGTGACCTTGTCCACCGACGCACTGATCAGGCTCTTGATCTCCTTGGCCGCCTGTGCACTGCGCTGCGCCAGGTTGCGCACCTCGCCAGCCACCACCGCGAAGCCACGGCCCTGCTCGCCGGCACGCGCGGCCTCCACGGCGGCATTGAGCGCCAGGATATTGGTCTGGAACGCGATGCCGTCAATCACACCGATGATGTCGTTGATCTTGCGCGAGGCCTGGTTGATCTCGTCCATGGTCGCGACCACCTGCGAAACCACCTCGCCGCCCTTCTGCGCGCTCTGGCCCGCCACATCGGCCAGCTGATTGGCCAGGCGCGCCGACTCGGCAGACTGCCTGATCGCACCCGACATCTGTTCCATCGAAGCGGCCGTTTCCTCCAGGTTGGAGGCCGTCTGCTCGGTGCGGGCCGACAGGTCGCTGTTGCCGGTCGAGATTTCCCGGGCTGCCACCGTGATGTTCTCTGTACCCTGCTTGACGTCGCCCACCACCTTCACCAGCCGGTCCCGCATGGCGGAGAGCGCCTGCGTCATGGCGCCGAACTCGTCGCCCCGGTCGTTGCGGATCGCCGCCGTCAGGTCACCCTGGGCCATGCGCTCGGCAAAGGCCACCGTTTCCTGCAGGGGCCTGCGGATGTTGCGAATGAGATAGACCGCACCCACGACGATGCCGGCGACCAGCACCCCCACCTGAATGGCGGCCGTGGTCGTGCTGGCCATGCGCGCCTTGTTCTGCTCCACCTGCGCCGCATCGAGCAGTTCGGTCTGCATGGCAGCAAACCCGCGCAAGGCCTCCAGGTAAGGCGGTACCGCCGGATTGAATCGGGCCTGGATCTCCGACGCTGCCCCGACGATGTCGCCAGCCTTCTTGAGCTCATTGGCCTTCGCCAGCGAATCGAGCACCTGCTTGCGCCGCTCGGCAATCGTGGCCATCTGCGCCTGCTCAGCCTCGTTCATCTCCATCGAGGTCAGTTTCTGCTGCAACTCGGAAATGCGCGCAATGCCTGCCGGGATCAGGTCCCTGAAGGTTTCTGCCACCAGCGGATCGCTGGACAAGGCCGAGGCCTGCACGCGGGTGACATTGGTTTCGGTCAGACCGGCCCATTCGGTCGCCATCGCGGTCTTGTCGGCCAGCCGGTTCAAGGTTCTGGACGACGCTTCATTCATCTGCGCGCCGCGCAGGCCGGCACCGATCAGGGTACCCACCAGGGCGAGGACGATGGCAGCGACCGCCAGCCAGAGTTTGGTGGCCACGGACATGTTGCGGAAAAAGTTCATGCTGGATCTGTTGGAAAGAGACGCTAAAAATCGTGTGAACGCCCGCGCCGGACAGAACATCCGGGACGTCAGTCAAACGCCCCTTATCGGGATCTGCCGTCAAAGCTTGAACCCGGCATGACAAGAAAAAGCAATCCCGACCGCTCATCGGACATACCCCACATCCGGTCAGCCGGAGCGATCTTCGCGTGCGCTGGCGCCACCAGCACCGGCAACGGACGGCAGCCGGAAATCGGGGTCAGTGGCGGTGCGTGTGATGCAGGTCCGGTGCATGCGGATGGCTGTGCCGCAGCGGACTGTGCTGATGCCAGTGGCTGTGCGCCCCGACTGGCATCGGATCGTGCGTGTGCGTGTGATGCCCGTCGTCATGCGTGTGGGCATGTTCGTGTTCCAGTGCCTCGTGTCGGTGTTCGTGCGAATGCGCCTCTGCCACGTGAAGCACGATGCCCGCTGCCATCAGCGCACCGCTGGCCAGCAAAATCCCGCTCACCGAACGGTCACCCATGGCCAGTGCAGCCAGCGCACCGATGAATGGCGCGAATGCAAACACCGATCCGGTACGGGCCGCGCCGAACTGCCGCTGCGCCAGCAGGTAGAAACGCAGGCTCAGCCCATAGCCGCTGGCGCCCACCGCCAGCATGGCCAGGGCGCTCCAAGCCAAAGGCAGCGGTTCCTGCCACAGCACGGCCAGCGAGGTGGTCAGCGCGGATCCGGCCGCGCCCTTGGCCAGCACCACCTGGCCGGGATCACGTTCGGCCACGCCACGCGAGAGCGTGTTGTCCACGCCCCATGCCAGCGTGGCCACGGCCACCGCCAGAAGACCTGCCAGTTGCACCTGACCGACCAGGCCCTGCTCCAGCACCAGCAGCACACCGCCTGCCAGCAACAGACCAACAGCGGAACGCACGCGGCGGTCCAGCGTCTCGCCGTACCAGCGCCAGGCCAACAGAGCGGTGAACACCGCTTCGAGCGTCAACATCAGCGCGGCACTGGCACCGCTCGTGCGTTGCAGTCCCCAGGCCAGCGCCACCGGGCCCACCACAGCGCCGGCCAGCACCATGCCCAGCAGGCGGGGTATATCGCCGGAACGCAGCGGCGCTTCCGTTGCAGCACTCTTTCGCGTGAAGGCCGCCACCAGCGCCGCACCGGCATAAAGCAACGCGGCGGTAGAATACGGCCCCATGCCGTGGCCAAAGCGCTGCACCAGCGGCGTGCTCAGCCCGAACAATGCCGCAGCCAGCAGGGCCAGCAGGCCACCGCGCAGCACGGGAGAGGTCATGGCATCGGTGCCCACGACCCATTATCCGATGAAGTGGACCGCAGTCCGCTTGCCGTCCCCCTGCGCCGGCCCGGCCCAGCCCGGCCCAAGGCAGCATGAGTGAAAGCGGCATGCGAGTGGACGCCTGCGGTACGCCTCCCTGTCGGTTCCACAGCCCCAGTCAGGCAGAACGATTTCCGCTGCCCCGCTGGAGCTATCGCCCGAATCGGGTATCTCGAAACCGCAAGCGTGTTGACTGGATGCCGTCGGTGTTCAGTCGATCTGCGCGATGCGCAACAGGTTGGTGGAGCCGGGTGTGCCGAAGGGCATGCCGGCTGCAATGACGATGGTCTGACCGCGTTGTGCGAAACCCATGCGCCGGGCGGTGGTTCATGTAGGCTGTCCGGTTGTGCGGCCTTCGATGAAGATGGCACGGAAATCGTTCACGTTGGTCAGCGTTGGACCGGTGATCACCGAATCTCCGAGCGCCTCAAAAAAGCCATGGCCGTCGTTGTCATCCAGCCGCTCGCGGGGATTCAGGCCCAGCGACCAGGCGCGGGCCAGGGTATCGGGTGCGAGCAGGGCTCCGGCGATCTCCTCCTGGCCATCCACGCCGTCGGTATCACCTGCGAGCGCGCTGATGCCAGGTTCGCCGTTGAGGGCCACCGCCAGCGCCAGCAGGAACTCGACATTGCGCCCGCCGCGCCCGTTACCCCTTAGCGTGACCGTGGTCTCGCCCCCTGATAGCAACACACAAGGGCCCGGGAATGGCTGGCCGCGGCGTGCGACCTGCAGGGCAATACCCGCCAGGGCCTTGGCGACATCCCGGGCCTCGCCTTCGATGGCGTCGCCAAGGATGTGGACCTGCAGGCCCGCCGCGCGTGCCACGGCCGCCGCAGCCTCCAGCGCCATCTGCGGCGTGGCGATGAAGCGGGTCTCGATGGGCGGCAGTCGCGGGTCGTCGGGTTTGAACGATTCGCCGTCGCCACGCTCCAGCCAGGCGCGTGCGGCTGGTGGCACAGCCATGTTGTACCGCCGCAGGATGGCCAGCGCATCGGCGCAGGTCGTCGGGTCGGGCACAGTGGGGCCGGAAGCGATATCGATCGGGTCGTCGCCCGGCACGTCGGACAGCAACAGATTGAGCACGCGCGCCGGGTAGCAGGCTGCAGCCAGGCGCCCTCCTTTGATGAGCGACAGATGACGCCGCACGCAGTTCATCTCGGTGATGCTGGCTCCGCTGGCCAGCAAGGCCTTGTTCAGCGCTTGCTTGTCCGCGAGCGAGACGCCAGGCGGCGGCAGGGGCAGCAGGGATGATCCGCCGCCCGAGATCAGGCACAGCACCAGATCGTCCTCAGTCAGATCTTTCACCAACTCCAACATGCGCTGCGCAGCGAAGGCGCCGGCTTCGTCCGGCACCGGGTGCGCGGCCTCGACGATCTGAACGCGCTCACAGGGCACCTTGTAGCCATAGCGGGTGACCACCAGGCCGCTGAGCGGACCGCGCCAGTGGTCTTCCACCGCACGTGCCATCGCGGCCGAGGCCTTGCCTGCCCCGATCACCACCAGCCGGCCCCTGGGGGGTTCCGGCAAATGACGCGGAACGCAAAGAGCTGGCTGGGCCGCCGAGATGGCGGCATCGAACATGGCCTTCAGCCAACTTGCCGGGCCGGTGTGAGTTTGCATGGCCCGATTCCTTCAGAACAGCAGCCCGTCGGGCATCCGGAGGTTCAGAACCTGGACCATCAATTGGTGGAAAGCACCGACTATCACCACGGCAGACACCGCGTATGCCACCATCACGCGAGGCGGGATCGGCTCGAATGAGGCAATGGCGATCAGGACCAGGAAGGCCAACACACTGGTGGCAAAGAATCCCACCATGGGCATCAGCAGAGCCCAGAGCAGCAAGGCCACAACAATGGCAGTTCGACGGACATTTGATGGTTTGCCCATGGCGTCGGTTTGGGCCTTCGGCGCCGAGGCTCGACCGATCTGGAAAGCGATGAGCATGACCGAAAGCAGTACCAGCGCAGCAGCCAGGGCACCCGGGAAGACCGACCCCATCGGAGACATGTCCTTGGTCTGCACATACGCCATCACCCCTATCACCACGAACAGCACGCCAAACAGGATGGCCGGCGTATCCCGGTAGGGGCGACTCGAAGACGAAGCCACCTCGACGACGGTGTCGGTGCGCTCTGCGACGGCACTGTTGTTCCGGCGATTTCGCAGCGTGACGTACAGGGGGTACAGCAGCGTCAGCAGCGAGAAGGCGATGATGCCCAGGCTGATCGGTCGCCCGAAGAACATGCCCGGCAGATTGCCCGTGGCACTGCCGATCATGTACGTCTGCACGAAACCCTGCTCTGCGATCTGACCCAGCACCAGTCCCAGCACAATGGGCGATGGTGCAAAGCCGAATCGTTGCAGCACCCAGGCCATGACACCCAGCACGACCATCATCTGCGTTTCGTGGGCGTTGCTGTGTATGGCGAAGCTGCCCAGGATCGTGAGAAAAGCGACGGTCGGGACCAGCAGCGACTTCGGGATGTGGACGATGGACTTGTACGCATAGCGCCCCATCACCAGTCCCACCGGCAGCATCAGCAGGGTTGCGATCAGCAGGCCAAACATGAAGGTGTAGACGACGTTGCTCTGGTCGCTGAACAGCGAGGGGCCAATCTTGATGCCTTGCACCAACAAGGCGCCAAGGATGATGGCGTCAGGCGGCGTACCCGGAATGCCCAGGGTCAGCGTCGGAATGAAACCACCACCCACCGTTGCATTGTTGGAAGTCTCGGTCGCGATCACGCCATCGGGTTCACCACTGCCAAACCTTTTCGGGTGCCGTGACGAGCGGCGTGCCTCGGAGTAGGAAATGAGCCCGGCAATGGATCCACCTGCGCCGGGAAGCATGCCGATCACCGTGCCAATGATCGAGCTGCGCACTGTATTGACCTTGCTGCCAAGCATGATGCGCAGCGCGTCACCCAAACGATAACCCTTGTCATCGCTCAGAATGTTGAGGTGAGGAGCCTTGGTGGCCACCAGGTCGATCACCACCGGGATACAGAACAGACCAATGATGGCCGATGTAACGTCAATGCCACCGAGCAGCATCTGCGAGTTCATGGTGTAGCGCACGTCACCGCCCACCACGGCAACACCGATGGTCGACAGCAAAAGCCCCAGACAGGCTCCGATCAGGCCCTTGACCGTGTTCCCGACCGACAGCGCGGACACCAGGGTCAATCCGAAGATCGCCATCCAGAAATACTCGGTGGGGCCAAACGCCAGTGCGACGTTGGCCAGCGGTGGCGCCAGCACCAGCAGAGTGATGGCGCCCACGAGACCCCCGAACACCGAGGACAGCGTGGCGAGCGTAACGGCCAGACCCCCATCGCCGCGTTTGGCCATCGGGTAGCCGTCGAACGTGGTGGCAATGGAAGACGGCGTTCCGGGGGTGTTGACCAGGATGGCTGCAAATGCGCCACCGTACACCGCGCCGGTGTAGATGGCGCCCAGCGCAATGAGTCCTGACGCTGGCGACATGGTGAAGGTGAAGGGAACCAGGATAGCCACCGCCATCGTGGCGGAGAGGCCTGGGAGTGCCCCTATGAGCGTGCCCAACGCCACCCCAATCAGCGCAAGCACCAGATTGAGGGGCGTGAGGGCATCAAGCAGAAATTGCAGGATGTCCATGGTGGTTGATGCCGTCCGTGCTTACTGCTTCTTGATGCCGAGTTTGACCGCCAGAGCGCCGTACTCCTTTTTCTTGTCTGCCATGAACTTGGGCATGTCCTTGTAGGAGATGTCCGTCAATACAAAGCCACCCGCCTCCATCTTTTGCACAAAGCTGGGTTCCTTGTTGATTGCGCTGATGATGTCGGAGACCTTCTGACGGATGTCTTCGGGCGTGGATTTCGGCACAGACAGGCCGCGGTAGGCACCCCCCACGAGGTCAAAACCCAGTTCACGGAAGGTGGGCACATCAGGAAAGGCGGGCATGCGCTTCTCTGCCGCAACGGCCAGCATGCGCATCTTCTCCCCGTGAGCGATGCCGGAAGGCGCATAGTTGAAGCCAGCCAAGGTTTGGTTGCCCAGAATGGCAGTTACGGCGGGACCCGTGCCGCTGAATGGAATGTAGGTGGTCTTGATGCCAGCCAGTTCGTCAAAACGCACCTGGGCGAGGTTGTTCGAAGAATTGGAGCCGGAGCCGCTCATCGTCACCATGCCCGGGTTCTTCTTGGCGTAGTCGATCAGATCTTTCAGCGTCTTGAACTGACTGTCCTTGTTGACGAAGATCGCATCCGGCGTGTAGTGGAAGTAGTTCACCGGCGTGAGGTCGTCCGTCTGGTATCCCACGTCTTTC
Organism: Burkholderiaceae bacterium; assembly: GCA_041396505.1. Lineage (GTDB taxonomy): Bacteria > Pseudomonadota > Gammaproteobacteria > Burkholderiales > Burkholderiaceae_C > Hydrogenophaga. Next base: position 113,516 of record JAWKYL010000006.1, read on the forward strand.
TGGAGCGGTTGCAGCACGGTGTGGGGCAAGTTGATGCCCATGATGGTGTAGCCATCGTTGGGCAGACCATTGAGTTGCGACCACGCTTGTGCGCCGCCCGCACCGGGCATGTACTGGATGACCGTTTCCACGCCCGCCAGCTTCTTGAACACGCTTTGCTGGAAGCGAGCCGAGATGTCCGATTCGCCACCGGCATTGAAAGGCAGGATGTAGTTGATGGGCTTGCTGGGATACGCCTGAGCCGCTGCTGTGCCGGGTACCGCCAGTGCCGTAACCAGGGTACCCCCCAGTGCTGCGGCTGCCATCACGGCTCGGAAGTTGAGTTTGCGCATGTCTGTCTCCAGTCTTGGTCTAGGAAGAAATTGCCGATCAAGCGGCGGGCGAACAGGGGGACGTTCCTTGCCCCCCGAAGATGCGAAGGCTCAGGCAGCCTTTCGCAACTGTGCGTTGGCAAGCAGATCGCAAACAGCCTGCGTGACCTGTGCCGTGGTGGCTTTGCCACCCAGGTCGCCTGTGTGCAGGGCAGGATTCGCGGTGACCTGTTCGATGGCGCTCATGAGCCGCGCGGCGGCTTCGTGTTCGCCGAGGTGCTCCAGCAACATCACACAGCTCCAGAAGGTTCCTACCGGATTCGCCAGGCCCTTGCCCATGATGTCGAAGGCAGAGCCGTGGATGGGCTCGAACATGCTGGGATAGCGGTGCTCGGGATCGATGTTGCCGGTGGGCGCAATACCCAGACTTCCGGCCAGCGCGGCGGCCAGATCGGAAAGAATGTCGGCATGCAGGTTGGTGGCGACGATGGTGTCCAGGGTGGCCGGGCGGTTCACCATGCGGGCCGTGGCCGCATCCACAATCTCCTTGTCCCACTTCACATCGGGAAACTCCCGCGAGATCTGGAGCGTAATCTCGTCCCACATCACCATGGCGTGCCGCTGGGCGTTGCTCTTGGTGATGACCGTGAGTTGCTTGCGGGGACGGCTCTGTGCCAGCTTGAATGCGAAGCGCATCACACGCTCCACACCAGCGCGGGTCATCATGGTCACGTCCGTGGCCGCCTCGATCGGGTGCCCTTGGTGCACGCGACCACCGACGCCGGAATATTCGCCTTCTGAGTTCTCGCGCACGATGACCCAGTTCAGGTCTTCAGGCTTGCAGCGCTTGAGTGGCGCGTCGATGCCGGGGAGGATGCGCGTGGGGCGTACGTTGGCGTACTGATCGAAGCCCTGGCAGATCTTCAGACGCAGGCCCCAGAGTGTGATGTGATCCGGAATGTCCGGATCACCTGCAGAGCCGAACAAAATGGCGTCTTTGTTGCGCAGCGGCTCCAGTCCATCCTCCGGCATCATCACGCCGTGCTGGCGGTAGTAGTCACCACCCCAGGGGAAGTTTTCGAATTCGAAGCGAAAGCTCTTGCTGACCGCGGCCAGTGCCTCCAGCACTTGCTGGCCTGCCGGCACAACTTCTTTGCCGATGCCGTCTCCCGGAATGGTGGCAATGACATAGGTCTTCATGGGTTGTCTCCGTGTGGGGGTGTGGGGGTGTGGTGTGTGGAACGATGAGGAGACTTTAGGACTTGCAGGCAACATGAATTCGGCGTCAAATTGAATCCATCTTTAACTTGAATTCAACAATAAATGAACAAGAGTGGCGCCATCCAGCCGGCCGATCTGGGGTTCTTTTCCGTGCTGGCCAGCGCCGGGAGCCTGAGCGCGGCGGCCCGTGAACTGGGCATCACCACGCCTGCGGTCAGCAAACATCTGACGCAGATGGAGTTGCGGCTGGGCGTGCCGCTCGTGGTGCGCACGACGCGGCGCATGGCCATGACACCTGAAGGTGAGCTTTACCTGGAACACGCACGGCGCATCCTCGGCGAGATCGACGGCATGCAGGAGCTGCTCGGGGTGTCCAAGGGCATCCCCAAAGGCCTTCTACGGGTCAACGCCACGTTGGGATTTGGGCGAAGCCACGTCGCACCTTTGATCTCACGCTTTGTACGCAAGTACCCGCAAGTGGAGGTGCAACTGCAGCTGTCGGTGAACCCGCCAGCGCTAACCGAAGATGTATTCGATGTCTGCGTGCGTTTCGGCGCTCCCCCCGACGCACGCGTGATTGCTCGCCACATCGCACCGAACCGGCGCCTGCTCTGCGCGTCACCGGCATACCTGAAAAAACACGGGACACCCAAGGCGCCAGTGGATCTGGCCAGGCACCACTGCATCGGCATTCGGCAGGGGGAAGATGCCTACGGACTCTGGCGTCTGTCCAGCGGGCGTGGCAAGAGTGTCAGCACCGAAGCCATCAAAACACGCGGCAATCTGACCACCAATGACGGTGAGATTGCGGTGAACTGGGCTCTGGATGGGCACGGCATCCTGATGCGCGCGGAATGGGACATCCAGCGGCACCTCGCCAGTGGGCGCCTGGTGCAGGTGCTTCCCCAGTACTACACACCTGATGCGGACATCTACGCGGTCTACCCCCAGCGACATCAGCTCGCCGCCCGGGTGCGCGCGTTTGTGGATTTCGTGGCACTGTCGCTTTCGCAACCGGCTGGCCGCGCCGTCAACTGAAGATCAGGCTGGAGCAGCGCATGCCGGTGGGGTGGACGGTGGCGTGGAAAGGAAACAGGCGGCCCGGCGGGGACGGTGACCACTCAGGATGAGCGTAGCGAGCCCGGTACCAGTCATACTGTCGCCACCCGCGACGTGCTGGCACGCAAAGCCACAGACTCTTGGTAAGCTTGTGCAATGTCTCCTGGATCCATTGACCCGGCCCTGGTGCGTCGCTATGAGCGCATAGGCGGCACGCATACGCACGCGCATGCGCAGGTACTGTTCGGGATCGATGGCACGCTGGAAGTCGAGGTGGAAAGTCACAGCGTCTGGGTCGATGCCACCTGTGGACTCGTGGTACCCGCTGGCGCCACCCACGCCTACTGTGCCCTGCGCACCGCACGGGTGCTGGTGATGGACGATCTGACAGGACCTGCTACGGAACGGCTGCGGCAGTTTGCTCTACCGCGCGGCTGGCACAAGACAGCGCTGGACGTTGACGCTTTGGTCCATACGCTCGCGGGAGCTTCGACGCTCCGCACGAGACGCCGCATCGACCTGGACGCGCTGGCAGAGCGTATCGACGCAGATCTGACCCGGGCCTGGACGGTGGCTGAACTGGCCGAGGCGTGCTTCCTGAGTCCACAGCGTCTGCGTGCCCGTTTTGCCCAGGACCTGGGGCAGTCGCCCCTGGCTTTCGTGCGGGCCAGGCGACTGAACCGGGCCGAACAGTTGTTGCGCCGGGGATTCTCACTCGACACCGTCGCTGCACAGGTGGGCTACGCTGGAGCCAGCGCCCTTTCCGCTGCGTTGCGGCGAGAGCGCAACAGCGGGGCCCGCGAGCTTCGCAGAAGTCGAGCGTTTCTCGAAAGTTGACTGCCTCGCCGGCCACAGAATGCTGGCTATGCAAGTCGCTCCTCGTCCCATCCTCGGCGTGGCCTGCGTCGTCGGTGCAGCCATCCTCTGGGGCACCACCGGCACATCGCAGGCTCTGGCTGGAGGATCCCTTTCGTCGCTGTGGTTCGGTGCCATGCGCCTGACGTTTGCCGCACTGTTCTTCGCATGCTTTGCCGCCGCCACGCGCGGACTGACCCGGCGCGCCTGGCAAAACCTCCCACTCACGGTTGCCCTCGGTGCCGGACTGTGCATGGCGGTCTACAACCTCGCTTTCTTCGCCGGCGTGAAGCTGACGGGCGTGGGCGTCGGCACGGCCATTGCCTTGGGCAGCGGCCCTATCTGGGCAGGCCTGCTGCAGGCGGTGTTTCAGCGCCAGCCGCCCACCGCCGCGTGGTGGGGCGGCACCGCGATCGCAATAACAGGGGGAGTGATGCTGTCGACGGGCAGTCGCCATCAGGACCTGTCGGCGCTGGGGATTGTGCTATGCCTGACCTCAGGCCTGTCCTACGCGATCTACACCCTGTTGAACAAGCGCTTGGTCGGGCATGCACCCGCATCGTCGATCACACTGGCCGCCTTTGGGGTGGCAGCACTGGTGGCCCTGCCTGCAGCCACCCTGCAGGTCGGATTGCCGCAGTTCAACGCGCCTGACCTGCTCGCTGTCGCCTACACGGGCATCGTCACCGCTGGAGTGGGATACCTGTTATTCAGTTTCGCCCTGCACCACATTCGACCTGCCACAGCCGTGACGCTTGCGCTGACGGAGCCAGTGGTGGCCTTCATGTTGGCGATGTTGTTGCTCGGCGAGCCAGGAAGCATGACAGCAATCAGTGGTCTGGCCCTGGTCGTGGCGGGCGTGCTGGGCGTGGTGCGCAGCGAGTTGTCGTCCCAGCGCGCTTGATCTGATCTGCGGCAACCCATATTGAGATGGGGCTGCTCCGGCACCGGCCGATGGCGATCATTCAACGGTACACCTTGCCATCCGGGATTCAACCGGAACTTGTACCCTGCCTGATGCTTGATTCGATCAGGCGTTCAAAGGCTTCATGCTGGCCCGCTGGAATCAACTCCCTCAACGCATCTTGCCGCTTCGTTCTTCCGAACAGGGTCTCTACTACCCAGCCGACGAGGTAGACGGCAGTTAGACAGCCCCCCGCCGTGGCAACGGCCCCCTTGCAAACCAGCGCTTGATTCCGGACATCAACCCCCAGGCCCCTCAGTTCCGTCATGGCATCTGGGTGCGTTGTCGCCGGGCCACCCTGCAACAGGCCCAACCGCTCAAGAATGAACGCTCCCCCACAGATGGATCCTATGAGTTGCTTGTCGACGTTCAACGAAAAAGCGTCAACAAATGCCTGGTCTTGCAGCGCTGCCTTGACGCCAAGTTTGCCGCTAGAGAACAACACCACATCGGCGTCGTTGGCCTCCGAGAGGGGGCCATGGGTCTTGATGGACAAGCCATGGGCTGAAACGTGCTCAGCCTTTGTACCGAGTATCCGGACTTGCCAGTCCTGAGTGTTGCGACCCAGGATGTCCCACATCAGGAACAGATCGATGTCGGTAAAGCTGTCGAAGACAACGATGACGAACGTCTTCATGGCAAACGCCTCTCATACGTTAGCAGCGTTTTGTGGGTTGGTCATTTCACGGTACGCCTTCGCAAGAGGATATGCCGTTTGCCAGCACGATGCAATTTGGCGGCCAACAGGGATTCAAAAGCATCGACCTCCACCTGGTGGTCTCAAGAGGTCACTCAACCCCGACGTTTCTGCAGCCAGGCCCTGGGAGAGACACCCACCGACTGCACAAAGGCCCGCGAAAACGATGCAGCACTGGCATAGCCCAGCTTTTCGCTGGCCTGCTTGATCGACGTGCCCGCCAAAAGCATGGACTGAGCAAGCGACACACGCCATTGCAGCAGGTAATCGGCCGGGGTGACGCCAAGGTGCAACTTGAACTCGGCTGCGAAGGCGCTGCGCGACATGCCAGCAGCTTTGGCCATGGGCTCCAGCGCCCATGCGGCACCTGGACGCTCATGCATCGCGGTCAGCGCACGTGCCAGCTTGGGATGTGCCAGACCGTAGATCAGACCCACCGGCACGTCCGCATGGTCCGGGTGGTCCAGCAACCAGCGCAGCAACTGCAGCAACAGCACCTCAAACAGCCGGTCGGCCAGCAGGCGCTGGCCACAGCGCACACGCTCGGTCTCGGCGAACAGCAAGGCCAAGGTCTGTTCAATGCCGTCCACCGAACGCAGCGGCAGCACCAACACCGGCGGCAACGCCGCCGCCACCGGGTGCCGGACGCCGCCATCGAAGTCCACGGTCGCGCACACGAAGTCGGACCCCTCGGTGGGCGCGTTGTGGAACTGGTGTTCCAGTGGTCGCGGGTAGAAAAGCAGCGTCGGTTCGCTGACCTTGATCTTGCGCGGTGCGCCGCTGCGCGATCGGTGCGTGACCACCATCTCCCCACGGCGCAGAACGTGCAGAAAGCCGCGCCCCTCCTGAGCGTCAAAGTGCGTCACGCCGCACAGAGCGCCGGCATGGAACAGATGCGCATGGACCCGAAAGCGTTCGAACAGCGCGGACAGCCGATCCACGGGCAGGGTTGACGTTGGCGACATGAAGGCCTCTTGTTGGACGATCTGGATTGTTTCACGGATGAAATGAATCCAATCATACGAAGTCTGCCCAGACACTGGAACCCTGCGCCTAAGCACAGACGTGCTGAGCCAACCCCCGTTTTGAGGAGAAGTCATGAAACCCACCGCACTGTTCGCAACCACCCTGATGGTCTCACTGGCTGCAGTCGTGTCCGCTGGCGCCAACGCGCAATCGGCGCCAGCCATCCCCGGCTACGCCATGGGCGAGAAGACGCTGGCCAAGGCGCCGTATACATTGGCCGAACTGGACTCGCTGAAGAAGACCTTGCTGTTCAGCGACGAAGACGTTCGCTACCTGCGCATGAGCAAGGCGATCCTGGCCGATCAGACCGAAGCAATTCTCGATGTCTGGTACGGCTTCGTCGCCTCCACTCCCGAGCTGGTGGTGTTCTTCAAGAACAACAAGACCGGTGCTCCCGACGGTGCCTACCTGGCCGCTGTTCGCAAGCGCTTCGGCCAGTGGATAACCGACACGGCCGACGCCAACTACGACCAGGCGTGGCTGGACTACCAGTACGAAATCGGGCTGCGCCACACCACGGCCAGAAAGAACAAGACCGACCAGGCCGACAGCGTGCCGCTGGTGAACTTCCGTTACCTGTCAGCCCTGACGATTCCGGTGACGACCACGCTCAAGCCCTTCCTGGCCAAAAAGGGTGCGTCGGCGGCTGATGTCGAGAAGATGCACGCCGCCTGGGTCAAATCGGTGTTGATGCAGACCATCCTGTGGAGCTACCCTTACATTCGGGAGGGCCAGTTCTGAGCCTTTGCGTCCGGCTCATTTGCCATCCGCACTTCTCGAAGCCGCCTGAACCTGATGGACCCACCATGAGCCGCGTTCCCCTGGTCATCCCCCCGAAACGCATCGAGCTGAGAAGTAGATTCAGGCGGTCATGGTTCAGATTGGCTGGGGGGTGTTACAAAGTTCCTGGGGCGGTACGGTCGGCAGGTGGCCTGCGGCCCGCCAGTCCAGCTTGGGGCAGGTTATCCGGGAATACTTGGCGCCAAGACTTGCCCCTATACTGGCTGTATGTACAGTTCTCCACATATGCCACAAATGGCACAGGAAACCGACATTTGGTGAACCATAGTTGATCAACTCGGTCACAATTACGTCGATATAACAGGCGCTAGACCGTCTTGAAGCGCCACAGGGAGAGAAGAATTTTGGAGAACATCATGTACCGAGTAGGGTTCCCGTTTTGGAAGGTGGCCGCTAGGCTGAATATTCCACTACTGGTTAAGCTCGATGTCATGCACGATCAAGAGGCCAGGGTTTTTGTCGTCACCAGCCCTGACTTACATGGACTGGTCGTTGAGGCCCCCGACACGACCGGCGCTGAAGATCTACACAAAGAGATTCATGACTGCATCGACCTACTGATGGAGCAGTTGCTTAGCAAAGCCCCGAGGGCGCGTTCTGTGACCACGGCTTGGCCTGGAGAATTCTCTCCTGCATGAATGGCTACTATGAGAAGGTGATAGCCGTGCTCAAACAGCACGGCTTTTCTTTTTGCCGTCAGAAGGGATCTCACCAGTCATGGTGCAAGGGCCGACTGTGTGTGACCGTTTCCACCAACTGCGCATCACGGCACACGGCCAACGCAGTCATGAAGCAAGCCGGCATCTCGAACAAGTTTTGTGTCGTGAATCACTAAGTCCTGAACAGAAATCATATAAAAATCAATCAGTTAGCAGCAAGTTCACAGCAAAAAACTGAACGGAGTTCTCACTAAGTTCTGAACTTTCCCGCAAACGGATCACTAAGTTTTGAACTTTCTTGATGATTTCTGGCTGGCAGCCAAGTGCTCCACATGCCCGGCCGGCTGCGCTTCCGCCCGGCCGGCTACGCTTCCGATAGACATGAGGGTGGCACAAGTCTTCGTTTCAGAGACGATGCCAGCATGACCAAGTTCGTTTGTCTGGAGCCGATGCAGACACTGAGCAGTGCTTCCGCCGATCATGTAACCAGTCGCAGACGCTGGATGCTGCCGCTCCGGTTTTGACGTGATAAACGGCCGTAACAGGCTGGTTGCGGACTTTCGGCCGTTGTTCAACGAGCGACATCTTCCGCCCCTTTGCGGACGTTGGACCGCCAACAAACAGGGGCCGCTCAGGGGGCAAATTCGGACAACCCTGCCCCCGGGAAGAGGGGGCCGCCATTACCGCGAGGCGCAGCCACCCATCTCTTTCATAAGCTGCGAATTGGTGCTGCCGACCCGCTGCTGTCGTTCAAGCTTCCACCGGCAATGCTTGCTTGGCAGCGAACTCTGTCGGTCAGTGCCAGCCGAGTGGTCAACTTTATCCGGCACAGGTGGTCAGTTCAGGCCTAAGTCAACACTTAGGCGACATGCCAGACGTGCCGCATCATCGATCTTCGTCTGCGACGTTCTGGAGAAGCGCTTGCGCTTTGCGGCTGGTCCATTTCCCCAGATCTAGGTGGACCTTGTTCATGCGTAGGAATTTCTTCAGCGCTGGCGGAGACTTCTTCTTGTAGACGGCAAGCCTGCTTTGGATGGCGCTCACGTTGAATTCGTTTGCTACGAGTAGTGCTTCAATTTCCCTGGCCATGCGAGCCTGCGTCGCGTCACTCGCCGCGACTTCGATCGGAGTGTCTTCCGGGGGCACGCCGATGGCGGCCTGGAAGGTGCTTACCCAGTCTGGGGAACCGGTGCGGTCGTATTCAAGGAATGCATCGAAGCAGACACGCTCGAACTCCCGCAAGTTGCCGGGCCAGTCATAGGTCTCAAGCACGCCACGCGCTTTGCAGTCGATAGAGGGAAGAATGCTTGCGACAAGCCGTGTCTTCAGATCGTCCCCTGCGATGGCGAGGCGCCCCGTTTGGAACTCGATTGCAGGAGCGCTTCGCCATCTATGCAGCCGCAACAAGCGAATGAGCAGATCGCCTTCAGTGCCCGCGCGCAAACGCTGCGCAAGAGGCTTCAGCTCCATCCTCGCGCGGATGCGATAGGCCAGATCCTTGCGCAACCGGCCCTTCGCTAGCAGCGAGGCCTCAGATTCGTTGGTGGCCATGATGACCCGGACGCGAAAGCGCTTGCGTGCCCCCTCTTGGGCGCCGATTGGTTCCACTTCGACTGTGTCGGACACAGGGCTGAGTAGGTCCAGCAATTGCACCTGGAAGTCCATTGGGGCAGCCTGGATTTCATCGAGAAATAGGGTGCCACCGTTGGCTAGCTCGAACCATCCTTTTTGATCCGTCTTGGCGTCGGTGAAGGAGCCCTTGAGATAGCCGCGCAGGCGCGCCTCCAGCAGACTGGGCGAGACCGCAGCGATGTTCACGGATTTGAATGCCCCCGACCGCCCCGTTTGCGCTCGCAATTTCTCGTGCAGCGCACGAGCCAGTTCGCTCTTTCCGGCGCCCGTCTCACCAATGAGCAACCGGGGGCCTTCCTTAGGGGAGTGATCGTTGGGCGTGACGGACGTCAGCTGGGACATTACCTGACGCATCAGTTCGTCGAAGGCTTGGTCCGAAGCATCGACAGAATCATCAGAAACGCTGGAGCGAAGGCGGATGAACGATACGGAGTTGTCTTCAAGCAAGCGAGGCCTCTCGGCCAGTTCTCTGGCGATCTTGGCAGCAGGCAGTGTCCCGGGGGTGGACGACTGCAAGAAGCCGATAACCGAACGGCGAGCTACGACCTCGCCCGCGAGCCTTATCAGCGGCGCCAACTCCTTAATCGAATCCAACTCAGGTTGATCAACCAACTGGGTGGGCTGCATGGTGAGCAACTGGTTCACTAGCTCAGGCCAAGTCTTGCTTCGAAGCTTATCTGGTCTTCCTTGAAGCGCGCGCAGGCGTTCAATGACAGACTGATTCGTCTGCTGAATCAGCCGCCACTCTTCCCCGCGTGCCTGGTCGATCCAGCCCGATATGAGCGCTTCATCCGCCGACACCACGGCCGCGTGCACCCAGACCCCGTCCCGGCGCCGGGCTGTCGCAACCGGCATTCCCACGACGATGAAACGCGGCAACAAAATATTCATGTTTTCATTGATGAATAAAATTTCAATTTTGATGATATAACGAAATTGAGTTTATGAAGTTATTCCTAAGTTATTGATTCATATAGAATTTTGACGGTGGAACGGCCATGGCACAGTTCATGCTTAGTAGTTGACGTGCATGTCGATGGTCGGCATGCCGCAACCCAGGAGATTTATCAATGCAATCCAGTCTGCCCATCAACCGCGCCACTGAGATCAACAAGCTGTTGGCGTTCCTACGCGCAGGTGCGTCGGCCACCTTCCAGGTGGAGGAGGAATTGAGGGATCTTGTGATCAAGGCTCTGAAGGAGTTCGCGCGAAGCCACCGCATCACGGTACGCTACGTGGAACCGGGCCGAGAGAAGCTCATCATCTGCTCGGCGGCGGGCTTGATGGCAGGTGCGGGTGTGGGAGCGGCGTTCGCAGGTATCGCTGGTGCACTGGCCGGTGCCGGCGTTGGTTTCGCCGCTGGCTACGCTTGCGCTCACGTGAGCGTGAGCATCAGCCCTCGTGCCGACGGCCAGCCCGGCTTCACCGTCGATACCGTCCGTGCTTGAACCTCTTCCAGGACACTGCCATGACCACCCAGAAAAAACTGTCGCTCGTCGATGTGATCCATCGCACTGCGAACCATGCCGTCGAGGACGTCGGGCCGCTGCTTAAGTACCTCGACTTCAAGCCCGAGGCCAGCGACCTTACCTCGCGCTCTGCAGCACAGCAGATCGCCGACCACCTGCGCCGCATGGGCAGCAATGACGTCGCGAGTCTTTTCCGAGGCGGCGATGGTGTGTCCTACGCGGAAGTGGTTTGCGACGTGGGCGAGAAGCTAAAGGCCAAGGACGTATCGTCGTCGAACACGGTGGAGCGCAACGAAGGGCTAGTCATCGAAAAGGTCTTCGCCGACACGCTCGACTCGATGTCTGCCGAGGAAAAGCGCGTCCTGTTCCGCTCAATGAACCTCGACGCCAAGGACGTGCCGTACGCCGCGAGTGCCGCCGTGCTGATGCCCATCCTGCTGCGTCAACTCGGTGGCTTCGCTACATACAGGTTCGCAGTTATCACCGCGAATATGGTGTCGCGAGCCTTATTGGGAAGCGGCTTGAGCTTTGCTACGAATGCCGTCATCACCCGGTCTATCGCTACGCTGCTAGGTCCTATTGGTTGGATCGCCTCGGGCGCTTGGCTGGCGGTTGACCTCGCCGGACCGGCGTTCCGCAAGACGGTGCCAGCCGTACTTTACACGGCAACGCTGCGCCTCGCGCTGGCCAACCGGCTGAGCATCGGCGTCGTTGGAGACGGCTCGACCGGCAAGGACACGCTGATCGAGAAGGTGTTCGGCATACCGACCAATGCTGATCCCGTCGCCGGCTCCACCTCTGAGGCGATGCGCTATGCACTAGGCGGCGGTGGAGACGCCTTCGTCACCAACTATCCAGGTTTCAACGACTATCGGGCCAGGGTGAATGCATCGACCGACGATGCGCTTCACCATACAGATGTCTTCCTTCTGGTCATGGATGCCACTCGCGGCGTTTCAGGCACAGACGTCGCACTGTGCGAGAAAGTTCGCGCGTTCGGCAAGCCCGTACTTGTGTGTCTGAACAAGTGGGACCTCATCCGTACCGAGAAGGACGGCATTTCCCTGATGGATGCCGCGCGTAAGCGCTTGAAGATTGAGCGTATTCAAGGTTCTGACGTGCCCGCCAAGGAAGCGGAACTTGTGCTCTGCGCGCTCGACCCGCTGCCGGCCCTCGGTATCGAATCGCGAGGAGCCAGCGAGGTCCGCGAATGGGTCAAGGCGAAATTGCAGACGGCAGGCAAGAACGAGAGCCTCTTAGACGAGTTTTGACGAGGCGCCAGGGTGCACGTAACGCGCGGCGGCTCCAGCCCATTTTGCCCAATCGGCAGCGCCGCCCAACTCGGCTGAGGGTTCATCACCCGGTAGGGCTGGTTCCCTGTGTCAGTCTTTACTCGCAGCAGATCCGAACGGCGAAGTCAAGGGCTGTTGGTGCGCCCGGCGGTAATTGTCTAGAGCGTCCAGGCGACGAGCGACAAAACAGCGCTTGTGAACGACCGCTTGGCGCCAGTCACCGTGAGTATCCCGAGCGGTGGCCACCGGCAGCACTCGCTGCTCAGCAGCGCCGCTCATTCAGCGCGCAGGAGCTTGCTGCGACGAGCGAAAGCACGTTCCAGAGCCGGGGCAGGTTTGGGTGGCGACAAGAGGGCTTGCGCAAAACATTCCTGATCGGCCAGAGACAGGCGGACAACCTCGGCTCGCTCGATAGCCTGCTGCGCGGCGTCCTGCAAGGCAGACACGACGAAATCTGTCATGGTGCGCCCCTGAAGTTCGGCGGCACGCTTGAGCATCGAATGCAGATCGGTGCTGATTCGGGCTTCGAGACGAGCGGTAGAAGCGGAGACGGGCATAGTAATGTCCTCCTGAGACAGACAACACCCCAAATTGCCGTACATCTCAAGGTGGATTTTCGGCTGCTTCGGCTTGACGTGCTTTGTTTTCAACGTCTCCCACCTTTCACATACTCTTGCAGCTGCAAGTTATCGACGTCCGTGTTGATCTCGATCCATAGCGGCAGGTGATCTGATAGCTGATAGGTGAACTCTTCCTTGGTCAGTTCGGGAAACAAGACCTCATGATCTCCTGCATAGAAGTCCAGCACCCCTGCCCGGTTGGTGAAGTTCTCCGGATAGTGAGGCAGGTGCAGAATCTGGTCGTACCGCTTGTCTCGCGCCAGATTCGACCCGAACTCATCCTTGATCATCGCCGTAGGGATCGATAACCCCGTCGAGGTCAGCGCCTTGAACAAGGAACTTCGCCGTGAGGGCACATTGAAGTCGCCCATCACAAAGATATCCGGCTCATCCCAGCTTCGCCGCCCCGACGTCCCCCCGTTTTCAGTAGCACTGGGCTTTGGAGTCCGGGGGTTAATTTAACGGGTTTTGCATCAGCCTTTGAGCATGGGCCGCCGGGGTCAGTCCGCCCAAGGACTTCTTGGGCCGCTCCTCGTTGTATTCCCGGCGCCAAGCCTCGACGATCACGCGGGCATGTGCCAGGCTGGTGAACCAGTGCTCGTTCAGACATTCCTCCCTGAAGCGGCCGTTGAACGATTCGATGTAGGCGTTCTGGTTGGGCTTGCCAGGTTCGATGAGGAACAGCTGAACACCCCTGGCGTGGGCCCAGTTCAGCATGGCCCGTCCGCAGAACTCTTTCCCGTTATCTGTCCTGATCGCTTTGGGCAGTCCCCTCGTGGCGGCGATCTGATCCAGGATGCGCACCACCTGGTTGCCACCCATCGCCCGCTCGGCCACGATGGCCACTGCCTCGTGGGTCGCGTCATCGATCACCGTCAGGTTCTTGATGCTGCGCCCTTCGGCTGTGCGGTCAAAGACGAAGTCCATCGACCACACCTGGTTGGCTGCCATCGGGCGTTGCAGTGGGTGACGCTCAGCCAGCGGAATCTTCTTTCGCTTGCGCTTCCTGACCTGCAGCCCTGCCTGGGCATACAGGCGGTCGACGCGCTTGTGATTGACCACCTCACCAGCCTGGCGCAGCTTGAGGTAGATCATGCCGGCCCCATACCGCCGATGACGCTGAGCCAGGGCCATGATCTTTTCCTTGAGCGCACCGTTGCGGTCCGCAGCGGGCTCGTACCGGTAGGCGCTGGCGCTCATGCCGATGATCCGCAGTGAACGGCGTTCGCTCAGTCCGCAGCCGATCATGTGGCGCACCAGCTCGCGCCGGGCGGGTGCGCTCACCACTTTTTTCTCAAGGCTTCTTTCGTCACCTCGTTCTCCAGCATCGACTCGGCCAGCAGCCGTTTGAGGCGAGTGTTTTCGAGCTCAAGTTCCTTCAGGCGCTTGGCATCCGAGACGCTCATGCCGCCGAACTTGTTGCGCCAGAGGTAGTAGCTGGCCTCCGAGAAGCCGTGTCGGCGACACAGCTCGGCCACCGGCAGGCCCGTCTCTGCTTCGCGCAGGAAGCCAATGATCTGTTCTTCCGTAAATCTCTTCTTCACGTCCAATCTCCTGTCTTCGGGATTGGACTCCAGAGTCAGCCGCTACTCAAATCCGGGGGGACGTCGGCCCTGCGGCCAAAAGCGCTTGTTTGTCACTGACCCAGTCAGCGATCGCCTGCAGCTCAGGCAGACGTTCTTTGGCCGATCCTCCCCAGCGGATATGCGTGGTGAGCACGACGAAGTCGAAGTTGCCCGACTTGAAGGATGCGATGTACGGCGGGCGCCACCAGTTGATCTCTGGCATCCACTCTGTGTCTTTCTTGCGCCGCCGCCCAAACGCGGCAGAGGCCATGCCGTTGAACGCGATCTGGCGCTTGTCGTAGATATAGGCCACTCTCTCACGGTTGCCACCGTCATCCATCACCGCATCCGAGTAGACGGCACGCCAGTAGGGTCCCAGCACCTCCAGGACACGACGCAAGTCTCGCAGGTCATCTCGCAGTTCAACGACACCGACCAGATCAAACTGCCCCAGGATCTCGGCGATGTAATGGATCGCTGCCTGCGAGCGTGCCTTCTTGCCGAACTCTCGGATGTTCCAGGTGGCCATCGTGAAGGACTCATCAAGGCGAGAGCTCGGAATTCTGGCCGCCTCGATGCGGGTCTTCAACGCCAGCAAGCCCTTGACGATGTGCTTGGACACCAGCTTCAAGTCGGTGATGTGATGCATTGCAAGCCCCCCCACTAAGAAGCGCCACGACGTCGCGCCCGCCCACTGTACGACCAGTGGCAACGGCCGTCATCCCCTTTCAGTGAGTGCGGATGCGCTCCCGGAGTACGTGCACGGATCCTTCTCAGTTGATAGAAATACTGTTTTTATGTACAGTTATCGCACAGGAGAAATTCCATGCCACCACTCAGCCATCCTTTCCGCCAGCACTACCGACCGTCTGGTGGGCGCACACCGACATGGCTGCGCCGTTTCTGGATGTGGTGCTGACACGACTCGGTCATTGCTCATGAACGCTCCCACGTTTTCTGAGGTGCTGCTGCGGCGTGATCATGCTGATGGCACACCAGAGCCAGAGCTCAACCTTGCCACCGAGGGTGTACTGCGCTACGTCTGGGAAAGCAGCTTCGGCCCCATCTTGATCGAAGTCATCGGAGATGAGATCTATGTGAACCGTGAAAAGGTGGATCCTGCGTGAAGCCGATATCACAGGGACACACGCCAAGCCAGCAACAGGACTACCATCATCACACCGATGAATCACGCCTCACTCGGGTTTCCAAATAGCTGTGCCGATGCCATTCGCAGACAAGAGCTTTCGTAACCGCAAGGTTGTCCAGAACGACCGCCTCGTCCCTCATGTTCCGATGGGTGAGCTCCGCTTCCAACAGCTGATGAGCGAACTGGGCGCGGCCTTTGCCCAGATCGATGACGGTGAGGAAAAACGCAGGCAGGCCAGAGAACGCGAGCGCCAGCATGACCTATGGATGACGCAGCGTGAGGCAGTCATCCGGGAGATCGTCATGACCCTACGCTTGCATGGCCTGAGTGTCGAAGATCTGAACTAAGACACCGAACAAGCTCTTCAGCCAATCGGTAAGCGTTTTCAACGCGATCTAATATCAGCCAACGTGGTTGATGACACCTTCTTCAAGAGTCCCCGAGTTCGTCCGGCCTCTTCGCAATCCTCAAGTTCCCGTCTTCAACCTCTTTGATCGACGGGAAGGGATGCTTCCTGGTAGCAGACCGAGCAGCCTCTGCAAACCGACGCATGTCTTCAGCGCTGACCACCGAAACCTTCTTTGATGGTTGCGTCAGCTTCAGAGTCCGCCCTTGTGGCGGTAGCCCACCTGTTTTATCTCCATCTGACATACATACCTCCATTGAAAGTCGGGCATTTGCCTACCAATGGATCTCCGATGAAAGTTCTCTGCTGACTAGGCAGAGGCTCGCTCTAGTCACGAAAAATTTATGTGCACCTTGCTGTAGACCTCGAGCTTTCCGCGCAGCGTGCCGACGCGATCGAAGTTGGTCAGCGCCGCCTCACTCCAAAGGTATCGGGTTATTTCATTGTTCACAACTCCT
The DNA here is from genome assembly GCA_041396505.1 of Burkholderiaceae bacterium. GTDB lineage: Bacteria > Pseudomonadota > Gammaproteobacteria > Burkholderiales > Burkholderiaceae_C > Hydrogenophaga. The sequence continues at coordinate 129,701 of JAWKYL010000006.1, forward strand.
TGATCGACCTCACAGTTTTCTGCGAACCACGATCCATAGCGTTCGCTGATCAGTTCGCGCATCTGCGACTCTGAGGTGGCATATCCGACGTAGGCAGTCACTGTCTGCCCCTCTCCGGTCGCGCCGTAGTGCAGCCACGCCGTCCAAAGCTGCCGAAGATCTGCGTTGCTTTCCATGATCACTCCTCAAAGATAGGTACGTGGTTCCACTTCTCACTGACAAAAACGGGATGGAGGGTTCAGAACTAGAAGTGGCGCTACTTCTCTCAGCCTGGGTCTGTTCGATGACCACGCAACAGCCCGAAAAACCCGTCTGGCGAACATCACAAGCGACTCCTAACGCTTCAGGGTGCGTCCGTCTTTTTGTGCAAGCTCTGCGTCCACCCTCTCATTGAAATTCAGGAGGTCGATGGGACAAGCCGCGTTCGGGATCAACCGGAGACGCTCATACTTCCTTAGCTTTTCAAGCCCGCTCACGAAACGCGTATCGCCGTCATGGAAATATCCTCTCCAGAGACCCGAGAGGACTGCGCGTCCATTCATCAGCTGGCAGTACTCCAGCGGGGTCATGAGATCCTCTGGCACCGAGTTGGCCTCTTTCTGCCAGCCATCCGGCAGGTAATGCTCGCATGTCATGCAGCGGCTGAGCAACGCCACACCCGCGCGCTCTCGACCAGCTACGTCCATCTCAACGGGCAGTACGATGGGCTGACCACATGCAGCGCAATGATCTCTGAGCAAACACCGATGCAACGGGCACCAATGCCAGCATCGGAATCGCCACTCCAATCGAAAATAGGGCTGCTTATCTGAGGCAAGACACACAGGGCAAAACCGATACTCAGGCCTGTTCCTGGTCCCCAGCAAAAAGCGCTTGCCTTGCCGATCGATCGTAGGGAGGCGTCCCAAGACGGTCTCAATTGATCGGAATCGGCCCTGATAGTCGTTCCCCCTCCACTCTGGAGAGCTCAGATCTACTCGTGTCATCACAAGCCGCGATATTGATTTGCGGCAAAAGAAGAAGTCCCAGTCTTTGGTTCGCGGGATACCGAACAAGTAGCGAACTTCTCGCAGACTGGAATGCTGTGACAACGCCAGGCGACTGAACCACGATCCCGGGCTTTCCATCAACCCAATGAGCGGGTGATCAAGTCCTGCAGGGCTAACTCTGCAACCACAAGTCGCAAGCTCTCCATGGCTGGAACAGACCCGGTGTTGAAGGCCTTCCAACGGTCCAATGCTCTTTGCACCAATGCGACAGCGTCTTTGGATCGCGGAACGGTACTGTATGCGCCAGGAACAGTTGGACCTGTCAGGCGTTTATTGAGCCCAAACGCGTAGGCCCACATGAAGAAGCCGCCAAGACTGAGTGGCAGCTGCAGAAGCATACCTGCGTGACCCCCTTTCTGCACTTTGCACTCAAACAATGACCTCACCTGCTGTCCAAACAACAAGAGCTCATCGGAGGCTGCATGGATGGCGTTCGGATGCATGCCCAAATAGTGATTGCAGCTACCCCACTCAACACTGGGTCGGTCCCAAGTCAGCCGTGTGCCACAAGTAGGACATTCGTCAGTCAGCAGACATTGATGCTCCAGACAAACTACCGACAACGAGAAATCCCAATCCAGACTGCACCAACCGTTGGCGGCAACGCAGGCAGGGCATATCTGAGGATGCCGCCACCAGCGCAGCATGCTTCGATGGGGCAGAATGTGGCCACAGTAGCCAGCTCCGGCTTTCTGACCCAGTAAGACCGGAAACTTCTCGCCTAACGCTTTTGGTGAGGCACCACCCAAGAATGCCAATGCTTCAGACTCATTCGAAGCCATCTGCCCCAAGCTCTTCAAGTCGATGAGTGCAACCAACTGAGCCACACTCATCGAGTTGATCGCCGCGAGTCGCAGGCAGTACCCATACCCAGACTCGTTCGCCAAAGGCTCAGCAGGCACAGGAAGTGGAGAGTCAAACAAAAGGGTTACTCCTTTCAGATGAATCTCCGAACGCCCGGCCGTAGGCAAGTCTGAGCGTTTCATAGTCAACGGAACGCTTGCCAGCATCGGCAGCGATGAGTACCGTTTCCACAATCAGCTGACGCAGCTGCCGGGCATTTCCCTTGGTGGCCAGATACAGCTTCGCAATCGTGTCCGACTCAGTGATGAACCTCAGGTCAAAGGCCGTGACCTGCCTACAGTAGCCCAGCAAAAATCCAGCCCAAGTGGGATCAAGTCCGAACTCACTTAGCTCCAAGCGTGAGTTGACCCGCGAGGTCAGGTGATCAATCGCTGGACCTATGCCATCGAGATCCTGTGAGCCAGCCAAGACCAGGCTCACACGGGTCTCATCGATCAGCTCCCGCAGGAACTCGGTGGCGTCTCCCTCTATCGTCTTTGGGTTGCCAGCGGAGTTGCGAGAGACAAGGTGTTGAGCCTCGTCGATGATGACAATCCGTGTCCCCTTTGCTTTTATGGCGTCAAAGACGACCCTGCGGCGCTCGTAGAGCTGCTTTTGCGATCCTGCTGTAAGGGGATACTTCAGTTGCCACAGCAACGCCCTGATTAAATGACCGGCATAAGGTCGGTAAGGCAAACGAAGAGCCAGAGCGCCTGCCGGCTTGTCGTACAGAGATGAAGATGGCAGGGAGTCTCTGAAGTACCTCAAGATCGCGGTTTTTCCCACGCCAGGCGGTCCAACCAGGCGGAGGCCGGTTGGCGTGGTCAGTTCGGTCCCGAGTTGGAATAAGCGATCGAGCTGCTGCAGGGCCAGTGCGAACTGCGGATGCTTGACATAGACCTTCTCCACACCAACAGCAAACCTCAATGCTTCGGCTGAGTAGACCTGCAGTCTCCGCTCTTGCACGCCACTCGGTTCTTCACTCAAGGCATCGGCAGCCAGCGAGGCCTCAAAAACGTTGGCGTTTGTCATGCGGTGAACGCCTCGAAATCTGGGATGGCATCTCGAGTGAACGGCAGTTCGGCCGGGAGCACAATGCGCGACTCATGAACCGGGCCAGCCTGCGTTGCCTTCGGCGGCGGGTCTTGAAATACGTTCGACGAAGTCAGGCCAGACAAGCGTCCGGCGAGCTGATTGTCGGAACGACTGCGCTTGCCAACGATGCCCTTCCAATAGTCATGCAGCTCTTGCTGGGCCCGGTGAAGCGCATCCTCACCGCCACTGTCGCGATAGTTCGCGGCTGAGAACCGCTTGATGAGCCTGTGCTGGTTGTAGCTCAGACTTGTCGTGTAGTGCGGCCACCGGCTTGATGCAACATGCCAACGACCCTCATGAGGATGCTGAAAGTACAACTCAGAGAGGTTATCTGGATCCCATTTGCACAGCACCCGGCCGTGCCCGTACTTATTGACAATGTCTTTGAAGGCGTAGCTTCCGTAAGGGATTCCTTCCAACTCGATGCCGCCCTTGCCAAGCATGAGATGTTTTGACATCCCAGAGGCCAACCTGAACTCCTCCATTGATGCGGGAAAGACAGCTGGCGGAATACGCTTGATACCCTCTTGGTAGAGCTCAAAGGGGGTTGCCATCTTGCGCCAGTTGTACTGGTGCGGAAACACTTCGACGACGAACTTCAGCAATCCCTTGACGAACTCGGAGAACGTGACAAGTGCATCCCTGTCGGGATCGATTCGCGACACGTTTGCAACAACCTTGGAAATCCTGCCGCGCTCGAGCGTGAGCACGTTGAGCGACTCGAAAAACCGTTCGACTTTCGGCTTGAGCCACGGCGTCCTAACCCGGCAATACATGACATCAACACCCAAGGACAAAGCTATGGCGTTGAAGCTGTGCGAATGGAACTCCAAGCCGTTGTCGACCACCATGAGGTCAGGCAGACCCTGGGCCAACCAAGGTGTTTTCAACCCAGCAGCAGCGACAAGCTCATCCTTGGGCTGCGTCGCATTGCGGAGCACTCCCCCGACGGAGGCGACGCCCGGACCGTAGAAGGACACATAGAGGCCCAGCGGGTATGAGGTGGCACCGTCGATGGCGAGGGTCAGTGTTGGCCGCCCAAGGGGAAGTCCTGTCTTGTCGCAGATCACAATCCAGTTGAGGGGAGTGTGATCGATCTCCATGCGTTCCATGGGATAGCTGGGCACAGCTCCAGGAAATGCCACCCGGCACTGCGCTCGGGCATAGCCCTCGCCAACCCTCGTTGCAAGGCGGTGATACAGCTCCACACCTTCTATGCGTCTGCAAAAAGTCGCATAGCTGACGCTTTCTTGAGTTGCCTTCAGTTCACCATTCAGTACTGAAATTTTTAGCTGCCGGCGCAGTTCTCGGTATGCGTGGCGGGCGCTGTTTTTCGCTCGAGTGAAATACTCGGTCCGCAACACCTTCCAGACGATTTCCTCCACCCGGGGATCTGATCGCAGCGTCTGCTTGCGCGCTCTATTCCCTGAGAGGAGCGACGACGGATCCAGGTAGTTCGCATGGAAGCATCGCAGCCAGCTCATCACCGTGGATGTCGATGGCGGCGACTTGTCCTGAAGGCTGGCGGCGACCTTTTCGATAACCTTCTGGATTTTTGCGCGTTGACCTCGGCTGATGCGACTGCGACCTATCGCTCTCACGTAGGTGAGCCTATATTCAAGTAGCGCTCGATCCTTCTCAGGCAACGACGAGTAGTCGGTAACGCGTCTTGATGGCCGAACCTTGGACGAAGTTGTTTCACCCTCCTCAGCCGCTTCGTCATCCGACCAAACCACTTCGGTTTTTCCTGCCCATATGTCTTTGACGAGGTCGCTGCGCTTCAACACGACGGGCAGTCTGGTGACAAGATCCTCAAAGACGACCTGTCCATCCGGTGTGTGGTGTGTCAGCTGAAGAATGCGCTTACCCTGTCGTATCTGTAAGCCAGCGCTTAAAGCAAACTGCATGGCTATCTCCTTTTGCGGCCGCGGGACTGCTTTCCACCACATTGACTATTTGCTGGTCATCCAAGCCCAAGTTAGGCCCCAAGATCACCTTATGACGGCAGACGTTTTGGGCTATGTCTGCGATCGTGAATCCGAGGGCCTTGAGTTCGCCAACTGACTGTGGTCCTTTTGCGAGTTCTGTCGCAAAGCGGCCCTGGCGCAGCACATCAAGTCGCGACTTGCCGTAGCGTCTGATCAAGATGGCGTTCTCATGGCGGCCGCTCTCATGGATGTGCCGATCCAGCGCAACTACGAAATGCAGACCGTGCTGGGCCAAGACCTCACTGGCCTGCGCCAGCTTTTCCTCATGGCCAGCAAGAAGCGCTTCGGGTTTGACTTCAACAACGCAACGGCTTCCGTCTGTGAAGCAAACAAGAAAATCAGGCGTATATCCACCAGACGCCGTCGTCAGGTGGAAGGGCTGATGCTTGATAGATGTGGTGGCATAGAAAAGCGCCGCCAGGTGCACGAAGTCCCTTTCCAATGTCGACTCGGCCTCTACGGCCTCGCTCTGCAGGTACGGAAGACTCAGGCGCCACACGGAATGCGCGGGCGAACGGTGCACCACCTTGCGTGTTGCAGGTGACAACATGGTTTTCTCCAGACAAAACAATCCCACAACCGCCAAAGCTTTGGCGGTTTTTCTTGACAACCGGGAAGTGCTGGGGGAAACTACGTTTGCTCGCTGAATTTTTGTTCAGCACTCCGGCCGGTCGCTTCTCAGGGGGCGGTCGGCTTTTTTTTAGATCATGTATCCCTCCTGCGATCTTGTCTTTGGGGATATGGACACGTAGCGCATCGTTTCAATCACGAAGCTGGGTGGGCACTCAGCTGGCGGTGGATCCTGCAGCCCAAGGGCCACTGCGATCTTGAAGCTCTCTCCTCTGAGGGCTTTTCTTTTGCCGGACAGCACTGAGTAGACCAAGGACTCGGAGAAACCTCTGGCGGCAGCCCAGTCACGGATGGAGAGTCCGTGGCTTTGGAAATGATGCTTGACTTGGGCAGGGGTCAACATAGAATTATCCGAATGATTTGAATTCTATGTTGGTGTTTTAGACTTTGTCAAATTTAGTATCAACCTTTCTGACAATCAAAGACGGGCTGGGCGAGCGCATCAGGACGGCCAGATCTTTGCTTGGACTCAAGCAAGCCGACATTGCTGACCTGGGACAGGTCTCTCGGGCTACCCAGGTGAGCTACGAGGCAGGAACAACTGAACCCAACACCACCTACTTGCGTGCCCTTCAGTCGTCGGACATAGATGTCCCGTTCATCCTCTTCGGTCGCACCCGCGCTGAAATCGACGCCATTGGGTCACCAGATAAGCAGATCGATTGGGACCGGTTGCGCACCGCCTTTGAGGATGTCGAGTTTTTTTGCCAGCGACTGGCTCCCACATGTCCGACCAAGTACCGCTGGCAGATGGTGGCAGAGCTGTACTACAGCGACGTCAAGCTAGGGACCTCGGTTGTGCCAAGCGCCGAGGAGAGCAACAAAAACACCAAAGCCTTCCTATCGAAGATCTGGTCGTCCTATGTCTGATGACGATGAGTCACAACGTTGGCTTCAAGCCTTGCGTATTGCCCAGAACGAGGCACTGGCTCGCAACACCCCGTTCAGAGATCTGGTCGCGGAGTTCGAAGCTCGACCAGCGCGGTACGTGTTGTCATGGAAAGCTCCACTGAGCTCCGTCTTCAAGCCAGTTTGGATGGTCAAAATTTTGCTGCTATCACGCAAAATCGAGCGGCTACCGCCATCTGAACTCACCGACACCCACCCATTGGTGATGAAGGCCGAGGATCTGATCTCTGAGTGGGAGTTTGGTTGGTCACATCTGACACCACATCAACGACGCTTGATCCGACAGCAAGCTATTCTCAGCAATCTGGCTCCGAGCACCCTTGCAAGGGCGTTCAGGTCACGACATCTGATCTGTGACGGCAGGCAGGTCAGATTCAAGAGACTTGGAAGTGAAACAGAGTGGCTTCTCAAGGGTGCGTCGATGATCTTCGGTAGCCTTGCTCTGTGGAGCACCCTGACAGCCACTGTTTCGACTACTCGAATGAACTGCTTCGGATGCGAGGCTCAAGTACTGATACACGTTGGAGCACTGGCCGCAACGCTGTGCCTGGTCTCTATACGCGAGGGCACACTGAGGCGCCGCCGAGAGAGCCTCTTGGTCAAGCTCGGCGTGACAGGAACCTGAGACGGTCATGCCATTGACCATGCTCAATGGCTGCTGAGCGATGAACCGGATCACCTTTCGCCTTTGCCGAACTCACAATCTTTCCTACGTGTTTGTACCGCCAATTCACGCATAATTGGTTACAAACAAGGCCACCCGGGGAGGCTGCCTCGGTGGACCCTCACGCAGGAGAGGCATGAACAAGAAGGACCTTGCGAAGAGCGATATCTGCGCAAGTTCATCCGGCCCGCCATGGAGAAGGCAGGTTGGCATGGCATGGATCAGATCTACCGCGAGTTCCCGCTGCGGGCTGGCCGTGTGGTCGTGCGGGCCAAGAAGGCTCAGCGTGACAAGAGCACCGTTCTTCGTGCCGACTACGCCCTCTTCTACAAGGCCAACATCCCTTTGGCCGTGGTCAGGCCTAGGACAACAGCACGCCGTCGGTGCGGGCATGGGTCAGGGCCATCCAGCGCCAGTTGCTGGACGTCCCCTTCAGCTTCGCCAGCAACGGCGACGGCTTCGTCTTCCGGGATGCCACCCTCGCCACCGGTGTGCTGAGCAAACCCTTTCGCTGGAAAGTTCCCCAGTCCTGCCGAGCTGTGGAAAAGGTACTGCACTGGAAGGGCTGGACGCCCCAAGTCGAACACGTCGCCGCCTTCGACTACTCGCCCAGCAAAACCCCCGCTATTACCAGCTCAATGCCATCAACCGCACAGTCAAGACCATCGCGCGTGGTCAGCAGCGCGTGCTGCTGGTGATGGCCACTGGCACCGGCAAGACTTACACCGCCTTCCAGATCATCTGGCGCCTGTGGAAGAGCGGCGCCAAGAAGCGCATCCTGTTCCTGGCCGATCGAAACATCCTGATCGACCAGACCATGGTCAATGACTTCCGCCCGTTCAAGGGTGCTGATGGCCAAGCTCAGCCCGAATGCCAAAGGGTGGAGCAGGTCGATGCTGCCGGCAAGGTCAGCACCGAAGGTCAGCCTGGCCGTCAACAAGGCCACCAAGCAGGTCGACGAGATACGAGATCTACCTGTCCCTGTACCAGGCCGTCACCGGCAGCGAGGACGAGGACAACATCTACAAAGCAGTTCTCGCCCGATTTCTTCCGACCTGATCATCGTCGACGAGTGCCACCGCGGCAGCGCCGCCGAGGACTCGGGCCTGGCGGGGCATCCTCACCTACTTCAGCAGCGCCACCCAGGTGGGGCCTTACAGCCACCCCAGGAGAAACCGAAGAGGTCTCCAACATCCACTACTTCGGCGAGCCCATCTACACCTACAGCCTCAAGCAGGGCATCGAGGATGGCTACCTAGCCCCGTACAAGGTGATCCGGGTCGATCTGGACCAGGACACCTTTGGTTGGCGCCCCACCGAAGGCATGGTGGACAAAGCCGGCAACCTGATCGAGGACCGGGTGTACACGGGTGCGGACATGAACCTCAAGTTGGTGCTGGAAAAGCGCGATGAAGTGGTGGCGGCCAAGATCACCGAGTACCTCAAGGCCACCGACCGCTACGCCAAGACCATCGTTTTCTGCGAAGACATCGACCACGCCGCCCGAACGCGCCAGGCGCTGGCCAACGCCAATGCCGACATCTGCGCCACGCAGCCCAAGTACGTGGTGCAGATCACGGGTGACAACCAAAGGCAAGCGTGAACTGGACAACTTCATCGACCCCGAGAAGACGTATCCGGTGATTGCCACCACCTCCAAGCTCATGAGCACCGGGGTGGACGCCCAGACCTGCAAGCTGATCGTGCTGGACCAGAACATCCGCTCGATGACGCTGTTCAAGCAGATCATCGGCCGGGGCACAAGGCTGCGCGAAGACTTGGGTAAGTCATGGTTCACCATTCTGGACTTCAAGCGGGCCACGGAGCTGTTCGCCGACCCTGCGTTCGATGGTGAACCGGTGCAGATCTATGTACCTGGTGCCGATGACCCGATTGCGCCGCCTCCGCCCGAAGATCCGCCACAAGGCATTGAGGGGTTGGGTGGAGAGGGTCAACCACCGGGTTTCACGCCTCCCGGTACTGGCCGGTGGCGATCCACCCAACCGGACGAACCGAAGAAGTACATCGTCGGCGGCATGGTCACCGTGTCCGTGGCGCGTGAGCGGGTGCAGTACCTCAATGCCGAAGGCAAACTCATCACCGAGAGCCTGCGTGACTACACCCGCATCAACCTCAAGCGGCAGTTCGATTCGCTGGACAAATTCCTGCGAGCCTGGAACGACGCCGACCGCAAGGGCGGCCTTGATCGATGAGCTTGAACGTCAGGGCGTGCTCATCGAAGCCTTGGCCGAAGAGGTCGGCAAGGCCTGGACCCGTTCGACTTGTTGCTCCACGTGGCCTACGACCAGCCCCCGCTGACCCGGCGCGAACGCGCCAGCCGCGTCAAAAAGCGCAACGTCTTCACCCGAGTACGGCCAGTAGCCCGCCAGGTCATCGACGCGCTGCTGGACAAGTATGCCGACGAAGGAATCACCACCCTAGAGGCGAGCAACGTGCTCACCCTGCCTCCAGTCAACCAGCTGGGCCTGCCCGTCGAGCTCATCCGGGCCTTCGGCGGCCGGCCCCAATACCTGTCCGCGCTGCAAGCACTGGAGCGTGAGCTCTACGCCGCATCCGGCCAGCCCGGCAGCGGTGCGGGCAGCGCCGCGCCAGCAGCACCTTTCTGAATCCGACTCCTCTGAATGTCCAATCTCCCCAGTTATCAAGTCCATCCAAGACATCATGCGCCAGGACTCTGGCGTGGACGGCGACGCCCAGCGCATCAGCCAGCTGACCTGGCTGCTGTTCCTCAAAGTGTTCGACGCGCTCGAAGAAGAGCTCGAACTCACCCGCGACGACTACAAAAGCCCCATGCCCGAGAGCATGCGCTGGCGCAACTGGGCGGCTGACCCCGAAGGCATCACCGGCGACGACCTGCTGGACTTCGTCAACACCGAGCTGTTCGTCACCCTCAAGAACCTGCCAGCCGACCCCGTGCGCAACCCACGCGGCTATGTGGTGCGCGGCGTGTTTGAAGACGCCTACAACTACATGAAGAGCGGTCAGCTGCTGCGGCAGGTGATCAACAAGCTCAACGCCATCGACTTCAACCGCCAGAGCGAGCGCCACCAGTTCAACGACCTCTACGAAAAAATCCTGCGCGACCTGCAGAGCGCGGGCAACGCCGGCGAGTTCTACACGCCACGGGCGGTCACCCAGTTCATGGTGGACATGGTCAACCCGCAGCTGGGTGAAGTCATCATGGACCCGGCCACCGGCACCGGCGGCTTCCTGGTCTGCGCCATCGAGCACCTGCGCAAGCAGGTCAAGAACGAAACCGACGCGGTCCAGCTGCAGGCCAGCATCCGAGGCGTGGAGAAGAAGCAGCTGCCGCACATGCTGTGCATCACCAACCTCATGCTGCACGGCATCGAGGTGCCCAGCGCCATCCGCCACGACAACACCCTGGCCCGCCCGCTGCGCGACTACACCCCGGCCGACCGGGTGGACGTGGTGCTGACCAACCCGCCCTTCGGCGGCATTGAAGAGCCGGGCATCGAACAGGGCTTCCCCGCCGATGTGCGCACCAAGGAAACCGCCGACCTGTTCCTGGTGCTCATCAAGCACCTGCTCAAGGCCAACGGCCGCGCCGCCCTGGTGCTGCCCGACGGCACCCTGTTCGGCGAAGGCGTCAAAACCCGCATCAAGGAACAGCTGCTGAGCGAGTGCAACCTGCACACCATCGTGCGCCTGCCCAACGGCGTGTTCGCGCCCTACACCGGCATCAAGACCAACCTGCTGTTCTTCACCAAGGGCCAGCCCACGCAACACATCTGGTACTACGAACACCCCTACCCCGAGGGCGTGAAGAGCTACAACAAGACCAAGCCCATCCGCATCGAAGAGTTCGACGCCGAAAAGGCCTGGTGGGGCACCGAGGCCGATGGCTTTGCAGGGCGCGTGGAGAACGAGCGTGCCTGGAAGGTGAGCATCGACCAGATCAAGGCCGCCAACTACAACCTGGACCAGAAGAACCCGCACGCGGCCGAGGTGGTGAGCCACGACCCCGACACGCTGCTGGCCGACTTTGCCCGCCTGCAGGGTGAAGCCCAGGCCCTGCGCAACCAGCTCAAGGCCATCCTGGCCGAATCGCTGAGCGGAGCCCGCGCATGAATGCGATAGTGGAAGCCCGCGAACCGAGCGCGAAATACCTCAGCACCCTGCCACCGCCACTGGTGCAGCACTTTGAGCTGATCGCCACCGCGCCGGCTGGCATGGCGCGGCTGCGTGACTTGATCTTGACGCTGGCTGTGCAGGGCAAACTGGTGCCGCAAGACGCACAGGACGAACCCGCGAGTGAATTGCTACGACGGATACGAGTAGAGAAGGATCGGCTCGTCGCAGCAGGGAAGATCAAGCGTGGAAAGCCGCTTGCTGAGATTTCACAGGACGAAGGGCCCTTTCCATTACCCCGCGGTTGGGAATGGGTCCGCTTGAACTCGTTACTTCAAAAGATTGGTGCAGGCAGCACTCCTCTTGGTGGGAAAGATGTTTACGTTCCAAATGGCGTGAAGTTTCTACGCTCACAAAACATCTGGAACGATGGGCTTCGTCTTGATGGCGTTGCATTTATAAAACCTGAAACACACGCAAAGATGAACGGAACGGTCGTGTTGCCAAACGACCTCCTGTTCAACATTACTGGTGCATCGATTGGCCGATGCGCAGTGGTGCCAAGCGACTTTGATGAGGCCAACGTCAGCCAGCACGTGACCATCATTCGCACAGTGATGTCAGAGCTGAACGAGTTCTTGCACAAAGTACTTGTCTCACGGCATGTTCAACAGACTGTCATGGAAGTCCAAGTGGGCGTGTCTCGCGAGGGATTGAGCATTGCGAAGCTAGGGCAATTCTTGATCCCCTTGCCGCCCCTCGCCGAACAAGCCCGCATCGTCACCCGCGTCGAAGAACTCATGCGCCTGTGCGATGCCCTCGAAGCCAAGGGCCAGCTCGAAGCCGCGCAACACGCCCAGCTCGTGCAAACCCTGCTGGGCGCCCTGACCGCCAGTGCCACCCCAGACGAACTGGCCGACAACTGGCAACGCGTCGCCACCCACTTCGACCTCCTGCTCGACCGCCCCGAAGCCGTGGACGCCCTGGAGCAAACCATCCTCCAACTGGCCGTGCGCGGCCTGCTTGTGCCCCAGGATCCCAAGGACGAACCTGCCAGCGAATTGCTGAAGAAGATTCGCGCCGAGAAGGATCAGCTGATCGCGCAGGGAAAGATCAAGCGAGATAAGCCATTACCTACGATCAACGAAGAGGACGCGCCATTCGCACTGCCGTCTGGTTGGTCATGGGCGAGATTCCCAGAACTGGGTGAGTTTGGTCGAGGCAAGTCAAAGCACTGCCCACGTAACGACCCAGCACTCTTTGATCCACCCATCTATCCGGCTGTGCAGACTGGCGAAGTGGCACGAGCAAAGGGTGGATTCGGGAATTTCATTCGAAGTACAGTGCTGTGGGACTTGCACAGAGCAAGCTGTGGCCTGCAGGCACTCTCTGCATCACTATCGCCGCGAATATCGCGGATGCTGCTGTCCTCGGGTTCGATGCCTGCTTTCCAGATAGCGTCGTTGGATTTGTTCCAGCACCGTCTATTGGCCGAGCCGACTACTTTCTCGCATTCATGGAAACAGCGAAAACTCACTTGAACGAGTTCGCTCCAGCCACCGCGCAGAAGAATATCAACTTGGAGATTCTGGAGGCGCTCCTTGTCCCAGTGCCTCCCCTTGAGGAGATGAGCCGTGTCGTCAGCCGTCTCGAATCGCTGCGCCGCCTGTGCGCCGAGCTGCGCCAGTGCCTCGCCGCCCGCCAGACCACCCAAGCCCACCTGGCTGAAGCCCTGGTCGACGAGGTAGCCTGAGCATGTCGATCGTCGGCGAAGCCACTGGCGTGCTCGGTCTGCTGGGCAAAGCCTGGAACCTGCTGCGCGACCGCCTGGACCCGGCCCGCGCCCAGGCCATGCGCCTCATCGAGACGTTCGAGGCCTACGGCATCGCCCGCCAGCAGATCCCCCGCCTGCTGCCTGATGACCTGAAGCTGCCCAACGCCGCGTTCTCTATACCCGACAAGCTGAAAGACAAGCTCACGCCCGAGCTGCTGGACTGGGCTGCGGAGCATCTGGCGATCAGCCGGTCGTGGCTTGACCACGTCAGCAAGAAGCCTCACCTGATGGAAGACCACTACAAGGCGCCATCTGGCTACCGGGACTGGCTGTCCCAGCGGCTTGAACTTGCGCCCGACGTTCATCGGTTCCTTTCTGTGTGGAAACCACCGGGTGAAGAGCTGCCAGGTGCTCATGGGCCACTCTGCCTGATCTACCAGGAAACGAGCGATGGCCTGGATGGGTCGGAATTCACCCGATACTGGCTGTTGTCAGACAAATGGAGCTATGACCATCCGCCATGCCTGCACAACCTGGTCGCCGTGATCGCAATTGCCCGTTCATTGGGCATCTGGGTGCTGGGGCGTAATGTTCCGATCACCCAGCTGGAGCAGTTGGAGAGGGGAAAGTTGCTCATTCCCGAAGTGGTCAACCAGTATGTCCGCGAACAGTGGCACCCCGTAGACCTGATCGATCCCCCTCCTGGCCGAGACACCGAGTGGCGCAGAGCGCTGTGGGAGGACGCCCAAGCGTATTTGGCTAGGGACGGCATAGAGATGTCGAACCTCAGCCGGGCATCAGGCGGGATGAAGAGCGTCGAGCACATGACCTGACCGCCGACAAGACGCCAAACGAAAAAGGCAAGAACACAGGAGGAACCCACCATGCCCATCCAGCACGCCCTCTGGCTGGTCGGCTCTCAGCCCCAGCCGCTCACCAACGGCAAGTTGCCCAGCGAGCAGCTGCTGGAAGACATGATCGTGCAGGACCCGCGCATCCTGTCGAATGAATGGATGCTGATCGGTCGGCAGGAGATCACTACCTTTGGGGGGCGCATCGACCTGCTGGCCATCGCTCCCGATGGGTCCTTGGTGTTGATCGAACTGAAGCGCGACCGCACGCCGCGCGAAATCGTGGCCCAAGCGCTGGACTATGCGTCCTGGCTGCAAGGCCTGAGTGCAGAGAAGCTGGTTCAGATCTACAGTCGGTTCTCCAAGGGCGGCAGTCTGGATGAGGCATTCCAGAAGCGCTTCGGTGCAGCCTTGGACGAAGAGTCCCTAAACAAGACCCACCAGATCATCATCGCTGCCGCTGAGCTTGATCCGTCTACGGAACGGATCGTCGGCTACCTCAACGCACGCGACATTCCGATCAACGTGATCTTCTTTCAGGTGTTCCAGCATGGGGAACACCAGCTGCTGAGCCGCACCTGGCTGATCGATCCTGGCGAAACCCAGGCCAATGCCGCCGTAGGCAAGGGCAATATCGGGGAGAAAGAGCCCTGGAATGGTGAGTACTACGTGTCGTTTGGTGATACGGCCAGCCGCAGCTGGGACGACGCCCGAAAGTACGGCTACATCAGTGCAGGTGGTGGCACCTGGTACAGCCAGACGCTGAAGATGCTCTCACCCGGCGACCGGGTCTGGGTCAACATTCCGAAGAGGGGTTACGTAGGTGTTGGCGTAGTCGAGCAAGCCGTACAACCCGCCAGCGAGTTCACCGTCATCACCGATCACGGGGAGCAGTCCGTGATGGACGTGGTTCAGCACGGCGCCAAGTACAAGACATCAGCCGACACGCCCGAACTCAGCGAGTACTTCGTCAAGGTGAAATGGATACACACCCTGGATGCCAGCAAAGCGTTCTATGAGGTCGGCCTGTTTGGTAACCAGAACACGGTGTGCCAGCCCACGACGCCCAAGTGGCGCCATACGGTGGAGCGGCTGAAGCAGGTTTTCCTGATCGATAAGGGTCAGCCATGAAGAGCGCGCTGTTCGTCGATTTCGACAACGTCTACTCCAGCCTTCGCAAGCTCGACCAGGAAGCCGCGGACCGGTTTGCTAGTCAGCCGGGCATCTGGATCGACTGGCTGACGGAAACACTGCAACCCCCGTTGCATGCCCCTGACACCGAAGGCAGGAGACTTCTGGTGCGCCGCTGCTATCTGAACCCGCAGGCCTTCCAGCGCTTCCGGCCAGCATTCAACCGGGCCGGCTTCGAGATCATCGATTGCCCGCCCATGACGAGCGAGGGCAAGACAAGCACCGACATTCACATGGTGTTGGACATCGTCGACCTGCTTCAGCATCAGGTGCACTATGACGAGTTCATTGTCTTCTCTGCCGACGCAGACTTCACCCCGGTACTACGCAAGCTCCGACGCTGGGACAGGCGCACCACCGTACTGGCGGTCGGATTCCCATCAGCAGCCTATAAGGCGTCTGCTGATCTGCTGATTGACCAGGACGACTTCATTCGAACGGGCTTGGGTTTTGCTGACGAAGAAGTACCCCCGGAACCCACATCTGCCACGCAGAGCCGACCTCAGGCAGAGGTAGTCAAGGACGCCACCACATACACACGTCGCCTGCTTCAGGAGTCGGCCAAGGCCATTGCCCTTTCGTCGCTGGCCAGCAAGCTTACCCAGGAAGTTGAAGACATGGACGCCGCGACTTGGGTGGGATTTGGAAGCTTCCGAAAGCTGATGGACCATTGGTCGCCCAAACTGACACCGCTGGTGGTGGACTGGGACACCGGCACCATCAGAGACCCGGCGAAACATGAGCTGCCCCAGCGGACCAAGGCAAACCAAGAGGGAGCCGGAGAAAAGCTTGAAGACGTCCTACGCAGTATCCATCGAATGGTCCTTGCAGAGGTGGAGAAAGCTGGTCGCCCTGTGGCCTGTGCCCGGCTGGCTCAGCTGATTGTCGGAAGGCACCCCGGGATGGCTGCCGACTGGGGCGGCAAGGGTTCGTTTCGCAAGTTCATGGATTCGCTTGACCTGGGACCACTAAAGGTGGACTGGGAGAACGGCGGAGGCACGGTTGTCGACCCTCAGACCACAGCCACACCGACACCTGCAAAGGTCCATGACTGGGGACCAGAAAAGCACCTGTACCCGGTCATTCAACAAGTGCATCAGGCAATGGGTATGCCATTGCTGTCTCCGCCAGAAATCCGCGGTCTCCTGGACGCGGTGGCCAAGGATGTTGATACGACCCCGTTTGCGCTGTCTGACACCAGCAAACGGGTTCGAGACCAATGCCGCACGCAGGGCTTGGGGATCAACCGTGCAGATACCAGCTACGTACTCAAGGGCATATTGCTCGGCGGCCATGCATTCGAGGGCGGCGACAACACCAGAGCATCATTGGCCAAGAGCTTCATCCAAAGCATGAAAGCTCTCAGTGCACGTGATCAGATTGAGATCGATGCGGAAACGGAGCGGGCACTGATGGCGTGGGCGAGGGGCGATCAAGAATGATCGTCGCCGCTCATCGGTCTTCAGCGATGGCCACATCGGTATGCCGAGCGCTACCGGAAGCAATTGACTTCTCTGCAGCGGTTGCGGCCAGTGGGTGCGACCAGGCTTGCTCGCGTGGACTGCCTGGAATTGGCTGCTGGGTAAGGCGGCAGGCGCTCGACCGAAGGGCGGCTCTATGAGGTACTTCGGTCATAGGCTTCCGCGACCTGGTCGGCGTCACCAGACGCACCACGCGCCCCATTGCGGCGAAACTGGATCATCTGGGATCCTCTGAACTCCGAACGGCAGTGCTCTCGATATCCGGCCCTATGAGCAACTCGAATGGATGCCGCATTCTCTGGGCGAATAATGCACGCAGTCGTCTTGGCACCGAAATGTTCATCCATCCAAGCAAGCGCAGCATTCACAGCCTCAGTGGCGATGCCGCGCCCATGCACCTCGGTTGAGAACACCCAACCGCCTTCCGGCAGTCCATCAAGGGAGGGACTTATGTCTCTCCCCAGTTCGCAAAGCCTACGTCGCCTATAAGCCGAGCATCGTCTTTCCACTGCACGGCCCAGAAGCCAAAGCCAAGTAGCTCCCAGTGCCCGGCATAGCGAAGAAGCCGCGCCCAGCATTCCTCCCGCGTCGAAGGCTTTCCGCCAATGAAGCGAGCGACTGCTGGGTCTCCCCACATGGCTGCCAGTGCAGGAAAGTCATCGGGACTATGAGCACGCAAGATCAGTCGGTCTGTTTCAATATCGGGTACGTCCATGCTCTTTGGTCCCAGTTGCTGCAGTTCAGGTCCCAAATCTACCAGCGACGTTCTGGCAGTCAGTGGCAGTTCGTGGACTATGTCGAAGCCTGGCTTTGGCTGGCGAGAGCACTGGCTGCGAAGGTCATCTTCCCGGCACTGCCGCGTGCTCACGCTCCCGGCCACGACCTGCCGGTGCCGAACGACAGGTCTCCGGCTCTTCAGCGTGGCCGGGGATGCCTCTTGGTGGCTCGGTCTCAGTCAATGGCCCACGATGTCGCCATTAGTCATCTAGTGTTCCAGCCGATTTACATCTCACAGCCATGGCTGGTTGGCGAAACGCCACTTGGTGACCATAATCTTCCTTACAAGAGAGGGAGAGGTCATGCGAATTCGCAAAGTTCAGATTAGCAATCTGAGAGCCATTGCCGACGCGACTGTTGAGTTTGACGACTACACCTGCCTGGTCGGCGCGAACGGCGCGGGCAAATCGACCGTCCTGTTTGCCCTCAATATTCTGTTCCGCGAAACCGACGCCCAGGGCAATCCCCTGGCCGTCTTAGCGGAGGAGGACTTCCATCGTCGAGACACCAGCAGGCCTGCCTCGGTGACCGTGTGGTTTGACCAGCTGTCTGCCGAGGCGCAAGAAGACTTCAAGGACTACTACCGAAACGGTTTCCTGGTCGTCACAGCTGCAGCTACCTTCGATGAAGCGAAGGGCAAAGCCGAGATAAAACAGTTCGGGCAACGCATGGCGATGGCCGAGTTCGCAGAGTACTTCGGACGAAAGGGCGACGGTGCCAAAGTTGCCGAGTTGAAAGAGCTCTATACGGGCCTGCGTGCCAAGTTTCCGGATCTCAATGCAGCTACCACCGGCGCGGCAATGGAGGATGCACTGCGTACCTTCGAGGCAGCCAGGCCAGACTTGTGCACCTTGATCCCAAGTGAGGATCAGTTTTACGGAGCGACCAAGGGGCAAGGCCGACTCCAGCGGCATATCCAGTGGGTGTACGTGCCCGCAGTGAAGGACGCGAGCACGGAGCAGGCTGAGGGCAAGGCGACGGCGCTGGGCAAGTTGCTTGCGCGTACAGTGCGTGCCAAGGTCAACTTCGCCGAGGGATTGAGCGAGCTCACCCTGGCGGCCCGGCGCAGCTACCAGCAGCTCCTTGACGAGAGCCAGGAGCAGCTGTCGGAGGTGTCTTCGGCCTTGAACACCAGACTCGCCCAATGGGCACATCCGGAAGCAAGCCTCCGGCTTCAATGGCATCAGGATTCGGAGAAATCCATTCGCGTCGAAGATCCGTTCGCGCGAGTTCTGCTTGGTGAGGGCGAGTTTCAAGGTGAATTGGGTCGCTTCGGCCATGGTTTCCAGCGCTCCTATCTTCTTGCCCTGCTGCAGGAACTGGCCAACGCCGACACCGGCAGCGGTGCACCCAAGCTCATCTTGGGTTGCGAGGAGCCTGAGCTGTATCAGCACCCGCCGCAGGCGAGGCATTTGGCTGGGGTTCTCCTGGAACTGGCTAACACGGGTTCGCAGGTCGTGGTGTCGACTCACAGCCCCCTGTTCGTCGGCGGCGATTCCTTCGAAAGCGTCAGGCTGGTGAGGCGCGACGCAACTTCCAATGCGACATCTGTTTGCCAGCCAAGGCTGGCTACCATCAGCGATACGATTGCACACGCACTCGGCGAACAGCCTGTCGCGGAACTGGCGACGCTGTCGAAGATCTATCAGCTTCTTCAGCCCCAACTGGCCGAGATGTTTTTCACGCAGCGCCTGGCACTTGTAGAAGGCATTGAGGACTGCGCGTACATCCATGCATGGTTGGCTCTCAAAGACCGCCTGCTGGAGTTCCGTCGGCGTGGCACCCACCTGGTGCCTGTGGGCGGAAAGAGCGAGTTGTTACGGCCGGCGGTTATCGCTCGGCACATGGGCATACCGCTGTACCTGATTTTTGATGCCGACGGCGACAAGATTGCGAGCGAAGCCCATCGGCGAAATCACGAGCGCGACAACAAGTCTCTTCCGGTTTCTGGGTGTTGACGATGCGAACTTGTTCCCTGACGAAACGTTCTGGTCTGACACGCATGCGATCTGGCCCAAGGAGCTTTCCGACTGCGTCGATGCGGATCTCCGGCAGTCCCTCGGCGATGAAGGGTTTGAGGCGGTGAAGAACAAGGCTGCTGTGCGTTGCGGTCAAGCTTCGGGCGCTAGAAAGCACACGATGATGGTGGGCGCGAAGCTCGCCTATGCTGTAGACGCGGGCGCGTCGTCACCTACGTTGGACCGACTATGCGATCAGCTGATCGCGTTCTAGCAGTTACAGTCGTGTGCGGAGTGACCGCTTTGAGGCATGAAGGCCGAAGGGCTGATTGGCCGCTCAGGGTCGCTACTTGCAGCTCGCATCAGAGTGAAGCGGTCATCGGCCGATGGCCGCCTGCAGCGCCCGGTGAGCAGCGAACGCAGCGAGTGTGGCTTGGTCGGGTGCACCGTAGTCGATGACTTTCAAGGGCGTTTTGGCCAACCAGAGCGATTGCGCCATCAGAGTTCGATCAGGGGGAATTCATCATCCCAACTTGCAGCTGAAATGCCAAGTCGTTGAGCGATCCGAGGACTCTGCGATTTGCCGTCTTTCCAACTGCCCAAAGTTGCATTGCACCGCGCTCGGCAGCCGCTTCGTCCGCTGGAACGCCGATTTCAGTGAGGATCGGCTCCAGGGCCTCGCAGAGTCGCTGAACGAGGGCTCGACTATCCCGTGCCGGCACCACTACGGGCAACAAGCTTCGCTCGCTGACAGCGAGTACAACTTGGATTCGGCCTACGCGGATCAGGTTGGCGTACCAGTCGCCGAGGACTGTGTCCGGCGGTGCCGCCTCTGGATCAGGCTTTGAGCTCAGCCGATCAAGGAGCTTTTGGGTGCAGCGAAGAACAAACACAGTGCAGAGACAGAGAGACAAATGACAAGTATCGGTGCACCAATGTTTCCTTTCGGCGGTAGAGCGGTCATACCTTTCCTAAAGCATCGAATGGCCGGTGATGAACGTCGTCGCTGCTCAGGACTCAAGTGCGAGTGACTCAGTTCAGCCTTGAACAGCCGCTCAGGCGTCGGAGGGCTGCAGTGCAGCGGTTGCCGTCCGTGGGTGCGGCCCGGCGTGCTAACGCCGACTTCCACGAAGCGGCTGTTGGGCACGGTGACCGTCTCTGGCACGAGCGGCGGCTGTAAGAGGTATTGCGGTCATATGGCTTGCGCGCATGGTGGACGCTAGGCCACCGACAGCTTTCACGCCACCTGAGCAGGCGATACTGAACCAAGGCGGTCCAAGCTCAGACCGGATTCAACGCGCAGAACTGGCCGCTCAACGTCGATATTCAGCGTACATGAGGTTGCCCCCTGGGGCAGGCTTGGCGTAGACATCGCATAGATGTGCTTTCGCTTTGGAGGAGCCATGAGAGAAGAAACAGCCTGGGAGAGAGCCGCATCGTCGGAAGGATCGACCGAATCAGAGCGCGCGCTCACGAAGCTCGCGAAGCGGGCCTTCCTGAGTTTATGGAGCTACCCCAACGTTTACACCGACGTTGGGCGCCCCGGGTCTGGCGATGGCAAGGAGCTCTGCGACCTTCTCGTGGTGTTCGGTAACGACGTCTTGCTGTTCTCAGACAAGGACTGCAAGTACAAGGTCGGGGCGGACGTAAAGGTGGCCTGGCCACGCTGGTATAAGAAGGCCATTGAAAAATCGGCCAAGCAGCTCGCAGGTGCAGAGCGGTTGCTTCGGAACTTCCCGGGGCGTTTCTTCGTCGACAAGGCGTGCGAGATGCCGATGCCCGTTCCGCTCCCGGACCCGAGCGTCGCAAGGTACTTCCTTATCTGCGTAACGCGAGGCGCGCACTCTGCAGGAAGTTCCCACTTTGGTGGCGGTAGCTCGGGCAGCCTGATCCTCGACACAAGCATCGAGGGAGATGCTCATCTGAATGAACCGTTTACCGTTGGCTTCCCCTTGCCTGGTCGACGATTTGTCCACGTTTTGGACGAGCTGACGGTGGACGTGCTTCTGCAGGAGCTAGATACCGTCCCGGACTTGGTCACCTATCTAGCCAAGAAGGAGGCTTACCTCGGACAACAGGGGGTCGCATTCTCAGTTCCCGGAGAGGAGGACCTACTCGCCGTCTACATGCTGACGATGGAGGGCGAGGAGCACGCCTTCCCAAAGGTCCCGGAGGGCATGAACTTCGTTGGTTTGCCGGAAGGTGAGTGGGCTGACTACGTCAAAAGCCCTCAACGGGCAGCCAAGCGAGACGAGGACCTTGTTTCGTACATGTGGGATGCGGTGATAGAGGACCAGTCGAAGTACATCCGTGCGGGAACTGCGCGCACGGGGCCTTGGACTGAGACAGAAGCAGTCGACCATGAACGCATCGTGCGGGCGTTAGCCGCGGAACCGGGTATCCCGGCGGAACCTCGTCGAGAACTGGAAGGTCGCCCTTCACCGTAGTGACCCGGGCAAGAAGTTTGCCCGTATAGTGATGACGGGGCGTCCGCCGAACCGTGGATGGGTCTTCCTCACCGTTCCTAAGGGGAATGAGCCGTACGAGGACTACCGCGAGTTGCGCAGCACAATTCTTGGCACGTACTGCAGCGCTATCAAGCTCACCATGCCCACGCTGCAAGAGGCTGTCGGCATAGCCAGCGAGCCGTTTGCCGACGGAGAGGCATCTCGAGACTTCATGTACGTCGACCTCCGCGAGGAGACGGGTGACGAGGCGAGCTGCGCTACAGGAGCTAATGGTCGAACTCGATGTGCTTCAGACTAACCCTGATGTGTACCTCTTCAGGGACTCGGTCAAAGAGTTTCCGCTGCCGTTTCATTTCGGGCAGGCGGGGCCATCGCCGAGCTATCCGAACGCGATCATGAGCCGTGCCGAGCGTCGTCGCATGGAACGCGATGCCCGCAAGTCAGCCAAGAAAAAGCCCCGCTGAGCGGGGCATCGACAGAGCCTTGCGGCTCATGTAGCCTGCGGGTCGCTGCAGTGCTTCAGGAGCCCATCTGCCCCACGCCTCATTGAGGCGTGGGGTTGGTCACTGGACCACCCCCGAACGAAAGCTGAAGACAGAAAAACTGGTGGAGGGTACGGGTGTCGCATCGGCGCCACGCAAGCGCAGCATGAGCCTATTGTAAGGAAATCACGACCGCTTGTCTGGTGCCTCATTTGGGGGCAGGCTGCCGCTGTGCATTGGGCAGGAGCTGCCCGGTGCGGGGTTCACAGTTTTCAAATGTCCGATTCACCCATCGCACATTGTTCTCGAGGTCGCCAGCTTCCAGTTCGATTCCGTAGAGGTATCGGCCTTCGCCTTCGGTGAACCCGATCTTCTGGGCTCCCATTGTTGGGTACAGACAACTCATCTGCGGGTAGCCGCCGGTTTTGGGGTCGAGACCGCTGTCGATGAAGTCGCAGAAAGCGCCAAAGATGCCACGACCCAGATGCGGAAGCTGCTTTGACCACGCGGACGCCGCGTAGAACGCCCGGAACTTGGCGCCGCCGCTTCCGTCACTTACGAAAATTAACTGTGACTTGGCCTGGATGCTGTCATCGCATCCGCTCCGGGAAACTTGCTGCCAGGTATCAGGAATCGCGTGCACCACCGTCGGACTCCAGCCCCGGTTCATCGTCCACACGAATGTGCACGCGCCCCAAGTCTTTCCAACCCGCGTGAGATAGAAAATTGAAAAGTTTGGAAGGCAAAATGTCTGCGGGTAGGTGCTGAACGCACGTTCCAGTAAGAGTCGCACCTTCTGGGACTTCTCTACATGGGTCGCGATCATCTCCATCGGTGCGCACGTGTCGATAAACGAGATCACTTGTCCAAGGACCTGCGAGCAGAACAAGGCGTCGCCGGTGTAACCCAGTATCTCGGGGTGCTTGTCCGAAGCGAAGATCTTGCGTCCGAGATCCCATCTTCCTTGGTCACCCCATGTGAGCCGACTGTCCGACGCCACGTACACCGCCGTCGCGACGTTTTGATCGATGGCGACCCAAGCAATTAGAGTTGTCATTGTTCTGGTTCCGAGCAGTTTCAAAAGTGGATTCACGGACCACTTTAATGGCGCTTGCAAGGGGTCACTTGTGAAGTGAGGTAGTCAGGTGCTAGCTGCGTGCGGCTAGCATGTGGAGCGGGCGCTCACCGCTCTCGATGTCAGACTTTTACCCGCAGAGACTATACTGTATAAATTCACATACCTTCGACCATCACCTAAGAACTCAACTGATGGGAAAAGACACCCGCATTGAATGGACCCACCACACCTTCAACCCGTGGTGGGGTTGTGTCCGCGTATCCGATGCCTGTGACCATTGCTACGCTGAAACTTGGGCAAAGCGCCTTGGGGAAGACGTTTGGGGGCCGAAGTCCGAACGTCGTTTTTTCGGAGACGTACACTGGAAAGAGCCTCTGAAGTGGAACCGTGAAGCAGCAAATAGCAAAACCCGTCGAAGGGTTTTTTGCGCATCCATGGCTGATGTCTTTGAAAACCGAGAAGACTTGATCCCTCATCGGCTTCGCTTGCTGGATCTCATTGCAGCCACGCCTCAACTGGACTGGCTACTGCTGACCAAGCGCATTCACCTTGTGCGCAAGCAGTTGCCCAAGGGCTATGAATTTCCTGCCAACGTTTGGCTGGGCGCAACGGTCGAGAATCAGAGTGCAGCTGACAAGCGATTGAAGCATTTGCTCCAGTTCAAGACACCTGCAGTCCGGTTCCTGTCGTGTGAGCCACTATTGGGACCACTGGATCTGAGCCGGTGGCTTCAGGTTGGGGAACTGGGCACTCGTGTGGACTGGGTCATTGCTGGCGGCGAGTCCGGTCCTGGATCACGACCCATGGATCCACAATGGCCTGACGATCTGCGCCAACAGTGCAACGAAGCCGGGGTGGCTTTTCACTTTAAGCAGTGGGGGCACTGGGCGCCTCTGGAGCAAGCGGCACCAGCTGTCACTGGTCGCACGCCGATCTTCATCGTCCGGAACGGAGGTTCCGAGATCAAGCTCGCTGCTGTTGGAAAAGGAAAAGCCGGTCGTTCCTTGGGGGGGCGTCATTGGGATCAATTTCCAAGCACCGGGGGTGGGGTGTAGCGGCGAACGACATCAGTTCTGCAGAAAGGCTTGCGCTTGGCAAAGAGTCACTACGACTGGGAGGACGGACCGGCAGAGATCGATTCGCACAGTGTCACTAAGCATGAGGTTTTGGTCGGCTACCTGATACGGTATTTCGAGCAACGAACCCTCAATGCGCGAGGGCGGGAGCGACTTCGAATCACGCTCGTTGACGGATTCTGCGGGGGCGGACTCTACATGCTCAAGGGACAAACCAAGGAGGTACTTGGCTCCCCGCTGCGCATGCTGAACGCAGTGGAAGAAGCACGAGTGCTCATCAATGCCAAGAGGACGAAGCCCATCGAGCTGGATGTTCAGTATGTGTTCATTGACAAGGACCTTCGAGCTTTGTCCCACTTGAAGATGGTTCTGCAGAACCGAGGCTTTGGTCACCTGATCGGTAGCGCCATACACATCATTCACGAAGACTTTCTTTCTGCATCATCGGCGGTCTTCAAGCTGATCCAGACCCACACGCCGAGAGCACGAACAGCGATCTATTTTCTGGATCAGTATGGCTACAGCGAAGTGCCAGCGCCGCTGATTCGGCAGATATTCGCGAACTCACCTGGCAGCGAGGTGGTGCTGACGTTTCATGTCGCCGCCTTTGCCACCTACACCAACGACCAATTCACGGACCAGGTCTCGGAAAAGCTGGCGGTGGATATTCGCGCTGCCTTGGGCGGCAGGACTGTTGAGCAGATCAAGGAGGAAGACTCGGCTGATTGGCGTCGCTTCATACAGGCCGCGTTGTATCAAGCGTTGGTGAAGGGGTGCGGTGCCGAGTACTTCACGCCCTTTTTCATTCGTGGTGAGGGCAGCGGCCAAGGTGAGTACTGGCTGGTTCATCTCTCACAACACCCCCGTGCACAGGACGTGATGAAGCAGGTCCACTGGCAGCACCAGAACCATTCCATCCACTACGGTGGAGCTGGGCTCGACATGCTGGCATCACACATGATGGGTTTTCGGCAGGAATTCACCGGGGGATTCCAGTTCGACGATGTGGCCTTGAGCCAATCAGCTGAGGTGTTGCCGCAGCAACTGGCAGTGCACATTTTTGAACGTCGCCAACCCTTGCAGATCGGCGAGTTGTATGCCTCCACCTGCAATACGTCCCCAGGCACTTCTATCATGTACAAGCAGGCCTTGGAACGCCTGTCAGGAGATCAGGACATCGTTGTTCGATCTGAGGAGGGCGTCACCCGGAAGCTTGCGAAATACATGCGCGATACAGACTGGGTGGAGCGAAGCCCTCAGGTGGCCCTGTTTAGCCTCCCGCGAGGAGCAGATTGATGAGTTTTCGTCTCGTCCAAGATGCAGATCCCATGCCGCATTTGCCCGTGGAGCATGGTCGAAATGGTGAAGGTGTGGGTTCTTGGGTCCCGGACATGAAACACACATTCCTGGCCAAATACGTGGAAGGAACGCGTCGGGCAAGGGAGAAGTTCAAGCAGCGTGTGTACGTTGACCTGTTCAGTGGTCCAGGTCGCATTCAGGTCAAGGGCGAGGCGACAACTCGTCCAGGTGGCGCCCAAGTGGCCTGGGCACATTCACTGCGGGACGACGTGGCGTTCACGTCGTGTTTTGTCGGTGATCTGGACGCCGAACGTGCATCCGCATGCGCGGAACGGCTGAGGGCTATGGGCGCACAAGCAACAGCGTTTCCTGGCGCTGCTGAATCAACGGTCGACCAGGTGCTTGGAAGAGTCCCCAGAGGCGCGCTGTGTCTCGCTTACCTGGATCCATACAACTTGCAGTACCTTTCATTCAGCGTGATCGAAAAGCTGGCAAGGCTGAGTTTTGTTGATTTCGCCGTGCACTTCAGCACGATGGATTTGAGACGCAATGTGCTGATGGAGTACAACCCAGAGAGGGCGCGATTCGACGCAGCGGCACCAGGTTGGCGCGATCACATCGACCCCCTGGCTTTTGTACGCGGCGATGCCGACGAGGCCTTCTTTGACTACTGGTGCGGGCTGGTACGGGGTCTTGGATTCTCGATCAGTCATCGAATGCCACTGGTTCGGGACGAAGGAAATCGTCCGCTGTACCACTTGGTGTTTTTCAGCCGACATGAGCTCCCGAACAGGATTTGGGGAGATGTGGCACAGGGACCAAACCGGGAGTTCGATTTCTAGCCTCAGGAATGATCCTGCCGCCCCAGCCAAGCGACCGGTCGAGATGGTCGAGCGGTCGTTCAAGATCCAGCCTTGTGAACGGCCGGTTGAGGTCTCCCGACAAGACTTAGTCTGCGTATTCGGGTGTCCGCACCCAGCCTTAAGCGCTCTTTGGTAGAGATCAGGCAAATTCCTCTCGGCCAGCGACGGGCAAGCCGCCGGCCGAGGACCGGAAAGTCGCATAGTCGTCAAAACCGCTGAGACGGCGCGTTTTGGGTCTCAAACAAACATCCATCAAAGACACGCAGGCCAGTTTTCTCAATGAAATCAAAAGGTTAGGTCAGTCTCTGCGGAGGCTTGGGTTCAAGACTCAGCGAGAATAGTTCAGAACTGAGTGATACACGACATTTTGAGGCTTACTCGACAACCGCACACCCTCTTACATCCCGGGAACCATTCTTTTAGCACTCACTCATAGAGAGTGCTAACATTGGATAACGACCATCCCAGGAGGGTTCTGTACATGTCCTACACGCTTGCTCCCGTTGCCCCGTCCGCCACTGGCGCCCTGTCCGTGTCCGGCGCGTGGTCAAGCCGCTCGCTCACCTTGCCCGCGCTGGGCAATCTGGATGCCTACATTTCGGCGGTCAACCGCATGCCCATGCTCACGCTCGACGAGGAGCAGCAGGCCGCGCGCAGCCTGCGCGACCAGAATGACCTGGACGCCGCCGGGCGGCTGGTCATGTCGCACCTGCGCCTGGTGGTGTCCATTGCCCGCCAGTACCTGGGTTACGGCCTGCCGCACGGCGACCTGATCCAGGAGGGCAACGTCGGCCTGATGAAGGCGGTCAAGCGCTTCGACCCCGACCAGGGCGTGCGCCTGGTCAGCTACGCCATCCACTGGATCAAGGCCGAGATCCACGAGTACATCCTCAAGAACTGGCGCATGGTCAAGGTGGCCACCACCAAGGCCCAGCGCAAGCTCTTCTTCAACCTGCGCTCGCTCAAGCAGGGCCTGCGTGCCGAAGCCGCTGACGGCAACACCCACCGCGAGGTGTTCACCGACGGCGAGGTCGAGCGCGTGGCCCAGGACCTCAAGGTCAAGGCCGAGGAAGTCCGCGAAATGGAAACCCGCCTGTCCGGCGGCGACGTGGTCCTCGACCCCAGCCCGTCCGACGACGGCGAGGACAGCTTCGGCCCCATCGCCTGGCTGGCCGACGCCTCTCACGAGCCGACGGCCGTGCTGGAGTCGGCCGAGCGCGACGCCCTGGCCACAGAGGGTGTGGCCCGCGCCATGAGCAGCCTGGACGACCGTTCGCGCCGCATCGTGACCGAGCGCTGGCTCAAGGTCCAGGACGACGGATCGGGCGGCATGACCTTGCACGAACTGGCCGCCGAGTACGGCGTCAGCGCCGAGCGCATCCGCCAGATCGAGGTTGCGGCCATGAAGAAGATGCGCAAGGCCCTCGAGGTCTACGCCTGAGACACTACGCGCACCGCCCCACCCGATCAGAACCGCCGCTTGCCGGCGGTTTTTTTCTGGGCATCAGCGACGCAGGTCAACCAGATCGATGGTGGGCCAGACGGCCAGCCGAGCCGGCACGCCAATGGTGCCCAGACCCGGCGTGACCAGCAGGCGCCCCCGGGGCGTGTCGTAGAGCCCGTTGATCCAGGGGTTCTCGGTGTTGGTGTTGCGCACGAACCAGGGAGTGAACCCGGGAATCCAGACCTGGCCACCATGCGTGTGCCCGGCCAGTGCCAGGAACGATCCATCCCTGGGCAGCAGCATCATCGTGTCGGGCTGGTGCATCACCACCAGGCGCGGAGCCACCGGCCGCCCTTCAGGCCACAAAGTTCGCACATCGGCCTGAGGCTGGCCACCCCACAGGTCCGACAGACCCACCAGTTCCCAGCCTTTGAACGCCACCGCCCGTCCCTCGATCAGGTTCACCCCGTAGGATTGCAGGGCATCGCTCAGTGGCCGTGTCAGATCCGGGCCGGGTGCCTTGGTATCGTGATTGCCCAGCACGGCGTACATCGGGTGCCGAAGACCCGCCAGCGGCCGCATGCCGGCAAGCAGGTCCCGGTCCGGCTCGTGCACCCAGTCCCCGGCCACCAGCACCGCATCGACGTCCAGTTCGTTGAGGCGGCGCACCAGTCGCCGCACATGCACGTCGCGGTAGAACAGGCCCCAGTGGATGTCGGCGATCACGGCCACCCGCATCGGCTGCGCGGCGGCCGGGATGCCATCCAGCCGCCACTGGCGCACACGCAACAGGTTCGGCTCCACCCACGAGGCCCACAGACCAACCAGAACGAAGGCCAGCGCCAGCGATGCCTTGAACCGGTCCAGGCCACGGTTGTTCCAGGCATGGGCGAACAGTCCCCAGGCCAGGAACGGCCCGGCCAGCTTGGGGCCCCAGTACAGGCCCAGCATGATGAAGTTGCGCACCTCGTAGCCGGGCGAATACCAGCGGCCCGCGAAGTCCCAGGCACAGACGGCCACGGTGGCCAGCATGGCCAGCCAGAAGCATTGCCAGGCCCGCCGGGGCCGCCAGCGTGCGCCAGCGGAAGGGGGCCGAGTGGCCATCAGGCCTCGCGCCGCAGCGCCGGAAACAGAATCACGTCGCGGATGCTGGGGCTGTCGGTCAGCAGCATCATCAGCCGGTCGATACCGATGCCGCAGCCACCGGCCGGCGGCATGCCGTATTCGAGCGCACGCACGAAATCGGCGTCGAAATACATGGCCTCATGGTCACCCGCATCCTTGCTGGCCACCTGGGCATGGAAACGCGCCGCCTGATCCTCGGCATCGTTCAGCTCGGAGAACGCATTGCCGAACTCGCGGCCGGTGATGTACAGCTCGAAACGCTCGGTCACCTCAGGCTGTGTGTCGTTGGCCCGGGCCAGCGGCGAGATCTCGGTCGGGTGGTCCATGATGAAGGTGGGATTCCACAACTTCTCTTCCACCGTTTCCTCGAAGTACAGCACCTGAAGACTGGCCAGCGAACGGCCCTGGAGGCGATTCTTCTCTTCGGTCAGACCCAGCTTCTTCAGCTGGGCCAGCAGCCAGGCTGCATCGTCCACCTGCTCGCCGGCCTCGGTGTACTTGACGATGGCGTCGCGGATGGTCAGGCGTTCGAACGGCGCATCGACGTCGACCTCGCGCCCCTGATAGGTCAGCGGCCCCTCGCCGCGCACCTGGCGCACCACATGGCGGATCAGCCCTTCGGTGAACCCCATGAGGTCGCGGTAGTTCCAGTAGGCCGCGTAGAACTCCATCATGGTGAACTCGGGGTTGTGCCGGACGCTGATGCCTTCGTTGCGGAAGTTGCGGTTGATCTCGAACACCCGATCGAAACCGCCCACCAGCAGGCGCTTGAGGTAGAGCTCGGGCGCGATGCGCAAGAACATCTGCTGGTCCAGCGCGTTGTGGTGGGTCTCGAACGGACGGGCGTTGGCGCCACCCGGAATCGGGTGCAGCATCGGCGTTTCGACTTCCAGGAAGGCATGGCTGACCATGAACTCGCGAATCGCCGTCAGGGCCTGGCTGCGCTGCACAAAGCGGCGACGTGCGTCCTCGTCGGTCATCAGGTCGACGTAGCGCTGGCGGTACTTGATCTCCTGATCGCTCACGCCGTGGAACTTGTCCGGCAGCGGCCGCAGGCTCTTGGTCAGCAGGCGGATGCTGTCGGCGTGAATGGACAGCTCGCCGGTGCGGGTCTTGAACAGCACGCCCTCTGCCGCCACGATGTCGCCCAGGTCCCAGTGCTTGAAGGCCGCATGCCGTGCCTCGCCCACGCTGTCGTTGTTCAGGTAGATCTGGATACGGCCGCCACTGGTGCCCAGCGAGGCGTCCTGCAACGTGGCAAAGCTGGCCTTGCCCATCACGCGCTTGAGCATCATGCGGCCGGCCACGCTGGCGCGCACCGGGCTGGCCTCCAGGGCCTCCTTGGTGGCTTCACCGTGCAGCGCGAACAGCTCGCTGGCCTTGTCGGCCGGCTTGAAGTCGTTGGGAAACGCCACGCCTTCGCCCCGCTGCTGCGCGTCGCGCAACGCCTTGAGCTTCTCGCGACGCTCCGCGATCAGCTGGTTCTCGTCGGTGGCAGGGGCGGTCGTGGCGTGTTCGGTGGTCATGGTTCAGGCAATGAAAAAACGGGTTGCGCCTCGTGGACGCAACCCGTCATTGTAAATTCCCCTGCGCCAGGGGCGGCGCGCAGGGTGCTCAATGCCCCAGGTAGGCCTCCCGGACGCGTGGGTCGACCAGCAGGTCCTTGCCTGCGCCGGACATGGTGATCTCGCCGGAGTCCATCACATAGCCCCGATCCGCGATCTGCAGCGCCCGCTGGGCGTTCTGCTCGACCAGCAAGATGGTCATGCCCTGCGAGGAAACATCGCGCACCACCTCGAAGATCTTGTCGACCATGATGGGCGAAAGGCCCATCGAAGGCTCATCCAGCAGCAGCACCTTGGGCCGGCTCATCAGCGCCCGAGCCATCGCCAGCATCTGCTGCTCGCCGCCCGACATGGTGCCGGCCAGCTGGTCCTTGCGCTCGCGCAGACGCGGGAAGATGCCGAACATGCGTTCGATGTCTTCGGCAATGCCGCCCTTGTCGGAGCGCGTGTAGGCGCCCATCTGCAGGTTCTCGGTGATGGTCATGCGGGTGAAAACACCCCGGCCCTCAGGCACCATGGCCAGGCCCTGGCGCACCAGGTCCCAGGCGCCCTGGCCCCGGATGTTCTGGCCCAGATATTCGATGCCACCACCCTCGATGGCCAGCGATCCGGTGATCGCCTTCATGGTGGTCGTCTTGCCCGCGCCGTTGGAGCCGATGAGCGAAATCAGCTCGCCCTCGCGGACTTCGAGGCTGGCGCCCTTGACCGCCTTGATG
The DNA here is from genome assembly GCA_041396505.1 of Burkholderiaceae bacterium. Taxonomy (GTDB): domain Bacteria; phylum Pseudomonadota; class Gammaproteobacteria; order Burkholderiales; family Burkholderiaceae_C; genus Hydrogenophaga. Next base: position 161,140 of record JAWKYL010000006.1, read on the forward strand.
CCACCGTAGGAGACCCGCAGGTCGGTGACTTTCAACAATGTGTTTGCCATGTCGTCTTCGCCTGTTTCAGTGGGTGCCTGTGCCCAGATACGCCTCGATCACCTTCGGGTCCCGCTGCACTTCGGCAGGCGTTCCCTGGGACAGCTGTTTGCCGTAGTCCAGCACCGTCACGCGGTCGCACAGGCCCATGACCAGCTTCACATCGTGTTCGATCAGCAGGATGGTGCGGTTGTCCCGGCGGATCTGGTCGATCAGTTCGCGCAACTGCACTTTTTCGGTGGCGTTCATGCCGGCCGCCGGTTCGTCCAGCGCAATCAGCTGCGGATCCGTCGCCAGCGCCCGGGCAATCTCCAGGCGGCGCTGGTCGCCATAGCTCAGGGTGCGCGCCTTGAAGTCGGCAAACCGGCCCAGTCCCACGTACTCCAGCAGTTCGCGCGCGCGCTCGGCAATGGCCTTTTCCTCGCGCTTGAATCCCGGCGTGCGCAGCACGGCGCCCAGCAGGCCCGAGTGGGTACGCACATGGCGTCCCACCATCACGTTCTCCAGCGCCGTCATGTCGGCAAACAGCCGGATGTTCTGGAACGTGCGGGCGATGCCGGCCTTGGCCACCTGGTGCACCGCCGTCGGCGTGTACGGGTGTCCGGCCAGCTCGAAGCTGCCGCTATCGGGCGTGTACAGCCCGGTCAGCACATTGAAGAACGTGGTCTTGCCCGCGCCGTTCGGTCCGATCAGGCCATACACCTGGCCGCGCTGGATCTCGATGCCCACGTCGCTCAGGGCCTGCAGGCCGCCGAAGCGCTTGGAGACGTTGGCGACTTTCAGAATGGTTTCAGTCATTTCCGTACCTCTGCCTCACTTCGCCAGGGATTTGCCATGCTCGGGCGACGGCCAGAGGCCCCTCGGACGCAGCAGCATGATGATGATCATGGCCAGGGCAATGAGCAGCTGGCGCAGGATTTCCGGCCCCAGGCGACCATCGGTCATGGCCGTCAGGGGATGTGCGATGTGGCGCAGCAGTTCGGGCAGGCCAGCCAGCACCAGGGCGCCCAGGATGACGCCGGGCACATGGCCCAGGCCACCAAGCACCACCATCGCCACCACCATGACCGACTCCATCAGAATGAAGGATTCGGGGTAGACGCCGCGCATCAGCGAGGCAAACAGCACGCCCGAGACACCGCCGAACGTGGCGCTCATGCCGAAGGCCGCCAGCTTCAGGTTGCGGGTGTTCAGGCCCATGGCCTTGGCGGCAATCTCGTCCTCGCGGATGGCCATCCAGGCGCGACCGATGCGCGAACTCTGCAGGCGGTTGACCACCACGATGGCCACCAGCACGAAGGCCAGGATCAGGAAGTAGTACAAGGTGACCGACTGGAACGTATAGGTCCAGTCACCCAGGGACAGTGTCAGGCGCTGGCCCATGCTGTGACCGAACACCATCACCGGATCGATGCCGCTGATACCCTTGGGACCGTTGGTGAGGTTGATCGGGCGGTCCAGGTTGAGCATGAAGATGCGCACGATCTCGCCGAAGCCCAGCGTCACGATGGCCAGGTAGTCACCACGCAGCTTGAGCACCGGAAAGCCCAGGATCAGTCCGACCATGCCGGCCACGAAACCGGCCAGGATCATCACCAGCCAGAAGCTGATGTGCAGGCCATCGGGGAACATGGCGGCCAGGGCCGGGAAATTCTGCGTCAGGTGGGGCGACGCCAGCAGGCTGTACAGATAGGCACCCACCGCGAAGAAGGCAATGAACCCCAGGTCCAGCAGGCCGGCAAAGCCGACCACGATGTTCAGGCCCAGGGCCAGCAGCACGTACAGCAGCGCAATGTCGACGATGCGCATCCAGGAATTGCTGCCGGTGGCCTGCAGCAGCAGGGGCAGCACCAGCAGGGCCAGGCCTGCGATGAAGAACGCGACCAGCTTGGAAGTTTTGGTGTTGAGCATGGTGACTCTCCTTGTCGGTCAGGCGCGGTCGGCCACACGTTCGCCCAGCAGGCCCGAAGGACGCAGGGTCAGCACCAGGGCCAGCACGACAAACGCAAAGATGTCGGTGTACTGGCTGCCCAGGAATCCGCCGGTCAGCGCCCCCAGGTAACCGGCGCCCAGCGCCTCGATCAGGCCCAGCAGCACCCCGCCGAGCACCGCGCCGGCCAGGTTGCCGATGCCACCCATGACCGCCGCCACGAAGGCCTTGAGGCCCGGCATGAAGCCCATGGCGTGCTGCACGGTGCCGTAGTTGGACGCCCACATGATGCCGGCGATCGCCGCCAGCATGGCACCAATGACGAAGGTGGCCGAGATCACCGTGTCCGGCTTGATGCCCATCAGGGCCGCCACGCGCGGGTTCTCTGCGGTGGCCCGCATGGCGCGACCCAGGTTGGTCCGGTTGACCATCCACATGAGCAGGGCCAGCACGATCACCGTCGTGGCCAGGATGGTGATCTGCGTCACCGAGATCACGGCGCCGGCGAACTCGATCGGGTCGCGCGACAGCATGGCCGGGTAGGCCTTGGGGTTGGGCTTGAAGATGATCATCGCGATCGTCTGCAGCAGGATGGACATGCCGATCGCGGTGATGAGCGGGGCCAGTCTGGGCGAGTTGCGCAAAGGCCGGTAGGCCAGCTTCTCGATCGCGAAGTTGAGCACCGCGCACACCACCATCGATATGAGGGTGGCCAGGATGAGGATCATCCACAAGGGTGCGCCGGGCATGCCATCGCGCATGATGCCGATGGTCACCCAGCTGGTGAGCGCCCCGATCATGAGCACGTCGCCGTGCGCAAAATTGATGAGGCCAATGATGCCGTACACCATGGTGTACCCGAGGGCCACCAGTGCATACATGCTGCCCAGGACCAGACCGTTGATGATCTGCTGTAGCAAGACGTCCATGAAGTTTCTCCGTGAGTTTGACCGTCCGCTCTTGTGAAGGGATGCCGGACCGCCTCAACCTAGCAAAAAACCCGCCAGACATGCCCCGATCTGGGGCACCCTGCGGGTTGGTGGGCGGATTGTAGCGATGGGTAACTGGCCACCCCATGCGTGTAAGCCCTTAGCCAGCACGGGTTTTCCCTGATTTCGATGGCGAAATCGACGCTGCATCAGCGTTACAGGCAAATCATTAGGAATTCTGATCATTGAGCCGCCTCAGTTCCCTGAGCTTATCGGCAATGCGGATTTCCAGGCCCCGTTCCACCGGCCGGTAGAAGCCGGGGTCGGCCATGCCGTCGGGCAGATAGCGTTCGCCGGCGGCAAATCCCCCGGGTTCGTCGTGGGCGTAGCGGTAGCCCTTGCCGTAGTCGAGGTCCTTCATCAGCTTCGTCGGCGCATTGCGCAGGTGCATGGGCACCGGACGGCTGCCGTCCTTTTTCACAAAGGCCCGGGCTTCGTTGTAGGCCTTGTAGACCGCGTTGGACTTGGGCGCCACCGCCAAATAGACCACACACTCGGCCAGGGCCAGCTCGCCCTCGGGCGAACCCAGGCGCTCGTAGACTTCGGCCGCATCCAGCGCCAGCCGCAATGCGCGCGGATCGGCCAGGCCGACATCTTCGGCCGCCATGCGAATGAAACGCCGTGCCATGTAGCGCGGGTCCGCACCACCATCGAGCATGCGCACCAGCCAGTACAGCGCCGCGTCCGGATCGGACCCGCGCACGCTCTTGTGCAGTGCGCTGATCGTGTCGTAGAACTGCTCGCCACCCTTGTCATAGCGTCGCATGCGCTCGCCCAGCACCCGCAGAAGCCACGCATCGGTGACTTTGGCGAGCTTTTCGCGGCCGGCAGCCACGGACAGGGTCTCCAGTGTGTTGAGCAGCCGCCGGGCATCGCCGTCGGCATAGGCCATCAGGCGGTCCGCCGCCGTCTGCTCGATGTCAGGCACCGCCCCGATCGCCTGGGCGCGTGCCAGCAACTGGCGCAGGTCGTCCTCCGACAGAGGCTGGAGCACGTACACTGCGGCTCGGGACAACAAGGCCGAATTGACCTCGAACGAGGGGTTTTCCGTGGTCGCGCCGATGAACGTGAACAGGCCACTCTCGACGTGGGGCAGAAAGGCGTCCTGCTGGCTCTTGTTGAACCGGTGCACCTCGTCCACGAAAACGATGGTGCGCTGCGGGTGCAGGCCCTCGCGCGCGGCTTCGGCCCGTTCGACGGCTTCCCGGATGTCCTTGACGCCGCCGAGCACGGCACTGATGGTGATGAACTGTGCATCGAAGGCATCGGCCATCAGCCGGGCAATCGTGGTCTTGCCGACACCCGGAGGCCCCCACAGAATGCAACTGTGCGGCTGACCCGACTCGAATGCCAGCCGCAGGGCCATGCCCTCGCCCAGCAGGTGCTGCTGGCCAATGACATCGGCCAACGTGCGCGGCCGCAGGCGCTCGGCCAGCGGGGCATGGGCCAGTCGGTCGGGGGCGCTCACCGTCTCAGGGCCGGATCACCGACACGCCGGCCGGCGGCTGGAACTGAAAGCGCTGCGCGGGCAGGGCCACATTGCCCTGCCAGTCGGAGAAGCTCAGCACCGAGCGCTGACCCAGGCTGTCCTCGATTTCAAGCCGGGCCAGTTCGCCCTGGCGAAAACCCACGCGCACCTGCTGCAACTGACCGTCACCCTGGCGCGGACGTGCCTTCACCCACTCCAGTCCATCGGCATTGCCATCGGCCTGCAACTCGAAGTGGGTTCGCAGTTCGCCCAGGCTGGTTCCCGAGACGATGAGGGCCGCCGGCGTACTGCCCAGCGCATCCTGCTGCCGGCGCGCCGTCACCTGCTCCAGGTCGACGTCATGCAGCCACAGGGTTTCGCCATCGGCAACGATGGTCTGCTCGAACGGACGTTCGTAGTCGAAGCGAAAGCGTCCGGGCCGCTGGAACGCAAAACGCCCGTGCGACGTCTTGCTGCGTGCCACGGTTTCACCCGTGCGCTTCGGCGAGGTCACCACCTGGGTGAATGCCGCCTGCCCGCTCCGCACGTCCTGCAGGAAACGCTCCAGGTGTTGCAGGCCGTCGGCCCGGGCGGTCAGCGCCAGGCAGGACAGGGCCACGGTCATGAAAAATCGTCTGATCATGGGGTTCGGATCGGCCTTGCGGCGCTTGGTTCAGTGACCACCGTTGCCGTCTCAGGCATCGCCCCGCGGTGCCACCAGGATGTCCCGCTGGCCGCTGCTGGTCAGGGCGCTGACCAGACCGGCCGTCTCCATGTCTTCCAGCAGGCGGGCGGCCCGGTTGTAGCCGATCTTGAGCTTGCGCTGGACATAGGAAATGCTGGCCTTGCGGTCCTGCAGCACAATGGCCACCGCCTGGTCGTACAGCGGGTCTTTCTCGCCCCCGGCGCCACCGCCGTCGCCGAACATGTCGGCCCCTTCGCCATCGCCGCCGGCCGCCTCCAGCACGCCGTCAATGTAGTTGGGCTCACCCCCCTGCTCCTTGAGGTAGGCCACCACACGGTGCACTTCTTCATCGCTGACGAAGGCGCCGTGCACCCGCGCCGGGAACCCGGTGCCCGCCGGCAGGTAGAGCATGTCGCCCATGCCCAGCAGCGTTTCGGCCCCCATCTGGTCCAGGATGGTGCGGCTGTCGATCTTGCTGCTGACCTGGAAGGACAGGCGCGTCGGGATGTTGGCCTTGATGAGGCCGGTGATGACATCCACGCTGGGACGCTGCGTGGCGAGGATCAGGTGGATGCCAGCCGCTCGCGCCTTCTGGGCGAGGCGCGCAATCAGCTCTTCGATCTTCTTGCCCACCACCATCATCAGGTCGGCCAGCTCGTCGATCACCACCACGATGTAGGGCAGGCGCTCCAGCGGCTCGGGCTGCTCGGGCGTGAGGCTGAACGGGTTGCCGATGATCTCGCCACGGGCCGTCGCCTCGTCGATCTTGGTGTTGAAGCCCGCCAGGTTCCGCACGCCCATCTTGCTCATGAGCCGGTAGCGCTTTTCCATCTCGCCGACACACCAGTTCAGACCATTGGCCGCGTGCTTCATGTCGGTGACCACGGGCGCCAGCAGGTGCGGGATGCCTTCGTAGACGCTCAGTTCCAGCATCTTCGGGTCGATCAGCAACAGCCGGACATCCTTGGCATCGGCTTTGTACAGCAGCGACAGGATCATGGCGTTGATGCCCACCGACTTGCCCGAACCGGTGGTACCGGCCACCAGACAATGCGGCATCTTGGCCAGGTCGGCCACCACCGGCTGGCCAGCGATGTCCTTGCCCAGGCCCATGGTCAGCAGGCTGCGGGCGTCGTTGTAGACCTGCGAACCCAGGATTTCGCTGAGCTTGATGGTCTGGCGCTTGGCGTTGGGCAGCTCCAGCGCCATCAGGTTCTTGCCTGGGATTGTTTCGATCACCCGGATCGAAACCAGGGACAGCGACCGCGCCAGGTCGCGGCTGAGGTTGACGATCTGGGAGCCCTTGACGCCGGTGGCCGGCTCGATCTCGTAGCGGGTGATCACCGGACCGGGCGCCGCCGCCACCACCCGGACCTCGACGCCGAAGTCCTTGAGCTTCTTCTCGATCAGGCGGCTGGTCATCTCCAGCGTCTGGCCATCCACCCCGGCCTGGTGGGCCGGCGCGCTGTCGAGCAGATCCACCTGCGGCAGCTTGCTGTCGGGCAGTTCGGTGAACAGCGGCTTCTGCCGCTCCTTGGCCACCCGCTCGCTGCGGGGCACCTCGGTGACGACGGGCTCGATCACGACCGGCATCGGATGGTGTTCTTCGATCTCGACCCGCTCGACCTTGACGACTTCCTCGCGCTCGCGCGCAGCCTGCTCGCCAATGCGCTGGTCTTCGTCGGCCTCGCGCTTCTCGCGGCGCGCCTCGACCCACCCGTCCAGTCGCCCACCCAGCAGTTCGGCCACATGGCCCCAGGAAAACTGGAAGACCACCGGCAGGCACAGCACCACCAGCGCCATCATCAGCAGGGCCGAACCGTTGAATCCCGTCCAGCGCAGGACCAGCGGGCCCAGCCACTGGCCCAGGACACCACCGGCATGGCCCGGCAGGACCTCGTCCAGGCGGTACAGGCGCGCCCACTCCAGCACGGCACTGGCGGCCATCAGGGCCAGCAGGCCCAGCCAGAAGGCCCCCCGGCGAAACCAGGCCTGCTGCCAGACGTGGACCGCCACCGGTTCCCCGTCATCGGTGATCACACCCTGGTGGCCCCGGATCCAGCGCGCCAGCGCCGACAGCCAGCCGCGCAGGCCGGCCAGAAATGCCCACCAGCCCGAGAAACCGAAAAGGAAATACGAAACATCGGCCAGCAAGGCGCCCAGACGGCCACCCCAGTTACCGACATCGGACCGGGTTCCGGTGGTGCTCCATGCCGGATCGGCAACCGAATGGCTGAGCAGGGCCAGGAGGGAGAACGCGAGCACGGCCGCGCCGACCACCAGGACGATCTCCTGGGCGAACCGGGAGACCACCGAAGGCGTGGGCTGGGCCTGGTCCGCGTTGAGGGTATTGAGGGAATAGGTCATAGGCCTCGCATCGAACGAGGCCAAGCTTACCCCATCGCAGACAGGTCCGGCTCACCGGCCCTGCCCGGTGCCCCGGCAGAGCCCAGCCGCTCAGCTCAGCGAATTCAGGCGTTCGCGAATGAGGGTGCTGCCCTCGGGTGTCGTCTCGATAAAACCCCGTTCTTCCAGGTCCTTCATGACCCGGCTGACCATCTCGCGCGAAGCGCCGATCATCTTGGCCACATCCTGGCGGGACACGCGCTCCCGGATCATCAGCTGGCCCTCCCGGTCAGGCTGGGCAAACTCCAGAAGGGCACGCGCCACCCGGCCGTAGACATCCAGCAGGGCCAACGACTCGATCTTGCGGTCGGCCTGGCGCAGACGCTGGACCAGGCCCTTCATGACCGCATAGGCCATGGACGTGTTCTCGGGCAGGCAGCGGGCGAACTCCATGCGCCCCAGAATCAGCACGTCGGTCTGCACCTCCGCCCGCACCGAGGCCGAATGGGGCTGGTTGTCGATCAGGCTCATCTCGCCGACGTAGTCACCCGGCGTCATGGTGGCCAGAATCACCTCGCGGCCGCGAGCGTCCTGGGTCACCACCCGGGCACGGCCCGTGAGCACGATGGCCAGGAAGTTGGATTTCTTGCCCTGCTCAACAATCACCTCGCCACGCTTGAACCGGCGCTTGGTCACGGCGTCGGCCACCGACTCGGCCTGCGCCTGGGTCAGGGTGGAAAACAGCGGAACCCGGCGAATCAGGTCCAGATTGGACAGGATGGACATGCGTGTATTCCTCTTGTTTGGATCAGTCCCGGAGGCAGCTACTTACAATGAAGGTCATGCGAAATGGTGTGCCATCGCGCACGATGATCTGATTTCGTATTACTCCACTCTATACCAGCTCTGACCAACAGGGCATGGGATTTGCAGCATGAAGCATTCCAAAGTACTCATTCTTGGCTCAGGACCTGCCGGATACACCGCCGCCGTGTATGCCGCGCGCGCCAATCTGGACCCTGTGCTCATCACCGGCATTGCCCAGGGCGGCCAGCTGATGACCACCACCGAGGTCGACAACTGGCCGGCCGACGTGGCGGGCGTGCAGGGTCCGGACCTGATGCAGCGCTTCCAGCAACATGCCGAGCGCTTCAAGACCGAGATCGTCTTCGACCATATCAACGCGGTCGACTTTTCCAGGCGCCCCTTCGTGCTCAAGGGCGACAGCGGCGAATACAGCTGCGACGCGCTGATCATCGCCACTGGCGCCTCGGCTCGCTACCTGGGTCTGCCGTCTGAAGAAGCCTTCATGGGCAAGGGCATCAGCGCCTGCGCCACCTGCGACGGCTTCTTCTACCGCGGCCAGGAGGTGGCGGTGGTCGGCGGCGGCAACACCGCCGTCGAGGAAGCGCTCTACCTGTCGAACATCGCCAGCAAGGTCACCCTGGTGCACCGCCGTGACACCTTTCGCGCCGAGCCCATCATGGTCGACAAGCTGATGGAGAAAGTCAGCGAAGGCAAGATCGAGCTCAAGCTGCACAGCACCCTCGACGAGGTACTGGGCGACAACATGGGCGTGACCGGCGTGCGACTGAAGAACGTGCAGTCCGGTGCGACAGAAGACGTGACCGTCAAGGGCTGCTTCATTGCCATCGGCCACAGCCCCAATACCGAGATCTTCAAGGGGCAACTGGAGATGAAGGACGGCTACATCGTCACGAAATCCGGTCTGAGCGGCATGGCCACCATGACCAGCGTGCCCGGCGTGTTCGCCGCTGGCGACGTGCAGGACCATGTCTACCGCCAGGCCATCACCAGCGCCGGCACCGGCTGCATGGCAGCCCTGGACGCGCAGCGCTTCCTGGAGAAGTAACGACCTCCCCCCGCCGCGCTTCGCGCGTCCCCCCTCCCCTGGCGCCTTCGGCTTGGGAGGGGGACGGCACCTGCGGCCCGGCGGAGCCGGTTCCGCGGTGCCTCTGGGTTGGAGCCTCCCTCCGGCTTTCGCCGTTGGTCGGACTTGGCTGTTCCAATCATCCTGATCCAGGCTATAATGCTTGGCTTTGCTGCTTTCAGGCAACTGCCTTGGCAGCATTTCATGGGTTACCGCCACCCTTCTGGCGAGGTGAGGCCCCTACCGCACGGGTAGCGGCCGTTTGACAAATCGGAGTGTCCTCATGGCACGCGTCTGCGACGTCACGGGCAAGAAGCCCATGGTCGGGAACAATGTTTCCCACGCCAACAACAAAACCAAGCGCCGGTTCCTGCCGAACCTGCAATACCGCCGTTTCTGGGTCGAGAGCGAGAACCGCTGGGTTCGTCTGCGCGTCTCGGGTGCTGCCCTGCGCCTGATCGACAAGAATGGCATCGATGCCGTGCTCGCCGACCTGCGCGCACGCGGCCAAGCTTAAGGAGTAAGGCACCATGGCTACCAAAGGCGCACGCGAGAAGATCAAGCTGGAGTCCACCGCCGGCACCGGTCACTTCTACACCACCTCCAAGAACAAGAAGACCACGCCCGACAAGATGCTGATCAAGAAATTTGATCCGGTCGCGCGCAAGCACGTCGACTACAAGGAAATCAAGCTGAAGTGATTCGGCGCTTTCCCAACAAAAAAACCCGCTGTCTTCACAGCGGGTTTTTTGTTGCCTTCGTCGCCCCGCACGCTCCAGGCATGCGGGGTGACCCGACTCAGGCGTGTGCCGATCGCAGTTTGATCGAGAAATCGCGCAGGGCGGCAATGCCACTTTCCTCCGCACGGCGGCACCAGGCCTGCAGGTCGGCAGCCAGCTGCTCTCGGGTGGCATTGGTACCTGTCCACAAGGCGCGCAGTTCCTCGCGCATGGTGACCATCTTGTCCAGCACCGGCTTCTGGGCACGCACCTGGGCCAGCTGCGACTTCACGCTATCCGGCACCTTGTCGTCGTCGCGGTGCAGCCAGCGCTGGGCCGCCTTGACCAGGGCAGCGTCGCCGCTGCGGGCCTTGACGCCTTCGAACTCGCGCTGGCAGGCCGCACGCATCTCACGGGCATAGCCGGCCATGACTTCGTAGCGGTTGGCGATGATGGCCTCCAGGGTCTTCTCGTCCGCCACCGGACGCACATCGCCGTAAGCCATCTTGGGCGGAATCTTCTTGACCGTGGCCAGCCCCAGCGCACGCAGGGCGCTGATGTAGACCCAGCCGATGTCGAACTCGTAGGGCTTGACCGAGAACTTGGCCGAAGTCGGGTAGGTGTGGTGGTTGTTGTGCAGTTCCTCGCCACCCACGATGATGCCCCAGGGCGACACGTTGGTGCTGGCATCGACCGCCTCGAAGTTCCGGTAGCCCCAGTAGTGGCCGATACCGTTGATGACGCCGGCGGCCCACAACGGAATCCAGATCATCTGCACCGCCCAGACCGTCAGTCCGAGGGCCCCGAACAGGGCGACGTTGATGATGAGCATCAGGCTCACACCCAGTGCGGAGTAGCGGGTGTAGAGGTTGCGCTCGATCCAGTCATCGGGCGTGCCATGGCCGTAGCGGGCCATGGTTTCCTGGTTCTTGGCCTCGGCACGGTACAGTTCCGCACCTTCCCAGAACACCTTCTTGATGCCGAAGATCTGGGGGCTGTGCGGATCTTCCTCGCGTTCGCACTTGGCGTGGTGCTTGCGGTGGATGGCGGTCCACTGCTTGGTGACCATGCCGGTGGTCATCCAGAGCCAGAAGCGGAAGAAATGCGCGACCGCAGGATGCAGGTCCAGCGCACGGTGCGCCGAATGGCGGTGCAGATAGATGGTGACACTGGCAATGGTGATGTGCGTGAACACCAGCGCCACAAGGATGACCTGCCACCAGCTGGCGCCGGTGAGGCCCTGACCCACAAACTGGATCAGACCGTCCCACAAGGTGGAAACAACGGTATCGGACGTATTCATTCAGTTCCTAACGACAGGGGAGATCACCCAACAGCGGGCCGGGCATCGGACATGTCAGACCACGGGCCCGGCTGACTGGGCAACAAACCCTCTGATTTTACCGGTCAGGGGTATTTTCACCAAGCCTTATCGGCGGCCCACAAGCGAAGAAATGTGGGAATTACTGACCTAAATCAGGACTTTTGGCGCATGTTCAAGGCTTCTTGCGCCAGATGGCGGCAAAAAAGCCGTCGGTGGCATGGCGGTGCGGCCATAGGCGCAGGAAACGCCCGCCCTCGCCGGCAACCAGGTTCGGCGCATCCGCCACCCTGGCCTCCGTCAGCAGGTCGACCGCCGGCAGGACCTCGAAAGCCGGATGGTCCTGGCCAAAGGCCTCAGCCACGCGCTCGTTTTCCTGCGGCAGCAGACTGCAGGTGGCGTAGACCAGGCGTCCACCCGGCTTGACCAGCCTGGCGGCGCTGTCCAGGATGCGCTGCTGCAGTTCAGCCTGCGCGGCGACCGTCTCCGGCGTGTGGCGCCATTTGAGATCGGGGCTGCGGCGCAAGGTTCCGAGACCGGAACACGGTGCATCCACCAGCACCCGGTCGATCTTGCCAGCCAGGCGCTTGATGCGTTCGTCGCGCTCATGGGCAATGGCCACCGGATGGACGTTGGACAGTCCGCTGCGCGCCAGCCGGGGCTTGATGGCGTCCAGCCGGTGGGCCGAGGTGTCGAAGGCATACAGGCGGCCGCTGTTTCGCATGGCCGCGCCAATGGCCAGGGTCTTGCCACCGGCACCGGCACAGAAGTCGGCCACCATTTCGCCACGCCGGGCGTCCAGCAGCAGCGCCAGCAATTGCGAACCTTCGTCCTGGACCTCCACATCGCCGCGCGTGAAGGCCGGCAGTTTCGCCAGCGAGGGTTTGCCCTGGAGGCGGATGCCCAGCGGCGAGTACGGCGTCGGCCCGGCCTGGAGACTGGCGGCGCGCAGGTCTGCCAGCACCGCGTCACGCTTGCTCTTCTGGCTGTTGACCCGCAGGTCCAGCGGCGCCGGCTGGTTCAGGCTGGCGGCCAGGGCGTCGAATTCGTCGCCGACCTGCTCCCGCAGGGCCTGGGCCAGCCAGTCCGGCAGGTTGTGGCGGTGCGGCGCCAGCAGTTCGCTGTCCTTGACCCGGGCACAGACGTCCAGCCAGGCCTTTTCAGGTTCGGTCAGCGCACTCTTGAGAAAGTCCCGGTCGCCCGGAAATCCGAGGATGGCCAGGCGGCGCCACTTGGATCCGCTGCCCGAGCGGGCCAGCCACTCCAGGCGCAGGCGCTCGCGCAGGACCGCAAACACCGTGTCCGACAGGGTGGCCCGCTCGCGCGGGCCGAGAGACTTGTTCTCGCGAAAATGGCGCGCGACCACGGCGTCGGCCGGATGGTCGAATTTGAAGACTTTTTCGATGAGGCGGGCGGATTCGTCCAGCAGGGCTTTGGGATGCATGTCGGTATTTTCTCCCCTGCGCCGCCTGGCGTCCTGAATGAATACGCGCGGTCGACGACGCATGGCGTCGGTCCGACAGGCAATGGAGCGCGGGGGAGAGATAATAGAAGGTTATGTCCGAGATCGCCCAACAGGTGAAGCGTCGCCGCACCTTCGCCATCATTTCGCACCCCGACGCAGGCAAGACCACGCTGACCGAGAAGCTGCTGCTGTTCTCGGGCGCCATCAACATCGCCGGTTCGGTCAAGGCCCGCAAGGCGGCCCGCCATGCCACGTCCGACTGGATGGAAATCGAGAAGCAGCGCGGCATTTCGGTCGCCTCCTCGGTGATGCAGATGGAATACCGCGACTGCGTCATCAACCTGCTGGACACCCCTGGCCACCAGGACTTCTCGGAAGACACCTACCGTGTGCTCACGGCGGTAGACGCCGCGCTCATGGTCATCGATGCCGGCAATGGTGTCGAGCCGCAGACACGCCGCCTGCTGCAGGTGTGCCGTGCCCGAAACACCCCGATCCTGACCTTCATCAACAAGATGGACCGCGAGGTCAAAGCCCCGCTGGACCTGATGGACGAGATCGAGCGCGAACTGGGCATGACGGTGGTCCCGTTCACCTGGCCGGTGGGCATGGGCAAGACCTTCCGCGGCGTCTATGACCGCCGCGAAGACCAGATGCGCGTCTTCACCGCCGGCGAAGACCGCCGGGGTGGCGACGAGGAGGTGCTGACCGGCATGGACAACCCCGAAATCGGCCAGCGCTTCGCCATGGAATGGCCCCAGGCCAAGGATGAGCTGGAACTGGTCGAGGGTGCATCGCCCGCGTTCGACAAGGCCGCCTTTCTGGGCGGCACCCAGACACCGATGCTGTTCGGCTCGGCCGTCAACAATTTCGGCGTGCGCGAAGTGCTGGATGCCCTGGTGGACCTGGCCCCTGCGCCTGGCGACCGTCCGGCCATCCAGCGTGTGGTGCACCCGGAGGAGTCCAAATTCACTGGCGTGGTGTTCAAGATCCAGGCCAACATGGACCCGGCGCACCGCGACCGCATTGCCTTCGTGCGCGTGGCCAGCGGTCACTTCGAGCGCGGGATGCGCCTGAAGGTGGTTCGCAGTGGCAAGGAATTGCGCCCCAACACGGTGGTGAGCTTCCTGTCCCAGCGTCGCGAGTTGCTGGATGAGGCGTTTGCCGGCGACATCATCGGCATTCCGAACCATGGGGTGCTCCAGCTGGGCGACACGCTGACCGAGGGCGAGAGCCTGCAGTTCACCGGCCTGCCCTTCTTCGCCCCGGAAATCATCCGCAGCGTCGAAGTGGCCGACCCGCTCAAGACCAAGCAACTGCGTGCCGGCCTGACCCAGCTGGGTGAAGAAGGCGCCATCCAGGTATTCCGTCCTGTGGCTGGCTCCGTGCTGATGCTCGGCGCTGTCGGACAGCTGCAGTTCGAGGTGGTGCAGCACCGTCTGGAGGCCGAGTATGGCGTCAAGGCGCGCATCACTGCCAGCAACTACCACGTCGCGCGCTGGGTGACCTGTGCCCCCGAAGACGGCGGCGAGCAGGAACTCAAGCGCTTCATCGATGCCAATGCGCATCGGGTGGCCCTTGACGCGGTGGATGCGCCGACCATCCTGCTGGACCACCTGGCGACCTTGCGCGCCGTCGAAGCCAACTGGCCCAAGATCAGGTTCCATGCCATGCGCGAACACGCTGGCCTGGTGTTCCACAAAGGCGTCTGAGTCGCTCCCACATGAAGCTGTTTTCCCCACTCTATGAACGTGCCATGAAATGGGCACGGCATCGCCATGCCCCCTGGTTTCTGGGGGGACTCAGTTTCGCGGAGTCGTCCTTCTTTCCCATCCCGCCGGACGTGATGCTGGCGCCGATGGCCCTGGCGCGCCCGGACCGCGCCTGGCGCTTCGCGCTCCTGACCACCGTCTGCTCGGTCGCGGGCGGCCTGCTGGGCTACTTCATCGGGCTGCTGGCCTTCGGCGCCATCGAACCCTGGCTGCAGACCTCCCGCTACTGGGGTGCCTACCAGACCGCCACAACCTGGTTCAGCGAATGGGGCGTTCTGGCGGTGCTGGTCGCCGGTTTCTCGCCCATTCCCTACAAGGTATTCACCATCGCGGCCGGGGCACTGTCCATGGCTCTGCTGCCGTTCACCCTGGCCTCGGCCGTTGCCCGGGGCGCGCGCTTCTTCCTCGTCGCCGGCCTGATGCGCTGGGGCGGTCCGAAGATGGAAGAACAGCTCAATCGCCACATCGACCGCCTGGGCTGGGCCACCGTCGCACTGGTGGTGATCGGCGTCGCCATCTACCTGGCCGTCAAAGGCTGACAGGCTGGCACCGGGCCAGCCTGCCACCGGTCAGACAGCGACCAGTCGCTCCACCGCCCTGGGATAGATGATGTGCTCCTGCGTGAGCACGCGCGCCGCCAGCGCCTCGGGGGTATCGTTCGGCAGCACCGGCACGGCCGCCTGGTCGAGGTACTCGCCATGATCAAGTTCGGCCGTCACCCGATGTACCGTGCAGCCCGCCACCCGGCAGCCGGCCTCGATGGCCCGGCGGTGGGTGTGCAGACCAGGAAATGCCGGCAGCAGACTGGGGTGGATGTTGACCAGCCGCCCGGCGTAGTGGGCCACAAAGCCGGGCGTGAGGATGCGCATGAACCCGGCCAGGACAACCAGCGATGGCCGATGGCGGTCGATCTCGGCCATCAGGGCGGCGTCGAACGCTTCGCGCCCGTCGTGGGCGGTGTGGTCGACCACGCCCACGGCGATGCCGCGTTCGCGGGCCAGTGCCAGACCACCGGCCGACGGCCGGTTGCTGATGACGGCCGCCACGCGCGCACCGTGGCGCTGGCTCCAGCGGCCGGCCCGGGCCGCATCGGCAATGGCCGCCATGTTCGAGCCGCTGCCGGAGATCAGGATGACAATGTTCTTTTCGGTCACAACCCCGCAAGTGTAATGAACCACGACTTCCACCAGCATCCCCTGACACCCGCCCAGGCCCGTGTGCTCGCCACCCTGATGGAGAAGGCGCGCACCGTGCCCGACAGCTATCCGCTCACCCTCAACAGCCTGCAGACGGGCTGCAACCAGAAGTCCAGCCGCGATCCGGTGATGAACCTGGGCGAGGCCGAAATCAGCGGGGCCATCGACGGCCTGCGCGAGTTCAGCCTGGTAATCGAGTCCAGCGGATCGCGGGTCACCCGCTACGAGCACAACTTCCAGCGTGCCGCCGGCGTGCCGGAACAATCGGCCGTGCTGCTGGGTCTGCTGATGCTCCGGGGCCCGCAAACCGCGGGCGAACTGCGCATCAATGCCGACCGCTGGTACAAGTTCCTGGACATCGCCTCGGTGGAGGCCTTTCTGGACGAGCTGGCGGCGCGCAGCGAAGACAAGGGCGGCCCGATGGTGGTACAGCTGCCGCGCGCGGCCGGCTCCCGCGAATCCCGCTGGGCCCACCTGCTGAGTGGTCCCGTGACAGCGATCGAACCGGCCCGCCCGGTACCGGTAGCAGCGCCAGCCGACCCGGACCTGCTGGCACGACTGGACGAACTCGAAGCGCGGGTGCGCCGCCTGGAACAGCAACTGCAAGACCTGGGCGGTTGACAGGCACCCCGGCCCGTCCAAGGCGCTGCCGCCCGTCGCGTTGTCACCGCCCGGACAGCACAAAATCGAACGGTCGTGCGAAACTTCCGCGTTGACACCGTCGGCCTGCGTCACAGGCCTGTTCACGCTCACACACGGAGACATGCATGGATCTGGCATTCACGCCCGAAGAACTGGCTTTCCGGGAGGACATCCGCGCCTGGGTCAGAGAGAACCTGCCCGCCGAGATCAGCCACAAGGTCCACAACGCGTTGCGCCTGACACGCGAGGACATGCAGCGCTGGGCCAAAATCCTGGGCAAGAAAGGCTGGCTGGGTTACGGCTGGCCCAAGGAATTCGGCGGCCCGGGCTGGACCGCCGTACAGAAGCACCTGTTCGAAGAGGAATGCGCCCTGGCCGGCGCGCCGCGCGTCGTGCCCTTCGGGCCGGTGATGGTGGCCCCGGTCATCATGGCCTTCGGCAACAAGGAACAGCAGCAGCGCTTCCTGCCGGGCATTGCCAGTGGCGAGGTCTGGTGGAGCCAGGGCTACAGCGAACCGGGTTCGGGTTCGGACCTGGCCTCGGTCAAGACCCGTGCCGAACGCCAGGGCGACCACTACATCGTCAACGGCCAGAAGACCTGGACCACACTGGGCCAGTATGGCGAATGGATCTTCTGCCTGGTGCGCACATCCACGGAAGGCAAGCCGCAAACCGGCATCAGCTTCCTGCTGGTGGACATGAAGTCGCCCGGTGTGACCGTGCGCCCCATCAAGCTGCTGGACGGCGAATGCGAGGTGAACGAGGTTTTCTTCGACAACGTGAAGGTGCCGGCCGAGAACCTGATCGGCGAGGAAAACAAAGGCTGGACCTACGCCAAACACCTGCTCTCGCATGAGCGCACCAACATCGCCGACGTGAACCGCGCCAAGCGCGAACTGGAGCGCCTCAAGCGCATCGCCAAGGCCGAAGGCGTGTGGGAGGACCAGCGCTTCCGTGACCAGATCGCCCTGCTCGAAGTGGACGTCGTGGCGCTGGAGATGCTGGTGCTGCGGGTGCTCAGCGCCGAAAAATCCGGCAAGAACCCGCTGGACATCGCCGGTCTGCTCAAGATCAAGGGCAGCGAGATCCAGCAGCGCTATTCGGAACTCATGATGCTGGCTGCCGGTCCGTTTGCCGTGCCTTTCATCGAAGAAGCCATGGACGCCGGCTGGCAGGGCGACTTTCCTGGCGGCTCGGCGGCCAATGCGCCGCTGGCCTCGACCTATTTCAACATGCGCAAGACCACCATTTACGGTGGTTCGAACGAAGTGCAGCGCAACATCGTCGCCCAGACGGTCCTCGGTTAAGGAGCCAACAGATGGATTTCGATTTCAGCGAAGACCAGGAACAGCTGCGCGACGCGGTTCGCAAGTGGGTCGACAAGGGTTACGACTTCGAGCGCCGCCGCAGCATCGTCCGGGCCGGCGGCTTTGACCGGTCCGCCTACAACGAACTGGCCGAACTCGGCCTGGGCGGCCTGTACATCAGCGAAACCGACGGCGGCCTCGGCATGGGTCCGGTCGAAGGCATGGTGGTGATGGAGGAACTGGGCCGGGGCATCGTGCTGGAGCCGCTGGTGCAGACACTGATCTGCGGTGGCGTGATTGGCGCCTATGGTTCAGCCGACGTGAAGGCAGACTGGTTGCCGAAGATCGCCTCGGGCGAAGCCCTCGTGGTGTTCGCTCAGCAGGAGCGTGGCGCGCGCTACCGCCTCGACAGCTGCCAGACCACGGCCAGCCAGGCTGGCCATGGCTGGACCGTCAGCGGTGCCAAGTGCGTGGTGCCGGCCGGCGATCAGGCCGACGCCTTCGTGGTGCCCGCCATGGCCGGCGGAAAGCTGGCCCTGTTCCTGGTGGAGCGCAGCGCCAGCGGGGTCGCTTCCCGCGGCTACGGCACCCAGGATGGCGGGCGTGCGGCTGACATCACCCTGCAGGCCGTACCCGCGACGCTCATCGTCGCCGACGGCCAGGCGGCCCTGGAACACGCGGTCGACATCGGCATTGCATCGGTGTGCGCCGAAGCGGTCGGGGTCATGGACAAGACGGTCGCGGTGACCGCCGAGTACCTGAACACGCGCAAGCAGTTCGGTGTGGCGATCGGCAGCTTCCAGGCCCTGCGCCACCGCATTGCCGACATGAAGATGCAGCTGGAACTGGCCCGCTCGATGAGCTACTACGCCAGCCTGAAGCTCAATGCGCCGGCCAGCGAGCGCCGCCGCGCCCTGGCCCGCGCCAAGGTGCAGCTGGGCCAGAGCATGCGCTTCGTGGGCCAGCAGGCGGTGCAACTGCATGGCGGCATCGGCGTGACCGACGAGTACATCGTCAGCCACTACTTCAAGAAACTGACCCAGCTGGAGATGAGTTTCGGCGATACCCTGCATCACCTGGGTGAGGTCTCGGCCCGCATGGAAGACACGGCCGGCGTGTTTGCCTGATCCGGCCCGTGGCGTGCCGCTGCCGCGGCACGCCAGCCGGTCACGCGTGCAGGCGCGAGCTCTTGGGCAGGTGAGCCATCAGGAACTCCATCTGGTCCGCCAGGATGCGGCGGTTGCGCAGGATGAAGTCCTCCCAGAGACTGGGCACGTAAGGCGCGTACAGCAAGGGCATGTGCGCCTGTTCAGGCGTCCGGTTGCCCTTGCGGTGGTTGCACGAACGGCAGGCCGTGACCACGTTCATCCACACGTCCTGGCCCTGCTGGCCCAGCGGCACGATGTGTTCACGGGTCAGTTCATCATCACGGAAGTGGCCGCCGCAGTAGGCACACAGGCAACGGTCACGCGAGAACAGCTTGCTGTTGGTCAGCGACGGGCGAAGCCCGAACGGGTTGATGCGGGGAACACCCTGTGTACCGATGATAGAGTTGACGGCGATGATGGACTGGCGCCCGGTGACCGCGTTGTGTCCGCCATGGAAGACGGCCACCTGGGCACCCACCTCCCAGCGCACCTCGTCGGCCGCATAGTGCAGCACAGCCTCTTCGAGGCTGATCCAGGACTGGGGCAGTCCCTGCGCAGACAACTTCAACACCTTCAAGACCCACCTCCACGTTGACGAACAAGCGGACAATCTGTCTGGGGTGCCCACCGACCGCCTGAAAGACAGGGGGTGGCGCCGCATGTGTCAATATAACGCGCTTCAATGACAGTCATCTGACCCGGGGCCAAACAAAGTCCCGACCTTCGCCTGCTCCATGAAAATCATCCGAGGCCTCTGGAACCTTCAACATGCCCTGAAAAACGGGCCGGCCGCCGGCTGCGCGCTGACCATCGGCAACTTCGATGGTGTGCACCGGGGACACCAGGCGATGCTGGCTCTGTTGCAGAACGAGGCGCGCCACCGCGGCGTCCCCAGCTGCGTCATGACCTTCGAACCCCATCCGCGGGATTTCTTTGCCGCCCAGCACCGCAAACCGGAGCTGGCACCGGCCCGAATCGCCACGCTGAGGGACAAGCTGCAGGAACTCGACCGCTGTGGCGTGGACCAGTGCGTGGTCCTGCCTTTCAACGAGCGGTTGGCCGCGCTGGCGCCGCAGGCCTTCATCGACGACATCCTGGTCACCGCCCTGGGCGTGAAATACGTGCTGGTGGGAGACGACTTCCGATTCGGCGCCAAGCGGGCCGGCGACTACGCCATGCTGGACGAGGCCGGGCAGCGCCTGGGGTTTGACGTGGCCCGCATGCAGAGCTATGAGGTGCATGGCCAGCGGGTGTCGAGCTCGGCCGTGCGCGATGCCCTGGCCGCCGCCGACATGGACCACGTCACTGCCCTGCTGGGTCGC
Source organism: Burkholderiaceae bacterium (assembly GCA_041396505.1). Classification (GTDB taxonomy): domain Bacteria; phylum Pseudomonadota; class Gammaproteobacteria; order Burkholderiales; family Burkholderiaceae_C; genus Hydrogenophaga. The sequence goes on from JAWKYL010000006.1 coordinate 181,380, forward strand.
CACTACAGCATCAGCGGGCATGTGCTGCACGGCCGCAAACTGGGACGCCAGCTGGCCGAAAGCGCGCCGGGCGCCAGCGACGGTTTCCGCACGCTGAACCTGCGGTTCTCGCACTGGAAGCCGGCAGCCAGCGGCATCTTTGCCGTCCATGTGCACGGCCTGCATCCGGACCCCCAGGCGCCTGCCCTGGAGGGTGTGGCCAACCTGGGTGTGCGTCCGTCCCTGGACCCGGGCGATGTCAATGGCGGACGGGTGCTGCTGGAGACCCATTGCCTGCAATGGCCAGCCGAACTGGCCGCCAGCCTGCCCGGCGGAGAGGCCTACGGTAAAATCGTCCGCGTGGACCTGCTGCACAAACTGCACGACGAACGCAAATACGACAGTCTGGACGCCCTGACCCGGGGCATCGCCCAGGACTGCGATGACGCGCGTGCGTACTTTGCCTCGCTGCACGCACAGACCCGGCGCCAAACCACGCGCGACCGAATTCAGGGCTGACCGTCGCACCGGTCGCCGCCCTCCGACAGGCTCAGGGCGAACGGTTCACCCGCCATGGGTGCTTCGCACCCTTCCGTTCCGCCATTGCGCGCTGAGCCTGTCCAAGCCCTTCAAGAGCCACCCCCATGTCCGACAAGAACACCCCAGCCAAACCCGCGGCCAAACCCGCGGCCAAGAGCGACAGCACGGGCGGCGCCTACCGCGCGACGCTGAACATGCCCGACACCCCCTTCCCGATGCGCGGCGATCTGCCCAAACGCGAGCCGGGATGGGTCACCGACTGGAACCAGGGCGGCCTGTACAAGCGCCTGCGCGACGCCCGCCAGGGCGCCCCGCTGTTCGTGCTGCACGACGGCCCGCCCTATGCCAACGGCAAGCTGCACATCGGCCACGCGCTGAACAAGGTGCTCAAGGACATGATCGTCAAATCGCGCCAGCTGGCCGGCTTCGACGCACAGTACATCCCCGGCTGGGACTGCCACGGCCTGCCGATCGAGAACGCCATCGAGAAACTGCATGGGCGCAACCTGTCGCGCGACGACATGCAGGCCAGGAGCCGCGCCTACGCCACCGAACAGATCGACCAGCAGCGCGAGGACTTCAAGCGCCTGGGCGTGCTGGGTGACTGGGAGCGCCCGTACATGACCATGGCGCCGGGCAACGAGGCCGGCGAGATCCGGGCCTTCAAGCGCGTGATCGAGCGTGGCTTCGTCTACCGCGGCCTCAAGCCTGTGTACTGGTGTTTCGACTGCGGCTCCTCGCTGGCCGAGTTCGAAATCGAATACGCCGACAAGAAAAGCGACACGCTGGATGTGGCGTTTGAATCCGACGACGCGGCCGCTCTGGCCCGTGCCTTCGGCCTGGCCACCCTGCCTGCCGGCAAGAAGGCCTTTGCGGTCATCTGGACCACCACCGCCTGGACCATCCCGGCCAACCAGGCGCTCAACGCCCACCCGGAGCTGGAGTACGCGCTGGTCGACACGCCCATGGGCGTGCTGCTGCTGGGCGCCAGCCTGGTCGAGAAGTGCCTGGAGCGTTTTGGCCTGGAGGGCTCGGTTCTGGCCACAGCCAGGGGCGAGTCCCTGCGCGGCCAGGTGTTCCGCCATCCCCTGCACGACATCGACAGCGGCAGCGGCCAGTACAGCTACCGGCGCCTGTCACCGCTCTATCTGGCGGACTATGTCAGCGACAGCGACGGTACCGGCATCGTGCACTCGGCGCCCGCCTACGGCGTGGACGACTTCAACAGCTGTATCGCGCATGGCCTGCCCTACGACGACATCCTCAACCCGGTGCAGGGCAGCGGCGTCTACACGGAGGAACTCCCGCTGTTCGGTGGCCAGCACATCTGGAAGGCCTGTCCTGTCATCATCGACACCCTGCGCGAACACGGCCGCCTGATGGCCACACAGGCCATCACGCACAGCTACCCCCACTGCTGGCGTCACAAGACGCCGGTGATCTACCGTGCGGCCGCCCAGTGGTTCGTGCGCATGGACGAGGGCGAAGGGGTGTTCACGAAGGACAAGGCACCCAAGACCCTGCGCCAGCTGGCACTGGACGCCATCGACCACACCAGCTTCTACCCCGAGAACGGCAAGGCCCGCCTGCGCGACATGATCGCCAACCGGCCCGACTGGTGCATCTCGCGCCAGCGTTCCTGGGGTGTGCCGGTGCCCTTCTTCCTGCACAAGGACTCTGGCGAGCTGCATCCGCGCACCATGGACATCCTCGACCAGGCGGCCGACATCGTCGAGAAGGGCGGCATCGAGGCCTGGAGCCGCGTGACCGCCGAGGAGATCCTGGGCGCCGACGATGCGGCCAGCTACACCAAGAGCACCGACATCCTCGAGGTCTGGTTCGATTCCGGGTCCACCTTCAGGCACGTGCTGCGCGGCAGTCATGCCAGGGCCTATCCGAACGGCGCCTCGCATGCGCAGGGCCCGGAGGCCGACCTGTACCTGGAAGGACACGATCAGCACCGCGGCTGGTTCCACAGCTCGTTGCTGCTGGGCTGCGCGATCGAGGGCCGTGCGCCCTACAAGGGCCTGCTGACCCACGGTTTTGCCACCGACGGCCAGGGTCGCAAGATGAGCAAGAGCCTGGGCAACACGGTCGAGCCGCAATCGGTCACCACCAAGCTGGGCGCCGAGATCGTGCGCCTGTGGGTGGGCGCGACCGACTATTCGGGCGACCTGAACATCGACGACAAGATCCTGGCCCGCGTGGTGGACGCTTACCGGCGAATCCGCAACACGCTGCGCTTCCTGATGGCCAACACGGTGGACTTCGACCCTGCCACGGACACCGTCCCCGTCGAGCAGATGATGGAGATCGACCGTTTTGCCCTCGCTCGGGCCAGCGAGCTGCAGGCCGAGATCCTGAAGCATTTCGACGTCTACGAGTTCCATCCGGTGGTCAGCAAGCTGCAGGTCTACTGCTCCGAAGACCTGGGCGCCTTCTACCTGGACGTGCTCAAGGACCGGCTCTACACCACGGCGCCCAAGAGCCTGGCCAGGCGCTCGGCACAGACCGCGCTCTACCAGATCACCCACGCCATGCTGCGCTGGATGGCGCCCGTGCTCAGTTTCACGGCCGAAGAGGCCTGGGCGATATTCGCGAAGGACCAGACCAAGGGTTCGATCTTCTTCGAAACCTACTCTGCCCTGCCCTCGGCCAACGAGGCACTGCTGACCAAGTGGAACCGCATCCGCGCCATCCGCGATACGGCCAACAAGGCCATCGAGGATCTGCGCGCAGAAGGCCAGGTGGGCGCCTCGCTGCAGGCCACACTGGCCATCACGGCGGGAGCCGATGACGCTGCCCTGCTGCTCTCGCTGGGTGCGGATCTGAAGTTCGTGACCATCACCTCGGCTGTGACCGTTCTGGACGGCGACGAACTGGGCGTCACCGTCACGCCCAGCACCGCCATCAAATGCGAGCGCTGCTGGCACTACGCCGACGACGTGGGGGCGCATGCGGCGCACCCCACCCTGTGCGGCCGTTGCGTCGGCAATCTGGCCGAGGCGGCCGGAACTGGCCAGGGCGAAATCCGGACGGTGGCCTGATGGCGGCCGGCAGAACATCGATGTGGCCCTGGCTGGCGATGGCTGCGGCCATCGTCCTGGTGGACCAGGCCACCAAGTGGCTGATCCTGGATCACTACCGCCTGGGCGAAAGCACCTGGGTGACCAGCTACTTCAACATCGTGCGCGTCCACAACACCGGCGCTGCCTTTTCGTTCCTGGCTTCGGCCAGCGGCTGGCAGCGCTGGATTTTCATCGGGCTCAGCGCCACCGTCGCTGTCTTCGTGCTGTGGCTGCTGCGCTCGCACGCCAACCAGAAGCTGTTTGCGTTTGCCCTGTCCTGCATCCTGGCCGGCGCCATCGGCAACAACCTGATCGACCGCGTGTGGCACGGCTACGTGGTGGACTTCCTGGATTTCCACTGGTCCTTCCTGTCCGGCATGTTCCACGGCGGCCACTTTCCGGCCTTCAACGTGGCCGACGCGGCCATCACGGCCGGCGCCATCGCCCTGGTCCTGGACGAAATCCTCAGGGTGCGCAGAACAAAGGGATGATGTCTTGCACACCCCGCCGCCACACGGTGTTGACGGGGCTGTGCTAATCTGGCTGGTCTGAACCGACCTGCCACGGAGACCTCCCCATGCCCGGACTGCTGCCCCACATCGACCCCGACGGATTGCTGGAATTCTCGGTCGTCTACACCGACCGCGCCCTCAACCACATGTCCAGCCGCTTCCAGGGCGTGATGACCGACATTTCGGCCATGCTCAAGCGGGTCTACGGCGCCCATTCCGCCGTACTGGTGCCCGGCAGCGGCACCTTCGGCATGGAATCGGTGGCCCGCCAGTTCGCCCATGGCAAGCATGTGATGGTCATCCGCAACGGCTGGTTCAGCTACCGCTGGACGCAGATCTTCGAGATGGGCGCCATCCCGGCCAGCCACACCGTCCTCAAGGCTCGCAAGACCAGCGACGATGCCCAGGCACCCTGGACACCGTGCCCGATCGAGGAAGTCCAGGCCGCCATCGCCCGCGAAAAGCCCGCCCTGGTGTTCGCGCCCCATGTGGAAACGGCGGCCGGCATGATGCTGCCCGACGACTACCTGCAGGCCGTGGCCGACGCGGTGCATGCCGTCGGTGGCCTGTTCGTGCTGGACTGCATCGCCTCGGGCGCCATGTGGGTGGACATGCAGTCCACCGGCGTCGATATCCTCATCTCGGCCCCGCAGAAGGGCTGGAGCAGCTCGCCCTGCTGCGCCATGGTCATGCTCAGCGAGCGTGCCCGCACCGAAATCGACGGCACCCAGAGCACCACCTTCGCGATGGACCTGAAGAAGTGGCTGCAGATCATGGAAACCTATGAGGGCGGTGGCCATGCGTACCACACCACCCTGCCGACCGATGCCCTGCAGCGCCTGCGCGACACCATGAACGAGACCGAGGCCTATGGCTACGCCCGGGTGCGCGACGAACAGGTGGCGCTGGGCCGCGCCGTGCGCGACCTGCTGGAAGGGCACGGTTTCGCCAGCGTGGCTGCGTCTGGCTTCCAGGCGCCGGGCGTGGTGGTCAGCTACACCACCGACCCCGACATCCAGAACAGCCGCAAGTTCCTGGCCGCCGGCCTGCAGACCGCCGCTGGCGTGCCCTTGCAGTGCGATGAGGGCCCGGACTTCAAAACCTTCCGCGTCGGCCTGTTCGGACTCGACAAGTGGCATGACGTGGCTGCGACCGTTGCTCACCTGGAGCAGGCCTTGCGGCAGGTGGCACCGGGACAGGCCACGCCGGCCTGAGCCGGCATGCACCCGGGCCTGCCGCCCGGGTTTGGGCAGGCGGGCTCAGGGCAGCAGGATGGTGCAGCCTGTCGTGGCGCGCGCCTCCAGCGTTTCATGGGCCTGCCGGACATCGGCCAGGGCAAAGCGCTGGTCGATGCGGATCCGGACCTGACCGCCGCCCACCACCTCGAACAGGTCGTTGGCCATGGACTGCGTCCGCTCGCGGCTGCTGATGTGGGTGAACAGGGTCTGGCGGGTCACGTAGAGCGAACCCTTGGGCCCCAGAATGCCGGGTGCAAAAGGCGCCACCGGACCGCTGGCGTTGCCGAAGCTGACCATCAGGCCGAACGGCCGCAGGCAGTCGAGCGACCCCTCCCAGGTGTCCTTGCCCACCGAGTCATAGACCACTTTGACACCCTGTCCTCCGGTGATGTCCTTGACCCGCCCGGCGAAGTTCTCGGTCCGGTAGTTGATCGTGAACTCGGCACCGTGCGCTTTCGCCAGGGCACATTTCTCGTCCGTGCCGGCCGTGCCGATCAGGCGCAGGCCCATCGCCTTGGCCCACTGGCAGGCGATCAGTCCCACACCACCGGCAGCGGCGTGAAAGAGCACGAAGTCGCCCGCCTCCAGCCCTTCGACCGGCTTGCATCGCTTGAGCAGGTACTGCGCGGTCAGGCCTTTGAGCATCATGGCTGCGCCGGTCTCGAAGTCGATCGCATCGGGCAGCTGGCAGACATTCATGGCGGGCATCACCCGCACTTCGCTGTAGCTGCCGGGCGGATTGGCGGCGTAGGCCGCACGGTCGCCCACCTTCAGATGGCTGACGCCCTCGCCCACGGCCTCGATGACGCCCGCCCCCTCCATGCCCAGCGACAGCGGCATGGGCAGCGCATACAGACCACTGCGCTGATAGACGTCGATGAAATTCAGGCCGATGGCGTGGTGGCGGATTCGCACCTGACCCGGGCCGGGATCGCCCACCTCCACGTTCTCGAGCACAAGCTGTTCGGGTCCGCCGTTGGCATGGATACGCACGGTGCGACTGGTGATGGACATGGTTTTATCTCCTCGGGTTGGACAGATCACGGATCCCGCCTGCGGCCCTGGCAGAGCCCGGCATGTGGGTATCGGACCCCACATGCTGCCACGTTCGCGCGACATCGCGCAGGCGACAGGACGGAGCACCCATCCCGGCACGGGGAATGCCGGAGTTGTTACATTGCACGCCATGCCTGAGAGCTCATCCCACCGGCTCACGCCAGCCACCGCCGCCCTGCTTGTCATACCGCCGCTGATGTGGGCCGGTAACGCGGTGGTCGGACGGATGATGCAGGGCAGCATCCCGCCCATCACCTTCAATTTCCTGCGCTGGGTGCTGGCGCTGCTGCTGCTGCTGCCCCTGGCGGGCTGGGCCCTGCGGCCGGGCAGCAGCGTCTGGGCACACCGCCGTCGGTTCGCCACGCTGGGCCTGCTGAGCGTGGCCATGTACAACGCGCTGCAATACCTGGCCCTCAAAACCTCGACGCCCATCAACGTCACGCTGGTGGCGGCCAGCATGCCGGTCTGGATGATCCTGCTGGGGCGGATGTTCTATGGCGTGCGCGTATCGCGTCGCGCCGCCCTGGGTGCCACGCTGTCACTGGCGGGCGTGGCCACCGTGCTGACGCGGGGCGACTGGCAGCAACTGCGGCAACTGCAGTTCGTCCCTGGCGACGCCTGGATGCTGGCAGCCGCCGTCACCTGGGCCGCCTACAGCTGGCAGCTGGCCCGCCCCGCACCCGGCAGCGAGCCGGCCGACATCCGCCGCGACTGGGCAGCCTTCCTGCTGGCCCAGATTGCCTTCGGCCTGGTCTGGTCCGGCATCACAACCGTGGGCGAATGGGCATTGCTGCCCACCCTGCCCGAGGGTCAGCACCACCTGCAATGGGGCTGGCCGCTCGCGCTGGCCTTGCTGTTCGTGGCGGTCGGGCCGTCGCTGCTGGCCTACCGGGCCTGGGGTGCCGGCGTGGCCCGGGTGGGCCCCACCACGGCCGGGTTCTTTTCGAACCTGACGCCGCTGTTCGCTGCCATCATGTCGGCCCTGCTGCTGGGCGAAATGCCCCGCCTGTACCACGCCGCCGGCTTCCTGCTGATCGTGGGCGGGATTCTGGTGAGTTCCGGGCGGCGGCGCTGACGCTTTCCACCGCCGGCGGTCGCACAAAACACCGTTTATCGGACAGACGCTCAGTTTCGTCGGTTTCCGGACGATAGCCTTCACAGGCATATCGCCCATGACCCCCCCGGGTCGACCAAGGAGACCACATGCGACTCAGCATCAAACAGGCCTACGCCCTGGGCGCGGCCATACTGCTTTTCCTGGGCTTCGTCACCATTGGTGCGTCCTTCATGGGCGACCGGAGCGGACAGCTGGCCGACGAAACGGCTGCCCGCCGGTACCAGTCCTACCTGCTGGCCGACGAGCTGCGCCAGAGCTCCGACGACCTCACCCGCCTGGCCCGGACCTATGTGGCCACCGGCGACGAGAAGTGGGAAAAACAATACTTCGAAATCCTGGACATCCGCAACGGCAAGCTGCCCCGACCGCAGGGTTACGAGCGCATTTACTGGGATTTTCGGGCTGCCGACATGGAGGGCAACCGTCCCACCGGCGAAACCGTGGCACTGCAGGACCTGATGAAACGGGCCGGTTTCACAGCCGCCGAGCTCGCCAAGCTGGAAGAAGCCAAAGGCAATTCCGACGACCTGGTCCGCACGGAAACCGTGGCCATGAACATGGTCAAGGGCCTGTACGAGGATGACAAGGGCAGCTTCACCCGCCAGGCCGAACCGGACAAGGCCAGGGCGCTCGCCATGATGAACGACCTGGCCTACCACCAGTACAAGGCCAGGATCATGAAGCCGGTGGATGAGTTTCTGGTCCAGCTGGATGCGCGCACGGCGACCGAATTTGCCGTCGCGGCCGCTGACCGCCACTTCTGGGAACTCATCGCCATGGCGTCGACGGCCACGCTGGTCGCGGTCCTTTTCGCAGGTCTGCTGTACCTGCGCCGTCACACCGGCAAGGTCCTGGATGCCGTGGGCCGTGTGGCGTCGGGCATCGCGGCCGGCCGCCTGAACCAGACCATGGACCTGGGGGTACCCGGCGACGAAGGCGAACTCCTGCGCACCATGAACAGCATGCAGAGCCAGCTGGCTGGCGTGGTCAGCACCATCCGCAGCGGATCCGACGGCGTGGCCATCGCCAGCACGGAGATCGCCCAGGGGAACCAGGACCTCAGCCTCCGCACCGAGCAACAGGCCAGCGCCCTGGAGGAAACTGCCGCCACCATGGAGCAGCTGGCCACCACCGTGCGCAACAACGCCGATAACGCCAAACAGGCCAACCAGCTGGCGCAGGGCGCTTCGTCGGTCGCGCTGCAAGGTGGCGAAGTGGTGGAGAAGGTCGTCACCACGATGCAGGGCATCAGCGACAGCAGCCGCAAGATCGGCGACATCATCGGTGTCATCGACGGCATCGCCTTCCAGACCAACATCCTGGCGCTCAATGCCGCCGTCGAGGCGGCCCGCGCCGGGGAGCAGGGTCGGGGCTTCGCGGTGGTCGCCGGCGAGGTGCGCAATCTGGCCCAGCGCAGCGCCGAAGCAGCCAAGGAGATCAAGGGCCTGATCACGCGCAACGTCGAACAGGTGGAACAGGGCACAACCCTGGTCGGCGAAGCCGGCAAGACCATGGGCGAGATCGTGGGTTCGATCCGCCGTGTCAGCGACATCGTGGCCGAGATCACTGCGGCCAGCGTCGAGCAAAGCTCAGGCATTTCCCAGGTCGGCAACGCCGTCAGTCAGATGGACCAGGGCACACAGCAGAACGCGGCACTGGTAGAGGAAAGCGCTGCTGCCGCCGCCAGCCTGAAAACCCAGGCCGAGCAGCTGGTTCAGGCCGTGGCGGTGTTCGCCCTGTCGAACGACCGCTCGTTCGGAACGTCGCCGCCAGCGGCCACGCCTGTCAAGCCATCCCAACCCGCATCCAGTGCCACCCCGTCGCACACCAGCAGCGTCAAGGCCAAGGCCGCTCCCGCGCCAGCCAGGGCACCGGCACCGGCACCGGCGAAGTCCACCACCAGGACCGCGACCGCCACCGCAACGACGACAACCGGTTCAGACGACGACGAATGGACCTCGTTCTGATGGCCTGGTCGCACACGACAACCGTCCCATCCCTATCAGGAGCACGCCATGTCCCTTGCTGTTGAAGAACGGCAGCCCCCCCGACCTGCATCGACGGTCACACCACCGGCCACATCGGCCGGCCCTGCGCCTCACGCGACACTGGCCAGGCCAGGCGAATTCCTCAGCTTCCGGCTGGGAGCAGAAGAGTACGGCATCGACATCCTGCGGGTGCAGGAGATCCGCAGCTACGAGCCCCCCACCCGCATCGCCAATGCGCCGGCCTTCATCAAGGGGGTGGTCAACCTGCGCGGTGTGATCGTCCCCGTGGTCGATCTGCGCCTGAAGCTCGGTTGCGAGAGCGCGGCCTACAACAGCTTCACGGTGGTGATCGTGCTGAACGTGCGGGGCCGTGTCATCGGCGCCGTGGTCGACTCCGTCTCGGACGTGCTGGCTCTGGGCGCGGAAAGCATCAAGCCGGCACCGAACCTGCATTCGGGCATTGGCGCACAGTACATCCTGGGTATTGGATGCCTGAAGACCGAGAAGGAAGAGCGCATGCTCATCCTGAGCGACATCGACGCGCTGGTGAGCAGCCCGGAGCTGGGCCTGATCGACGCGTCGATTCATTGACGGCGATCCACGCCGCTCAGTACGTCCCCGGATACAGTCCGCCATCCGGCAGGATGTTCTGGCCATTGAGGTAGCCGGCGTGCACGCTGCACAGGAAGGCGCAGATGGCCCCGAATTCCTGCGGATGACCGAAGCGCCGCGCGGGGATCTGGCCCACCTGGCTGGCACGTATGTCGTCCAGTGCCTTGCCAGTCTTGCTGGCGGCGCTGGCCAGGGTGGCCTGCAGACGGTCGGTATCGAACTTGCCCGGCAGCAGGTTGTTGATCGTCACCCCCCTGGCTGCAATGCCGCTGCGCGCCACGCCGGCGACGAAGCCCGTCAGGCCGCTGCGCGCCCCATTGCTCAGGCCCAGGATGTCGATCGGCGCCTTCACCGCGCTGCTGGTGATGTTGACAATGCGCCCGAAGCCGCGCTCGGCCATGCCGTCGACGGTGGTCTTGATGAGTTCGATGGGCGTGAGCATGTTGGCGTCCACCGCCTTGATCCAGGCATCCCGGTCCCAGTGGCGGAAATCGCCGGGTGGCGGGCCGCCGGCGTTGGTCACCACGATGTCGAACGCGGTGCCCGGCCCCCCCGGCGCGGCGAACGCGGCGTCACGCCCCTGCGGGGTCGTGATGTCGGCAGCCACGGCAATGACCTGAACCGACGGGCTGGCGCTGCGGATGCCGGTGGCGGCACCCTCCAGCGCCTCGGCGCCACGGGCGACGATGACCACATTGACGCCCTCGGCCGCCAGTGCCTGCGCGCAGCCCAGGCCCAGCCCTTTGCTGGCGCCGCACACCAGTGCCCATTTGTCCTTGATACCCAGATCCATGACCTGTCCTTTCCTGTCGTGATGCCGATGGCTATTTGCTGACGGGTGCCTGCCCCATGCGGGTCACCATGAAGACCCCGGTCATGACCAGCACGGTGCCGGCAATGATCCAGGTGTTGAAGGGTTCGTCCAGGATCAGCACCCCCATCGCAATGGTCGACATGGGGCCGACCATGCCGGTCTGCGCGGCCAGCCCGGCGCCGAGGCGCTCGACCGCCATCATGACCATGATGACCGGCGCAAACGTGCACAGGGTGGCGTTGAGCACCGACAGCCAGATCACCGGCGGCGCCACCTGCGCGGCCTCCAGCGGACGCAGGAGGACAAACTGCAACAGGCACAACACGCAGGCAACCGTGGTCGCCAGGCCGACCAGGCGCATGGCGCCCAGCCGCTTGACCATTTCTCCGCTGTAGACCAGGTAGATGGCGTAACTGGCCGCACTGGCGAACACCAGCACCGCCCCCAGCACGGCATCCGGACCGGCAAAGTCGGCCTCGTGACCGAAGACCAGCAGCACGCCACCGTAACTGACGACCATGGCCAGCAACTGCACACCCCTGATGGCGCGGCGGTAGATGATCCAGCCAAGCAACAGCACCAGGGTCGGGTTGAGGTACAGGATGAGCCGCTCCAGACTGGCGCTGATGTACTCGAGACCCCAGAAATCGAGGAAGCTGGCCAGGTAATAACCCGTCACACCCAGGCCAGCGACACCCAGCCAGTCCTTGCGAGTCAAGGGCGCGGGTGCGACGCCATGCCGCGGCCGGCTGGTCCACCACGCCAGTCCGACGAACAGTGGCAGCGCGAACAACATGCGGTACATGATGAGCGTGACCGCATCGACGCCATGGCGGTAGGCCAGCTTGACGATGATGGCCTTGCCACTGAAGGCAATGGATCCGGCCAGGGCCAGCAGCAGGCCCGAGAACAGGTGGGGGTGTCTGGCAGCGGGGAGCACCTGGGATGTCGGCATCCCGGAATTATCGACGGCGGACCGCGTCCATGCCGTCGCAACTGGTCAGGCCTGCCGTCGTCGTCCCTGTCGGCTCAGTCGCCCTTGGGCAGGGACAGGTGCTCGGCATCGACGATACGGTAGACGCGACCCTGTCGGTCCAGTGGCTCGATCAGGCCTTCCCGCGCAAAGGCGTTGAGGGTCCGGCTGACGGTCTCCAGCTTGAGGTCGAGCATGGCCCCCATGTCCTCGCGCGAGAACAGGGTGCAAACCGACGCGTCGTGCTCGGAGCGCATCTTCAGGATCAGGCCGGCCACCCGCTGGCGGGCATTGCCGAAGTTGAGGTCGGCCAGCCAGTCGTCGGCCTCCTTGAGGCTGCGGTGCCACTTTTCCAGCAGGCGCTGGTGCAGTCGCGGCGTCTCGCGGTTCAGTCGCTGGATGACCTGCAGAGGCAGGCGGCAGACCTTGATGGGGGTCAGCGCGATGGCGTCGGACTCGTAGGTGGACCCCATGAGCGCCTCCAGACCGATGACATCGCCGGCACGCAGCACCCGGACAATGCGCTGGCGGCCGTCGATGGTGTTGCGCACCAGCTTGACCAGGCCGACCCGCAGGGTATAGAGCGACGTTGCGGTCTCGCCCATGCGGACCACCGGTTGCCCGGCCCCGAGCTCGAGGTCGTCGATCGGGGCATGGATGAGCTTGAAATCGTCTTCGTGCAGGTCGGCAAACAGCACCATGTCCCGAATGCCGCAACTGCGGCAATCGGCGGTGCCTCGCCAGGCCGACTCGGTCTTGATGGGGATCATGCGCGGAACGGGCTGCGAAGCGGGAATCCCGCCACTATACGACGAGTGGGGCACCACCGGCCGACGCACGCGCCAGGGCCGTCAGCTCATGGGAGGCGTGCAGGCCATGACCTCGTCGAGCGTGGTCTGCCCCTCGGCAACACGCGCGGCCCCGGCCAGCCGCAAGGGACGCATGCCGTCAGCGACCGCCTGCTTGCGCAAGGCCTCGAGTTTCGGTTCGCGACTGACCTTGTCCTTGAAGGCCTCGGTCACGGTCAGCAATTCGTACAGGCCCATGCGCCCCCGATAACCGGTCATGCGGCACTCGACGCAGCCCACGGCCTGGTAGGGCCGGTAGCGGCCACTGGTCTGCCAGGGCCTGACGACTTCGGCCAGCCGTTCGCGCGACGCCTCCGAATCGGCCTCGTCTTCGCGCTGGCGGCAGGACGGGCACAGGGTTCGCACCAGTCGCTGGGCCAGCACCCCCAGCACCGTGGCATTGATCAGGTAGGGCGCAATGCCCAGTTCCAGCAGCCGCATGACGGCCGAGGGCGCATCATTGGTGTGCAGGGTGGTGAACACGAGGTGACCCGTCAGCGCGGCCTGCACCGCCATTTCGGCGGTCGCCAGGTCGCGCACCTCGCCCACCATGATGATGTCGGGATCCTGGCGCATGAGGGCCCGCAGGCCCTGGGCGAAGTCCAGGTCCAGGTGCGGCTGCACCTGGGTCTGGTTGAACGCAGGCTCGATCATCTCGATCGGGTCTTCGACCGTGCTGACGTTGACTTCCTCGGTCGCCAGGCGCTTGAGCGTGGCATACAGGGTGGTCGTCTTGCCCGAGCCGGTCGGACCCGTGACCAGCACGATGCCGTGGGGGCGGCCCATCAGGCCTTCCCAGCGCTGGGCGTCGTGCGCCGAGAAGCCCAGTGCTGCCAGGTCCTTGACCGTGGCATCCGGATCGAAGATGCGCATGACCAGCTTTTCGCCAAAGGCAGTCGGCAGGGTGGACAGGCGCATTTCGACCTCGTCGCCCTTGATATCGCCCGGACCAGGACGCAGTGTCTTGATGCGGCCGTCCTGCGGACGTCGCCGCTCGACCACGTCCATGCGTCCCAGCAGCTTGATGCGGGCGATCATGGCGTTGAGGACGCCCATGGGCATCTGGTAGACCGGATGCAGCACGCCGTCGATGCGAAAACGGATCACGCCCTGCTCGCGCCTGGGCTCCAGGTGAATGTCGCTGGCCCGCTGGTCGAAGGCGTACTGCCAGAGCCAGTCGACCACCTGCACCACACCCTGGTCGTTGGCATCAAGCTGGCGGTTGCTCTTGCCCAGTTCGACCAGTTGTTCGAAGCTGCCGAAGCCGGCGGCGGCGCCGGCCTTGCTGGCGGCACGCACGGACTTGGCCAGGGCGAAAAATTCGGCGGTATACCGGCTGATGTCGGCCGGGCTGGCCAGCACCAGCCGCACCGTCCGGCGGGTCTGCCTTTCGACCTCGGGTACCCAGTCGCGCACGAACGGCTCGGCCGTGGCCACCACCACTTCATGGGGCGCCACCTGCAAGGGCAACACCTTGTGCCGTTCGGCGTAGGCAGCGCTCATCACATCGGCCACCTTGCCCACGTCGACCTTCAAGGGGTCGATGCGCTGGTAGTTCAGGCCGGTGCGGCCCGCCAGCCATTCGGTGAGCATCTCGGCATCCAGCACATGCCCGTCGGCCGCACGGGCCATGGACACCACGGCCAGGCGCTGCAAGGGATGCTGCGCGCTGTGGGCAGAGGCGCAACGGGCGATGGTGCGTGCCGCCTCCTCGGCCGAAATGACCTGGTCGGCCTGTAGCCATTCAACCAGTCGTCGCCAGTCCAGCGGCCCCATGCCGGCATCCGGGGCGGGTGTCGGAGGCGGGCTCTTGCTTTTCATCGCGGTTCGTCCACGGCCTTGAACAGTCGCAGCCACTTGGTCGCGGGCAGGCCCCAGCGCGCCTGAACGGTCTCTGCGCGGGCCAGCAGGTCGAGCCGGGTGGGATGGCTGGGCGTGCGCAGGGCCAGCACGATGGTATTGCCCTCGCGCGTGGGCCTGAAGGCCCAGACGGCGTCCTTGCCAAACGCATCGCTGATGGCCTGAAGCGAGCGGTCGTAGCTGGCGTCGCGTCCGAACAGGTTGACGGTCATCACACCGTCGTCGGTCAGCAGGGATCGCACATCGGCATAGAAATCGGCATGGTCGAGCACGGGCGCAGCCGCTTCATGGTCATACAGGTCGACCTGGACGGTGTCGTAGCGCCCCAGGTGCGCCGGACTGCGAATCTCGACCCCGGCGTCGGCCAGCAGTACACGCAGGCGCGGGCCATCGGGTGGCAACTTGAACCACTGGCGACAGACGGCCAGCACCTGCGGGTTCAGTTCGATCGCGGTGGTGTCCATCCGCAGCTTCTTGAAGCAGAACTTCGTCAGCGCCGCCGATCCCAGTCCCAGCTGCAGAGCCCGCCGCGATGCCACGCTGTCGGCATCGACGAACAGCAGCCAGGCCATCATGCGCTGGACATATTCGAGCTCGATGTCAAACGGCGAGTCGATGATCATCGACCCCTGGACCCACTCGGTGCCCAGATGAAGGAAGCGGACTTCCGTGTCTTCCGAGATGGTGACTTCGGGCAGGCCCTGGGTCGCTGATCGTGACGGACGTCTCACCGGCGCTCCTCCTGGTCATCGCCATGCCACATCGGATGCCAAAAATGCACGCCAGGGCGCACCTGACGGCCGGTCGGGTGTCCGGTCGGAGTTAGGGTGTAAAACAATCGCATCGGAACCCACTTCAGTACAAAGGACCGATTATGAACACGGAAGTCATCTGGAATTTCCTGAGCACACAAGGCGTCGACTTCGGCCTCAAGATCCTGGGCGCCATCGCGGCCTGGGTCATCGGCCGCTGGCTCATCGGCATCTCGGTGAACCTGATCGGATCGGCCCTGGAAAAGGGCAAGAAGATCGACGCCACGCTGACGCAGTATCTCAAGTCCATCATATCGGTGCTGCTGACACTGATCCTGGTGCTCGCGATCCTGGACATCTTCGGCGTCAGGACCACATCGTTTGCCGCCCTGCTGGCCGGCGCGGGCCTGGCCATCGGCGCCGCCTGGAGCGGCATGCTGGGCAACTTCGCCGCCGGCCTGTTCCTGCAGGTGCTGCGCCCATACAAAGTCGGGGACTTCATCAGCGCCGGCGGCACCCTGGGTACCGTCAAGGAGCTAGGCCTGTTCGCCACGACCGTCGTCACGCCCGACAACGTGCTGACCGTGGTGGGCAACAACAAGGTCTTCTCGGACAACATTCAGAACTTCAGCGCCGAGCCCTTCCGCCGCGTGGACTGCGTGGCCAAGGTGGCCAACAGCGTGGACGTTCAGGACGCCATGGCCCGCCTGCGCCCTGTCATTGCCGCCATACCGAACGTGAAGGACGCGCCGGCACCTGACATCGAGATCCTGGA
Source organism: Burkholderiaceae bacterium (assembly GCA_041396505.1). Lineage (GTDB taxonomy): Bacteria > Pseudomonadota > Gammaproteobacteria > Burkholderiales > Burkholderiaceae_C > Hydrogenophaga. The sequence goes on from JAWKYL010000006.1 coordinate 197,512, forward strand.
GTTCACGCCCGAAGGTCCGAAGCTGTGCGTTCGTCCTTACACCCACACCGACCACTACTGGCAAGTCTACTTCGACACCCACAAGGCCATTGTCTCGACCTTCGGTGCGGCCGGCTATCCGGTGCCCGAGACGCCGGTCGCGCACCGCAGCATCTGACGACCGCCCGGACCCCGGACCGGGCCAACCGGTCAGACCACCAGTCCAACGGAACCGAACACCTCACGCCATGCGGCCAGCTTGCGTTCGAATGACCAGACGGCATTGGCAGGACTGGTCGACGGCAAGCGGTGCACCGGCAGCCCCAGTCCCCGGGTATGGCGCGCATGGCGAAAGCTCTCGCCACCGTTGTGCGCGATGGCCTGAAGGGCCGGACACGTGCGCAGCAGCTGGCCGAAGTCGTTGAGCTCGGCATGGCGGATGTCGGCATCCAGACTGCCCTCGCGCTCGCAGGCGGCATAGACATCCCAGATGCCCAGCCCCCGCCTGCGCACCTCGGACAGGCGCTGTTCGTAGGGCAGGCCCACCAGGTCGGTCTGCCACAGGGCCGACAGGATCTTCCAGAACTGGTTCTGCGGATGGCCGTAATACTGGCGGGCGCGCAGCGAAGCCACGCCTGGGAAGCTGCCCAGCACCAGCAGGCGCGTTGCTGGTCCGACGACAGGAGGCAGGCCCTGCAGGCGGTTCACGGCAGCAGTGCCTCCAGGCGTGGCAATGCGGCCAGGGTGTTGGCGCGGGTCGCCAGTGCAAACCGATCGGCCGGCTCGCCACGCAGTTTGGCGATGACCGCGCCAATGCGCGGCAGATGGGCCGGCGAGTTCAGGCCCTGGACCTGGCCTGTGGCGCGCTGCGCCGCCGTCCGGTAGATCCACTGTGGCGGAATGTCGGGCGCGTCGGTTTCCACAACCAGCGCATCGCCGGGCAAGGCCGCGGCGAGTGCGCGCAGGCGGCGCGCCGTCTCGAACGTGGCCGCGCCACCCATGCCAAGGCGAAACCCCTGCGCCAGAAAGGCCCTGGCCTGCACCTCGCTGCCATTGAAGGCATGGGCAATGCCGCCACCCGTCGGCAGTTCGCGCAGGTGTCTGAGCAGGACATCGGCACTGCGTCGCACATGCAGGATCACGGGAAGCCCGTGCTTGCGTGCAAGCCGCAACTGGGCCCGGTAGAAATGCACCTGCCGGTCGCGCATCGGCGTCTCGCACAGGGCAGGAACAAAGAAATCCAGGCCGATCTCGCCAACCGCCACCAACCGGGGATCACCGCGATGGTCCGACAAGGCCTGGTCCAGCCGGTCGATGTCCCCGTCTTCGGCCTGCGGTACATACATCGGGTGGATGCCCAGGGCATAGGCATCACCATGGCGATGGGCCAGTTGCCGCACCGCATCGAAGTTGGCACAGGCCACCGCCGGGATGACGCAGAGCGCCACACCGAGCGCGCGGGCACGATCACGCTCGCCATCGGCGCCGGCCGGCCAGGCGCCGAACTCCGGCGCGTCCAGGTGACAGTGGGAGTCGATCCACATGGGGGTATAAACGCGTGAATGGACATTGTGCCGCCAGGTGGTGGCATCCCGCACATCTCAGGAGGAATCCATGCCGCAATCGATCCACCCGGCCGCCCCACGCCTGCGTCGTCCCTGGTTCTGGGCTGCGCCGGCGCTGGCGCTCTCACTCGCGGCCTGCGCCGCCGGCGGCACACAGACCGCCAGCCTGCAGGGCACCGAATGGCGTCTGGTCGAGATGGACGGACAACCGGTGCCCGAGCGGCCGGCGGCCACCCTGTTCTTCAAGGAGCCGGGACAGGTGGCAGGGAGTGGCTCGTGCAACCGCTTCTTCGGCAAGGTCACCCTCTCGGGCGAACAGATCAATTTCGGGCAGATGGGCTCGACCAAGATGGCCTGCGCCGGACCGGCCGCCCAGCTGGAACCGCGCTACCTGACCGCCCTGCACCAGGCGACCCGCTACGAACTCAAGGGCTCCGAACTGCTGATTCACATGAATGCCCCCCAGGCGCCGCTGCGCTTCGTGCGCACGCAGCCCTGAACACCGAGCCCTTCAGCCGAGCACGCCCGCGTTGAGGTGCAGAACCCGGCTGCATCGGGCCGCCAGGCTTTCATCGTGGGTGACGACCACGAATGCGGTACCCTGGTCGCGCGCCAGCTGCATCATCAATTCGAACACGCCATCCGCGGTCTGGCGGTCCAGATTGCCGGTGGGCTCATCGGCCAGCACACAGGCCGGTCGGGTCACCAGGGCACGAGCGATCGCCACCCGCTGACGCTCTCCACCTGAGAGTTCGGCCGGACGGTGACGCAGGCGTTCGGCCAGTCCCACCCGCGCCAGCGTCTCCGACGCCTGCTGACGCGCCTGCGCCTGATCCATGCGACGGATCCACAGCGGCATGGCCACGTTGTCGCACGCGCTGAACTCGGGCAGCAAATGGTGGAACTGGTAGACGAATCCCAGGTACCGGTTGCGCAGGTCACCCTGTCGGGCAGGACTCAGGCCACCGATGTCCTCGCCCATCAGGTTCACCCGACCCTGGCTGGGCGCATCCAGGCCACCCAGCAGGTGCAGCAGCGTACTCTTGCCTGAGCCGGATGCGCCCACGATGGCCACCGTCTCGCCACGCCGGACGGTCAGATCCACGCCCCGCAACACCGTCACGTCCAGACGGCCCTCGGTAAAACGGCGCGTCAGGCCCGTCGCTCTCAAAACGGAATCATTCATAACGAAGCGCCTCGGCGGGGTTCACCCGGCTCGCGCGCCAGCTGGGGTACAGCGTGGCCACGAAGGACAGCACCAGCGAGATCACGGCGATTGGCAGGATGTCGCCACGCTGCGGGTCACTGGGCATGCGGTTGATCAGGTAAATGTCCTGCGGCAGGAAACTGGCCCCCAGAAGGCGCTCGAGCGCCGGAACGATGGTGTCGATGTTGAAGGCCACCCCCAGACCCAGCAGCAGCCCCGCCCCGGTGCCGATGAGGCCGACCATGGCCCCCTGCACCATGAAGACCCCCATGATGCTGCGCGGGCTGGCACCCAGGGTGCGCAGGATGGCGATGTCGGCACGCTTGTCGGTCACGGTCATCACCAGGGTGGACACGAGGTTGAAGGCAGCCACGGCCACGATCAGCGTCAGGATGATGAACATCATGCGCTTCTCAAGCTGCACGGCGGCAAACCAGGAGCGGTTCTGCCGCGTCCAGTCGCGCACGAGCAGGCCCGGGTCGAGCCGGCCGGCCAGGTCGATGGCCACCTCCCGGGCCGCGTGCAGGTCGCGGATCTTCACCCGGACCCCGGTCGGCCCTTCGACACGGAAGATGCGCGCGGCATCATCCACATGCATCAGCGCCAGGGCCGAGTCGTATTCGTAGTGTCCGGACTCGAACGTGCCCATCACCGACAGCTGACGTATGCGCGGCACCACACCGGCCGGCGTCACCTGGCCACTGGGGGCGATCAGGGTCACGGTATCGCCCGTCGTCACGCCGAGGCTGCGCGCCAGTTCGCCGCCGAGCACGACCCCGAAATTGCCCGGAACCAGCCGTGGCAACACGGTTCCGGCCAGGTCGGCCGCCAGGTCGGTGACCTGGGGCTCCAGTACCGGGTCAATACCCCGCACCAGCGCGCCCTTCATGTCTTCGCCACGGGCGATGAGGGCCTGGGCTCCGACGAACGGGGCGGCACCGACCACATCCGGATGTTGCTGGACCGTGCCCAGCACCCGTGCCAGGTCGGGCACGGCCTCGCCGGCCGGCTCGAAGATCTCGATGTGCGAGAGCACGCCCAGCATGCGGTCGCGGACCTCCTTCTGGAAGCCGTTCATCACCGACAGGACGATAATGAGGGCCGCCACGCCCAGGGCGATGCCCAGCATCGACACGCCCGAGATGAAGGAGATGAAACCGTTGCGCCGGGTGGCTCGGCCGGCACGCGTGTAGCGCCAGCCCAGGATGAGTTCGTAAGGGGTTTGCATGCTGGTGAAAAGCCCGCTGTCTGCGGATGACCCCATGGGAGCCGCAGATTCGGCTTCGGGTTCCGCCCGCCATTGTGGCATCCCCGACAATCGCACCATGCCCGCCCCCGAGATGGTCACCCACACGCCCCGGCACCTGCTGGTTCCGTTTGCCGCCGCCCAGTCGCCCGGCTGCCATGCCGCCATGCAAGGCCTGTCACTGCCCCACCTGGAAGCCCTGCTCCAGCGACTCCTGCCGCAAGGGACCGACGAGGGAGATGAATCGGACCTGAGCATGCCCCACGAACGTGCCCTGGCCCACGCGCGCAACCTGTCCGGCGACGATGGCCGGCTGCCCTGGGCCGCCGCCGACAGCGACAGGCCACAAACGCCCCAGGCGTGGTTCAGTCCATGCCATTTCCAGATCGGCATGGATCAGGTCACCTTGCTGACGCCGCTTCAGATCGGCCTGGACGAAGCCACCTCGCGAACCCTGTGCGCCGCCCTGGCGGAACTGGCCCGGGACGACGGCATTGAACTGACGTTCGAGCACAGCGGGCTCTGGCGCGGACAGGGCGAGCCACTGCGCAACCTGCACAGTGCCAGCCTGGATCGCGTCAGCGGCCGTCCCGTGGCCCCCTGGATGGCGGCATCGCCCGACAATGCGGCCGGTCAACGGCTGTTGCAGCGCCTGCACAGCGAGGCGCAGATGCTGTTCTACAACCACCCCGCCAATGACGCACGCGAGGCACAGCGACGCCTGCCGGTCAACGGCTTCTGGGTGCATGGCGCCGGCGCCTGCACGGATGGGGAGCCGCGCCCGGGCCACGCGCCCGACATGCCCGACACCTTGCGCCAGGCGGCGCTGCACGACGACTGGTCCGGCTGGCTGAGCGCCTGGCAAACGCTGGACGCCGGCCCGGTGACAGAGCTGCTGCACGCGGCCGATTCGGGGCAGGCCGTGCGCCTGACCCTGTGTGGCGAACGCCATGCACGCAGCTGGGCCAGCAACGGCACGGGCAGCCGCTGGTGGCAACGCCTGGGCGCGCGCTGGCGCCGGCTGCCGCCGGCGGGTGAGACACTCAGCACCTTATGAAGATCATTACCCGAGAGATTCCGCCCCGCGCCGCGTGGGCCCTGGAACGAAGCGGCCTGCACCCCCTGCTGGCCCGCCTGTTTGCCGCCCGCGGCATCCAGAGCCCTGACGAACTGGACGACGCACTGGCGCGACTGCTGCCGCCTTCGTCGCTGCAAGGGGCATCGGAAGCGGCACGGGTGCTGGCCGACGCCATGGCCCACGGACAGCGCATCTGTGTCGTGGCGGATTACGACTGCGATGGTGCGACGGCCTGTGCCGTGGCGGTACGCGGGCTGCGCCTGCTGGGCGCGCCCATGGGCTGGGACGCTGTCAGCTACCTCGTGCCCGACCGGGTCAACGACGGCTACGGCCTGACGCCGGCCATTGCAGCGCGGGTGAAGCAGTCAGGAGCCGACTGGCTGGTCACCGTGGACAACGGCATCGCCAGCGTCGACGGCGTGCGGGCCGCACGTGAACTGGGCCTGAACGTGCTGATCACCGACCACCACCTGCCTGCCGTGCAGGAGGGCCAGGTCACCCTGCCGCAGGACTGCCTCATCGTCAATCCGAACCAGCCCGGTTGCAGCTTCGAGAGCAAAAGCGTGGCCGGCGTGGGCGTGATGTTCTACGTCCTGCTGGCGCTGCGTGCCGAGTTGCGCGAGCGCGGCGTGTTCACGCAGCAGGCTCAGCCCCGGATCGACGCCCTGCTGCCATTGGTGGCCCTGGGCACCGTGGCCGACGTGGTCAGGCTCGACGCGAACAACCGGCGCCTCGTGGCTCAAGGCCTCAAGCGGGTGCGGGCCGGCGCCATGCCTCCCGGTCTGGCGGCCCTGTTTTCCGCGGCCGGACGCCAGCCCCAAAAGGCCAGCAGCTTCGATTTCGGGTTTGCCCTCGGCCCGCGCCTGAATGCCGCCGGCCGCCTGGCCGACATGACCCTGGGCATCGAATGTCTGCTGACAGATGACCCGGGGCGCGCCACGGAACTGGCCCAGGCCCTGGACGGCATCAACCGCGAACGCCGGGCCATCGAGGGCGACATGCGGGAACAGGCGATGATGCTCGCGGAGGAACTGTTCGACGCAAGCGAGGAACCCCCACCGGCCGTGACAGTCTTCGACCCCGATTTTCACGAGGGCGTGGTCGGCATCGTCGCCTCGCGCCTGAAGGACAAGCTGCACCGGCCGACGTTCGTGTTCGCCGCCAGCGCCGCGCAGGGCCGTGAGCATGAACTCAAGGGGTCGGGGCGCTCCATCCCCGGCTTTCACCTGCGCGATGCGCTTGACCTGGTGGCCAAGCGCCATCCGGGCGTGCTGCTGCGTTTCGGTGGTCACGCCATGGCCGCCGGCTGCACCATCCACGAAGAGCACATCGATACCTTCGAGCAGGCCCTGGCCCAGGTGGCACACGAATGGCTGGATGCGGCCACGCTGCAGCGCCGGGTCGAAACCGATGGTCCGCTGGACACGAAGTACCGCCGTCCGGACCTGGTCGATGCGCTCCAGGGACAGGTGTGGGGACAGGGTTTTGCCCCGCCGCTGTTCTGCGAGGAAGTGCAGGTTCTCAGCCAGCGTCTGGTCGGCGAGAAGCACCTGGCGCTGAAACTGCGCCACCAGGGTGAACCGGTGGACGGCATCTGGTTCGGTCACACCGAATCGCTGCCGGGCCGGGTGAAGATCGCCTTCCGGCTCGACGCCGACGAATGGCAGGGCCAGCGCCGGGTACGCTTTCTGATCGAGGCGGCGGAACTGGATTGACCCGGAAATCGACGAGGTCTGTGGTCTTGCGTCCCTGGGCGCCGCATTCCTTCCAGCTCTGTTGAAGGCCCTCTGTCAGTTTTGAAGAAAACATTTACTCCGGCGGAAACATCAACTCCAAGACATGGAGAGCATGGGCTGGACGAGTCACTCCCTTCAATAATCGCACTGCCGCTGGATCAAAATCCGGTTATCGCTGGGTTGTCGGAACGCACAAAGAAAGACTGCCAGGCTCTTCACGCATCAGCATTTTTTATACCGATGCAGTGAACTGCAACATCACGAGATGGTGACATGAAATATAAACCAATGATTTCAATCTTGGTCGCATCAGCATTTCTCGTTGCGATGTATAGAAATCAAGATTTTTTCAACCAAAATACGGATCACGGCAACATGGCGTCAGATCGGATTTCGCATCAACCATCAGCCAAAGAAATCCATGCAGGCAATAAGGAAAGCGACGATGATTTCAACCAACTTCAAAAGATCAAAAAGCAGGATCTGTTTGAAATCCCGGGCGGATTTCACTACCGATCTATTGGACAAGTTGACTATGATCCTGTCCTGATGGAGAGCCTCCTTCAGGATCTGGAAAATTTCAAAAAATTTGGGAGCATCAACAAAGGCCAGACTGACGTAGAATTTTCGGTAACATCTGACTTAACAGGCCGTTGAAAAAGTGTTCTTCGAACTCACCAGGGACACTGATTTCGAAGAAGCGAGCCGCCCAGACGCGTCTGCGCAGCGATTGCGACGGCCATTTCGGCCTGTTTGCAGGCCATCTCGCCCGTTTCGGGCGCACGTATCCCAGGGCTCACGCATGATGCGCATCCCACCAGCCGCCGATGCCGCCCATGCGCACCAGGTTGTAGGTGGCAAAGCACAGCAGCGCCTGCCCCGTGAGCTTGGCCTGACCGATGAGCTTGGTCTTGGCCAGACCACCCACGGTCTTGATCCAGCCAAAGGCCTCTTCGATGCGCTTGCGCACCTTCTGACTGGTCTTGTAGCCCTCGTGCCGCTGGATGCGCCCATCCACAGCCGAGTGCTTGTCCTTGGCCGCCACGTGTGGCGTGACCTTGAGTTTTCTGCAACCCTTGATGAAGGCCTTGCTGTCGTAGCCCTTGTCTGCCCCGACCGTGGCCCGTTTGTTCTTGTTGCCCCGACGCTTCAACATGCCCAGCGCCGCCTCACGCTCTGCGGTGCCGCTGGCATGGGTGATCTCCACGTCCACGATCAACCCGTTGCGGTTCTCCATGAGGATGTGCCCCATGTGGCACAGGCGGGACTTGTCGCCCTGGCTCTTCTTGAACTGGCGGGCATCTGCGTCCGTGGTGCTGGCGTGGGTGTCGTTGCAGCGCTCCTGGCCTTTGAATTCCACCTCAGGGTTGCGCCCAGGCGGCGTGCCGCTGTCATCGTCCTTGCGCTTGAAGCTCTTGTGCGAGGCCCAGGCCTCGATCAGCGTGCCGTCCACGCTGAAGTGCTCGTCGCTGGCGAGCCGGCTCCACTGGGCGCTGAGCTTGACGCGCTCGAAGAAGGCGCGGGCGAGGTCTTCGTTGAACAGGCGTTCGCGGTTGGCACTGAAGGTGGAGTGGTCCCAGACCTTGTCTTCGATGTTCAGGCCCACGAACCAGCGGTAGAGCAAGTTGTAGTTGATGGCCTCGACCAACTGGCGCTCGCTGCGGATGGAGAACAGGATCTGCAGCAGCAGGGCCTTGAGCAGCATCTCCGGCGGCACCGAGGGGCGGCCCCGGCGGGCGTACACCGCTTCGAACTCGCGGTTCATCGTAGCCAGCAGCGCATCGACCACGGCGCGCAGTTTGCGCAGCGGGTGTGTCTGCGGCACGCGCTCTTCAAGGCTGATGTAGCTGAACATCGCCCCCTGGAAGTCTTGGTTGCCTCTCATCGTCCTCGTCTGGGTCGTTCGCCGATGGCTTCAGATCGTACGGGCCGACGCGGGCGCCGGCGGGGAATTTTTCAACGGCCTGTTAAAGGATGCCCTGAATGAAAAAGGCCTCGAAAGTATGGTTTCAGGCTTGGCGCTTCAGCCAACACTTCTCTCCGGACTTGCTGGAGAGAAGTTTGATCTGGTTGGCGCGAATGAGCAAGGCAAGTTGATTCCCGATCGAGGTTGGGCGGGATTCTTTCAATACGCAGAAAACCAAAAAAGCGGCCGCCAGCTGGAACTTTCCGAACTTCAGATTGAAACAGAAAGCGGAGATAGCGTTGAAATCATCAAGGATTTCATCAACGGATCCGTCGGAAACGTACCTGCCTCCATTCAAAGAATGAAAGACGGAACAGGCTTGAGCGTAATATCTGTCGAATGGAGTGAGGGCAGTAGAAGCTTCACATTGAACACGAAGTCGATCAGCGAAACAGAGACTATGGAGATAGCGCGCCAAATTCAATCGCAATATCGTTCGTTACCGAATCAGGGGTGGCAAAAGCCATACCGACCTGATACGCAGAAACCGCTTCACCGCGTCATCACACAGGCGAACTGACCCCTCGGCAGGTTTCGGGCAACAGATCGTTCAAGTCAGCAACGGGCTGCGGGTCCTGCAATGGGAGACTCAGCCCATCAGGGCTTCGCGCACCGCTGCCAGCTGGCGACGTGACACGGCCAGGCGCTCATCGACGCCGTCCAGGCGCACCGTCCAGCCTTCACCTTCGACCGGATCACTGTGCTTCTCGACCGCCCGCACACGGCGGCGCGACACCAGGGCATTGCGGTGCACGCGCACGAACAGGTGTCCGAAGCGCTGCTCCAGGTCATTGAGCGCACCGTCGTAGATGTGCTCCTTGTCGACCGTGCGCACCGTGATGTACTTGAGTTCGGCCTTGAGATAGATGACGTCGGCCAGCGCCACGCGCTCGCTGCGTCCACGCTCCTGGATGATCAGGCTTTCGCCCGTCCCTTCGATGATGGCCGGCTCGCTGTTGCGCTGCTTGTCGACCTTCTGCAGGGCCCGGATCAGCCGCTCCAGGCGAACCGGCTTGGTCAGGTAGTCAACGGCTTCGAGTTCGAACGCCTGTACCGCATGTTCGGCGTGGGCCGTCACGAATATGACCGCCGGAGGATCGCTCATGGTGCGCAGGGCACCCGCGAGGGCCATGCCATCCACCCCCGGCATGTGGACATCGAGCAGCACCACATCCAGACCGCCACGCTGGATCTGGTCCATGGCCTGGACCGCATTGCCGGCTTCACCGATCACCTCGATCCGAGGCTCGCGGCAATCACCCAGCAGGGTGCGCAGACGCGCACGTGCCAGGGATTCATCATCGACTATCAGTACCCTCAGAACCATGCAATGCTCCCATCTCGGATCGGCAGCGACCCCTGTTTTATACCGGGATTTCCAGGCGGACCTGGAACACCCCGTTGACCAGCGCACTCTGGAAGCGCCCCTGCACATCATGCAACAGGTTCAGCCGCTGGCGCACATTGTCCAGCGCCAGGCCATGGCCTGGCTTGCCTGTTCCGGCCGGCACCGTGTTGGTCACCTTGATGACCACCACGCTGCCGCGCCGCTGTGTGCTGATGCGCACCACCGCACCGTCGGGACTGGGTTCGACGCCGTGCTTGACCGCATTCTCCACCAGCGGCTGGAGAATGAGGGGTGGCAGTTTCGCATTGAAGCTCGTTTCGTCCAGGCTCCACTCGACCTTGAGACGATCACCGAAGCGCACCTGCTCGATGTCCAGGTAGTGCTCCGCCAGTTCAAGCTCCTGCAGCAAGGGCACCGCCTGGTGGGTGTCGGCCAGGGCATGGCGGAACAGCTCGCTCAGGTCCTCCAGCAGGTTCTCGGCCTTGGCCGGCTCGGCCCTGACCAGCGCGATGGCGCTATTGAGGGTGTTGAACAGGAAGTGGGGACGGATCCGCGCCTGCAACTCGGCCAGCTGGGCCGTGGTGCCCGCCGGCTCGCGTGCCTTGAATCGCCACACCAGCGCAGCCACGAGCACCTGTGCCACCAGCGCGCCAGCGGCCGCACTGGCCAGCCAGGGCGCCGGGTCAACCAGTCCCATCCAGGACGCCATGGCACAACCATACAAAGCCATCAGGGCGCCCAGGCCCATGCCAGCCGCCCACTGTGCCATCTCCGGCAGCCGGTCCAGCTGACGCTTGGCTGCGCACATCACCAGCAGCCAGCCCAGCGTGGCCGGCAGGGCCGCTCCGGTGATCAGGGCCATGGAGGTGAGCCAGTCCCAGGCGGACGAAGCGACGAACAGGGCTGCGACGGCCACCACGGCCTGCACGAACACGACCGCCCGCAGCACGACGCCAACCTGACAGGTGTCAAACACCAGGTCGCGCTGGCGCAATGCCGGCATCTCGGTCATGGGCCGCGCACCGGCGGCGTATGGGAGCTCCTGGAAGCTCGATAAAATCCTGGAATCCTTCATGGGCGTCGTTGGGGTCATCCTGCGGGTGGCTGGCAGCTGGCACGCTGTGCCGGCCCTGCGCCCTGCCACCCTCTCCCGTCCCCCTCGGGCCTCCGTTTTCTTCCAGCCGCTGGCAACACCATGTCCACCAATCAACTCGACAAAAAATCCGAAGCCTGGTCCGCCCTATTCTCGGAGCCGATGAGCGAGTTGGTCAAGCGCTACACCGCCAGTGTCTTTTTTGACAAGCGTTTGTGGCTGGCCGACATCACCGGCAGCCTGGCCCACGCCGACATGCTGGCTGCACAAGGCATCATCGGCACACAGGACCTGGCCGACATCGAACGCGGCATGGCCCGGATCCGCGCCGAAATCGAGGCCGGCACCTTCGAGTGGCAGCTCGACCTGGAAGACGTGCACCTGAACATCGAGGCCCGCCTGACCCAGCTGGTCGGCGACGCCGGCAAGCGCCTGCACACCGGCCGCAGCCGCAATGACCAGGTTGCCACCGACGTGCGCCTGTGGCTGCGCGACGAAATCGACCTCATCGGTGACCTGCTGGGCGAGTTGCAGGTGGCCCTGGTGGATGTGGCCGAGCAGAACGTGGACGTGATCCTGCCAGGCTTCACCCACCTGCAGGTGGCCCAGCCGGTCAGCTTTGCCCACCACCTGCTGGCCTATGTGGAGATGTTCGCGCGTGACGCCGAGCGCATGGCCGACGTGCGCCGCCGCACCAACCGCCTGCCGCTGGGCAGCGCCGCCCTGGCCGGCACCACCTACCCGCTGGACCGCGAACGCGTGGCCCGCACCTTGGGCATGGTCGATGAGAAAGGCCAGCCCCAGGTCAGCCAGAACAGCCTGGACGGCGTGAGCGACCGCGATTTCGCCATCGAATTCACCGCCGCCGCCAGCCTGTGCATGGTGCACATCAGCCGCTTCAGCGAAGAACTCATTCTGTGGATGAGCCAGAACTTCGGTTTCGTGAAGATTGCCGACCGCTTCACCACCGGCTCGTCCATCATGCCGCAGAAGAAAAACCCCGATGTGCCCGAACTCGCGCGCGGCAAGACCGGTCGCGTGGTCGGCCACCTGATGGGCCTGATCACCCTGATGAAGGGCCAGCCCCTGGCCTATAACAAGGACAACCAGGAAGACAAGGAACCCCTGTTCGACACGGTGGACACGCTCAAGGACACGCTGCGCATCTTCTGCGAGATGGTCGGCGGCCAGCTGAACCCGGCCACCGGCACCAAGGAAGGCGGCATCACCGTCAACGCCGCCGCCATGGAAGCCGCCGCCAACAAGGGCTACGCCACCGCCACCGACCTGGCCGACTATCTGGTCAAGAAGGGCCTGCCCTTCCGCGATGCGCACGAGACCGTGGCCCACGCGGTCAAGGCGGCCACCAGCCACAACTGCGATCTGTCCGAACTGCCGCTGATCGTGCTGCAGGGATTCCACCCCAGCATCGAGAAGGATGTGTTCGACGTCCTGAGCCTGCGCGGCAGCCTGGAAGCCCGCAACACCCTGGGCGGCACCGCGCCATCGCAGGTCAGGACGCAGGTGGCCCGGCACCGTGCCCGCCTGAACGCATCGGCCACCTGATGTCCCTTGTTGTCCCTGCCGGCATCCACGGCGGCTTGACCTCGGTCAAGCCCGGACAGATGCCCGGCCCTTAAGCTGCACAGTCATGGAAACTGCCACGCCCTCACCCACTGACGCATCCCGCGGCCTGAACTGGACCGACGCCCTGAGCACCGGCGATGCCCGAATGGACGACACCCACGAGGAATTCGTCACCCTGCTCAACCAGTTGCTGGCCACACCGACGGAACAGCAGTTGCCGCTGTACCGCCAGTTCATCGAACATACGGTGGAGCACTTCGCGCAGGAAGAACGCTGGATGGTGGCCACGGGATTCGCACCCGACAACTGCCATGCCAGCCACCATGCCACCATCCTGGAAACCATGCGCGCCGTGGTCGACCATTTCGAGCAGGGCGACACCGACATCATCAACCGGCTGGCCGAAGCCCTGGCCGAGTGGTTTCCCCAGCACGCGGCCAGCATGGATGCCGGGCTGGCCCTGCACCTGAAGGACGTCGGCTTCGACTCCCGAACAGAGACCCTGGCCGACCCTTCCAGGGTGCGTCCGGCCACCATGAGCGGCTGCGGCAGCGTCAGCTGTTCCTGACGCCCGACCGGCCACCCACGGGTCCGTGAACCGGCGGCGCCCCAAACCGGCGCAAGCGATTCCAGGTTGGTGCGATTATTGCTTTGTCATGGTGCGAGTCGCCATGCAGACCCTGTTTTGGCGCTTTTCACGCACCAAAACAAGCTTTCTGCACGGAGATTTCTCATGGATGCACTAAAACAGGGCGCGGATGCCTTGTTTGTCCTGCTCGGCGGGATCATGGTCCTGGCCATGCACGCCGGATTCGCTTTTCTCGAACTGGGCACGGTCCGCAAAAAGAACCAGGTCAATGCCCTGGTCAAGATCCTGGTCGATTTTTCGGTCTCGACGCTGGCCTATTTCATCGTCGGCTACGGCGTCGCCTATGGCACCCACTTTTTCGTGGCAGCCGATCAGCTGGCGCAGTTCAATGGCTACGAGCTGGTGAAGTTTTTCTTCCTGCTCACCTTCGCTGCCGCCATTCCGGCCATCATCTCCGGCGGCATTGCCGAGCGCGCCAAGTTCTGGCCCCAGCTGATTGCCACGGCGGTGATCGTCGGCCTGGTCTACCCCTTCTTCGAAGGCATCGCATGGAACCGGCACTTCGGCGTGCAGGACTGGATCGAGGCCACCACGGGCGCAGCCTTCCATGACTTTGCAGGCTCTGTCGTCGTGCATGCGGTCGGTGGCTGGATCGCCCTGCCCGCCGTGCTGCTGCTGGGCGCCCGTGCCAACCGCTACCGCAAGGACGGCGGCATGTCGGCGCACCCGCCCAGCAACATTCCCTTCCTGGCCCTGGGTGCCTGGATTCTGATCGTCGGGTGGTTCGGCTTCAACGTGATGAGCGCCCAGCGGCTGGACAACATCTCCGGCCTGGTGGCCGTCAATTCGCTCATGGCCATGGTGGGTGGCACCATCGCCGCCCTGGTCATGGGCAAGAACGACCCGGGTTTCGTGCACAACGGCCCCCTGGCCGGACTGGTGGCGGTCTGCGCCGGCTCGGACCTCATGCACCCGATCGGTGCGCTGGTCGTGGGTGCCGTCGCGGGTGCGCTTTTCGTGGTCATGTTCACGGCCACTCAGAACCGCTGGAAGATCGACGATGTGCTGGGCGTCTGGCCCCTGCATGGACTGTGCGGCACCTGGGGAGGTCTGGCCGCCGGACTCTTCGGCCAGCATGCACTCGGTGGCCTGGGTGGCGTGAGCTTCCTGGCGCAGCTGACCGGGACCGCGCTCGGCGTGGCCTGGGCCTTGCTCGGCGGCCTGGTGGTCTATGGCGTGCTCAAGGTCACCCTGGGCATCCGGCTCGATCAGGAAGAGGAATTCGACGGCGCCGACCTGAGCATCCACCGCATCAGCGCCACGCCGGACCGCGAAGTGAGCTGGTGACACCAGAGGTGCATCCGGGCGGCCGGTGACCCGGTACAGTGCGGGAATGTCGCTGGATGACCTGCCCGAGCTGATCTCCGCCCTGCTGGATCCCGGCCGGTACCCGCATCCGGTGGAACGGGTCGAGTTGATGCAGACCCACGGCGCATGGGTGCTGCTGGCAGGGGACTTTGCCTACAAGATCAAGAAGCCCGTGGCCCTGCCCTTCATGGACTTCTCGACCCTAGAGAAACGCCGTGCCGCCTGTGAGGCGGAGTTGCGGGTCAATTCGCGCTTCGAACCATCCAAGGGCGCGCAACGCATCTACCTGGCGGCGCTGCCCATTGCAGGAACGGCACACGCGCCGATCCTGGGCGGCGCCCCGGACCAGGCCATCGAGTGGGCGGTTCAGATGCGCCGCTTCCCCGAGCATGACCGGCTGGACCATGTGGCCGGCCGCGGGGAACTGACCCCCGCCATGATGCAGGCCCTGGCGCGCCACCTGGCGGATTTCCAGACCCGGGCGGCAGTGGCCGGGCCCGACGACGGCTGGGGCGCCCCATCGGACGTGGCCGCCTTTGCACGCGACAACCTGGCAACGCTGCAGGACAACCCTGTCACGGCAGACAGCCGCGCCGTCCTGCGGCACCTGTCCGCCTGGACCGACGCACACCTGCAGTCACTGACCACCCTGCTGTGTCAACGGCGGCATGACGGCAGGGTGCGCGAAGGCCATGGCGATCTGCATCTGGCGAACCTGGTGCGTGTGGGGAACGAGGTCATCCCGTTCGATGCCATCGAATTCAACGATGCCCTGCGCTGGATCGACGTGGCCAGTGACATCGCCTTCACCTGGATGGACCTGCGGCGCATCGGACAGGCGGGGCTGGCCCATGTCCTGCTGAGTGAATGGCTGGACGCCAGCGGCGATGTGTCGGCGCCTGATGTCCTGACGTTCTTCGCGGTCTACCGTGCCCTGGTGCGGGCCAAGGTCTCCAGCATCCGCTGGACGCAGCTGGACGCAGCCTCGTCTGAAGCCACAGCGATGTCAACCGAGGTGCGCACTTACATCCAGCTGGCCAGCCGCATGGCCGATCTGCCGCCACATGCGCCTTCGCCCCGACTGGTCATCACCCACGGCCTGTCGGGCAGCGGCAAGACCTGGGCCTCGACCCGCTGGCTGACGGCGCAGACCGATGGCCGCGCCATTCGGCTGCGCTCCGACGTGGAGCGCAAGCGCCTGCATGGTCTCACCGCCCTGGCCAGCAGCGGCTCTGGCCTGAACACCGGCCTGTACTCTGCGCGGGCCCACGGCGACACCTACGGGAGCCTGATGACCCGCGCCGGCCACCTGATCGATCAGGGATGGCGGGTGATCGTCGACGCGGCTTTCCTGCGCCGGCAGGAAAGGCAGCACTTTGCCGATCTGGCGCACGACCGGCGCGTGCCCTTTGCCATCCTGGCCTGCGAGGCACCGGTCGACCTGCTGCGTGAACGGATCCGGGCCCGGCAGATGCAGGGCCGTGATGCATCGGAAGCGACGCTGGACGTGCTGGAACAGCAGCTGGGCTGGGTCGAACCGCTGACACCGCAGGAACGCCAGCAGGTACTGCCTGCACCCGCCGTCAAATAAATTCACGCTGCACTGTCCCGCTTTCACAAGCCTTTTGCGGCGGCTATGGCTAACATCGCCCGATCATCAAGCCTGTCCCGGAGACGTTCCCCATGACCGTGATCACCAACATCGAAGACTTGCGCATCCTGGCCCAGAAGCGCGTGCCGCGCATGTTCTACGACTACGCCGATTCCGGCTCCTGGACCGAGAGCACCTACCGCGCCAACAACGACGACTTCCAGAAGATCAAGCTGCGCCAGCGTGTGGCGGTGAACATGGAAAACCGCAGCACCGCCACCACCATGGTCGGCCAGCAGGTGGCGATGCCGGTGGCGATTGCCCCCACCGGCCTGACCGGCATGCAGCACGCCGACGGCGAGATCCTGGCCGCACGGGCAGCAAAGGCGTTCGGCATCCCGTTCACGCTCTCGACCATGAGCATCTGCTCCATCGAGGACGTGGCCCGGCACGCTGGCGAGGGCTTCTGGTTCCAGCTCTATGTCATGAAAGACCGCGGCTTCATCGAGCGCCTGATCGACCGCGCCAAGGCGGCCAACTGTTCGGCCCTGGTGCTGACGCTGGACCTGCAGATCCTGGGCCAGCGGCACAAGGACCTGAAGAACGGCCTGTCGGCACCGCCCAAGCTGACCATCGCCAACATGATCAACATCGCCACCAAGCCCCGCTGGGCGCTGGGCATGCTGGGCACCCCGCGCCGCCAGTTCGGCAACATCGTCGGTCACGTCTCCGGCGTGGCCGACATGGGCAGCCTGTCCAACTGGACCGCGCAGCAGTTCGACCCGGCCCTCAACTGGGGCGACGTGGAGTGGATCAAGAACCGCTGGGGCGGCAAGCTGATCCTGAAGGGCATCCAGGATGTGGAGGACGCGAAGCTGGCGGTGCAGTCGGGTGCCGACGCGCTGATCGTCTCCAACCATGGCGGCCGCCAGCTCGACGGCGCGCAAAGCAGCATCGAGGCCCTCCCGGCCATCGTGGACGCCGTGGGCGGCCAGATCGAAGTGCACATGGACGGTGGCATCCGCTCCGGCCAGGATGTGCTCAAGGCCCGCGCCCTGGGTGCCCAGGGCGTCTACATCGGCCGCCCCTTCCTGTACGGGCTGGGTGCGATGGGTGAGGCGGGCGTAAGCAAATGCCTGGAGATCCTGCACAAGGAACTGGATCTGACCATGGCCTTCTGCGGTCACACGCAGATCGGGTCGGTCGACAAGTCGATCCTGCTGCCGGGCACTTTTCCGGTGGCCGGCTGACACCCCGCACGGGGGCGCTCAAGGCCGCGCAATCCGTGGTGCCTGCGGTCGACGGCCACGCGCTCGACCAGTGTCTGATCCGGATCCTGAATCACCGTCGGCAGTGTCCATGGGAAAATGCGGCGCCAAAGGACCGCATTGTGCGCCGTCCACGCCGCCACTTGCCGACATGACCGACGCATCCCCGCAGCCGCGCCTCCCGACAGGGGTATCCCCCTGGTGGCGGGCGCTGGCCATCTTCCTGCTCATCGCGCTGTTGCTGGCCTGGGCCGCATCGGCCAGCATGCTGGCCCAGTTGCAGGCCCAGATCGTGCATCTGCAGGGCCGGCTGATCGAGAAACCGCAGATCCGGCATGTGGCCGTCCTGCTGGACGACGGCCAGCGTCCCGCCATGCTGGTCACACACGACCCCCAGCAGGGCGCGCTGCTGCTGCAGCGCCTGAACGACGTGCGCGAGGGGCGAGAGGACAGCATGCAGGTCTGGGCGCTGCGCGACGGCCAGCCGCCACGCTCCCTGGGGGTCATCGAAAGCCGCTACAAGACCTTGCAGATGCCCGTGTCGGAGGCCGACCTGCAGGGCATCACCGAGATGGCCGTCAGCGCGGAAAACAAGGGCGGCGTCCCCGCTGGCGCCGGCCCCAGCCTGCCGTGGCTGTTCAGGGGCTGGTGGGTGATCAAGTCCATCTGAGCAACGGCAAGCACACCCCGATGGCCGGCGCGCCCGACGCGACAGGCCCGCAGGCACCGCCCCCTACAATGACGGCCGGGGCCGGACCTGCTTCCCGCCTGCATCAGGGAGATCATCGAAAGCCCGCCACCGGACACCGGTGCGGGCCGTCATCTTGAAGGGAGGCCTCGGTTGAACCGACCTGCTCACGCTCGCCTGCGAACCTGGGGGCTGGCTGGCTGCGCGCTGGCCCTGGTGGCCTGGACATGGGCCCACCATCCTGCCGTATCAGTGGCACTGGTGCTGGCTTCGCTGATCCTGTTCGCCATGGCGGGCGCCGCATCCCGGCACCTGATGCCCCGGTCAGTGGCCGTCTGTGCCGTAGTCGCCGTGGCGGTGGGCTGGGCTGCCGAGCAGGCGGGGACGTCGTTTGGCTGGCTCTTCGGACGCTACACCTACACCGATGTGCTGGGGCCGCGCGTGGTCGACGTACCGGTGGCGATACCCCTCATGTGGTTCGCCCTGGCCATGGTGGGCTGGAGCATGGCCCGGCTGCTGTTGTGGCGCCACCCGCTGGAGCCAGGCACGCGCTGGTCCGGCAGCCTGCTGACCGCCTGGCTGGCAGCCATGCTGGTCACCGCCTTCGACCTGGGCGCCGATCCCTATTTCGTCTACGTGCTCAAGGCCTGGATCATGGAAAAGCCGGACGGTGGCTGGTTCGGCGAGACCGTCGAAGGTTTTGTCGGCTGGATGGCGGTCTCGTTCGCCATCACACTGTTCATCGACCGCACGTTCCTGCGGCACGCGCCACAGGCCACGCGGACACCCGGACAGACCCGGGCCTTCGCCGTCCTGCTGGCCATCTACGGCGCCGCGCTGGTATTCCAGCTCATCTGGGGTGCCAACCTGGCCCTCAGGGTCGTGACCTTCTTCGCGATGGGCATTCCGCTCCTGCTGGCCTGGACCCGCTGGTGGCAATGGCGCCAGGCACCTGTGGAGACCGCAGCATGACAGGTCCGGACACTGAACTCGACCGGGCAGCCCACAGCGGCGATGGCCTGGCCGACCGCACGGTATCGGCACTCATGGGTGGCTACCCGTTGCCCGAAGCCATGGCCCGCCTGGGCCAGGCCAGCCAACTCATGGCAGGCTGGACATGCAATGCCGATCTCACGTCGGGAACGTGGCGCGTCGACGGCCAGTCCCCGGACATCGTGGAGGCCATGGCCCGCTACGCCAGGGAAGGCAGCGCGCTGCCCGACTGGGCCGATCCGGCACGGATCGACGAAGCGGAGTCGGTCTTCATGGCCTACGGTCCGCTGTCATGCACCCTGCTGTTCTGCGCCAGTCTGCCGGCCTGCTACCAGATGCCCCAGCTCGCAGAGGTGCTGCACCTGTCCGGACAGCTGGAGCAGCACACCGAACACCGCATCCGGCAAACGGCCGCCATGATCTTCCCGGTCATGATGGACGGCGGGTTGACCACGCCGGGCGGCGGCGTCGTCGCCCAGGTGCTCAAGGTACGGCTCATCCACGCGACCATCCGCCACCTGATCGTGACCCGCCAGGCCGACGAGGCACACACCCTGCGGGACAGCCGTCACCAGGTCTGGTGCCGGCACGACTGGAACACCGAGCAACTGGGCCTGCCCTGCAGCCAGCTGGAACTGGCCTTCACCCTGCTGACCTTCCATGCCGTGTTCCTCAAGGCCATGCGGACCCTGAACATGGGTCTGACCGGGCGCCAGGAAACCGCCTACCTCCACGCCTGGAACGTGGTGGGCCATGTGCTGGGTATCGATGCGTCCCTCATGGCCCACGACATGGACAGCGCGCTGGCCCTGCTCGACCGGTTCCAGTCCTGCGGCGCCCAGCCAGCCGGTCGCATCGACGCACGACCGGCGCTGGGCCAGGCACTCGTCAAAGCCCTGTCAGACAGCATCCGCGTGCCGGTGATCCGGCACCTGCCCGTACCCATGATCGAGCGTCTGCTGGGCCGGCCCGCCGCGCAAAGCATCGGTGTCGGACCCCAGGCGGGGTGGGCCACCCGGACCCTGTTCCGGACCGGCATGTTCCTGATCGGATCGATAGACCGGGTTGGCCGGCTGTTCGCGCCCGGTTTTTCCCTCACCCGCATGTTCACACGGGCCATCGGCTATCACTTGCTCACCCGCTTCCTGCTGGACCAGACCCGCCCCCTGGCCCTGCCCGAACGGCTGCTGGATCAGATGCACAACACGGTCGACGGCTGGCACGCCGACGTCCATGCGCCAGCCTGGCTCAACCGGGTGGAAGACTGGCTCACCACCAGCGGTTCCTGGGTGCCGCCGTCCGCCCGCAAAGTTCCCACATGACCCAAACCCTGCGCCACCGGCCATTCACCCGCATTTCCCGTGTGCTCAGGTTCTGGCAGCATTGCCTGCTGCTCGCCTTGCTCGTCACCGGCATCCGGCCCGCGCTGGCCGACGCTGCACCTCCAGAGCAGACCGACATCACGCTGGGCAGCCGCTACTGGGTCGACCCTGACGGCTCGGCCAGCGTCGACGAGGTGGCGCAGCGGCCAGCCAGCGACGTCCAGACCCTGGACCAGTTCCGCAACTTCGACCTCGCCGGCAAGGCCTTGTGGCTGCAACCGGACCTGCCTGTCCTGCCCGAAGGCCAGCGCTGGTACCTGGCCCTGAGCGCATCGGCCTTCATGAACACCGCCACCCTGTACCAGCGCCTGCCCGACGGCAGCTGGCGGGTTCAGGTGGCCGGCGACCATC
This sequence comes from Burkholderiaceae bacterium, assembly GCA_041396505.1. GTDB lineage: Bacteria > Pseudomonadota > Gammaproteobacteria > Burkholderiales > Burkholderiaceae_C > Hydrogenophaga. The sequence goes on from JAWKYL010000006.1 coordinate 218,547, forward strand.
TGCCGGTGGCCCGGTGGAGCCTGCCTGACCAGACGCCGGTGTTTGCCCTTCTGCCGGACACCGACGCACCCGTGTGGCTGCGCCTGGAGAACGCCCCGTCACCCACCAGTCCGCGCCTGCAGCTGCTCAGCGAAAGCCAGCTGCAGGCCAAACGCTACTGGACCTTCCTCATGGTGGGCGCGTACCTGGGTTTTGGTCTGCTGGTCCTGTTCCTGGGCGGCGTGCACTGGCGCCTCTACCGCGACCGCGCCTTCATCGCCTACTGCACCTACGTGACCTGCATGCTGGGATTCCAGGTGTCGTTCACGGGCCTGGGCGGCCTGTTCGTCTGGAACGAGAGCCCGGCCTGGAACGACATGGCACCGGCCCTGTTCGTGCTGTGGCTGAGTGCCTCCGGCATCTGGTTCGTGCGCGAGGTGTGCGCCCTCTCGCGTTACAGCGTGCGGGTGGACCGTGCCGTACTGCTCTGGTGCCTGGCCGGCCTGCTGTTCCCGCTGCTGTACTTTGCCCTGTACAACGGTCTGGCGTTTGCCCTGCTCAACCTGTACGGTCTGGTCTCGGTGCTGCTGAGTGCCACGCTGTGCCTGTGGGCCTGGCGCCAGGGCCAGGCCTACGCCGGCTGGCTGTTCCTGGGTTTCCTGCCGGTGCACCTGGGGTATCCGTTCCCGGCCTTGCGCAGTGCCGGCGTGCTGCCGGACAGCTGGGCCACGCAGTATGCGGTCATGATCGGTTCGGCCATCGAGATTCCGCTCCTGCTCTACATCCTGCACCTGCGTGCCAAGGATTTTAGCGAGCACCGTGCCCGACTGCGAGCGCTGGAGAGCACCGATCCGCTGACCGGCCTGGCCCTGCTGCCGGTGCTGACCCTGCGCCTGCGGGATGCCCTCAGGCGCGCCCGCGGCCACCGGCAGCACCAGCTGGGCCTGCTGCTGGTCGAACTGGGCAACCACGCCGACATCAGGGCCGAATTCGGGCGTGAAGCGGCCGACAAGGCCATGGTGGTGGCTGCGGCACGCCTGTCCGAGGTGGTGCGAGACCTGGACACCGTCAGCCGCCTGGACGACACCCGCTTTGCCATCCTCGTGGAGGGGCCGCAGCAGACCGAGGACATCCGGCATCTGGCGCAACACATCGTGGCCAAAGGTCTGGAGATCGTCCCGGTGATCGGCCCCCAGGTGAGCCTGAAGCTGCGACTGGTCACCGCCATGCCGCCCGATGGCGTGATCGACATGGCCAACGACAGCCCCATCGACGAGAACCGGTTGCTGGCGCGGCTGTCCCGGGCCCTGGACCGCAGCGCCGACGATCCGCGCAAGGTGGTTCAGCACCTGCCACTGCCTTCGCGCAGTGACCGCGCTTCGGAAGGACTGTCGGCGCCTCCGGCGCTGGAATGACGATCTCAGCGCAACATGTACTCGAAGGTGCTGACCACGCGCAGCCGTTTGCGACGTGAGCGACCATCGTCAAAGTCGTTGCCGTCATCGCCGCTGATGCGGATCACCCCCTGGTTGGCCTGACGCAAGGGCCCCAGTCGTGCGCCCGCCTCGGCCGCAAATTTCTCGGCCTGCTCCCGCGCGTTGCGCGTGGCCTGCGCCAGTAACGGCCCCTTGAGGTCATTGAATCCGCGCAACTGGTAGTGCGGACCGGCCGGGCCGTCGTCCAAACCCAGCTGAATGCCAGCCTGGATCAAGGGATCGACCGCCAGGGCGGCCCGCTCGACCTCGTCCACCCGGTCGCTCTTGACCAGCACCTGCCCGGTACCGTTGAAGCGAAGGGGCTGGTTGGCCTGGCCATATTCGCGGGCATACAGGTCCTTCACCTGCAGGGGACGCACCTCCAGTTCCTGGTCCGTGAAGCCGCGTTCCCGCAGAAACGCCAGCACCCGGTCCCTGTCGGCCGCCAGCGCCTGCTGCACCCCACCGAACCCGGGTCCGGCACGCCGGAAACCCAGCGTCCAGACCACGTGATCGCTGTCGACCGCTTGCTCGGCCAGCCCCTTGACCGTCACCGACCGGTCGGCCAGGCGAAAACGCTCCAGGCCTGAGCCGACAAAAAAGCCGCCAGCAGTGATGCTGGCCCCCAGGACAAGCGTCATCAGGATGCGAGGCACGTTGGACATACAGTCTCCAGGTCAGAACAGCCGTTTGCACTGTACCCTACGCATGACGCCACCGCTCCTGCAAGACGGGCGACCCTTTGCATGCCCACTTCCACCCGGACCCGCCGCATCGCCCATCTCGACATGGATGCCTTCTTCGCATCGGTCGAACTGCTGCGCTATCCGCAGCTCAAGGGGCTGCCCATGGTCATCGGTGGCGGTCGCCGGCGAGAGGACGCCATGCTGGAACACCTTCGCCAGGTCTACCCGGATCGCGAATGGGGCCCCGACACACTCGACCGGATACCCGTCGATTTCTTTCCCCGCCTGAAGGACTACACCGGACGCGGTGTCGCCACCACCGCCACCTACGCGGCACGCCAGTTTGGTGTCGGATCGGCCATGGGACTGATGAAGGCGGCCAGGCTCTGCCCGGACGCCATCCTGCTGCCGGTGGATTTCGACGAGGTACGGCGACTCTCCCGCCTGTTCAAATCCACCATCACGGAGATCGCACCCGTCATGGAAGACCGGGGTGTCGACGAGGTCTACATCGACTTCACCGACGTGCCCGGCGGCCAGCGTGAAGGCGGTCGCGTGCTGGCGCGACTGATCCAGAAAAGCATCTTCCAGGCCACCGGCCTGACCTGCTCGATCGGCGTGGCGCCCAACAAGCTCATCGCCAAGATGGCCAGCGAGTTCAACAAGCCCAACGGCATCAGCGTCGTGGCGACCGATGACATCCAGCCACTGATCTGGCCCCTGCCCTGTCGCAAGATCAACGGCATCGGCCCCAAGGCAGACGCCCGGCTGCAATCGCACGGCATCCACACCATCGGCGAACTGGCCGCGCGCGACAGGTCCTGGCTGGTGGAGCACTTCGGCCGCAGTTATGGTGCCTGGCTGCACGACGCCGCCTGGGGCCGCGACGACCGTCCGGTGGTCACAGAAAGCGAACCGGTGAGCATGAGCCGCGAAACCACGTTCGAGCGCGACATGCACGCCGTGCGCGATCGTGGCGAACTGGGCGCCACCTTCACCCGGCTGTGTGAGCAGGTCGCCGCCGACCTGCAGCGCAAGGGCTACGCCGGTCGCACCATCGGCATCAAGATCACCTATGACAATTTCGAGAAGGTGACACGCGACCTCACCATCGGGCAGGCCGTCAACGACGCGGTGTCGATCCGCCGCCATGCCGGGCAGTGCCTGCGACGCGTCGACCTGGGCCGGCGCTTTCGCCTGCTGGGTGTGCGGGTAGGCAAGCTGGTCAAGCCCGGGACAGAGCCCGTGGCCGACGGCCGCTACAGTGAAACCCCTTCCGTCCAACCGCGCACAGCACGCGACAGGAGTCCCGATGACCACACCGACCTGCTTTTCCCTGAGCTTGGGTGACGACCACGTCGCCCACCTGGTGCTCAACCGGCCCGAGGCCATGAACACCATGCATCCCACCTTCTGGCGCGAGCTGGACGAACTGCTCACGCAACTCCACCAGGAAGGCAAGGCCCGCGCCCTGGTCGTCAGCAGCACCGGCAAACACTTCTCGGCAGGCATGGCGCTGGACACCTTTGCCGGGGCCATCCAGATGGACGACCAGACACCGGAAGGACGGGCAGCCATCTTCGACCTGCTGACCGACATGCAGGCCACATTCACGAAGATCGAGACCTTGCGCATGCCTGTCATCTTCGCCATCCAGGGCGGCTGCATCGGCGGGGCGGTGGACATGGTCACCTGCGGCTGCATCCGCTACGCCACGCAGGACGCGTTTTTCTGCATCCAGGAAATCAACATCGGCATGGTCGCCGACGTGGGCACGCTGCAACGGCTGCCCAAGCTGGTGCCGCTGGCGGTGGTCAAGGAACTGGCCTACACCGGCCGGCGACTGCCCGCACAGCGGGCCTTGGGGTACGGTCTGGTCAACGACGTGTTCGACTCGCCCGAAGCCATGCTGGACGCGGCCCTCCGGTGCGCACGGGAGATCGCGGCCAAACCGCCGATTGCCATCTGGGGCACCAAGCAGGCGGTCAACTATGCACGGGACCACAGCGTGGAGGACAGCCTGCGCCAGATGGGCTGGCTACAGGGAACGATCTGGAGCAACCGCCATGTGGGCGAGTCCATTGCCGCCATGAAGGGCAAGCGGGCCGGCGAATTCCCGCCCCTCTCGCCGCTCGTCACGTTCAACTCACAGGGCTGACGCGCCTCAGGCAGCGAGGGTCAGCCGGGCTTCCCGGAACGGTTCGACGGTGTCGACCAGACCGATGGTCTGGCCGAGCTGCCGCTCGATCTGCGCCAGCGAGATCACGCCACGCACGCGCGGGCCGTGATCCTGCCCGGCCTTCTGCACCACGATCAGGTGGCGCCGGCCGACCTGCTTGAGCGTGTCGATCACCTGGGCCACATTGGCGTGCGCAAGGTCTTCCAGGTCGATCGCATCCAGCGAGGACAGGGGCGACATCACGTCCGAGACAATCAGGTCGTCATAGCGCACGCCACGGGCACTGATGACCTGCGTGGGGCGCTCCCCTTCCAGGTCCGTGGTGGTGATCAGGCCGGCCACGCTGGGCAGCTCACTGACCACAAAGAGCAGGCGCACGCCCTGGTGGATCATGCTCTGACGGACTTCCGACAGGCGCGCATCCGGTCCGATCGTTGCGGCCCTGACATGGGTCAGGTCGGTCATCACGGAGCGCCCGGGCGACGCCGGCGTGACAGGAACGCCCATCGGAGGCTGGGCCTGTGCGATGCGGGCGCCTTCCGGAAAGCGGTAGGTGCGCAGGGTGGTGTGTCTCACGGCTCGCTCGCTTTCTCCTGAAAGGGCTCGAAGAGGAACAACAGCACGTCCCGGCGCCTGCAGCGGCTGCGTGGCGAAGGGAAGCCACACGGTAGCACCGCACCGGCGATCCGGCAAGCGATGTTTCCCCGGTCGTCGGCTGCGTCCTGTTCGGGCACGGCACACCGTGCGACACTGGCGATCATGAAGACCTTCACCAATCCGCTGCATGCGCAGCACGCTGGCCGCCACGAGATGTTTCGCGGCCGCCTGGTGCCCTGCCACGAGGGGCCGGACCGGCTGGAGTTCGTTCTTGCCGAACTGCGGCGGCGGTCGCAGGGCGAGATCCGGACACCGGCCATTGACGACGCGACCCTCGACCACGCCATCGGCCAGGTCCACACCACGCCCTACACCGCATTTGTGGCCGGAGCCTGGGATGAATGGGTGGCCATGGACCCGGCCAATGCCAGTTGCGACGTGCTCCCGTCGGTGTGGCCACTGCCCCAGCGGCATGGGTTCCGCACCGATGTCCCGCCTGCGAATTTCGCGGCCCGGTTGGGGTTGTACGCCTTCGATGCGGGAACGCCGCTGATGGCCGGCACCTGGCAGGCAGCCCGCGCGGGTGCCGCCTGCGCCATCGAGGCGGTGCGGGCGGTCCTGGACGGCGACCGGGCCGCGTTTGCACTCACGCGTCCCCCCGGCCACCACGCCGGGCCCGACTTCTTCGGTGGCTACTGTTTCCTGAACAATGCCGCCATAGCTGCCCAGGCCCTGCGCGAAGCCGGCCTGTCGCGAGTGGCCGTGCTCGACATCGACTACCACCACGGCAATGGCACGCAGACCATCTTCTACGAACGGCCGGACGTCTTCACCGTGTCCATCCATGGCGACCCCCGCACCGAGTACCCGTTCTTCCTCGGACACGAAGACGAGCGCGGTGCCGGGCCCGGCGAGGGGTTCAATCTGAACCTGCCCTTGCCCCGTGGAACCGGATTCATCGACTGGTGCGAAGCCTTCGACCACGCGCTCGAAGCCGTGGAAGACTTCGACCCCCAGGCACTGGTCGTGCCCCTGGGAACCGACACCTTCGAAGGCGACCCCATCTCGGGCTTCCGCCTGCGCACCGAGGACTACGACACCGTCGGCCGCCTGCTGGCGGCCGCGGGGACGCCCACGGTCTTCACCTTTGAAGGCGGCTACGCGGTGGACGAGGTCGGCACCAACGCCGTCAACCTGCTCGAAGGTTTCTGCCGTTCGGCCTGATCAGGCCGGCTTCCAGAAGATGTAGTCGGCCTGGTACCGGACCACCTCCTTGCTGCCAGCCCGTGCGGCATCGCAGGGCTTGGCCGGCGCCACGCCGCCCTGCGTGGCCACGCGCTGGATGTAGGACACCCCCTGCATGGCGCCGCTGCCCATGGCCGGATCGGCCTGCACGAACTGCAGCGGGATGTTGCCCGCACCACCGGGTGAGACGGCCAGTTGCTTGCCGGTGACACGCGAACCGTCTGCGGCCTCCCAGGTGGCAGGGGGGCCATAGTAGCGGCCCACCTGCCGGCCACTGCGATCCAGCAGGCGGGCATCGGGACCGGCGAAGGCCCATGCGAACTGGCCGGCCGCATCCTGCCGGACCCGGCACTCGTAGGTGATCTGGCCGACACCCACGGTCTCCATGGCCACACGATGCCCGGCCGGCACCTGCATGCCGGCCGGCAGCATCGACTGGGAAAACGCCATGGCACCCCCACGGTCCGCCGTTCCAGCACAGGCCGCCAGTGCCAGGACGGCAGGGACGGCGAGCGAAAGCTTGATGATCATGAACAACTCCTCGGATGGATCGTGGGGTCAGGCGCCAAAGGACAGCGCGCCGGGAGGCAGCGGGCGGCCCAGCGCGCTGGTCAGGACGGTGAAATGCATGGTCTCGTCGGCCGCCAGGCGGGCCGCCACCTTGGCCAGTTCGCGATCGGCCATGGAAGGAATGACGCCCAGGTAGGCATTCGTCGCACCCAGCTCCAGCCTCGCCGCCAGGTCCAGGACGTCGTTCTGGCTCTTGAGTGCTGCGGCATTCAACGCCTTGGCATAGGCATCGGGTGACAGCTCCGCCACGGGCTTGCCGCCCAGCTTCCGGATCGTGGCCATCAGGGCATCCCGGTGCGTTTTGTGGTGGCCCTGGAAAGCCACCGCCACATCCAGCACCGGCTTTTGCAACAGACCGCTGCCGGCGCCCAGCTGGTAGGCATTGATGGCTTCGTGCTCCAGTCCCAGTGCCACATTCAGGATGTCCACATCCTTGGCTGGATTGGCCGCATGATCTGCGGCCAGGGCCTCGCGACCGGCGAGCAAGGCCAGAGCGGCTGCGGAGAGGGTGCCGCTGTGACCCAGAAAGCCGCGGCGCGAAGTGTCAAAGGTGAACCTGTTCATCGTGAACTCCTGAAAAATGAAGACATGGTCGAAATGGACCCTGGAAGAAAACGTGGTGCACGACAGCTGTCGATCCGGATACGCGGTGGATCCGGCGGCCAGATGCAATATCCCCTACCGCTTTCAGGGTTTAAGGACGGGAGATGCCCGGGTCTGCATCCGGAACGGGCACGGTTGCGTACCCATGAAGTCAGCCCCGATGACATCCATCCCCCCGTCACGACACCCGGCGCCATCCACTCATGAACCTCGCACCCGACAACACCCTGATTGCCCTGCTCGATCGTGTGGCGGCCCGCGACGAAGTCGCCCTCAAGCAGCTCTACGACCTCAGTTCTGCCAAGCTCTACGGACTGGCCCTGCGCGTGGTCGGCAACCGGGAGTGGGCTGAAGATGCCCTGCAGGACGCCTTCCTGCAGATCTGGCGCCAGGCCGGCGACTACCGTGCCAGCCTGAGTCCGCCCATGGCCTGGCTGGGCCTGATCGTGCGCAGCCGCTCGCTGGACCAGCTGCGTCGCCGCAAGGCCGAGCGGGAGCATCTGCAGGACGACATCGACGACGATCCGAGCGACGGGCTCGCCTCGGACGAGCCCGACCCGATGGATGCCAGTCTGGCCAGCCAGCAAGCCTGGGCCCTGCACCAATGCCTGGGAAAGCTGGAGAACAAACAACGCGAGGTGGTCAGCCTGGCCTACCTGCGCGACCTCAGTCACGGCGACCTGTCGCGCCAGCTGCGTCTGCCGCTGGGCACCGTGAAATCGTGGATCCGGCGCGGTCTGGAGCAACTGCGCACCTGCCTGGCGCACATGGCCTGAGGAGGCTCCGATGAAACGCATTCATGACCCCCGTCTTCTCGATCACCTGGCCAGCGCCTATGCGCTGGGTACATTGCGTGCAGGTGCCCGCCGACGCCTGGAAAGCCTGGCGCGCGAGCACGCCACCGTCCGCGCGGCCATCCTGGTCTGGCAATCGCGTGTCTCGGCCCTGACCGAGCTGCAGGAACCGGTCCGGCCCGCGCCCTCGGTGTGGATCCGTATCGAGAACCTGGTCCGGGCAGACAAGGCACAGCAGGCCATGCGGCAGCCGTCACGCAGCGCGACCGCACCACAGACGTCCGGCCAGGGGTGGTGGCGCAATCTGGCCCTCTGGCGCGGCGGAGCGCTGGCCGGCATCCTGGCCGCCGTATTGGCGGGCATGAACACCTTTGGCCTGAGGCAGGACTTGCAACAGCAGATCGCCGGACTGCAATCGCAGCTGGCTGCGCAGCCACAGGTCCGGTATGTGGCCGTGCTGCACGACAGCCAGGCCGGACCCGCCATGCTGGTCACCTTCGATCCGGGCAGCCAGCAGCTGACGCTGCAGCGTGTCAACCGCTACCAGGAAGCCACCGGCAAGTCGCTGCAGCTGTGGGCTGTACCCACAGGCGGCGCACCCCGATCGCTCGGCGTTCTGGGGCACGACCCCCTGCTGCAACTGGCCGCCGTCGAAGGCGACATCCACAACGTGCCCACCCTGGCGATCAGCCTGGAACCCGAAGGTGGTGTACCCAGCGAACGCGGCCCGACCGGGCCGGTCCTGTTCACCGGCGCGCTGATCGAGAAGATGCTCTGAAGCCCGACCGCCTGCCCGTAAGGTCAGGCCAGGTCAAGTCACTGTCGCGCCGTCCGGACGTTGGGGGGCGGCAAGCAGGGATGGCTGCTGCGCCAGGGGTTGATGTCCAGCCCCCCGCGGCGCGTGTAGCGCGCGTAGACCATGAGCCGTGCCGGTTTGCACCGCTGCATGATGTCCATGTAGATGCGCTCGACACATTGCTCGTGGAACTCGTTGTGCCGCCGGAAGCTGACGATGTAGCGCAGCAGGCCGGCCTGGTCGATCTGCGGACCGGCATAACTCACCTGCACAGTGCCCCAGTCCGGTTGCCCCGTGACCAGGCAGTTGCTCTTGAGCAGCTGGCTGACCAGGGTTTCCTCCACCGGTTTCTCGCCGAAGGCCGCTGTCAGCAGTTCGGGCGCCGGGCGGTCATGCGTGCACTCCACATCCAGCCGGTCCAGATTCACGCCATCAAGCTCCTGCACGACCTCGGAAGCAAAGGCATCGGGCAGCAACAGACGGACCCCGGCCGACGCCTGCACCGGACCACCCTGCCAGATGGCCTGCGAAATGTCCTGGCGGATCCGGTCGCGCACCGCCTCGGCCGTCTCGAAGCATGTGCCGCTGAAGCTGTTGAGGTAGAGCTTGAACGACTTGCTCTCGACGATGTGCGTGCTCTCGCATGGCACGGTGATGTGCGCCAGGGCCACGACCGGCTTGCCTCGCGGGTTGAGCCAGCTCAGTTCGAAAGCCGTCCACAGGTCCGCTCCCAGAAACGGCACACTGCCAGAGATACCGATTTCCAGCCGCTTGGGTTCGCGCGGCAGCGGAAACAGCAGGGCCGGGTCGTACTGGTCGATAAAGGCCGCGGGCTTGCCCAGCGGCGACATGTCGGGTTGGTTCATGATCGATTGCATCCACCCTCCCGGGTGATTCTAAGCGTCTAAGCGAACACCCGCTCGCGCAGCCATTTGGTCGCGACCCACTTCTCGCCACGGATCACTGGGGCTCCGCCATGCAGGGATCGCGTCGCCGGGTGCGGCCTGGCATAGCTGAAGAAGACGGCGTTGCCCTTGACCGGTGCCACCTCAAGTCCCACGTCGGGAAACGTGGTGGCTCCTCCCTGGTCAGGCTGGTTCAGATACATGACGATGGTCCCGACCCGCTGGCCGCCCCGCTTGAGAATGGTTGGCGTGCCCGGTTCGTCGGGGTCGAAATAGTCGTAGTGCGGCTTGTACTCGGCACCCGGTCGGTAGTTGAGCACCTGCAATCCTTCGCCCCGTTCCACCGGCCAGCGAACCAGCCGGGCGATACGTGCCTCGATGCGGGCGATCAGTTCGCTTTCGCCGCGCTGGAAGAACATGCCCTGGCTGGTGCGGTCCGGGTTGGGCTCTTCGCCTCCGGTCTGCGTCTGCACCGTCAGCGATCGCGCCAGGCGCGGGCGCGCGGCCTCGATCAGGGCATCGCACTCGTCGTCACCGAGCAGCCCCCCCAGCACCACGACACGGGGCACGCCCATGGTGGCCACCACCTCCACCACGCGGTCGCCCACGTCGACAATCGCCGGCGCACCGGTCAGGTCCAGATCGGGCACCGGACCGTCACCGGCCGCCGCATAGGTCGTGGCCTGCTGCTGCAAATGCCGCTGCAATGTCTCTTCCAGAGCCCGGATGGCCACATCGGCCTGCCAGCCGGCGGCCTTCATGGCAGCCAGGACGGCCTCCGGCGAGTGCCCTTCCGCCGCCTGCTCGACGATCCACTTGCGCAACGCGGGTGTGATGGCCTGGGTCATTCCAACTCCTGTACCTGTCTCAGCCGTGCCTGGCGTCCCGCCTGAACACCAGCCGATCCTGATCCGAGGCCGCCGGGACATGGCGATAGCCTTCCAGATCGAAGTGCCTGAGCGCTTCGGGCAGTTCGATCCGGTGTTCGACAGCGTAGCGCATCATCAGCCCCCGCGCACGCTTGGCCATGAAGCTGATCACCTTGTAACCGTCGCCCTTGCGCTCCTCGAAGACACAGGTGACGACCCGCGGCACCAGGGCCTTGCGGTCGACCGCCTTGAAGTACTCCTCGCTGGCCAGGTTGACCACCACCGGCGACGCCTGCTGACGTGCCCGCTCGTTCAGGTGGTCGGCGATCTGGCGACCCCAGAAACGGTAGAGGTTGCTGCCCCGCTCCGTCGCCAGCCGCGTGCCCATTTCCAGGCGATACGGCTGCATGCGGTCCAGCGGCCTCAACACGCCATACAGGCCGCTGAGGATGCACAGGTGTTCCTGCAACCACAACATGTCGTCTTCGGACAGGGACCGCGCATCCAGGCCGCCATAGACATCGCCATCAAAGGCAAACGCGGCCTGCCTTGAATTGCCCGCGGTGAAACGCGTCGACCAGGCCTCGTAACGCGCCACGTTCAGTCCGGCCAGCGTATCCGACAGGTTCATCAGGTCGGCGATCTGCTGGGGCGACTTCTGCCGCAGTACCCCGATCAGCTCGGCGGCCTGCGATACAAACTGGGGGCGGGTGTGGATGTCCGTTCGGGCGGGGGATTCGTAATCAAGCGACTTGGCCGGGGAAAGCAGGAAAAGCATGGACATTCAAAGGACGCCTGGTCCGTTCCCGGTCAGGGCTGAGGGGCATCGGCAGGACAGCCCGCATTATGAACAACACGGTCTGCCGTCGCGCCTCACACCAGATCGCCCGCCAGGTTCGACAGGGTTTCCGGGCCAATCTGCACATGGGCCGGATAGTGCGTGTGATTGCAGCCGAGCTTGGCGCCAGCACCTGCCTTGAGTGCCGCGATCATGGGGGCGGTGAACTCGAAGCGGACAAAGTGCACCGCGCTGGTCTTTTCGTCGTTCTCGCGGTCCAGGTCTTCGTCGGCGATGGCGTGGACGCGGTCGTAGCCCTCGACCTCGATGAACAGGCGGTCCTCGACACCGATCAGGCGCGCCAGCTCGCGCTTGCGCTCATTGACGTCGGTGTATTCGATCATCATCGTCGCCTTCCAGTTGGTGCCGTCCGGTACCAGTGGCGCATAGGCATCGATTTCGTCCTGGATACCCTCTTCCTCGAAGATCTTCTCGATCCGCAACATCTCCTGGATCTGGTAGCGCATGGTCATCTCGCTCTCGAAGTGCAGCGTGATGTGCTCACCCAGATGCACCGTGCGCAGCTTGCGGTGGGCCACCACCTCGCCCTTGTGCAGCTTGCGCCATTTGCTGTAGGCCTCCAGGGTCATGAGGCTTTCGGGTGTGATCTTTCCGGTCAGTTGCATGTCGGGTCTCCCGCAGAAGGGTCATTTCAATCCATAGGCACGGGCCACCAGCGAAATCGGATGCTGCAGCTCTGGCGCACCCAGCCCGTTGACCTCGAACCCTTGCGCAATGTGGTGCCCGCCCAGCGGACAGTCGGAACTGATGAAATCGGGTTTGCTGCCGTCCTTCATGGTGGCCATGGCCTTGAACACCGGCTTGCCGATCTTCATGGCCGTCTGGTGCGAGCCCTTCTTGACGCCATAGGTGCCGGCGTGACCCGAGCAGCGCTCGATGGTGTTGATCTCCGTGCCCGGCACCATCCTGAGCATTTCCTCGGTCTTCTTTCCGATGTTCTGCACCCGCCCGTGACAGGGCACCTGATAGCTCACCTTGCCCAGCGGCTGCGGAAAGTCCGTCTTGAGCAGGCCGTCGCGCTTGCGGGCCATCAGGTATTCGAACGGGTCCCACATCGCCGCTTTCACCTGCTGCGTATCCGCATCGTCGGGAAACATGAGCGGCAGCTCCTGCTTGAACATCAGGGCGCAGCTGGGAACAGCGGCCAGGATGGCGTAGCCCTCCCGGGCATACCTGGCCAGCACCGGCATGTTGGCCTCCTTGCTGGCCTCCACCGAATCGAGGTCCCCCAGTTCGAGCTTGGGCATGCCGCAGCACTTTTCCTTCTCGACCAGGGTATAGGGAATGTCGTTGTGCTCCAGGATCCGGAGCAGGTCCAGACCGATGCCGGGTTCGTTGTAGTTGATATAGCAGGTCGAGAAGATCGCCACCTTGCCCGGCGTCTTCTCGCCGTCCACCACGTTCGAGGCACCGGACTTCGGTGCAGCCGAACGGAACTTTTTCGTCGCGAGTTCGGGCAGCCATGCCTGCCTGTCCACCCCCAGCACGCTTTCCATGACACCGCGGGCAAGCTGTGTCCGGTTGACGGCATTGGCCACCTGCACCACGACGGGAATGCCGGCAAAACTGCCATGCACGTCGGTGGACGCCAGGAACTGCTCGGCCTTGCCGACCAGGCCCTTGCGGAACTTGATGGCCTTGGCACGCAACATGGTGTGCGGGAAATCGAGATTCCACTCATGCGGCGGCGTGTACGGACACTTGGTCATGTAGCACAGGTCGCACATGTAGCACTGGTCGACCACCTTCCAGTAGTCTTCCTTCCTGACGCCATCGACCTCCAGCGTCGCGCTCTCGTCCACCAGGTCGAACAGAGTCGGGAAGGCTCCGCACAGGCTGACGCAGCGGCGGCATCCGTGGCAGATGTCGAAGATGCGTTCGAGTTCGGCAAAGCACTTGCCCTCGTCGTGGAAGTCCGGCTGCTTCCAGTCCAGCGGATGTCGTGTCGGTGCCTCCAGGTTGCCTTCGGTGGCCATGTCTCGTGTCCTCGTCTGTGCGGGTTGGTTCGTGAATTTTTTTGAAAGCGCTCGGCTGAGGCTGAACGTTTTCAAAAACGGCGTTCGGAGCGATGATCCAGAACGCCGCGGAACCAGCACGGCCGGGCCGCCAGCGTTGCCCCCTTGAGGGGGTCGCGCGCAGCGCGGCGGGGGTGGTCCTTATTCCACCAGTTCGTTCAGGGCTTTCTGGTAGCGGTTGGCATGCGAGCGCTCGGCCTTGGCCAGCGTTTCGAACCAGTCGGCGATCTCGTCGAAACCCTCGTCCCGGGCGGTCTTGGCCATGCCCGGATACATGTCGGTGTACTCGTGGGTTTCACCTGCCACGGCCGATTCGAGGTTCTGGCGCGTGCTGCCAATGGGCAGGCCGGTGGCCGGATCACCCGAGGCTTCGAGGAACTCGAGGTGGCCGTGGGCGTGGCCGGTCTCGCCTTCGGCGGTGGAGCGAAACAGGGCTGCCACGTCGTTCTGGCCTTCCACGTCGGCCTTGTTCGCGAAGTACAGATAGCGGCGGTTGGCCTGCGATTCACCGGCGAATGCGTCCTTCAGGCACTGCTCGGTTTTCGAGCCTTTCAATGCGGGCATCGTCATCTCCTTTCGTGGGTTCAGAAATCGCCCGGCGGCCAATGCCACAACGAAACCGGCCGCCGAGACGAAGTTCACCCTACGCACTTTCAGCTACCCCGTCCAATTGTTCGAGACTATGCAGCGCATTGTCTTGCTCTATCAAATCAAACCAATTGATACGCATTCGCAGATTCGCCAGACCGCCCTGCACGGGATACGTGGCACCCCCGCGTTCCAGCCCCCGACCGCCGGTCCCCCGTAAAATCACCTGTTTGCCCGAGGCACCAACGCCCGACCTGGCACACGCCTGATCTACCCTGCACCGACCATGACCCAGTCCCCCGAGCAGCCCGGCCTGCAAAGCCTGTCCAAGTCCTTCGAACCTGCGCCCATCGAATCGCGCTGGGGACCCGAGTGGGAAAGGCGCGGCTATGGCACGGCCGGACATCGGGGCACCGGACAGGCACAGGCCGATGCCCCGTCATTTGCCATCCAGTTGCCGCCACCGAACGTGACCGGCACCCTGCACATGGGGCATGCGTTCAACCAGACCATCATGGACAGCCTCACCCGCTACCACCGCATGATGGGATACAACACGGCCTGGGTGCCTGGCACCGACCACGCCGGCATCGCCACCCAGATCGTCGTCGAGCGCCAATTGCAGGAACAAGGCGTCAGCCGCCACGACATGGGTCCCACGCCGGCCGAAGCACGCGAGAACTTCGTTGCCAAGGTCTGGGAGTGGAAGGAGCAGTCAGGCAACACCATCACCACGCAGATGCGCCGCATGGGCGACAGCGTGGACTGGAGCCGCGAGTACTTCACCATGGACGAAAAGCTGTCCACCGTGGTGACCGAGACCTTCGTTCAGCTCTATGAGCAGGGCCTGATCTACCGCGGCAAGCGCCTGGTCAACTGGGACCCGATCCTGATGTCGGCCGTGTCCGACCTGGAGGTCGAAAGCGAGGAGGAAGACGGCTCGCTCTGGCACATCGCCTACCCGCTGGTCAACGGCAGCGGCCACCTGACCGTGGCCACCACCCGCCCCGAGACCCTGCTGGGTGACGTGGCCGTGATGGTCCACCCCGAAGACGAGCGCTACAGTGCCCTGATCGGCCAGTACGTGAAGCTGCCGCTGTGCGACCGCGAAATTCCGGTGATTGCCGACGACTACGTGGACCGCGAATTCGGCACCGGCGTGGTCAAGGTCACGCCTGCGCACGACGCCAACGACTACGCCGTCGGCCAGCGCCACCAGCTGCCCATCATCGGCGTGCTGCACCTCGACGCCACCATCAACGACAACGCGCCCGAGACGTACCGCGGCCTGGACCGCTTCGTCGCGCGCAAGCGGGTCGTGGCCGACCTCGAAGCTGCGGGCCTGCTGGTGGAGGTCAAGAAGCACAAGCTGATGGTGCCGCGCTGCGCGCGCACCGGTCAGGTGGTCGAGCCCATGCTGACCGACCAGTGGTTCGTCGCCATGACCAGCAAGGGCAACGACAAGAACACCAGCGGCACCTCCATCGCCGACAAGGCCATCGCCGCCGTGCAGTCAGGCCAGGTGCGCTTCGTGCCCGAGAACTGGGTCAACACCTACAACCAGTGGATGAACCACATCCAGGACTGGTGCATCAGCCGCCAGCTCTGGTGGGGCCACCAGATTCCGGCCTGGTACGACGAACAGGGCCAGGTCTATGTGGCGCGCAACGAAGCCGAGGCGCAGGCCCTGGCCGGCGCCGGCAAGGCGCTCACGCGCGACCCCGACGTGCTCGACACCTGGTACTCCAGCGCGCTGGTGCCCTTCAGCACCATGGGCTGGCCCGAAGCCGCCGGCAGCGCCGGGCGCGAACCAGCCAGCGCCAGCACGGCCGACTACGACCTCTACCTCCCCAGCAGCGTCCTCGTCACGGGCTACGACATCATCTTCTTCTGGGTCGCCCGGATGATCATGATGACCACCCACTTCACCGGCCGTGTGCCGTTCAGGGACGTCTACATCCACGGTCTGGTGCGCGACGCGCAGGGCCAGAAGATGAGCAAGTCCGAAGGCAACGTGCTCGACCCGGTCGACCTGATCGACGGCATCGCGCTGGCCCCGCTGCTGGACAAGCGCACCACCGGCCTGCGCAAACCCGAGACCGCACCCAAGGTGCGCAAGCAGACCGAGAAAGAGTTCCCGGACGGCATCCCCGCCTACGGCGCCGATGCGCTTCGCTTCACCTTCGCGGCGCTGGCTTCGCTGGGCCGCAGCATCAATTTCGACAGCAAGCGCTGCGAGGGCTACCGCAACTTCTGCAACAAGCTCTGGAATGCCACCCGCTTCGTGCTCATGAATTGCGAAGGGCAGGACTGCGGCCTGTCAGATCACGGTGCCGACGCCTGCACACCCGGCGGCTACCTCGATTTCTCCCAGGCCGACCGCTGGATCGTCTCCCGTCTGCAGCGCGTCGAGGCCGATGTCGCCCAGGGCTTTGCCGAATACCGCCTGGACAATGTGGCCAACGCGATCTACCAGTTTGTCTGGGACGAGTTCTGCGACTGGTACCTCGAGATCGCCAAGGTGCAGATCCAGGCCGGCGAGGCGCCACAACAGCGCGCCACGCGTCGAACCCTGATCCGCACGCTGGAGACCATTCTGCGCCTGGCCCATCCGGTCATCCCCTTCATCACCGAAGAGCTGTGGCAGAAGGTCGCGCCCGTGGCCGGCCGACTAGGCACCTCGGTCAGCGTGGCCGCCTACCCTGTCAGCCAGCCAGGGCGCATCGACGAAGACGCCGAAGCCCAGGTGGGCCGACTCAAGAGTCTGGTCGACGCCTGCCGTACCCTGCGAGGCGAACTCAATGTCTCGCCGGCCACGCGCCTGCCGATGTATGTGGTGGGCGATGCCGCGTTCATGCGGGCCAATGGTGCCGTGCTGCAGGGCCTGGCCAAACTCAGCGAAGTGAAGGTGTTCGACGACGAGGCCAGCTGGGCCGCCGCCGCCAAGGCCGCGCCGGTTGCCGTCGTCGGCGAAGCCCGACTGTGCCTGTTCATGGAGATCGACGTCGCCGCAGAGAAAGTCCGTCTCACCAAGGAAGCGGCGCGCCTGTCGGCCGAGATCAGCAAGGCCAACGGCAAGCTGTCGAACGAGTCCTTCGTGGCCAAGGCACCGCCGGCCGTGATCGAGCAGGAAAAGAAGCGTGTGGCCGACTTCGGTGCCACCCTGTCCAAGGTGCAGGAGCAACTGGCCCGGCTGGGCGACTGAAGCAGCGCCCGCGGCGCAGGGCTTGCACGCCGGGCCCTGCGGCCTGGAACCACGCCCGTCAGCGCTGCGCCTGGGCCAGGGCGCTCCACTGCGACGGGGTGACCGCCTGCGGTTCTTCCTGGTCGCGGAAATCCAGGCTGTCCAGGATCGAGAAGTCGCTGTTGCGTTCGTCACCCCGCATGGCGCCCGGCGTCAGGGTCTCATGGATGCGGTGTGCCACATACCAGCTGGCCCGAAGCTTGGCCTCGCGCGTGTGGGAACCCAGCCGTGGCGTGAGGTGGAGGTTGGGCACACCGTACAGGGCCGTGCCTTCGGAAGCAAAGCGTGGACTGGCACCGTCCAGCAGGCAGGCGTCGATGCGGCCATCGGTCAGGGCCAGTGCGAGGGCCTCCTGCTCGAACAGCAGACACCGGCTCACGCCCACCCAGAGCTGGCCCGGCTTGCAATGGTTGAGCAAGCGCTCGTTGATCCAGCCCCTGTAGCGCGAGGCATAGACCATCTGGAGCGACACCGCATCGGAGCGGGACAGCAGATCCTGCACCGTCACCGGCTCCACGCCGATCTTGTCCCACATGGGCGCGGCATGGTGCACCGCCGGGTCGTAGCCGATCAGGCGGACACCGAGCCCCCGCAGCATGGGCGCGAGGACATGGGCCACCGGCGAAAGGCCCAGCAGACCCACCGTGCTGCCGGCCAGTTCCCGCCCCATGCGAACCTGTGCAATCTTGCGCCCGAGCAGTGCGCTGATCATGCCCCGCCGGTACAGCATGAGCAGGCCGTACAGCAGGTATTCGGCATTGGACCGCACCGTGGCGGCCCGCGCCTGCACCACGCGTACCTGCCGCCTGGCACAGGCATCCAGGTCGGTGTTGTCGCTGGAGACCTGCATGCGAGCCACGACCTGCAGCTTGGGCGAAAAGTCCAGGAACTCCTGGGACACCACCACGTGCGGCGGCAGCACGATGGCGCGCGTTTTGTAGGTGCTCTTGCGCAGCTCGATCGGATCATCGCCCAGTTCGGGGCGATAACTGACGTCATGGCGCTCCTGCAGCCAGGCAAGCGCCTCTGGAACCAGCGGATCGATGAGCAGGACTTCCATTGGCGAGGCGTGTCCGGCCTGGCGCCTCAGCGGCGCTTGAGGATGGTGATGTGCTCGTCGCCCACCGACTGCTGCTCCAGCAGTTCGTTGCCCGTCTGCTTGGCGAAAGCCTGAAAGTCGCGCACCGACCCGGAGTCGGTCGAGATCACGCGCAGGGTCTGGCCACTGTGCATGTCGGCAAGGGCTTTCTTCGCCTTGAGAATGGGCAGCGGGCAATTGAGCCCGCGGGCATCGAGTTCTTTATCGGCATTCATGAATGATTCCTCAGGAGCGCAGATTCTAAGCGGGTGTCAGCCAAAAGTGCCAGAAGGGACAGACGCCTGCCGGACTCACGCCCGGGGCGGCGCCTCGAAGAAGCGCGGCTCCAGGCCCTTGCTGCGCAGCCAGTCCGCCAGCGCCAGACCTGTGCCGGCAGGCCAGCAGCGCACCTGCTCGGGCGGCATCAGGCGGTACTCGGCCAGCTCGGGCGACAGGCTGACCTGCCCGTGGGCCCGGGCGTGGTAGGTGATGATGACCTGGTTCATGCGCTGGAAATCATGCACCCCGACCAGGGTCAGCGCATCCACGACCAGGCCGGTTTCTTCTGCCACCTCGCGCCGGATACCGTCCTCGGGCGACTCGCCCGCTTCCATGAAGCCGGTGATGAGGCCGAACATGCGACCGGACCAGGCGGCATTGCGCGCCAGCAGCACCTGCCCGTCCAACTCCACGATGGCCGCCAGCACCGGCGTCGGATTGTTCCAGTGCGTGAAACCGCAGGCCACGCAACGCAGGCGTGACTTGTCGCCGCCGTCCTCGGCCTGGGTGATGGCCTGCAAGGCGGTGGTGCACAGGGGGCAATAGCTGTATCCGGTCGCGGCAATCATGCGGGAAAGACCCCCGTGGACAGGTACCGGTCGCCCCGGTCGCAGACAACGAAAGCGATCGTCGCGTCCCGGACATCGGCAGCGATCTTCTGCGCCACCCAGCAGGCTCCGGCCGCCGAAATGCCGCCGAAGATCCCTTCCTCGCGGGCCAGCCGCCGGCACATGTCTTCCGCATCGGCCTGGCTGACATACACCAGTTCATCGACCGTACTGGGGTCGTAGATTTTGGGCAGGTACGCCTGCGGCCACTTGCGGATACCCGGAATGCGGGAGCCTTCGCTGGGCTGGGCGCCGATGATGCGGATGGCGGGGTTCTTTTCCTTGAGGAAGCGCGAGACACCGGTGATGGTGCCGGTGGTCCCCATGGCACTGACAAAATGCGTGATGCGGCCACCGGTCTGCTCCCACAGCTCGGGACCGGTGGTTTCGTAATGGATGCGCGGGTTGTCGGCATTGGCAAACTGGTCCAGCACCTTGCCCTTGCCCTCCTGTTCCATTTTCTCGGCCAGGTCGCGCGCCGACTCCATGCCTCCGCTCTTGGGTGTGAGGATGAGTTCGGCGCCAAAGGCCTTCATGGTCTGGGCGCGTTCGATGGACAGGTCCTCTGGCATGATGAGCAACATGCGGTAACCCTTGATGGCTGCGGCCATCGCCAGCGCAATGCCCGTGTTGCCAGACGTGGCCTCGATCAGGGTGTCGCCCGGGCGGATGTCACCCCGCTCTTCGGCCCGCCGGATCATGGAGACCGCCGGCCTGTCCTTGACCGATCCGGCCGGGTTGTTGCCTTCGAGCTTGGCCAGGATCACATTGCCACGCGCCGCATGGTCCGCTGCGCCAATGCGCTGTAACGCCACCAGGGGCGTGCGGCCGATGGCATCTTCGATGGTCGGATAATTCATGAAACGCACTGTGCCATAATTTCCAGCTGACCGACTTCAGCCGGAGTGGCGAAATTGGTAGACGCAGGGGATTCAAAATCCCCCGCCGAAAGGCGTGCCGGTTCGAGTCCGGCCCCCGGCACCAGATCAGGGTCGTGTGGCGAGTGCCGCACGACCCTTGTCTTTTCCGGGCTCCGGAGCCGGCGGCGGCCAGCGGTTCGACCGCCTCAGCTCCTGCTCCAGCACCTGCTGGTAGATGCGTGGCAGGCGCTGGGTCATGCCATGGCTCTCGATCCCGTAGCCCAGGCTGGTCCAGGTGCCCGAGAGACGGCGCAACACCTCGTCCAGGCGACCCTGGCGCAACTGGTCCGCCAGATTCACACGCCAGACCTGCCTGTCCGACAGCCAGCCGTGCACCACAATGTCCTGCGCACGCGGCGAAAAATCCAGTTCCTGCGGGTCGGCCTGCCCGTCGTCGCGGTCGGGGTGGTAGCGGGCAGCGATCTCCAGCCATGTGCCGTACAGCAGCTGGTAACGCCCGGCTGCCGTGCTGCACCGGCCCCGGTTGGGACCACCCCGGATCGTTTCACAACGGTTCGGATGGTGATCCAGGTCATCCACGAATCCGCCGCCGTGGATCACATGGTAGGAACGCCCGACATTGGATTCACCGGCCGAGATGGTGCGCATCAGGGCACGCAGGTAGGGGTCACCGCCCCCCATGACGAGTTCGCCCGCCCCCGGAATCAGGAACAGCGGACGCCACCACCACAGCAGCGCCAGCATCAGCGAGGCCAGCACCAGACCCAGGCCGATGCCGGACAGGCGCACCCGGCGGTCCGCCGAGGCGCGGCGGGTGCGCAACAGGCGGGCAACAGGTTCGGGCGGACGTGGCATGGTGATGCTGTTCAGGGGATTTCAGGAACCGGCAGGCCCGACGCAGTGCCGGGGCTGAGACAATCGCGGACAGTATCAACCCCGTGCTGCACCCGCCATGCTCCTGCCGACGCTTGCCATTCTCGCCGGTCTGGCCCTTCTGGTCTGGAGCGCCGACCGCTTTGTCGACGGCGCTTCGGCCACGGCCCACCATTTCGCCATGCCACCCTTGCTGGTCGGTATGGTCATCGTCGGCTTCGGCACCTCGGCGCCGGAGCTGGTGGTCTCCACCAACGCCGCGCTGCAAGGCAACCCCGGACTGGCCCTGGGTAACGGCTGGGGCTCGAACATCGCCAACATCGCCCTCATCCTGGGCATCACGGCCCTGGTCAAGCCCATCGCCGTGCACTCCCTGATATTGCACAAGGAGCTGCCCATCCTGGCAGGCGTGACGGCCGTGGCCGGCTATCTGGCCTGGGACCAGGCGCTGCTGCAGACGGATGGCCTGATCCTGCTCGGCGTCTTCGCCGCGCTGATGACCTGGTCGGTGGTGGCGGGTCTTCGCAGCGGCCCCGACGCCCTGGGCGAAGAAACGGCCACCGAGCTGCAGGCCCACGCCATGCCGCTGTGGCGGTCGCTGACCTGGCTGGTGCTGGGGCTGGGCCTGCTGATCGTCAGTTCACGCCTGCTGGTCTGGGGCGCCGTGTCCGTTGCCCAGGCACTGGGCGTCAGCGACCTGGTGATCGGCCTGACCGTGGTGGCGGTCGGCACCTCGCTGCCCGAACTGGCGTCCTGCGTGGCGGCCGCACGCAAAGGCGAGCACGATCTGGCGCTGGGCAACGTGCTGGGGTCCAACCTGTTCAACACACTCGCCGTCGTGGGTGTCGCCGCCACCATCGCGCCGATGGACGTACCCGCCGAGGCCATCGGACGCGATTTCCTGATCATGGCCGCACTGACCGTCGCCCTGTTCGTCATGGGTTGGGGCTGGCGTGGCCGCCCCGGCCGCATCAACCGCGTCGAAGCATCCGTGCTCTTGCTGGCCTACATGGCCTATACAGCCGTTCTGCTGCGCAGCCTGGCTCAGCCGTCCTGAGGGCGCAACCCGTCCCGCACGGTCGGGTAGCGCAGCCCCAGGCGCAACTCCCGCTTCATGCGGGCATTGTGCAGGCGCCGCGACTCGCCCATGAAGCTCAGCAAGGTGGCCGGCAGGTCGGCCCTGGCCACTTCCAGCGGCACCCTGGGCGGCCGCGGCAGGCCATACAGGTCGGCCGCCAGATCGAAGTAATCGCCCATGCGCAACTCGGTGTCGTCGGTCACGTTGACGTTGCGCCCGGGGCGTGCGCGCCACAGCGCCGCAGTACAGGCCCGCGCCAGGTCATCGGCATGGATGTGGTTGGTATAGACATCGTCCTCCGCCCGCAACACGGGTGTCCCCCGCAGCAGCCGGGCATGCGGCGTGCCGCCCTCCCTGTCCGGTGCGTAGATGCCCGGGATGCGCAGCACCATGGTCCGCGTGCCCGACATCCGGCCATAGGCATGGATCCACCGCTCGGCATCCACGCGCCGCCAGGCCCTCGCGGTCTGCGGGGCCACCGGTGCCGTTTCGTTCACCCACCGGCCCTGGCGGTCTCCGTACACCCCGCTGGTCGATCCGTAGACCAGGGTGGCCGGCGCACTTCGCCGCGCCAGTGCCCTCAGCAGGGCACGCGTGCGGGTATCGAGATCGCCCTCGGACGGGGGTGGCGCCAGGTGGACGATGCGGGTCGCCAGGCCAGCCATGCGCTGTATCGTGGATGCCACGTCCAGGTCGCCCACCAGGGGCGTGATGCCGGCCCGGCGAAGCGGGTCCGAGCGCTGCGGGTCGGATGTCAGCGCCAGCAGACGCACCCGCCTGCCGGCCCCCAGCGTCCGGGCGGTCCGCAGGCCCACGTCGCCGCAGCCGACAATGAGCACCCGTTCACGGCGAAAACGTGCGGGCAATGCACCAAGCAGGTTCATGGGACAGGTGTTTTTGCGACAATGGAGGTCTGGGCCACGGAGCACATCCGGCGCGCCACGGCAATTGGCCTTCGACCAGCGACTCCCTCCACTGTAACGATATCCCCATGAGCTTCTCCATCACCGTCGAACCCAGCGGACGAACCTTCGATGCCGAACCCGGCGAAACCATGCTGGCGGCCGGCATCCGCCAGGGCATCGGCCTGCCCTATGGCTGCAAGGATGGTGCATGCGGATCGTGCAAATGCCGCAAGGTCTCGGGCACGGTCGAACATGGGCCGCACCAGGCCAAGGCCCTGAGCCCGGAGGAGGAAGCCGCCGGTTTCGTGCTCACCTGCTGTGGCGTGGCGCACAGTGACGTGGTGCTGGAGTCGCGTCAGGTCACCGAGGCCGGGGCGTTCCCGATCAAGAAAATGCCGGTACGCGTCAGCGGCCTCGAACGTGCGTCTCACGACGTCATGGTCCTGGGCCTGCAGTTGCCGGCCGCCGATGCCTTCCAGTACCACGCCGGCCAGTACGTCGACTTCCTGCTGCGCGATGGCGACCGGCGCAGCTATTCCATGGCCAACGCCCCGCATACACAGACCGCCGGCCCGCGTATCGAACTGCACGTGCGGCACCTGCCCGGCGGCAAGTTCACCGACCATGTGTTCGGCAACATGAAGGAAAAGGAAATCCTGCGCATCGAAGGCCCGTATGGCAGCTTCTTCCTGCGCGAGGACAGCAGCAAACCCATTGTCTTCCTGGCGTCCGGCACCGGCTTTGCGCCCATCAAGGCCATCATCGAGCACATGCGCCACAAAGGGATCGAGCGACCCGCCACCCTGTACTGGGGCGGAAGGCGCCCGGCCGACATGTACCAGGAGGCCTGGGTGCGTGAGCAGATGGCGCACATGCCCACGCTGCAATACGTGCCGGTCATCTCCGATGCCCTGCCCGAAGACGCCTGGACCGGCCGCACGGGCTTCGTGCACCAGGCCGTGTTGCAGGACTTCCCCGACCTGTCCGGACACGAGGTCTACGCCTGCGGTGCCCCGATCGTGGTCGACTCGGCCCGTCGGGACTACGTGGCCCAGGGCGGGTTGCCCGAAGAAGCCTTCTTTGCCGACTCCTTCACCAGCGCAGCGGACAAGCAATAAAACGCCCCTGGCGACGCCTGACCGCTGCACCCGGGTGTCACCTAGGTGTCGGTTGAGCGCAATCCCTGATGGTCTTGTGACGACCGGGGCAGCAAACTGGACGCCTGTTCCAATTGCTGTTCCGGAGACACGACATGATCCATCGCCGCCATATCCTGGCCCTGACCGCCGCCGCTTCGTTCATCGCACTCCCCGCCCTGGCCCAGTCCACGCCGGTCCGGATCATTGTTCCGTTTTCCGCCGGTGGCCCGATCGACACGACAGCGCGGGTGCTGGCCGAAGCCGTCAAGGACAGCCTGGGCACGGTCATCATCGACAACCGCGCCGGCGCGGGTGGCAACATCGGTGTGGGCGCTGCCGCCCGGTCCGCCCCTGACGGCATGACCCTGGGTATCGCGACGACCGCCTCCCACGGCATCAACCCCTGGCTGTTCAAGCAGTTGCCCTATGACCCGGCCAAGGACTTCTCCGCGGTCACGCAAATGCTGCGTGTCCCGAACGTGCTGGTCATCAACGCCGAGACGGCCCAGCGCCTGGGCATCCAGTCCCTGGCCGACCTGATCCGCTACGCCAAGGCCAACCCGGGCCGCCTGAACTATGGGTCCGGCGGCAATGGCAGCGCCGGTCACCTGGCCGGCGAATTGTTCAAGAACCAGGCCGGCATCTTCGCCGTGCACATCCCCTACAACGGCGGCGCTCCGGCCCAGTCTGCCCTCCTGGGCGGCCAGGTGGACTTCAACTTCGACAACCTGGCCACGGCAGCCGGCAACATCCGCTCGGGCCGCCTCAAGGCACTGGCCGTGACCAGCGCCAGGCGGACGGCGGTCATGCCCGACGTTCCCACCGTGGCTGAAACCCTGCCCGGTTTCGAGATCGACACCTGGTGGGGCCTGGTGGTACCTGCCGGCACACCGGCCGAGCGCATCAGCCAGCTCAACGCGGCCTTCACGCAGGCCCTGAATTCGCCACATGTCAAACAGCGCTTCGCCGCCCTGATGGCCGAACCCGCGCCCAGCACACCGCAGGCGTTCGGTGATTTCATGAACCGCGAGCGGGCCAAGTACGAACGAGTCGTCAAGCTCAGCGGCGCCAAGGTGGACTGAAGGCCCGGCCATGCAAAACGACATTCCGACACCCATGGTCTCCACCATGATGGCGCAGCCCCTGTCGCTGCACCATCTGCTGGAACGCGCCGGCCATCTTTTTCCAGCCAGCGAGATCGTCAGCCGGCTACCGGACAAAAGCTACCGCACGCACAGCTTCGCCGCGTTCTACCAACGCACGCGCCAGCTGGCCCAGGCCCTCAGGAACCTGGGCATCGGATCCGGCGACCGGGTCGCCACCCTGTGCTGGAACCACCATGTCCACCTGGAATGCTATTTCGGCATTCCGGCAGCCGGCGCCGTCATGCACACGCTCAACCTGCGACTCTCGCCCGAGGAGATCGGCTGGATTGCGAACGATGCCCAGGACCGGGTGCTGATCGTGGACGACGTGCTGCTGCCCCTGTACCGCCAGTTCGCGCACCTGCACCATTTTGAACATGTGCTGGTGTTTTCCTTCTCTGGGGCTGCGGTGCCGGCCGGCGAAGGCCTGACCGACTACGACCGGCTGCTGGAAGGCACGGACACGACGGACTTCCGGTATCCGGAACACAACGAGGACGATCCGGTCTCCATGTGCTACACATCCGGCACCACCGGCCGCCCCAAGGGCGTGGTGTACTCGCACCGCTCCACCATCCTGCACACGCTGGTGGGCTGCCTGGGTGACTGCTGGGGCCTGCGAGGCACCGACGTCGTGCTGCCCGTCACCCCCATGTTCCATGCCAACAGTTGGGGCATTCCCTATGCGGCCATGATGCTGGGGACCCGGCTCGTCTTCCCCGGCCCGCACCTGCATCCGGAGGACCTGCTGGACCTGATGCAGACGCACCCGCCCACACTGGCCCTGGGTGTGCCCACCATCTGGCTGGGCCTGATCCAGGCCTATGAGAATGCCCTGACTGCACAGCCCGGTCGCTGGAAGCTGCCCCCCGGCATGCGCAGCCTCGTCGGGGGCGCCGCTGTTCCCGAATCGCTGATCCGGACATTCGACCGACACGGCGTCTGGCTGCTGCAGGGGTGGGGCATGACCGAAACATCGCCGCTGGCCACGGTCTCCTATCCGAAGGCCGAACTGCGCGACGCTCCGGCCGACGAACGTTACCGGCGCGCAGCCATGGCCGGTGTTCCGGTGCCGCTGGTGGACGTCCGGCTGCGGCAGGACGATGGCAGCGACGCGCCCTGGGATGGACACAGCGTGGGCGAAATCCAGGTACGCGGCCCGTTCATCACCGGCGGCTACCACCACGTACCGGTCAGCGAGGACAAGTTCACCACCGACGGCTGGTTGCGCACCGGGGATGTCGCCACCATGGACCCGCACGGGTACGTGCGCATCACCGACCGCACCAAGGACCTGATCAAGTCTGGCGGTGAATGGATCAGTTCGGTGGATCTGGAAAACGCCCTCATGGGGCACCCGGACGTACTGGAAGCGGCGGTGATCGCCATTCCCGATGAAAAGTGGAGCGAACGCCCCCTGGCCTGCGTGGTCAGTCGCAGCGGCCAACCGCTGGAACGTTCCGCACTTGACGCCTGTCTGCTGGACAAGGGCTTTGCCCGATGGCAGTTGCCGGAGCGCTACGAGTTCATCGACGCCGTGCCCCGGACGTCCACCGGCAAGTTCTACAAGCTGCGCCTGCGCGAACGCTTTCCGCACTGAACCGCGCACCGATTCGCGCGCTGGCCCGGCGCCAGGCGCTCAGGCGCCGGCCAGCAGCTTGCGGATGTCGTCGACCAGGGCCTGCGGGCCATTGCCATAGCGGTGGTACAGCCGCAGACGACCCTGCGGGTCGTAGACATAGCTGGCTGCGGTATGGTCCATCGTGTAGCTGGTGGGCGTGCTGCCGGGCACCTTGTTGTAGATGATCCGGAACCGCTTCGCCAGATCAGGCAGTTCCCCGGGCTGGGCATACAGGGCCAGGAAGCTCGGATCGAACGCTGCCATGTACTCTTTCATGATCGCCGGTGTGTCGCGCTCCGGGTCGACGCTGATGAACAGGCCCTGGACGCGGTCACCGTCGGCGCCCAGCATCTGGCGGGCCTGCGCCAGCTCGGTCAGCGTGGTCGGGCAGACGTCCGGACACTGTGTGTAGCCAAAGAAAAGGACGACCACCTTGCCCTTGAAATCGGCCATGGTGCGAACCTGTCCGTTGTGGTCGGTCAGACTGAAGTCGGTGGCATAGTCGGCCCCCGTCAGATCGATGCCGGCAAAACCTTGCTGCACCTGATCACAGGCCACCATCCACGGCAGGACCAGGGCGGAAAAGGAAGCCAGCAGAAAGCGGCGGCGTGCAACGCGCGGAATCGGGTTCATGGCAGGTAGTGGTCGACCAGGAGCGCTGCAAACAGCAGCGACAGGTGAATCAGCGAGAAACGGAAGGTCTTGCGCGCCAGCGCATCGGAGTAGTCGCGCCAGAGAGCAATGGCATAGGCCACGAAGCCCGCATTGAGCAGCACGGCCGCCACCAGATAGAACCAGCCGCTCATGCGCATCATGAAAGGCATCAGGCAGGCGGCAAACAGCACCAGCGTGTACAGCAGGATCTGCAACCGGGTGAAGGCCGACCCGTGCGTGACCGGCAACATCGGCAGCCCTGACTTGCGATAGTCCTCGACCCGATACAGCGCCAGCGCCCAGAAATGTGGTGGCGTCCACAGGAAGATGATGAGGAACAGGATCAGGGCCTCCGGTGCCACCTGCCCGGTCATTGCCGTCCAGCCCAGCACCGGTGGCATGGCCCCGGACGCCCCACCGATGACAATGTTTTGCGGGGTCAGCGGTTTGAGGATAACGGTGTAAATGACCGCATAGCCGACAAAGGTCCCGAAAGTCAGCCACATGGTCAGCGGATTGACCCCGACGTACAGGATGGCCGACCCCAGGGCGCACAGCAGCGCAGAAAAGCTCAGGGTTTGCGCATTCGTCAGCTCGCCCTTGGCCGTCGGACGCCAGGCGGTGCGCTTCATGCGCGCGTCGATGTGCTGTTCGACCACACAGTTGAAGGCGGCGGCAGCACCGGCCACCAGCCAGATGCCCAGGCTGGCCAGCATCGCCTGCCGAACCTGTGTCCAGTCCGGCAGACCGGGCACGGCCAGCACCATGCCGATCAGGGCACAGAAGACGATCAGCTGCACCACACGCGGCTTCGTGAGGATGTAGAACTGCCGCCAGGTGGACACCATGGGCAGCGATGTGGTGGAAGTGGGTGCAGCACTCATCGGGACGGTTGCATCAGGGAATTCGTCGGTCGGCGGGCCAGCCTGTCTGCGGTACGTGTGCCGGCCAGCAGACCGGTCAGCACCACGACCAGGGCAGCGGCACCCGCGGTGTGGGACACGGCGGCCACCAGCGGCCACTCCAGCACCACATTGCTCAATCCGGTGGCCAGTTGCCAGGCCGCCAGCAGCGCAACGCCCCGCGCCGCCTTGCGCAGGCCCGGCACCCGCCACAGGCGCCAGGACAGCCAGGCCAGGGCACCCAGCACGGCATAGGCGGCCAGGCGGTGCATGTAATGGATCGCTGTCAGGGCCGGGAACGTGATGGCGTCACCGGTGCCGGCCTGTCCCAGTTCGCGCCACAGCGTGAAACCGGCGTCCAGATCCATGACCGGCCACCAGGCGCCCTGGCAGGCAGGAAAGTCGCGACAGGCCAGGACGGCATAGTTGGTGCTGACCCAGCCGCCCAGGGCCACCTGGATCCACAGCAGGACGAACACCAGCAGAATGGCCAGCTTCTGGGCGCCAGTCACGCTGGCCGGTCCTGCGGCACCGGTTTCGGCATGGGCATAGGCCACCGACTGCGCCCGCAGCAAGGCCAGCAGGCCCAGGCCACCCAGCAGGTGCAGGGTGACAATCGCCGGAAACAGCTTCATGGTCACCGTCAGGGCACCAAAGGCACCCTGAAGACCGATCCAGACCAGGGTCAGCCAGGGCCACCATGGCGAGACAGGCAGGCGGCGTCGCGCCATGGTGCTGCTGATCGCCAGCACCAGGATCAGCACGCCCACCGCCGTGGCCAGATAGCGGTGGATCATCTCGATCCAGGCCTTGGAGAACGTCACCGGCCCGGTCGGCATCGCTTCCTGTGCGGCCGAGATCGAGACACTGGCCCCGATCGGACTCGCACTGCCATAACAACCCGGCCAGTCCGGACATCCCAGACCGGAATCGGTCAGGCGCGTGAACGCGCCAAACAGCACCAGGTCAAACGTCAGGAACAGCGTGATCAGGGTCAGGCGATGCAGACGCTGGACCGCGTCGGCCTGCCGGTTGCGCAGCCAGATCCAGGCCATCGGTCCGAGGGCGATCACCACCCCCAGCAGCATCATGCGGGCCACAGGCGCCAGGTCGTACAGAGGCTGGACGTCGGTCATGTCGTCGCCCTGAACACGGACGGCACACGGGAATGCTTCATCGGCCTGCCTTGTCCCAGAACGAGGAAGCACGCAGCAGGCGGTCCAGGTCGCGCCGCGCTTTCTTGGGGTCGATGTCCGCCGGGAAGCGCATCATCCAGTTGCCCATCGGATCCACCACGTACAGGTGATCCTCCACCCGGTGGCCGGGCGCGGGCTCCAGCCAGGCCGCCACGTCGTTGGCGTCGACCTTGAGCACGATGGCGGCCTCGGTGGCCTTGGCCAGCGCCTCACGCATGGGCTGGTCACCCGTACGCAGCCAGACCCAGTCCAGCCGTTCTTTCTCGCGGCCCAGCATCTCGCGTATCTGCCGCTGCAGGTACAAATGGCGCTCGCAATCCGCATCGCACGCCGTGTCGGCCACACTGACCAGCAGCCACTGGTTCTTCAGCGATGCCATCGGCACGGCGGCACCCGCAGCATCGACCCCGGAATACGCTGGCAAGGGACGCTGGGGATCAATCAGCTCACCATAGCTGTTGCGACTCTGTGGGCGGATGACGTAATAGGTGAAGTAAGAGGCCACCACAGGCGCGGCACAGACCAGCAGCAGCAGCAGCATCTTCCAGCGCCCGGTTCGGGTGCGCGCGGCGTCGCTGGCCACCACCTGTCCGGGTTGCGGCAGTGTGTGGACCGTCATGGTCAGGGGCTCGTCAGGGCTTGGATTCATGGGATGAAGTGGACCGTCGCGGTGCAATGATCTGGAACCAGACGAACAGGAAGGCCGTCAGGGCACACAGACCGAACCACTGGAAGGCATAGCCGTGGTGTTTGGCCACGCCGGACTCGACGCGGGGCCAGTCGCGCGATAGGCCATCGTCAGAACCGGACTTCAGCTGCACCACAGACAAAGGCAACAGGTCAAGGCCGGTTTCGGCAGCCAATGCGGCAAGGTCGATATTTTGCCGGATCGCGCCTGACTCTGCCTCACCGAACTCGTAAAGCTTGGCTGGCGGCGGGGACAGCCGCCCCAGGATCTCGACCGGTCCGTCCGGTGTGGGAACCGGAGGCAGGTGGCTGCGATCCTGGAAGTCGCGCGGCACCCAGCCGCGCTGGATCAGCACGGCACGTTGACTGCCATCGAGCCGCAAGGGCGTGACCACATAGAAGCCCGGCCGCCCCTCCATCTGCCGGTTGTCCAGGAAAACCGTGTGTCCGGGCACCCAGCGGCCTTGCAGCCTGACATGCCGGTGCAGGAACTCGTCATCCGATGGCGAGGCCAGCAGAGCGGCGGCATCCAGTGCCGGACGCAGGGCGCGGCTTTCGATCTGGTCATACAGGGCCTGCTTGCCAGCGGCACGCCCCAGTTGCCAGACACCCAGTGCGGCCGTGACCGCCATGGTCAGGACGGTGGCCACCACGACCAGGGCAAAGCTGCCGCGGCGGCGCTTCACCCCTTGGCCCCCAGGGTACCGATGCAACGGCGGATAATGGTCGACATGAAGTATCTGGTGATTCTCGGATTTGCAGCCATCATCGGCAGCTTGGTGGCGGCGCTGGTGTTCATGATGCGGGGTGACCGCACCCCGGATGAACAGGCGGCAGACGCCCCCCGCAACAACCACATGGCCCGTGCCCTGGCGTTTCGCGTCGGATTTTCCATTCTGCTGTTCGCCATTGTCCTGGTCAGCCACTACATGGGCTGGATTCAGCCCACCGGCCTTCCGACCCGCTGAAAGCGCTTCACATGAAAAAAGCGCCTGACCGGCGCTTTTTTCATGCGGCGTCCCGGTCCTGAAGTCCGGGAGGCAGCATCACATCCAGTAGACCAGGATGTAAAGGCCCAGCCACACCACGTCCACGAAGTGCCAGTACCAGGCGGCACCTTCGAAACCGAAGTGGCTCTTGGCACTGAAGTGGCCCTTCTGCAGGCGCAGCGTGATGAAGAACAGCAGCAGCATGCCCACCAGCACGTGGAAACCGTGGAATCCGGTCAACATGAAGAAGGTGGAGCCGAAGATGCCCGAGCTGAGCTTGAGGTTCAGGTCGGTGTAGGCATGGTAATACTCGAAGCCCTGCACGCACAGGAAGATCAGGCCCAGCAGCACCGTCATCCACATGAAGGCGATGGTCTTGGAACGGTTGCCTGCCTGCAGCGCATGGTGGGCGATGGTCAACGTGACACCCGAGCTCAACAGCAAAGCGGTGTTGATGGTCGGCAGGGGGAACGGCCCCATGGTCTGGAACGGCTCGACGATGCCAGCCGGAGAGGCGGTCATGCCGGCCTGGAGACTGGGCCACACGGCGGCGAAGTCGGGCCAGATCAGGGCGTTTTCCACGTTGCCCAGATTGGGCAGCGCCTGCACGCGCGCCCACCACAGAGCCGTGAAGAAGGCGCCGAAGAACATCACCTCCGAGAAGATGAACCAGCTCATGCTCCAGCGGTAGGACAGGTCGATCTTGCGACCATAGAGTCCACCCTCGCTCTCGCCGATGGCATCGCGGAACCACTGGAACAGAACGACCAGCCAGAAGGCCAGGCCGAACGCGAGGGAGTACTTGCCCCAACCCGCGCCATTGACCCATTGGCCAGCGCCCAGGATCACGAAGAACAGGCCGATCGCCGCCATGACCGGGTGCCGCGAGGGTCCCGGAACATAGTAGTAGGGCGTCGTGCCGTGGGATGCTGCTGACATGCTCACTCCTAGTTGCAAATCGCTTGTTTGAATTGAATGAATGACTGAAATTCTGACCTGGTATCCGGCCTCAGGCCACGACCCAGTTGACCAGCAGGATGAGCCCGAACACGAACAGCAGGGCCATCACCACCCCGACCACCATCAGGTGCAGGGGGTTGAGACGTGCAACGTCCTTCTGGTAGTCGGCCTGACGACGGACGCCCAGGAAGCCCCAGAGCACCGCCTTGATGGTGGCGCCCCAGGATCCCCGACGCTGATGGACAGGTGTGTTCATACGGCTCCTGACTGCGCACCGGACTGACGGGCCACGGGACCGCCTTCCGGCGCTGCGGGCACCTTGCCGCCCACCTCGAAGAAGGTGTAGGATAGCGTGATGGTCGTGACATCCCTGGACAGCCGCGGGTCGATCACAAAAGCCACCGGCCACTCCTTCTTTTCACCCGGCTGCAAGGTGTACTGGGTGAAACAGAAGCACTCGAGCTTGTTGAAATGGGCAGCGGCCTGCCGCGGCGCATAGCTCGGAATGGCCTGGGCCGTCATGGCCCGCTTCTGCACGTTCTCGAACTCGTACATCACGGTCGTGAGTTCGCCCGGATGCACCTGGACCGAGCGCTGGGCCGGCCTGAACTGCCATGGGCCACGCACATTGGTGTCGAACTCGACCGTGATGGTGCGGGTCGGGTCGACCTGCGTGTTGGCCGGCAGTTTGGCACGCACACCGGGCACCTCGCGCTCCGACAGCGCCAGGATGTTGATGCCCGTGACTTCGCAGATCGCCCGATAGATCGGCACCAGGGCATAGCCGAAGGCGAACATGCCCAGCGCGATCACGCCGAGTTTGCCCACCATCCGAACGTTTTCCCGCTTCAGTCCCATGTGCGTGCAACCGTGCTCAGCCAAAGAAACGCATGTTCAGGAGAAAGCCCATGAAGAAGGCGAACGCCACCGAGGCCAGGATCAGGCCGAGTCGCACATTGGCGCGTTTCTGTTCGGTCGTCTTCATGGTCATGTCCGTGGCCATCAGCCAATCACCTTGGTGGCGGTGGCGTCCAGCTTGGGCGGATTCTCGAAGGTATGGAAAGGCGCAGGCGAAGGAACTTCCCACTCCAGGCCTTCAGCGGCTTCCCAGGGCTTCTGGGGAGCCTTTTCGCCTTTGCCGGACATGGCCGGAATGATCACGGCGACGAAGAAGTACACCTGTGCCAGACCGAAGGCAAACGCACCCACCGACGCCAGGGCGTTGAAGTCGGCGAACTGCATGGGGTAGTCGGCATAGCGACGCGGCATGCCGGCCAGGCCCAGGAAGTGCATCGGGAAGAAGGTGATGTTGAAGGAAATCATCGACCACCAGAAGTGCAGCTTGCCACGGGTTTCGCTGTACATCACGCCGGTCCACTTGGGCAGCCAGTAGTAGATGCCGGCGAACATGGCGAACAGCGAGCCGGCCACCAGCACGTAGTGGAAGTGGGCCACCACGTAGTAGGTGTCCTGCATCTGGATGTCGATCGGGGCCACCGAAAGAATCAGGCCGGTGAAGCCGCCCATGGTGAACACGAAGATGAAGCCGACAGCCCACATCATCGGGGTCTCGAAGGTCATCGAGCCCTTCCACATGGTCGCGATCCAGTTGAAGATCTTCACGCCCGTGGGCACGGCGATCAGCATGGTCGAGTACATGAAGAACAGCTGGCCCGTTACCGGCATGCCGGTGGTGAACATGTGGTGCGCCCACACGACGAAGGACAGGATGGCGATGGAGCCGGTGGCGTAGACCATCGAGGCGTAGCCGAACAGCTTCTTGCGGGCGAAGGCGGGCACGACCTGGCTGACGATGCCGAAGGCCGGCAGGATCATGATGTAGACCTCGGGGTGGCCGAAGAACCAGAAGATGTGCTGGTACATCACCGGGTCACCGCCGCCGGCGGGGTTGAAGAAGCTGGTGCCGAAGTGGCGGTCCGTCAGCGTCATGGTGATGGCGCCGGCCAGCACGGGCATCACGGCGATCAGCAGATAGGCCGTGATCAGCCAGGTCCAGCAGAACATCGGCATCTTCATCAGCGTCATGCCGGGTGCGCGCATGTTCAGGATGGTCACGATGATGTTGATCGAGCCCATGATGGACGAAGCGCCCAGGATGTGCATGGCGAAGATGCCGGCGTCCATCGAGGGACCCATCTGCAGGGTCAACGGTGCGTACAGCGTCCAGCCGGCAGCAGGCGCGCCACCGGGCATGAAGAACGCAGCGACCAGCATGATGGCGGCAGGAATCATCAGCCAGAAGCTGAAGTTGTTCATGCGCGCGAAGGCCATGTCGGAGGCCCCGATCTGCAGCGGGATCATCCAGTTGGCGAAGCCCACGAAGGCCGGCATGATGGCGCCGAACACCATGATCAGGCCGTGCATGGTGGTCAGCTGGTTGAACAGGCCGGGGTTGACCAGCTGCAGGCCGGG
Organism: Burkholderiaceae bacterium; assembly: GCA_041396505.1. Lineage (GTDB taxonomy): Bacteria > Pseudomonadota > Gammaproteobacteria > Burkholderiales > Burkholderiaceae_C > Hydrogenophaga. Next base: position 253,379 of record JAWKYL010000006.1, read on the forward strand.
CTGGAACAGCTCGGCACGGATCAGCAGGGCCAGCACGCCGCCGATCATCAGCATCGTGAAGGCGAACAGGAGGTACAGGGTACCAATGTCCTTGTGGTTGGTGGCGAACACCCAGCGCCGCCAGCCCGTGGGGGCGTGGTGGTCGTGATCGTGTCCGTGTGCGTCGTGGTGGTCAAGAACAGCACTCATGATCGGTTCCTTTGAGACTCAATATTCGAATTTTGCAACCGCGTCACTGGCTTGCAGCCACCACGTCGGCAGGCTGGACAAGCTGCTGCGTGGCGTTGGACCAGCTGTTCTTGGCATAGGTCATGACAGCCGCCAGCTCGGTGGCCGACAGCTGGCCCTTCCAGGGGGGCATGGCACCGCCAGCCGCGCCCTCGAGAACGGTCTTGATCATGGTGCTGGCGTCGGCGGCGGTCACGATGGCCGAACCGTCCAGCGGCTTGATCGGGCCGGCGCCCTTGCCGTTGGCCTGGTGGCAGGCGGCGCACTTGGCAGCATAGACGGACTGGCCACGGTCGACCAGGTCGGCCAGCGTCCAGACCTTGCTGGGATCGTCGGCGGCAGCGGCCATGGCAGCCTCTTTCTCGCCCACCCAGGCACTGTATTCTTCGGGCGTCACGACCTTGACGTGAATCGGCATGTAGGCGTGCTCCTTGCCGCACAGCTCGGCGCACTGGCCATAGAAGTCGCCCGTCTTCTCGGCGCGGAACCAGGTGTCACGCACGAAACCGGGAATGGCATCCTGCTTGACGCCGAAGGCCGGCACCATCCAGGCGTGGATCACGTCGTTGGCGGTGGTGATGATGCGGATCTTCTTGCCGACCGGAACAACCAGCGGATTGTCCACCTTCAGCAGGTAGTCGTCCGTGGCTTCGGGCTTGCCGGTGCTGGACATCACACGGTGGCTGTTGTCCAGGGTGGACAGGAAGCCGATGCCCTCGCCTTCGCCCTTGATGTACTCGTAGCCCCATTTCCACTGCATGCCGACGGCCTTGATGGTCAGGTCGGCATTGGTGGTGTCTTTCTGGGCGACCAGCACCTTGGTGGCCGGCAGCGCCATGCCGATGACGATGAGCAGCGGAACGATGGTCCAGCCCAGCTCGACCCAGATCGGCTCGGGCAGCTCCTGTGCCTTGTGGCCGACCGACTTGCGGTGCTTCAGGATGGAATAGAACATCACACCGAACACCACCACGAAGATGACGGCGCAGATGGCCATCATGAACCAGTGCAGCCAGTGCTGCTCTTCGGCGATGCGGGTGGCCGGAGGCGCAAAGTTCAGCTGGTTGACGGCAGGACCGCCCGGCAGGTCATTGACTTTCTGTGCAGCAGCCGTCAGCCAGACGCCCGCCCCGAGGGACAGCGCCGTCACCGTGGACCGCACGGCGGCCAGCTTCTGTCGCAAGGACATGCCCGATTTCATCGTCGTTCTCACTTTCTGCGCCTCAAATATAAGTATTGATTTATATCAATGCCGATTAAAACAAATTTTCCCGACCTCGCCCACTCGGGGTATACCCAACCCTCTATCCCTTCACGCCTGCATCACGCCTGCGTCAGGGCCTGCTGGAGCTCCCGCAGGAACACCGGTCGCAGGTCAGGCCGCAGATGGCGCCCGACACTGACGGTCCGGGAACCCGCCCTGACCTCAATCAGCACCGGTCCGCCACCGTTCAGGCGCACGCGCACGCGTTCGAACTCGCAGCGACGCACGACACCCGCCTTCTCGGACTCCACCACCAGGCTTGCGCCACGCAGAATCACGCTTTCCCCGTCGGTGGCGTGTCTGGCATGAACCACGAAGGCCACCCCCAGCGCCAGCCATTCCAGCAACGCAAAGGGCATGACGAGCACGGCACCTTGCGACCAGAAGAAGCCCGCGACAGCCAGGGACGCCGCCCCCAGCATCACGAACACCGACGCCAGCTGCGACGGACTCATCGCACAGGAACGTCGCAACGACCAGTGCCAGGCGTCATCGCGCCGCTGCGCCAGCCGGAAGGCTTCCGTCTTGCCAGTCAATCACCGCCCCCGAAAAACCCGCGAACCCACCGCGGAGCCACAGGAAAACCGCTCTGGAGAGTTTGATTTATGTCAATTGTAGCGAGGTCAGGACCCCCACTCCCCTGACACCGGGACACGGGCCAGGCTTCCGGCCCCGCCTGCGAGCCGGCCGGCGGCCGTTCAGCGGCGTGAAGACCGGAGCATTTCCCGCATCGCCTCGACGGAAACGCTCTGCTCGGACCGTGGCCCGGAGCGTGGTTCGGCCTTGTAAGCGTGGCCGTAGACAATCTCGAAACCCAGCTGCAGGCGACCGTCTGCCGTCCTGGGCAGGAGGTCTTCGATGGCCGCCAGCAGCTGTCTGTGCCACCCGCGCCCCCTCAGGCCCGGAAAACGGCCGCGACCGAAGTTGCGCCCGATCTGCCGCAACTCGTCCAGCAGCGCCTGCGCACTGGAATAAGTCAGCGTGATCCGCTCCATGTCCACGACCGGCTCGGCAAATCCGGCCTGCACGAGCAGATCGCCCCAATCGTGCATGTCCACGAAGTCGTGGGTCGGAGCACCCCATCCGCATTGCCGGTAGACCGCCCGAAGCTCGGCCAGGCTGTCCGGCCCCAGGCAGGAGAACATCAGGAATCCGCCCGTTCCCACATGCCGGTTCCACTGTTGCAGTACGGCCAGCGGCTGTGGCTCCCGGTGCAGCAGCATGTTGGCCCACAACATGTCGACCTGGCTCGACGGCTCGGCCGCCACGGCCAGAGACCGGTCCCGGCGCAACGGATTCCAGGAGCGGCGCCGTCCCGCGTTGACCGACCGGACCGCCATGGCCGCGTCCCGCGCCCAGACCAGACACGATGCCTCCGGCAGGCGCAGGCACAGGTCGTGATGGGCTTTCAGGCCACCGGCCACAGGCTCCCAATGCAGCCAGCTCGTGGGGGCCTGACGGAAAAGATCCAGCCTGGGCAACATGCGCGCCGCCACTTCTTCGTGCAACCAGGGCGAGTCATGCCTTGGCAGCCTGGACCACCGTTCGGCGGCGACAGGATCAAGCCCCGGCACCAGGTCGGGCGAGCCACCACCAGGCGGAGGCAGCATGTTGTCGGATTGGAGGGACACGAAGGGACTTTGCGCGTTCTGACAGGGGTGGAGGGCAACGGACGCCAGCGGCTCAGTATATTGGTCCGATGCCTGTGTCCCTGCTTTCCCTGTGGCATGCCTGGTCCGCCCGCTGGCCGGGACTGTGCCAGGTGTGTGCCCGCTGGCCATCCGAACCGGTATGCCAGGCCTGTGTCCAACGATTCTGCCTGCCACAGCCCCGTTGCCAGGGCTGCGCCCGCCTCACCGGCGTCCACCAGCCCTGGTGCGACGAATGCCTGGCCGACCAGACCCCCCGGGGCCTGACGCATTGTGCGGTGGCGGTCGACTATGCCTACCCCTGGAACCAACTGGTGGCCCGGCTGAAATTCCGCGGCGAACCCGCCTGGGCGCACAGCATGGCCCGGCTGTTGCTGGACCAGCCCGAGGTTCGCACGCTGCTGGCCGAAGCCGACCTCATCGTGCCGGTTCCGCTGACCACGCGCCGCCTGGCCGAGCGGGGCTACAACCAGGCCTGGCAGATTGCCCGGTCGCTGCGCCGCCTGGGCAGGCAGCGGGGCCTGGCCGTGCCCCGACCGGCAGCACAGGCGCTGGTGCGCCATGGATCAACGCCGGACCAGCACACACTGACGCGCGAAGAGCGCTGGCAGAACCTGTGCGAAGCATTCCATGTTCACCCTGTGCACGGCCGCGACGTTCACGGGCAGCGCATTGTCCTGGTGGATGACGTGATCACCACCGGCGCCACGCTGCAGATGGCCGCACTGGCGCTGCGCAAGGCCGGTGCACTGGATGTCGACGGCGTTGTCTTTGCCCGCACGGCCGACCCCGGAAGTACCGTTGCGCCCCTCCAGCAAACCCCTGATCGGACACCACGCCATCTGCGTGACATGGTTCACGAAGCACCAGAAACACCGAAGCGATGATGACTGTCCAGCGCCGCTATGATGGCGCCCTCGCAGGGAGCGCAGAAGACCGGATGACCGGCCGCAATCCGTGTCGGTCAACCGGCACGACCCAGCCATACGAGCCCCTGTCCAACTGTCTGCATGTTCAACGTCGTTCTGGTCACACCCGAGATCCCGCCCAATACGGGCAATGTGATCCGCCTGTGTGCCAACACCGGCTGCCGGCTCCATCTGATCGAGCCCCTGGGGTTTTCGATGGACGACAAGCAGCTGCGAAGGGCCGGGCTCGACTACCACGAATTCGCCGACGTGCAGCGCTATGCCGGTTGGGCTGACTTCGTGGCACAGGCCAGCCCGTCGCCAGACCGCCTGTTTGCACTCAGCACCCGCGCCACGCGCCGTGTGCACGACCAGGCATTCGAAGCCGGCGACTGGCTGGTCTTCGGCTCCGAATCCCGTGGCCTGCCCGAAGCGATTCTGTCGGACATGGCGCCGGATCATCGGCTGCGACTCCCCATGGTGGCTGGCCAGCGCAGCCTGAACCTGTCGAACGCCGTCACGGCCGTCGTGTTCGAAGCCTGGCGCCAGCAGGGGTTCGAGGGCAGCACCACCTGACCATGAACACGATGGCCACACCACCCGCCCGCCAGCCCTGGAGGTCCATTTGATCCGCTCCATCTCGCGCATCATCGGACGTACCCTGGGCACCCGCCAGGCCAGTCCGCGCCGTGCCAGCCTGAAGGACCTGGCCAGCATCCGGCGTGCGCTGATCGGCAGCTTCGACGATTGCGAGGGCGAATCGGCACAGCGCCTGTGCCAGCGCATCGAGACGGCACGCACACCGCAGGAACTGTGGCTGCTGCGAAACGACGCCTACCAGATCATTGCCCAGCGCCACGACCAGGCCGTCGCCACCGAGCGGATCAACGGGCTGATCCCGACATTCCAGGGTTGTATGGATCCCCGCCAGATCGGGCCGGTCTGACGCGGATGGCGGGCCAACGGGCCCGGGTCAGGCGAAATGCCTGGCCAGCGACTCGGCCACACAGACGGGCTTGTCCGTCCCTTCGCGCTCGACCAGCACCTGCCAGGTCAGCTGCACACCACCCGGCTCGACCGGCTCGCTGGCCAGCAGGGTCAGGCGCGCGCGCAAACGGCTACCCACCGGCACCGGCGAGGTGAAACGCACCTTGTTCAGACCATAGTTGACACCCATGCGCACGGGCGGGAACTGCATGGCCAGCTCGAAAAAGCGGGGCAACAGCGACAGGGTCAGAAAGCCGTGGGCAATGGTGGTGCCGAACGGGCCCTTGCGGGCCTGCTCCACGTCACAGTGAATCCACTGGTGGTCACCGGTGGCCTGGGCAAACAGGTCGATCTGCTCCTGGGTAATGGTGATCCAGTCGCTGACGGCCACCTCCTGGCCGATGCAGGCCGTCAGCTCGGCCATGGTCTCGAATCGTTTCATGGCGCCACGGTAGCAGCCTCCGCACTGGCCGGCTGTCGGCGCCGCGACAGCCGGCGGCTCAGGCGTCCAGCCAGTTGCGGATGGGTTGCCACTGCTGCAAATCCTTCTCGACACGGCCAGGCGCCACGTCGAACAGCGTGAGCCCGCGTGCGGCCAGGTGAATGTAGTTCTGCGTGTCGCGCAGGAACCCGAGGACGGGCAGGCCCAGCCCCGACACGAACTCACGCAGCTTGTCGGCGGCGATGGTGCGCGAGTCCACCCGCATGCCGACGATACCGATATCCAGCTTGTCCGAGCGTCTGAGGTCGGCCACTTCATCGAGAAAGACCCGCGTGGCGTAGATGTCGAAGATGCTGGGCTGCAAAGGCACCAGTACCTTGTCTGCCATACGCATCACGTCCTTGAAGCGCCAGCCATGCAATCCGGCCGGGGTGTCGAGCACGACGTGCGTGACGTCGCGGGGCGGCCGGCCGACGAGGTCGTGCGAAATCTCCCAGGTCTGGATCGGCCGGGCCTCTGGCGGCCGCAACTGCAGCCACAGGCGCGACGACTGCTGCCGGTCTGCGTCACCCAGCATGACCCCGTGACCCTGGCTGGCGAAGTAACCGGCGACATTGGTCGACAGCGTGGACTTGCCCACGCCACCCTTGGGATTGGCTATCACCACGACAGGCATGCAGATCTCCTCAAATCTCGACTGGGTCCGTCATGGTACCGCCTGCACCTTTCAGGCGGCTCACCAGGCATCCCACACCAGCTTGCATCCGGTCAGCAGCATGCCGCCATAGACCAGCCGGTAGAACAGGCGCGGCTGGATGCGGTGAGCAATGCGCACACCCGCCCATACACCCACCGGGGCAAAGGGCAGCAACGCCAGGGACGTGGCCATGTTGCGCCAGTCCAGCAGACCCAGCCAGGCATAGGGCACCCACTTGCTGAGGTTGATCACGAAGAAGAAAAACGCCATGGTGCCGGTGAACAGGAGCGGCGACAGGCGCATGGGAATCACATAGGCGTTGATCGGCGGACCGCCTGCATGGGCAATGAAACTGGTGAATCCCGACGTGGCAGCCAGGAGAAATCCGACCCATCGTGGGGGTGCCGCGCTGTCCTGCCGGGGCGGAAACAGCAGACGCTGGGCCAGGAACAACAGGGTGAACACCCCCACGATGGCCGCCACCAGGTGCGCATCGAGCCAGCGGAACAGCAGCGTGCCGACCACGATGCCCAGCAGACCCGGCAACAGCAGGAAGCGCAGCAGACGCCAGTCCACATGGCGCCGGAAGGCCGCCATGCCCATGAGATCCATGACCAGCAGGATGGGCATCAGAATGGCCGCCGCCCGTGGGACGGTTACCGCCAGAGCCATCATGGGCACCGCCAGCGAGCCGAAACCGGCGCCAAAACCGCTCTTGCTCATGCCCAGCAGCAGGACGGCCGGGATGGAAACGGCGTAGAAATAGGGATCGGTGATCAGGGGCAGGGAGCTCATGGACAATCGCGCAAATGCCAAATGTTCAACTCTGGGGCGAGACACTTCGCCTGGTGGTCGAGATGACGGCCACCGCCGCATTCGCCCTCTCGGGCATTCTCGAAGGTGCGCGCAAACGCCTGGATGCAGTCGGCGTGTGCGTGGTCGGCTTTCTGGCGGCCTTCGGCGGCGGCACCCTGCGTGACCTGCTGCTGGATCAGCGCCCGTTTTTCTGGGTCAGGCATGTCGGTTTGCTCTGGGGTGTCCTGGGCTTGTGCGTACTGGCCATGCTGTTCATGCGCAGCCGGCATTTTGCACCGACGGAAAAGGCCATCCAGTGGCCCGACGCACTGGGACTGGGCCTGTTTGCCGCCACGGGCGTACACCAGTCGCTGCTGGCCGGCATGCCTGCCCTGGTGGCTGTCCTCATGGGGCTGATCACCGGCGTGTTTGGCGGCGTGCTGCGTGATGTGGTGTGCAACGAGATTCCAACCGCATTTCACGACCACCGTCCCTACGCCATCTGCGCATTTGCCGGTGGATGGGTCTATATTGGCCTGTGGCACCTCGGTACCGAAGGCTGGGTGGCGCTTGCGGCCTGTGTCGCGGTCACGGCCGGCCTGCGGGGACTGGCGCTGTGGCGTGACTGGCAACTGCCCGCGTGGCGACCCTGACCACGGCTCGCACCCGATCCAGGACCACCGCATTGCCCTGCCCCACCCCGATGCACATGGTGCACAGCGCATAGCGCCCGCCGGTGGCGTGCAGGCGGTTGATGGTAGCCCCCGGCACCTTCAGCCTGGTCGACCCCGGCCGGCAGCGGCGTTCAGGGTATGCAGGATAATTTCTTCATGTTCAGTCCGTCTCAAGCCGATGTCCGCCGTTTCTTCTGTGGCGTGTTCACCAAACAGCGTGAAGGCCAGCCCATGGAAGCCATCGAGACACTGGCTGCCCAGTGGATGACCGAGCACCCCGAATACCAGTCGGATTTCGCGGACCTGGATCTCGCCCTGGCGCAGATGAGCGAGCAGAACGAGGGGCGTGACAACCCGTTCCTGCATCTGTCGATGCATCTGTCCATCAGCGAACAGTGCAGCATCGACCAGCCAGCCGGCATCCGCCAGGCGGTGGAATTGCTGGCGGCCCGGCGTGGCGATCTGCACGCAGCCCACCATGAAGTCATGGAATGCCTGGGCAGGATGCTGTGGGAGAGCCAGCGGGCCGGCCGCCCGCCCGATGGGCAGGCGTATATCGAGCAGGTGCGCCAGCGCGCCACGCGGGACTAGGAACGCAACATCAACGTCCCGAATGGACCGACGGGCCATTCGGGCGCAAAAAAGCCGCTCCTGGAGCGGCTTTCTGGCAGGAATGCGAGACGCGGATCAGCGGAATCGCGACTGGGGAACGACCTGCAGTTCGCCGTCCACCGTGGACAGGTACTTGGCGATCTCGCGCATTTCGGCCGGCGAGAACTGCTTGGCAATGCCGCCCATGATGGGGTTGCCACGCCCGACGACCTTGTTGCCTTCCACGGTATAGGCCTTGAGTGCAACGAACAGGTAGTCGGCGTGCTGGCCACCGATCTTGGGATAGGTGGGGTCGATGGGCTTGCTGAAGTTGGCGCCGTGGCAGGATGCACAGGCACCCTTTTCAAGCAGTGCCGCCGCCGCCACGCCCGGAGCAACGGGCGCTTCTGATGCCGTACCCTTGGCATGCGACGCGTAGAACGCACCCAGATCGGCCATGTCCTGCTCGCTCAGCGAACCGGCAATGCCACGCATGGAGGGATGCTTGCGGTCGCCTTTCTTGTAAGCTGTCAGGGCGGACACGATGTACTGTGCCGACTGGCCCGAAATCATGGGCACCTTGTGGATTTCGGGGAAGCTGTTCTGGTAACCGGGAATACCGTGGCAGCCAATGCACATCTCGGCCTTCTGCTTGCCAGCCTCCACGTCACCCTGGGCATAGGCAGCCACAGCCGCGGCGGAGAGGGTCGCAGCGGCGACAACGGTACGGACGATCGTGGACAACGTTTGATTCATTTTGCAAGCACAATGAAGAGGACGATTGATAAAAATCAACGGACGATTATATAGACTCGGCTATCAGCCAAGACTTATTGAATACCCTAGCCCGTCCGCCGGGCCCGCACTTCAAGGCAGAACACCGCATGAAATTCCAAGGATCCGAAAACTACGTTGCCACCCAGGACCTGATGCTGGCCGTCAATGCCGCCATCACGCTCAAGCGTCCGCTGCTGGTCAAGGGCGAACCCGGTACAGGCAAGACCATGCTGGCCGAAGAAGTTGCGCAGGCACTGGAGATGCCGCTGCTGCAGTGGCACATCAAGAGCACCACCAAGGCACAACAGGGTCTTTACGAGTACGACGCGGTGAGCCGTCTGCGCGACAGCCAGCTCAACACCAGCGACAGCGCCGAGCGCGTGAAGGACATCCGCAACTACATTGTGCAAGGTGTGCTCTGGCAGGCATTCACGGCCGACCAGCCGGTGGCCCTGCTGATCGACGAGATCGACAAGGCGGACATCGAGTTTCCCAACGACCTGCTGCGCGAGCTCGACCGCATGGAGTTCTACTGCTACGAGACACGCGAATTGGTTCGGGCCAGGCACCGTCCGCTGGTGTTCATCACCTCGAACAACGAGAAGGAACTGCCCGACGCCTTCCTGCGTCGCTGCTTTTTTCACTACATCAAGTTCCCCGAAGCCGAGACCATGCGGCAGATCGTCAACGTCCACTTTCCAGGCCTCAAGGACGAGCTGCTGACAGTGGCCATGAAGACGTTCTATGACGTGCGCAATCTGCCTGGCCTGAAGAAGAAGCCGTCGACCAGCGAACTGATCGACTGGCTCAAGCTGCTGCTGGCCGAAGACATCCCGCTGGAAGCGCTGCAGAACGCCGACAACAAGGTGTCGATTCCGCCACTGGTGGGTGCATTGCTCAAGAACGAGCAGGACACGACGCTGTTCGAGAAGCTCGTCTTCATGAATCAAAGGAACCGGTGATGTTCGTGCAACCCGTCATCCTGCGCGACCACGGTGTCCGGCTGGAACCGCTGGCAACGACGCATGAGGACGGTCTGCGCACCGCTGCGGCCGATGGCGAGCTGTGGAAGATCCGGGTGACTTCGGTACCGGAACCCGGAGACACCCGCGCCTACATCGACTCCGCCTTGCAGATGCGCGCCGAAGGACACCGGTTTGCGTTCGCGGTGGTCGACGATGCCAGTGGACGCGTGTTGGGCGCCACCAGTTACCACGACATCCTGCCCGCCGTGCGGCGGGTGGAAATTGGCTGGACCTGGTATGCGCGCAGTGTGCAGCGCAGCCACGTCAACACGACCGCCAAGCTGCTGATGATGGGCCATGCCTTTGACACCCTGGGCTGCGCGGTGGTCGGCTGGCGCACCGACAATTTCAACTTTGCCTCGCAACGCGCGATCGAACGCCTGGGTGCGAAGAAGGACGGTGTCATCCGCGGCCACGCCCTGCGCCGCGACGGCACGGTCCGCGACACGGTGATGTACAGCATGACCGCTGGCGAATGGCCCGAAGCCCGGGCACAACTGCTTTACCTGCGCAGCCGACACGGCTGATCGGAGGCCACGATGCTGATCGATTTTTTCTACACCTTGCGCGCGGCCAAGCTGCCGGTGTCGGTCAAGGAATACCTGACGCTGCTCGAAGCCCTCAAGGCTGACGTGGTGGGTCCGGCCAATCCCGAGGCCTGCACCATGGACGACTTCTACTACCTGTCCCGCACCGCCCTGGTCAAGGACGAGCGTCACTTCGACAAGTTCGACCGCGCGTTCGCCGCCTACTTCAAGGGCGTGGAAATGATCGCGGACTTCACCAAGCCCATTCCGGCCGACTGGCTGCGGCAGGAAATGGAGCGCATCCTCACCGAGGAACAGAAAGCCAACGCGCCCAAGATGGATTGGGACGAGCTGATGGACACGCTGAAGAAGCGGCTGGAGGAACAGAAGGAGCGCCACGAAGGCGGCAGCAAGTGGATCGGGACGGGTGGCACCTCGCCCTTTGGCAACAGTGGCAAGAACCCGCAAGGCATCCGCATCGGTGGCAAGGGCGGCAACAAGTCGGCCGTGAAGGTCTGGGACCAGCGCGCCTACCGCGACTACGACGACAACCTGGAACTGGGCACCCGCAACATCAAGGTGGCGTTGCGTCGCCTGCGCAAGTTCGCCCGCGAGGGACACGAGCTGGAACTGGACCTGCCCGACACCATCCGCTCGACCGCCGCCAATGCCGGCTGGCTGGACATCAAGATGATTCCGGAGCGCCACAACAACGTGAAGGTGCTGCTGCTGATGGACGTGGGCGGCACCATGGACGAGCACATCGCCCGGGTGGAGGAGCTGTTTTCGGCCGTCAAGAGCGAGTTCAAGCACCTGGAGTTCTACTACTTCCACAACTGCGTCTACGACTTTGTGTGGAAAAACAACCGCCGCCGCTTTGCCGAGAAGTTCCCGACCTGGGACGTCATCCGCAAATACAACAAGGACTACAAGTTGATCTTCGTGGGTGACGCCACCATGAGCCCCTACGAGATCCTGCAACCCGGTGGCAGCGTCGAGTACAACAACGAGGAAGCGGGTGCCGAGTGGCTGCAGCGCCTCACACACGCTTACCCGAAATTTGCCTGGGTCAATCCGGAACCCCAGGGCGTGTGGCAGTATCGACAGAGCATCGGCGTCATCCAGCAGCTGATGGGACAGCGCATGTTTCCGCTGACCCTCAAGGGCCTGGAAGAAGCCATGCGCATGTTGTCCAAATAACGCCAATGCCTCCGACCCGCCCCGGGCCGGCCCCCGGGTGCCGGTCGATCCTCTCCCGACTCCTGGAAACGGCCGCCTGCCTGGCCGCCGTTCTGGCCCCCCTGCTCCTGTTGCCCGCGTCGGCCTTGGCCGACGCATCCGCAGAGCCGCGTTTCGACATCGAGATGCAGGCACCGGATGGCATCCGGCCCTTCCTGCTGCGCCACATGGACCTGCAGCGGTTTCGCCTGCTCGACGATCTGGACGAAGCCGAGCTGGAGCGCCTGCTGGCCCGTGCGCCGGAAGACCTGAAAGGGCTGCTGGGCACGCTGGGACATTTCTCGCCGCAGATCCAGGTCACGCCTGCCTCCCGCGAAGGCAGCACGAAAGCGCCACTGGGTGTGGTGCGCGTGAGCGTCGATCCCGGTCCACCCACTCGCGTGGCCAGTGCCAGGGTGTATCTGCGCGGCGACATTGCCGCCAATCCGGACGCCGCCGAGCAGCGCGCGCGCATCGAACGTGACGTGTCCCTGACCGTCGGCGAGACGTTCACACAGGCAGACTGGGAACAGGTCAAGACCCAGGCCCTGCGGGATCTCACCGGCGAACGCTATCCCAGCGGGCGGCTCGTCAACAGCCTGGCCGACATCGATGCACAGAAACAGGAGGCCCACCTGCACATCGACCTTGATTCCGGTCCGGCCCGACGCCTGGGACACATCGAGGTGCGGGGCGCCGAACGCTACGACCCGGGCCAGGCGCAGCGGCTGGCCCGCCTGGCCGGCGTCGTCCCCGGATCCCGCTACAGCCTGGAAAACCTGCAAGCGGCCCAGGCCCGCATTGCGGCCAGCGAACGCTATGCCTCGGTACTGGTGACGGTGGAACCGGACGATGACGACGGGGGCGAGAACGACCTGCCTGTCCTGGTTCAGGTGCGCGAGCGACCGGACCAGAAGCTGCAACTGGGCCTGGGCGGCAGCACCGACAATGGCCCCCGGCTGTCGCTTGAATACCGCCACCTGCAAGTGCCCGGCATCGGCTGGCAGGCCGACAACCGGATTCAGTTGGAGCGCCATGACAAGGTGGCCCAGTCGGTGTGGACCGCACCCATGGACGAAGACGCCTGGCGCTGGGCTGCCAGCGCGCGCTGGGCAGAACAGATCGACGGCGTCAACACCACCACCAGCCAGCGACTGCGCTGGGGTCGCTTGACACAGGAAGCCACCCAGGACCAGGGACGGTATCTCCAGTTTGATCGCGCCCGGACCGTGACATCGACAGACCGTGGCGAAGTCCGGCAGGAAGCCCGATCGGCCCTGAGCGCCAACCAGTCCTGGACCTGGCGCCGGTTCAGCGACCCGGTGTTCCCGGAACGCGGACAAGGGTTGGCCCTCGAGCTGGGTGTCGGCGTGACACTGGACGGAACGTCCCGGCCCTTCGCACGGACCCAGGCCCGCTGGCTGGTGTACTGGCCCCTGGGTGGTCCGCTGCCGACCGACCCTCCGGCAGCCGGCGAGGCACGCAACCTCCGGCAGGTCATCGAACAGGGCCGCCTGGGCCGCCTGGCCCTGCGACTGGAAGGCGGCGCCGTGCTGGCGCGCCACGACACGGCCGTGCCTGACACCTTGTTGTTCCTGGCCGGCGGTGACGCGTCGGTGCGCGGCTATGGCCTGCGCGAAATCGGCATCGAGCGAGGGGACGACGATGTGGCGCCGGGCCGTTATCTGGCGGTGGGCAGCATCGAATGGCAGCGCCCGATCTGGCAGGACGGGCGCCGTAGTCCCTGGGAACATGTGCTGTTCGTTGACGGTGGCGCCGTCGCTGACCGGCAGCAGGACCTGAAGGCGCAATGGGGCGTGGGCACCGGCGTTCGCTACAACAGCCCTGTTGGTCCGTTGCAGCTGGATCTGGCCTACGGTCTGGCCAGGCGGGCCTGGCGGCTGCACCTGAGCGTGGGCTTCGCATTCTGAACCGCACGCCATGTCCGACGCCCCAGTTGCCCAGCCCGCACAAGCCCGACGACGCCAGCGCCCGGTCTGGTGGCTGCTGCTGTGGTTGCCCACGGCCTTGCTGGCCCTGTTCACGTCGGCACTGGTGGCCGCCTGGCTCTGGTCGGCCAGCCCGTCTTCCCTCGGGCTGGCGCTGAGGTGGACACAGGCCTACCTGGAGCGCCAGCCGGACGGGACAGGCCCGCTGACCGTTGTGGATGCCGAGGGAAGCCTGCGCCGCGGCGGACGTATCGGCCAGCTGCGGTGGGAGCAGGAGGGTCTGACCGTGGTGGCCCACGGCATCCGCCTCGGCTGGCCTGACGACCTGTTGTGGTCCTTGCTGAGCGGACGGCGGCTGGATTTCGAGCCATGGCATATCGACACACTCGAGGCGAACGACCACCGGGCACCTGCCGAACCCAGTCCACCGCCAACCCGTATCGAGCTGCCGGTGGCCCTGCATCTGCCCTGGTCGATCGACACCCTGATCCTGCCCCAGTCGGCGGATGAAGCGCAGGGGAAGCGGCTGCAGCTCGACAAACTGCGTGGCACCTACAGCTTCGACGTCACCCCGGCAGGCCTGGACGGACAGCCAACCCACCGGCTGGCCCTGGACAACGTGACGTGGGCCGACGGTGACTACAGTGGCGAACTGCGGCTGGGGTCGATGGCCCCATTGCCGCTGCAGATGCACATCGATGGCCGCCTGCGTGCCACCGTCCCCGACGGACTGGAACAGGACCTGACAGCCCGGCTGGAAGCGTCCGGCCAGCTGGCTGGAACCGACAGCGCCATCGACCTGACCGTGAGGCTGGATCCGGCTTCCGCACCTGAAGGGCAGCCTCCGACCATCGATGCCCGAGGACGCATACGCCCCTGGTCTGCTACCCAGCCGCTGGAGAGCGTCGATGCCCGGATACACCGCCTGGACCTGGCCATGCTCTGGCCAACGGCACCTCACTCGACGCTGTCCGGCACCCTCCAGGCCAGCCCGAAGCCCCAGGGATGGCAGGCCTCGGTGGCGATCGACAATGCCACGCATGCGCCCCTGGACCAGCAGGGCCTGCCACTGGACCGTCTGCAGCTGGTGCTGTCACAGGTCGGCGACCAGTGGGAAATCAAGCACTTCGAACTGCATGCCGGTGACGGCCGGATACAGGGTGAGGCCCGTTTTGCTGGCGCCGGCGCCTTCTGGAATGCCCCCTGGTCGGGGCGTCTGGAAGCCAGACACATCGACCCATCCCGGTTCTGGAAGTCGCTGGCCGCAGGCCGGATCGGCGGCACGCTGGAAGCGCAGGCCTCGCAAGACACCACTGGCCGATTCACCACCGGATTCAAAGGCCATCTGTCGAACGACCTGCGACCATCGGCGCGATCCGGCACCCAGGCCCTGTTCCTGGACGAACTGGACCTGCGAGGCCGCTGGCAGGGGCGTCTGGACCAGCCGGAACACGGACAACTGGAACTGGACCACCTGCTGCTGCAGGGACTGGGTGCCCGGGTGGACGGCAGTCTCCGGATCGATGTCGCCCGCCGACAGGCCGAAGGACAGATGCAGGCCCGCGCGCCCGGCTGGTCGATGCAGTGGAAGGGCACGGCAGCACCCAACAGCGGACAGGGTGAACTGAAACTGGATCTGGCCGATGCCGGGCACGCGCTGGACTGGGCGCGGTCCCTGACGGCATGGCCCTGGCTGGGTCCCGACGTGGCACAGGCCCTGTCGGGCCTGGACGCACAGGTCCTGGAGGGCCGGGCCAGCGCCACCCTTGGATGGCAAGGCGGTCTGGCTGCCCTGGGTTTCCCTGTTGCAGCGTCTGCGGCCACCCCGACCTCGACACCGCCTTCGATCGAACTCGACCTCAATGCACCCTCGATCCGTGTCAGGCGCGGGGCCGACGCGCCAGCCTGGGAGGCACAGGACACCCGCCTGCGACTGGCCGGCCCGCTGACAGCGCTGGACGTGGATCTCCAGGGTCAGCTGAAAGGCGACCCAGGCCAGCTGACGCTGGAGGCCCGGGGACGCCTGGGCCATCGCTGGCCAGGCACCCCGGCCACCGGTCACGGCGGGCCCCGGTCCGGCCATTGGGCCACCGAGCAGTTGCGCGTGCAACTGAAAGCTGCTGCACCCGCATCGGGCACCTGGCGGATCGAGAGCGTACTGCCCACCCGGTTCGACTGGACTTACCGTGACGACGGCATTCGCGTGACCAGTGACGCCCTGCAATTGCGCGTGAGCCCCCCTTTGGGGCGTGGAGCCGGGGCAGGTGAGGAATCGGCAGCCGTGGTGCACGGCGACGGCCTGACCTGGGATCGCGGGGCATTGTCGACACGAGGCCGTTTCGAGGGACTGCCGCTGGCCTGGGCCGACCTGATCACCACCGCACCCGGCGGCGAGCCAGGAGGCATCCTGACCCAGGCCGGCATTCGCTCCGATCTGTTGCTGCGAGGGCAATGGCATGTGCAGTTGCCAGCCAGCGCCAATGAACTGCCCTCCGTTCAGCTGCACCTGGAGCGTCAGCAGGGCGACCTGAGCATCCGCACCGAAGGCATGTCCGCGTCGGTGGCCGGTCTGCCCGGAACCATCGAAGCCGGTGTCAAGACCGCCCGCCTGGATGTCCTGGCTGAAGGGCGCGAGGTGCAAGGCCGGCTGCGCTGGTCGACCGAACGCCTGGGCGACATCGACGCCGACCTGCGCACCGGTCTGAGTGCCCCGACCACCGAGGTAGGGGCCTGGCACTGGGCAGAACAGGCGCCGCTGGCCGGCCACCTGCGGGCCCGCCTGCCGAAAATCGGTGTCTGGGCAGCCCTGGCGCCGCCGGGCTGGCGGGTGCAGGGTGCACTGGAGGCCGAAGCAGACATCAGCGGCAGCCGCGCCCAGCCCCTGTGGCGCGGTGAGCTGCGCGCCGATCGCCTGGCGGTCCGTTCGGTCGTGGAAGGGATCGCCTTCACCGAGGGCCAGCTCCGCGCCACCTTGCAGGGAGACCGCATACAGGTCCAGAAACTGAGCCTGCAAGGACCTGGTGGAGCGGACGAAGGGGGCTCATTCGAAGCCAGCGGCACAGCCGAGTGGCGCAGCGTCCAACGCGACGGCATCACGCAGCGCGAACCCCTGATCGACCTGAAGGCCACGGCCCGCCAGTTGCGGGTCTCCAACCGTCCGGACCGGCGTCTGACCCTGTCCGGCGCCATGACGGCCACATTGGAGGGACGCCGCCTCGACATCGGCGGTCGCCTGGCTGCCGACAGCGCCCTCTTCCTTCTGCCTGACGAACTCACGCCCGCCCTGGGCAAGGACGTCGTGCTTCGAGGCCATGGCACGCCACTGGAGGCCAGCAGCCCGTCCCAGGTGCAGACCCATGTGAATGTCGATATCGATCTCGGCCCCCGCTTCGAGGTGCGCGGACAAGGACTGTCCACCCGTCTGGCCGGCCAGATCACGGTGCGCAGCACCCCCGCCCAATCCGGCCTGCGTGTGGTCGGCGACGTGCGGACCCAAAGCGGGTCCTATCGCGCCTATGGACAGCAACTGCGCATTGAATCGGGTCTGCTGCGCTTCTCCGGCCCGTACGATGATCCCGCCCTGGACATCGTGGCCATCCGCCCGAATCTGCGGGACCAGCGAGTGGGCGTGCAGATCGGGGGAACGGCGCAACGGCCCAAGGTCAGTCTGTTCTCGGACCCCGACATGCCGGAGAGCGACAAGCTGGCCTGGCTGGTGCTGGGCAGGGCCGCGTCCGGCAGCGGCGCAGAAGCCGCTGTGTTGCAACAGGCCGCGCTGGCCCTGCTGGCCGGCGACGGCGAAGGTGTGGGCAGCCGTCTGGCAGGTTTCCTCGGACTGGACCAGCTCGACGTGGTCAACCGTGGCGCGGACGGTGATGCCGTGAGCCTCGGGAAGCGCTTCTCCGACCGTCTGTACCTGAACTACGAACGTGGTCTGCTCAGCACCCTGGGCACGGTCTCGGTGTTTTACGAACTGTCGCGCTGGCTCACGCTGCGCGCGCGCGCAGGCGAAGAAAACGCCATTGACGTGATCTTCCTGCGCGAATACGACTGATGCCGGCGAAACGCGGCACTACGATCGAGCCCTTACAATGTCGGCTCTCTTGCCGCCATAGTTCAATGGATAGAACGAGCGCCTCCTAAGCGCTAGATGCAGGTTCGATTCCTGCTGGGGGCGCCATCCGACCCGGTCATTGCCACAGGGACTCTGGGCTGGCCCTCCAGGCCGGTTACGCCCGGGCATGTCCCCTTGGCTTGGCATCCCTCATCGGCTCGGCCACGGGCGCCCGCACGGCATCGGCCAGATGCAAGGCCGCACTCTGCGTCAAAGCAGATGCAATCGGCATCTCGCTCAGGCGGCCGCTCTCATGCATGACCCCCAGACGCTGCCCGTTCCTGCTCACCAGGAATTGCCTGGGGTCCCCTAGGTCCACCCGTGCACAATGGCTCACCGCCGCCGCACACACCTGGCGGATCTGAGCCGGACTCAGCCCCTGGCGCTGCAGCGCCTGACCGGCCTGCGCATAGGCCGTCGCGTACTGCGTCTGCATCGCCGGACTTAGCGCCAGACTTGGCGCCGGCGACGACGTCTCCCGCATCGCCACCGCCTGGGTACCCAGTGGCCTGCCCTTCGCATCAAACTCGGTCACCCTGGCCGGGGTCGCTCGCTGGCTGTTCATCCCGATCAACGTGCGCCTGCCGTCCCTGTCGTAGTGGTCGATCTCGACCTCGCCCGAGCGGGTGTGGATGGCGATGTGTTCCCGGCTCCCGTCTTCATGGCTGATCTGGAACCGGTCATAAGGCAACGAGTCGTCACTGGCCGCCGTGCAGATGGCCTTGACCACGGGCGATTGCCCAAGCCGGGCAAACAGCCGGCGAGCCTCTGGCGGCACCCGCGAGAAATCGACATGCCCCTCGGGAATGCGGTAGCGCCCCTGCCCGTTCACCGAAAGTCCAGCCTGCGCCTCAAACAGCGCCTGACTGGCGTGGTCCTTGCCCATGATGGCGCCCGCCACCAGCGTGCCCTGGCCACTGAGCAGCAAGGCGGTCTTCAGGAAGACGGGTATCGCCGGCCCGGGCAATACGGTGGGAACCTGGCCCATGCGATGGCTGAGGTACTGGTTCTGCCAGACGCCTTCGTAGTGGTAGGTGGCGATGTCATTGGGTGTGCGCACATCGTGCACCTGTCGCCCCGAGGCACGATAGCGATCGATGGCCGCCTCATAGCCGCCGACGTCCTTGTAATAGTCGCCGTTGATCGTCTCGCGCGCGATCGGCAGGCTGTTGTAGGCGTAGACGTCGATGTTGTTCTTCAGGCCGAAACTCTGCGCCATCCCGCCGCCCAGGCTGTGGCCGGTGGCCGCGAACTGGTAGCCTTGGTAGCGTTCGTCCTTGCGCAGCGCCTCGAAAGCGGCCTGGGCCTTGGCCTGTATCTTGGCGAACTCGCTCGCGCCCGCGTTGCCCAGGTCGGACTTCCAGTTGCTCCAGGCATCCGAGCCCTTGAAGTCGATGGTGATCTGATGGGTTTTGGTGTTGACCGAAACCTTGAACTGGTTTTCCAGTTCGCCCTGGGCGTTGTGCTGGGTGTTCCAGGCTTCGGGGCTGCCGGGCCGCAAACGGCCTGCGGGGTCTTGCCGGGCAACAGGCCAGTCAGCGGGCAAGTGCACACCTGGCAGGGCGTGATCCCACGCATCGGGATACTTGGCAACCTTCTTTGCCGCAGCGATGTCCTTGTGTTCGTAGGCCCAGTAGGCCAGGCGCATGCCGATGGCCTGATCGAGGGGGTTGAACTGCCTGGACGAAAGTACCTGACGTTGTGCGTCCATGCCTTATCCCCTCACGGATAGAGCCATTCGTGCTGAGGCGTCGGACAGCGGTCGTCCAAGTCCTCCCAGACCTTCTGGCGCTCCGGATCGCGCAGCAAGGTACGGCTGCCATCGCTGTTCCTGCGATAGTAGCCATCTCGAAACGTAGGCCAGACAGCATAGGCTATCGAGTAATACGCCACCCGCGGCTTGCCCATATCGAGCACCAGCCTGCGTGCACTGCACTGCTTCTGAAGCAAGGGAAGCAATTGCGCCAGGCCACGTTCCCAGCTATCGAGGTTCTCCCGCGGCCCTTGCCCGTAGTCCAGCCTTCCAGGAACCGGCTCGCTCATCGCCACCTGCAAGGCCAGCAGAATCTTCGCGTCCATCGACCCCTTGGCCGCCGCCTGCTCGAACAGCTCGGTGATCGCCTTTGGGTCGGTCACGTCGTGCAGCCAGCCATCCGAGTTGGCCAGCGCGTAGTAGTAATCGCCCAGCGGATCGCCCTTGGCCTGCAAGGCCTTCATGTGCTGGACCAGGATGCCCGTCTGCCGGTCAAAGTCGCGCTGCTGGGTGGCAACGTCGGCTCGGTGAAGCGCCTTCTGGGCAGTCGAACAGGCGGACAGGACCAGGCTGGCCCCGAGGCACAAGCCCAGGAGGGCGATCCTCGAATGTTGAAATGTCATTTTTCAGCTCCCTTGATGCTCGGGAACTATAGAACAAAAGAACTCACCGTTCGGGCGGCAGTACATTGAAAGCCAAACATGATCTGCATCACCTGGAGACCCGCATGCGCCACACCCTCCCCCGCTCCCTTCGAGTCCCGGCCAGCGCCATCCTGTTGGCGCTGGGTGCCGCGCTGGGCGGCACGCACGCCCCGGCCCGGGCCGAGGCGACGTTCGTGCAGACGCCCTACCGCAACCCCAAGGCCCTGTTCGACTTTTACCTGGACGATCCGGCCAAGATGGGCGCGGCACTGTACTGGCTTCGCTCCTTCATGAATCCGCTGGTGGAAGCGCCCTACAGCATGTTCAATGACGACATGAGCGTGATCGTGGTGCTGCACGGCACGGAGATCGTCAGCGTCGCACGCAAGAACGAATCCCGATATGAGGACGTCGTTCAGCGCATGCGCTACTACGCCGACCAGGGCGTGAAGTTCAAGGTCTGCGGCCTGGCCCTCCAGGACTTCGGCTACCAGCGCAGCGACATGCAGGATTTCATTGAAGTCACGCCCTCGGCCATCACCGAGCTGGTGCACTGGCAGAACCAGGGCTATGCCCTGATCACACCGGTCGTGACCGAAAAACGCTTCTCCATCGAAGCGATCCGCTGAACGGGTCTGCCAATCGCATCAGCGCTGGCGCAAGGTGCGGCTGAGCAATATGACCGGCAGCAACCCGACCAGGACCAGCGTCAGTGCGGGCAACGCCGCTTCGCCGAGACGTTCATCCCTCGCCAGCTGGTAGGTCACCACGGCCAGCGTGTCGCTGTTGAAGGGCCGCAGCACCAGAGTGGCGGGCAGCTCCTTCATCACGTCGACAAAGACCAGCAGGGTGGCCGCCATGATCGAACGCCACAGCAGGGGCCCGTGCACTTTCAGGGCCAGGCCCAGGCCGGTGGTACCCAGCATGCGTGCGGAATCGTCCAGGCTGACAGGCACCCGGCTGTAACCGCTCTGCACCGACTGCAGGGCCACGGCAGTGAAACGGACCATGTAGGCCCAGACGATACCCAGCGCGGTGGCCGTCACCCAGTAGCCGACACTGGTTTCGGGTTGCGCCGCCTGCATCCAGCCCACCGGCAACAGAATGCCGACCACGATCACGGCGCCCGGTACGGCATAGCCCAGGCTGGCCATCTGCGTCACACCGCGGGTCAGGGCGCCGGGCTGCACGCGGGCGGCAAAACCGAGCAGCATGGCCAGGACCGTGGCCAGCAAGGCACTCAACCCGGCCAGCCACAAGCTGTTGCGCGACCACTGCAGGAACATGTTCCAGGGCAGCTCGTCCCAGCCATCGACCAGCGGACGCAGCATGAACAGCACCGGCAGAACGAATCCCGAGAGCACCGGTACAACGCATACGCCCCAGGCCAGCACGGCCCGCCCTCCACGCAGGCGGGTCGGCTGGGCCTCGTCGCTGCCCGCCCGCTGGCCGCGCATGCTGGCAAACCGCATGCGGCGCTGGGCCCGGTGCTCCAGCCACAGCAGCAGCCCGACCAGGGCGAGCAACATCGTGGCCAGCTGGGCAGCAGCAATCCGGTTGTCCATGGCCAGCCAGGCCTTGTAGATGCCGGCGGTGAAGGTCTGGATGCCGAAGTAGCTGGCCACGCCAAAATCGGCCAGCGTCTCCATCAGGGCCAGCGCGACCCCGGCGGCCACTGCGGGTCGCGCCAGGGGCAGCGCCACTTCGCGAATGCGGCGCAGCAAGGGAGCGCCCAGCAGGCGGGCGGCTTCCATGAGCTGCGAAGCGCGTTCGGTCAGGGCCGTGCGCGCCAGCAGGTAGACATAGGGATAGAGGGTGAAGGTGAACACCCAGACCGCCCCCGGAGTGTTCCGCACCTCAGGAAACACGCGCCCCTGCAACCCGAAGGT
The DNA here is from genome assembly GCA_041396505.1 of Burkholderiaceae bacterium. Taxonomy (GTDB): domain Bacteria; phylum Pseudomonadota; class Gammaproteobacteria; order Burkholderiales; family Burkholderiaceae_C; genus Hydrogenophaga. The sequence goes on from JAWKYL010000006.1 coordinate 275,510, forward strand.
CTCGCGCAACCAGATCTGGAGCGGACCGCTGAACTGCAGGAAGTCGGTGTAGGCGTAGGCCACGACATAGGCCGGCATGGCCAGCGGCAGCAACAGGGCCCATTCAAACACCCGCCGGCCCGGAAAATCGAACAGCGTCACGGCACTCGCGGTCGCCATGCCCACCAGCGCGACGCCCAGGGCCACGCTCAGGCACAGCCAGACGGACGTGACCACATAGTCGGGCAGGACGCTGTCAGCCATCTGGGCCAGCACGTCCCTGGCCTGGGCATCCAGCTGCAGCCATGAACCCAGCAGGGCCAGGACCGGCAGGGTCAGGGCCAGTGCAACAAGCAGCAGAAGGACGGAAAGAAGCCAGCGCGGCATGGAAGCGGAATGTGGGGCGAGATGGTGCGTCAGGCAACGCACACCATCATGCCAGCGCTGACGGCGCGTTTCGGACGGGCGTATTGAGCCATATCAACACAAATGAGAATTGTAGACATCTACAATGTCCGTATGTTCCTGACCGTGCAACAGCTCCGTGTCCAGTACCCGCGCCAGAGCCGTCCGGCGGTGGCCGACGTGTCGCTGGGTCTGCCTGCAGGTGACATCGGCGTGCTGATCGGTCCGTCCGGGTGCGGCAAGACGACCCTGCTTCGCGCGGTGGCGGGACTGGAACGCGTCAGTGGCGGCAGCATCACCCTGGGCAACGAGGTGGTCAGCGAGGCTGGCCGGCACCTGCCGCCCGAACAGCGCCGCATCGGCATGGTGTTCCAGGACTATGCCCTGTTTCCGCATCTGGATATCGAACGCAACGTGGCCTTCGGCATTGCCCGGCTTGCGCGCGCCGAGCGACGCGAACGGGTGGCCGAAGTACTGGCGCTGGTGGGTCTGGACGGCCTGCAGGCACGCTACCCGCACGAACTCTCGGGCGGACAGCAGCAGCGCGTGGCGCTGGCCCGTGCCCTGGCACCGCGGCCGCGCCTGCTGTTGCTGGACGAGCCGTTCTCCAATCTGGACGTGGACCTTCGGGAACGGCTGGCCCACGAGGTGCGCGGCATCCTCAAGGCTGCCCAGGCCACTGCTCTGTTCGTCACGCACGACCAGCTGGAAGCCTTTGCCATCGGCGACCGCATCGGCGTCATGCACGAAGGCCATCTGCACCAGTGGGACGACGCCTACGCGCTCTACCACCGACCAGCGACCCGCTTCGTGGCCGAATTCATCGGCCATGGCGTTTTCACCCCGGCCCAGATCCGTCTCGATGGCGGCGAAGTGTCGGTCCAGACCCCGCTCGGAGCCCTGCAGGACGTGGACGAATGCCCGCTGCCCAGTGCCTATGAAGCCGGTTTGTGTGACGTGCTGCTGCGGGCCGACGATATCGTGCACGACGACAACGCGCCGGTGAAGGCACAGATCGTGCGCAAGGCCTTCCGGGGGTCCGAGTTCCTCTATACGCTGCGCCTGGCCAGCGGCGAGACGGTGATGACGCACGTGCCGTCGCACCACAACCACGCCGTGGGCGAATGGATCGGCATCCGCCCCGAAGTCGACCATGTGGTGACATTCGAGCGCGGTGGCGCGGCATCGTCGCCGCCGGCGCCCGGCATGCCCGTGGGCGCCCGCTGACCAGCGACGCCAATGGCTGACCGTGACGTGATCGCGGTCAGTGGGGTCCCGCATGGGACCCGGACTCAGTGTTTGTGCTGGCCCTGCATGGCACCGGCCCCCGGCATCCCCATGGCGCGCGCCTCCGCGGTCACGTCCTGCGAGAAGCGCTTGCCGTCGGCACCCTCGAAAACCAGCTTCAGTGGCACGCCCTCACCCGCCTTCACGGCGCCTTTGACGTCCAGCATCATGATGTGATAGCCGCCAGGCTTGAGCGTCACGGTCTGGCCGGCGGGCAGCGACAAGGCCGTCGTCGCGCGCATGCGCATGACCTCGCCTTCCATCTTCATTTCATGGACTTCAACGAGGCCCGCCACAGGCGAACTGGCCTCAACCAGACGCACAGACTCGGGTGATGTGAGCTTCATGAAGGCACCTGTGGCCTTCTGTGTGGCCACGCCAGGCATCTTCGACTTTGACGGCTGTCTGGGCCCAGGCGGTGGAGGTGAGTGCCAGGAGACTGGCAATGACAAGCTTTTGCATGATGGACATTCCTTGTAGCAAGTGGGTAAATGGATTTTGGAGAAGTTGCCTCAGGCGATTCGGTGAACAGGCCGCCTGAACCTCACGACGGCATGGGAGCGACAGCGCCCTGGGCGCTTGCCCACGCCAGGGTGGATACCCTGCGCGAAGGATCGCTCCCGGCAACCGGCCCGCTCTTGCGGCTTCGGGGTGGCAGCAGTTGAGACAGGGCGCGGCAGACGGTTTCGTGTTTGGCGTCCACCACCATCGCCAGGTCCCGCAAGGCGGGGAGTTGCTGGCGGATGCGGTCTGCATGGACATCCAGCCTGGGCGACAACCCCTGCCAGGGCAGCCCCAGCAAACGCAGCAGGTGGGACAGCCGATGCACGACGCTGCCGGTGCGAAGCGTGGCCATGTCCTGGCTTCGATCCTGCTGTTGCAGCAGGACCTCCTGGAGCAGGGTCTGGCAGTGGGCTTCGTCGCGCACCCGGATGGGTACCAGCTGGCAATCGCTGAAAGCGGTGGCCGTGAACTGATAGGCCTGACCGCACAGCACTTCAACACCAATGAGATCGCCGGGCAAGGCCAGCTGAACCGGCAATCGCTGCTGGCCGCTCTCGCGATCCAGGCGGACCACGCCCTCGACCACACGCCAGATGATGCCTACCTCGCCAGCCTGAAATATGCGGCTCTGGCTCGCCATGACCTGCACGGGCAGGTCGGTGAGATTTTTCATGTTCGAACTCCGAGTCTTCAAGAATGGGGCGGCGCAGCTGCATGCCTGCAGGACAGCCGGTACCCGGGACGGCACGCGCGATGGGCGTGCCGGGCTTCAAGACTGGAATTCGGGCGGGCCTCGCGCGCGCAGCACCAGCCCGGTGCGGCTGGTGCCAGGGCCTGTGACGGTGGTCGCAAAAGCGAACTCCGCGTCCGTCCCGGGCCGAAAGGCAAACGTAGGCAGGACGGGGGCGAAGCGCTCGGCCGCCAGCACGCAGTGGCCACACAGGTCGTGCATGGCCACGATATCGTTCGGCCCGTCTGCCTCGTCTGCCTCGGCGGACTGGGTTCCCAGCCGAATCCACCGAGTGCCCTGCGACGAGCACAGCTGCACCCAGTCACCGGCCGAACGCCCGGCGACCAGCCATCGCGAGATCGATGGCGCCAGCACGGCCAGCACCATGCCCGCCAGCAGGCAGCGGACGAGAAGACGCAACATGGACCGCGACATGACGAACGGGCAGTGGATCAGCTTGCGACTGCGCTCAGCGCTTGTGCGCGCCGGCGTCGTGCTTCATCGGGGCAGCAGCCTTGCCGAGGGCGTTGACCGGTGCCGTGACCTGCTGGGTGAACCGCTGTTTCGCAGCGTCCTCGAACACCAGGGTGATGGGCACGCTCTCGCCGGCCTTGAGCGGCTGCTTGAGGTCGATCAGCATCACGTGGTAGCCACCCGGCTTGAGCTCGACCGTGCGTCCAGCCGGCAGGTCGAGGCCCGGAATCTGACGCATTTTCATGACGTTGTTCTCCATCGCCATCTCGTGGACTTCCACCACGGCGGCCACGTCGGACTCGGCAGCCACCAGGCGGACGTCGGAAAGAGCGGTCAGGCGCATGAAGGCGCCTGTGGCCTTCTGGCTGGCGACCGTGCCTCGCACCCAGGCGTCCTCGACCTTGACAACGGTCTGGGCCCAGGCCACAGAAGTGATGGCCAGCAGGCCGGAGATGATGAGTTTTTTCATGATGAAAAATCCTTGGTCAGGTGTGCCCTCGCTGGGCGGGTTGGATTCAGGTGGATGGGAATATCTGCAAGGCGTCACACCGGCCCGGCTTCATGGAGCAACACGCGGATATCGGCGACATAGTCTTCGACGCCCTGTTCGTGGCGCATGGCGACACGCAGGTGGCCCTGGCGATCGAACAGGTAGGTCAGCGCCGTGTGATCCATGGTGTAGCTGCTTCCCGTAGGTACCTTCTTGAAGTACACGCGAAACTCATCGGCCACCGCCTGGATCTGCTCGGCACGGCCCGTCAGCGCCAGAAAGGACGGATCAAACGCCGCCAGGTAATTTCGCAGCAGTTCTGGCGTGTCGCGTTCTGGATCGACTGTGACGAACAGCAACTGCAGATCGGCCGCCTCTGCGCCCAGTTGCTGCCCAATGGCTGCCGCACGCGACAGGGCCGTGGGGCAGACGTCCGGGCATTGGACGAAACCGAAGTAGAGCATCACCACCTTGCCCCTGAAATCGGCCAGCGTCCGCTCCTGGCCATTGAAGTCGACCAGAGAAAAGTCGCGGCCATAGGGTGCGCCAGTGATGTCCAGCCCTTTGAAGGCGGGAGCAGAACCGGCCCCTGGCAGGCGATCGCAAGCTGCCAGCCAGCTGGCAAACAGGGGCATCGCCAGCCGGGCCAGGACCTGGCGACGACCAACGGACGAACCGGAACTATCGAACGGTATGCACGGCATGACGCCTCTCGAACATCGGAAACAGGACCACTTCCACGCCAGAAGCGTGGACGCCGGGATGTCAGGAAGCGAGAGGGGGCGCGCGTGAATGCGGAACCGACACCTGGGTCGGCCGCGATGAAGGGGAATGCGATTGGGGCCGTTCGCCGGACAGGGGCACGAACAGGACGCCTGCCGCATCGGAGGACGGCAGGGCACCGGCGCCATGCAGGCTGCACCAAGGGCAATGCTGTGACACATCGGCCGTGTCATGTCCACCGGGGGTCTGTGTCCCGTCGGCCTTCACCCAGACCATGCTAGACGCACTGCAGACCTCGACCCAGTCCGCCTTGCCGGCGCCACCGACCGCAGCCTGCGACAGAGCAGGCAGCAGCGCACCCACCAGCAGGACCCAGATGGCCAGCCAGGCGGCAATGCGACGGTGCAGACGGAACAAGTCCATACGATGAGTTTAACAGCGGGACGTCATCCGGGTGACGCAGGAAATCAGGGGTCGACCTCTAATATGGACACTCCCGATTTCAACCACACGGAGACCCCCATGCTCACTCTCTGCGGCTTCTCGGCCAGCAACTACTACAACAAGGTCAAGCTCGCCCTGCTTGAAAAAGGACTTCCTTTCGAGGAGGAAGTGGCCTGGGTGGGCGAGACGGACCTGACAGCCAGCCCGCTGGGCAAGGTGCCCTACCTCAAGACCGATCGCGGCGCCCTGTCCGAATCGACGGTGATCCTCGAGTACCTGGAGCATGCCTATCCGGAGAAGCCGTTGCTGCCCGCCGACCCGTTTGCGGCCGCCAAGGTACGCGAACTGGTGCGCTACCTCGAACTGCATCTGGAACTGGTCGCGCGCAACCTCTATCCCGAGGCGTTCTTTGGCGGCAAGGTCAGCGACAGCGCCAAGGAGAAGATTGCGCCTCAGCTGGAAAAGCACATCGCGGGTTTTGCCAGGCTCACAAGCTTTGCGCCCTTCATGGCCGGCGACAGCTTCACGCTCGCCGACTGCGCCGCCGTGGTGCACCTGCCGCTGATCGCGGGTGCAACCAAGATCATCTATGGCCGGGATTTCCTGGCCGACCTGCCGGTGCGTGATTACCTCAAGCGCATGGGCGAGCGGCCGACGGTCCAGAAAATCAACGCCGACCGCAAGACCAGCACCGAGCAGATGATGGCCCGCGCCAGGAAGTGAGGCCTGGCCACTGTCGGGGCCGGCGGGGCCGGCACCCCGACAGCGGTCACTTCGGCCGGATGGCGTCGGCCGTGCCCTGGATGAAGGCCTTGATCTTCTCGACGTCATCGGGCTTGAGCTTGCCCGTGAAGTCCGGCATCCCGCGCGCCATGGCCGGTCCCTTGAAGACGAACTTGTCCAGGTCGGCGATGATTTTCGCGTCCATGTAGCCCAGATTGGGAATGTTGCCGCCACGGTCCACACCCGGCACACCATGGCAGAAGACGCAGTTGCTCACATAGAGCGCAGTCCCTTCGGGCACATGCTTGGGGTCATAGGGCACGCCCGCGAGCAGCTTGCCCAGCTGGTAGTCCACGAACGCCGGCGCCTTGGCCTTGCCGCCCAGGGCAAAGGTATAGACAGTGCCTGGCCCCTTGCGCTCGGTGGCGCGTGTGGACAGACCATAGACACCGCCCCAGCCCACGGCGATTGAAACAAACTGCTTGCCATCCACCATGTAGGTGCTCGGTGCGGCAATGACGCCTGTACCCGTCGGTGTCTCCCACACCTTGCTGCCATTGCGGGCATCGTAGGCCACGAAGCGCCCGTCGGCCGTGCCCTGGAACACCAGGTTGCCGGCGGTCGTCAGGGTGCCACCGTTCCAGGGCGAGACATGCTCCACCGTCCAGGCCGCCTGCTGCCGGACCGGATCCCAGGCCACCAGCCGGCCAAAGGGCTTGCTGGTGGGCGGCTCGACGTTGGCAAAGGTCGCCAGGTTCCAGCCCATGCCGCTGTGCGGCTCACCGGGGCGTTCGGCATTGAACTTCCAGTCCTTGTTGTCCAGCAGCGAGACCGGCACGCCCTGCACCGGCATGTAGGCCAGACCGGTGCCCGGATTGAAGGACATCGAATGCCAGTTGCGCGCACCGTAGGGACTGGGAATGATCTCGCGCGGGCGGTCGGCCACGCGCGCGATGTCGGTCTCGATGGGACGGCCGTTGGCGTCATAACCCTTGGCCCAGTTGACGTCGACAAAATTCTTCGCAGAGATGAACTGGCCGTTTGTGCGGTCCAGCACAAAGAAGAAGCCGTTCTTGGGCGCATGCAGGATGACCTTGCGCGCTTGGCCATCCAGTTTGAGATCGGCCAGGATCATCGGCTGGGTCGAGGTGAAATCCCAGTTGTCGCCCGGTGTCTCCTGGTAATGCCAGACATACTTGCCGGTATCTGGGTTGAGCGCCACGATGGACGCGAGGTAGAGGTTGTCACCCCCCGCCGGGCTGCGCTTGCTGCGCGCCCACGGCGATCCGTTGCCGGTGCCCACATACATCAGGTTGAGTTCGGGGTCGAAGGCCATGGCGTCCCAGGCCGTTCCGCCACCGCCGGCCTCCCACCATTTGCCGGCGGGATCCCAGGTCTTGGCCGCACGCTCCATTGACTCGTCCTCGAACGGCTTGGACGGATCGCCCGGCACGGTGAACCAGCGCCATTTCTGCTCGCCGGTGCTGGCGTCGTAGGCGGTGATGTAGCCACGCACACCGTACTCGGCGCCGCCATTGCCGATGATGACCTTGCCCTTGAACACGCGCGGCGCACCCGTGATGGTGTAGCTGAACTTGCGGTCGATGATGGTGTCCTTTTCCCAGACCTTCTTGCCGGTGGCGGCGTCCAGGGCAATCAGCCGCCCGTCGTAGGCAGCCACGAACACCTTGCCTTCGTGCAGGGCGACGCCCCGGTTGACCACGTCGCAACACCCCTTGTAGCCGCCATCGCGTGGCACCTTGGGGTCGTAAGTCCAGAGGCGCTTGCCTGTACGCACATCCACCGCGTGCACGATGCTCCATGAGGCGGTGACGTACATGATTCCGTCGACCACGACCGGCGTGGCCTCGACACCCCGCGTCGATTCCAGGTCATAGGACCAGACGAGGCCAAGGTCCTTCGCATTGCCGGCGTTGATCTGGTCCAGGCGCGAGAAGCGGGTCTCCGCATAGTCCAGGCCATAGCTTGGCCAGTCGGCGGTCTTCTGCCGGTTGGCCACCATGAATGATCCATCGACCTTGGCCGTGGCCATGCGTACGTGGTCAGGCGTGCCCTTGGCGGGCGCCTGCGCCTGGGCCAGCCCCGCCACCGCCAGCGCGGCCACGCAGGACAGGCTGCGCCACCGGCGCAGTTGAGTGAATGCCATTGTGTTCATCGTGTCTCCTGATGGGCTCCTGCGTGCGCAGGGCTGTACGTGTGCTGTCCGTGCCGCCGGGGCAGGCGCCGTCGGCCGACCTGGACGCCCACATGATGAAACGGGCGCCGATCCAGATCACCCTCGGGTTTTCACCTACGCCAATGTGTTCCACGCTGGAACATACGTGCATAGGTTCAAGGGCTAACCCGCATGCACGCGGCCCGGCCAGGCTCGCATACTCGTCGGATCACGCCCGTACCAGGACCGCCATCCATGAAATCGTCCCTGTCGCGCCAGACACATGCCCTGTTCTTCGCCGAACCGGTGCAGCGGGCTGCACTGGCGCGGGAACGGTTTTTCGAGGATGGCGAGCGACCGAGCGGACTGGTCGGCGAGCCCGTCCTGCAGTCCTGGATGCGCTGCTGCAACCTGCGCCGGAAGCCACAGGAAATGGTGAGTTTCGAAGCCGTCAGCCGCAGCCGGGCCCAGCGAAGCGTGACCCGCAACCGCGACCTGCTTCAGGCCAGCAACCCGGAACTCGGACACCTGGAAGCCGCGCTGGGCGGCACCGACTGCCGCGTGCTGCTCACCGATGCCCAGGGCGTGATCATTCATGCCACCGAGGGCGGCAACGACCGCAGCCAGCCGTTGCTGTTCGCCGCCGCGCGGGTCGGCGTGAACATTGCCGAAGGACACATCGGCACCAACGCACCCGGCATCGTGGTCCATACGGGCCAGGCCTGTACGGTCACCGGACCTGAACATTTCTTCAGCTGCCTGGCGGCCATCCACTGCGCTGCCGCACCCATTCGCAATATCCATGGCGAGGTGGCCGGCGTGCTGGATGTATCGGTGGAGGGCAGCGCCTTTGCCTTCGATGCTGCGGCTGTGGTGGCCAGCTATGCCACCACCATCGAGAACCGGTTGCTGCTGCTGCAGTCGAGCGAGCATCTGGTCCTGCGCTTCCAGGCCAGTCCCAGCCTGCTGGGCACGCCACTCGAGGCGATGGCCGGCATGGACAGTTCCGGCCACCTGGTCTGGCTCAATGCGGCCGCACGCAGACTGACCGGCTGCCTCGAACCTGCGGGCATCCCGGCATCCGACGTGTTTGGCGCGGCACCCGAGCAGTTGCTGGCCCTGTCACGGCAGGCGTCGGCCCACACCTGGCGTCTGCCCAGCGGCCTGGGCATCTGGATCTGTGGACGGGCACCGGCTTCGGATGGCACCGACTTCCGCCATGCCGTCGCCCTGCCCCAGCCTGTCGTCGCGCAAGCGTCCGCGTCCCCGGTCCAGGCACCGCCCGAGGTCGCTCCCGCGCCGTCCACCTTGCAGGACCACAGCCTGCGTGTCATCGAATCCACGCTGGCCGAGCATGACGGCAACATCGCCCGCGCGGCCCGCGCCCTTGGTGTCTCGCGCGGCATGCTGTACCGGCGGTTGCGCCGCTCCCCCGCAGCCACCGCCGAAAGCGCAGGGCCTGCTGAACCGCGCTGACGGATCGCGGCAGGGCCCTGCCCATGGGCATCTCGCTCAGATCTGGTGGGCGAGGGCTTCCACGGCTTGCCGGAGATCCTGTGCCCAGGTCCGGCGATCACGGCCCTGGGCATGTTCGGGCCGACCGTGCCGCACGACCGCACGCACGCCATCCGAACACAAGGTGCTCCAGATCGACGACAGCAGGGTGGTGTCGCCGATGAACAGTGGCGCGTCACTGATACCGCCCGTGTGTGCATCGCGGTAGCCCAGCGCCACCGGCAGCACGGGTGAATGGGTGGCAATGGCCGCCTGCAGCAGGTTGGCATGGAAAGGCAGCACGCTGCGCCCGTCCCCGGTCGTGCCTTCAGGAAAGACGGCCACGATATCGTGATCGACCAGCCGTTCAGCCATCAAATGCACCACCCGCATGGCATCGCGCCGCCGTTCGCGCTCGATATACAGGGTGCCGGCACCACTGATCAGCGTGCCCAGAACCGGCCAGTGCCGGACGTCGGCCTTGGAGACGAAACGCGCCGGCTGGCAGGCATTCATGACCAGGATGTCCAGCCACGAAATGTGATTGGACACCACCAGCAACGGGCCTTCGCCGTGCACCTCCCCCTGGACCAGCAGCTCCACCCCCATGATGCGCAGCATCTGCCGCGACCACTCGCGCACCAGCAGGCGCGTCTGGGCAGGCGTCATGCGTGCGAACTCCCGGCGGATGATCCACAGACCCCGCAGGACATGGACCAGGGCACGCCAGGCGCGCCAGGCCGCGCGCAGGTGTTTCACACTGCGCTGGCCTGCGGCATCACGGCTGTCGCCGACGCCTCGGCCAGATAGGCCACCTGTCCGCCCACCAGCGTCGCCCGCACACGCGCCGGCAACTCCTGGTCACCGAAAGGCGTGTGCTTGCCCTGGCTGCGCAAGGCCTGCGACGTCACCACCCATGGACTGTCCGGGTTGAACACGCAGATGTCCGCCACACCTCCCACGGCCAGCCGGCCGACGCTGGCCTGCAGGGTGCCCAGGCTGGCACCCAGCACGGCCTGCGGCCCGCTGGTGAGCACCGTCAGCGCCTGCATCAGTCCCAGGCCATCCTGCTGCGCCCAGCGCAGGGCCAGGCCGAGCAGCAGTTCGACCGCCGTGGCACCCGGCTCGGCTTCGGCGAACGGAAGGATCTTCGCATCGGCATCCACCGGGTTATGGTCGGACACCAGCGCATCGATGGTGCCGTCCGCCAGGCCGGCCCGCAGGGCCTCGCGGTCCCGTTGCTGGCGCACCGGCGGCTGCAGCCGAAGCCGGCTGTCGTAGAAACCGATGTCCACATCGGTCAGCAGCAGGTTGTGCACGCTCACATCGCAGGTCACGGGCAGGCCTTCAGCCTTGGCCTGGCGCACCAGCTCCAGACCGGCTGCACTGCTGATGCGGCACAGGTGCACGCGCGCCCGGCTGCCCCGGGACGCCACCGCGCGCAACAGGTCGAACAGCGTGTGCAGGGCAATGGTCTCGGCCGCTGCCGGCACGCCGGACAGCCCCATGCGGGTCGCCAGCGGACCACTGGCCGCCACGCCCTGGCCCAGCCAGTGGTCCTGCGGGCGCAGCCAGACAGTGAAGCCGAAGGTGGCCGCATATTGCAGCGCACGCTGGAGCACCTGGGTATTGACGATGGCGACCTCGGCCTGGCCAAATCCGATGCAGCCGGACTCGGTCAGCTCAGCCATCTCGGTCAGTACCTCGCCCTTGAGGCCCCGTGTAAGCGCCCCCAGCGGAAAGACCCGGGACAGGTGCAGTTTCTCGGCGCGGAACTTGAGCATGTCCACCAGGCCCGGCTCATCCAGCACCGGGTCGGTGTCGGGCGGGCAGACCAGCGACGTCACGCCGCCGGCGACCGCGGCACTCATCTCGCTTTCGAGCATGCCCGCATGTTCCTGGCCGGGCTCACGCAGGCGCACCGCCAGGTCGACCAGTCCGGGTGCGACCACGCAGCCGGCGGCATCGACCACCCGGTTCGGGTGGAAGTCGCTGCCCACCTGCCCGATGGCGATGATGCGTCCGGCGGCCACCGCCACATCGGCCATCTCGTCGCGGCCGGTGGCCGGATCCATGACGCGGCCATTCTGGATCAGGATCTTCATTGCCTTACCTCTTGTTGGGAATGTGACCATGCGCCACCGGCTACCCGGCGACCACGCTCACGCTTCATTGCTGGCGACGATGCCCAGCACCGCCATGCGCACGGCGATGCCGAACGTGACCTGGGGCAGGATCACACTCTGCGGACCGTCCACCACGGCCGACTCGATCTCGACGCCGCGGTTGATCGGCCCCGGGTGCATGACGATGGCATCCGGTCGGGCCCAGCGCAAACGCTCAGACGTCAGGCCAAAGCTCTTGAAGTATTCCTGGCTCGACGGCAGCAAGGCGCCGCTCATGCGCTCGTTCTGCAACCGCAGCGTGATGACCACATCGCAGTCGCGGATGCCCTCCTCCAGGGTGTGACAGACGCGCACACCCATATGAGACAGGTCGGACGGCACCAGGGTGCGGGGACCGACCACCCGCAGGTCCGGAACGCCCAGCGTGGTCAGCGCATGGATGTCCGAACGAGCCACGCGCGAGTGCAGCACGTCGCCCACAATGGCCACCGACAGCCGGGTGAAATCCTTCTTGTAGTGGCGGATCGTGTACATGTCCAGCAGGGCCTGCGTCGGATGCGCATGGCGGCCATCGCCGGCATTGACCACATGGACATGCGGCGCCACATGCTGGGCAATCAGGTACGGCGCACCCGACTCGCTGTGGCGGACGACGAAGATGTCGGCGGCCATCGCCGACAGATTGGCGATCGTGTCCAACAGGGATTCGCCCTTGGCCGTGGAGCTGCGGGCAATGTCCAGCGTGTACACATCGGCCGACAGGCGTGTGGCGGCAATATCGAACGTGGTCCGGGTACGTGTGCTGTTCTCGAAGAACAGGTTGAAGACGCTTTTGCCACGCAACAGCGGCACCTTCTTGACCTCGCGATTGCTGACACCCACGAAATTGGCCGCAGTGTCCAGGATGTGGGTCAGCATGTCGCGGGACAGGCCCTCGGTCGACAGCAGGTGGATGAGCTCGCCATGGCGGTTGAGCTGGGGATTGCGTGACACGTTCAGGCTCCCTGTTGTTCCAGGACGAAGGACAGGTGACCCGCGTCATCCTGGGTCAGCTCCAGCGACTGGCCCTGCGCGACACGGACGGTCGCCGCACAGACCTGCGCCTCGATGGGCAGCTCCCGCCCGCCGCGGTCCACCAGCACCGCCAGGTGCACGCTGGATGGACGGCCATGGTCGAACAGCTCGTTGATGACCGCGCGCAAGGTGCGGCCGGTGAAGAGCACATCGTCGACCAGCAGCACATCGGCCCCATTGACATCGAACGGCAGCGAGGTCTGGGCACTCAGGGCCAGGCCACGCTGGGCAAAGTCGTCGCGGTGCATCGACGAGGAAATGACGCCGGCCTCGCCGGCCAGGCCCAGGTCGCGCTGAAGGCGCCGTGCCAGCCAGACGCCGCCAGAGGCCACGCCCACCAGATGCACGGTCCCGGACTGGCCGGCCAGCCAGTCGCGGGTCAGCTCCAGCAGCCGCTGGTACAGGGTTTCGGCATCGGGTGCCGTTTCGGGGATGCTCAAGGCAGGCTCCTCAGATACTGTTCCAGGATGATGCAGGCCGAGGCGGCGTCCGCATCTTGTGCGCCCAGCGCCAGGGCTTCCGTGGTGCTGTAGCGCTCATCCACTTCGAACACCGGCAAGCCGTAGCGGCCACGCAGCTGTCTCGCGAAGCGGCGTGCCAGACGCGTGTTCTCATGTTCTGCGCCATCGGGATGAAATGGCACCCCCACCACCAGGGCGTCGGGCTGCCACTCGCGCAGGCGTTCTGCGATCTGGGCAAACCGGGCATCGCCTTCGGCGGCAATCGTCCCCCGGGGTGTTGCGGTGCGGGTCAGGCGGTTGCCGCTGGCCACACCGGTGCGGCGACGCCCGAAATCGAACGCCAGAAACGTCTGGCAGGACTGCGCGTCGACCGTCATGCGTGACCCGCGTCGGGCGAAAGCATCCAGGACTGCAGGCCCAGCAAGGCCATGGCCCGGTCGTAGCGCTCGTCGACCGGCGCATCGAAAATCAGGCTGTGGTCGGCCTGGACGGTCAGCCAGCTGTTCTCGGTGATCTCCGATTCGAGCTGCCCCTGTCCCCAGGAGGCATAGCCGAGCGTGACAAAAACCTTGCGAGGGCCACCCCCGGACGCCATGGCTTCGAGCACGTCCCTGGATGTGGTCATTTCCAGGCCGCCCGGAATCGACAGCGTCGAGGCAAAGACCGCCTCGCCCTCGCCGCCATCCACCGCTTCGTGCAGGACAAAACCTCGTTCGGTCTGCACGGGTCCGCCCTGGAACACCGGCTGCGCCGCCAGGTCCGGACGTCCCAGGGACAGGTCGACCTTGTCGAACAGGTTGGACAGGTGAATGTCGCTGGGCTTGTTGATGACCAGGCCCAGCGCTCCGCGCTCGCTGTGCTCGCACATGAACACCACGCTGCGGCCAAAAAGCTCGTCGCTGAGCCCGGGCATCGCAATCAGGAAATGATTGGTCAGATTGATAGGGGCAGAATCCGCAGGCATCCGATCATTTTAAGGGGGGCTTTACAGGCGGGCGCGCACCCGGCGCCCATGCCCTTCCCCGGCTTTCGATCCGATCAGCATGAACACCTATGACAAAGGCCTGATGTGGTTCCGGCGCGACCTGCGCGCCCACGACAACGCAGCGCTACACCATGCCCTGCGCAGTTGCCGGCAGGTCTGGTGCATTTTTGTCTTCGATACCGACATCCTGGAGCCACTGCAGGCGCGCGGCCTCACGGCGGACCGGCGTGTCGAGTTCATCCGCGAATCGCTCTTCGACCTGGACCAGCAACTGCGCGCCCTTGGCCAGATGCACGGCCATGCGCAGACGGGCCTGATCGTGCGCCACGCCCGCAGCCGCGAGGAAATACCTCAGGTGGCCGGGCGTCTGGGCGTGCAGGCCGTGTTCGCCAACCACGACGACGACCCGGCAGCCAAGGCGCGCGACGCCCAGGTGCTGGGGGCGCTCGCCCACCACGGAATCATGTTCCATGGCTTCAAGGATCATGTGGTGTTCGAACGGCGCGAACTCCTGACGCAGGCCGGTGGCGCCTTCGGGGTGTTCACCCCGTACAGAAAAGCCTGGCTGCGCAAGCTGACCGAACAGGATCTGGAGCCCTGGCCGGTCGAGAGCCTGTCGGCTGCGCTGGCACCGATTCCGGGACAAGCCACGAGCGACTGGCACGCCCCGGTGCCCCGCCTGTCCGACATCGGTTTCACAAAGACCAACCTCGCCGCCCTGAACCTTCCACCGGGCAGCCATGGCGCACACCGGCTGTTCGAAGACTTCGTCCAGCGCATCGACCGGTACCACGATACGCGCGACTTCCCTGCGGTCAAGGGGCCCAGTTACCTTGGCGTGCACCTGCGTTTCGGCACGATATCGATCCGCCAGGTCGCGTCCGTGGCCTACCGCATGCACCTTCAGGGGATGCAGGGGGCAGGCACCTGGCTGTCGGAACTGATCTGGCGCGACTTCTACCACCAGATCCTGGCCAATTTCCCTCACGTGGCCGGGCACAGCTTCAAACCCGAGTACGACCAGGTTCGGTTCGACCATGGCCGCCATGGCAAAGCCCTGTTCGAAGCCTGGTGCGAAGGGCGTACCGGCTATCCCCTGGTCGATGCGGCCATGAACCAGTTGCATCAGTCCGGCTACATGCACAACCGCCTGCGCATGGTGACGGCCAGTTTTCTGGTCAAGGACCTGGGCGTCGACTGGCGCTGGGGCGAGGCGCACTTTGCCGATCACCTGATCGACTATGAACTGGCATCCAACAACGGTGGGTGGCAGTGGGCAGCGTCCACCGGTTGCGATGCACAACCGTGGTTCCGCATCTTCAATCCGGTCACGCAAAGCCTCCGTTTCGACCCGAACGGCCGGTTCATCCGCCGGTACCTGCCTCAACTGGCCGGCCTGCCGGACGCGGCCATCCATGCGCCCTGGCAAGCCAACGAGGTGGAACTGGAAGCCTGCGGACTGGTCATCGGCCGGGACTATCCCCGACCGCTGGTGGACCACGCCCAGGCCCGCGAACAGACATTGGCGCGCTACGCCGTGGTGCGTCGACCGGAGCCCCATCCGAAAGCCTGACGGCCCGGACGGGGATGCTCAGGCGCTGGCCGCGGTCTGCGCGTAATGGGCGATCAGCGCCAGCAGTTCGTCTTCCGAGTACGGCTTGCCCAGGTAGTGGCTGACACCCAGTTCGCGCGCATGCTCGCGGTGCTTCTCGGCGATGCGCGAGGTGATCATGATCACGGGCAGGTCCGCCAGGGCGGCGTCCGCCCGGATGTTGCGCACCAGGTCGAAACCATCCATGCGCGGCATCTCGATGTCCGACAGCACAACGGTCGGCCGCTCCTGCTGCAGTCGCTCCAGGGCCTGCAGACCGTCTGCCGCCAGGGTCACGCGATAGCCTTCACGCTGCAGCAGACGCTGCGTGACGCGCCGCACAGTGATGGAATCGTCGACCACCAGCACCAGTGGCACTGTCGGCACTGTCGGCACCACCGGCACATCGATCACGTCCGCACCCGCCGCCGCCGGCTGCGACTGGAACTGCGCTTTCGCTGCCATCCACCCGGCCACCTGCGAGCCATACACCGTGGCCAGTGCCACCGGGTTGTAGATCAGGGCGACGGCACCCGATGCCAGCATCGAGATGCCCGCCAGGCCGGGCAGACGCGAGAGTTGCGGGCCAAGGTTCTTGACCACCACTTCCTGGTTGCCCAGCACTTCGTCCACATGCATGGCCACGCGCTGCGCCGCGCTTCGGAACACGACCACTGGCAGGGTGCGGGACTGCATTTCCTCGGAATGCGCCGATGACTGCAGCAAGGCACCCGCCCAGTAGAACGGAATGTCCTCGTCACCCACATGCAGCAGGCCGGAGGTGTAGGCCTGGGTCAGTTCGCTGCCAGCCACCCGACGCACGATCTCGACCAGGTTCGACGGCACACCCCAGGTCAGGTTGCCGGCCCGCAGCATCACCACCTGGGTGACCGCCGTCGTCAGCGGCAACACGAGTTCGAAACGGGTACCCTGGCCTCGGCGTGTATGGGTGACGATCCGTCCCCCCAGGGCCACCACGTCATTGCGGACCACGTCCATGCCGACGCCGCGCCCGGCCAGCGCCGACACTTCGCTGGCCGTGCTCAGGCCGGCCATGAACACCAGTTGTGCCGCCTCATCGTCGGTCAGCAAGGTGCCGGGCGTGACAAATCCCTGGCCCTCGGCCTTGGACCGCAGCCGTTCAAGGTCCAGGCCTGCGCCATCGTCCTCGAACACCACGGCCACATCGTTGAGTTCCTGTGCCAGCCGGATCTCGATGCGTCCTTCGGCCGGCTTGCCGGCAGCCAGACGCTGCTCGGGCGGTTCGATGCCGTGAACCACGCAGTTGCGCAACAGGTGTTCGAACGCGCCAGTCATGCGATCGAGCACGCCCCGGTCCATTTCGATGTTGCCGCCCGTGATGTCGAGTCGAACCTGCTTGCCCGTCTCCTTGGACGCCTGGCGGACCACGCGGTACAGACGCTCGGAAAGCCCTTCGAATTCCACCATGCGGGTACGCAACAGGTCGCGCTGCAATTCCCGAGTCTGGCGTGCCTGTGCGACCAGGCTGTCCTCGGTGGCCTCCACCGCACGCTGCAGATTGCGCTGCACCGTAGCCACGTCGTTGACCGACTCGGCCATCATGCGGGTGAGCTCCTGCACACGGGTGAAGCGGTCGAACTCCAGCGGGTCGAAGGACTGGTTGGCGTCCTTGGCCTGCGCCAGGCGGGACTGCATCTGGGTCTCGGCCTGCAGCTCGACGTCACGCAACTGCTGACGCAGACGGTCGAGGTTGCCCGTGAGATCCTTCAGGGAACCACGCAGGGTCACCAGCTCGCTCTCCATGCGGGAACGGGTGATCATCACCTCGCCGGTCTGATTCACCAGCCGGTCCAGCAGCTCGGGGCGGACCCGCACGGCAGCCGCCGTCCGGCCGCCCTGCACAGAGGGAACCGCCGGCAGGGGCACCTGGATCGGCGCACTTGCCGGCGTCTCGCCCGTCACGGCCACTTCAGCCGGGCGTGACGTCTCGGGCGAGGCAGACAGCAAATCGGTCGACGGCAGTTCGGCTGCAGTGCGCACCACATCGTTGCCCGGCACATCGGCGTGCCGCAGCATGTCGAAACGGGCCGAGAGGGCGTCGAAGGCCTGCTGCAGGGGTTCGATGTCGGACGAACGCCGAACTTCGCTACCCAGACGCTCGGCCTGGGTTTCCATGCGGTGGGCCATCTCACCCAGCCGCAAGGCACCCGCCAGGCGGGCACTGCCCTTGAGGGTGTGCAGGTTGCGCAACACCTCGCCCCGGGCACTGCCATTGTCCGGCCGGGCCATCCACTGGCGCAGGGCGCCGCCCAGTTGCGGCAGGAGTTCGGCCGCCTCATCTGCGAAGATCGGGAACAGGTCGGCATCGATGGTGTCGTAGACGTCGATATCGTCGTCGATGTCCTGCACGCCGGAACCTTCACCGACACCCACCGGGCCCGGCAAGGGCGCAATCACGGTTTCCAGTTCGCCCAGAACGGATGGCGTGGGAATGCCGATGTCCGGCAGCCCGACATTGGGCGCCACCGGCCCCGCGGATGCGTCATCAGGCGCGTCAGCAGGTGCGTCATCAGGCGCAATGTCGGCGCCGGATTCGACCTCGGGAGCGGCTGATGGCAGGTCGTGTACCACGTGGTACAGGCCTTCCATGATCTCGGGACTGGGCTCCTTCAGGAAACCCGCGGCAAACTGGTGCAACAGACGGCGAATGTCTTCTGACGCGTCGACGAACAGGCGCGCCTGCCGTTCGGTGGCGGCGATACCGTCACCCTGATGATGCGCCACCGCGCCCAGCGCGTGCTCCAGCGCACGCGCGATCCGCGACAGGGCGTCAAAGCCCACGGTCGACGAACTGCCCGCCAGCGAGTGGGCCAGCGCCTCCGCATCCGACGGCAAGACCTCATGCCGCTCAAGCGCCCATTCGGACAGGCACACGCCCAGTCGCCTGGACCACTCGTCGGCCTCGTTGAGATAGACGTTATAGAGCTTCAGGCCGATCTGCAGCGACCCGATCACGCGCGTCTGCTCGTCCGGCAACGGGGTCGCGCCTGCGCCATCCCCGGCAGCATCGCCAGCCTGTGCAGCGCCCGGCTCGATCACGCTGGGCGCCTCGTCCGTTTCCGCCGGCTCGTCCGTTTCCGCCGTCTCGAACATTTCGGCCGGTACGTCGGGTACGCCAGGCGCTTCGGCGACTTCCTCAGCCGCAGTGGCCTCAACCGCCAGTGCATCGGGCATGGACTCGTCGACAGCCACATCCACCGTGGCCTGGGGCGGCTCCTGCAACGTCTGGGCCCGGGAAGACAGATCTTCCAGCGCGGAAAAATCGATGCTCTCGAGAACCGGTTCTTCCCGAACGTCACCCGGCACGTCTACAAAGAGGTGCTCGTGCTCCAGTGCATCACTGAACGGCCCGGTGTCCACAAACTCGGACTGACCCTCTTGGGCGTCCTGTCCGGCGTTCTGTCCGGCGTTCTGTCCGGCGTCCGTCTCGACCGGCTCACCCGCGTCGAGCACCAGGTCCACGCCCAGGTCGAATGCCGCCTCCGGCACCTCCTCGTCGGTCCCGGACAGGTCGACCACCTCTGGCGTGTCGACGATCTCGGGCAGATCAACCGGGGCTGGTTCGTCCGCCGTGACCTCGATAGCCTCCAGCGGCTGCCCGGCCACCGCTTCTTCGACGTCGTCCGCAATGGACGCCAGGGGGGCTTGGCCTGCCGCTTCTGCGTCAAGCTTTTCGGGTTGTGCGGCCACCTGCACCGGTACATATTGCCCTTGCAGGCGCCAGGCCTCGGCACTCGCCCTGAAGGGAGCGGCGGACCAGTGCCCGGCATGGCCTGCCGCCAGGTCCTCCACCCAGCGCCCGAACGCCTGCATCGCCTCGCCGGCCACCTTGAGCATCTCGCTGGCGGCCGGCTTCTGCTCGGCCAGCACGGCGTTGAGCATCTGCTCCAGGGCCCAGGCCGCCTCGCCAAATTCGTTCAGCGCCACCATGCGCGAGCTGCCCTTGAGGGTGTGGAAAGCCCGGCGCAAGGCGGTCAGATGCTCCAGCTCGCCAGGATCCACCTGCAACTGCGCGACGGCATCCAGGCCCTGCCCCACCACCTCACGGGCCTCTTCCAGGAAGATCTCCGTCAGGTCATCGTCGTCATCGTCATGCTCTTGCGGCTGGCTCGGCACCGGCTGTGCCTGCACCCGAGGATGCTGCGCCCGGGCCAGTTCGGCCAGGGCCTGGGCTCCCGCCTGGACGTCATCGCGGATCACCGCATCGGCCGCATCCTGGGCCGCCTTGGCAACGCCAGGCTGTTCGGCCAGCGAGGCCTGCGAGGCCAGCTCACCCAGCTGCTGACTCAGGTCGGCCAGATCGACACCCGCCTGCACACCCTCGACCACCCGCTGCACGTCCTCGCCAATGGCCTGCTCCGCCTCGCGTGACGGATGGGCCGCACGCGCCGCAGCCGCACTGCGTCCCATCATGGGAACCAGTTCACCACGCACGTCGTCATAGACAAACAGCTTCTTGGCCAGCGCCGGCTGGTAGTTGAGCATGTCCACCATGAAGCTCAATGCACTGAGGCTGTTGCCCAGCTGCTGAACCTCTTGGGCATGGCGGGTCTTGTCGTCGTCCGGTTCGGCGCCCAGGATGCGCTCGACATTGGCACGCATGCCGGAGACGGCCAGCACGGCCTGATCCAGACCCAGCACCGACAGCACGCCACGCATCTGCGACAGCTGTGTCACAGCCTGGTGCAGGCCACCTTTTTCGTGGGGGCTGCGGAAGAACTGGTCCAGCGACTTCTCGGCCTCGCCCAGCGACACCTTGAGCTCGCCCACCACGCTGCCCATGGTCTGCCGGTCGCTCACGCGGCGGTACAGCTGCTCCATCCAGGCTTCCAGCGGCTGTGCCGGCTGTCCGGACAGCACAGCCTCCAGGCGCGCGGCCAGCGCCAGGGTCCTCTCGGTCATCTCGGCCGCCTGGGGGTCGAAGTCCTCGAAGGCCGCCTCCAGATAGAGCGTGGTCGTCGCCACTTCCATGGCCAGTTCGGGGCGGACCCCGCGCACGTCGCGTGCCGCCTGGTCGGCGGCCTTGACCAGCGCCTGCGCCAGCACGGTGCTGGCCGGATGCAGCTTGAGCAGCGAATCGCCCACCAGACCGAAGTGGTCGATCACCTGCCGGGCGCGACTGCCGTCCCCGCCCGAGAACAGGGACCAGGATTCCTTGGCCGACTGGATGCGCTTGCGAGCCTGGGCCAGCACCGCCGGATCAAAGCGGCCGAGCGTGGCCTTCTGGTAGTCCACGGCCGCGGCTTCACCCAGGCCAAAGGCCGCTCGTACCACCGGCAGGTGCTGGGACTTCTCGGTGGCATGCCCATCGGCCTGGGCGCACATGAACAGCAGGTCATGCAGCAGGGTCTCGGACACCTGGTTCTTGCCCTGCGCCAGGGTGGCAAACTGCAGCAGCACGCGCGATGCCGCCCGTTTGACATACAGGTCCAGCGGCAACAGGCCCTGCGCCAGCGCTTCGAAATAGGCGGCCGCGACACGCCAGAACGACCGGACACGGGTATCCGGCGCACCGGCCGACAGACTGGCCGACAGCTTGGACAGTTGCTGGGCCGCCGCTGCGCTCTGTGTCTTGACGATCAGCAGCACCAGACGATCGAACAGGGACCGCAGACCCGGCTCGCACTTCAGCGGCGATACAGCCTCGGGGGCATCGGCCAGCAGGCCACGATGCTCGTGTGACCACAGGTCGGCCGGGTGGATACGCTCTGCACCCGCAATTTCCTGAACGTCCCGATACTGGGGAAACAGGGCCACGGCGGGCACCGTCCGGCCATTGAGCACCGCTTCCAGGTATTCCACCAGTGCGCACCCCGCCCGCTCGACCTTTTCGGCCGCCTCGGGGGAACAGGTCAGGGGTTTCTGGACGAATCGCTGGACCGCGGCCTCCATGGCGCGAACCACCTGGGCCGGCGCCACCAGCCCGACCATCTCCAGCGCACCAACCGCCTGGTGCAATTGCTGACGTGCAATGCGCAGCGACCCGGGATCGACGGCCTCCAGGTCACCGTGGCGAGCCTGCTCCGTTTCACGGACATAACGCTTGACGGCCTTGTTCGCGCCATCAAGCGACTTGCGCAACTCGTCGAACACCCAGGCCAGCGGCCCCAGATCGGTGTCGGACGCTTCGCCGGGGATCACGGTCTCGCTGGTGGTGTCGGACAACATGGGCTCCAAAGAGGTCAGGCGATCTTGAACCGGGACACCGACTGGCGCAGTTCCTCGGCCATGGCCGAGAGTTCACGAACCTGCTGGGCGGTGGAACGCGTTCCCTCACCCGTCTGTTCCGTCACGGCAAAGATGTGCTGGATATTGCCGGCCACTTCGTTGGCCGACTCGGCTTCACGCAGTGCAGCCGACGAGATCTGCTCGATCAGCTCGGCGAGTCGACGCGACACACGGTCGATCTCGGACAGCGCGGTACCGGCGTTGTCGGACAGCTTGGCCCCCTCGACCACACCCTGGGTGGATCGCTCCATGGCGGCGACCGCATCCTGCGTGTCGGTCTGAATGGCCTTCACCAGCGCCGCAATCTGGCGCGTGGCGTCCGCCGAACGTTCGGCCAGGCGCTGCACCTCTTCCGCCACCACCGAGAAGCCACGACCCGCTTCACCGGCCGACGCGGCCTGGATGGCGGCGTTCAGGGCCAGCACGTTCGTCTGTTCGGTAATGTCGGAAATCAGTTCGGTGATTTCGCCGATCTCCTGCGACGACTCGCCCAGGCGCTTGATCCGCTTGGATGTTTCCTGGATCTGGTCCCGGATGGCATTCATACCGCCGATGGTGTCCTGCACCGCCTGCAGACCCGACTCCGCTGCCTGCAGCGAGACCCGCGCCACCTGTGCCGACTCCTGGGCCTGCCCGGACACCTGGTTGATGCGCTGGGCCATGTCCAGCACCGACTGGCCGGTTTCACGAATTTCGCGCAGCTGCTCGGTCGAAGCCGCCAGCAGTTCGGTGGACGTGCTTTCCACTGCGGATGTCGTCTGCGCCACCCGGGTTGCCGTCGCCTGCACGTTGCCCACCAGCGAACGCAGTTCCTCGACGGTGTAGTTCACCGAGTCGGCGATGGCGCCGGTGATGTCCTCGGTCACCGTGGCTTCCTGGGTCAGGTCGCCTTCAGCCACGGTCTGCAGTTCGTTCATCAGCCGCAGAATGGCCGCCTGGTTGGCATCGTTGACCCGTTTGGCTTCCTGCTCCAGGCCCTCGGCCGCCCGCTGCTGGCCCTCGGCCACCTGCTGCCGCTGGCGGCTGTCGAGCAGCTGGACATAGGCCAGGCCTGCCGCACACAGCAGCGCAAACAGGGCCGTGACCAGCAACAGGGCCACCTCGCCAAAGCCCATCCCGGAGCGGGACGACAAGGCGGACTGGAGCTTTTCCAGGCCAATGCGCAGCGGCTCGCTGTCGCTGATGACGGCGGCCTGGGCTTCGCGCGCAGACACCAGGCCCTGCAGGTTGCCCAGAATGGCGCCGGCTTCGGTCCGGGTCTTTTCGTACAGGGCCAGCAGGGCTTCCAGGCTTTCACGGACCTGGCCGTCGCGTGCGGCGCCCAGGCGCAGTTCCTGGCTACCCTTGAGCAGGCCTTCGCCCACCTCCTTGAAGGTATTCAAGTCCTTGCCCAGCAGGAACACAGCCTCCGGGCTCACGCCTTCGAGCGTCAGGAATTCGTTGGCCGATTTACCGATCCGCTGGGTCAGCATCACCAGCTGGCCCGCAGCAGCGATTTCGGCGGCCGGTGCGTTCTGCTGGAGCTTGAGCGAGGAGACCGTCTCGGCGATCTCCAGCAGATCGGAAGACTGGCGGTTGATGGTTCGAAGCGCGTTGCCCACCTGGGTCAGCACTTTTTGCTGGGCGAGCACCGCGGCCGAGTTCTTCTCGGCCTCGTCGACACGCGGAAGCAGCTCGCCCAGGGCGGGCGCATAGTCCTGGCTCAGGGCGGCCAGCGACATTTCAGGGTTGCCGTCACGCAGTGCGCGGGCATTGCTGGCGAGCACCTGCGAGCTGTCCCGCACCTCGACGAAAGCCTCAGGGGTCCCGACCAGTGCCTGGGAAACGCTCTTGGCCAGACGCTGAGACTGCATCAGTGCCTGACCGCTGGCCGCCACCTGCAAGCTGGTCTTCTCGGCCTGGTTCAGCACATACACCGTGGCCGCACCCAGTACCACGAGCGCGCCGGCCAGCATGATGGCCAGGGTGCGCTGGTGCTTTTCGGGAGGTTGCGTTCCCAGCAGCGGCAGGTTGACCATGCCGGCGACAAAGCCTTCGTCACCGTCACCGTCGGCCAGGCGGCTCTCGCCGGCTTCGCCCGCCAGACGGGCCGCCGCCATGGCCGCCACGTCCTGATCGACGCCACCCGAGGGGTCAGGCCCATCGCCGGTCTTTTTCTTCAGCAGGCCCGGGAAACGATCAAGCATGGCCATAGGTAACCTTCCAACTAAAAACTCGATGACAGACACCGCCGACCACGGCGGAGCGTCGACTCAGGCGGCAATCGCAAGAAACTCGGGATCGCCTGCCAGGGCCTGCAAATCCAGCTCGTGCCACGATGTGCCTTCGCTGTCGCTCAAGACCCGCGTCACGAAAGAGGGTGAACCGTCGGGAACCGACTCCACCCGGACAAACCCGGACGGCTGTCGCAAGCCCAGCAGGCGGTCGACAAGCAGAACCGCGTTGACACCCAGTGCACCGTGGAGGCTCACCAGGCGGGATTCAGAGGTGACGCGATCGGCGGGAGCCGTTGCGCGTACGGTGCCACGCACCATCTGGGCCAGGTCGACCACCCCTTGCAAGCCCCCCCGAAGCGCCGCGACGCCGAGGTACCAGGACTTGGTGTAGGGCACCGGACGCACACCGGTCCAGGAAAAGATCTCGCCCGACTGGACCAGCGGAAACAGGTAACGCTGGCCACCCGCTTCCACAGCCAGCCACGAGACCGAAACCGCTTCGGACCGGGCAGCCGACAGGCGTTGCGCAAGCCGTTCCTGGAGTTCTTTGAGTGACTGTCGGTTGGCCATGCTCTTCTGTGGCGGTCTGGCTGGATCGGGGTCAGCCCAGCGCGCGGATCTTGGAGATCAGCTCCTCGCCGTTGACCGGCTTGGTCACGTAATCACGTGCACCCTGCCGCATGCCCCACACGCGGTCGGTCTCCTGATTCTTGCTGGTGCACATGATGATCGGAATGCTCGAATACTGCGGATCACGCGCAATGGCGCGCGTGAGCTGGAAGCCATTCTGACCGGGCATCACCACGTCCATCAGGATCAGGTCGGGCTTTTCCTCGCCGAGCCGACGAAAGGCCTCATCGGCATTCTCGGCGGTCCGCACGGTGTAGCCGTTTTTACCCAGTAGATCGGAGAGCACCATCAGCTCGGTCTTGGAATCGTCGACGACAAGGACTTTGTGGACAGGCATCACTGGGCTCCGTTGAGGTTGGCACCAAACTGCTGCACGGCCTGCAGCAACTGGTCTTTGGTGAAGGGTTTGGTGAGGTATTCCTGGGAGCCGACCATGCGCCCGCGCGCCTTGTCGAACACGCCGTCCTTGGAGGACAGCATCACCACCGGCAGGCTGGCAAACCGCGCATTGCGCTTGATGATGGCGCAGGTCTGGTAGCCATCCAGACGCGGCATGAGGATGTCGCAGAAAACCAGATCGGGCTGGTAGTCGTTGATCTTGGCCAGGGCGTCGAAGCCGTCTTCGGCCAGCAGCACCTCATGCCCGCCCTGCTTGAGAAATATCTCGGCGCTGCGCCGGATGGTGTTGCTGTCGTCCACCACCAGCACCTTCAGCGTTGATGTCGTGCTCATGTCGGGCTTGCTCCGGAAAAGGCGGCTGGAATGGGGGCGCGGCGGCGGGCGTCGGCCGTCAGATCTGCACCATCTCGAAGTCTTCCTTGCGGGCTCCGCATTCGGGGCAGGTCCAGTTCATGGGAACATCGGCCCAGGCCGTTCCGGGTGCAATGCCATGGTCGGGTGCTCCGGCCGCCTCGTCATAAATCCAGCCACAGATCAGACACATCCAAGTCTTGGGTTCACTCATCGCTTATTAGGGTCGCTGACATAGAATGGAATGATTGTATCGAGCGGGAACACGCTGCAAGCCAGCCTGTATGTTGCACGTCACGCTGGATTTCCCGAAGCACTTGGGCTGCCGTCCAGGCAATTCTTGCGACCTTCCGTCTGACCCCTGTCCATGAGCGACACGCCCACCCCCCCTTCCTCCGACGCCAGCATCGAACCGGGCCAGGCCTCGCTGCCCTGTGTCATGGTGTTCAACACCAACGATCCCAGCGGCGCCGGCGGCCTGGCGGCCGACCTGACGGCCATGTCCAGCGCCTCCGCGCACGTGCTGCCGGTCGTGGCCGGCACCTACATTCGCGACACGTCCGAGATCCACGACCACATTGCCTTTGACGAGGAGGCCCTGACGGACCAGGCGCGCTGTGCACTGGAAGACATGCCGGTGCAGGCATTCAAGGTCGGGTTCGTCGGCAGCCCCGAGAACCTGAGTGCCATCGCGAGCCTGACCACCGATTATTCGGACGTGCCGGTCGTGGCCTACATGCCCGACCTGTCCTGGTGGGACGAACTGGCCATCGAGACCTACCTGGACGCCTGTGTCGAGTTGCTGCTGCCCCAGACCACCGTGCTGGTGGGCAACCACAGCACCCTGTGTCGCTGGCTGCTGCCGGACTGGGAAGGCGACCGCCCGCCCAACGCCCGCGAAATTGCGCGTGCGGCGGCGGTGCACGGCGTGCCCTACACGCTGGTCACCGGCTTCCATGCCGCGGACCAGCAACTGGAAAGCCACCTGGCGTCGCCCGAGACAGTGCTGGCCAGCGCGCGCTACGAACGCTTCGAAGCCACCTTCAGTGGTGCCGGCGACACCCTCTCGGCGGCCCTGTGTGCCCTGATCGCCGCTGGCACCGACCTGCAGACGGCCTGCGCCGAGGCCCTGAACTACCTCGACCAGTGCCTGGATGCGGGCTTCCAGCCGGGCATGGGACATGCCGTGCCCGACCGGCTGTTCTGGGCCCACGACGATGAAGACGCCGACGAGTCGGCCGATGCGGCCACGGACAGCACACTCGACGTGCAGGACTTTCCACTGGACACCACCAAACACTGAATGCCCATTGACATGACCGACCGAAATCTGGAACTGTTCGAACGCGCCAAGCAGCTGATCCCCGGTGGCGTGAACTCGCCGGTACGCGCCTTTCGCGCCGTGGGCGGCACGCCACGCTTCGTGCGGCGCGCCCAGGGTGCGTACTTCTGGGATGCCAATGACCAGAAGTACATCGACTACATCGGCTCCTGGGGCCCCATGATCCTGGGCCACGGCCACCCTGCCGTGCTCGACGCCGTGCAGAAGGCCGCCCTGGACGGCTTCTCGTTCGGCGCACCGACCGAGCGCGAGGTGGAGCTGGCCGAAGAGATCGTCAGGCTCGTGCCCAGCCTGGAGATGGTGCGGCTGGTCAGCTCAGGCACCGAGGCCGGCATGAGCACCATCCGACTGGCGCGCGGCGCCACCGGCCGCAAGACCATCATCAAGTTCGAAGGCTGCTACCACGGCCATGCCGATGCGCTGCTGGTCAAGGCTGGCTCCGGCCTGGCCACCTTCGGCAACCCCACCAGCGCCGGCGTGCCACCCGAGGTGGTGCAGCACACCCTGGTCCTCGAATACAACAACGTCGAGCAGATCGAAGCCGCGTTCGCGCAGCATGCCGCCGACATCGCCTGCGTCATCATCGAACCCATCGCCGGCAACATGAACTTCGTGCGCGCCAGCGTGCCCTTCGTCAGGCGCATCCGCGAGCTGTGCACGCAGCACGGCGCGCTGTTCGTGTTCGACGAGGTGATGACCGGCTTCCGCGTCGGCCTGGGCAGTGCGCAGGGTCACTACGCCTCGCTGATCCCCGGCTTCGAGCCCGACATGACGGTGATGGGCAAGGTCATCGGCGGCGGCATGCCACTGGCGGCATTCGGCGGCAAGCGCGCGGTGATGGAACAACTGGCGCCGCTGGGCGGTGTCTACCAGGCCGGCACGTTGTCGGGCAATCCGGTCGCCACGGCCTGCGGCCTGGCGACGCTGAAAGAGATCCAGAAACCCGGCTTCTTCGACACTCTGTCGTCCAGGACCCGTTCACTGGTGGACGGCCTGAAAGCCGCCGCCGATGCCGAAGGCGTGCCCTTCAGCACGGACTGCCAGGGCGGCATGTTCGGCTTCTTCCTGATGCCGGAGCTGCCGCAGAACTACGCCACGGTGATGAAGACCGATGGTGCGAAGTTCAACACCCTGTTCCACGGCCTGCTGGATCGCGGCGTGTACATTGCGCCGGCTTTGTACGAAGCCGGTTTCGTCAGCGCGGCGCACACGGATGCGGACATTGCGACCACTGTGGCGGCGGCGCGCGAGGTGTTCAAGCAGCTGGCCTGATCGGAAGCCTTCTCTCAACAAAAACGGCCGGTTCGCACCGGCCGTTTTTCGTGCGGCCCGCATTGCGGGTCCGAGTTCAATGCCTGAAGTGGCGCACGCCCGTGAACACCATGGCCACGCCGCGCTCGTTGGCCGCGTCAATCACTTCCTGATCACGCATCGAACCGCCCGGCTGGGCCACGCAGGTCGCGCCCGCGTCCACCACCACGTCCAGACCGTCGCGGAACGGGAAGAAGGCGTCGCTCGCGACGACCGTGCCCTGCAGGCTCAGCTTGGCGGCCTCGGCCTTGATGCTGGCAATGCGGGCCGAATCGAGGCGGCTCATCTGGCCGGCGCCCACGCCCATGGTCATGCCGTTCTTGCAAAACACGATGGCGTTGGACTTGACGTACTTGGCGACCTTCCAGGCGAACAGCAGATCTTGCAGCTCTTCCGGGGTCGGTTGCTTGACGGTGACGACCTTCAGATCCGCCAGGGCCAGTTCGTGGTTGTCGGCCGTCTGCAGCAGCAGGCCCGAACCCACGCGCTTGGCATCCATGGCGTTGCGGCCCTGGTCCCAGGCGGTGGCGCCGCCCCGCGCCGCTGCGTCGGCGCTGCTCACGTCCGGCAAAGCAATCTTCATCAGGCGCACGTTGACCTTGGGCTGGAAGATGGCCAGCGCTTCGGCGGTGAAATCGGGCGCCATCAGCACTTCGACGAACTGTTTGACCACGGCCTCGGCCGCCGCCTTGTCCACCGTGCGGTTGAAGGCGATGATGCCGCCGAAGGCGCTGGTCGGGTCGGTCTGGAAGGCCTTGGCATAGGCCTCATGCGCATCCTGACCCACGGCCACGCCGCAGGGGTTGGCGTGCTTGACGATCACGCAGGCTGGCGCCTCGAAGCTCTTGACGCATTCCCAGGCCGCGTCGGCATCGGCGATGTTGTTGTAGGACAGCTCCTTGCCCTGCAGCTGCTCGCCGGTGACCAGCGAGCCGGGTGCCGGGTACAGGTCGCGGTAGAGTGCGGCCTGCTGGTGGCTGTTCTCGCCATAGCGCAGGTCCTGCACCTTGATGAAGTGGCCATTGGACTGTCCCGGGAACAGACCACGCGCGGGCACGTAGCTTTCGCTGAGCTTCTCTTCTTCGAACGTGACCGACGACAGGTAGTCGCTGATGGCGCCGTCGTACTGGGCGATGCGGTTGAAGGCCGCAACCGACAGCGCAAAGCGCAGCTTGTCACTCAGCTTGCCAGCGGCCTTGAGTTCAGCGATCACAGCCTCGTACTGGCCGGCGTCGGTGACCACGCCGACGTCCTTCCAGTTCTTGGCGGCGCTGCGCACCATGGCCGGACCGCCGATGTCGATGTTTTCGATCGCGTCGGCCAGCGTGCAGCCGGCCTTGGCCACCGTGGCCTCGAACGGGTAGAGGTTGACCACCAGCAGGTCGATGGTCTCGATGCCGTGCTCCTTCAACGCGGCCATGTGCTCGGGCAGTTCGCGGCGCGCCAGCAGGCCACCATGCACCTTGGGGTGCAGGGTCTTGACGCGGCCGTCGAGCATCTCGGGGAAGTTCGTGACCTCGGCCACTTCGGTGACGGGCAGGCCCTGGTCGGCCAGCAGCCTGGCGGTGCCGCCGGTGGAGAGAAGCGTCACGCCAAGGCCGTGCAGGGCCTTGGCAAATTCGACGATGCCGGTCTTGTCGGAGACGGAGAGGAGTGCTCGCATGGTGGTGGTGGAAAGTTGCAGATCAGGGGTTTCAGGCCGGGGCCACCGCGGAACCGGCTTCACCGGGCCGCTGGTGTTGCCTCCATTGGGAGGCAGCGCAAAGCGTCGCGCAGGTGTTCACATTCACTCGATCAGCTTGTGTTCGAGCAGTTTCTTGCGCAGCGTGTTCCGGTTCAGGCCCAGCCACTGGGCTGCGCGGGACTGGTTGTTCTGCGCCTGCTCCATGACGACTTCGAGCAGGGGTTTCTCTACCGCCTTGACCAGCATTTCGTGCAGACCGGCCGGATCGGTTCCATCCAGGTCACGAAAATAGCCTTCGAGGCTGGCACGGACGCACTCGTGCAAGGGGTTCTGGCTCATGCCGCGAGCTTCCAGGCTGTGGCTTCGTCCCTCTGGGGCGTGCCGGATGAGGACGCGCTCCACGCGTCGAAATGGTCGATGACGGCCCTGACCTGGTCTTCGCACCGGGTCAGGACATTGATATGCGAACGAAAGCGCGCCACCTCGGCGGCAGCCAGGTCCAGCGAGCGCACGTACCAGCCCAGGTGCTTGCGCGCACTGCGCACACCGGTGTACTCGCCATACAAGGCGTAGTGATCTTGAAGGTGTTCGACCAGCCAGCCCTTGACCTCCTCGAATGACGGTGGAGGAAGCACGTCGCCGGTATCCAGATAATGGGCGATCTCCCGGAAAAGCCAGGGCCTGCCCTGCGCAGCGCGCCCGATCATCACGGCATCGGCGCCCGTTTGCCGCAATACCGCACGCGCCTGCTGCGGTGAATCGATGTCGCCATTCGCCACCACCGGAATGGACACGCGACTCTTGATGCCGGCCACGGTGTCATGTTCGGCCTGGCCGCTGTAGCCCTGTTCCCGGGTTCGGCCATGCACGGTGAGCATCTGCACGCCCGCCGCTTCTGCGGCCAGTGCGATGACCGGGGCGTTGCGATCCTGGGCGCACCAGCCGGTGCGCATCTTGAGGGTGACCGGAACACCATGGGGCAGACAGGCGGCCACCACGGCTTCGACGATGCCGATGGCCAGCGACTCGTCCTGCATCAGCGCCGAGCCAGCCCACTTGTTGCAGACCTTCTTGGCCGGACAGCCCATGTTGATGTCGATGATCTGGGCACCCCGGTCGATGTTGTATCGGGCGGCGTCGGCCATCATCTGCGCGTCGGTGCCCGCGATCTGCACCGCAATGGGTCCAGGCTCGCCGCTGTGGTCAGCACGGCGCGAGGTCTTGAGGCTGTCCTGCAGGTCGGGCCGGCTGGTCACCATCTCGCTGACGGCATACCCCGCGCCCAGCTGCTTGCACAGCTTGCGAAACGGCCTGTCGGTCACACCCGCCATGGGCGCGACGAACAGGTGATTGGGCAGGCGGTACGGCCCGATGTGCATGGTGGTGGGAGAATCGGCGGCTTTGAACGGATGCCCCAGCCTGCAGGTGCTGCCGGGGATGGGCATTGTAGCTGCCTGTTTTTTCAGCAGACGGAACCCGCCGACCGCCTGTCGATCCGACCCCACATGCCCGACTGGATGCTCACACTGCTGCACTGGCTGTCGCTGCCCGAAATCGGCCTGAGCACCGTCTTCCTGGTGTCCTTCGTGTCGGCCACCCTGCTGCCCATGGGCTCGGAACCGGCGGTCTTCGGCCTGATCAAGCTCAGTCCCGAGCTGTTCTGGCCGACCGTCCTGGTGGCCACGGCGGGCAATACCCTGGGCGGCGCTGTCAGCTGGCTCATGGGGGCGGGCACCCACAGGGCGGTGGACAGGATGCGCCATGGCACCCCGACCGAGCTGCGGGCCCTGCAGTGGCTCCAACGCTTCGGCCCCAAGGCCTGTCTGCTGTCCTGGCTGCCGTTGGTTGGCGATCCGCTGTGCGCCGTGGCCGGCTGGATGCGGTTTCCGTTCTGGCCCTGCGTGGCCTACATGGCCATCGGCAAGTTCCTGCGCTACGTGACCATGACTGCGGCACTGTTGCAGGTGTTCCCTGGGGGACTGCCCGGCTGACCCGGCAGCCGGGTTCAGGCCGATACTCGGCGAATGCCGAAGCCCACCGATCCCATGCCACCGGCCCTCTGGGCGCTGATGCTGGGCAATTTTGTGATCGGCACCGGCGTGATGGCGGTGCCCGGCACCCTCAATGACATCAGCGCCTCGCTGGATGTCTCCGTGCCCAGGGCCGGACAACTGATCACCGCCGCCGCCATCGTGGTGGGGGTGGGCGCGCCGCTGTTCGCGTCCGCCGTGGCCGGCTGGGACCGCCGGCGCCTGCTCGTGCTGTCACTGCTGTGGTATGCCGTTTTCATGGGCGCCAGCGCCCTGGCGCCGGGCTATGGCAGCCTGATGGTCCTGCGCATGCTGGCCGTGATTCCGCCCGCCATCTTCACCCCGCAGGCCGCAGCCTGCGTCGGCCACCTGGTGCCCGCAGCGCAGGGCGGCCGGGCCATCACCTTCGTGTTCCTCGGGTGGTCGGTGGCCTCGGTGCTGGGCATCCCCCTGTCCGCCTGGATCGCCGGCGTGCTGGGCTGGCGCTGGGCATTCGCCCTGGTGGCCTTGCTGGCCTTGCTTGTGGCAGCCTGGCTGTGGCGCGTGATGCCCGACGGCATCCGTCCCGCGGCGCTCTCGCGTCAGGCCTGGTCGCGCACGCTCGGATCGGCTCCGCTGATGCTGGCGGTGGCCGTGACCCTGCTGTCGGCCTTCGGTCAATTCATCCTGTTCGCCTACTTTGCACCCTACCTGCAGCAGGTGCTGGATGTCGGACCGCAACTGCTGTCGCTGATGTTCCTGTGGTTCGGTGCCTTCGGACTGCTGGGCAATGTGGTGGTGTCCCGGCGCATTGACCGGGTGGGGCCCGCCCAGGCTGTGCTGTTCACACTGGGCTGCATGGCCCTGAGCCTGTTGCTGTGGCCCCTGGGAACCTCGGCGCTGTGGCTGCAGGCACTGGTCATGGTGCCCTGGGGGCTGGGCTGCTTCTCGTCCAATTCGTCACAACAGGCCCGGCTGGTACAGATGTCGCCGGTACTGGCTCCGGCGACGGTGGCGCTTAACACGTCGGCCATCTACGGCGGCCAGGCCCTGGGCGCCGCCACCGGTGGCATGCTGATCGCCAGCGGTCACATGGCGCAGCTGCACGCGTGGGGACTGGGACTGATGTTGCTGGCCATGGCAGCCAGCGTCTGGGTGGGCCGGCTTCAGAAACGCTCGACGGGCAGCAGGTAACGCCACTGCCCTTCGTCCAGCCCGGTCAGCGAGACACGCCCGATGCGCTGGCGCCGCACCCCTTCTGGCACCAGGCCGGCCCGGCCGACCAGATGGGACAGATACCCTGGCGGACACCCCTTGACCGCCAGCCGGATCCGCCGATCACTTTGCCAGCTGGCCCTGGCCACCGGCAGATGCCGGCCCTGCCAGCTCAGCGGCTGCCGCAATGAACGCAGCACCGAATCGCGCCAGTCGGTATTGCCCTGCCCCTCGACAACATCGATGAACCACTCGTGTTCGATGTCCAGCCCCTGCTGGACAAAGCGCCGCGCAATGGGCAGGCTCTGGGTGAAGACCATGAGGCCGGATTCATCGGTCGCCAGCGGGCAGAGCGGCTGCAGGCGATGGAAATGCGCCCGAAGCGGCTGCACGCGCGACGCGTCGGAGGGCGAACGGCTGGCAGACGGGAACCAGCGTCGGACCAGGTCGTCGGTCAGGTGCAATGCCTCGGGCATGGACAGCCTGGTGGGCTTGTGCCAGAGCACCGTCATGGGCAACAGGGCCTGCAGCCGCGCCGCCGGGTCCACGGTCACCGTCTGCCGGGCGGCCACCCGCGATTCGGGCACCTCGACCACCTGTCCGTCCACCCGGACCCAGCCACCGGCGATATAGCGTTCGGCCTCGCTGCGCGAACACGGCACCATGGCCGCCACGCGCTTGGCCAGCCGCTCAGGCGCCTGACCCGCCGTGTCGCCCATGGTCAGACGTTGAACAGCGATTGTGACTGCAAGTCATTGAATAAACAGTTCACCATCCCGCTACGTTAAAAAAATATACTCATGTTTGTACTCAAAGAAATCAGTAGTGAGTACGTTCAACCGTGATCTGGCGCCGTTGCGGCGGTTCGGATTCAGCTTTCCAGACGCCGGCGACAGGCATCAATGGTGGATTTTATCTGCTGCGCCAGCATCGGCCTGATCGGAGCACGCTCAAATCGCTCACCCAATGAGCATGCCTGCAGCAACATCCGGTCGATGACCTCCTCCGCCCGTTTCCTTGGGACGCCACCTTCCTCCGCCAGACGCAATATATGCAGGCGTTCGATGGCGACACCTTCGCCGCAAACGTCCAGGTGATGCTGGCCCATCGGGCCTTCGCTGAAGGTCAGATCAAAGGCGGGTGCCAGCCGCCAGCGCCGATCACGCCCAAGACGCCACGCGAAGTTCTTGGGATGGTCGTCACGGTTGTGGAAAAGCACATTGAAGACGGCTCGCGCGTAGGCTTTCTCCACTTCGCGCTCGTCGCGCGTCAGGAAACGGGTAGCCCGCAGGAAGGCGGTGTAGTCGGTGGCACCGGGCAGGCGAAAATCCACTTGCAACAATCCAGCCAGACTGTGCACCGGGACGCGTTGCCCTCCCTCCCGGTCGAAGCGCGCGACGCCGAAGGCGGCCAGTTCGGGGCCAAGGTCGAACCAGCGACTTTCGGGCACATCCAGTCCGCAATCCCGAGCCAACTCGGCATAGAGCTGCTCGATGACGCAAACCTCTTTGTGTTCGTTCTGCGCCGGGAACTTGACCAGCCAGGGGCTGCCGGGCGCATCCGGACGGGTACTGACTTGCCCGGTGGCTGCGTCGTACTGCACCAAGGCCTTGGGGCGAGCCCCTTGCGGTGAGCCGCCGGTGAGCGCGAGCTCGCGCAGGGCAGCCCCCGCCTCGCCCGCGAGCGCGAGACGGCTTTGCTCGGCCAGCGCCCGCAAGGACCAGTCTGGTTCCCGGATGCCGGCGTCGCTTGCCGGAACGAAGCGTAACGCGCCCATCGCGCGCTCACCAATGAAGGCCAGGCGGTCCAGTGGCCCGGGATGGCGCAATCCGTGTTGACGGAACAAGCGATCCATCAGGAGCAAACCCCAGCCGTCAGGCAGACTGTCGGCGATCAGGCCCGGAAGGCGATGCAAATGGGGCGGAAAGCTCCCGTAGGCATCTGCACGCAGCTTGAGGTGCAAGGGCGACAGTTCCAAGCCCTGAGACAGGGCTTCGGGAGAATATTCGAAGAGCAGGGATTGACCGTCATCGGCCAGTCGCCCCAACGGCCAGTCTTCTCCCCAGCCGCAATAATGCACGGTAAGCAGCTTCATGATGTTCTCTTACGCGGCGCACGCTGGCGGCGGCTGACAAGGTCCACCTGCTCCATCTGGGCGATGGATTGCCGTTTGAGTACGAAGAGATCGTCCAGCGCCTCCAGCAAGCCAAGCGCCTGCGCGACGCGGACCAGAGTTTCCAGCGAGCACTGGCCGTCGCTTTCGAGTTTGCGCAACGCCCCCAACGACAGCCCGGCCATTTGCGCCAGTTCACGCTGCGTAAGCGACTGGGCAAGCCGCTGCTCGCGCAGACGAGCGCCAAGTTCCTGCAGGACTTCAGCGGAAGTCGAGAGACGAAAAGTCACTTTTATGACCCTTAACGACAAAAAAATCGATTAAGTGTCATTGTAGTGTACTTTACATACTCTTTAAAGCAGATGGCTGCGATAGCTGCCGCGAGCGACCAGGCAGTGACCATCGTAACGTTACGATACCGTAGCGCTACGATGTTACGGAGCAGGCTCCTGTCCGGCAGCCGGTGCCTCCAGCAGTACTGAAGGCTCCACCCCCAACGCCTCGGCCAGCCTGAAGATGTTGAGTAAGGCGATGTTGCGTTGCCCACGCTCAACACCCCCCAGATAGCTGCGCGCCAAGCCACTTTCCAGTGCCAGGCGTTCTTGCGACCACCCTCTGGTCTTTCTGATTTCTATCAGGCTGTACTCACCATCGTACTCAGGCATGCTTTGGCTGCCCGGGAAACGCGAAGCAGCATCATGAAACAATAAAACCGCGCAACTGCGCGGTTTTATTGAGATTTGCATACTTTCCCGGTGTTTCATGAAACATCAGGAAAACGGCTTGGCGAATCAGACGTTGAACAGGAAGTTCATGACATCACCATCCCTGACGACGTACTCCTTGCCTTCCGCGCGCATCTTGCCGGCGTCCTTGGCACCCTGCTCGCCCTTGAAAGCGATGAAGTCATCGAAGGCAATCGTCTGGGCCCGGATGAAGCCGCGCTCGAAGTCGCCGTGGATGACGCCGGCCGCCTGCGGTGCGGTGTCGCCGATGTGGATGGTCCAGGCACGGACTTCCTTGACGCCGGCGGTGAAGTAGGTCTGCAGGCCGAGCAGCTTGAAACCGGCGCGGATCAGCCGGTTCAGGCCGGGCTCGTCCTGACCCAGTTCCTGGAGGAACTCCATCCGGTCGGCGTCGTCCATTTCGGAGAGTTCGGCCTCGATCTTGGCGCAGATCGCCACCACTGGCGCGTTCTGCTGCGCCGCGTATTCGCGCAGCCGGTCCAGGAAGGGGTTGTTCTCGAAGCCGTCCTCGGCCACGTTGCCGACGAACATGGCCGGCTTGGCGGTGATCAGGCACAAGGGCTTGAGCAGCACACGTTCCTGGTCACCCAGTTCCAGCGTGCGCACAGGCCGCCCTTCGTCGAGCACCGCCTGCACCTTGGTCAGCAGTGCCACCAGCGCCGCAGCTTCCTTGTCGTTGCCACTCTTGGCGGCCTTGGTGTAACGCTGCAGGCTTTTCTCGACCGTTCCCAGGTCGGCCAGGCACAACTCGGTCTGGATGACTTCGATGTCGGCGATCGGATCGACCTTGTTGGCCACGTGGATGACGTTCGGGTCCTCGAAGCAGCGCACCACGTTGACGATGGCGTCCGTCTCGCGGATATGGGCCAGGAACTGATTGCCCAGGCCTTCGCCCTTGGACGCACCGGCCACCAGGCCGGCAATGTCCACGAACTCGACGATGGCCGGCACGATGCGCTCGGGCTGGATGATCTCGGCCAGCTGCTGCAGGCGCGGATCAGGCACTTCGACCACGCCGACGTTCGGCTCGATGGTGCAGAAGGGGTAGTTTTCCGCTGCGATGCCCGCTTTGGTCAGGGCATTGAACAGGGTGGATTTGCCGACGTTGGGCAGGCCAACGATGCCGCACTTGAGGCTCATGATGGGGTCTTGCTGTATAGGGGCTAACCCGCCATTTTAGTTGGCACCCCGGATCGGGCCGAATTCAGTGCTCCCCCGGCCGGTTTTCAATCGAAGGACCACTCGGCCCTGACGGCCTGCCCGACCCGCAGGACCAGCCCGTCACCTTCGAGCACGATCGCATTCATGCCAAAGGTCAGTGCGCCATTGAGACGCGGATCCTGGCGGTAGGCCTGCAGGGCATCCCCCACTGCGGGCGACGCACCGGCCGAGTCCGGGTCGATGTTCGGAATGGGGCAGCGTGCGCAGGGCTTGACGTTCTCCAGCACAGCCATGCCGGCGCCGGTATCGACGTGCCAGACCCGGATACGGTCCTCGTCGTGTGCCTCGGCGCCCGCCAGCACGATATTGGGGCGGAACCGCCGCTGGTCCACGGCCGGTTGTCCCGCGACGCCCAGCCATTCGTTGAGGCCATCGAGCGAAGCTGCTCCGGTCACCAGCACGCCAAACCCGTCGGCAAACTGCGTGACCGATTCGCGCCCGCCGGTCCACTTCAGGCTACACACCCGACGAACTTCGGGATCGAAGCGGACCAGCCTCAGGCGCTTGAGGCGTTCGGGTGCGTCGGGCGCCAGAAAATCGCTGAACCACTGGGCAGCGACATCCCCCATGTCCCAGGCTTCGAGCACGTCGTCCCACACGCAGACATTGACCGGGCGTTCGGCCTCCTCCAGCGACAGGTGCAGGGCCAGCATGCCAGGCGCCCGCAACACCAGTTGCCCCAGCCGGAAGGCCGGCTGGATCAGCGCCATGCGGGGCAGGTCACGCTGGGTGACAAAACGGCCTTCGCTGTCGACCACCATCCAGGCGCGGTCCCAGGCCAGGCCGGTCGGCGTGAGTTCCGCTTCTTCAAGCGCAACACCGGCACAGGATTTGACGGGATATACCCAGAGGGCGTCGATGCGGGCGCGAAACAGGTCGGCGACATCGTTCTCGTTGGAGGTCATGGCGGCGAGAGGTCAATGGCGGTCGGGAACCTTCCATTGTGCCGTGAACCTAAAATAACGCCATGCCTGCTGCCACCCTACACACCCGCGCCGGCCGCCGTTACGACGTCACTGTCCGCGGTGGCGGCATTGTCGGTCTGTCCCTGGCTCTGCTGCTGGCGCGCGACCGGCTTCAGGTGGCCCTGGTCGACACGGCAGGCCCACCCCCGGACAACGCATGGCCCGACGTTCGTGCCTATGCGCTCAATGCCGCCTCCCGGGAGTTGCTGCAATCCCTGCGATGCTGGCCGGAGGGCACCGGCCATCACACGGCGCCGCCATCCGTGACGGCCGTGAAGGCCATGGAGGTCAGGGGCGATGACGGGGGCCATCTGGGTTTCGGCGCCGACAGCCGGTCAACGTCCGCTCTGACCTGGATCGTCGATGTGCCCGCACTGGAGCGACGCCTGGCGGACGCTGTGGGTTTCCAGAGCGGTATCGACCGACTGGACGAAGCCCCGGCCAGCCCGCTGACCGTCATTTGCGAAGGCAAACGCAGCCGCACCCGCGATGACCTGGGCATCGACTTCAACGTGCGCCCATACCCCCACAAGGCCCTGGCCGCCCGGCTGCGTTGCGAATACCCCCACGCCGGCGTGGCCCGGCAATGGTTCGTCGACGGCGACATCCTGGCGCTGTTGCCCCTGGAGGGCGACGATGGCCATGCCGTGGCGCTGGTCTGGTCATTGCCCGTGGCAC
The DNA here is from genome assembly GCA_041396505.1 of Burkholderiaceae bacterium. Classification (GTDB taxonomy): domain Bacteria; phylum Pseudomonadota; class Gammaproteobacteria; order Burkholderiales; family Burkholderiaceae_C; genus Hydrogenophaga. The sequence goes on from JAWKYL010000006.1 coordinate 314,326, forward strand.
GGGCCGAGCAGATGCAGGCCCTGGGACCTGCCGAATTCGCCGACGCGGTCCGTTCACATGCGGGCGGTGCACTGGGCCACATGACGCTGGAAGGCCCGGTCCAGGGCTGGCCACTGGAACTGTCCAACGCCAGCCACTGGCTGGCCAGGACGCCCGAGGGGATGACCGTGCTCGCAGGCGACGCCGCCCATGCCATGCACCCGCTGGCGGGCCAGGGCCTGAATGTCGGCCTGGCCGACGTCGCCGAGCTGGCCCGCGTGCTGCACGAACGCGAACCCTGGCGCGAACTGGGCGACCAGCGGCTGCTGCGCCGCTACGAGCGCGCGCGCCAGGCCGATGTCCATGCCATGGGCTGGCTGACCGACGGCCTGTTCAATCTGTTCGGCCATGGCGACAGCCGCGTCCAGGCCTTGCGCAACTGGGGCATGACCGGCGTCGACCGGATCGCCCCGCTCAAGCAATGGCTGAGCCGACAGGCCTCGGGCCTGCGCGCCTGACCCCTCATCCGATCCACCCTGACCTGCCCGAGCATGAAAACCCTGCGAAGCCTTCTCCTGATCCTGCTGTCCGCCCTGAGCGTGAGCGCCTTTGCCCAGGAAGCGGCGATCCGCAAGAACCTGGCCGAACGGCTGCCCAACCTGCCACCCATCGACGAGATCAGCAAGACACCCATGGACGGCCTGTACGAGGTGCGTGTCAACCAGACCGACATCTTCTACACCGATGCCCAGGGCAATTACCTGATCCAGGGTTCGCTGATCGACACCCGCGCCCGCGTCGACCTGACCGAGCAGCGGCTGGAAAAGCTCACGGCCATCGCCTTCAAGGACCTGCCTTTCAAGGACGCCTTCACCATCGTGCGCGGCAATGGCAAGCGCCAGATGGCCCTGTTCAGCGACCCGAACTGCGGTTTCTGCAAGCGCTTCGAGCGGGACCTGGCCAAGATCAACGACGTCACGGTCCACGTGTTTCTCTATCCCATCCTGGGCCAGGACTCGGTGAACAAGGCCCGCAACATCTGGTGCGCCAAGGACAAGGGCAAAACCTACGCCGACTGGATGATGAACAGCGTGGCGCCGCCAGCGGTCACCTGTGACACCGCCGCCGTCGAGCGCAATGTGGCCCTGGGGCGTCAGTTGCGCATCAACGGCACGCCCGCCAGCTTCTTCGTCGATGGCAGCCGGGTGCCCGGCGCCGTCGGCGGCGCACAGATCGAGCGCAAGCTGGCTGAAGCCAAGCCTTGAGTCTGGCCGTCACCATGACCCAGGCCCGTCGCCCAAGCCGTCCACGCCGCAAAACCGCCCAAGTCCAGCCCGTGCGCTACCGCGTGGCGGTCAGCCACCTGCATGCGCACCTGTTCGAGATTAGCCTGGTGCTGCCGGCGCCCAGCGCCCGACAGGTGTTCAGCCTGCCTGTCTGGATTCCCGGCAGCTATCTGGTGCGCGAGTTCGCCCAGCATCTGCAGAACCTGACCGCCACTCAGCAGGGCCGGCCACTGGCGGTCAGGCAGCTCGACAAACACCGCTGGCAGGTCCAGGCAGATCCGGGCCACGCACTGGCGTTGCGCTACGAGGTCTATGCTTTCGACGCCTCCGTGCGCACGGCCTTTCTCGACAGCACCCGGGGCTTCTTCAATCCCACCAGCCTGTGCCTGCGGGCCCAGGGGCACGAGGCGCTGCCACATGAACTCGAACTGCTGGACGAGCGGCTGCCCGCGGACTGGCAGGCAGCGACGGCGCTCGACCCGGTCGTGGCGGACGCCCGGGGTTTTGGCACCTACCGCGCCCAGGACTACGACGAACTGGCCGACAGCCCCTTCGAGCTCGGCACATTCTGGAGCGGCGAATTCGAAGCGGGTGGCGTGCCGCACCGCTTCGTGGTCAGCGGCGCCGGTGGCTGGTTCGACAGCGATCGCCTGTTGCAGGATACGCAGCGCATCTGCCAGGCCCAGATGCGTTTCTGGCACGGCGACGGAGCGCCCCCGTTCCAGCGCTACCTGTTCATGCTGCACGCCAGTGGCGACGGCTATGGGGGACTGGAGCACCGCCATTCGACCGCGCTCATCTGCACGCGCCCGGACCTGCCGGCCCTGACAGCGGAGAACACGGCCTCCGGCAAGGTCAGCAAGCCGCCTGAGGGATACACCAACCTGCTCGGGTTGATCAGCCACGAATATTTCCACACCTGGAATGTCAAGCGCATGCGGCCCGCCGAGTTCCGCAGCTACGACTACGACAGCGAAAACTACACCTCGCTGCTGTGGTTCTTCGAGGGCTTCACGAGCTACTACGACGACCTGATGCTGCGTCGCGCCGGCCTGATCGACGAAGGAACCTACCTGCGCCTGCTGTCCAAGACCATCAATCAGGTCCAGCAGACACCCGGCAGGCAGGTACAAAGTGTGGCGCAGGCCAGCTTCGACGCCTGGGTCAAGTACTACCGCGTAGGCGAGAACACCGCCAATGCCACCGTCAGCTACTACACCAAGGGTGCACTGGTCGCCCTGTGCCTGGACCTGACGCTGCGAGGTGAAGGCCACGGCAATCTGGACCAGGTCATGCAGGCCCTCTGGCAGCGCACGGGCGGTGGACCGCTGCGCGAATCCGACCTGGCCCAGGAGCTGCGCCGGATCGGCAAACGCAGCTTTGCCAATGAACTGGCGAGCTGGGTGCATGGCACGGATGACCTGCCACTGGCCGAACGACTTCAGAGCCTGGGTATCCAGGTGCACCGGGACAAGGCACCCCTGGCGCAGCAACTGGGCCTGCGTGTGGCCGAAGCCGATGGCTTGGTTATCAAGCAGGTGCTGCGCGGAGGTGCCGCCGAGCAGGCCGGCCTGGCGGCCGGAGACGAGTGGCTCGGCGTCGAATTTCCGGCACCGCGCAGGGGCGGTGCGCTTGAAGCGTGGCGCGTGCGCAAGCTCGACGAAGTGGACCAGCTTCGGGGGCGCCGTCAGCGTGTCACCGCCCTGGTGTCCCGCGACCGGCGCCTGCTGCGCTGCCCTATCGACTGGCCAGAAGTCACGCAGACGGTCCGCCTCGCGGTGGGCGAACCGGCACGCGCAGCCGCCTGGCTGGGCAGCTGAATTCCGCAGGGCCGGCGATCAGCGCAGCCGCAGGTCGACCACCCGCCGGGCCTTGCCCTGACTGCGCTCGACCCCGCCCTCCGGGCGCAGTTCCACTTCCACGCTGCTGCCGACGTAGACCTTGACCTCGTGGCGCAGCTGTTCAGCCGCGCTGCGGGCTTCGATGCTCTCGGGCGACAGTCCGGGACGTGTCTCGACCGCCACGGTCAGGTTGTCCATCGGCCCCTCGCGGGTGAGCACGCACTGGTAGTGCGCGGTCAGTTCGGGGCGCTTGAGAATGAGTTCCTCGATCTGGGTGGGAAACACGTTGACCCCGCGCACGATCATCATGTCGTCGCTGCGGCCCGTGATCTTTTCCATCCGGCGCATGGTGCGGGCCGTGCCGGGCAGCAGGCGGGTGAGGTCGCGCGTGCGGTACCGGATGATGGGCAGAGCTTCCTTGGTCAGGCTGGTGAAGACCAGCTCGCCGAGCTCGCCGTCGGCCACCGGTTCGCCGGTTTCCGGGTGGATGATCTCGGGGTAGAAGTGATCCTCCCAGATGGTCGGACCGTCCTTGGTCTCCACGCACTCGTTGGCCACGCCCGGCCCCATCACTTCGGACAGGCCATAGATGTCCACCGCGTCGATGTCCATGCGGGCTTCGATGGCCACGCGCATGTCGTTGGTCCAGGGCTCGGCGCCAAAGATACCAATGCGCAGGCTGCTCTCGCGCGGGTTGATGTTCTGCCGCTCGAATTCGTCCGCAATGGCCAGCATGTAGCTGGGTGTGACCATGATGATGTCGGGCCGGAAGTCCCGGATCAGCTGTACCTGCCGCTCGGTCTGTCCGCCACCGAAGGGCACGACCGTCAGGCCCAGTTTCTCCGCACCATAGTGCGCGCCCAGACCGCCGGTGAACAGTCCGTAGCCGTAGCTCACATGCACCATGTCACCCGGACGCGCACCGCTGGCCCGGATGCTGCGGGCCACGACCGAGGCCCAGGTGTCGATGTCCCTTGGCGTATAGCCCACCACCGTGGGTTTGCCGGTGGTGCCACTGCTGGCATGAATGCGCGCGCATTGCTCCCGCGGCACGGCAAACATGCCAAAGGGGTAACTGTCGCGCAGGTCTTTCTTGGTCGTGAAGGGAAATTTCGCCAGGTCCGACAGCGTCCTGCAGTCGTCGGGGTGCACGCCAGCCTCGTCGAACTTGCGCCGGTAGACCGGCGAATGCTGGTAGGCGTGACGCAGCGTGGCCTGCAGGCGTCTGAGCTGCAAGGCCCGCAACTCGTCAATACTGGCCTTCTCGATGGGTTCGAGCGGGAAGTGGCTCATGATGCACCGTCCTCCTGAAAGATGGAGCCGGGAATCACCGCGCTCTTGCCACGGAACATGGCCACCACCTCACCCTTCTGGTTGGTGACTTTCATGTCGTAGATGCCATGGCGACCCTGCAGGGTCTGCTCGACGCCCTCGCAGGTCAGCACGTCGCCCTCAAGACCGGGTTTGAGGAACTCGATGCTGCAGCCAGCGGCCACGGCATTCCTGTTGTAACTGTTGCAGGCGTAGGCAAAGGTCGTGTCAGCGAGCGTGAATATGAACCCCCCGTGACAGATCTGGTGCCCGTTGAGATGCAGTGGCCGCACCGCCATGCGCAGTACAGCCCGGCCGGGCCCGACACTCACGATCTCGATGCCCATGGTCTCGCGCGCAGCCACATCGGCTGCGAACATGGTCTCGCCAACCTGGGCGGCGCGTTCTTCGGGACTCATGCTCACTCTCCCTTGAACTGTGCCGGCCGCTTCTGACGGAACGCCATCACGCCTTCGATGTAATCGTGTGTCCGGCCCAGCGCCGACTGGGTGTCGCGCTCGATATCCAGCTGCTCGTCCAGCGAGCGCTTTCCGGCATCGCGTAACAGGGCACGGGTGGCCACCAGCGCCCTGGTCGGCATCACGGCCAGCTTGTCGGCCATGGTCATGGAGGCCGCCACCGCATCGTCGGCCACGTCCCAGATCATGCCCCAGTCCCTGGCCTGCTCGGCCGGCAGCTTGTCGCCGGTCATGGCCAGGGCCATGGCTCGGGCCAGTCCCAGTCGCTCGACCAGGAACCAGCTGCCACCTGCATCGGGAATCAGGCCAATCTTGCTGAAAGCCTGGATGAAGCTGGCTCCAGGCGCGGCGATCGCGATGTCGCAACTCATGACCAGCGAGGCACCGGCACCGGCGGCCACCCCGTTGACCGCCGCAATCACCGGGAAGCGCAGGGACTGGATGCGCCGCGCCGTCGGGTTGAAAGCCTGCTCGATGACCGGTCCGGGATCGGCCCTGCGCACCAGGTCCGGCCCCGGCTCGAAATCGAACTCGGCCAGGTCGGCACCAGCACAGAAGCCGCGACCGGCGCCTGTGATGACCATGGCCCGGATAACCGGATTCGCTTCGGCCCGGTCCAGCACGGCCCACAAGTCGCGATGCATCTGGCGGGTGAAGCTGTTGAGGGCTTCAGGTCGGTTGAGCGTGACCAGGGCAACGGCACCGCGCTCTTCATACAGCACGGTGGTTCCCGCAAGGGGGGCGTTCATGTGTGTTGTCTCCTCGTACCTGCGGATGCGGCACTTGTTTGGCTTGCGCCGAAATTTACCATTAACCGACCGATGAGTCGGCTAATGTTTTCCCTTGGTATCCGGTCATCGCCAGACGCCCGGCCTGCGGCTATAGTTGACGTGCACGTCAATTCCCGACTTTTCACAACCAAGGACAAGCATGAGCGAGACCTCTACTCCCGAACTGATCCAGGTGCGCACCGAAGGCCGCGTCGGCATCGTGACGCTCAACCGGCCCAAGGCCCTGAACGCGCTGAACGACCAGCTGATGAACGAACTGGGCGCCGCGCTCAAGGCCTTCGACGCCGATGACGGCATCGGCTGCATGATCATCACCGGCAGCGAAAAGGCCTTTGCCGCCGGCGCCGACATTGGCGCCATGGCCACCTACTCCTTCGCCGACGTCTACAAGGGCGACTACATCACCCGCAACTGGGAGACCATCCGCGGCATCCGCAAGCCGGTCATCGCCGCCGTCAGCGGCTTTGCCCTGGGCGGCGGCTGCGAACTGGCCATGATGTGCGACTTCATCATCGCCGCCGAGAATGCCCGCTTCGGCCAGCCCGAGATCAAGCTGGGCATCATTCCCGGTGCCGGCGGTACGCAGCGCCTGCCGCGCGCGGTGGGCAAGGCCAAAGCCATGGACATGGCCCTGACCGGCCGGATGATGGACGCCACCGAGGCCGAGCGATCGGGCCTGGTCAGCCGCGTGGTGCCGCTGGACAAGCTGATGGACGAAGCGCTGGGTGCCGCGCTGCAGATCTGCCAGTTCTCGCAAATGGCGGTGATGGCGGCCAAGGAATCGGTCAACCGGGCCTTCGAAGGCACTTTGGCCGACGGCGTGATGTTCGAGCGCCGCCTGTTCCACGCCCTGTTTGCCACCGAAGACCAGAAGGAAGGCATGAACGCCTTCGTGAACAAGCGCGACGCCAGCTTCCAGCACCGCTGAAGCCGGATCGGCCGCACACACCCATTTGAAATCAGCCCAAAAAATGGGCTATAATGCGCGTCTTTCGGCGATATAGCTCAGTTGGTTAGAGCGCAGCATTCATAATGCTGATGTCGGTGGTTCAAGTCCACCTATCGCCACCAGACAAAAGAACCCCTGAGGACCGCGTTCTCAGGGGTTTTTTCTTGCCCTGACACGTTCTCGCACTCAGCCATGGCCCTCAAATCGACCATCTTCAAGGCCAATCTGCAAATCGCCGACATCGACCACGGGTACTACGCCGACCACGCCCTCACGCTGGCCCGCCATCCGAGCGAAACCGACGAACGCATGATGGTCCGCCTGGTGGCCCTGGCCCTTCAGGCCCACGAGCTCAATGACACATGCGGCGGCGACGGCACACTCGCCTTTGGCGCCGGCCTGTCCGACCCGAACGACCCGGACGCCCACCTGACCGACTTCACCGGCCGCAAACGCCTGTGGATCGAGGTCGGCCAGCCCGACGACAAACCCCTGTCCAAGGCCTGCAGCCAGGCAGATTCCGTAATCGTCTACGCGTTCGGCCCAGCCGCGGAAGTCTGGTGGAAAGGCATCGAGAACAAGCTGACACGACTGGACCGGCTTCAGGTCTGGCGCCTGCCGTCCGACCAGGCGCAGGCGCTGGCGCAACTGGCCGAGCGCAGCATGCATCTGCAGGCGCTGATCCAGGACAGTGTCATCACGTTCTCCAGCAACCTGGGCAGCGTGCAACTGGAGCTCCTGCGCTGGAAATAGGCCCTGCGCAGCAGGCTCCAGGAGCGCGGGACGTTACCTGGGTTCCTGTACGGCAGGCCCCTTCAGCGCGATGGCCGGGCGCCACACCGGCTCCGCATCCAGCACAAGGAACACCAGAAGACTGACACCGAGCACGGGAAGGCTCCAGCCGAGGGCCACGGCCACGGCAGCCATGGCCAGGCGTGCAGGCCACGATGCCCTGGCCAGCGCCTGCCACAACGTGGGCTGCGCTTGAGCACGGCGGCGCCACCACATCGTGTAACCCCAGGCGATCATCAGCGCCAGTCCCGCACCGACCGCCGTCAGCGCCAACTGGTTGGGCACGCCGAACATCACGCCCATGTGCAGGTCCACGGCCCAGCGGGTGAGCTTGGCCGCCATCGGAAAGGTCTCGAAGCGGATCGCGTCCACCACTTGCAGCGACTGACCGTCAACGGCCACCGCGTCGACCTGCGTGGGCCAACGCCGGTCAATCTCCGTCACCGTCCATGCTTTCTCCGGTGTCGCAGGAGCACGGATCTCCAGGCGTGCGGCGTCGATGCCGTAAGCCCGGGCTGCCGCCAGAACCTGATCAAAGCTGGCCAGGCCAGAAGCCACAGGCATGGCCGGTGGCGCGTCACCGTGACTGTGGTCGCTGTGCTCAGGGGAGATGGCCGGCGAACCTGCCCCCGGCAGCGTGGTCCTGAGTGACGGCGTGCCCCATCCCCAGGCTTTGCGCATCTGACTGATGTTCTCGCCCGCGAAGCGCGACCATGTCAACCCCGAGGCCGACAGGAACAACAGCCCGGCCAGCAACCAAAGACCCCAGTGGGCGTGACGATCTCGCAGCGGTTTGCGGGGGAGCCTGCGGGCTGTCGCCTGGCGACGGGTACGCTTCACTGCCCACAGGAACAGCCCACCCAGCGCGGCCACCCACAGCCAGGAGGCCGCCAGCTCACTGTAAATGCGCCCGTTCTCACCTTGCAGCAGTTGGCGATGCAACTTGCTGGACCAGGTGCGAAGCGGCAGCGCACCGCTGGTGCCATACACATGGCTCTGACCCAGCACCCGGCCTTGCACAGGGTCGATGAAGACAGCCACACGCTCACCTTCGCCCAGTGACTTGTCGCTGAACAGAACCCGCGTGGTGCCGCCCGGCTCGGGCGCCGGACGAACGCCCGACAACGGCAACGCTGCGCCCAGATGGCGCCGGGCGATGGCAATCTGCTGCTCCAGCGACACAGGCTCGCCGGCGCTACCGGAGCGCAACAGGTCGCGGTGCGCCCAGGCTTCGATCTGGGGTGTCCAGACGTAGAAAAGGCCGGTGAACACGGCCACCAGCATGAACGGACCGACAAGCAGACCGATCCAGGTATGCAGTCGATGCACGAGCCATTCGCTCCAGTGGTGCTGCTGCGGGATATGAGGGGTATTGGCGCCAGCATCAGCGGGCGCAGGATCATGTATCAGGGACATGGAATGGACTTTCAAACGGAATGTCGGAACGGCACGAACCATCGCTGCAACCCGGACGGGCAGGCAGATGACTCAGCCGTACAAGAGGTGCGCCGAAGCCCTTGGCCTGTGCGCAACCGGATCAGGACATTCCGGCAGGAGGTCCGCGCGACAGCGGCCCCACCCAGACGTGAGAACGGGCAGGCAGATATCCGAAAGCCGCCGGAACCGGGTCAAAACGCTCAGGCAGCCACCATTGGGGCAACGGTGGCGCCGGCAAGGCCAGTCCCAACGCATGCAACAGGCATCCGGCACACGGTTTGCCTTTGACTGGGCCGCCGTCGCCAGATCCGGGCGATGGTGACGTCGTCCCCTGTGCACTGCACAACGCCATCCAGGGCAGGGGAACCCCACCCTCGCCGTCCAGTATCGTGGGCACGGAGGCCAGCACAGGTACGAGCGCGCGCAGGCCGATGACCCAAACGGCCATCCAGACCCAGCGGCGAAGACGAGGATGCAACGTTGACACGCGGCGATTGTAGGGATTCCCGCATCGACTGGAACCGGAAACCGCGAAACACAACGCTGCGGTATGAGCCATGAGACAATTCGCCGTTGTTTCTTCAGCCTCTGGATCTACACCATGAACCGCTGCGACGCCTTCCCCTCCTCGCACACCCGCCGCGCCATCGCGACCACAGCCCTGTGCGCCACCCTGCTGGTGATGGCAGGACAGTCCCTGGCGCAGGCCACCATCCGCCAGTTCCCGCCACAAGCCATCCGCGCCACGATGGTGGTCAGGCAGGCTCCTGAAATCACCATGGACGGCGAGGCCATGCGCCTGTCGCCCGGCGCCCGCGTCCATGGCGTCAGCAATACCCTGGTGCTCTCAGCCAGCCTGACCGGGCAGGAGCTGACCGTCAACTTTGTGCCCGATGCCCAGGGCCAGGTGCGCGAAATCTGGATCCTCAACGAAGCGGAAGCCGCCGAGAAGCGCACCCGCCTGGGCACCCAGCACAACTACAACACGGCAGCCGGGTCCGGCAGCTGATGTCCGCGCGCCCACGGCGCGCCCACCCCGATCACCGACCCATTGCCGGGACTGCCGTCGTGCAGGACCCGCCTCAGGAGCATGACCATGACACGCAAGGTCTACATCAAGACGTTCGGCTGCCAGATGAACGAGTACGACTCGGACAAGATGGCCGATGTGCTCGGCGCCGCCGAAGGATTCGAAAAGACGCAGGACCCTGAAGAAGCGGACCTGATCCTGTTCAACACCTGCTCGGTGCGCGAGAAGGCACAGGAGAAGGTGTTCTCCGACCTGGGGCGCGTCAAGCACCTCAAGAAAAAGGGGGCACTGATTGGTGTCGGCGGCTGTGTGGCCAGCCAGGAAGGCGCAGAGATCATCCGTCGCGCGCCATTCGTGGACGTGGTTTTCGGACCGCAGACCCTGCACCGCCTGCCCGAAATGCTCAAGGCACGCGACCGGCTGAACCAGCCGCAGGTGGACATCAGCTTCCCCGAGATCGAGAAGTTCGATCATCTGCCACCGGCCCGGGTCGAAGGCGCGTCGGCCTTCGTCTCCATCATGGAAGGCTGTAGCAAGTACTGCAGTTACTGCGTGGTGCCCTACACCCGTGGCGAAGAAGTCAGCCGTCCGTTCGAGGACGTGCTGGTCGAGGTGGCGGGCCTGGCCGATCAGGGCGTCAAGGAAGTGACGCTACTGGGGCAAAACGTCAATGCCTACCGCGGCAAGATGGGAGACACGGACGAAATCGCCGACTTCGCGATGCTGATCGAATACGTGGCCGAAATACCCGGCATCGAGCGCATCCGCTACACCACCAGCCACCCCAACGAGTTCACCCCGCGTCTGATCGAGGCCTATGCCAAAGTGCCCAAGCTGGTGAGCCACCTGCACCTGCCGGTGCAGCATGGCTCGGACCGCATCCTCATGGCCATGAAGCGCGGCTACACCGCCATGGAATACAAGAGCACCATCCGCAAGCTGCGCGCGATCCGGCCCGACATCTCCATGAGCAGCGACTTCATCGTCGGCTTCCCCGGCGAGACCGAAGAGGATTTCCAGAAGATGATGAAGCTGATCACCGACGTCGGCTACGACAGCAGCTTCTCCTTCATCTTCAGCCCCCGCCCCGGAACGCCAGCCGCCAACCTGCCCGACGACACGCCACACGAGGTCAAGCTCAAGCGCCTGCAGCACCTGCAGGCCACGATCGAGGACAACGTGCGCCGTATCAGCGCCAGCCGTGAAGGCACGGTGCAGCGCATCCTGGTCGAGGGACCTTCCCGTCGCCCGGGCAAGAACGGTGCCGCTGAACTGATGGGCCGCACCGAATGCAACCGCATCGTCAACTTCGATGGCGGTCCCCAGGGCGCCCGGCTGGTCGGCCAGATGATCGATGTGAAGATCACCCAGGCCCTGCCCCATTCGCTGCGCGGGGACGTCCTCCTGCGCGAAACCGCCTGAGACAGACCCGTTGACCAGCGGCGCCCACCGCCTCACCATGCGCTGGCCCCAGCCTTCCTTCCCGCAGTTGCTGCTGGCGGCGTTCCTGCTCATTGGTCTGCTGCTGGGCGGCACGGCTGTCCGCGCCCTGTTTTCGCTGGAATCCCTGATGGCCCAGAGCCAGCACAGTGCAGCTCAGGCCGTGGAGCTGACCAGCGCAGCCCAGTCTCTGGCCGAACGCAGCCTGGCCATGGAGCGGGCGGCTCGCCAGTCACTGGTCCTGCGCGACACACAGTTGCGCCAGCAGTTCGAGGAAGGCGCTCGCCAGGCCGCGGATGTCCTGCGACGGCTCGAAGACAACGAACTGCCCGCGGAAACGGCCCGCACCTGGCGCGGCCTGCTGACCCGCATCCAGTCCGACCTGGATGACCCGCTGACACCCGCCCTGGACCTCGAACGCCTGATCGCCCAGGCCTTCCGTGACCTGGAGCAGCACAACCGCACCGTGGCCCAGCAGGTGCAGGGCATCATGGCAGAGCGCAACCGGGCCCTGCAGGCACGGCTGGACCTCAGCCGTCGGCAGCTGGCGCTGCAGGTGACGGCCTCACTGATGGTGTCCGCCGGCATGGCCATCGGCTTCGGCGTCTGGCTGGCACGTCCCCTGCGCAGGCTGGAAAACGCGATTGTCGGACTGGGCGAAAACCGGCTGACCGAGAGCATCGAGATACCGGGACCGCCCGACATCCGGCGCGTCGGACAGCAGCTCGAATGGCTGCGCCTGAGGCTGACCGAGCTCGATGCCGACAAGGCACGCTTCCTGCGGCACGTCTCCCACGAACTCAAAACCCCACTGGCCTCCCTCCATGAGGGCGTGGCCGTGCTGGGCGACGGGGTGGCCGGCCCGCTGAACGACAGCCAGGCCGAGGTGGTGCGCATTCTGCGGCACAACACCCGCGCACTGCAGGAGCAGATCGAAGCCCTGCTGCACTTCAACGCCGTGGCCTTCGAAGCCCGGCAGCTCAAGCGCCAGCCGACCGACCTGCTGGCCCTGGTCGACCAGCAGGTCGAAGGCCTGCGTCTGCGCTGGCAGTCGCGCCAGATCGACATGCACATCACCGGCGAGGCGCCGGTCATGCTGCTCGATCCGGACAAGATGGGTTCGGCCATCGGCAATCTGCTGCTCAACGCCATCCGCTTCGCACCGTCCGGTTCGCGGGTGGACGTGACCGTGGCCAGGACGCCTGGCCAGGTGCAGATCGACATCGCCGACCAGGGCCCCGGCGTCGACGACGAAGACCGCCCCTACATCTTCGAGCCCTTCTTCCGCGGACGTCGCCAGCCCGAGGATGCCGTGCGCGGCACGGGCGTCGGCCTGTCGATTGTCCAGGAGTACATTCAGGCCCACGGCGGCACCGTGGCGCTGTTGCCTGCGGAACGCGGCGCCCATTTCCGGATCGAATTACCCCATGCGTCCTGAATCCATCGCCCCATGGCTGGCAATGCTGGCCAGCAGCCTGCTGACGGCCTGCACCACTCTGGCACCAGCGGCGCCTCCCGGCATCCCGGCGCCCCCTACCGGCGCACCAGCCGCCGAGGTCGCCAGTGCGGTGGCCGAATGCCCCGCGCCGGCAGAACCCGCGGCACTGGCCAAGAACGGGACGGACAATCCCATGTGCATCGAACCGATCGATGGCCTGGACCAGGCACTGGCCTATGCCGAGCGGGTACGCCCCATGACGCCGGCCGAGCTGCAGGCCGAACTGAAGGCCTTGGGTGATCCGGGACACCAGCCCGCGCGCCAGATGCAGGTGGCTCTGGTCCTGATGCAGACCCAGCAGGCCGTCGACACGGCACGCGCCCTGGGCCTGCTGCAGCGATTGCAGGCCAGCGCCACCACCGAGGCCGAAACACTGCGGCCCCTGGCGCGCCTGCTGGCGGGCATGCTTTCCAGCCAGCGCCGCCTGGAGGAACAGCTGGAGCGCCACGCGGCCCAGTTGCGTGACGCCCAGCGACGCATCGATCGCCTGAGCGACCGCCTCGAAGCCATGCGCGCCATCGAACGCAGCCTGGGCCCGCGCGGCAAGGCCAACCCCGGCACCCGCCCGGTGGCGCCATGACAGTGGCCGGATCCGGCAGCCAGGCCGGCGGCCGCCCGCATCTGCTGGTGGTCGACGACGACGCCGACATGCTGCGCCTGCTGTCGATGCGGCTGAACGCCGCCGGCTACCAGGTCACCGCCGTGGCCTCGGCTGAGGCGGCGCTGAGCCAGCTCGCGGTGGAACGCCCCCAACTCGTGCTGTCCGACGTCCGCCTGCCTGGCAAGGACGGACTGACCCTGTTCGACGAAATCCGGGCCCGCCACCCTTCGCTGCCCGTGATCCTGCTGACCGCACACGGCACCATTCCCGATGCCGTCGACGCCACTGCACGCGGCGTGTTCGGCTACCTCACCAAACCGTTTGATGCCCGCGAACTGCTGGACAAGATCGGACAGGCCCTTGCCCTGTCCGTACCGGCCGGATCCGCAACCTCTGCCGACGAAAGCTGGCGAGCCGGCATCGTCAGCCGCTCCAGCCGCATGGCCGATTTGCTGGCCGAAGCGCGCCTGGTGGCCCAGGGCGATGCCAGTGTGCTGCTGCGTGGCGACAGCGGTACCGGCAAGGAGCTGCTGGCCCGCGCCATTCACCAGGCCAGCCGGCGGGCCCGCCACCCCTTTGTCGCAGTCAATTGCGGCGCCATTCCGGAAGCCCTGCTCGAATCCGAACTGTTCGGCCACGTCAAGGGTGCATTCACCGACGCGGTCGCCAACCACAAGGGCCTGTTCCAGGCTGCCGACGGCGGCACCCTGCTGCTCGACGAAATCGGCGACATGCCACCGGCGCTGCAGGTCAAGCTGCTTCGCGTGCTGCAGGAGCGGGCGGTGCGCCCGCTCGGATCCAGCCAGTCGATACCGGTCGACGTGCGCATCATCTCGGCCACACACCGCGACCTTGAAGCCGCCATGGCCCAGGGCCAGTTCCGCGAAGACCTGTATTACCGGCTGAACGTCGTCACCCTGCAGCTGCCCACCCTGGCAGAACGCCGGGAGGACATCCCCTTGCTGGCCAACCATTTCCTGGGGCTGCTGGCGACCAAATATGGCAAGCGCAGCGCGGGGTTCTCGCCCGAAGCCCTCAAGGCGCTGACCATGGCCAGCTGGCCGGGCAACGTGCGCCAGCTCTACAACGTGGTCGAGCAGACCTGCGCCCTGTCGACCACCCCCCTGGTGTCACTGGCCCTGGTGCAGCGCGCCCTGCGCACGCCCTCGGTCGAGGTGCTCAGTTTTGCCGAGGCGCGCCAGCGCTTCGAGCGCGACTACCTGGTGGGCCTGCTCAAGATGACAGACGGCAACGTCGCCGACGCTGCACGGCTGGCGCAACGCAACAGAACCGAGTTCTATCGCCTGCTGCAAAAGCACGAACTCACCCCGGGCCTGTTCAAGAGTGACAGCCCTGTCGCCACTGGCCACGAACCTGTCGCCGATTTGTGACCCGGAATCACCTTTGATTTGAAACGGTTTTTCCCTGCCGGGCACACGCACTGTCGCCAGATGGCGACAAAAACCCCGTTCCAGACAGCCTTGCGGGGCCATTTTTTCCGTCCCCGGCACTGAGATGATTGCAAGTCGTTGATCTGAAAGCCTATTTTCGACCTGGCACAGGGTTTGCCCTAGTGCTGCATGACGTCGTTTTTTTCACCGCCCGCACTCAGCCTCCGAGGCCCTCGCCGCCTGCTGGCCGGCGGCCTGCTGGCCTGCCTGAGCTGCCTGGGCACCCTGGCCCACGCCATGGACTGGGCTGCCCTGACCGAACTGGCCCACGCCCGTGCCCAGGCCCCGTTTCAGCCGGCCAGCGATCACCTGCCCGCTGATCTGGCAGGCCTCGACTACGACCAGGTCCGGGACATCCGCTTCAAGCCCGCGCAGTCGCTGTGGCGCGACCAGACGCTGCCGTTTGAAGCCCAGTTCTTCCACCTCGGCCTGTATCAGCGACAACCGGTACGCATCCACGAAATCACGGCGGATGGCACCCGCGACCTGCCCTACAGCCCGTCCAGCTTCGACTATGGCAAGAACGCGCTCGATCCGGCGGCCTGGGGCGACCTGGGCCACGCAGGCTTTCGCCTGCACTACCCGCTGAATCACCCCGACTACAAGGACGAGCTGGTCGTCTTCCAGGGCGCCAGCTATTTCCGGGCCCTGGGCGCCGGTCAGCAATACGGGCTGTCGGCACGGGGCCTGGCCATCGACACCGTGGGCGGGCAAGGCGAGGAGTTCCCCCGCTTCACCGACTTCTGGCTGCAAAAGCCCCAGGCACAGGCGCAGGACGTCACGGTGTTCGCGCTGCTCGATTCGCCGCGCGCCACGGGCGCTTACCGCTTCGTGATCCGTCCCGGCGACACCACCTCGGTCACCGTGCATGCCAGTGTCTTCCTGCGCGCAGGCGCCACACCCGTAGCCCGTCTCGGCCTGGCGCCCCTGACCAGCATGTTCCTGCACGGCGAAATCCAGCCCAGCGCCACCGACTTCCGCCCCGAAGTCCACGACTCGGACGGGCTGCTGATGCACAGCGGCAGCGGTGAATGGCTCTGGCGTCCGCTGCAGAACCCGCGCCACGTGTCGGTCAGCTCTTTTCGCATGGAGCGACCGCTCGGTTTCGGGCTGATGCAGCGCGACCGGCGCTACGCCAGCTATGAAGACCCGGAAGCCCGCTACGAACGCCGGCCAAGTGCCTGGATTGCCCCGCTGGGCGATTGGGGCGCCGGCCATGTGGAACTGGTCCAACTGCCCACCCCCGACGAAACCCACGACAACATCGTCGCCTACTGGGTGCCCGACCAGTTGCCCAGCCCCGGACAACCCCTGTCGTTCGCCTACGAGCTGCGCTGGCAGGGCGAGAAGGCCGAGCTCCCGCCCGGCGCCTGGACCGTGCAGTCACGCCGTGGTCATGGCTACACGCGCCTGACGGCCGAAGAACAGCGTCAGCAACCCCAGTTCGTGGTCGATTTCAACGGCCCCGCGCTGCAAGCCCTGCCCGCCGGAACCCCGGTGCGCCCGGTGGTGACAGCCGACAACAACGGCCAGGTCGTCGAAGCCCTGGCCTACCCCAACCCGCTGGCCGGCACCTGGCGCCTGAGCCTGCGCGTGCAACGCATCGACCCGACCCGACCGGTCGAACTGCGCGCCTTCCTCCAATCGGACAACCACACCCTGAGCGAAACATGGACGCACGTCATACTGCCCGACTGAGCACGCAAGAGCACAGCTTCCTGCGCGAGGCGCGCCACCCCAATTCGGTCACGGCCCCCCCCGTGGTCCGGGGTTCCATGGCCCCCACCCCCTGGCGCGGCTTCTGGCGCGGCCTGGGCTCGGCCATGCTGTCGACGGTCACCCGACACCTGCCCCCCCGGGACGCCAGGCCTGCCGTCGAGGCACCCGTGCCGTGGGAACTGGCTGCCCGCCGCCGTCGCCGCATGTTCGCCGCACTGACCGTGCTCACCACCCTGCTGGCCTCCGTCCTGTTCGCACGGGTCCAGCCCGCCACCGGCCCGGTCTGGCTCCAGGCATTGCACGCCATCCTGTTCGTGGTGCTGACCAGCTGGGTGTCGACCGGTTTCATCACCGCCCTCATGGGAGCATGGGTCCTGTTGCGCGGCGACCGGCACAGCATCTCGGCGACCACCGTGCGCCACAACCCGATGAGCGCCGACGCCCGCACGGCCATCATCATGCCCATCTGCAACGAAGACGTCTCGACGGTCTTCGCCGGGCTTCGCGCCACCTGCGAATCGCTGGCGGGCACAGGCCATGCAGGCCAGTTCGACGTGTTCGTGCTGTCCGACAGCAACGATCCGGACACCATCGAGGCCGAACGCCAGGCCTGGGCGAGCCTGCGCGAAGCGCTGGCCACGCCCTCCGGTGAAGCCGCCGTCCAGGTGTATTACCGCCTGCGCCGACGCCGCACCCACCGCAAGGCCGGCAACGTCGCCGACTTCTGCCGCCGCTGGGGCCGCCAGTACGACTACATGGTGGTACTCGATGCCGACAGCGTGATGAGCGGCAATGCCCTGGTCACGCTGGTCAAGCTGATGGAAGCCCATCCGCAGGCCGGCGTCATCCAGACCGCGACCCAGTCGATCGGCCACCAGACCCTGCACGCCCGCACCCAGCAATTCGCGGCCCGCGTGACCGGGCGCCTGTTCACACTGGGCATGCAGTTCTGGCAGCTCGGCGAGTCCCACTACTGGGGCCACAATGCCATCATCCGGGTCGAGCCCTTCATGCGCCATTGCGCTCTCGCATCCCTGCCCGGTCGTGGCGGACTCAGCGGCGGCATCATGTCGCACGACTTCGTGGAAGCCGCCCTCATGCGCCGGGCCGGCTACCACGTCTGGCTCGCATCCGACGTCGGCGGCAGCTTCGAACAGCAACCGCCCGACCTGCTGTCCGAACTGCAGCGCGACCGCCGCTGGTGCCAGGGCAACCTGCAGAACGCCAGACTGATCGCCGAACCGGGCCTGCATGGCATGCACCGTGCCATGCTGGCGGTCGGCACCATGTCCTACCTGTCCGCACCGCTGTGGCTCGGCTTCCTGGTACTCGGCCTGGCATTGCTGCTCCTGCCGGGACAGCCGGCGGCCACCCTCCACGAGAGCGTCAGCTTCGGTCTCTGGTCGGTGACACTGACCTTGCTGTTCCTGCCTCGCGTGCTCGGTGTCGCTGCCGTCCTGCTCAAAGGACAGGCCCGCAGCTTTGGCGGTCCGCTGCGCCTGCTGGGCAGCGCCACCCTGGAAACCGTGCTGGCCGTGCTGCAGGCACCGGTGCGCATGGTGGCCCACTCGATCTTTGTCTGGGTTGCGCTCACGGGCATGAAGCTCGACTGGAAATCGCCCCCCAGGGAAGCGACCGGCGTGAGCTGGCGCACCGCCGCCGGCCGCCTGGGGGCGATGCAGGGCATGGCCATCGTGGTGATGGCCACCCTGTCGCTGACCCGCCCGGACCTGCTGCCCTGGCTGCTGCCCGTGACGCTGCCCTTGGCCCTGGCCGCAGTCACCACCGTGATCACAGGCCATGTGCGGCTGGGTCAATGGGCACGTTCACGCGGCCTGCTCCTGATACCTGAAGAGTCGTGGTCGCCGGCGGTGCTGCGCAAGGCCTGGCGCCACGCATCGCGCCTGGCGCTGCAGCGCTCCAACGTCGCTGCGGGCTGATCGGTCCGCGGATCACGCATCCCATGACGCCACCCGGGCGATCCCCGCCCGGATTCGCGTCCCGGCGTCAGCCTTTGCCCAAGTAACGGGCGTCCGACCAGGTGGCCAGCCACTGGGGGACAAAAGCCACGAACACGGCGGCGAACATGCCCGTCAGGAATGCGTCACCCCAGGCCATCAGCCACCGCGCCACCAGCGCCTGCTCCAGGGTCACTCCGCCGGCCAGGCGGTAGATCAGTTCGCGCAGCACGCCAGCGACAAACACCGCGGCGACGGTCCCCAGAAAGGCACGTCCCAGCGTGTAGATGAACGGATTGGCGGGCAGCCACCGGCGCAGGGCAGCTCCGACGAGCAGGGCCAGCGTGGCCGGTGCCAGGCCCATCCAGAGCAGTTGCGACATCACATTGGTCAAGGGCTGCGCACCCAGCCACCACACCAGCGCGGCCACCAGAACCAGTACCGGCACGGCCAGGGGCCAACCCAGCATCAGCACCAGCAGACAGGCACCGGACAACTGCACCTGGAGACCTTCGGGCATTTTTTGCGGCATCAGCCAGAGCCAGGGCAACAGAGCCAGCGCCGCCAGCACGGGCGAGAGCAACGGCCCGCCCAGCATGCGCCAGGGACGCAGCCACAGGGACACCAGGAGTGCCGTCAGGCAGAGGGTCCATTCGATCGCCATCAGCATGGATCCGCAGTATCGACCCGGACGGGCCGAGGCCGGTTGACTTTGGTCAACCCATGCCGGGCAGCTTGGGCAGCCCTTTCATGCCACCCATGCGCTTCATCATCTTCATCAGGCCACCGCCCTTCATCTTCTTCATCATGCCCTGCATCTGCTCGAACTCCTTGAGCAGGCGGTTGACCTCCTGCACATGCACGCCCGCTCCGGCGGCAATGCGGCGCTTGCGCGTGGCCTTGATGAGTTCAGGTCTGGCGCGCTCGGCCAGCGTCATGCTGCAGATGATGCCTTCCTTGCGCCGGATGTCCTTCTCGGCGCGGGTGAGGTCGGCCTCGCTGGCCTTGGCAGCCAGATTGCCGGGCAGCTTGTCCATCAGGCTGGACAGCCCGCCCATCTTCTTCATCTGGCGGATCTGGTCCAGGAAGTCGTTCAGATCAAAGCCGCTGCCGCTCTTGACCTTGGCGGCCAGCTTCTGGGCCGCGGCCATGTCGACGCCTGCGCTGACCTGCTCGACCAGCGCGACGATGTCGCCCATGCCCAGGATGCGGCCGGCATGCCGGTCGGCGTCGAACACCTCCAGCCCGTCGATCTTCTCGCTCACACCGGCGAACTTGATCGGCGCCCCCGTGATGCTGCGCACCGACAGAGCCGCACCGCCACGCGAATCGCCGTCCATCTTCGTGAGCACGATGCCGGTCAGGGGCAGCGCTTCCTTGAAAGCCTTGGCGGTGTTGATCGCATCCTGACCCTGCATGGCATCGACCACGAACAGCGTCTCGACCGGGTTGAGCGCCCCGTGCAGCTCCTGGATCTCGCGCATCAGCGCCTCGTCGATCGCCAGTCGGCCGGCGGTATCGACCAGCAGCACATCGAAGAAGTGCTTTTTCGCGTAATCCAGCGCCCCTCGCGCGATGTCCAGCGGCTTCTGCTCGGGCGTGCTAGGGAACCACTCGGCCCCGGCCTGGGCCGTCACGGTCTTCAACTGCTCGATGGCGGCGGGACGGTAGACGTCACCCGAGACCGTCAGCACCTTTTTCTTGCGCTTTTCGATCAGGTGCCGGGCCAGCTTGGCGGTGGTCGTCGTCTTGCCGGCACCCTGCAGACCGGCCATCAGGATGACCGCCGGCGGCTGGGCGGCCAGGTTGATGTCGGCCACGCCCTCGCCCATGGTGGCGGCCAGCTCTTTGTTGACGATGCTTACCAGCACCTGGCCGGGCGTGAGCGACCCCACCACTTCCTGGCCCAGCGCCTTGTCCTTGACCCGCGCGATGAAGTCACGCACCACCGGCAAGGCAACGTCGGCCTCCAGCAGGGCCATGCGCACCTCGCGCAGCATCTCGGTGACGTTGTCTTCGGTGATTCGGGCCTGGCCCCGCATGGTCTTGACGATGCGGGACAGGCGGTCGGAGAGTGCTGTTGCCATGAAATGCCTGAACTGGGGAGTGCCGCGGCCATCACGCGGGGATCGGGGCGCCGGGTGCTGCGCTGTCCGTCCGGCAGGGCTGCAACGCCGTTGCGGACAGACCTTGGCTTAAACTGTCGAGATGATTTTAGCTGCGCCCGGCTCCCTTCGTCGCCACGGGGGCTGCACCCGATGAATGTCCTGGCCGCCCTGGTCGCCAACCCTTCCGCCGCCGTGCTGTCATCGGTGGCGGCACTGTCCTACGCCGTCCTGGCCTGGGCCCACCGCCGCATGAGCGCCATGCAGGTGCGCATGGTGATCGGCGCGGCCTGGCTGCTGCACCTCCTGTCGCTGGCCCATGGCCTCCTGGGCGACCCGGTGCGATTCGGTTTTGCCCCTGCCCTGTCCATCACGGCCTGGCTGTTGCTGACCGTCTACCTCGTTGAAAGCCGTCTCTACCCCCAGCTGCAGGCGCGCTGGCCGCTGGCGGCGCTGGGCGCCATGACCGTGGTGCTGGCCCTGCTGTTCCCCGGCTCGCACTATCCGGCGCTCAAATCGCCCTGGCTGCCGCTGCACTGGGCGCTCGGCATTGCCTCCTACGGGTTGATCGGGGCTGCCGTCGTCCACGCCTGGCTCATGCAGCGAGCCGAGCGCGCCATGCGACTGGGCGGCGCCAACGACGCCAGCATGCCGCTACTCATGCTCGAGAGGCTCACCTTCCGCTTCGTCGGCGCCGGCTTTGCCCTGCTCAGCGCCACCCTGGTGGCTGGCGGCCTGTTTGCCGAGGCATTCCGCCACGCCTGGGTCTGGGACCACAAGACAGTCTTCTCGGTGCTGTCCTGGTTCGTCATGGGCATCCTTCTGCTCGGGCGCTGGCGCATGGGCTGGCGTGGACGCATGGCCGCACGCATGGTCTACCTGGGCGCCGGATTCCTGTTGCTCGGCTACGTCGGCTCCCGCTTCGTGATCGAAGTCATCCTGCACCGGCTCTGAGAAGGCCCACCATGAAATACCTGCTCGTTCTGGCGGTCGTGATGGTGGCGGTCTGGGTCTGGCGCAACAACCGGATCACGGACGAACGTCCACCGCCATCGCGTTCCCGGCGCGACCGGAAAACGCCCTCGGCACCCGTGGCCATGGTGGCCTGTCGCCACTGCGGCACCCACCTGCCCGAGAGCGAAGCCTTCGTCGGGCGCCATGGCAGCTATTGCAGCGAGGAACATCGCCGGCTGCAGGGCGACTGACGCGCCACGACCTGCGCCCCCAGCATGTCACGCGAGATCTCTTCCCAGTTTGCACCGTCCTGGTTCTCGGTCTTCGAGGGCCACAGTGGTCACGACCGGGAGCAGCGCCAGCACGCCCTGGACCGGCTGTGGCGCACCTTCATGCGGGCGCGTACCTTTGTCGCCCTGCTCCTGCTGGCCTTGCAGGTCTACCTGCTGGTCTCCGGCAACGGCGGGCCGGACTGGCTGGTTCTCGTCTGTGCCCTGCACCTGAGCGCCGCCATCGTCGTGAACATGTGGCTGCGCCCGGTCGGCGCGGGCAAGCCGGGGCGGCTGCACTGGCTGCTGACGATCGCCGTTGACCTGGTGGTCTTTGCCCTGCTGCAGCACTTCCAGCAAGGCGGTTTCAACTACCTGCCGCTGTTCGCCCTGCCGGTTCTCCTGTCGTCCATTCTGGGCCCCCTGACACTCGGCCTGGCCACCGCCGCGGCCGTCTCCATCTACCTGCTGGGCGATGCCGCACTGAGCGCGCCCCTGCTCAGCGAAGTCTCCCCCACCCGCATGCTGCAGGCGGGCCTGAGCGGCACCGGCTTCTTCCTGGTCGCGCTGCTGGCCAACCAGCTGGCCCTGCGCCTGGCGCGCGAAGAGGCCGTTGCGCAAAGCAGCCAGGCTGCCGCGCGGACCCAGGCGCAGGTCAACGAGCTCATCATCGACAGCCTGAGCGAGGGCGTGCTGGTCGTCGATCCGCACGGCGTGGTGCGCAATGCCAACCCGGCTGCACAGACCATGCTGACAGGCAGCACTTACCCCCAGAACACACGGCTGCTGCTGTCGGCGCGCGACAGCTGGAACGACCTGGCCCATCTGGTTCAGGAGACCTTTCAGCTCGGACATCCCATGGAGTCCGAGATCCTCATCGATGTCGATGAACTGACCTCGCACCGGCTGTTTGCCCGCACCCGCCTGACCACGCAGAGCGGACGCCATTCCGGCCTGTGTGTGCTCTTTCTCGAAGACCTGCGAGAGCTTGAAGCCCAGGTGCGCACCGAGAAACTCGCGTCCATGGGCCGCATGTCTGCCGCCGTGGCCCACGAAATCCGAAACCCGCTCTCGGCCATCACGCAGGCCAACGCCTTGCTGGACGAAGAGGTCCAGTCCCCTGCCCAGAAGCGCCTGACGCACATGATCGGACAGAACGCCCAGCGCCTGTCGCGCATCGTCGATGACATTCTGAACGTGGCACGCGCCCAGCCGAACCAGATCGACGAGCAGGTCCCGCCCATTCCACTGGACGAACACGTTCGCCAGATCACCCGCGAATGGACGCGGCAGAACCAGGCTCAAGACAAGCTGGGCGTGCACCTGCACGCACAACAGGCACAGGTTCGATTCGACCCCGAGCACCTTCGCCGGCTCATGGTCAACCTGCTCGACAACGCCCTGCGGCACGCAAGCGGGCAACCTTCCTCCGTCCGGGTCATCACCCAGCCCGGCGGTGCCGAACGCATCCGGCTGTCGGTCTGGAGCGACAGCGCTCCACTGGAGGCCAGCGTTCTGCGCCACCTGTTCGAACCCTTCTTTTCCTCCGAAAGCCGTTCCAGCGGTCTGGGCCTGTACATCAGCCGCGAACTGTGCGAGCGCTACGGCGCCCAGATCGCCTATCAGCGAACGGCACTGGACCAGCGCGAAGGCAACGAGTTCTACGTCCTCATGCCCTCGACAGGCCTGGCCGGTCGCCCCACCGGGGGCTACGCCCGTTCCAACCCGCCTGGCGACTCGGTTCCCACCCTCAGCCGCTCGCCTGGCGCCACGCGGTCCGGCACCCCGCTGTCCACCCGCTGAGTCCGAATGCCCGATCTGCAGTCCGCATCCATTCTGGTCGTCGATGACGAACCCGACCTTCGCACCCTGTACGAGCTGACGCTCCTGCGTGAAGGTCACGAAGTGGTCTCTGCGCCGGACCTGACGCAGGCACGCGAATGGCTGGCACAGCGCCGGTTCGACGTGCTCATCACCGACATGCGGCTGCCCGATGGCCTGGGTCTGGAACTGCTCCACGAACTGGGCGCCCGCCAGCGCACCGAAAAGAGCATCGTGATCACGGCCTACGGCTCCGCCGAAAATGCCGTCGAGGCCCTCAAGAGCGGCGCCTTCGACTACCTGACCAAGCCGGTGGACCCCAAACAGCTGCGAGCCGCCGTGAACGCAGCCATGACCAGCCAGCGCCACCTGCCCGCGGCGCGTCAGGCCACCCGCACCACGTCACCGGCACCTGTTCCGGTGGCTCCACCACCACCGGCTGGCGTGCAGGCGCTCGATCGCATCGTCGGTGAGTCGCCGGCCATCCGCCAGATCAAGTCGCGCATCGAGAAAGTGGCCACCAGCATGGCGCCCGTGCTCATCCTGGGCGAATCGGGCACCGGCAAGGAACTGGTGGCCCGTGCAGTCCACGAATGCAGCCATCGCAGCGACGGACCCTTCGTTGCGGTCAACTGCGGCGCCATTCCCGAAAACCTGATCGAGGCCGAGTTCTTCGGCGCCCGCAAGGGCGCCTTCACCGGCGCCACGCAGGATCGGGAAGGCTTTTTCCAGGCCGCCCGCGGAGGCACCCTCTTCCTCGACGAGATCGGGGACCTGCCGCTGGCCATGCAGGCCAAACTGTTGCGCGTCATCCAGGAGCGGCGTGTCCGCCCCCTGGGCAGTGTCCAGGAAGAGGCGGTCGACGTGCGACTGGTCAGTGCCACGCACCGCAACCTGGCCGCCATGGTCCAGGCCGGCGAATTCCGCCAGGACCTGTTCTACCGCCTCAACGTCATCGAGCTGCGCACGCCCTCGCTGCGCGAACGCCGCGAAGACCTGCCCTGTCTGATCGACGCGCTGTTGAAGCGCCTCTGCATGGACAGCGGCCAGGACGCACCGGCCCTGTCACCCCAGGCCATGGACTGGATCCAGACCCACCCATTGCCAGGCAATGTGCGCGAACTGGAAAACCTGCTGCAACGCGCGCTGGCGCTGAGCAATGGACAGTGTCTGGAGCCTGACGACTTCGGCGAAGGACCGGAGACCGCGTCGGGCGACATCACCCCGAATCCGGCCTCCCCGCCGGCACGCGCCGAAGCGCCGGCCGGGTCGCCGCCCCCGGAGGCCATACCCACCGACCTCCAGCGCTTCCTGGACGAACAGGAAAAGGACGTGCTGCTCAAGGCACTCAAGGAAAGCGGCTACAACCGAACGGCCGCGGCCGCACGGCTGGGCCTGAACCTGCGACAGATGCGATACCGGATCCAGCGCCTGGGCATCGCCATGCCTTCGGACGAGGACGATGGGCATTGACCGGACACCCGCCACCGGCCCGTTCAGGTGGAACGCAGGATGGCTGGATCAGGCCAGGCATTGCCCGTCACCCAACCACGGTCCGCGCCCCCTGGACGCCGACATCGACCTGATCGTCCTGCATTCGATCAGCCTGCCGCCGGGCGTCTATGGTGGTCCCGAGATCGAACAGCTCTTCACCAACCGGCTGGACTGGGATGCCCACCCGTATTTCGGGCAGATCCGCGGCCTGCAGGTATCCAGCCACTTCCTCATCCGCCGCGACGGCGAGCTGGTCCAGTTCGTCGACGCCGACGCCCGTGCATGGCACGCCGGTGTCTCGTGCTGGCGGGGCCGCGAGCAATGCAACGACGACTCCATCGGCATCGAGCTGGAAGGTCTGGAGGGTGACCGGTTCGACGACCGGCAGTACGCCAGCCTGACGACGCTGTGCGAGGCCATCCGCCAGCGTTACCCGATCCGCCACATTGCCGGCCACGAACACATCGCACCGGGCCGCAAACAGGATCCCGGTCCCGGTTTCGACTGGCGCGTCCTGCAGCTCGCACTCGCATGGGACCCCATGTGTTTCCCGGCTGCAACACGCCAGATCCCGGCATCGCACCGTCGCACCTGAAGCGGCCTGCATCACCGTCGATCGGCAGGCGCCGGTCTCATGCCGGCTACAGCCCGGAATCGTCCCGCAGCGCACGCCATGCCTGGGTCGGCGAGGACGGACCCGCACAGAATCTGGATGCCCGACGCCAATGCGGGCGATGGTCGTGCCCCCCGGCAGCACGGGCCGTTTTGCCTGACGAAAACGGCTGATGTCACAATCCCCGTGTTTTCCCGAACACACTACCTGTAGTGGCTTGAACCCCTCGCAGACACCAGATATAGTGTGTGTCGGCGTTGACGAAAACGGTGAACGCCCCGCCCCAACCCCTGCACCCGCCATGGTCGTCAAGCGATCGGCCCGGATAAGCCAGCTGGTTCGTGGCACGCGCTCCGTCCGCCTTCAGGTCCCCCCGAGGACCGCACTCCAGAACAATCGAAAGAGGAACCATGCAAACCGCTGAAATCTCCACTCCCCCGTCATCCCTGGCCGTGTCCGGCTCCGGCGCTGCCTCCGCCGCGCCCTCCACTTCCTCGTCGGCCTACACACACTACCAGATCATCCGCCGCAATGGGGCTGTGGTCGCCTTCGAGCCCAGCAAGATTGCGGTGGCCCTGATGAAGGCCTTCCTGGCCGTGCACGGCACCCAGGGTGCAGCCTCGGCCAGCGTCCGGGAAACGGTGGACCAGCTCACCCAGAACGTGGTGCGCGCCCTGATGCGTTCACGTCCGGGCGGCGGCACCTTCCACATCGAGGATGTGCAGGACCACGTCGAACTGGGCCTGATGCGCAGCGGCAACCACGAAGTCGCCCGCGCCTATGTGCTTTACCGTGAACGCCGCACCCAGGAGCGCGCCCACCAGGCACAGGCCAACCAGCAACCCACCGAGAACACCCTGCACGTCACCGACGGCGGCCAGCGCGTGCCGCTGGACATCGGTGCCCTGCAGAAGCTGATCGAGTCGGCCTGCGAAGGCCTGGGCAGCGAGGTCCGGCCCGAGCCCATCGTTGCCGAGACCAAGCGCAACCTGTATGACGGCGTGCCCATGGAAGAGGTCTACAAGGCGTCCATCCTGGCCGCCCGGACCCTGATCGAGAAGGACCCCGACTACACCTACGCCACCTCGCGCCTGCTGCTGCACACCATCCGCAAGGAAATCCTGGGCGAAGAAGTGGTGCAGGCCGACATGGGCGAGCGCTACGCCGAGTACTTCCCCGGCTTCATCAGGCGCGGGGTCGATGCCGAACTGCTCAACCCCGAGCTGCTCAACTACGACCTGCGCAGGCTCGGCGCCGCCCTCAAGGCCGAACGCGACCTGCAGTTCGACTACCTGGGCCTGCAGACGCTGTACGACCGCTACTTCCTGCATGTGCGCAAGAGCCGCATCGAACTGCCGCAGGCCTTCTTCATGCGCGTGGCCATGGGCCTGGCACTCAACGAGATCGATCGCGAGACCCGCGCCATCGAGTTCTACGAAGTGCTGTCCAGCTTCGACTTCATGAGCAGCACGCCGACCCTGTTCAACAGCGGCACGCTGCGCTCGCAACTGTCCAGCTGCTACCTGACCACCGTCCCCGACGACCTCGATGGCATCTACGAGTCCATCAAGGAAAACGCCCTCCTCTCCAAGTTCGCCGGTGGCCTGGGCAACGACTGGACGCGCGTTCGCGCACTGGGCGCCCACATCAAGGGCACCAACGGCGAATCGCAGGGCGTCGTGCCCTTCCTGAAGGTGGTCAACGACACCGCCGTCGCGGTCAACCAGGGTGGCAAGCGCAAAGGCGCGGTCTGCACCTACCTCGAAACCTGGCACCTGGACATCGAGGAATTCCTGGAGCTGCGCAAGAACACGGGTGACGATCGCCGGCGCACGCACGACATGAACACGGCCAACTGGATTCCCGACCTGTTCATGAAGCGCGTGATGGAAAAAGGCGACTGGAGCCTGTTCTCGCCCAACGACGTACCCGACCTGCACGACAAGTTCGGCACCGACTTCGAAAAGGCCTATGTCGCGTACGAGGAAAAGGCCTCGCGTGGCGAGATCAGGCCCTACCGCAAGGTGCCCGCCGTCGACCTCTGGCGCAAGATGCTCTCGATGCTGTTCGAGACCGGCCACCCCTGGATCACCTTCAAGGATGCCTGCAACGTGCGCTCGCCCCAGCAGCATGCCGGCGTGGTCCACAGCTCCAACCTGTGTACCGAGATCACGCTCAACACGAGCGACAGCGAGACCGCCGTCTGCAACCTCGGTTCGATCAACCTGCTGCAGCACCTGCGTGACGGCGGCATCGACCACGAGAAGCTCCAGCGCACCGTCAACATCGCGATGCGCATGCTCGACAACGTCATCGACATCAACTACTACGCCGTCAAGAAGGCGCGCGACTCCAACCTGCGCCACCGCCCGGTCGGACTCGGCATCATGGGTTTCCAGGATGCCCTGTACGAACTGCGTGTGCCCTACGCATCCACCGAAGCCGTCACGTTTGCCGACCGCTCCATGGAAGCCGTCTGCTACTACGCCTACTGGGCATCGACCGAACTCTCGCGTGAACGCGGCCGCTACAGCAGCTTCAAGGGCTCGCTGTGGGACAAAGGCATCCTGCCACCGGACACGCTTGCCCTGCTCGAGCGCGAGCGTGGCGGCTATGTCGACGTCGACCGCGAGTCGTCGCTGGACTGGGATGCGCTGCGCCAGAAGATCGCACGCGACGGCATGCGCAACTCCAACTGCGTGGCCATCGCGCCCACGGCAACCATCTCCAACATCATCGGTGTCGATGCCTCGATCGAACCCTGCTTCGGCAACCTCTCCGTCAAATCCAACCTGTCCGGCGAGTTCACCGTCATCAACAGCTACCTGGTCAAGGACCTCAAGCGCCTGGGACTGTGGGACGACGTGATGGTCATGGACCTCAAGCATTTCGACGGATCGCTGCAGGCCATCGACCGTGTTCCGCAGGATGTGAAGGCGCTGTATGCCACGGCCTTCGAGGTCGAGCCGATGTGGCTGGTCGAAGCCGCGTCGCGTCGCCAGAAGTGGATCGACCAGGCACAGAGCCTGAACATCTACATGGCCGGTGCCTCGGGCAAGAAGCTGGACGAGACCTACAAACTTGCCTGGCTGCGCGGCCTGAAGACCACCTACTACCTGCGCACCACCTCGGCCACACACGCAGAGAAGTCCACCGGCCGCACCGGCCAGCTCAACGCCGTCGCGGTGCACACGGCAACCGCTGCTGCAGCCGAACCTGCTGCTGCCACCGAGCCGGCGACAGACATCAAGTTCTGCGCCATCGACGATCCGGGCTGCGAGGCCTGCCAGTAAACGGCGCCGCGCCATGTGATCTGCCTCGCGTGTGATGCCTGTTTCGATGCGGCATCACAACACAATCGATGCAGCACATGCGCGAGCCCTTTGCTTTTCAAGCCGACACTTCGATAATCCGTTGAATTGGACATCACTATGCTGACCTGGGACGAACCCGTCACACCCTCACTGAAGCCACACACACCTCCCCAGCCGGCCGTTGCGCCGGCGGCGTCCGGCTCACTGTCCAACTCCCCCGCATCGACTTCCGGCAGCACGTCGTCACAGGCACGGCGCGTGAACGTGGCCGACAAGCGCATCATCAACGGTCAGACCGACGTCAACCAGCTGGTGCCCTTCAAATACAAGTGGGCCTGGGAAAAGTACCTCGCCACCTGCGCCAATCACTGGATGCCGCAGGAAGTGAACATGAGCCGCGACATCGCGCTCTGGAAAGACCCGAACGGCCTGACCGAAGACGAGCGCCGCATCGTCAAGCGCAACCTCGGCTTCTTCGTGACCGCAGACTCGCTTGCCGCCAACAACATCACGCTGGGCACCTACCGCCACGTGACGGCTCCCGAGTGCCGCCAGTTCCTCCTGCGCCAGGCCTTTGAAGAAGCCATCCACACCCACGCGTACCAGTACATCGTCGAGTCGCTGGGCCTGGACGAAGGCGAGATCTTCAATGCCTATCACGAAGTCCAGTCGATCCGCGACAAGGACGAGTTCCTGATCCCGTTCATCGACGCGATCATGGATCCGAACTTCAAGACCGGCACACCCGAGAACGACCAGACCCTGCTCAAGTCGCTGATCGTGTTTGCCTGCCTGATGGAAGGCCTGTTCTTCTACGTCGGGTTCACGCAGATCCTCGCACTGGGCCGCCAGAACAAGATGACCGGTGCCGCCGAGCAGTACCAGTACATCCTGCGCGACGAGTCCATGCACTGCAACTTCGGCATCGACCTGATCAACGCGATCAAGCTTGAGAACCCGATGCTGTGGACGCCGCAGTTCAAGGCCGAAATCAAAGACCTGTTCATCAAGGCCGTCGAGCTTGAATACCGCTATGCCGAGGACACCATGCCGCGTGGCGTGCTGGGCCTCAATGCCTCCATGTTCAAGGGCTACCTGCGTTACATCGCCAACCGGCGGGCGACCCAGATCGGCCTGGAGCCGCTGTTCCCGAACGAGGAAAACCCGTTCCCGTGGATGAGCGAGATGATTGACCTGAAGAAGGAACGCAATTTCTTCGAAACCCGTGTCATCGAGTACCAGTCCGGCGGCGCGCTGTCCTGGGACTGAACTTTCCAACCGGACCGGCCAGGCCTTTCATACCATGCGCTCCCACACCAAGACTCCGCATCCGGTGCTTCGGCATCCCGCGCGGGGTTTTGTCACGGCATTCAACCCCATGCGGTCACTGGTGGATGCATCCGCCCGACCGCAGGGGGCTGAATCACTTCAGCCAGATAGCTGGCAAGAAGTGCTCTTTGCAACTTGATCAAGGAGAAAATAATGGCAACTGCGAAAAAGGCTCCGGCCAAGAAGGCCGCTCCGGCCAAGAAAGCCGCTCCGGCCAAGAAAGCCGCTCCGGCCAAGAAAGCCGCCCCGGCCAAGAAAGCCGCCCCGGCCAAGAAAGCCGCCCCGGCCAAGAAAGCCGCTCCGGCCAAGAAAGCCGCTCCGGCCAAGAAAGCCGCCCCGGCCAAGAAAGCCGCTCCGGCCAAAAAGGCAGCCTCGGCAAAAAAAGCTAAGCCGGCCAAGGCGCCGGCAGCCCCTGCGGCCCCTGCAGCCCAGACCAAACTGAATCCCCAGGCAGCCTGGCCGTTCCCGACGTCCTCCAGCAAGCCCTGAGTTCAGTCCTGTTCAGGCTGAAAAGCCCGGCGCATGCGCCGGGCTTTTTTCATGCACTGAACTGGTAGTTCTGCCCGCCTCGGCTCGCGATCTTGGCAGCGCCGATCCGGTTGCCCAGTTCAGCCCCCTCGCGCAGGGACCAACCTTTGGACAAGCCGTGCAGCAAGGCAGCCCGGAACGCGTCGCCACATCCGGTCGGGTCAACCACCTCACTGGCCTTCACGCCGGACAACCGCACCTGCTGACCTTGCTCCCACACATCGCAACCCTGCTCGCCCAAGGTCACCACCAGACCGCGAACGCGCGCCGCGATGGCCTCCAATGACAGACCGGTGCGCTCGCACAGCATCTGCCCCTCATAGTCATTGACGGTGACCCAACTGGCCAGTTCGATGAACTGGCGCAATTCTTCGCCGTTGAACATCGGCAGCCCCTGACCGGGATCGAAAACAAACGGAATGCCGGCCTCACTCAGTTGCCTGGCATGCGACAACATCGCGTCGCGCCCGTCCGGTGAAATGATGGCCAGCCCGATGTCCTGCCCGGCGGGCACGGGATTCTCGTGCGCCAGCGACATCGCCCCTGGGTGGAACGCCGTGATCTGGTTGTTGTCCCGGTCCGTCATGATCATCGCCTGGGCCGTGTAGCTCTCGGAGGTCACGCCGATATGGGCGGTATCGACCCCCATGCCCTGCAGCCGGTCCAGGTAGTCCTGCGCATCGGTACCCACCATGGCCAGGGGCGCCACGGCAGAGCCCAGCTGGCGCAGACCATAGGCGATGTTGCCGGCGCAACCGCCAAACTCCCGGCGCAGACCGGGCACCAGGAAGGAGACGTTCAGGATGTGCAGCTGGCTGGGCAGGATCTGCTCGGCAAACCGGCCCTCAAAGCCCATGATGGTGTCAAAGGCCAGCGAGCCACAAACAAGAATGGTCATGTCGTTCTTTCGATTCAGGGATAAAAAACCAGCGCACGATAACCCGCCATGGGCACATCGTCGGCCAGATGGATCGACAGCTGCAGGCTCACGTCCAGCGAACCCTGGGCCGGCAACACCCCGGGCTGCGTCGGCCACTCTCCAGGCAGAAACACCCGCCGTGCAATGGCATGCTCGCGGGTGTCGGTCAGCGTGAGTTCCAGCGCCGGCACCGCCAGGTCGACATCGGAGCGGTTCTTCAGGACGATGTCGAACGCATAGAAGTCGCCCAGCCGCCGGACCAGTGCGGTACTGTCGATCACGACATCGTCGATGCGGCGCAAAGGCTCGATGGCACAGGCTGGCGCCGAACACAGCAGCTGCAATGCCGGCCTCAGGCCTGGCTGCCATGCGGCCAGCCGGTGCCGGTCATGGTAGGCCCATTGCCCCAGCAGGGCACTGCCCAGCAAGATCAGGGTCACGAACATGGTTACACGAACCCATGGCTTTCGCCAGAAGGCCTTTCGCCTCGCCTGCCGAACAAAGTCCGGCACGGACTCCGGCTGCGCCTCGGACTCAGGAACGGAGGCGGCGTCCGGTGCAGCCGGTTCGGCCGGTTCGGCCGGTCCATCGGCCACCATGGGCATGCCAATCGGAATGTCGACCGGATCGGTGATCGCCTCCAGGCTGGCGGACGCAGACGAAGCGAACTGCAGCAACTCGGCGTGAAAGTCCTCGGACACACCGCGGGTGGACTGCCCGGAGGCAGGCGAGGTCGGCGCCGACTCGGCTGCAGGGGGCGTTGGCGTCTCGCCGGCGTGCGGCACCACCTCCCGGTCGACCGAGGCCAGCGCCTCTTCAAACACATCGGCAACCCGGTCAGAGGCGTTGCCCTGCCCGGCCTCATCCGCCCCTCCACCTTCCATTGGAGAAAACTGCGTCAGCGCTTCGCCCGGCAAATCGTCATCGAAGGGCCAGTTCGCCGTTTCGGGGGCAGGCACCACCACGACTGCCGCTCGCGGTGGAAACGCTGGCACTGGCACTGGCACTGGCACTGGCGGAGGAGATGGCGCTGGCTGCTCCTGTTCCACGGACGCGGCAGGCGCCGCTGAACCGGGCTCATTCCCGTCCGGCCATCCTTCGAGGTACAGCGTGGCATCGAACACGTCCGAACAATGCCCGCATCGCACCCAGCCGTCCGAAATCTTCAGCTGGTCGGGAACGACCTTGAACATCGTTCCACAGGCCGGACAGCGGGTGGTGTAACTCATGCACGAATTATTGCAGCAGCCTGCGGGCCGTTCGGCCTGAGGCCGTCTGCCCGGACACGCGCCCGCGATGCGAACTCAGTTTCGACGGGCGGTCATCAGCACCCAGCCGTCCATTTCATCGTGCACATCCAGCGTCAGCCAAGGCGCATAGGCCTCTCGCAACTCGTCTGTCTGACGGGCCAGAATTCCTGCCAGCACGAGATGCCCGCCAGAGGCGACATGCTGGCACAGCAGCGGTGCGAGCACCTTCAAGGGGGTGGCCAGGATATTGGCCAGCACCAGATCGAACGTGCCCTGCGCCTGGTCAGGCAGGCCGGCCAGCAAAGCCACGCCATTGGCGGCCGCATTGATGCGCGTCGATTCGACAGCGGCGGGGTCAATATCCACCGCGACGATGTCGTGGGCACCAAAGCGCTGTGCCCCCATGGCGAGGATCCCCGAACCGCAACCGTAATCGAGCACCCGCGGGCCCACCGGGGCATGCGATGCGATCCAGCGCAGGCACATGTGGGTGGTCGGATGGGTGCCGGTGCCAAACGCCAGACCCGGATCCAGACGGAGGATCTCACGCGCCTGCGCCGGTGGTTCGTGCCAGGACGGCACGATCCAGAAAGTGGGTGTGACCTGCACTGGCTCGAACTGCGACTGGGTCAGACGCACCCAGTCCTGGTCCTCCACCGCCTTGACACCGACCACACTGCAGCCTGCGAAGAAATCCTGCGGTTCCAGCAAGGCAGCAGCTTCGCGTGCCGACGCGTCGCTGGAAAAAAGCGCCACCACGCGCGAACGCTGCCAGCCCTCGCGCGGGGGTGGCATGCCGGGCTCGCCGAACAGCGCCGACTCGGCCGGCGTCATGGCATCCGCGTCTTCCACCGACACACTCAGTGCGTCGAGGGCATCCAGGGCTTCACAAAGGGCTTCAACGGCCGGCTCGGGCGCCAGCAGGACCAGTTCGTGCATGGACATGGTGCGGCTCGGTCTGGACGGCGGTCAGCGGTCGTGGTTGCCCAGCCACTCTTCCAGGTAGTGGATGTTGGTTCCGCCAGCCATGAAACTGGCGTCGACCATCAGTTCGCGGTGCAGCGCAATGTTGGTCTTGATGCCTTCGACCACGGTCTCGGCCAGCGCGGTACGCATGCGGGCCAGGGCCTGCTCGCGGGTATCGCCGTGCACGATGATCTTGCCGATCATGGAGTCGTAATTGGGCGGAACAAAATAGTTGTTATAGACATGCGAGTCCACGCGAACCCCGGGGCCACCCGGCGCATGCCAGGTGGTAATCCGTCCCGGCGACGGTGTGAACTTGTAGGGGTCCTCGGCATTGACCCGGCACTCGATGGCGTGGCCGCGCAGTTGCACCTGGCGCTGCGTGAATGGCAGCTTCTCGCCGGCCGCCACCGCGATCTGGGTCCGCACGATGTCGATACCGGTGATCAGCTCGGTCACCGGATGCTCCACCTGGACACGGGTGTTCATCTCGATGAAATAGAACTCGCCGTTCTCGTACAGGAACTCGAAGGTGCCTGCACCACGGTAACCGATTTTTTTGCAGGCGGACGCGCAGCGGTCGCCGATCTTCTCGATCAGGCGGCGGGCGATGCCCGGGGCCGGCGCTTCCTCGATCACCTTCTGGTGGCGGCGCTGCATGGAGCAGTCCCGCTCACCCAGGTACACCGCATTGCGGTGCGTATCGGCCAGCACCTGGATCTCGATGTGGCGGGGGTTCTGGAGAAACTTCTCCATGTAGACCTCCGGATTGCCGAATGCGGCACCGGCTTCCGCCTTGGTGGTCTGCACGGCATGGATCAGTGCCGCCTCCGTGTGGACCACGCGCATGCCCCGACCACCGCCACCACCTGCGGCCTTGATGATCACAGGATAGCCAACGCTCTTGGCAATGCGCTTGATCTGCGCCGGATCGTCGGGCAGGGCGCCGTCCGACCCCGGCACACACGGCACGCCGGCGCGGATCATGGCCTGCTTGGCCGAAACCTTGTCTCCCATCAGCCGGATCGACTCGGGGGTCGGTCCGATGAACGTGAACCCGCTCTTCTCGACCCGCTCGGCGAAGTCGGCGTTTTCGGACAGGAATCCGTAGCCCGGATGAATGGCCTCGGCATCGGTCACCTCGGCGGCCGAAATGATGGCCGGCATATTGAGGTAGCTGTGACTGCTGGCCGCCGGTCCGATGCAGACAGCCTCGTCGGCAAGACGGACATACTTGGCATCGCGGTCGGCCTCGGAGTAGACCATCACGGCCTTGATGCCCATCTCGCGGCAGGCGCGCTGCACCCGCAGGGCGATTTCGCCGCGGTTTGCAATCAGGATCTTCTTGAACATGTCAATTCCGGCTCGTGTGCCCGGGTCGACAGACCCCGGCGAGGGAACATTCTGGAAACGGCACGACCGCTCACCTGGCGGTCATGCCCCGATCTGCGGCCCTGGCGACCTCCGGTCCCGCTGGGGACGGGCGCCGGGCCTCCCGGACGGGCAGTCACTCGATCACGAACAGCGGTTGGCCGAACTCGACCGCCTGGCCATTCTCGACCAGAATCTGGGTGACGGTACCGGTCTTGTCGGCCTCGATTTCGTTGAGGATCTTCATCGCCTCGACGATGCAGATGGTTTCACCTTCCTTGATGGTTTCGCCGATTTCGACAAAGGCCTTGGCACCGGGACTGGATGCCCGGTAGAAGGTGCCCACCATGGGCGACTTGACCGTGTGGCCCGTGGGCACATCGGCCGGAGCCGCCGCCGATGCGGCCGCAGCGGCCACTTCGACTGCGGGGACGGCAACCACGGGTGCTGCCTGTGCCGGCGCGGGCGCCATGGCGTAGGTGACAGGCGCCGCGACCCCGGACGGCACGCTCTTGACGATGCGCACCTTGCCTTCGGCCTCGGTGATTTCCAGTTCGGACACGTTCGACTCTGAAACCAGGTCGATCAGTGTTTTTAATTTCCTCAAATCCATGCTATCTCCAGCGAATTCCGGTCAAGTTGGCGCAAATTCGTCGAAATTTTTGCGAACCATCCCTCGCCAACCCCGAAAGGGTCACGAAGTGTACACGATGGCGGCCCGCCGTGGCGATCCGCAAACGACCGGGCGTCGGATGAATTTCCGGGCACCATGACGAACGTTGCATGCCGATGAAGCATGTTGACGAACTTTTTCATTCATCACGCCAGATCAGCCCATTGCTGAAGGTCCGACTCGCTGACCTTGCCCAGTTTCCGGTGGACGACCCGTCCATCCACGCCGAACACGACGGTGAACGGCAGGCCTCCGCTGACATTGCCCAGGGTCTTGCTCAGCTCGGTGCCGGCCAACCCGGCCATGCCGACCGGAAAGCGCAGTGGCAGGCGCCGGGTGAACGCCTGCACGGCATCCACGCGATCCACCGCCAGACCCAGCACCTGCCATCCATCGGCCCTGCGCGCCTCATAAAAGGTGTTGAGCAACGGCAACTCCTCGACGCAGGGCGGGCACCAGGTGGCCCAGAAATTCACCAGCAACGGCCGTCCCTTCCATGCCGGGAGATCCAACGCCTGACCCTCAGGCGTCTCGAACCGGGTGTTCCAGAAAGCCGCCTCGGCACCTGTCTGCACTGGGCCGCTGCGGTAACGCCACCACGCCAGGCCGGCACCGCCTGCAGCAGCGGCAGCAGCCACCCCCAGGGTCAGGAACCTGCGCCGTGGAGAACGCCCGGCCGCAGGCGGCATCTGTTCAGGCAACTCAGCAGCCATGCAGCGGCACCTCATGTTCGAGCAGGGTCCGCAGCGCGACCGCATCGCCACGCGGCTTGCGGCCTTGCGCATCGGGTTTGAGGGCTCCGCGCAGGTCATCCAGGTCGTGCAGCACCAGATGGAGCATGACCCAGGCCTGCAACGGCTCGCTGCGCACCCGCAGGGACAGGGCCTCCATGACCTCGCCGCGGACACCCGTCGCCTGACCGGGTTGATAAGACACGCCACGGTCGAGCAGCATCCACTCGGCACTTTTGGGATCGTCGCAGAACAGGTGCAGCAGGATGTCGCTGTGGGCGGTGGCGGTGCCATGCCAGACCGCGCCGGCCAGGTGGGGCCGGAATTCGGCCAGGCGCTCCATCCAGACCAGCGCCAGTTCACGCAACTGACGCAGCGCCAGGGCCTGCTCCTGCGGACAGAAAACCGCAATGTGCTCCCGCACGGCTGCCTCCAGCTGGGCGTTGTCGGGCAGGTTGACGCGCCCGGTCAGGCCGAGCTGGCGCAAGGCCTGGCGTTTGGCCGAGGCGTAATCAAGGCCCTCGTCCACGACGAGGCGGGCCGCGACAGCAGCGATATCCGCGGCCGCATGTGGGGAACCGATGTGCATCCGGCCATTGTGCCGCCAGACGCCCCCGACCGGGAACAACCATCCGCAAGACCCGACGGTCTCAGGGTGCGAAATCCCTGACGGCGGCCCCTAGAATCCTGCCATGCATATTCACATACTGGGCATCTGCGGAACCTTCATGGGCGGTGTTGCCGCCCTGGCACGCGAAGCAGGCCACCGCGTGACCGGCTGCGACGCTGGCGTCTATCCTCCCATGAGCGACCAGCTGCGTGCGCTGGGGATTGACCTCATCGAGGGATTCGGCGCCGACCAGATGGCGCTGCAGCCCGACATCTTCGTCGTCGGCAATGTGGTCAGTCGGGCCCGCCTGTCCGACGGCACGCCGAAGTTTCCGCTGATGGAAGCCATCCTGGACGCCGGCGCACCCTACACCAGTGGGCCGCAATGGCTGTGCGAGCACGTCTTGCAGGGACGGCATGTGCTGGCGGTCGCGGGCACCCATGGCAAGACGACCACCACGTCGATGCTGTCCTGGATACTCGAGCAGGGCGGGCTGCAGCCCGGTTTTCTCGTCGGCGGCGTACCGCTGAATTTCGGCGTCTCGGCCCGTCTGGGCCATGTCGCGCCTGGAAGCCCTTTCGTGATCGAGGCCGACGAGTACGACACGGCCTTCTTCGACAAGCGCAGCAAATTCGTTCACTACCGGCCCCGTACGGCCATCCTGAACAACCTGGAGTTCGACCACGCGGACATCTTTGACGACCTGCGCGCCATCGAGCGCCAGTTCCATCATCTCGTCCGCACCGTACCGGCCACCGGTCGCATCGTCGTCAACGGGCTGGAAGAAAGCCTGGACCGGGTGCTGCACCAGGGCTGCTGGAGCGAGGTCCGCAGCTTCGGCGCATCCGTCAGCGACTTCACGGCCATGGGCGAACCCCATGATTTCGAGGTCTGCGTGCGTGGGCGGTCCGTGGCGCGGGTCGCATGGTCGCTCGAGGGCGTGCACAACCAGCTCAATGCGCTGGCAGCCATTGCCGCTGCGGAACACGTGGGCGTGACGGTGGCCGACGCAGCCACCGCCTTGTCCGGTTTTCGCAATGTGCGTCGGCGCATGGAAAGGCGTGGCAGCGCGACGTTGCGGGGATCAGGCGGTTCCGTCACGGTCTACGACGACTTTGCCCACCACCCGACCGCCATCCGGACCACGCTGGACGGGCTGCACCGCCGTTTGAGCATGCAGGGAGACCATGGCCGGATCCTGGCCGTGTTCGAACCCCGCAGCAACACGATGAAACTGGGCACCATGAAATCCCAGCTGCCCTGGAGCCTGGAGAGCGCCGACCTGGCGTTCTGCCACGCCGGCGGGCTCGACTGGGATGCAGCCGAAGTACTGGCGCCCATGGGTCAGCGGGCCCAGGTCTGCCATGACCTGGACGCGGTGGTCCGCGCCGTCGTGCATGCGGCCCGCCCGGGCGACCATGTCGTCTGCATGAGCAACGGTGGCTTCGGCGGTATCCACCAGCGCCTGCTCGACGGCCTCGCGGCGGGCGATCAGTAGGTGATGGACTGCCCCGCCACGTCGATCGTCACCACCGGCTTGGCCAGTGCCGCGCTGGCGGCGCGGGCAAAGGCCATGGCCCAGGGACGATGGGACGCTTCGCGGTAGCGTTCCTGACCAGCCGCCTCGGCCACCGCCAGAATCTTGTCGGCGGTCAGAACCTTGCCGGTGGGCCGGATCGGCTCGCACTCCATGAAGGTGAATTGCTCGTCCAGCCAGCTTCGCGCCAGCTCGTGCGGCATAGGCTGAACCTCTTCCAGGTCGAAGTCGTAGGTGGTGGACGGGTCACCCCAGGTCACGGTGACTTGACTGCGCATGTTCGGATCTCCTCGCATGCCGGTCACACGGGCGAAGGTGTGCCCTGACCGGTGATCCGAGTGTAGCCCAGCGCCAGCGCCGTGGGCCGTGCGCCCCGCTGCTCAGCCTTCCTGCTCGCGCAAAGGCATGGGCGCCGTCACGTCGCTGTGGGTGAACGACGTTCTCAGGGGTGAATGCTGGGCCTCGCGGAGCATGCTGGTTGCCAGTCCGAGCCGCGAATACTCCATGGTGCGTGAAACAGCCACGGTGTCGGGCACCGCCTGTTCGAGCTGCAGGACGCCCAGATCCTTGCGGACGCGGCCTTCTGCACGACGTGCGCTGTCGGCATCGGTGGTGACCGCGCCCGCGTAGTACAGCGCCGCCAGGTGATGGGCCACGTCACCTTCCGAGGCCTGGGTGCGCGCAACCATCTGAGCCAGGGTAGCGGGCCGGACGGTCAGTTCGCGCATCAGCAGCAGGTGCAGATCATCGAACCAGCGAGCGGGCATACGGGGCACCCGCCTCAGGTAGACCGTGAGCTGGCGGTAGCGAGGTGGCAGCACATCCTTGCGCGTGCGGACCGCATAGGTCCACATCACCCGGTGCATGGGCAGGCGAATGAAGGACGGTGGAATGTCGTTGGCCAGCGAGGGGCGCCGCACCCATTCGGCTTCCTCCAGATCGACCGGACGCGCGGGAATGTGCAGCCCGACGCGCCATTGGTCCAGGTCCAGAACGGCCAGCAGCCGGCCATCCAGTGTCACGTGCACCACACCGCGCCGGTATTGGTCGACGCGTTCAACCAGCATCGCTCCCAGGGCAAACTGTGAGCGCAGCGGGCGCAACCAGGCTTCGAACCGCTGAAGACGCTGACGCATGCTGCCTTCGTCCTCGGCGTCGAAATACTCTGCCGAGGCAAATCCTTCCGGCAGGGGCGAGGCAAAGGCCAGGGGACGATCGACCTCGGACCGGTTGAGCGTCAGGTGTTCGTCGCTGCCATGGGGATGCCGGATCACGACCGCATCGCGTCCGAGCACCTGGACCGCTGACCCGGCGATCAGCCAGGCGTCGGCCGCATGGGGGTCGAAAAGCTCCCACTCAGGCCAGCCTGGCTGCACCTGTGACATCCAGGAACCCAGACGACCCGCCTGTGCCTCGGAAAACCCCAGCAGACCGAGGCGCAGAACCGGCTGTTCCAAAGTAGCTCCCGTCGACAATGGATGGAGCGACCGCGGGCTTGCCGCAACCCGGGTCAACTCGAAAGAGCACGAAGGATAGCAAGCCGGCCGTCGCCGGACAACGTCCGTCTGTCACCGACGCACCTCCAGCACGCGTGCGGCCGGTGACGCCGGGCATGGCGGCGGTGTCAGGCGCGCCGGCGTCGTGCCTGGGCCACGGCGGCCGACAGGATCTCCAGGGACTCGACCGAGTCGTTCCATCCGAGGCAGGCATCGGTGATGCTCTTGCCGTATTCGAGCTTGCGCACATCGTCCTTGCCCGGGGTGAACTTCTGTGCGCCTGCCTCGATATGGCTTTCGATCATGACACCGAAGATGTGGCGCGGACCACTGGTGATCTGGCTGGCAATGTCGCGCGCAACGTCCAGTTGCTTTTCATGCTGCTTGCTGCTGTTGGCGTGACTGCAGTCGATCATCAGGCGCGGCGTGAGCTTGGCGGCTTCCAGCTCCCTGACCGCCGCCTCGACATGCTGGGCATCGTAGTTGGGTGCCTTGCCGCCCCGGAGGATGACATGGCAGTCCTTGTTGCCCTTGGTCTGGACGATGGCCACCTGTCCGTTCTTGTGGACCGACAGAAAGTGATGTCCGCGGGCCGCCGCCTGGATGGCGTCGGTGGCGATCTTGATATTGCCGTCCGTCCCGTTCTTGAATCCGATGGGCGCCGACAGGCCGGAAGCCAGCTCCCTGTGGACCTGGCTTTCGGTGGTGCGTGCCCCGATGGCACCCCAGGCGATCAGGTCGCCAATGTACTGGGGCGAGATCACGTCCAGGAATTCGCTGCCAGCCGGCAGTCCCAGGCGATTGATCTCAATGAGCAGCTGGCGTGCCATGCGCAGGCCCTCGTCGATGCGGTAGCTTTCGTCGAGGTACGGATCGTTGATCAGCCCCTTCCAGCCGACCGTGGTTCGCGGCTTCTCGAAGTACACACGCATCACGATTTCCAGCGTGTCGGCATATTTTTCGCGCAGAGGCTGCAGCCGGCGCGCATAGTCCAGCGCGGCGGCCGGATCGTGAATGGAGCAGGGGCCGATGACCACCAGCAACCGATCATCCTTGCCGTGCAGGATGCGCTGGATATGCCGGCGGGTCTGGGTGATCAGGGTCTCCACCGGCGTTCCGCCGATGGGAAAGAACCGGATCAGGTGTTCGGGTGGAGGCAGCACGGTGATGTCCTTGATGCGTTCGTCGTCGGTCTCGCTGGTCTTGTCGAGCGGACGTGCGTGCCAGGCATCGCTGCTGGCGGAGGCGGCTTTGGCGTTCATCGGGGTCTCCAGGTGCTGCTGTGAAACAAGGGAAGGTCGGAAGGCACAAGAAAAAACCGCCGGGCTTTGGGCTCCGGCGGTTTGATCGAGATTCGGTGATGCGACTACAGCCTCGCCTCTCGTCCGCCGGGGACAGAGAACCAAAAGTAGCCAAAGAAAAAGGCGACGGGCTTGTGCATAAGGCCTGAATGTAGCACAGCTCTCATGACAGCGGTCTTACAGGCGACGCAACGCCGCCTCAGGCCGTACCGCCGACGGTCAGCCCGTCGATGCGCAGCGTGGGCTGGCCCACGCCGACCGGCACGCTCTGCCCTTCCTTGCCGCAGGTGCCCACGCCGCTGTCCAGACGCAGGTCATTGCCGATCATGGAAACACGCGTGAGTGCATCGGGACCGTTGCCGATGATGGTGGCACCTTTGACCGGGAACTGGATCTTGCCGTTTTCAACCCAGTAGGCCTGGCTGGCCGAGAACACGAACTTGCCGCTGGTGATGTCCACCTGCCCGCCGCCGAAGTTGGTCGCATAGAGCCCCTTCTTCATGCTGGCCACAATTTCCTCGGGGGAGCGGTCGCCCCCCAGCATGTAGGTATTGGTCATGCGGGGCATGGGCAGGTGGGCATAGCTCTCACGGCGGCCGTTGCCGGTCGGCTTGACCCCCATCAGGCGGGCGTTGAGCGTGTCCTGGATGTAGCCCCGCAGGATGCCGTCTTCGATCAGCACGTTCTTCTGGCTGGCGTGGCCTTCGTCATCGACGTTGAGCGAACCCCGACGATCGGCGATGGTGCCGTCGTCCAGGACGGTCACACCCCTGGCCGCGACGCGCTGTCCGATGCGACCGGCAAACGCGCTGGAACCCTTGCGGTTGAAATCGCCTTCAAGGCCGTGTCCCACCGCCTCATGGAGCAGCACGCCCGGCCATCCGGGCCCCAGCACCACGGTCATTTCGCCCGCCGGCGCCGGCCGGGCTTCCAGGTTGGTCAGGGCCGCCTGGACCGCCTCGTCCACATAGGACTGCACCATGGCATCATCGAAATAGGCCAGCCCGAAACGGCCACCACCACCGGATGATCCGACCTCGCGACGCCCCCTGGTCTCGGCGATGACGGTCACGGACAGTCGCACCAGCGGGCGGATGTCGGCAGCCAGGGTACCGTCGGCACGCGCCACCAGCACCACGTCGTGTTCGGCAGCCAGCCCCGCCATCACCTGCACGATGCGCGGGTCGGCCGCCTTGGCCATCCGCTCGACTTTTTCCAGCAAAGCCACCTTGGCCGTGCTGTCGAGCGTGCCAATGGGGTCGAGGCCGGGGTAGAGCGAGCGCGAGCGGGACACCTTCGAGGCAGGCGACCTGACGCGTCGGGACTGGCCCTGGCCGGAAATGCTGCGCACCGTATGGGCCGCATCCAGCAGCGAATCCCAGGACAGGTCGTCCGAGTAGGCAAAC
Organism: Burkholderiaceae bacterium; assembly: GCA_041396505.1. Classification (GTDB taxonomy): domain Bacteria; phylum Pseudomonadota; class Gammaproteobacteria; order Burkholderiales; family Burkholderiaceae_C; genus Hydrogenophaga. The sequence goes on from JAWKYL010000006.1 coordinate 357,575, forward strand.
GCCGTTTTTTCTCCGCTGACCGCGCGCACGCCCACACCCTGGTCAATGCTGAAGCTGCCGGTCTTGACGATGCCCTCTTCCAGGCTCCAGCCTTCGCTGCGCGTGGTCTGGAAGTACAGGTCGGCGGCGTCCACACCGTGCGAGAGGATTTCGCCCAAGGCCTGGCGCAGCCGGGTCGGGTTGAGGCCATAGGGTTCGAGCAGGCACTGCTCTGCGACGGCCAGGCGGGCCAGGGTGGGTTCACGCGCGATCATGACCGGATTGTAGAGACGTGGGCCCCCACCCTGCCAGGGACCGGGTCATCCGCCGGCCTTACCGCGCTGCCTGAGGAACGGCAACAGGGCCGCGTCGTCCAGGTCGGCCAGCCCGGCTTCGTGGGCCTGCGCGAACACCCGGGCCGCATGTGCGCCCAGTGGCCCCTGGAATCCGGCCCGGGCCGCGGCCTCGATGGCCAGCCGGGTGTCCTTCTCCAGCAGGGTGACATGGGCCCGCGGCGCCAGGTCGCCGTTGATGGCACGGCGCATGCGGTCCAGGCCGATCCAGCTCTGGCCGCTGGACTGCTCGATCACATCCAGCGTACGTCCGGCATCCAGGCCCAGGCGCTCGGCCAGGGCCACCGCTTCGGCTGCCCCCACCAGATTGATGCCGGCCAGCAGGTTGTTGACCAGCTTGGTACGGGCGCCGTCCCCCGGGCGATCTCCCAGCTCGAAACACCGGCTGGACAGTTGGCCCAGCAGCTCCCGCCGCCGCTCCAGCACCTCGGCAGGCGCCGCCAGCATGAGGCTCATCTGGCCTTCACGCGCGCGTGCAGGACCTCCCGACATGGGGGCATCGATGCATGCCAGGCCGGCGCCGGACAGGCGCGCGGATAGCCGCTCGACATCTTCAGGCGCAATGGTGGGACACAGCATCACGTCCTGGCCAGGGACAAGCACCGCCACGGCCCCCTCGTCACCGAAGAGCACGGCTTCGGTCTGGGTGGCATCGACCACGCAGACGATCAACAGGCCATCGGTGGCCAGAAGGGCTGCCGCGCCGGCCGGGCTGGCCGCGACCCGGGCCCCCAGTGCAGCGGCCTCGCGCTGGCGCGCGGGGTCGATGTCGCAGACGGCCACCCGATGCCCCAGCGACAGCAACCGCGCCACCATGGCACCACCCATGTTGCCGGCCCCGATGACGGCCACGGAATGAGGCTGCACGCGGTTCGTGTTCATGACTGCATGAAACGTTTGGAACGGCCAATGGCCATCAGGATGCCCAGCCCGACGCCCATGCTGACCATTGCGGTGCCGCCATAGCTCACAAAGGGCAGCGGCACACCCACCACCGGAAGAATGCCACTGACCATGCCCATGTTCACAAAGGCGTAGACGAAGATGTTGAGAGTCATGGCGCCGGCCAGCAGGCGCGTGAACAGGGTCGGCGCATCCACGGCGATCATCAGCCCGCGCATGATCAGAAAGAGGTAGCCCGCCATCAGCCCCAGGGTGCCAACCAGTCCGAACTCTTCGGAATACGCCGCATAGATGAAGTCGGTCGAACGCTCGGGGATGAACTCGAGGTGGGTCTGCGTGCCCTGCATGTATCCCTTGCCCCAGATGCCTCCGGAACCGATGGCGATCATGCCCTGGATGATGTGAAACCCCTTGCCCAGCGGGTCCTGGAACGGATCGAGCAAAGTGCAGACGCGCACCTTCTGATAGGTGCGCAGGATCTTCCAGTCGACGCCTGGCGCGCACCATTGTTCCTCCATCACGACCAGCACGACGATCGCCACCAGACCGATCAGGACCGGCGGTACGATGAGTTTCCAGTTCAGTCCGGCGAAGAAAATGACAAAGATGCCGGAGGCCAGCACCAGCAGCGTGGTTCCGAGATCGGGCTGCTTGAGGATCAGGACGGCCGGCACCGCCAGCAGGAGTCCAGCGGCCAGGAAATCCAGCGGCTTGAGCAGACCTTCGCGGCGCTGGAACCACCAGGCCAGCATCAGGGGCATGGCGATCTTCATCAGCTCGCTGGGCTGGATGACGACACCCAGGTTGAGCCAGCGCTGCGACCCCTTGCGCTCGATGCCGAAAAGCTCCACCCCGACCAGCAAGAGGACCGCCAGCGTGTACATGGGCAGAGCGAGCTGCATCAGCCGCTGTGGCGGTACCTGGGCCACGATGAAAAGAACCATCGCCGCGAGCAGCATGTTTCGGCCGTGGCTGACGAAACGCGTGCCCTGCTCGAACCCGACCGAATACATGGTCACCATGCCGATGGTGGCCAGTATCAGGATCGCCAGCATGAGCGGCACATCAAAACCCCGGAAAACGGGAGCCAGTCGTTGCAGCAGGTGGGGTTTTTCGATCACGGCGGCCATCGACCGGCATTATCCCTGCTTGGACACCCGGATGCCTCGCAAGGCTTCCCGATGACGGCATACTGGACCCATGAACATGTCTGCCGGCGACACGACGATCACCCACCTGCTGTATCTGCACGGCTTTCGCTCGTCACCACAATCGACCAAGGCCCGGCTGCTGGCGGAACGGGTCGCCCTCGACCACCCGGGCGTGACCTGGTGGTGCCCGCAGCTGCCACCCTCGCCGGCGCAGGCCATCGCCCTGATCCGTGATGGCGTGAGCGGCTGGCCCTCGGACCGCTCGGCCGTGGTGGGATCGTCGCTGGGCGGGTTCTATGCCCGGTACGTGGGTCTGGCACTGGGCTGGCGCCGGGCATTGCTCAATCCCGCAGTCCATCCCGCACGGGACCTGGCCCGGTACATCGGCGAACAGACTGCCTGGCACGACCCGCAGGCGTCGTTCTTCTTCGAGCCGGCCTATGTCGACGAGCTGCGTGCGCAGGAGGCGGCCATCGCGGCCATGGCCCGCACCGGCCCCGTCGGACCCGGGCTCCAGTACGCCCTCATCGCCCGGGGTGACGAAGTGCTCGACTGGCGGGAAATGCAGGCGTTCTCCGCCGGCGGAACGGTCCGCACCCTGCCCGGCTCCGACCACGCGATCTCCGACTTCACCGACCACATCGACGAACTGCTGGTCTTTCTGCGTCTGTCTGTCTGAAGCGGGCTTTTCGATCGGGCAGGCGGCGCCCCGTGGGACAATGGCGGCCATGTATATCCTGTTTGACGAGGCCGGAAAACTGCAGACCGGCCGCCTCCTGTCCGAGGCCGAGAGTTCCCTCCAGGTCGAGCTGGAGACCGGCAAGCGGGTCAAGGTCAAGTCCGCCAACACCTTGCTCCGTTTCGAGAAACCCGTGCCGGCCCAGTTGATGCCGGCCGCCAGCGCGCTGGCGCAGACCATGGAGCTGGAGCTGGCCTACGAGTTCGCGCCCGAGGACGAATTCGGCTTTGAAGACCTGGCCCGGGACTATTTCAGCGACAAGGCCAGCACCGAGGAGCGGGTGGCCGCCATGATGTGCCTGCACGGGGCGCCGCACTATTTCCGGCGCGCCGGCAAGGGGCGCTTTCGCAAGGCGCCGGCGGACGTGCTGGCACAGGCCCTGGCCGCGATCGAGAAGAAAAAGCAGATCCAGGCGCAGATCGAGGCCTGGGCAGCCGAACTGATGGGCGGTGCTTGCCCCGCAGCCGTGCGCGACCAGCTCTACCGGATCCTGTTCAAGCCAGACAAGAACGCGCCCGAGTACAAGGCCGTCGTGGAGGCCTCGCGGCTGGGCCGCCTGGCACCGCTGACCCTGCTGGAGCGCGCCGGCGCCATCTCCAGCGCCTACGAGTTCCACTGGCAACGCTTTCTGTTCGACCAGTTTCCCCGGGGCACGGGGTTCCCGTCACTGCCGGCACCGGCCATTGCCGACGACCTGCCGCTGTCCGGGGTGCAGGCCTTCTCGATCGACGACTCGCACACCACCGAGATCGACGACGCCCTGTCGCTGCAGGGGCTGGACACCGGCACCGTGACACTGGGCATTCACATTGCGGCACCCGGCCTGGCCATCCGGCCCGACGACGTCCTCGACCAGGTGGCACGCCAGCGCCTGTCGACGGTCTACATGCCGGGCCACAAGATCACCATGCTGCCCGATGCGGTGGTCCAGGCCTACACCCTGGAGGCCGGGCGCGCCTGTCCGGCCCTGTCCCTCTACGTCCGGCTCGACGAGGCCACACTGGAGGTGCTGGACAGCCGGACCGTGCTGGAACGCGTGCAGATTGCCGCCAACCTGCGGCACGATCGCCTGGACACGGTCATCACATCCGACTGGCTGACGGGCCATCCAGATGGCCCGCCGGCGCCGGCAGACATCGAAGCCCTGCGCCCCACGCTGGCATTCCTGTTCAGGCTGGCCCGGCACCTGAAGGCCCGCCGCGAGCAGGTGCGCGGCAAACCCGAGAGCTTCACGCGCCCGGACTACACCTTCCGTCTCGAGGACGTACAGGGCGACCAGCCGGACGGCAGCGAAAAGGTCCACATCGGCACCCGTCGCCGGGGCGAGCCGCTGGATCTGATGGTGGCCGAGGCCATGATCCTGGCCAACAGCACCTGGGGACAGTGGCTGGCCGATTGTGGCGTGCCCGGCATCTATCGCAGCCAGGCCAGCCTGGCGCCCGGTGTCAAGGTGCGCATGGGCACCCGGGCCCAGCCGCATGCCGGCATCGGGGTTCGCTGCTACGCCTGGAGTACATCGCCTTTGCGTCGCTATGTGGACCTGGTGAACCAGTGGCAGATCATTGCCTGTGCCCGGCACGGCAATACAGCCGCACTCGTGGCACCGTTCAAGCCCAAGGATGCCGCCCTGCTGTCGGTGATCAGCGCATTCGATGCGGCCTATTCGGCCTACAACGCGTTCCAGGGCGGTATGGAGCGGTTCTGGACCCTGCGCTACCTGCGTCAGGAACAGATCGGTGAACTCACCGCCACACTGGTGCGGGACAACCTCGTTCGGGCCGACATGCTGCCCCTGGTGCTGCCGGTCCTGGGTGCCGAGGGCCTGCCCCGCGGCGCCCATGTCCGCGTCCGCCTGGGTGACATCGACGAAATCGGGCTGGAGGTCAGCGGTACCGTGGTGGAACGCCTCGACCTGCCCGCCGATGCGCCCTCGGATTCCGAGAGCGAAGAAGAAGCCGGTGACGACGAGAGCCTGTCGGCACCGTTGCACCTGGCCATCGATGTCGACGAACCGCCGGCCGAGGGCAGCGCTCCGGCGTCGCAGGACTGAGCGAGCGTCCCGGGAAATCCACATGAAGAAGCGCCGCCCTGCTGCCCGCGCCAACCGTTCGGCTGCCCGCCCGGCGCCGGCGCCTGTCCGGCCACCACGGGGTGGAGATAATGCACGCGTGAATGCCCTGGCCACCTTCTTCCGGCACCTGACCACGCTGCAACTGGCGCTGGGTTTTTCGTTCCTGGTGCACGCGGCGGCGCTGACGGTGCGGTTCGTCGACCCACAGAGTTTCAACCGGGTATTCCAGGACACGCCGCTGGAGGTCATTCTTGTCAATGCCCGCAGCGATGAACGGCCTGACCGGGCAGCGGCCATTGCCCAGGCCTCGCTGGCCGGCGGAGGCGACGCCGACAAGGGGCGCGCCACGTCGCCCCTGCCAGCGTCCACCACGGCACGCCTGGGCGACACCGTCGAAGAGGACCAGCAGCGCAAGATCAAGGCCCTCAAGGAGCGCCAGGAGCAGATCCTGGCGGCCGTCAGGAAGCGCCTGGCCAGCATGCCTCAGCCGGACCTGCAGGCGGTCAATCCCAGTCGGGAGGCGATCGAGCAGGAACTGCAACGCCAGGCCCTGGTCAAGCTGCTGGCCGAGATCGAGAAACGGATCAACGAAGAAAACGCCAGGCCGAAGAAGCGTTACATCAGCCCGGCCACGCGCGAAGAAGTCTACGCCCTGTATTACGACGAACTGCGGCGCAAGATCGAGGACCGCGGAACGCGCCACTTTCCGGAAGCGGGAGGCCGCAAGCTCTACGGCGAACTGACCATGATCATGACCGTCAACCATTCCGGCGCCGTCCTGGAAACGGAGGTGGTGAAGGGATCCGGCATTCCGACCCTGGACCGTCGGGCGGAAGCCATCGTGCGCAGCCTGTCGTTTGGCCGGTTCAGCGACGCGATGCGGCGCCAGGCCGACCAGATCGTGGTCGTCTCGCGCTTTCGCTTCACGCGCGAAGACGGGCTGCGCACCCAGCAGATGACAGCCCAGTAAGGCAGCATGGCGTCCAGATCCTCGCGCAAATGGACCGGTGGTGCCCGGACACGATCCTTCGGACGCTGGCTGATGTGGCTGCTGCTGGCCGGCTGCGCCCTGCAACTGGCCTTCCTGCTGCGTATCGCGCTCATGGCCGCCGTGGCACCCGAGAGCACCGCATTCATGCGCTCGGAAGCCTGGCGCATCGCCCAGCGCCGCGCCACCGGTGACGGCGACTGGCGCTGGAGCGCCCGCTGGGTGGCGCATGACCAGATCAGCCAGCACCTCAGGCGGGCGGTGATCGCTTCGGAAGATGCAGGCTTTGCCAGCCACGGCGGGGTCGACTGGAAAGCCATCGAGACGGCATGGAAACGCAACCGGCAGCGCGAGAAGCAGGCAGCCCGCCAGGGCAGCCCCACCCGTGCGACCAAAGTCGTCGGCGGGTCCACCATCACCCAGCAACTGGCCAAGAACCTGCTGCTGTCGGGCGAGCGCAATTTCCTGCGCAAGGGCCAGGAACTGGTGCTGGCACTGATGCTCGAAGCCGTCCTGGACAAGGACCGCATCCTGGACATCTATCTCAACAGCGTGGAATGGGGCGAGGGTGTCTTTGGTGCCGAGGCGGCCGCCCGCCGGTACTTCCGCAAATCGGCCCGACAGCTGAACGCGTATGAGGCCGCCCGCCTGGCGGTGATGCTGCCTTCGCCGCGCTTCTACGAAAAGCGCCAGGGATCGTCCTATCTGGCAGGCCGGACCCGGACCATTGTGGCCCGCATGGGTGCGGTCGAGCTGCCCTGAGCGTCGCACCCGGGACCGTTCATGCGCATTCTTGGTATCGACCCGGGCCTGCAGTGCACCGGATTCGGCGTCATGGACACCGAAGGGCCCCAGATGCACTACGTGGCCAGCGGCACCATCCGCACCAGTCCCAAGGACGGCGCCTTGCTACCGGAGCGCCTCAAGGTACTGTTCGATGGCATATCCGAAGTGGTTTCGCGCTACCAGCCCGATGTGGCTGTGTGCGAGATCGTGTTCGTCAACGTCAACCCCCAGGCCACCCTGCTGCTGGGTCAGGCCCGAGGCGGCTGCCTGACCGCCCTGGTGGCGTCCGGGCTGCCGGTGGCCGAATACACGGCCCTGCAACTCAAGAAGGCCGTGGCCGGCCACGGCCGGGCCACCAAACCACAGATACAGGAGATGGTGCGACGGCTGCTGCGCCTGCCGGGGCTGCCAGGCAAGGATGCCGCCGACGCGCTGGGTCTTTGCATCACCCACGCCCAGGTCAGCCGCACCAGCGCCGCCATTGCAAAAGTGGCCCCGCTTCAGGCCCGGACCCACGCGGCCTACAAGGGCGGTCGCCACTACTGAACGGCGAAGGCCGCTTTCGATCAGAGGATGCGCTCGGCGACCAGCACGGCAAAGAAGCCGAGGGCGGCCAGCACGGTCCATTTCAGGACGATCAGCCCCCAGCGGCGGTACCGGACCTGCCCGGGGCCGATGTAGTAGGCGAAGCACACGCCTGCCACCAGCAACAGGACAAAGATCGACAGCCGGAACAGCAGCATCGGCAGTCAGCCCGCCTCACCAGGCCGGCGCCAGCTGGGCAAATCCACGGGGCGCTTCGCGGTCGTGGGTGAAGGTGACTTCTTCATAGGCGTCCGGCTGCTCCAGCAGGGCGCGCAACAGCTGGTTGTTCAGCGCGTGCCCGGAGCGGAATGCGCTGTAGGCTGCCAGCAGCGGATGCCCCAGGACGTAGAGGTCTCCGATGGCATCCAGGATCTTGTGCTTGACGAACTCGTCCTGGTAACGGAGGCCATCGGCGTTGAGGACCTTGACGTCGTCCATGACGATGGCGTTGTCCAGACCGCCACCGAGTCCCAGACCATGCGAACGCATCATCTCGACATCGCGTGTGAATCCGAAGGTGCGGGCGCGCGCAATTTCACGCGCATACTGGCCGCTGCTGAAATCGAACTCGACCCGCTGCCCTGTGGAGTTGACGGCCGGATGGTCGAACTCGATTTCGAAACTGAGCTTGTAGCCGTGAAAGGGATCCAGCCTTGCCCATTTGAGCTGGTGACCTTCGCCCTCGCGCACCTCGACAGGCCGGAGCAGGCGCACGAAACGCCGGGGCACCGCCTGCTGGACGATGCCGGCACTTTGCAGGAGATAGACGAAGGAGGCGGCGGAGCCGTCGAGGATGGGTACCTCCTCGGCCGTGATGTCGACGTAGAGGTTGTCCAGCCCCAGGCCGGCACACGCACTCATCAGGTGTTCGACGGTGTGCACCTTGGCGCCACCATGGGAGATGGTCGAGGCCAGGCGCGTGTCGGTGACGGCGCGGGCATTGACCGGGATCTCAACCGGTTCGGGCAGGTCGATGCGGCGGAAGACGATGCCGGTGTCCGGTGCGGCCGGGCGCAAGGTCAGCTCGACACGCTGCCCGCTGTGCAGACCGACCCCGACCGCCTTGGTCAGGGATTTGAGCGTGCGTTGCGAAACCATCCTGCCATTTTAGTTTTTTGAGCCCGTTTGCGCTCGGGATCCTGGCTATGACCGCGATGAAGAAGGCCAAATGGCCTGCTTCATCGCCGTCTCCGGGGCCAGGCGTTCAGTCGGCCTGCTTGCGCAGGAAGGCCGGGATCTCGAAGTCGTCCATGCCACCCGAGGCCAGGGCATCGACCTTGGCGGCCGCCTGCGTCCGGTTGGTGCGCCAGACGCTCGGCACGGTCATCGACTGGTAGTCCGGCTGTGCCTGCCCCGTCTGGGACACGCCGGCCTGGCCATGATTGACGGCCACGGGCATGTTGTCGGTGCCGGTGCGCAGCACCTGCAGCGGGGGCGCCGTGCGACGGGCACCCTGGCGCGAAAGGCCGGTGGCGACCACGGTGACGCGCATGTCGTCGCCCAGGCTGTCGTCGTAGGCAGCACCATAGATGACGTGTGCATCCTGCGATGCATAGGCCCGGATGGTGTTCATGGCCAGCTTGGACTCCGACAGCTTGAGCGAGCCCTTGGCGGCCGTCACCAGCACCAGGACGCCCTTGGCACCGGAGAGGTCGATGCCTTCGAGCAGCGGGCAGGCCACGGCCTGCTCGGCCGCGATGCGCGCGCGGTCCGGACCCGAGGCCACGGCCGTGCCCATCATGGCCTTGCCCGGCTCGCCCATCACGGTCCGGACGTCTTCGAAGTCGACGTTGACGTTGCCGTACTCGTTGATGATCTCGGCAATACCGCCCACGGCGTTCTTGAGCACATCGTTGGCGTGGCCAAAGGCTTCGTCCTGCGTGATGTCATCGCCCAGGACTTCCTGCAGCTTCTCGTTGAGCACCACGATCAGCGAGTCGACATTGGCTTCCAGCTCGGCCAGGCCCTGGTCCGCATTGGTCATGCGCCGGCCACCTTCCCAGTCGAAGGGCTTGGTCACCACGCCCACGGTCAGGATGCCCATTTCCTTGGCCACCCGTGCGATCACCGGAGCGGCGCCCGTTCCGGTGCCGCCGCCCATGCCGGCGGTGATGAACAGCATGTGGGCACCGTCGATGGCCGCGCGGATGTCATCCACCGCTGTTTCAGCGGCGTCACGGCCCTTCTCCGGCTTGCTGCCCGCGCCCAGGCCGGTCACACCAAGCTGGATCGTCTTGTGTGCCGGGCTGCGCGTGAGCGCCTGGGCGTCGGTGTTGGCGCAGATGAACTCGACGCCCTGGACCTGGCGCTCGATCATGTGCTGCACGGCGTTGCCGCCGCCGCCACCGACGCCAATGACCTTGATCTGGGTGCCCAGGTTGAATTCTTCGACTTCAATCATTTCGATGCTCATGCTGACCTCCTGTGGTGGCGCCATCGGATGGCGCCGGGTGATTCAATAAAACGGGTTCGGAATTCGGATCGGTACAAGGTGTGTGGCTCCGGCTCACCCGGGCGGCCCTGTGCAGATCGGACATCGGATGCGGGGCCGGCAGCGGGGACTGGCCAGCACGACCGATCCGGTCTGGCCAGGCGCTACACGCCACGACGGCACGACATTTCGGGACGGCAGGCACGGTGCTGTCTGGATCAAGGTGTTCATCAGAATGTCCCCACAAACCAGTTCTTGATACGGTCCAGTGCACCCTGCACCGTTCCGGCCTTCTGGGCCACCTTGTGGCCACGCACGCGCGCCAGTCGCGCTTCCTCCAGCAGGCCCATGACCGTGGCCGCCCTTGTCTGGGCCACCATGTCGGACAGGGCACTGGTGTAGTTCGGGACCCCCCGGCGCACCGGTTTGAGGAAGATGTCCTCCCCCAGCTCGACCATGCCGGGCATGACGGCGCTGCCGCCGGTCAGCACGATGCCCGAAGAGAGCACCTCCTCGAAACCGGAGTCGCGCACCACCTGCTGTACCAGGGAAAAGATCTCTTCCACCCGAGGCTCGATCACGCCAGCCAGGGCCTGACGACCCAGCAGGCGTGGCCCGCGGTCGCCCAGCCCGGGGACTTCGACCTGGGTGTCCGGGTCAGCCAGCAGCTGCTTGGCGCAGCCGCTCTCGACCTTGATGTCCTCGGCATCTTTCGTGGGCGTGCGCAAGGCCATGGCAATGTCGCTGGTGATCAGGTCACCGGCAATCGGAATCACCGCCGTATGCCGGATGGCTCCGCCGGCAAAGATGGCCACGTCGGTGGTCCCCGCGCCGATGTCGACCAGGGCCACGCCCAGATCTTTCTCGTCCTCGGTCAGGACGGCCTGGCTGGAAGCCAGTGGATTGAGCATCAGCTGATCCACTTCCAGTCCGCAACGACGCACACACTTGATGATGTTCTCGGCCGCGCTCTGGGCACCGGTGACGATGTGCACCTTGGCCTCCAGCCGGATGCCGCTCATGCCGATGGGCTCGCGCACTTCCTGGCCGTCGATCACGAACTCCTGGGGCTCGACCAGCAGGAGGCGCTGGTCCGTGGAAATGTTGATGGCCTTGGCGGTCTCGATCACCCGGGCCACATCGGCCGGCGTGACCTCGCGGTCCTTGATGGCGACCATGCCGCTGGAGTTGATGCCCCGCACATGGCTGCCGGTGATGCCGGTGTAGACACGTGCGATGCGGCAGTCGGCCATCAGCTCGGCCTCCTTGAGCGCCTGCTGGATGCTCTGGACGGTCGCATCGATGTTGACCACGACACCGCGCTTGAGTCCATGGCTGGCGGAGACGCCCAGTCCGGCGAGCTTGAGCTCGCCACCGGGCAGCACCTCGGCCACCACCACCATGATCTTGGCGGTGCCGATGTCCAGTCCGACCACCAAATCCTTGTATTCCTTGGCCATGATCGTTTCTCGATTACCTTGTATTTCCTGAGGCGCCCGCGTCGGTGAGGGTGGTCACCCCCTGCAGGCGCAGTGCATATCCGTTGGGGTAGCGCATGTCGACCGTCTGGATGGCACCGGCGTAGCGCTGTGTCAGCTGGCCCACCGTGCCCGTGAACAGGCGGGCGCGTTCGAGCAGCATGTCGGGTGTTCCCCGTCCCAGCTCGATGTAGGCGCCGCTGTCCAGACGGGCGCGCCAGTTGCCCCGGTCATTGAGTTCAAGCCGCTCCAGCACCATGTCCAGTCCCGCCAGCTCGGGGCGCAACTGCTGGAACGCAGCCCAGATCTGAGCCGACTGGGCCTGGGGTCCGGCCAGTTCGGGCAGGTCGTCGCTGTCATCGGGCATGGCCTCGAAGACTTCGCCGAAGGTATTCACCAGCTGGCCCGATCCTGCCTGCCCCCACCATGCCACCGGCACGTGTTCTTCAAGGGTCACCTTGAGCCGGTTGGGAAACTCGCGCTGCACCTGCGCACGGCGCACCCAGGAAACGGATTCGAACAGGGCGCGCACCTGCCGGAGGTCGGCGTCGAGAATGCTGCTGGAGACCTGGGTCCTGAGCTGCGTGGCCAGTTGGGAACGCAGGCTGACGGTGTTCTGGTGCACGACATCGCCCTGGACCGAGATGCCACGGATGGTCCAGACTGGATGCCGCAGCACCCAGGCACCCAATGACAGCGAGCCCATGGCGAGCAGCACCACGATCATGGCCATCGTGGCCATGTTCGTGAGGCGGATGTCCAGGGGCAAGGCCGTTTTCACGGGTGCAGCCTTTCTTGCGGATTGTCCAGGTCGGCCGCAGCCAGGACCGACAGGCACAGGTCTTCGTAGGACAGCCCCGTGGCCCGCGCCGACATCGGCACCAGGGAGTGACCGGTCATGCCGGGCGAAGTGTTGATCTCCAGCAGCCAAGGGCGGCGCGTGCGTGCATCGATCATGACGTCGGCACGGGCCCAGCCCCGGCAATCGAGCTTCTGGTAGGCCTTGAGCACGAGCGCCTGGATGGCGGCCTCCTCACCTTCGGGCAATCCGCAGGGCACCAGGTAGCGGGTGTCGTCGGTGAAATACTTGTTCTGGTAGTCGTAATTGCCGTCGGGCGCGACGATCCGGATGACCGGCAGGGCACGGGCCTGCGGTCCGCTGCCCAGAACCGGACAGGTCACTTCGTCGCCAGCGACGAACTGCTCGCACATCACCATCGGATCCTGGCCAGCGGCCAGCGCATAGGCCGACTCGCACTGCTCGACCGAAACGACCTTGGTCAGTCCGATGGTCGAGCCTTCACGTACCGGCTTGACGATCATGGGCGAACCCAGTGCAGAGAAGGCGGCCCGCGTCTCTTCGGCACTGTGGACCTGGCGCCACGCAGGGGTCGGCAGGTTCTCGGCCAGCCAGATGCGCTTGGTCATGAGCTTGTCCATGGCCACCGCAGAGGCCATGACACCCGGACCGGTATAGGGAATGCCCAGCAGTTCAAGCGCCCCCTGGACCGTGCCGTCCTCGCCGAAACGGCCGTGCAGAGCGATGAAGCAGCGATCGAAACCATCGCGGCGCAGTTCGTCCATGGCCCGCTCGGCCGGGTCGAAGGGGTGGGCATCGACGCCCCGGCTGCGCAGGGCCGCCAGCACACCCTGTCCCGACATCATCGACACCTCGCGCTCGGCCGAGCGTCCGCCCATCAGGACCGCCACCTTGCCCAGGGCCCTGGGGTCGATCGGTTGCTGTTTGTCGTTCACGTTCACGTCCTCGTACCGTTCGCCAGTTCGACCACCTGCCCGGCCACGGCGCCGATGGAGCCGGCACCCATGCACAGCACCACATCGCCGTCGCGGGCGTTGTCCAGCACCGCCTGAGCCATGGCGGCAACATCATCGACAAAGACCGGTTCGACCTTGCCGGCCACCCGCAAGGCCCGGGCCAGCGAGCGGCCATCGGCCGCCACGATGGGGGTTTCGCCGGCGGCATAGACTTCGGCCAGCAGCACGGCATCCGCCTGTCCGATCACCTTCACGAAATCCTCGAAGCAGTCCCGCGTCCGGCTGTAGCGATGCGGCTGGAAGGCCAGCACCAGGCGACGGCCAGGGAAGGCACCCCGGGCGGCGGCCAGTGTGGCAGCCATCTCGACCGGATGGTGACCGTAGTCGTCCACGATGGTGGCCTGTCCGCCCGATGGCAGCGACGCCTCGCCGTGGCGCTGGAAACGCCGCCCCACGCCCTTGAACTCGGCCAGCGCCTGCCGAACGGCTTCGTCCGGCACGCCCAGCTCCACCGCCACCCCAATGGCAGCCAGTGCATTGAGCACGTTGTGCTGCCCGGGCAGGTTGAGGACCACGCTCAGGTCGGGCAACTCGACGCCATTGCGCCGCTGGACTGTGAAGTGCATCTGGCCGTCCACCGCGCGCACATCGATGGCGCGGATCTGGGCGTCTTCGGACAGGCCGTAGCTGGTGATCGGGCGGGCAATCTGCGGAAGAATCTCGCGGATCACCGGGTCATCCACGCAGACCACGGCAGCCCCGTAGAACGGCATCTTGTGCAGGAAGTCCACGAAGGCCGACTTGAGGCGGCCGAAATCGTGACCGTAGGTGTCCATGTGGTCGGCATCGATGTTGGTGACCACCGAGAGCACGGGCAGCAGGTTGAGGAAGGACGCGTCGGACTCGTCGGCCTCGACCACGATGTACTCGCCCGAGCCCAACTGGGCATTGGCACCCGCGCTGTTGAGCCGCCCGCCGATCACGAACGTCGGATCCATGCTGGCCGCTGCCAGCACGCTCGCGACCAGGCTGGTGGTGGTGGTCTTGCCGTGCGTTCCCGCGATCGCGATGCCCTTCTTCATGCGCATGAGCTCGGCCAGCATGACCGCACGCGGAACGACAGGCACCAGTCGTTCGTGGGCTGCAACCACCTCCGGGTTGTCGTCCTTGACCGCCGTCGACGTAACGATGGCATCGGCACCGTCTATGAAGCGTGCATCGTGTCCCTGGTACACCGTGGCACCCAGCGAGGCCAGGCGGCGGGTGGCCGCATTGGCGCCCAGGTCGCTGCCCGAGACCACATAGCCCTGGTTGAGAAGCACCTCTGCGATGCCGCTCATGCCCGAGCCGCCGATGCCGACGAAGTGAATGTGACGAATGGCGTGTTTCATCGCGTACCCACCTTGGCCAGTTGCTCACAGGCCTTTACAACGGCCTCGACGGCCTGGGTCTTTTCCATCTGCTTGGCCTTGACGGCCATTTCCATCAACTGGGTGCGCTGCAACTGCCGCAGGCGGTCGGCCAGCGACGCTGGCGTGAGTTCACCTTGTGGCACCACCCACGCGGCGCCGGCATCGACCAGGAAGCGGGCATTCGTGGTCTGGTGGTCGTCCACCGCATGGGGAAAGGGCACCAGCAGCGCTGCGGCGCCCACGGCGGCCACTTCGGTCACGGTGCTGGCGCCTGCCCTGCAGATCACGAGGTCGGCCTGCGCGTAGGCACTGGCCGTGTCCTCGATGAAGGGGGTCAGTTCGGCCTGCACGCCCGCCGCCCGGTAGTTGGACCGCAGGTCGTCGATCTGCTTCTCGCCACTCTGGTGTACCACCAGCGGCCGCTCACCCTCAGGCAACAGGGCCAGTGCCTGCGGTACCACCTCGTTGAGTGCCCGGGCGCCCAGACTGCCACCAACGACCAGCAGGCGCAAGGGTCCTGACCGACCGGCGAAACGCTCGGCCGGCGGCATCTGTGCCAGAAAAGCCTGCCGCAAGGGGTTGCCCACCCATTCGCCTTTGGGCAGGGCACCCGGGAAGGCGGTGAACACCCGGTCGGCCACACCCGCCAGCACCTTGTTGGCCATGCCAGCCACGGAGTTCTGCTCGTGCAGCACCAGGGGTTTTCCCAGCAACGTACCCATCATGCCGCCAGGAAACGTGATGTAGCCACCCAGGCCCACCAGCACATCCGGCCGCACGCGCCGCACGACCCGCAAGGCCTGCCAGAAAGCCCGCAGCAGCCGCAGCGGCAACAGGGCCAGCGTCACCAGGCCTTTGCCGCGTACGCCACCGAAATCCACCGCTTCCAGGGGGAATCCGCGGGGAGGCACCAGCCGGCTCTCCATGCTGCCGGGAACCCCGAGCCAGTGCACCCGCCAGCCGCGATCCCGCAGCGCCTCGGCCACGGCCAGACCGGGGAAAATGTGTCCACCTGTGCCGCCGGCCATCACAAGTGCGCAGGGCTGTCGTTGGCTCATGGACGCCCCCCCTTCATCAGCTGGCGGTTCTCGAAGTCCACGCGCAGGACCACGGCCAGAGCGACCAGGTTCATCAGGATGGCGGAACCGCCGTAGCTCATCAGAGGCAGGGTCAGGCCTTTGGTCGGCAGCGCGCCCAGGTTCACGCCGATGTTGATGAAGGACTGGAACCCGAACCACAGCCCCACGCCTTGTGCGACCAGGCCCGCGAACACCTTGTCCAGCGCAATGGCCTGGCGCCCGATCAGCATGATGCGCCGGGTCAGCCACAGGAACAGGGCGACGAGGACGAGCACGCCGACCAGGCCGAACTCTTCCCCGATGACGGCCAGCAGGAAGTCGGTGTGCGCTTCGGGCAGCCAGTGCAGCTTCTCGACACTGCCGCCGAGTCCGACGCCGAAGATCTCGCCACGGCCGAAGGCAATCAGCGAATGGGACAGCTGGTAGCCCTTGCCCAGCACATGCTCGACGGCGAAGGGGTCCAGATACGCGAAGATGCGCTCGCGGCGCCACTCGCTCATGAGGACCATCAGCGCCAAGGCGGCCACCATCACGGCTGCGATGAGGAAGAACATGCGCGCATTGACACCGCCCAGGAACAGGATGCCCATGGCGATGACCACGATCACCATGAACGCGCCCATGTCGGGCTCCGCCAGCAGCAGCATGCCGACAACCCCCAGGGCCACAGCCATGGGCAGCACGGCCTTGAAGAAGCGCTCCTTGACGTCCATCTTGCGCACCATGTAGTCGGACGCGTAGACAAGAATGGCCAGCTTGCCCAGTTCGGATGGCTGGAAATTCAGCAGCCCCAGCGGAATCCAGCGCCGGGCGCCGTTGACGCCCTTGCCAATGAAAGGCAGCAGCACCATCACCAGCAGCAGCAGGCTGACGGCAAAGAGCCAGGGGGCCAGGCGCTCCCAGTCCTTCAAGGGTATCTGGAACGTGGCCATGGCGGCCACCAGCCCGATGACGATCGACACGCCGTGCCGCAGCACGAAATGCGTCTGACCGTAACTGGCAAAGCGCGGGTTGTCGGGCAAGGCAATGGATGCCGAATACACCATGACAAGACCCCAGGCCAGCAGGGCGACAACCACCCACAGCAGGGGCTGGTCGAATCCGAGTTCGCGCACCGCCACCTGCCGCGTACCGGCGTAGCTGCGGCTGGACAGCCGCACCGGCAGCGCGTCGGCCGGCTTGCTGCCCCTGACACCTTTCGCACCTTTGGCGCCTTTGGCACCAGACGGGCGACCGCCGCTGCGCCCCAGGGGCCACAGCACGGACAGGCGCTGGGTCAGTTGCCCGATCATGCGCCGGCCTCCAGGGTCGTGCCGCGGGACAGGGCCAGGTCGTGCACCGCTTCGTTGAACACCCTCGCCCGGTGCACATAGTTGTCGAACATGTCCAGGCTGGCGCAGGCAGGCGACATCAGCACGGCGTCGCCGCCACGGGCATGCGCCGCCGCCGCCTGTACCGCCAGGGGCAGGTCGGCTGCGTCCTCGATCGTCACGCCCGCCTCGTCCAGCACGGGCGCCAACTGCTCGCGAAGCACGGCTGCATCGCGGCCGATCAGCACCACAGCCCGGGCATGCCTGGACAGCGGCGCGGCCAGCGGCCTGAAATCCTGTCCCTTGCCATCGCCACCCAGGATCAGCACCAGCGGCCGCTCCACGCCCAGTCCGGTCACCGCCGCCAGGGTGGCCCCGACGTTGGTGCCCTTGCTGTCGTCGAAGAACTCGACGCCGTCGATGACGCCCACCGGCTCGACCCGGTGGGGCTCTCCCCGGTACTCGCGCAAGCCGTGCAGCATGGGCGCCAGCGTGGCACCCGTCGACGTGGCCAGAGCCAATGCCGCCAGCGCGTTGGCGGCGTTGTGGCGCCCCCGGATGCGCAGGGCGTCAACCGGCATCAGGCGCTGCATGTATAGCTCCACCTCGACTTCGGCGCGTCCGCGGCGGCGGGTTTCGTCCAGGGCCTGGGCGCGCACCAGCCAGTCCATGCCATTGACGGATTCGATGCCCCAGTCATCGGCACGCTGCGGCTGGTCGAGACCAAACGTGGCAAACCGCCGTGCGGGCACCTGGCGGTTGCGGCCGCCGATCTTGACGGTGACCAGCCCGGGCTGCATCGCCATCACCGCCGGGTCTTCCCGGTTGAGGACCATCAGCGCCTCGCCGCCGAACACGGCATGCTTGGCAGCCGCATAGGCGTCCATCGAACCGTGCCAGTCGAGATGGTCTTCGGTGATGTTGAGCACGGTGGCAGCTGTGGGCAAAGCGTCCCAGGCGCCACCGGCCGTGCCGTCGAGCTGGAAGCTGGAGAGCTCCAGCACCCAGACCTGGGGAAGGTAGGGTGGCGCTGGCAGCGCCGGTTCGGGCGGCTGCAGCAGGACGATGCCATCGCCATCGCCGTCGCCATCGCCATCGCCGTCGCCGTCGTCGGGCAACAAACCCTCCTGAGGCTCATCGTCACCGATGCGGTCATCGGCATCACCGACGGCCACGCCACCACCCGGCTCGATCACTGCCTGGGCGGCGGTGTCCCCATCGGCAGCGGTGCCGGTTCCGGTCGCCTCGTCGTGCTCCGCCTTCTCTGCGTGGGTCTCAGCCTCAGCCTCGGCCTCAGCCTCGGCCTCGCGCGCCAGTTCGGCCGCTTCATGATCGAGCGCCTCGCCCAGCACATCCAACAAGGCCGGCCCGATATTGCCAGCAACCGCCACGCGCCACCCGGCACGGGCGAGCAACTGGCCCGTCAGGGACGTGACAGTGGTCTTGCCATTGGTGCCCGTGACCGCCAGCACCTTTGGCTGGTACGGCCACGCCTCGCGGGTGGCCAGCCCGGACAGCGCGCTGGCAAACAGGTCGAGTTCTCCGACCAGCCGGACCTGGCTGGCCTGCGTCCAGTCGCGCACCGGCGCCAGTTGCGCAGGTGGCAGGCCAGGGCTGCGGGCCACCAGTGTCCAGGATCCCGCTGCCATCAGCGACGCATCAAAGGCGCTACAGACGAACTTGGCCTGCGGACATTCGCTTTGCAGCCGTGCCAGCTGGGGCGGCTGCGCCCGGGTGTCGGCCACGGTGACGGCGGCACCCTGACGCAGACACCAGCGCGCCATCGCCAGACCGGAGATGCCCAGGCCGAGGATCAGGATGTTCTGTTCCTTCAGGTCGTTCATCGCAGTTTCAGGGTCGACAGGCCGATGAGGCACAGCAGCATGGTGATGATCCAGAACCGGACCACGACCTGCGTTTCCTTCCAGCCCTTTTTCTCGAAATGGTGGTGCAGAGGCGCCATCTGGAACAGGCGGCGCCCCTGGCCGAAGCGGCGCTTGGTGTACTTGAAGTAGCTGACCTGCAGCATCACGGACAAGGCCTCGACGACAAAAATGCCGCCCATGATGGCCAGCACGATTTCCTGTCGCACGATGACAGCGATGGTGCCCAGTGCACCGCCCAGCGCCAGCGCGCCGACGTCTCCCATGAAGACCTGGGCCGGATGGGTGTTGAACCACAGGAAGGCCAGTCCCGCTCCCGCCATGGCAGCGCAGAAGATCATCAGCTCGCCAGCCCCCGGTATGAAGGGCAGCAGCAGGTAGCGCGCAAACACGGCATTGCCGGTCACATAGGCAAACACCCCCAGTGCCGAGCCGACCATCACCACGGGCATGATGGCCAGGCCATCCAGGCCGTCGGTGAGGTTGACCGCATTGCTTGCCCCCACGATCACCAGGTAGGTCATCAGAACGAACCCGAACACCCCCAGCGGGTAGCTGATCTCCTTGAAGAAGGGCACCATCAGGCCGGCCTGCGGCGGCAGGTCTACCGTAAAGCCGGAGGCCACCCATTCGATGAACAGCTGGACCACCCGCACATTGCTGGTTTCAGACACTGAAAACACCAGGTAGAAGGCGGCCAGCAATCCGATCACCGACTGCCAGAAATATTTCTCGCGCGAACGCATGCCTTCCGGATCCTTGCGCACCACCTTGCGCCAGTCGTCGACCCAGCCAATGGCGCCGAAACCCAGCGTCACCAGCAGCACGATCCAGACAAAGCGGTTGGACAGGTCGAACCACAGCACGGTCGACAGGGCAATCGAGAACAGGATCAGGACACCACCCATGGTGGGCGTGCCACCCTTGCTCAGGTGGGACTGCATCGCATATTCGCGGATCGGCTGGCCAATCTTGAGCGCTGCCAGCCGACGGATGACATAGGGGCCGGCCACCAG
Source organism: Burkholderiaceae bacterium (assembly GCA_041396505.1). Classification (GTDB taxonomy): domain Bacteria; phylum Pseudomonadota; class Gammaproteobacteria; order Burkholderiales; family Burkholderiaceae_C; genus Hydrogenophaga. The sequence goes on from JAWKYL010000006.1 coordinate 377,515, forward strand.
CCCCACGATGAGCGAGGTCATGGCCGCCATCACGGCGCGGAAGGTGAGGTACTGGAAGACCCGCAGGAATCCGAACTCGGGCCCCAGGCCCTGCAGCCATTGGGTGAGACTAAGCAGCATGGGACTTGTCCTTGTTCTGTGACCCTGTTGCCGACGACTGCCCGAGCAGACCCTGCACCACACGTTCGAGCTTCATGAATCGCGATCCCTTGACCAGGACACTGCGGGGCGCACCTGCATCGGCAGAGCCGGCGCTGGCCAGGACGTCCGCCAGCAATCCCGGCACGTCGGGCCACCAGCGCAGGACTGTCGGGCCGGACGGTCGGCCCAGACTGTCCACGGCCTGGCGCATCCAGTCACCGCAGACCTGAACCGACTCGATGCCGCGCTGGCAGGCATGCACAAGCACCTCGCGGTGATACGCCAGGCCCTGCTCGCCCACTTCGCCCATGTCGCCCAGCACCAGCAGGCGAGGACCGGGCAGCTCGGCCAGAACGTCAATGGCCGCCAGCACCGAATCGGGATTGGCGTTGTAGCTGTCATCCACCAGCGTGACCGGCCGGCCGGCCAGGGTCACGGCCAGGGCGCGAGAGCGACCACCCACGGGCTCGAACCGGTCCAGCCCCTGCACGATGGCCTCGGGAGTCACGCCGGCCGCCAGGGCGCAGGCCGTGGCCGCCAGGGCGTTGCGCACGTTATGGCGGCCGGCGATCCGAAGCCGGCAGGACAGCTCGCCGGCAGGGGTGGCCATGCGCAGTGTCCATGCGCCGTCGACCCAGTCGGCGGCCAGGGACCGGACCTCGGCCACGGAGTCCCTGTCACCGAAGCGAACGATCCGTCGTCCGTCGGACAGGGTGGCCCACAGGGGAGCAAAGGTGTCGTCGGCCGGAAAAACGGCCGTGCCGTTCGCACCCAGCGCCTCGATGACCGAGCCGTTCTCGCGCGCCACCGCTTCGACGCTGGACATGAATTCCTGGTGCTCCCGCTGGGCATTGTTGACCAGGGCCACCGTGGGCCTGGCGAGGTCCGCCAGGTAGGCAATCTCGCCCGGGTGGTTCATGCCCAGCTCGACCACGGCCAGACGGTGCCCGGGCCGCAGGCGCAGCAAGGTCAGGGGCACGCCGATGTCGTTGTTGAAGTTGCCGGCCGTGGCCAGGGATGCCTCGCCAGCCGCGGCACGCAGGATGCTGGCCACCATCTGGGTGACTGTTGTCTTGCCATTGCTGCCTGTCACCGCCACCAGAGCGGGTGTCCATTGCATCCGCCAGGCACGGGCCAGCGCACCCAGGGCCAGCCGGGTATCGGGCACCTCGACCCCGGGCAGCCCGGCCTCGGCCAGCCCCTGGTGGGCTACGGCCGCCACCGCGCCACTCTGGCGCGCCTGGGGCAGAAACGCATTGGCATCGAAGTTCGCACCGCGCAGGGCGACGAACAGGTCGCCGGGTTGCAGGCTGCGCGTGTCGGTATGTACACGTTCGATGGTCGCCGGGAGGTCGCCCACCACACGCGCCCCCGGCAGTTGCCGCATCAGTTCGCACAGCCCGCTCATGACCTGATGGCTCATGGCCGCACCTCCAGCGCAAGCCTATGCTGCAACGCGGCACGGACTTCTTCCCGGTCCGAGAACGGACGCCGCACGCCCTGGACTTCCTGATAGTCCTCATGGCCCTTGCCCGCGACCAGCACCACGTCGTTCGCTGCGGCACGGGCCACCGTTGTGGCAATGGCACGGGCACGGTCCACCTCCACCGACACGCCCGCCCTGTCTTCCAATCCTGCGCGCATCTGACGCAGGATCGCCTGTGGGTCTTCGCTGCGCGGGTTGTCGCTGGTGAGCACCACCTCGTCGGCCTGCGCACCCGCCACCGCAGCCATCTGGGGCCGCTTGCCGGCGTCCCGGTCACCGCCACATCCGACCACCACCCACAGGCGCCCCTGACGCCGCTGCGCCACGGGGCGCAGGGCCTGCAAGGCCTGCAGCAAGGCATCGGGGGTGTGTGCGTAGTCCACCAGCACCAGGGGTTCCTGGTCGACCGGCCCGGCGTGCACCGTTTCCATCCGGCCCGGCACGGGCGTGAGGCTGCTGCAGGCGGCTACCGCGTCGGCCAGGGACACGCCCAAAGCCCGTGCCGCCGCCACCACCCCCAGCAGATTGGAGACGTTGTAACGACCGATCAGGCCCAGCGAAAGGACGTGATCAACACCCTCTTCGCGCAACTTCAGCTCGATGCCGTTCGGCGTGGTCACCAGCGCATGGGCCTGCAAGCGGGCCTGCCGGCAGTCGATGCCGACGGTCCAGACGTCCAGGGCCCGCGAGCGCACATGCGCCAGCAGGTCCGGACCGCGCGGATCGTCGAGGTTGATCACGGCCGCCTGGAGACCAGGCCAGTCGAACAGGGCCCGCTTGGCGGCCCAGTAGCTGCCCATGTCACCGTGATAGTCCAGGTGATCCTGGGTGAAATTGGTGAACGCGGCCACCCGGATGGCGCAACCCGCCAGGCGGTGTTCCGCCAGGCCGATGGATGAAGCCTCGATGGCACAGGCCCGGTCACCTTCGGCTACGAACCGGCGCAGCTGGCTGTGCAGGGCAACCGGGTCGGGCGTGGTCAGGCCGGTCGGCGTCAGCGTGGCACCGCGCGCATCGCCACCAACGGGAGGACGTCCCATGCCCAGCGTCCCGACCACCGCACACGGCGTTCCGGCCGCACACAGCAGCTGGGCCAGCCACCAGGCGCTGGATGTCTTGCCATTGGTTCCGGTGAACGCCACCAGATCCAGCGCCTGTGTGGGCGCCCCGTAGAACGCCGAGGCCAGGCGCCCGGTCAGGTGCTTGAGTCCGGCCACCGAACCGATGCGCTCGTCGTCGAACGACCAGGCCTCCAGCCCCTCGCGCTCCACCAGGACCAGCGATGCGCCGGCCGCCAGAGCAGCGCCGACGTAATGCCGGCCATCGGTGGCGGCGCCTGGCCACGCAATGAAGGCATCGCCCGGACGCACCCGGCGGCTGTCGATCTGGAGCTCTCCGGTCACCCGGCCTCGCAGCCAGTCCAGGGTGTCGGCCATGTCGTTCAGGTGGCGCATCAGAACGACTCCTCCACCACTTCGGAGATGATCTGGGGCTTCACGTCCATGTCGGGCTGGACACCGAGGATGCGCAGCGTGTGCTGCACGGTCTCGCTGAACACGGGCGCCGCCACGACACCGCTGTAGTAGTGGCCCGCGCGAGGCTCGTCGATCATCACGGCCACCACGATGCGCGGAGCCTCGACCGGCGCCAAGCCCACAAAGAAGCCCCGGTACTTGCGATCGGCGTATCCCTTGCCTTCCTGCTTGCGGGCCGTACCGGTCTTGCCACCCACTGAATAACCCATGGTCTGCGCGCGCTGGGCGGTCCCGTTCTTGCCCGTGGCCATGTGCAGCATCTTGCGCACCGCAACGGCGCTTTCCCGGCTGAAGACCCGAACGCCGGCCACCGGCTCATCGGTCTTGATCATGGTCAGCGGAATCAGCTCGCCATCTCGGGCGAACACGGTGTAGGCCTGTGCCAGCTGGAAGATCGAGGCGGACACCCCATAGCCATAGCTCATGGTCGCGTGCTCGATGGGACGCCACGTCTTGTAGGGACGCAGACGGCCACTGACCGCCCCCGGAAAAGGCACGACGGGCTTCTGGCCAAAGCCAGCCTGGGTATAGGTCTCCCAGAGATCACGGGCCGGCATCTGCATGGCCAGCTTCACAGTGCCGACGTTGCTCGACATCTGGATGACCTCGTTGACCGAGATGGTGCCGTGGTCCCGGGTGTCGCGAATCGTGGCACCGCCGATCGTCAGGCGGCCCGGACCGGTCTGGATGCGCGTCTCCGGACGAACGATGCCCTTGTCCAGGGCCAGGGCGGCCACGAACGGCTTCATGGTCGAGCCCGGCTCGAAGCTGTCGGTCAGCACGCGGTTGCGCAATTGCTCGCCACTGAGGTTCTGCCGCCGGTTGGGGTTGTAACTGGGGTAGTTGGCCAGGGCCAGGACCTCGCCGGACTGGGTGTCGAGCACGATCACGCTGCCCGCCCGCGCCTTGTGGGTGTCAATGGCCTCACGCAGCTTCTGATAGGCAAAGAACTGGATCTTGCTGTCGATGGACAGCTGCAGGTCGCTGCCGTCCACCGGTGGCACCACCTCGCGGACATCCTCGACCACACGCCCCAGCCGGTCCTTGATGACACGGCGCGACCCGTTGCGACCGGCCAGGCGCTTCTGGAACGCCAGCTCGATACCCTCCTGCCCCCGATCCTCGACGTTGGTGAAACCGACCACATGCGCCGCGGCCTCGCCCTCGGGATACTGGCGCTTGTACTCGGGCCGCTGGTAGATGCCCTTGATCCCCAATGCAGCAATCTTGGTGGCCACCGGCTGGTCGACCTGGCGCTTGACCCACACGAACTGTTTGTCCTCCGCACCGAGGCGGTGGCGCAGCGTGGACAGGGGCATTTCGAGCAGACGGGCCAGCTCACGCAGCTTGGGATCGGCGCGGTCGACATCCTCCGGGATGGCCCAGACACTCTGTGCCACCACGCTGGAGGCGAGCATCAGACCATTGCGGTCCAGGATGCGGCCACGCTTGGCCGGCAGCTCCAGCGTCCGCGCATAGCGAACCTCGCCCTGACGCTGGTAGAAATCGTTGTCGAAGACCTGGACATACGCGGCACGTCCGGCCAGCCCGGCGAAAGCCAGTGCCAGCATGGCCACCACGAACTTGCTGCGCCAGACCGGCGTCTTGCTGGCCAGCAGCGGGTTGGCGTGGTAGGTGATGCTGCGCCTCATGGCCGCCCCCCTGCGGAGGCAGCGTCCTGGCTGGCCATGGCGGCGGGAACCTGGACGTACTGGGTCACCCCGGGTGTGACGGGACGCATCTTGAGCTTGCGCGTGGCCAGCAGCTGCACCCGGGCGGGCGCTGCCTCGGCGCGCCGGGCCACCAGCAGGCGATCGTGCTCGACATCCAGCCGGCGCGCCTGCGCATGGGCCCGGTCCAGCGCGGTGTAGAGACGGCGGGATTCATACTGGGTATGCACCAGATAGAAGGCACTGACCAGCACGGCCATCAGCAGCACCAGGTTGAGCCTCAGCATGGCGCCTCCGTGCGGGTGGCCACACGCATCACGGCACTGCGCGCGCGCGGATTGCCCTCGACCTCGCTGGCCGACGGCATGACACGTCGCACGTCGGTCAGCAGGGTCGGGGCCGGCTCGGCGAATGGCACGCGCCGGTCCACCACCGCGCGCGAATGCGCGGCCATGAACTGCTTGACCATGCGGTCTTCCAGGGAGTGGAAGCTGATCACGACCAGTCGTCCTCCGGGCTTCAGTACGTCGAGACTGTCCTTCAGCGCCTGTTGCAGCTCTTCAAGCTCGGCGTTGATGAAAATCCGAAAAGCCTGAAATGTGCGCGTTGCAGGGTCCTTGCCCGGCTCGCGGGTTTTGACCGCGCCAGCCACGACTTCGGCCAGCTCACCGGTGGTTCGAACAGGGCCCCGTTCCTGTCGGCGACGATCAATCGCCTTTGCAACCTGTGCAGCAAACCGTTCTTCGCCGTAGTCACGTATGACCTCCGTCATGGTGGAGACATCCGCCGTCTCGAGCCACCGCGCCACGCTCTGGCCACGCGTGGTGTCCATGCGCATGTCCAGCGGGCCGTCGTGGCGAAAAGAAAAACCCCTCGCGGGGTCGTCGATCTGGGGTGAACTCACACCCAGGTCCATCAGTACCCCGTCCGCCGATGCCGGCCCCAGCTCGCCGAGCGCGGCAAACCCCTGGTGCCGGACCGCCAGACGGGTATCGGCAGTCGCCAGATGCCGCGCAACGTCCACGGCAGCCGGATCCTTGTCGAACACCGTCAGGTGTCCGTCCGGACCAAGTTGCTGGAGAATGGCCCGGGAATGTCCACCCCGGCCGAAGGTCGCGTCGACATAGTGACCGCCGGGTGCGATAGCCAGCGCCTGCACTGCTTCGCTCAACAGGACGGTCTGGTGTTGCCATGCTGTTTGCACCGCCATCCCTCAGAACGAAAAGTCCTTGAGCACGTCGGGCATGGGCTCTTTCAGGGCCTCGGCCTCCTTGACGGCGTAGACCTGCGCATCCCACAGTTCCAGGTGGGATCCCATGCCCAGCAGGATGGCTTCCTTGCTGATGCCCGCGTAGGCTCGCAGCTCAGGCGCGATCAGAACCCGGCCGGACGCATCCATGTCGACCTCCATCGCATTGCCCAGAAAGAAACGGCGCCACCAGGTGGCATTCATGGGCAGGGCCGCCACGCGATCCCGGAACACGGCCCAGGCCGGGGCCGGGAAGACCATCAGGCAGCCATCGGGGTTTTTGGTGATGGTGAGTTGTCCGCCGTCCACGCCCAGCGCCTCGCGGTGCCGGGTCGGCACCGAAAGACGCCCTTTGGCATCGAGATTCAGCGAAGAAGCACCCTGGAACACCTCGGACAACCCTTTTCAGCCACTTTTGACCACTTTATTGCACTTCTTCCCACTGTATCAGGAAAAAGCAGGGTTGCAAGCCTCCGCTCGCCAAAAAATTCTTTGAAATCAATCACTTAGACGCCAATCCAAACACCGGTCATCCAAAAAAGACCAGTGATAGCAAGCACTTACAGGCGCCAATGAAAGTGCCACTTGAAACGAAGGCTGCCGTTTCGAGCCGACGAACGATGAGCCGGCCGTGCCCACCCGAATCACCGCCCGGGTGCGCCTGCAACGGGGCCAGGCCCGTGCAGAATCAGAGAATATAACGCGAGAGGTCTTCGTTGTGGCTGAGCTCGGCCAGCCGCCCGTCGACATAGGCCGAGTCGATGAGCACTTCCTGCCCTTCGAGCCGTGTCGCATCGAAGCTGACCTCGTCCAGCAGGTGTTCCATCACCGTGGCCAGCCGGCGCGCACCGATGTTCTCGGTCCGTTCGTTGACTTCGCAGGCAATCTGCGCCAGGCGGCGAATGCCGTCTGCGGCAAACGCCAGACGCACCCCTTCGGTCGCCAGCAGTGCCTGGTACTGCTTGACCAGACTGGCATGGGTACGGGTGAGGATGGCCTCGAAATCGTCCACCGACAGGGATTGCAGTTCGACCCGGATCGGAAACCGGCCCTGCAACTCCGGGATGAGGTCACTCGGCCTGGACAGGTGAAACGCGCCTGAGGCAATGAAAAGGACATGATCCGTCTTGACCATGCCGTATTTGGTCGAGACGGTGGTGCCCTCGACCAGCGGCAGCAGGTCGCGTTGCACGCCCTGGCGGGACACGTCGGCACCGGATGTGTCACTGCGAGAAGCCACCTTGTCGATCTCGTCGATGAACACGATGCCGTTCTGCTCGGCATTGAGCAGGGCTTGCGCCTTGATCTCGTCTTCGTTGACCAGCTTCGCCGCCTCTTCTTCGATCAGCTGCTTCATGGCGTCGGCAATCCGAAGACGCCGGGTGCGGCGCTTGTCCGACCCCATCTGGCTGAACATGCCACGCAACTGTTCCGCCATGTCTTCCATGCCGGCCGGCCCCATGATCTCCATGGTGGGCCGGGGCTCGCTCAGCTCGATCTCGATATCCTGATCGTCCAGCTGTCCCTCGCGCAGCTTCTTGCGAAAGCTCTGACGGGCCGGTCCGTCCGGCGCCCGGGTCACGGGTTCGTTGGCCACAGGCCTCGGCGGCGGCACCAGCACATCGAGAATGCGATCCTCGGCCGCATCCTCGGCCCGGGCCCGCTGCTTGCGCATTTCGGCCTCGCGCGTCTGTTTGACTGCCACCTCAACCAGATCCCGGATGATGGCGTCCACATCCTTGCCCACGTAGCCGACCTCGGTGAACTTGGTCGCCTCGACCTTGACGAACGGCGCGTCGGCCAGTCGGGCCAGACGGCGCGCGATCTCGGTCTTGCCCACGCCCGTGGGCCCGATCATGAGGATGTTCTTGGGCGTGATTTCCGGACGCAGGCGCTCGTCGACCTGCTGGCGGCGCCAGCGGTTGCGCAGGGCAATGGCCACGGCGCGCTTGGCCGCCGTCTGTCCGATGATGAAGCGATCGAGCTCCGAAACGATTTCCTGGGGCGTCATCGAGGACATGGCATCTCCACACTGATCGTTGCCTGTTCCAGGCCAGCTTTGCATGTCATGTTGTCAGTCGAGCGTTTCAATGGTGTGGTTCATGTTGGTGTAGATGCACAGCTCACCGGCGATGCCCAGTGACTGGCGAACCACCTCCTCGGCGCTCAGGGTCGTATGGTCGATGAGGGCCTTGGCTGCCGCCTGGGCATACGACCCGCCGGAACCGATGGCCACGATGCCGTGCTCGGGTTCGAGCACATCGCCATTGCCGGTGATGATCAGGCTGGCCGTCCGGTCGGCCACGGCCAGCATAGCCTCCAGGCGCCGCAGCACCCGGTCGGTCCGCCAGTCGCGGGTCAGTTCGATGGCGGCCCGGACCAGATGACCCTGGTGTTTTTCCAGCTTGGCCTCGAAGCGCTCGAACAGCGTGAACGCATCGGCGGTGGCCCCGGCAAAACCGGCCAGCACCTGGTCGCGATAGAGCTTGCGCACCTTGCGCGCCGTCCCCTTGACCACGACGTGTCCGAGGGTGACCTGCCCGTCGCCGCCGATGGCGACCTTCACGCCTTCAGGCGTCTGGCGCCGCACGCAGACAATGGTGGTTCCGTGAAATGATTCCATAGCTCAGGAAATGGGGGGCGAACCCGGCGATTCAAGCCGGAAAATGGTCAGGGATGTATCCCTGTGTAGCGCGATCGCCCGGGGGCAATCCGTCATCAATCGTTGCGCAACACCACCTTGGCGTGCTCGGTGATCCCGATGACGTGGAAGAACGCCGACACCAGCCGGTGGACATCGACAAACTGGATCATGCGACCTTCGGCATGGTGGGCCGATACCCAGTTGAGCAGCGTGCCAGCCGCAGAGAAATCGACGCGAATCAGGTTGCGGCAGGAAATGATCATGATGTCGGCCCCCTTGAGCCGGGCCTCGAGTCCGTCCAGGGTCTCCTGGGGATCACCGCGTATCTCGCCCGACAGCTCGACGAGGCCCAGCTGGCTGAGCCCCTGGCTGTCCATGACCGACTCGCCCGATTCCGTCGGCACCGACAGGGGCTCCAGCATGCCGTCGCCCAGCACCGACTGCCCGGTCTCTACCATGCCTTCAGCCGACAGGGCCTGGAAATGGCAACGGGGCCGTTCCCAGCCAGGCGGGGACAGCTCGTAAGTGACACAGAAATCCAGCGCGGTCAGTTCGAACTCGTCCGGCCGGTTCATCAGGCGCAACAGCGCCATGCGCAATTCCCACCAGATCTGCTCGACGTCGCGGCGCCCGGACGGGGTCAGTGACTTCAGCAGATCCCGAAGCGGACCCGTGCCGTACCAGCGCAGGTCCACCTCCTGGTCGCTCCAGAGCGTGAAGATGCCCAGCAGAGCGCGGGCAGCCTTGAGATCAATGGACTCGACGGCACTCCAGTCGAGCACCCAGGGCTGTTCGGCACGCAGCAGGATGTTCTGCAATGTGCTGACCGCATGCGCATCCAGTTCTTCGTCGGCCAGCCAGACCACCCGTCCTGGCAGGACGCTGGGCTTGAAGCTGCGACCAGCCAGCTGGCTGACCATGGCAGGCATGTCATAGAACTGAGGCGCCGACCGGTCAAAACGGTTGACGAAGTCCACCGCACGGCTCTCGAATGGCGCCATCTGCCCGGTGGCGCGGTACAGGTCGAACAGGGCCAGCCAGTCCTCGATCTCATCGAGCCGGCCGCCGGCTGCGGTCAGACTCTCCAGCAATCCCTGTTCCGCACCAGCATCGTCGCCATTGGCGAAACGGATGGCGGCTTCCTCGACTTCAGGATCCTGGGCAATTTCCTGCACATCCATGGCATAGAAATGCGATGCAGAAAATGACGACGACGGGTCGGAGTTGCTGTAGCTGGACGCCGGCATCTGACCCGCAGGCGCCATCAGGCCGGTGCGCGCCTTGGACCTCCTGGGCGCCGCAGCGACATCCGACGCCAGCTCGCGCTCCTTGGACGGCGACCATTCCCGCTGGTCTTCCGGGGCCAGGGTGCCCGAAACCGTGTCCGCCGACACAGGAACCGGGGACGGCAGCGTGGTCGGGGGTTTGGTCGCCAGATGGGCCGGCTCCGTCTCGTTGTACTGCTGCTGCCGGCGTGCGTCCGCGCGCGCCACGCCCGCCTCTTCCCTCGCCTGCCGCTTCTCCAGTGGCGTTCCGCTGGATGTGTTCAGTCCCGAGCCGGTGCTCACCATGGAATCCGGCCCCTTGGTCTTCCACCACTGCATGGACATCTGCGCTTCGATCTCGTCGATCTTCTTGAGCGTCAGCGCCCGGTCATCGGGCTTGGAAGGCAGGGAACTCTGGAAGAAAGACGGACGGACACCGGCATTCTCGTTGCCGGACGTTGCTTCGCGGCTGCGAATCTTGCGCAGCATGTCGAACTCGCGCTTGCGCACGAAGTCGTTGCGCCGCTTGCGCTCGATCATTTCCTTGAGCGCGGCCTTGCTGTATTCGCTCTCGCGGTCGGCTGCACGGGTGTCCAGGTCCGACCAGCTCGTGGTCGGATGACGCACGAACTTGACCACCTTGGACAGAAAGCCGCCGTTGGAGTCGTCCTTTGACATGTTCTGGTGTGGGCCGGTCGCTTCGACAGGTGGTGGAACCTGGCGATCAGTCGCCGAACATCTTCTGCTTGAGCTCGCGGCGCTGCTGGGCTTCGAGCGAGAGGCTGGCCGTCGGGCGCGCCATCAGGCGTCCGACACCGATCGGTTCGCCGGTCTCGTCGCAATAGCCGTAATCGCCTGCATCAATGCGGGCAATGGCCTGCTCGATCTTCTTGAGCAGCTTGCGTTCCCGGTCGCGCGTACGCAGTTCGAGGGCATGTTCCTCTTCGATGGTGGCGCGGTCGGCGGGATCCGGCACCACAACCGTGTCTTCACGCAGGTGCTCGGTGGTCTCGCCGGCGTTGGCCAGCATGTCGTCCTTGAGCTGGGAAAGCTTCAGGCGGAAGAAGGCGAGTTGAACGTCGTTCATGTACTCGCTGTCGGGCATCGCCTGGATATCCTGGTCGGTCAGTTGCTCCACCGGCAGGGACTTCCAGTTGTTGGCCCGCTTCGGGTCTTTCTGGATGGAGGATGGAACGGGAGGAGTCATCGCTGGGCGCTCGTTCAAGGTGAAAAAAGTGGCTTTGGCGGCATCCGGAGCGTGCGAGGGTACCACCGCTGCCTGTGTCATCTGCTCCATCATGATCTTCTTGGCGGCCCGCTTGCCCAGGGGCCTGGATACCGGTTCGATGATCACGGGCTGGGGCTGGGACCCACGCTGCGCCGGTTCCGGGCGCGTGAAAGCTTGGGCCTTGGCCGGCGCGACAGCCGGCCTGGATTTCGCGGCAGGGACGGCGACGGCGGTCCCTTTGGCTGTGGTTGCGGCCCCTTTCATCGGGGATCGGGCCGGTTTGGCTGGGACAGTTGACCTGACCGGTGCCACGGGCTGGCTGGCAGCCTTGGCAGCCGGCTGATTCGTCTTCGACGCCCTGGCAGCAGCGGACGCCTTGGTCGTTGGGGACACTGCCGCCGGCTTGACCGCCGGCCTGGCCGGTGCGGTCGACTGGGCTGCGGCTTGCTTGCCGGCCGCCTTGGCCACGGCTTTTACAGGTGCTTTCGCCGGGGTCTTCGCGGTCGCTTTGGCTGGTGCTTTAGCAGGTGCTTTTGCAGGCGCTTTAGCTGCTACTTTTGCCGGTGCTTTAGCTGGTACCTTTGCAGGTGCTTTCGCGGCGGCCTTCACGGCCGGCTTCGCGACGGTCTTTGCTGCGGCTCCGGTCGCGGTCTTCGCAGTGGGCTTGGACGCCGGCTTTGCGACGACCTTGGCCACGGTCCGCCCGGCAGACGCAGCAGGACGCGCGGCCGCCGAGGCGGTCTTGCCTGAAGTCGCTGTCCTGGACGCCGTGGCTTTCACTGCGGGTCTCCTCTCGGTACCTGACATGGCGGACTCAAGGGGACGGCGGCTGCCCGCCACCACGGGCGATGGCTTTGCAGGACGTCCCCTGGAAAGGGATGATGTCGCTGTTATACCCCGAACGACATCGGCTTCCGGTGGCGCCCCATCCCTTCGCCCGGCATGCGCGCTGCGGGAATCGGCCACCCCTTCTGCGGGGCGCGATTGTAGCGATGCTGGCTGACCTGAGACCGATCCCTGCTCCGAACGGAAGCCCAGGCGTTGGAGAATGGAGACAAAAAGCACGAAACCCCCTGCTGCTGCGTCGTCAGAACCACATTCCGTCCGCGTCAATGCGGACGGTCGTTTCGGCACGGGCGCAGGGTTTCATCTCAGCTCAGGGACTGGTCCAGCCCCTGTATCAGGATGTCCCGCGGCAAGTCGATGCCGATGAAAACCATCTTGCTTTCACGCGTCTCGCCTTCTCGCCAGGGTGGACCGAGGTCGCTGCCCATGAGCTGGTGGACGCCCTGGAAAATGACCTTGCGGTCGGTACCTTCCATGTTCAGCACGCCCTTGTACCGCAGCATGCGCGGGCCGTAGACCTGCACCACCGCCCCCAGGAAGTCCTCCAGCTTGGCCGGACTGAACGGCCGCGAGGCGCGGTAGACGAAACTCTTGACATCGTCGTCGTGGTGGTGATGGTGACCATGTCCGTGCTGGTGCGACGGATGGTTGCAGGCCTCGCCATGCTCATGATCGTGGTGGTCATGACCATGATCATGGTGGTGATCGTGGTCGTCCGCGGTCAGGAAATCGGGATCGATGTCCAGTTTGGCATTGAGGTTGAAACCCCGCAGGTCGAAAACGTCCTTGATGGCCACTTCGCCAAAATGCACCGTCTGGATCGGCGCCCGCGGATTCATGTGCTTGAGCCGGTGCACCAGGGCATCCACTTCGTCGGGGCCGACCAGGTCGGCCTTGCTGATGAAGATCTGATCAGCAAAGCCCACCTGGCGCCGTGCCTCCTGGCGGTCATTGAGCTGCTGGGCGGCGTGCTTGGCATCCACCAGGGTCAGGATGGAATCGAGCAGGTACTGCTCGGCCACCTCGTCGTCCATGAAGAAAGTCTGCGCCACCGGTCCGGGGTCGGCCAGGCCCGTGGTCTCGATCACCACCCGCTCGAAATCCAGCTCGCCCTTGCGCTTCCTGGCCGCCAGATCAGCCAGGGTGACGCGCAGATCGTCCCGGATGGTGCAGCAGATGCAGCCATTGCTCATCTGGATGATGTTCTCGGTCGTATCGGCCACGAGAATCTCGTTGTCGATGTTCTCTTCGCCGAATTCGTTTTCGACCACGGCGATTTTCTGGCCATGGGCTTCGGACAGCACCCGCCGGAGCAAGGTCGTCTTGCCGGCGCCGAGAAAACCGGTGAGGATGGTGGCAGGAATCAGGGACATGACCGTCATTGCCCGTCAATGGGCCTGGATACAACCCGGGGAGTGTAGTCGACCTGTGATGGCAGCGCAGCATGCAAAAAGCCGGGCAAGGCCCGGCTTTTTGCAGGACAGGGTCCGCGGATCAGGGACGCAGGTAGACGTAGCCTTCATTGGCCTGCAGCTTGGCCACCTCGGCCACGCCAGACGGGACCACCTTGGCTTCCAGGGCCACCTTGCTGGCGTCGATGTTGCGCGAGACCAGGGTGTTGTTGCACACGCGGAACTCGACCCCTTTGCTGGCGAGGTCGGAAATGTTGCCGGCGAATGGCTGGTCCTTGGGCGTTTTCGCGCCATCCAGCAGGAAATCGATGCCGGCACCATGGCCAACCACGACGATCTTGGCCGTCGGATCGGCATTGAGGTGGTTGCGGATGTTGTTCATGGCGCGGGCTGCCTGCGGGATGCCATCGCTGAGGTGATAGACCACCTTGATCGGATCGGCCGCCTGTGCGGGCAGCGCCAGCGCCATCACAGCAGCCAGCAACAGGGATTTGACAAACAAGAAGATACGGGTCATGGCGGTCTCCTGACAGCTATTGATGTTGAATGCTTATGAATGGATTTTGCACCTGGCGCGCCAGTGTGCCAGAGGGAATACCCTCGACACCTGTCTTCAGTCGCCGGGCAACTCCGGTCGGTCGTCCGGCCCACACGCCTCGGAAGTACCCGGCGATGTCGCAGGAACAGCCCTGGCCGGACGCGCTTGCGCACGCGGATGCGCCGCATCGTACACCGCCGCCAGATGCTGGAAGTCCAGTCGGGTATAGACCTGCGTGGTGCTGATGCTGGCATGCCCGAGCAGCTCCTGCACGGCGCGCAGGTCGCCGCTGGACTGCAGCAGATGGCTGGCATAGGAGTGGCGCATCATGTGCGGGTGGACCGGCACGGCGAGACCGGCCAGTCCGGCACGGCGTTTGAGGCGCAGGCGGATGTGCTGGGGCGTCAGGCGCTGACCACGCGCCCCGATGAAAAGGGCTGGCTCCTCGCGCGCCCAGCGGACGCGCAGGACCAACCAGTCCTGAAGCGCCTGAAGGGCGGCCGCGCCCACTGGCACGCTCCGCCGCTTGGACCCCTTGCCCAGCACATGGACCTCGGCGGCGGCCAGGTCGATCCAGCCGCGGGCCTGGTGTCCCGGCACCACGTCCAGCCCCACCAGCTCGCCGATCCGCAGGCCGCACCCATACAGCAGTTCGGTAATGCAGCGGTCACGGGCCTCCAGCCCCGGCTCGTCATCTTCCAGCGAGTGGCCTGCCAGACGAACCGCGTCATCGACGCCCAGGGCCTTGGGCAAGGGTTTGTCCGATCTGGGTGCGCGCACACCCTGGACAGGGTTGTGCAGAACGTGCCCCTGGCGGGCCAGCCAGGTATAGAAACCGCGCCATGCCGACAGCTCCAGGGCGATGCCGCGCCCTTTTCGCCCCGCACTGTGCATCCGGGCCACCCAGCGCCGGACATGGACGGGCAGCACGCTGGCGAGCGACAGTCCGGCCTCGCTTACGTTGTCCTGCAGGTGGTGCAAGGCACTGGCATACAGGATGGCGGTCCGCTCGGCCAGGCGACGCTGCACGCGCACATGCTCCAGGTAGGCCATCACCAGGCCGTCGTCGCCCTGACGGCCCTCGGGAGCAGGCGCCAGGTTCATCCGGTGCGTGTCAGTTGACCAGATGCGGGCGCAGCCGCGACAGCGCGGCGGCCGCCGTCTCACCGATGCGCACCAGGAAATCCGTACCCATTTCCGGTGTGAAGCGCTGCGGATCGTCAGACGCCAGCACCAGCAGGCCAAAGGCCAGTGGCGAATCCTCGCCACGCAGGGGGATCAGGGCCAGTGACGCCGCAGCCGATGGATCCACCAGCCACTGCGCGGCCTCCAGACCCCGGTTGGCTCCGCAATAGGGCTGTGACAGCGACGATGCAAAGGTCACGGCATCGGCCGAAGCGCCCTGCGCAAACGGCTCGTCGGCCAGCTCGGGCATCACATCCCAGATCTTGAGCGCCACCTGGGGCACCAGGAACTGGCCGACCAGCTCCCGTGCGATCACTTCCGGCAGGTCTCGCGCCTGCCGTGTCAGCAGGAGTTCACGCGTCCAGCCCTGCAAACGGTCGGCAATGGCGGTGTTCTCCTGGCCATGACGGATCATTTCAGCCGACCGGAGCTCCAGACCGCGGATCTTCTCGCGCAGCATTTCGGCCTGGCGCTCCTGCAGGCTGACCGCCCGCTGTCCATGCGGACTGGTCAGCTGGACCGACGCCAGCAAGCCGGCATGCCGTTCGAAGAAGTCGGGGGTGTTGACCAGGTAGTTGGCAATGTCATCCTCGGTGATGGGCGGGATGGGGTTGTGGCTCATGCGGTTGTCCCTGATGGAGGTCGGTTCAGACGGGATCGGGCAGTTCGATCTCGCCCTCGAAAACAGTGGTGGCCGGCCCGGTCATGTAAACCGGCGCATCGTGGGCCGGTGAGTCCTGCCAGGCGATGGTCAGCAGGCCGCCATGTGTCTGCACGTCGACCTGATTGTCCAGCAGTCCCAGACGGATGCCGGCAACCACCGCCGCACAGGCGCCCGTGCCACACGCCAGCGTCTCGCCGGCCCCACGCTCGTACACCCTCAGGCGCACATGGCCGCGGTCAAGCACCTGCAGGAAGCCCGCATTGACACGGGCCGGAAAGGCCGGGTGTGACTCGATCTGGGGTCCCCAGTCCGAAACGGGCGCCCTTTCGATGTCATCGACCAGCAGCACGGCATGCGGATTGCCCATGGACAGCACGGCCACGGGCACCACGCCGTCGGGCAAAGGCAATGGCCAGCGTTCGAAGCGACCCATGGGCTCGGGTGACAGTCCGCTGGCCACAAAGGGCACGCGGGGCAGGTCGAATACCGGGGGGCCCATGTCGACGGTCACCCGGCCATCCGCATCCTGCCTGAGGCTGATCTCGCCGTTCTTCACCTTGACGCGAACCGGATTGCGATCGGTCAGCTGCTTGTCGTGCACGAAACGCACAAAGCAGCGCGCCCCATTGCCGCAGTGTTCGACCTCGCCGCCGTCGGCGTTGTGTATGACGTATTCGAAATCCAGTCCGGGGGCCGGTGACGGCCGGACGCTCAGGATCTGATCCGCCCCCACGCCGAAATGGCGGTCGGCCAGGAACCGGTACTGTGCCTCGCCCAGGCCCAGGCGGCCACGGGTCTCGTCCAGCACCACGAAGTCGTTGCCGGCGCCCTGCATTTTGGTGAAACGGATGCGCATGGGCC
This sequence comes from Burkholderiaceae bacterium, assembly GCA_041396505.1. Lineage (GTDB taxonomy): Bacteria > Pseudomonadota > Gammaproteobacteria > Burkholderiales > Burkholderiaceae_C > Hydrogenophaga. Next base: position 394,239 of record JAWKYL010000006.1, read on the forward strand.
GATTATCTGCCCACATCGGTGCGCATGCCGTTGGTGCGGATGCACCGCGACGAACCCGGCCACTGCGATCCGACCGCTTGTGCGCACAAGACAGGTGCTTTTTTGTATTCAATTGGTTGAAATTTCGTACACAAAAGAGTGGCACGCCTTGTGCATGAAGGGTCGTCCATGGACCCGACCACCCTCCCCCGGATCGCTGTCGAACTTGTGGCGCTGACCAAGCAGTACGCCCAGGGACCGGCAGCCGTCGATGGCATCAACCTGCGCATCGCGACCAACAGCTACTGCTGCCTGCTGGGCCCGTCCGGCTGCGGCAAGAGCACAACGCTGCGCATGATCGCCGGTCATGAAAGCGCCACCGGTGGCGACATCCTGCTGGAGAACCGCAACATCACCACCTTGCCGGCCGCCATGCGCGGCACGGCCATGATGTTCCAGAGCTTCGCGCTGTTCCCGCACCTGTCTGCGCTGGACAATGTGGCCTTCAGCCTGAAGATGAAAGGCGTGGCCAAAGCCGAGCGCCATGCCCGCGCTCAGGACCTCCTGCAACGGGTGTCGCTGGGTCACCTGGCCCAACGCAAGCCAGGTGAACTCTCGGGTGGTCAGCAACAGCGCGTGGCACTGGCCCGGGCCCTGATCACGCAACCGCGCGTCCTCCTGCTGGATGAACCCCTGTCCGCGCTGGACCCCTTCCTGCGCGTACAGATGCGCGCCGAGTTGCGTCATTGGCAGAAAGAACTGGGCCTGACCTTCATTCACGTGACGCACAGCCAGGAAGAAGCCATGGCCCTGGCGGACACCATGGTGGTGATGAACCAGGGTCGTATCGAGCAGGCGGCCTCGCCCCACGAGGTCTACAACCGCCCCGCCACAGAGTTCGTGGCCCGGTTCATGGGTGGTCACAACGTCCTGGCAACCACGGGCGGAAAAGTGGCCGTCCGCAACGACCACATCGCCCTGACCCAGCCGGGCAGCACGGGCTGGACCGCCACGGTGCACGACGTCGAGTACCAGGGCACCTATGTCCTGCTGTCCCTGCAGCTCGATGGCGACGGCCCGGATCGCGGGGTCTCCGTGATGCTGCCCGAAGCCCGGTTTGCCGGGCAACCCTATGCCAGCGGCGATCGCGTCGACCTGGGCTGGAACCCGGCCCAGGCGCATGCCTTGATGTCATGACCAGCCCTCCCGCCCCGTTCACATCTTCCCCACCTGCAACCAAGGAGTATTCCATGTCCGATCCCGTTGACACTCAGTCCGATGGCGTCTCGCGCCGCATTCTGCTTCAGGGCACCATGGGCCTGGCGGGCATTCTGGCCAGCGGCCTGTCGCCCGCCATCGCCCAGGAAAAGATCACCCTGCGCTACCTGGGCACCGCCGTGAACCAGGACAAGATGATTGCCGAGCGTTTCGAGAAGGACACCGGCATCAGGATCCAGTATGTGGCCGTCACCACCGACGACGTGACCAAGCGTGCGGTCACGGCCCCCAACAGCTTCGACCTGATCGACACCGAGTACTTCTCGCTCAAGAAGATCGTGCCCACCGGCAACCTCAAGGGCATCGACACCCGCAAGATCAAGAACGCCGACAAGATCACCACGCTGTTCACCAAAGGTGAAATCGCCGGCAAGGCAGTGGGCGACCAGGGCACGGCCCCCAAGAAGGTGATGTATCTCGAAGGCGAGAAAAGCAAGAAATTCGCGGCATCGCCCACCCCGTTCATGAGCCTGATCCCGACGGTGTACAACGCCGACACACTGGGTGTCCGGCCCGACCTGATCAAGCGGCCGATCAGCTCCTGGGCCGAGTTGCTCAACCCCGAGTTCAAGGGCAAGGCCGCCATCCTGAACATCCCCTCGATCGGCATCATGGACGCCGCCATGGTGGTGGAAGCCATGGGCATTCACAAGTACGCCGACAAGGGCAACATGACCAAGGCCGAGATCGACCTGACGATCAAGACCCTGATCGAAGCCAAGAAGGCCGGCCAGTTCCGCGCACTGTGGAAGGACTTCAACGAGTCGGTCAACCTGATGGCCTCGGGCGAAGTGGTGATCCAGTCGATGTGGAGCCCGGCCGTGACTGCGGTCCGCACCAAGGGGCTCGACTGTGTCTTTCAGCCCCTCAAGGAAGGCTACCGCGCCTGGGCTGCCGGATTCGGCGTGCCGGCCACGCTATCCGGCCGCAAGCTCGACGGCGCCTACGAGTTCATCAACTGGTTCCTCGACGGCTGGGCCGGGGCCTACCTCAATCGCCAGGGCTATTACAGCGCGGTGCTGGAAACCGCCAAGGCCAAGATGGAACCCTATGAGTGGGCCTACTGGATGGAAGGCAAGGCCGCCACCCAGGACATCAAGAGCCCCAACGGCGACGTGCTGGCCAAGATCGGCTCGGTGCGCGACGGTGGCAGCTACGAGCAGCGCATGGGCGGCATCGCCTGCTGGAATGCGGTCATGGACGAGAACGAATACATGGTCCGCAAGTGGAATGAATTTGTCGCAGCCTGACGACCCGGCCGATCTGAACCCATGAGCACGAACACCACCGTGGCGGCGCCCGTCACCGAAAGCCCCAACCGCACGGTACCTGCCTGGTGGCAGGCCGGGCCATACACGCTGGTGTTCGTGCTGTTCTTCCTGGTTCCCCTGGGCCTGGTGCTGATGGTCAGTTTCTGGGATTTCAACGAGTACGAACTGATTCCGGCCTTCACGTTCCGCAACTACGTGGCCATCTTCGAGGGCTGTTCGACGCTGACCGACCACGGCGACTTCTGCGTCACGCTCTCGACCTACCTGTCGACACTCAAGTTCAGTTTCCTGGTGTGGCTGGTCACCCTGGTGCTGGGCTTTGCGGTGGCGTATTTTCTGGCCTTTCATGTGCGCTCGCCGGGTGTGCAGACCGCGCTGTTCGTGCTGTGCACGGTGCCGTTCTGGACATCGAATGTCATCCGCATGATTTCCTGGGTGCCGCTGCTGGGCCGCCACGGCCTGGTCAACCAGGCCCTGCAGGGCGCAGGCCTTGTCGACGAACCCGTCGAGTGGCTGCTGTTCTCCGACTTTTCGGTGGTGCTGGCCTTCGTGCACCTCTACACCATGTTCATGATCGTGCCCATCTTCAACAGCATGATGCGCATCGACCGCAGCCTGCTCGAAGCCGCCAGCGACGCCGGCGCCAGCGCCTGGCAGACACTGTGGAGCGTGATCGTTCCGCTGTGCAGGACGGGCATCATCATCGGCTCGATCTTCGTCATCACCATCGTCATGGGCGACTTCGTGACCATCGGCGTCATGGGCGGCCAGCAGATCGCCTCGGTCGGCAAGATCATCCAGGTGCAGACCTCCTATCTGCAGTTTCCGCTGGCGGCGGCCAACGCGGTCATCCTGCTTGCCGTGGTCCTCATGATCATCTGGGGCCTGACCCGGCTGGTCGATATCCGCAAGGAACTGTGATGAGCACAAGCCCCGACCAGCGCCAAGGGTTCCGTCCGGAACCGCTGCGGAACCGGATTCGCCGGGCCGCTGGTGTGGCCCCCCTGGGGGGGAAGGCGCCGAAGCCGCTTTCGGGGGGGAACCCGGGTTTCTGGCCCCTGGCTGCCGTCTTCGCCCTGTTCGTGCTGTTCATGTACGGCCCGATGGCCGTCATCTTCGTGCTCTCGTTCCAGGGGCCGGAGGGTGGCCTCACGTTCCCGCTGCGCGGCGTGTCGCTGCACTGGTTCCGCCAACTGGCCGAGGGACTGGGTACCGTGGACATCGGGGCGGCCTTCATCCGGTCGCTGATGCTCGGCGGTGCGGTCATGCTCCTGACAGTGACATTCTCGGTGCTGGCCGGCCTGGCATTCCGCAAGAGGCTGCGCGGCGGGAACGCCTTGTTCTATGTCACGGTGGCCAGCCTGATCATGCCGTCCATCATCGTTTCGCTGGGCATCGGTCTCCAGTTCCGCCTCCTCGGCAGCGGGTTCAAATGGCTGCTGGAAGCCGTCGGCGCCACCGCCACGCTGGAGGCATACGGCACGGCGCTGGGCCTGTTCACCTCGGCGCTGGGTGCGCACCTCACCTGGACGCTGCCGTTCGGGCTGCTCATCATGTTCGCGGTGTTCAACCGATTCAATCCGGCCTATGAAGAGGCCGCGCGCGACCTGGGGGCCACACCCTGGCAAAGCTTCCGTCATGTCGTTCTGCCACTCATCGGCCCGTCGGTGGTGGGCGTCGGCATGTTCGGCTTCACGCTCAGCTGGGACGAGATTGCCCGCACGTCCCAGGCCATCGGTGACGTCAACACGCTGCCGCTGGAATTGCAGGGCCTGACATCCACCGTCACCACACCCGCCATCTATGCCCTGGGTACCGTGACAACGGTGGTGTCCTTTCTCGTCATGGGCTGCGCCGTCGTTCTGGCGATGGCCCTGGGTCGCAGACAGCAGCGGGGGAGAACACCATCGTGAACGGCGTCACAGCCTCAGGTGCCACGACCGGGGCCACCCTCACGGACAGCGACATCTACGAACGCATGGTCTGCGCCATCCTGGACCACCAGCTGCCCCCCGGCACCAAGCTGGTGGAGGATCGGCTTGCAAGCGCCTTCGGCGTCTCGCGCACGCGCATCCGGCCGGTTCTGGTCCGCCTGGCCAACGAGCAGGTGGTCACCCTCACGCCCAATCGCGGCGCCACCATTGCCCGCCCGAGCGAACAGGAAGCCCACGAAGTATTCGAGGCCAGGCGACTCATCGAGCCGACATTGACCGGACACTTCCTGGCCCATGCATCGCGTGCCCACATCCAGGCCCTGGCCCGGTGCATCGGCGACGAAGAGGACGCCAGGGCCGCCGGCGACATGCGCCGTGCCATCCGCCTCTCGGGCGACTTTCACCTGTTGATCGCCGAGCACGCCGGCCACCAGACGCTCGGGCGCATGTTGCGCGAACTGGTTTCGCGCACCTCGCTGATCCTGATGACCTACAGCCCACCGCACAGCCTGGCCCGCGCAGAGGCGACCGCCTGTGGCTGTACGGAGCACCGGGCACTGCTCGCGGCCATCCGGCTGAGTGACCCGGTCGAAGCGGCCCGCCTCATGCACGAACACCTGTGCCGGCTCGAAGCGCAGCTGGTGTTTGACAGGCCGGGCCGATCGGCCCCGGACCTGCATCAGCTCTTTGCCCATTGATCCCATGCGACGGCTCCTGGTGATCAATCCCAACACATCCGTCCAGGTGAGCGAACGGCTGCAGCACCATGTGCAGGCATCGGTCGGCGACCGGGCCATCGTCCAGACGGTCACCGCCCGCTTCGGCGCACCTTACATCGCGGATGAAGCCAGCTATGCCATCGCCGCCCACGCCGCGCTGGATATCTGGGCCGCCAGCCTGGTCCGCCAGGGACCGCCCCCCGACAGCATTCTGCTGGGCTGCTTCGGCGATCCCGGGCTGATGGCCTTGCGCGAGTCCAGCCCCGTACCCGTGACCGGGCTGGCCGAGGCCGCCTTCATGGCGGCCGCACGGCACGGCCGCTTTGCCATCGTGACCGGAGGCCAGCGGTGGGACCCCATGCTCCAGCGACTGGCCCGGACGCTCGGCCACGGCCAGCAATTGGCCGGCATTCACACCGTGGCACCCACCGGGGCCGAGCTGGCGGCGGACCCTCCCGGCGCTCACCGGCTGCTGGCACAGGCTTGCCGCGATGCCGCACTGCGCCTCGATGTGCAGGCCGTGATCCTCGGCGGCGCCGGTCTGGCCGGCATGGCATCGGCCATCCAGTCACAGGTGCCTGTCCCCGTGATCGACAGCGTGATCGCCGGCGCGCTTCAGGCCCTTCGAGATGACAACCCGTCTCCGGACAGGCACACGCCCGGGTTCGACATCGTCTGGCAGGGCCTGTCCCCCGAAATGACCGCTCTCTGCCCGGCCGGCCTCTGATGCCCTCGCGGACGCGACAGTCGGCGACGCAGCGGCTGGCGCACAATGTGTCGCATGGTCAGACCTACCCAACTTCTTCATCCCCAGCGATCACCGGCCCATGTGCGCCCCGCCGCCACCGTGCTGCTGTTGCGCGACACGCCATCGGGCATCGAGGTGCTGATGACGCGCCGTTCGATGACCGCCAGTTTTGCGCCTGGCGCCTATGTCTTTCCCGGCGGTGGCATTGATGCCGACGACGCCCTGAGCCATGACCACGCCACCCGGAGGCCGACACAGAGCGATTTGCGCCTGACACAGGCCATCGCCGCCATTCGTGAAAGTTTTGAAGAACTGGGCATCCTGCTGGCCCGGCGTGCCGACGGCTCGCACCTGAGCACCTCCCAGATTGCGCAGCTCGACCGCAAGGCCCCGTTTCGGGCGCAGTGTGCAGCCCAGGGCCTGAGGCTGGACGGGGCCGAGGTATTCGTACTGGCCCACTGGATCACCGACCGCGACCTGCCGCGGCGCTTCGACGTGCCATTTCTGGTGGCACGCATGCCCGAGGGTCAGGAACCCGTCGCCGATGAGGCCGAGCAGTTCGAGCCGGTGTGGGTACGTCCGGCCGACGCCCTGGAGCGCCACGCAGCCGGCCAGTTCTTCATCATCTTCCCGACCATCCGGACGCTGGAGCGGCTGCAGGCCTTCGGCAGCGTGCAGGCGGTCCTGGATGCCTGTGCGGTGAACGACGAACCCCTGTGGACCAGCTGTCCGCGAGCGGGACTCTCGCATGGTCATGAGTCACGGCACATGGAACACGAGGAGCCGTTCGGCGAGCTGGCCATGGTCTGTCCCGACGGGCAGATCGTGCATGAACTGGCCTGGCAGAACGAGCGTCCGGTACCTCTGCTGAAGAATGTGCAGCGGCTGACGGCACCCAACCCCGGCGTGATGACAGGCCCCGGGACCAACAGCTACGTGGTGGGCGACCCGTCCACCGGGCACATCGTGATCGACCCCGGTCCGGACGAACCCGGACACATCGAGCGTCTGTGGCGCGCGGCCGGAGGCGATATCCGTGCCATCGTGTGCACCCACTCCCATCCGGACCATTCGCCCGGTGCCCGACGCCTGCAGGCACTGTGCACGGACGCCGGCGCACCAGCCCCCGACATTCTGGGCCTGCCCAGTGCGCCGACGGCACGCACCAACAGCCAGTTCGTCCCGGACCGGACGCTGGCCGATGGTGAACACCTGGTGCTGGCTGGAACGGCCGGCGGTACCGAACTGCGCCATACCCTGCTGGTCGTGCACACACCGGGCCACGCAGCCAACCACCTGTGCCTCATGCTGGAGGAAGACGGCCTGCTGTTCTCCGGCGACCACATCCTCAATGGCAGCACGACCGTGATCGATCCACCCGACGGACACATGGGCGACTACCTGGACTCGCTGGACCGGCTTGACCACCTGTGCGAACGTCATGCGGTCCATTTCATCCTGCCGGCACACGGCCATGTCCTGGGATCGGCTCCGCGCAGTGCCGACGAGCCCAGCGGTCACCCGCTCGGCGGAGCGCGTGCAGCCATTGCCCACCTCAAGGCGCACCGCCTGGCCCGCGAGGCCAAGGTGGCACGCGCCATGCAGGCCCTGCCCGAGGGCAGCATGGACGACTGGGTGAAGATCGCCTACGACGATGTGCCCGAACGGCTGTGGCCGGTGGCCAAGCGCTCGATGCTGGCGCATGTGGAACACATCCAGAGCCTGGGCGGATTCAACGTGTGATGCGCATGCCCCCGGTCCACGCGGTGCGCGCACGGGGATGCCTGAATAAAGTGTGAAGCCCGCCGGTAAGCCGGATTCTGTGCACGCGCACCCTTCTTGCGAAGGGCCCGCATGTGACCGCCATTCCTCTGGGCCGGGGGTCGCCCACCCGGCTCGATGCTACCTACCCGCCAGCTCCGCGGAGCCACATCGACGCTGGCCTATTTGGTATTGCTGCGCGTAGAGATTGCCCGTTTCACCCGAACTGAATCGGCTCGTCTCTGTTGCTCTGATCCTCACCTTAGGACCCGGCAGGTTGCCCTGCCCGGCTGGTCGGTGGAGAGGTATTACCTCCTACGCTGCCCTGTGCAGTCCGGACGTTCCTCCAGTGCTCCCTTTCGGGTCCTCTTGCGAGGTTGCACCAGCGGCGGTCTGGCGGGCTTCACGGGATCGATTATCCCACCTTCAGACCAGCCGCCGGATCTTGCGGTGGCGCCAGACACCCCGGAAGTACGCCGTCTGCAGGGCCAGCATGGCCAGATAGGCCACCGGAAAAGCCATCCAGATACCTTCCAGGCCCATGTGGCGGTTGAGCCCCCAGGCCACCCCCATCTGGATCACCAGAATACAGCTCACCGTGATGCCGGTCGGCACCAGCACGTCACCACTGGCGCGCATGATGCCGCCCACCACCGCCTGGAAGCCGAAGACCAGCAGGCTCCAGAGCATGATGTGCAGGAGATGTTCACCCTGCCCCAGCACCGCAGGATCGGTCAGGAACAGGCCCAGCAGCAGGCGCGACAGGGCATAGCCCAACAGCACGAAACCCCCGGTGATCGCCACGTTGAGCCACAGGCCGGTCCGCAGGATGGCCCCCAGCCGCTCCGTGGCGCCGGACCCGATGGCCTGGGCAGCGAGAATGGATGCCGTGATCGCGATCGACAGCGCCGGGAACTGCACATAGTTGACCACCTGGGTCACCGCGCCATAGGCGGCAGTGGCCTGCGAACCGTGCTGGTTGACCAGGGCCAGGATCACCAGCTCGGATACCGAGATGATCACCATCTGCACGCCCGTGGGCAGTCCGATCCTGAGCACCTTGGCCAGGATGGCCGTGTCCAGACGAAACGCCGCCATCAGCTTGCGATCCGGCGCCATGACATGGCCCAGCCTGCGCAGCCGCCAGGCCAGGAAGGCCATCGCGGCCAGCGAAGACAGGAAGCTGGCCACTGCAGCGCTGCGGATACCCAGCTGCGGCAGGCCCAGCCAGCCCTGGATGAATGCGGGCGTGAGCACCAGCCCCAGGGAGGTGGACAACAGCAGGGCCAGGAGCGGTGAAACCGTGTCACTCACGCCGCGCAGCAGCTGGGTGAACAGGATGAACACCAGCAGAACCGGCATCATCAGCATCATCATCCGCGCATAGGACAGCGCGTCCTCCAGCACATCTGGTGGCGTGCCCAGCGCTTCCATGGCCGGTCTTGCGAACAGGGCGCCCAGTACCGCCGCCACCAGGCCGATCAATGCGCCCAGGGTCAAGGCCGTGCCTGTGATCTGACGCACCTTGCCCGGTTCTTGCGCGCCCCAGGCCTGCCCCACCAGCACGGACGACCCGGCACCCAGGCCGATCACCAGCGAAATGAAGAAGAAGACGATCGGAAACATGCCGGCCACCGCCGCCAGGGCGTGCGTGCCCAGCATCTGGCCGATATAGATGCCGTTGAGCGTGCCCGACAGACCCTGCAGGATGTTGGACAGGATCATGGGCCCCAGGAACATGAGATAGACGCGCCACAACGCGGGCGGCCGGGGAGGAAGTGAACTGGACATGGATGACTTCAGTGAATGGGGACGTGTTCAGGCCGGATCGCCAGCGCCGGCAGCCGGTGTGTTCTTGCCGGCCCCGGCCGTGCAGATGTCACGGGCGAGCCAGGCCAGGTGGTTGCGCACGTCGGCAGGCCAGGCCTCGGTACGGCGCGCCAGTGCCTGACCATCGCCAGCGAACAGGGCGCGCGAAGCCTCTTCGAAATCCGGCAGGTTGGCGGCGATGGCGCTCATGAACCGGTAGGCGCGCTCCTGGGCCTGGCGCCTGAGGTCGGCCTGGGCATGCACCTGACGGGCCTCGTCCACCAGCCGGCGGAGCGCGGCCGATGCACCGCCACGTTGCTGCGACAGCCACGCCCAATGACGCGGCAGCAGCGTCACCTCACGCGCCACCACCCCCAGCCGGGGACGGCCCACGCCGCAGGCGGCCGGCACCTCTGGCTCTGCGGGGGGCGCGGCACCGAAGCCATCGGGCCAGGGATGGTCTACTTGCGCACCCGTGTCGTCATCGAACACCAGCAGCGCGTCGTCCGATGCGGGCAGGCCTGCCAGGCATCGCGCCACTTCGGGATACGTGCCGCTGGCCACGCGGCGCATGCCGCGAAATGCCGAACAGGCGGGCGCCGGCGCAACGGTCGAGCAGCCTGCCGTGTCGGTAGGGGAGGTACTTTCAGAGGTCATTCAACAATTATACCCGGGTTTTTTATTTATACCCGGATTAAATAGTTCGAATGCCGGAAGGAACTAAGGGACAATACCCTTCCGTCCTGCTTGATCACCACAAGCCTGAAGACACACCCATGATCCGCATTGCCGAACTGAAACTGCCTCTGGCCGAGGTGCCCCACGAACACCGACGGGCCGCCGACGCACCACTGGAAACCGACGAAGACCGTATTCCGCCACCGCATCCCGTGGCCGAGCTGACCCGGCTCGCCGCCCAGGCGCTGGGGGTGGACCCACAGGCCATCGCCCACCTGGACGTCTTCAAACGCAGCTTCGACGCCCGCAAGGCCGACCTGCTCGCGGTCTACATCGTGGATGTGGCACTGACCGATCCGGCCACCGAGGCCGATCTGCTGGCCCGGCACGAAAAGAGCCCCCATATCCAGGCCACCCCCGACATGCGATGGCGCGCGCCGGGCGTTGCCCCGCAAGGCTGGCCCGCCGACGCGGCGGAACGCCCGGTCGTGGTCGGCCTGGGACCGTGCGGCCTGTTCACGGCCCTGGCGCTGGCCCAGATGGGGTTCCGCCCGATCGTGCTCGAGCGAGGGAAACCGGTGCGCGAACGCACCCGCGACACCTGGGGCCTCTGGCGCCGGAAAGTGCTCAATCCGCAAAGCAATGTCCAGTACGGCGAAGGCGGGGCCGGCCTGTTTTCCGACGGCAAGCTCTACAGCCAGATCAAGGACCCGCGCTTCCTGGGCCGCAAAGTGATGCAGGAGTTTGTCGATGCCGGTGCGCCGGCAGAGATCCTCTACCAGGCCCATCCGCACATCGGCACCTTCAAGCTGGTCAAGGTGGTCGAAGCCATGCGCGAGAAGATCATCGCGCTCGGCGGCGAGATCCGGTTCCAGCATCAGGTGGTGGGCATCGACCTGGAGCCGGGCACGCCACGCCAGCGTCTGAGCGCCCTGCGCGTGCGCCGGCTGGACACCGGCGAAGAGGCGACCATGCCTGTCAGGCGGGCCGTGTTTGCGCTGGGCCACAGTGCGCGGGACAGCTTCGCGCTGCTGCATGACGCCGGGGTCTATCTGGAGGCCAAACCCTTCTCGGTGGGCTTTCGCATCGAGCATCCCCAGAGCGTCATCGACCTGGCGCGCTGGGGACGTCATGCCGGGCACCCGCTGCTGGGTGCCGCCGACTACAAGCTGATTCACCATGCGGCCAACGGCCGCGCCGTCTACAGCTTCTGCATGTGCCCCGGCGGCACGGTGGTGGCCGCCACCAGCGAGCCAGGACGGGTGGTGACCAATGGCATGAGCCAGTACTCACGCGCCGAGCGCAACGCCAACGCCGCCATGGTCGTGGGTATCGCGCCAGCCGATTTTCCGGTGCAGTTTCCGCAAGACCTGCCCCTGTGGCTGGCGGCTTTCGGTGAAGGCGATGGTCAGCGCTATGCCCGCGAGGCGCAGGCGCTGAACGAGCGCGGAACCATACATCCCCTGGCCGGCATCGTGCTGCAGCGCCAGCTCGAATCGCGCGCGTTCGACCTCGGGGGCCGCTCTTATGAAGCGCCGGGCCAGCTGGTCGGCGACTTTCTCCAGGACCGTCCCTCGCAGGCGCTGGCCCAGGTCGAACCGTCGTACAAGCCGGGCGTGAAACTGGGCGATCTGGCGCCGGCCCTGCCTGCCTATGCCATTGACGCCATGCGTGAGGCCCTGCCCGCCTTTGGCCGCAAGATCCGGGGCTACGACATGCCCGATGCTGTGCTCACCGGCGTGGAAACCCGGACCTCGTCACCCCTGCGGATCAAGCGGGGCGACGATTTCCAGAGCCTGAACACGACGGGCGTGTTTCCGGCCGGTGAAGGCGCAGGTTATGCCGGCGGCATCCTGTCTGCCGGCGTTGACGGCATCCGGGCGGCCGAGGCGCTGGTTCGCGACCTGCTCGAACACCCGGCCCACTGAACACACCGTTACAGGATTTCGCTGCCCTTTACCTGTCTGGCAAGGCGGGTTGACATGGCCGGCGCAGCATGGAGGCTCCCCAATACAAGGAGCTTCCCATGAAAACCGCTTCCCGATTTGCCCTGATTCCCTTGGCAGCCGGCCTGATCGGAATGTCGTTCAGTGGCCTGGCCCAGGCCCGTGACGAACGTGCGCGGGTCATCAGCAGCACACCGGTGGTCGAGCAGGTGCAGGTGCCCCGCGACGTGTGTCAGGACCAGGTCGTCAGCGTGCCTGGCCGCTCGACAGGTGCCGGTGCCATCATGGGCGGCATCGCCGGTGGCGCCATGGGCAATGCGATCGGCCATGGCAATGGCCGGGCCATTGCCACCGTGATCGGGCTGGTCGGGGGCGCCGTCATCGGCGACCGCATCGAAGGCCGGCCAGCCGCCTCCACCCAGGTGGTGCGTCAGTGCAGCACGCAGCATGTCTGGGAACCGCGCACCGTGGCCTATGACGTGGTCTACGAGTACGCTGGCCGCAGATACCAGACCCAGATGGCCGAGGAGCCCGGGCGCTGGATTCCGGTGAGCGTGTCCCCCGTGGGTGCCGCACCGTCACCCGCACGGACGGTGGTCGCTCCCGTCTATCAGGCGCCGGCGCCCACCCTGGTCCAGGTGGACGTCGACACATCCCGCTCCAATGGCCCCGGCTGGCATCACCGGCCCAACAACCGCCACTGGCAACCGTACGGCTACTGAGGGCGTGCGGGTCCTGGAGCGGTCCATGAAAAAGCGCCCCTCACGGGGCGCTTTGTCTTGTGTGCCAGCCGTCGGCGACTCAGGCTTTCTGCAGGGCAGCGATCCGCTCTTCGATGGGGGGGTGGGTGGAAAACAGCTTGCCCAGGCCACCCGTGATGCCCATGGCCTGCATGGTCTTGGGCAGCAGACCCGGCGTCAGGCCACCCAGTCGCGCCAGGGCGTTGATCATGGGCTGTTTGCGACCCATGAGGTCGGCGGCACCGGCATCCGCACGGAACTCGCGCTGGCGGCTGAACCAGGCCACGATGATGGCGGCCAGAAAGCCCAGCACGATGTCCATCACGATGGTGGTCACCATGTAGCCGATGCCGGGGCCGGAGCTTTCGCTGTCGCCACGGCGCAGGAATGTGTCGACCGCATAGCCGATGACCCGGCTGAGAAACACGACAAAGGTGTTCATCACGCCCTGGATCAGGGTCATGGTGACCATGTCCCCGTTGGCGACGTGCGCCACCTCATGACCGATCACGGCTTCCACCTCTTCGCGGGTCATGCCTTGCAGCAGGCCCGTGGACACGGCCACCAGGGCCGAGTTCTTGAAGGCACCGGTGGCAAAGGCGTTCGGAGCGCCCTCGTAGATGGCCACCTCGGGCATGCCGATGCCGGCCTTCTCGGCGAACTTCTGCACGGTCTGGACAATCCAGGCCTCGTCGGCGGTCTGGGGCTGGTTGATGACACGGGCACCCGTGCTGAACTTGGCCATGGGCTTGCTGATCAGCAGCGAAATGATGGCACCGCCGAAGCCGATCACCAGCGAGAAGCCCGCCAGGGCCGTCATGTTCAGGCCATTGGCGGTGAGGTAGCGGTCCACGCCCAGGATGCGCGTGGTGACGAGCAACACGGCCATGACGGCCAGGTTGGTCAGGACAAACAGGATGATGCGTTTCATGGATAACTCCAAGACTGGGGGTGTGCCACCGGGGGCACCTTCACGCCGTCAGACCCATCCCGACCGGGACGGTTCCCTCCGGGCGCAAAGCCGGATACCGCTTATGGTAATGGAACAAAAGAGGTTTTGATTTCGAAAAAAACTGACATTCAAACAGGATTTGCAGCGCCCTGCACGGTCCTGGAAGGCACCGCGCGTGCTGGCCGGAAGACCTGGACATCGTCATAGAAACCGGGGTTCTGGCTGGCCGGCCACCAGCCAGGCACGCCCAGCACCGGCAAGGGGGTGAACGGCTTCTGCGCCAGGTGTGCGGCGTCCAGCTGCCCGGCAAGCCACCGGTCCCACGCCGCCAGATCGTCACCCACCCAGGCGGGAACGCCGGACAGGTGCACGTGTCCGGTGATCGATTTGTACGGGTTCACCAGTTTTTCCAGCAGAGCATGACCGAACAGCACCACGCGAACGTGCGCCCAGAGCGGCCCCAGTTCGATGAACAGCCGTTGCCACTGCCGCTGCGCGAGCGCCGCCCAGATGGCCTGCGGGGCCTGCAGCAGGATCGCGTTCTCGTCGAACAGCGTGATGCCGTCACGCACCGGTCCCCGGACCTGTGGCACGCCGGCCCGGTCGATCTCGGCGGCCTGCAGCTGATTGAGCCTGCGCTTGGTGAGCGGAAAGCGGTGCCAAACCAGTCCGTTGAAAAAGTCGTGCAGGCCGTCCCGTGTGGGCACATCACCGGTGGCGAAGATGTGGCTTTCGTAGGCCACGCCGGCAGGCAGCGCGGACTGCTCCACGAATCGCGGCCCCGGCCAGCCGGGCTCCGCCCCGTGCGGCACATGAGTGGCCAGTGCGTCGGGCAGGCTCGAACCGGCTTCACAGGCCAGCCGGACCCGGGCGCCCGGCGCCGCGTAGGGGCCGAACCAGGGCTGCGACCAGTCCGGGGCGGGCCAGGTCATGGCCACCGGCGCGCCTGCCGGGTGGCACACAGGTTCAGCCCACCAGGCGCCAGGGCAGCGCCTCGCCCGAACGCAGGGGTTTGAGTTCGGCATCGCCAAAGGCAAATGCCTCGGGTGGCGTCCAGGCTTCCTTGCGCAAGGTGATGGTGCCGGCATTGCGCGGCAGGCCATAGAAGTCGGCGCCGAAATGGCTGGCAAAGCCTTCGAGCCTGTCGAGCGCTCCGGCGGCTTCGAAGGCCTCGGCATACATCTCGATGGCGGCATGTGCGGTATAGCAGCCGGCACAGCCGGTGGCGTGTTCTTTCAGGTGGGCCGGATGGGGCGCACTGTCGGTGCCCAGGAAGAACTTCGGATTCCCGCCGGTGGCCGCGGCCACCAGGGCCTGGCGGTGCGTCTCGCGCTTGAGGACCGGCAGGCAGTAGTAATGGGGGCGGATGCCGCCGGTGAAGATCGCGTTGCGGTTGTAGAGCAGGTGATGTGCCGTGATCGTCGCCCCGAGGTGCTCATCGGCCTCCGCCACATACTGGGCGGCCTCCCGGGTCGTGATGTGCTCCATCACGATCTTCAGGCCGGGAAAGTCCTTGCGCAGGGGCGCCAGTTGCTGTTCGATGAACACCGCCTCGCGGTCGAACAGGTCGATGTCCGGATGGGTGACCTCGCCGTGCACGAGCAGCAGCAGGCCGGCCTTCTGCATGGCTTCAAGCGTCCGGTACGTCTTGCGGATGTCGGTGACCCCGGCATCGCTGTTGGTCGTGGCACCGGCCGGATACAGCTTGCAGGCGACGACACCGGCGTCCCTGGCGCGCGCGATTTCTTCGGCTGGCAGGTTGTCGGTCAGGTACAGGGTCATCAATGGCTCGAACGCCATGCCCGCCGGAACGGCGGCGCGGATGCGATCGGCGTAGGCCTGCGCCTGGGCCGCGGTGGTCACCGGCGGCTTGAGGTTGGGCATGATGATCGCCCGGCCGAACTGGGCCGCTGTGTGCGGTACGACGGTCTGCAGCGCTGCGCCATCGCGCACATGCAGGTGCCAGTCGTCGGGGCGGGTGATGGTGAGGGTCTGGGGGCTGACGGCGTTCATGCCGCCATTGTCTCAAATGCCTTTGGCCTCCGGCGGCCGGGCCGATGTCGTTGTCTGTTCGACATGCCGCTCCAGGTCTCGCCAGAAGGTCTCCACCGAACCCTTGGTGCGCGCAGCCGTACTGCGCTCGCGGTAGATGCGGATTTCCAGGCCGGTGTCGAACCCCGCCCCGGCGCTGATGAGCCGCCGGCTGCGAACCTCCCGGCGCACGGCACTGGAGGGCAGAAACGCCACGCCGTGCCCTTCCAGTGCCATCGCCTTGAGTCCCTCCGCCATGTCGGTCTCGTAGATGCGGTCCAGGTGCAACGGGGAACCGTTCTGCTTGAGCACCTGTTCGAGCACACGCCCCAGGTAGGCGCCCGGCGCATAGGCCAGGTAAGGCAGCGGCTGGGCCGCCGTCCCCGGCAAGGCAAACAGGGGCTGCCCGTGTTCGTCAGGACGCACGTAGGGCGAGAACGTCTCGCGTCCGAGCAGCAGCATTTCGTAGCGCGCCGCATCGAGCTGGATGGGCTGGGTCGCATGGTGATAGGCAATCAGGAGATCGCAACTGCCCTCGACCAGGCGCATCACGGCGTCATGCACGTTCAGGGCAATCAGCCGGCTCTTGATGGGCCGGCAGACACCCCGCAGCCCCGACAGCCAGGACGGAAAAAACGTGAAGGCCAGGGTGTGCGGCACCGCGAACTCGATCACATCCTGTGCCGCGGCCGTGTGGGCGCGCAGCATCGCCCGCGTGCTCTGCAGGGAATGCAGCATGTCGAGCGCCTGCTCGTAGAGGGTCTGCCCGGCCGGTGTCAGCCGCGTCGGATAGGACGACCGGTCCACCAGGTCCGTGCCCGCCCAGGCCTCCAGGGACTGGATGCGGCGGGAGAACGCGGGTTGCGTGACATGTCTCAGCAGCGCCGACCGGCTGAAACTGCGGGTTTCAGCCAGGCTGACGAAATCTTCCAGCCACTTGGTTTCCATAGCGTCCCGAACCTGAGCCTGAACCTAAGCCGCCTGCGCGGGAGATGGCGATCCATCCTGATCGTTGCCCGCTTTCTGCAGGGTCCACATGTCAGCATACACGCTGCCGGGCCGGCCCAGCAGTTCGGCATGGGTGCCGCGCTCGACGATGGATCCATGCACAAGCACCAGGATCTCGTGGGCATCCACCACGGTGGACAGCCTGTGCGCGATGACCAGAGCGGTCTTGTTTCTCGCCGCGCTGCGCAATTCGGCCTGGATGGCGCGCTCGTTGGCCGAATCCAGCGCGGAGGTCGCTTCGTCGAAGATCAGGATGTTCGGGTTCTTGAGCAGGGTGCGGGCAATGGCCACCCGCTGCTTTTCTCCGCCGGAGAGCTTCAGGCCCCGCTCGCCCACGACGGTGTCGTAGCCCTTGGGCAGCCGCTCGATGAAGCCGTGGATGTGAGCGGCACGGGCCGCCGCCACGGCAGCGTCGTGGCCGGCATCGGGTCGACCGTAGAGAATGTTGTAGCCGATGCTGTCATTGAAGAGCACGGTGTCCTGGGGCACGATGCCGATGGCCTGGCGCACACTCTTCTGGGTCAGATCACGGATGTCCTGGCCATCGATGCGGATGGCCCCCGACCCGACGTCGTAGAAGCGGTAGAGCAGCCGTGCCAGCGTGGACTTGCCCGAGCCGGAAGGGCCCACCACGGCCACGGTCTTGCCGGGCGGAATCTCGAAACTCACCCCATGCAGGATCGGCCGGTCCGGTTCGTAGGCGAAGTGCACATCGTCAAAACGGACGCTGGGTGCGTGATCCAGGGACAGGTCGACGGCGTCCGCCCGGTCCCGGATCTCGCGATCGGTCTCGAGCAGCGTGAACATGCGATCCAGGTCGGTCAGGCTCTGCTTGATCTCACGGTAGAGCACACCCAGAAAACCCAGCGGAATGTAGAGCTGGATCATGAAGGCGTTGACCATGACCAGGTCGCCCAGGGTCAGTGCACCTTCCGCCACGCCATTGGTCGCTCGCCAGAGCATGAGCACCAGGGCGACGGCGATGACCGCCTGCTGGCCGGCATTGAGCAGCGAGAGCGTGGCCTGGCTCCTGAGGCGAGCGCGGCGCAGTTTCTCCAGAGCCTCGTTGTAGCGCAGCGACTCGAAGCCTTCGTTGTTGAAATACTTGACCGTTTCATAGTTGAGCAGGGAGTCGATCGCCCGCGACTGGCTGCTGGATTCCAGCTCGTTCATTTCCCGCCGGAACTTGGTGCGCCACTCCGTCACGGACACGGTAAAGCTCACGTACAGGACCAGCGCGACCAGGGTGATCCAGACATAGACCATGTCGAACTTCGTGCCCAGCAGCGTCAGCACCAGCACGACCTCGATGAGCGTCGGGAAGATGCTGTAGAGCGAATAGGAAATGAGGGACTGCACGGCGCGCGTTCCGCGCTCGATGTCGCGGGTCATGCCGCCTGTCTGGCGCTCCAGATGGAAACGCAGGGACAGCGCATGCAGATGGCCGAACACCTGCAGCGCGATGCTGCGCGTGGCGCCTTCGGTGGCCTTGGCGAAGACCAGTTCGCGCAGTTCGGTGAACAGCGAGGTGGAAAAACGCAACAGGCCGTAGGCAGCAATCAGCCCCAGTGGCACCACCAGCAAGGCGCGGACGCTGCCCGGTTCGATGCTCATCGCATCGACCAGCTCCTTGAGCAGCAGCGGCACACCGACGTTGGCCATCTTGGCAGCGACCATGAAGCCCAGCGCCAGCACCACCCGGACCCGGTATTGCCAGAGATAGGGCAGGAGCCGGCGCAGGACACCCCAGTCGGAACGGGCCCTGGGGCCCTGGGCACCGGCGGGGAGATGAACAGGCAAAGTGGAGCGGGAGGAGCGCATGCGTGAGAATGGCGGACGTTGCGAAGCCGAAAGTCTTTCAGTCAGGATTGTGCCCATGTCCCAGGAATCCAGCCCACGCCCCGAATCTGCCCTGCCCGAAGGCCGTGAACTCGTGCTCAAGGTCATTCCCATGCCGGCCGACTGCAACGCCAACGGCGACATCTTCGGCGGCTGGGTCATGGCCCAGGTCGACCTGGCCGGCGCGGTACTGCCGGCACGCTATGTCAAGGACAAGATGGCGACGGTGGCGGTGAACCAGTTCGTGTTCAAGCAACCCGTCCGCGTTGGCGACATCCTGAGCTTCTACGCCCATGTCACCCGGGTGGGAAAGACATCAATCACCGTGCAGGTGGAGGTGTTTGCCGAGCCTTTCAAGGCACAGGGTCTGTACGTGAAGGTCACCGAGGCCAGCCTGACCTATGTGGCCATCGGCGAAGATGGCCGGCCGCGCCCCATTCCGCGCGAGGGATTGCCACCGGTGGCCTGAGATCCCGGGGCGCGCCGGACAACCCGAGGGCAAACACCGTCTTGGCAAACGGGGGGCATCGCCGCTAACATGACCGGACGCTCTGGAACCCTGCGGGGTGTCCAGCCGGACCAGGCATCAACACGGAGGTCAGCACCATGGCCATGGTGGACGAGCTTCCAGCAGTCAAGCGGGGCCTGTGGCTGTACGCAGGCACCACGCCGTGCGAGGTGCGCATCGTGCGGCACGACGTGCTCTTCGGCACCGGCGACCCCGACGACCCGCCGGAACTGGCGGCCGACCGGTCGCTGGAATGCTTCTATGTGCGCTACCACACACCGGCTGCCGCGCCCGCCTGGCTGGATGGGGGTGCCGCCCTGAGCCTGCGCGAAGCCACGTTCCTGGCCGAACGCAAACTCGGCCCTGTCGTCAGCTGGCAGGACTGATCTTCCAGCGCGCCTGCCAGGCCCGGTAGATCCGGTCGGCCAGTGCCTGGCTGCCAGCCTGGAAACGGGACGTGCTCTGACGCATGCGTTCGGGCGACTCCACGGTGGATACGCCGTCGCGGACGGCCGCCGGATAGACCGACCCCGGATCGCCCAGCCAGGTCTCGATTTTCTGCGGCGTGATCTCGATGTGGAACTGCATGGCCAGGTGCCTGCCGATGGCAAAGGCCTGATGCTCGCACACAGCCGACGATGCCAGCAGGCGCGCACCGGGCGGCAGTTCGGTGAACCCGTCGTAATGCCACTGGTAGACCATGGCTTCGCCGGTCTCGCCCAGCCAGGGACGGGCCTCAGCCGGATCGACCACGCGCAGCGGCATCCATCCGACTTCGGGCTGCGGCAACCGGGTCACGCGCCCGCCGAAAGCCCGCGCCATGAGCTGGCCGCCCAGGCAATGGCCGATCACGGACACGCCCGCCGCATCGGCCTCCAGGATGAGCGCCTCGGCATGACGCAGGCTGGGTCGATCGTCGTTGGCCGTCCACTCGCCCCCCAGAATGGCCAGTCCGTGGTAGCCGGCCAGCGATGCCGGATAGGCCTGTCCGGCCTCGGCACAGAACACGTCCCATGCGACGCCCGCACGGTCCAGCCACTGCCCCAGGTAGCCCGGCGAGTCTTCGAGGGTGTGCTGCAGCACCAGCACACGCGCTGGCGACGGATTCGGTGAAACGCGCATGCATCCAATGATAGGAAGTCTGCGATCCGCCACAGGGCCAATGCACCCGTTGCCCGGGGTACCGATCCGAAACCGCGCGGGCCCCGGCTTCAGAAGCGTCCGTGTCGGCCTTCCCCGCCAGCGAAACGCCCTGCCCCTTCCAGCGCATCCCCGATGCGATGGCGACCGCGTTGCCATTCCTGCTGAAGCGCCTGACCCAGCGGAAGATCCCACTGTGCGTACGCGCTCTCCCGGTCGGCGCGCAGGGTATCCTGCGGGAACGCGGCCAGCTGGCGGGCCAGGCTGACGGCGGCCTCCCGTGCGTGTCCGGACGGAACGACCCGGTTCGCCAGGCCCATCTGCAGGGCTTCCCCGGCCTCCACCTTGCGTCCGGTGAGAATCAGATCCATCGCGTGGCCCATTCCGATCAGCCGCGGCAGGCGCACGGTTCCGCCATCGATCAGGGGTACGCCAAAACGTCGGCAATACACCCCGAAGTAGGCATCTTCTTCCATCACCCGCAGATCGCACCACAGGGCCAGTTCCATGCCCCCGGCCACTGCGGCACCGCTGACCGCGGCCACGACCGGTTTGGACAGTCTCAGGCGCGACGGCCCCATGGGCCCGATGGCACGTTCATTGCCGCTGTCGAAGTCGAGCGCCGACAGATGCGCCCCCTCGCCAGCGGCTGCCAGGCGGGCGCCGTACTGCAGGTCCCAGCCGGCACAGAAGTGTCCGTTCGCACCATGGAAGACGGCCACCCTGGCCTGCGCGTCGTCCTCGAAGGCCAGAAACGCCTCATGCAGCGCCTGTGCGGTCGGGGTGTCAACCGCATTGCGCACATCAGGCCGGTCCAGTGTGATGACCCAGACATCGTCCAGATGGTCAGTGTGTACGGCAGCATGATTCATGGTGTCTCCGAAGTCATGCCTCGGGCTGGTCCACACACGGATCCGACCCGGGCTGCCATCGCAGCATAAGGGTTTGCACCATTTTTGCCAAGCAATTGCTCTGTAAAAATATCGGCCAACAGCCTGCACTGGCACCTCGGCGACTAGCCATCGGGTGAACCCCTATCGTCAGCGTCAGGCAAGGCAGATACAACCATCGCACACCGACGGGAGGGGGCACTGCAGGCAGGCAGCGCCCGATCCGGAGCAGACCCGTCCGACACAGGAGAACCGCGTGCAACTGCTGCAACTGCTGATCGACGGCTTCGCTCTGGGCTGCATCTACGGCCTGATCGCTCTGGGCTTCGTGCTGATCTACAAGGCGACCGAAACGGTGAGTTTCGCCCAGGGCGACATGATGATGGTCGGGGCATTCGGCGGCCTGGCCACCATGAACCTGCTGGGCTTTCCCTTCTGGATCGGCGTACCCGCGGCCATCCTCGCCATGGCCGCCTTCGGCATGGTGGTCGAACGGGCGGTCATTCGCCCCATTCTGGGTCAGCCAGCATTCTCGGTCGTCATGCTGACCATCGGCGTGGGCTACGTGCTGCGCGGCCTGATCACCATGATCCCGGATATCGGCACCGACACCCATACGCTGCCCGTACCCTATGCGAGTGCCGTCATCCGGCTGGGCAGCCTGGTGGTATCGGCCGAACAGGTGGTGGTGATCGGTGCGACAGCCCTGCTGTGTGCCGGCCTGTACGCCATGTTCCGCTTCAGCAAGCTGGGCATCGCCATGCAGGCGTCGTCGCAGAACCAGCTGGCCGCCTACTACATGGGCATTCCGGTCAAGCGCTTCAACGGGCTGGTGTGGGGACTGGCGGCGGCACTGGCGGCGGTGGCCGGACTGCTGCTGGCGCCCATCACTTTCGTTCACGCCAACATGGGCTTCATCGCCCTCAAGGCCTTCCCTGCCGCCGTGGTGGGTGGTTTCGGCAGCCTGCCGGGTGCCATCGTGGGCGGCCTGATCATCGGCGTCGTCGAGGCGCTCTCGGGTTTCTATCTGCCCGAAGGCTTCAAGGATATTGCCCCATACATCGTGGTGCTGATCATGCTGGTGCTCAAACCGAACGGCCTGTTCGGCGAGCAGTTGCGCAAGAAGGTCTGACCGCCCCGGAAGAACACCCCCATGCGATTCATATTCAAGACCGATTACGACCAGGACATCCGGCTGGCCAAGCACGGCGGCCACGTCTTCTGGTACACGCTGCTGTGCCTGTTCCTGCTGGTGGCCCCGTGGGTGATTGCCGAGTACTGGCTGGCACAGCTGACATTCGTGCTGATCTACGCCACCGTCGGCCTGGGCCTGATGCTGCTGGCCGGCTTCACCGGTCTGTTCTCGCTCGGTCACGCGGCGTTTCTCGGTGTGGGCGCCTATACGCAGGCCGTCATGGTGAATGCCGGGGTACCCTTCCCGATCGCCATGGTCTGCGCTGGCCTGCTGGCCGCAGCGGTGGGCGTGATCGTCGGCCTGCCGGCGCTGCGCGTCAAAGGCATCTACCTGGGCATGGCCACCCTGGCATTCGGCTTCATCGTCGAAGAAGGCATGGCCCGATGGGAAAGCGTGACCGGCGGCAACGCCGGGCTCATGGTGAGCTATCCCTCGCTGTTCGGGTGGGAGCTGGATTCTTCCAACGAGTTCTACTACTTGTGCCTGGTGGTCACGGTGGTGGCCACCCTGTTCATCATCAACCTCCTGCGCTCATCCACCGGACGAGCCTTCGTGGCCATCCGCGACTCGGAGATCTCGGCCCAGAGCATGGGCATCCACCTGGCGCGCTACAAGACCTTGAGCTTCGCCATTTCGGCTGGACTGGCCGGCATCGGTGGTGCGCTGTACGCGCACAAGATCATGTTCCTCTCGCCCGAGCAGTTCAATCTGCTGCAGTCCATCGACCTGCTGCTGCTGATCGTGATCGGTGGCCTGGGATCCATCCACGGCGCTTTCCTCGGTGCCATCTTCCTGATCGTGATGCCCCAGTTGATCGCGGTCGGCAAGGATTTCCTGCCCGCAGCGATCGGCGAGGCCACGGGCCTGAAGGCCGTTATCTACGGACTCGTGCTGATTGCCATCGTGCTGTTCGAGCCTATGGGTTTGTATGGGCGCTGGCTGAAGATCCGCACGTGGTTCCAGCTGTTCCCCTTCTACCGCAAGGGCATGTTCAAGCGACAGAAGTCCTTCCAGAAATCGGACCGACTCAAATGAGCCATACGCAGACAGATTCTTCGGCGGTCCTGCTCTCGGCCCGCAACCTGAGCGTCCGCTTCGGTGGCGTGCTGGCCGTCAACGACGTCAGCTTCGACGTCCGTCAGGGCGAGGTGTTCACCCTGATCGGCCCCAACGGCGCCGGCAAGACCACGGTATTCAACCTGATCAGCCGCATCTACACCCCGACACAGGGCAGCATCGAGTACCTGGGGCCGCACGGGCGCCTGCGCCTGACCGACCAGCCGCCACACCGCATCGCCGGGCTCGGCATCGCCCGCACCTTCCAGAACATTGAGCTGTTCGAGCACGCCACCGTGCTGCAGAACCTGCTGATCGGGCGCCACACCCATCGCCGAACCGGTCTGTGGAGCGAAGCCTTCTTCACGCGGCGCACACGCCAGGCCGAGATCGAGGCGCGCGAGAAGGTCGAAGAGGTGATCGACTTTCTGGACCTGCAGCACCACCGCGAGAGCCTGGTGGCCGGCCTGCCCTACGGCGTGCGCAAGGTCGTGGAACTGGCCCGCGCCCTGTGCACCGAGCCGCGCCTGCTGCTGCTGGACGAACCCTCGTCCGGCCTGAACGTCGAGGAAACCGAGGACATGGCGTTCTGGATCGCCGACATCAAGAACGAACTGGGCATCTCCGTTCTCATGGTCGAACACGACATGAGCCTGGTGTCCAAGGTCTCCGACCGTGTGCTGGCCATGAGCATGGGCGCCGAGCTGGCCACGGGAACGCCCGCCGAGGTGCAGGGTGACCCGGGCGTGATCGAGGCCTACCTGGGCTCGGTGGACGATGTCTCCAGCCTGCGGCGCGAGAACCAGCAGACCCAGGGAGCCGCCGCATGACCGCGCCGATGACCGACAACGCCGTCCTCAAGCTGCTCAACGTCGAGAGCGCCTATGGGCCCATCAAGGCCATCCGCGGCGTCAGCCTGCAGGTGCGCCGTGGCGAGATCGCAACCGTTCTGGGCTCCAATGGCGCCGGCAAGACGACCATCCTGAAGACCATCAGCGGCATCATCGACCCGCGCAAGGGGTCGATCGAGTTCAAGGGCGAGAACATCACCGCCCAGGACCCCGCGCTCATCGTGCAGCAGGGCCTGATGCACGTACCCGAAGGGCGCGAGGTGTTCCCGCTGCTGTCGGTGCGCGACAACCTGCTCATGGGGGCCTACACGCGCAAGGACCGCGACGGCGTCGCAAGGGACATGGAACTGGTGTTCAAGTACTTTCCGATCCTGCGCGAACGCGCTGGCCAGGATGCCGGTCTGCTCTCGGGCGGGCAGCAGCAGATGCTGGCGATCAGCCGCGCCCTGATGGCCAACCCGGACCTGATCCTGCTCGATGAACCCAGCCTGGGCCTGAGCCCGAAGCTGACCAAGGAGATCTTCGAGATCGTGGTGCGCATCAACCGCGAACGCGGCACCACTATCCTGCTGGTCGAGCAGAACGCGAACATGGCGCTCAATGCCTCCGATTACGGCTACGTGCTGGAGAACGGCCGCATCGTGATGGAAGACACCTGTGCCCGCCTGCGTGAAAAGGAGGACATCAAGGAGTTCTACCTGGGCATGAAGGAAGAAGGCGTGCGCGCCGACCGGCGCTGGAAGAAGAAGAAGACCTGGCGGTGACATTGAAGCCCACCTGCACGTCTTACCGAACCAAGGCCATGGACCACTGAAATGAGCTATCTCTGGGACCTCTCCAACATCAAGCCCAAGACCGAAGTGGTGCTGCCCGGCGACACCATCGCGGACATGTTCTGGAACGGCGTGCAGCGTCGGGGCGATCAGGTCTGGCTGCGCCAGAAGGACCTGGGCATCTGGCGCAGCTGGACCTGGAACCAGGTCGGCCAGGCCGTCAACGAGGTCGGACATGGCCTGCTGGCCCTCGGATTCGACCACCGGGAGACCGCCTCCATCCTGTCCAACACCAACATCGAGTGGGTGCTCTGTGACCTGGCCGTCCTGAGCGCCAACGGCGTGGCCAACGGCATTTATCCCACCGACGCCGCCTCGCAGGTCCAGTACCTCTGCGAGGACTCGCGCACCACCGTCCTGTTCGTCGAGGACGACGAGCAACTGGACAAGGCCCTGGAAGTCCGGGACAGCCTGCCCCTGCTGCGCAAGATCGTGGTCTTCGACATGGAGGGCCTGCGCGAGTTTCACGATGAACAGGTCATCAGCCTGGACGACCTGCGGGCGCTCGGCCGCGAGCATGCCCGCACGCATCCGGATACCCTGAAGGAACGCACCGCTGCCATCTCGCCCGACGACCTGGCCATCCTCGTCTACACCTCGGGCACCACCGGCAAGCCCAAGGGTGCCATGCACGCGCACAAGGGCCTGGTCTACACCGTGCGGGGATACAACACCCTCATCGCCCGCGACGAGAGCGACGAGTGCATGTGCTTCCTGCCCCTTTGCCATATTGCCGAACGCATGGGCGGCGAGTACTTCTCGCTCTATACCGGCTCCCGGCTCAATTTCGTCGAGAACCCCGAGACCGTGCCCGAGAACGTGCGCGAGATCGCGCCCACCGTCTTCACCGCCGTCCCGCGGGTCTGGGAGAAGTTCTACTCGGGCGTGATGATCACCCTCAAGGAAGCCAGTGCGACCCAGCAGGCCGCCTATGCCTGGGCGATCGGCGTCGGACAGCAGGTCGCCGACCGGGTGTTGCAGGGTGCCCATGTACCAGCCGGGCTGCGCCTGCGCTTCAGGCTGGCCCGCCTGCTGGTGCTGGACAACGTGCGCAAGCTGATCGGCATCCATCGGGCCCGCTTCCTGGTCACCGGCGCGGCACCGATCTCGCCCGACCTGGTGCGCTGGTACCTGGCCCTGGGTGTTCCGATGCTCGAGGTCTGGGGCATGACAGAGACCTGTGGTGCCTCCACCGGCATTCCAGCCCACCGCATCAAGCCCGGATCCATCGGTCCCGCCACCGAGTTCAACGAAGTCCGGCTGGACCCCGCCACCAGCGAGATCCTGGTGCGCGGCCCCAACGTGTTCATGGGCTACCTGAACCTGCCTGAGAAAACGGCGGAAACCATCGATGCGGACGGCTGGCTGCACACCGGTGACGTGGGCGTGGTGGACGAGGAAGGGTTTTTCCGCATCACCGACCGCATGAAAGACATCATCATCACAGCCGGCGGCAAGAACATCACCCCCAGTGAACTCGAGAACGAGCTCAAGTTCTCGCCCTATGTGACCGACGCCGTGGTGATCGGCGACAAGCGTGCCTACCTCACCGTGATCATCATGATCGACCAGGAGAACGTCGAGAAGTTTGCCCAGGACAACGACGTGCCCTTCTCCAACTACGCCAGCCTGACCCGGTCACCCGAGGTTCAGCAACTCATCCAGGACCTGCTCGAGACCGTGAACAAGAAGTTTGCGCGCGTCGAGCAGATCAAGAAATTCTGGCTGCTGGATACCCAACTGACCGCCGAAGACGAAGAACTGACGCCCACGATGAAGCTCAAGCGCAAGCTGGTCCAGCAAAAGTACGCCGAGCAGATCGAGGCCATGTACCGCTGATTTCCCACCACCCCCACCAAGGAGACATTCGCATGAAACGCAAACTGTCGCTGATCGCCGCCGGCCTCGTGCTGGCCAGCGGTTCGGCCCTGGCCCAGAGCCAGGGTGTGACCAAGGACGAGATTGTGCTCGGTTCGATCCAGGACCTGTCCGGTCCCATCGCCGCCTTCGGCAAACAGGTCCGTTTCGGGATGATGCTGCGCGCCGAGGAGGTGAACGAACAGGGCGGCATCAATGGCCGCAAGATCAAGCTGCTGGTGGAAGACTCGGGTTACGAGCCACGCAGGGCCGTTCTGGCGGCCCAGAAGCTGGTGAACCAGGACAAGATCTTCGCCATGGTGGGCCACATCGGGACCGCACAGAACATGGCGGCGATGCCGGTCCAGTTCCAGAAGAACGTGATCAACTTCTTCCCGGTGACGGCAGCCCGCGAGATGTACGAGCCCTTCCACAAGCTCAAGTACTCGTTCGCAGCCACCTACTACGACCAGATGCGCGTGGGGGTGCCCATCCTGGTCAAGGAAAAGGGAGCCAAGAAAGTCTGCACCATGTACCAGGACGACGAGTTCGGCCTGGAAGTCCAGCGTGGCGCGGAGGCCGGCCTCAAGACCATCGGCATGGAACTGACCGAGCGCACCAGCTTCAAGCGCGGCGCCACCGACTTCTCGTCGCAGATGCAGAAGCTGGCATCGGCCCAGTGCGATCTCGTCGTGCTCGGCACCATCATCCGCGAAACCATTGGCGGCATCGCCACCGCCCGCCGCCTGGGCTTCAACCCGACCTTCATCGGCTCCAGCGCCGCGTACACCGACCTGATCCACAAACTGGGTGGCGAAGCCATGAACGGCCTGTACGCGACCATGACCGTGCAGAACCCCTACCTGGATGACAGCTCGCAGCAGATCCGCTTCTGGGCCACCAAGTACAAGACCCAGTTCAACGAAGACCCGACCGTGTTCTCGGTCTATGGCTATGCCCTGATCGATGCATTCGCCCGCGGAGCCGGCAAGGCCGGGGCCAACCTGACCACCGACAGCTTCATCAAGGCCATGGACACGATGGTGATCCCCAAGGACATCTTCGGCTCCAACGAACTGACTTTCGGCCCCCAGAAACGACTGGGCAGCAACGCCTCCCGCCTGTCCCAGATTCAGGACGGCCGCTGGAAAGTGGTTTCGGAGTACTTCAAGATCAACTGAACGTTCGAGCCGCCGGCAGGTCGCCCTGACCGTCCTGCCGGACCACGCCCTGGCCGCTGCGCGTCACCGTGCAGCGGCCACCTTCCGGTTCATCCGGTGGTGGTTCGCCGCCCCTGCCGCTCCGCGTCGTCAGGACACGATGTAGGCGCCAGAACCCACCGAGAACAGCTTGCCGTCGGGGCCCCTGAACTCCATGCGCGTGGACGCCACGCGAGAGCCCAGCCGAAGCACTTCGGCACTCATCTCGAACTGATCGCCGATGCCGGGGCGCAGATAGTCGATACGCAGGTCGATGGTTCCCAGCTTGGCAAAACGCAGCAGCCGGTGCTCAGGCGCCTCGTCCATGTGGCGAGCGCCGATGGCCGCCATGCAGGCCAGTCCACCCATGGCGTCAAGACTGGCGCTGATGACGCCGCCATGGATCCGGTTGTAGGCGTAATGGCCCACCAGTTCGGGCCGCATGCTGATGCGGCCTGTCACACGGGCCGGCAGCAGTTCCGTGATCTTCAGGCCCAGCACCTGGTTGAACACGATCTTCTCTTCAAAGATGTTTTTGAGTCCCTCGATGAACTCGGGCTCGAAGGCTTCGGGGGGCGGTGTGTGTCTGCTCATGGGTCCGATTGTCGCGTGGTTCGCTCAGGCGCCACTGTGGCCGACCCATGCGGCGGGTCGCCTGGCCCTGAAAGCCGCCAGCCCTTCGGCCGCCTCGGCCCCGCGCAGGGCCGTGGCAAAGGCCAGCGCCGCTTCATCGCGCAAGTCGGGATGCCGCGAACGCAAACGCCCCAGCAGGTGCTTGGTCACCGACACAGCCCCCGGAGCCGCGCGCAACAGTCTCGACAGACTGTCGCTCAGTGCGTCCTCCAGCTCGCCGTCCTGCACCAGGTCGTCCACCAGACCGATCGAATGCGCCTCTTCCGCATGGAAATGGCGACCCTGCAACAGGCACTGACGCGCCACGGCGTCACCCAGGCGATGCCATACAAAAGGCGCGATCTGCGCCGGCGGCAGGCCCAGGGTGACTTCGGGCGTGGCAAAGACCGATCGCCGCGTGGCGATGACATGGTCCGCACAGCACACGAGGCCGAAGCCGCCGCCCATGGCCGGACCATCGACGGCGCACACCACCAGTTGCGGCAACTCGGTCAGTGCGTGCAGGACGTCGCCGAACGCACGGTTGGCCGCCACCAGGGGATCACGCTGGCCTGGCTCCAGCGCCTGGCCGATCGCGCTGGCGAAATGACCCAGACTGCCCCCGGCGCAGAAGGCGCCAGCGGCACCGGTGAGCACCACGACGCGCAGGCCAGGATCGGCCTTGGCGCGCAGGCAGGCCTCGAACAGACCCAGCACCATGCTGTCCGACAAGGCATTGCGCGACGCCGGATCGTTGAGTGTCCAGCGCTCCACGTCACCCTGGCGAACCACCAGAAAATCGCTCATGTGACCCCTCTCAACGGGCCGGACGTTTGGCCAGCCCCATCATCTTCGCGAGAATGCCCAGCATCACCTCGTCGGCGCCACCGCCGATGGACGCCAGGCGCCCGTCGCGGTACAGGCGCGACACCGGATTCTCCCATGTGAAGCCCATGCCGCCCCAGAACTGCAGGCAGGTGTCCGGCACCAGCCGGTTCAGGCGTCCGGCCTTGAGTTTGGCCATGGTGGCCCATTCGGTCACGTCATCGCCAGCCACATAGTGTTCGCAGGCCAGATAGGTGAGCGCCCGCAGGCTTTCGACTTCGGCCTTCAGTTCGGCCAGCTTGAACTGCACCCATTGCTGGTCGGCCAGTGTGGCGCCAAACAGCTTGCGCTCCAGCGCGTAATCCACCGTCCACTGGATACAGTTGGTCAGGCTCTCGAGCGTGCTGGCCGCGCACCACAGGCGCTCCTCCTGGAACTGCTGCATCTGGTAGATGAAGCCGGCCCCCTCCTCGCCGATGCGGTACCGCTGCGGCACGCGCACTTCATCAAAGAACAGCAGACCCGTATCGCTGCTGTTCATGCCGATCTTGCGGATCTTCTGCCCCACCTCGAAACCCTTGACGGTCTTGCCGTTCTCGCGCAAGGGCACCATCACCAGGCTCTTGTTCTTGTGCACCGGGCCATCGCCCGTATTGACCAGCAGGCAGATCCAGTCGGCCTGCAGGCTGTTGGTGATCCACATCTTCTGGCCACTGATGACATAGTCGTCGCCATCCTTGCGGGCATACGTCTTGATGGCGGAAACGTCACTGCCCGCGCCGGGCTCGCTCACGCCAATGCAGCCCACGGCGTCGCCGGCGATGGCCGGTGCCAGGAAGCGGGCACGAAGTTCATCGCTGCCGAACCGGGCCAGGGCCGGTGTGGCCATGTCGGTCTGGGCGCCGATGGCCATCGGCACGCCGCCGCACCGGATGTGTCCCAGCGTCTCGGCCATGGCCACGCTGTAGGAATAATCCAGCCCCATGCCACCATAGGCCTCGGGCTTGGTCAGGCCCAGCAGGCCCAGATTGCCCATCTGTTTGAAGACTTCGTGGGCCGGGAAGATCTCGGCCGCCTCCCACTCGTCGACATGCGGATTGATCTGCTCGTCGATGAAGCGCCTGAGGGTGTTCTGGATCTCGCGATGCTCATGGGTGAACTGCATGGGTTTGTCTCCTGTCTGAAGGGTGTGTGCTCACGCTGGCGCCCTGAGAAACAGTTGCAGGGCGGCCTCTGTCAATCCGTCGAGCGTGGCGCGCGCTTGCGGGTCGTACCACTGGACGGTCCAGTTCAGCGCACCAAAGATCATCAGGCGCGCCAGGCCAACATCGCCTGTGAGTTCACCGCTGGCGTGCAGGGCTTCGAGTACCGGAATCCACGCGGCCTCGTAGCGGTCCCGCAGCACCTGGACCTCGATGCGGTGATCGGGCGAGAGCGAACGCCACTCGTAGAGCATGACGGTGATGAAATCGCTCTCGGGACCGACGAGGACATCGAAATGGGTGCGCACCAGCGTGCGCAGGCAATCGCGGGCCGTCAGCGCCCGCCCGCGCTGCATGGCCGCCTGTGCCGCAGCGTCCATGGCCTCGGACTGGATCTGCAGCGCCCGCTCCATGCCTTCGAGCATCAGGGCCGCCAGCATGGCTTCCTTGTTCTCGAAATGGTAGAAGGGCGAACCCGACCGCATGCCGGCAGCGGCGGCCACGTCGCGCGTGCTGGTGGCATCAAAACCCCGCATGCGGAACAACCGGGCCGCCACGCGCAGCAGATGCTGCCGCCGGTTGCCGTCGTCGCGCTCTTCGGCGCTCTTGCGGGGGCGTCCACGGGTACGCCGTGGCTCGGCCAGTGCCGCAGATGAAGACTCGGACTCACTCATGGATGGCACCTTATCAGCCCGCCATATTTTTAGCAAGCATTTGCTTTGTATAAATTGGGAAATGACGCCGACCGCCAGCCGGCGCCCCCGGGGCCGGCATCACCGGGTGGTGAGCCCGTAACGGCGCAGACGCGCAGCAATGGCGGTATGCGAGGTCCGCAGGCGCTCGGCCAGCCTGCGGGTCGAAGGATACTGGGGCAGCAGTTTCTGCAGCAGGCCACGCTCGAAGCCGGCCACCGCTTCTTCAAGGCTGCCCACCTCCTCCAGACCGCTGGCTGGCAACGACACGTCGGCGCCGGCCAGCTCCAGGTCGGCCGCATCGATGACGGTCGTCTCGCCCAGGGTGACAGCGCGAAAAATCACGTTCTGCAATTGGCGCACATTGCCCAGCCACGGATTGGCCAGCAGGGCCTGCGCGGCCGCCCGGCTCAATTTCACCTGCGATCGCCCGGTCTGGGCGCAGGCCCGCGCCAGGAACACCTGGGCCAGCGGCAGGATGTCTTCGGTCCGCTCCCTCAGGGGCGGCAGGTTCAGCTGCAGCACGTCCAGACGAAACAGCAGATCCTGACGGAACGCGCCACTGGCCGCCATGTCCTCCAGCGGACGGTGCGTGGCACTGATGACGCGCACGTCGGCCCGGATGTCGCGGTCGCCCCCGACCCGCCGAAAGCTGCCGTCATTGAGGAAACGCAGCAGCTTGGCCTGCAGGTACGGCGACATCTCGCCCACCTCGTCCAGGAACAGCGTGCCGCCGTCGGTCATCTCCAGCAGGCCGGGCCGACCGCCCCGCAGCGCGCCGGTGAAGGCGCCGGGCGCATAGCCGAACAGCTCGCTTTCGGCCAGGCTCTCCGGCAGGGCGGCGCAGTTCAGGGCAAAGAACGGCTGCTCGCGCCGGCGGCTGCCTGCATGGCAGGCATGGGCCACCAGTTCCTTGCCGGTACCGGTTTCCCCGCGAATCAGCAAGGGGGCATCGACCTGGGCCATGCGCACCGCCCGCTGCTTGAGTTGCCGGATGGCAGCCGACTGCCCCAGGATGGCCTCGAAACCGCCGGCGTGGTAGTTCTGGATCGCGCTGATGCGCTCGCCCAGTCGCTGGGGGGCATGCAAGGTCAGCAGGGCCCCTGCCGCACCGGTGACCGGTTCATGCAAAGAGACGGCCTCCATCAGAAAGGCCTGGCCGTTGACCGCTATCTCGCGTGCAGGCATGCGGTCGGGATGCGCCTGGAGATCGCTGGCCAGCACGGGGTCGCCGGTCAGTTCTGCCAGACTCAGTCCCTGCAGTTGCCGGTCTTCACCGCCGCACACCGACTGCGCCACGGCATTGGCCAGCACCACCACGCCGGCGGCATCAACCGCCAGCACCGGGTCGCTCTGCGATGCCAGCAGTGCTTCGAGATACAGGCGGCGCCGGGCACCCGGGAGCATTTGCACCTCAGCCACCCGACAGACGCCCTGCACCGCCAGCAGGTCCTCGCGCAACGCCGAAAACTGGTCGGGCAGCAACGCCGGGGCCTCGATGTAGATGTGCGGCGGCTCCACCTCGACCGCAGAGACATCCAGCGCCCGACTGGCAAGTCGGGCGAGGATCTCCTGTGCAATACCCACCCGATCGGAGAAAAAGACGTCAATGCGCATGCTGCCCTCGTTGTCACGATTTCATGACATTGTATTAAATTCAGTACACATACCTAGTCCATTGATTTTTCATCAACTTAATTGGTTTTTTTATCTGTTTCCCAGTTTTTGTCATGTTTTCATTCCATTCAACGCCACAAGAGCCATCACCGACACAAGGCCACTCACTCCAAGCCATTGATTTACATAGGGTTTTTTGAAGTACCTGACGACAACACCGATGGCACGGCGTTTGCTCAGGATCCATCGCCCCCGATGACCCCACCTTTGTGCGGCCGGGCAGGCACGGAGCAGTCTCATGCGGGTCCTGATTCTCGGCAGCGGCGTCATCGGCACCACCATCGCCTACTATCTCGCCCGGGATGGGCACGAGGTCGAGGTGGTCGACCGCCAGCCGGGCGCGGGACTGGAAACCAGCTTTGCCAATGCCGGCGAGGTCTCGCCCGGCTACTCCGCCCCCTGGGCCGGGCCGGGCGTGCCGGTGAAGGCCATCCAGTGGCTGTTGATGCACCACAGCCCGCTGGTCATCAAACCCATGCTGGATCCGGCCATGTGGCGCTGGGGCCTGTCCATGCTGCGCAACTGCACCGCCGAACGCTACCGGATCAACAAGGGGCGCATGGTCCGCGTGGCCGAATACAGCCGCGACTGCCTCAAGGCGCTGCGCGCCGACACCGGCATCCACTACGACCACCGCGAGCAAGGCACGCTGCAGTTGTTCCGCACCCAGAAACAGCTGGACGCGACCGCCAAGGACATTGCCATCCTGAAGGAGTACGGTGTGCCCTTCCAGTTGCTCGACCGTGAAGGCTATCTGCGGTATGAGCCTGCGCTGGCAGGCGTGAAGCACAAGTTCGTCGGCGCCCTGCGCCTGCCGGGCGACGAAACCGGCGACTGCCACCAGTTCACCCAGGCGCTGGCCGCCCGTGCCGCCGCCCTGGGCGTGCGGTTCCGGTTCGACACCGACATCCAGGCGCTGGAACGCGAAGGCTCACGGATCACCGGTCTGCGCACATCGGCCGGCCGTCTGACCGCCGACCGCTATGTGCTGGCCCTGGGCAGCTATTCGACCCGCATGCTGGCGCCCCTGGGCATCCGCATCCCGGTCTACCCGGTCAAGGGGTTCTCCATCACGGTCCCCATCACGCACCCCGAGGCGTCGCCGGAATCGACCATCATGGACGAGACGCACAAAGTGGCCG
Source organism: Burkholderiaceae bacterium (assembly GCA_041396505.1). Taxonomy (GTDB): domain Bacteria; phylum Pseudomonadota; class Gammaproteobacteria; order Burkholderiales; family Burkholderiaceae_C; genus Hydrogenophaga. The sequence goes on from JAWKYL010000006.1 coordinate 428,611, forward strand.
TCACACGCCTGGGCGACCGTATCCGCGTGGGCGGCACAGCCCAGCTCTCGGGATTCGACCTGTCGCTGGACGAACGGCGGCGGCGCACACTGGAGTTCGTGGTGAGGGACCTGTTCCCGAATGGCGGCGACGTCCAGCGTGCCGAGTTCTGGACCGGGCTGCGCCCCATGACACCCGACGGCACGCCCATCATTGGCGAGACACCGGTCGACAACCTGCTGCTGTCCACCGGTCACGGCACGCTGGGCTGGACCATGGCGGCCGGCACCGGCCGCGTCATGGCCGATCTGGTGGCCGGCCGCACGCCGCAGATCAGCATGGAAGGCCTGGGCGTCGCTCGCTACCGATGACACTCCCCCCCGGAAGGGGGATGGGCGCCATGCCCCGATCGCAGTACAAATGGCGGAGTGTGCACCGCACACCAACCGGCGCCCGGCAGCACGGCCGGGCATGCCCCTGGTTCCAGCCTGACGGAGGTCGCCATGCCACCCCGTTCCACTGCACCACGCCTGTCCGCACGCAACCGGCGTTTCTCGCTCATGTTCGATGCCCGGCCGGACCGGCTCGACTTCTGGGACCTGGCCTATCAGGCACCCCTGCGCTCTCTGCCAGACCGGTATCCGGCCGACGACATCGTTTATGGCCGCCTGCCGGCCTTCGTGAAAGCCGGCATGGTGCTTGACCAGAAGAGCCAGGGCGCCTGCACCGGATTCGGCCTCGCCGCCCTGGTCAACTACCTGCTCTGGAACCGCGAGCTGGAGGCAGGCTCGACGCGGCAGGCCGGCCGCGTCAGTCCGTACATGCTCTACACACTGGCTCGCCGTTACGATGAATGGGAGGGCGAGGACTACGAGGGCTCATCCTGCCGGGGCGCCCTCAAGGGATTCCACAAGCACGGTGTCTGCCAGGAAGCCCTGTGGCCGGACGCCCGCGGCGGACCACGAGACGATGTGGAATGGGAAATGGACGCGCTCAAGCGCCCGCTTGGTGTGTACTACCGCATCAACCGCAAGTCGGTGGTGGACATGCAATCGGCCATCCAGGACATCGGGGCCATCTACGTGTCCGCACGCGTCCACGACGGCTGGGACCGGCTGGACACGACCGGGCTGCCGCCGCGTTCACACCAGAGCCAGCAACTGCCTGCCATACCGTCCGAGTCGTCCGGGTCCTTGCTGGGCGGGCACGCGTTTGCCCTGGTGGGCTACAACGAGCGGGGCTTCATCGTGCAGAACAGCTGGGGCACCGGCTGGGGTGCCTGCGGCTTTGCGGTCATGAGCTACGAGGACTGGGTACGCCACGGCACCGACGCCTGGGCCGCCGCCCTGGGCGTTCCCCAGCAACGCAGTCACACACCCGAAGCGATGGACGCCTTGCGCTGGCCGACCCGCAGTGGCCGATCGGTGAGTTTTTCGGCCAGCGGACGCCTGCAACCCGACAACCCGGCCGACGACCCCTGGCCCATCGACAAACCGTATCTCCACAAACCCTACCAGCCCTGGTCCACCGCACACGCCTACGAACACACCCTGGTCAGCGGCAACAACGGGCACGTCGTCATCACGGACCTGGCGGCCGACGCGGACATGCCGGCATCCGGATTCGTGGCGACCCACCTCGAACGCCTGCGCCAGCGGCTCTAGTCCCAGGCCGTGCCCAGGCTCATGGTCTATGCCCACGGCGGCCTGAACAGCGAGGCCGAGGCCATCGACCGCATCCGCGTGCTCGGCCCGTACTTCGAAGCCAACGACATCTGCCCTCTGTTCCTGACCTGGCGAACCGGTCCGCTGGAAACCCTGTTCCACCTGCTGGAAGACCGCCTGCGCAGCGCCTTCGGCCTGGACGACGAACAGCGTGCCAGCAGCATGGGCGACCTGCTGGACGAAGCCCGCGACCGGGCGGTCGAGGCGATCGCAAGCCAGACCGTCCGCCCCCTGTGGTCCGAAATGAAGCAGAACGCCCGGCGCAGCGCCCTGCGCGGGCGCAGCATCGACCTGCTGGCCAGGACACTCTCCGGATGGAGCGGCAGGCCGCTGCCGGAGATCCACCTGATTGGCCATTCGGCCGGTGCCCTGGTCCTGGGGCCATTGCTGGGCCAGTTGGCCGGCCAGGGCCTGCAGGTGCGCACCTGCACCCTGTTCGCCCCCGCCTGCAGCGCCGCATTCGCGCTGGAGCATTACCACCGGCAGGCGGCGTCCATCCTCGACATCGGGAACCTGCACATCCACCTGCTGACCGATACGCAGGAAAAGGCCGACGATCTGTTGCGCCTCGGACCCGTCACCCTGTATGGCAAGTCCTTGCTGTACCTGGTCAGCCGGGCGCTGGAAGACCAGCGCAAGATGCCCCTGCTGGGGCTGGCCCGGGCGCACGACCCGGCACACTTCGACACCGACCAGTGGGCACGCAGCGAACTCAGGTCACTGCAGGACTGGAAAAGCGTGTTCCCCGCATCCGGGCTGCACCCCGTGCCGTCGCCCTACATCACGGTCGACCGCGAGGGCCGGACCGAGCGGGCGAGCCATGGCGGCTTCGACAACGACGTCGACGTGATCACCCACACCATCACACGCATTCGGGGCGCTGCCCCGACGCACCCGCTGGAGTGGCTGGCCTACTAGCCAGCGGTGCCGCCCAGTCTATTTCCCTTTTTTCAGGAAATATGATCATCAAAATTCTGGTTTTTCGGACAAGAATGGTCTGATAGCCTTGCGTCCCTGTTCACCTACAACAGAGACATCGATGAAAAAACTGCTTTCCCTGCTGGCCGTGGTCATCACCCTCGGCCTGACCACCGTCTCCATGGACGCCGAAGCTCGCCGCCTGGGCGGTGGCAAGTCCCTGGGTTTCCAGCGCCAGGCCACGCCCACCCAGGCGCCGACCGCCACGCCACGCCAGGCTCCGGCCAGCGGCACCGCCGCACCGACGACGCCGCCCAGGCGCAGCTGGATGGGTCCGATCGCCGGCCTGGCCGCCGGCCTGGGCCTGGCGGCCCTGGCATCGCACCTGGGCTTCGGCGAAGGCTTTGCCAACATGCTGATGATCGGCCTGCTGGTGGCCGCGGCTGTGGGCGTCATCGGTTTTCTCATGCGTCGCAAAGGCGGCACCCAGGGCACGATGGCCTATGCCGGTGCGTCTGCCGGACAGCGAGACACCGGGCCCGCCGCCTTCCGCATGCCAGTCTCCCCGACCGCCGACCAGGCATCGACGCCACCGGCCGGTGGTTCGATGATCGGCGCCCACCTGCAACCGGCGGCCAGCCACATTCCGGCTGATTTCGATGCCGCCGGGTTCGCACGCAATGCCAAAGTCCAGTTCATCCGCCTGCAGGCGGCCCATGACGCCGGCAACCTCGACGACATCCGCGCCTTCACCACGCCAGAAATGTTCGCCGAGATCAGCATGGACATCCGCGACCGTTCTGGCGCGGCTTCGCAGACCGATGTGGTGGGACTGGATGCCGAAGTCATCGACGTCCAGGAAGAAGCCCATCAGTACGTGGTCAGCGTGCGCTTCACCGGCACCCTGCGCGAGGATGGCGCCGCTGCCCAGGCGTTTGACGAAACCTGGCACCTGACCAAGCCCCTGAACGGCGGCGCTGGCTGGGTGCTGGCCGGGATCCAGCAGGCCGCCTGACGTCCGGCGACATCGCGGCATCGGGTCGAGGACAATACGCCTCCATGGATGTATTTGTTGGCCTGATGCTGCTCGCCCTGGGGGGCTATACCGTCAAGACGCTGGAAGAACGCCAGCGCATCGAACTGCTGGCAGGCGTGCTGCGCCCCTACCAGCTGGAGCAGCTCATGGCCCGGCTGCTGGAGGGTTACCTCAAGGCGCTGGGGCACAGTGACCCGGACCGGCGCAACGAGGCCCTGCAAGCCCTGGGCAACGTCGAGACGCAACTGGCCGAGCGCCTGCAGGCGTTCTCGGCCGATCTGTCCAAGGTGTGGGGCGAAAAAGTGCGCGTCAGCCGGCTGCCCATTGGCATTCCCTTTGCCACCCGCATGTTCCCGGCGCTCAGCTTCGACCTGCGCGCCCTGGTGGCCCTGCACGCCCAGGCGGTGGCGGCCGCCGTTCACAACGATGCCGGCCTGGGCCGACGCGACCAGGCCTTCCGGCTGTCGGCCGAGATGCTGCTGTTCCAGCACAGCTGCCACTGGTACTGCCGCTCGATCACCCTGGCGTCGGCTCGCCTGCTGGCGCGCCATCAGACCTCCCACGCACAGGTCCTCGACGCCGTGGCCCCCGAAACGCGGCAGGCCTATCTGAAACTGGTTCGCCGCTGACACCTGGCCAGCGGGTGCCGATCGTCCGGCACCCACAGGCGCCCTGGCCGGTTCACAACCCGGAGAAGTCCGGTTTGCGCCGTTCCATGAATGCGGTGAAGGCTTCCCGTGCGGCCGGTTCACCCAGCATGCGTCCGAACTGGGCACCTTCGTCCGCCATGACGTCCAGCACCAGACGCGACTGGCCCTGCTTCATGAGGCGCTTGGTGGTCACCAGCGCAGACAGGGGTTTCGCGGCGAGCTTGCGGGCGGCCTGCTGTGCGCAGGCGGTCGCCTCCGAAGGCGGAACGACCCGGTTGACCAGACCGACTTCCAGCGCCGCCTCGGCCATGAACGGTTCACCCAGCAACAGCGCCTCGGCCGCACGGTGATAGCCGAACATCTGCGGCACGAGCAGGCTGGATGCCGCCTCCGGACACAGGCCCAGGTTCACGAAGGGCATGGAGAACGCCGCGTTGTCCCCCGCATAGACCAGGTCGCAATGGAAAAGCAAGGTCGTGCCGACACCCACGGCGGGTCCGCAGACAGCGGCCAGCAGCGGCTTGGGAAACTGGGCGATCCCCCGCAGAAAGCGGAACACAGGCGAGTCCTGGGTGGCGGGTGGTTGCTCCAGGAAGTCGGCGATGTCGTTGCCGGCACTGAACACCGCCTCGTTGCCCTGGATCACGACGCAACGCACACCCTCGTCGCCGGCTGCGGCTTCGAGTGCGTCGGCCAGGCTGGCATACATGGCAGCGGTGATGGAGTTCTTCTTGTCGGGACGGTTGAAGGTCAGCGTGGTCACGCCGTCTTCGGTGTGCACAAGGATGTCGCTCATGGTGTGTGTGCAGTGGTGTGGAACAGGCGGTGGACGTTACCACGATGCAAGGTCTGTGTCTGGAGTGGCATGCCCACTGTGCGACAACAACCGGCGCTCATAAACTGGCACCCTTGCCCATCCTGTCCGAGAGCCGTGAACCTGCCCGCCACCACCTCCTGTCCGCGCTGGCTGTCCTTCGCATGGACCGCGTCCGTGGCTCTGCTCCTGTGCCTCGCCGGCTCCGGTGTCGCAAGCGCCGAACCGGACCGCACGACCGCCGGCAGTGGCGTCCCGCCAGCGTCCGTCCAGCGCCCGCGCATCGGACTGGTGCTTTCGGGCGGTGGTGCCAGGGGGCTGGCCCATGTCGGCGTACTCAAGGTGCTGGAGGAAGCCCGCATTCCGGTCGACATGATTGCCGGCACCTCCATGGGCGCCATCATTGGCGGCCTGTATGCCAGCGGCATGACGCCAGGCGAGATCGAACGCGAGATCCTCGATTTCCAATGGGATGACCTGTTCGACTCACGCGAACCCAGGCAATTGCTCTCCCAGCGGCGCAAGGAAGAGGACTTCCTGCTCTCGCCCGTGCTCAGGCTGGGCTTCCGCGATGGCGAGTTCCGCCTGCCCTCCGGCGCGGTGGATTCGCTGGCCCTGGAGAACATGCTTCGGCGCTACACCTTGCCGGCCCGCCACCTGGCCAGCTTTGACGGTCTGCCCACGCCGTTTCGGGCGGTGGCCACCGACATGGAAACTGGCGAGCCGGTGATCCTCGACTACGGCAATCTGGCGGCCGCGCTGCGGGCCAGCATGTCGGTACCCGGCTTCTTCGCGCCACTGGAAGTGGACGGGCGCATCCTCGGTGACGGGGGTCTGGTGAACAACCTGCCCGTGGATGTGGCCCGGCGCATGGGCGCAGACATCGTGATTGCCGTCAACATCGGCACACCGCTGGCGGGCCGCGAGACCCTGACCAGCGTCCTGGGCATCACCGCGCAGATGGTCAACATCCTGACCGAACAAAACGTCAGGGCCAGCATCGCCAGCCTGTCCGGACGCGATGTCCTGCTACAACCCGATCTGGGTCCGATCACCGCAGCCGACTTCGGCCGGGCCGCGGACCTGGTGCGGCTGGGCACCGCCAGCGCCCGTGCGGCCCGCCCGGCGCTGGAGCGGCTCGCCCTGGCGCCCGGGCCCTACCGCCAGTGGCGGCAGGACCGCCAACGGGTGTACGACCGCATCCTGGTGCATGCCGGTCGCATCGGCGCCATGCGATTCGAGGGCGTGGATCCGGCACAGGCGCAGCGCCTGGCCCAGCTGATGAAGACCGAAATGGGTGATGCCGTCAACATCGCGCGCATCGAGGACGACCTGCAACGGCTGGACGCCACCGGCGACTACGAGCGCATCGACTACCGCCTCAACCGCCTGGGCAGCAGTCGCAATGAAGAGCTGATCGTCGGCCTGCAGGAGAACCGGTGGGGGCCTAACTACTTCCGGGTCGGCCTGGACCTGCGGACGGACTTTGACGGCCAGGGCGCCTTCAACCTGCGCGTCAGCCACAACCGGCACTGGGTCAACCGCTGGGGTGGCGAATGGCGCAACCGGCTTCAGCTGGGCGAGACCACCAGCGCTTTCACCGAGTTCTACCAGCCACTGGATCGCGCCGAAGACTGGTTCGTGGCGGCCTGGGCCGACGCCGAGCTCAAACGGATCGACCTGTATGACGGGCAAGGCCGGGCGGTGGCCATCGGCAAGCGGCGGGGCCTCCGGGTCGGCGCCGACGTGGGGTGGCCGCTGGGACTGCAGGGCCATATCGGCGAGTTCCGCGCCGGCCTGGTCGGATGGACCCGCCGCGCCTCCCCGGAGCTCGTGGCTTCCGAGGTCATCGGGCCGAACATCCCCGTGGGCACCCTGCGCTGGAAGGAAGCCGGCCTGCGCCTGGCCTTCGTGTCGGACCAGCTCGACCACGCGAACTTTCCGTCGAAAGGCCACCGTATCCAAAGCGAATTCATCTACGGTCAGTTGAAGGAACAGGACCGCGCGAGCCGGGCCTTCGTTCGCATGGACACCCATCTCACCGCGGCCTATACGTGGGACAGGAACACCCTGAACATGGGTCTGCGCCTGGCCCTGGCCAATCCCGTGCCCGTGGGCTCCATAGACGAGTTCTCGCTCGGCGGGTTCCAGCAGCTGTCCGGCTACCGCACCGGCCAGGTCAGCGGCAACTACCTGGGTTTCGGCCGCCTGACCTACTACCGCCGCATGCCGTGGAACGTCGGCGTGGCGCGTGCGCTGTTCCTGGGCGGATCGCTCGAACTGGGCAACGCCTGGATGCGCCGGACCGACATCGGCTTTGGCAAGATGCGTGTCGGCAGCAGCGTGTTCCTCGGCGCCGACACGGGCGTGGGTCCGTTCTACCTGGGGCTGGTGCACGCACCCCAGGGTTACACAGGCCTGTACCTGCTGCTCGGCAGACCATGAGCAGTCCCGCTTCCCAGGTGGGCGTCAGGCCTTGAAATAGACCACCTGATGCGTGCTGCACAACAGGTGCCCGCCCTCGCTCCACAACAGCGCCGTCTGGTCGAAGAAGCCGTTCCGGAACGCCTGTGCACGGGCCTGCCCCAGCACCCAACCGGTACCGCATTCGGCCAGCTGTGCCGCCCCGGCGTGAAAATACACGGTCATGGACACGGTGCCTGCCGGCACGTGCGTGGCACGCCGCAGCCACACCCGGGGAAAGAAAATGTCGGCCTGGGCCGCCAGGCCACACATGTCCAGCGGCCGGGCAGGCGCATCGCGCAACCACAGTCGGGACTGGCTGTGGCTGCCGCTGCCATCCCATTGCTTCGGAATGGCGCCGTCGATCGGCCGCATGACGTAGCGCCGGACCCACTCGACCGGACTGGGCACATCGTAGGGCGCCACGTCATCCGGAGCCGGCACGGCCGGCATGGGCTCATCGTCCACACTCCAGGTCTCGCGCCGCGCTGCCGTGACCGCAGAAGCCGTGACCACGACCTGCGGTAGCCCCGCCGCGTCGGGCTGGGTGACCGTCATCACCCAGTGCTGGGTGGAACGGTTGGTGCGCACCGGCTGCGCGCTCAGTTCGAACGCACCATCGGCCAGCGCGGCCGCATAGTTGACCGTCAGCGACAGTGGCTCACCCAGCAAGGCCGGATGCTGCAACACACCGTTGAGCACCGTGGCCGCCGTGATGCCGCCGAACGGCCCGATCATGTTGGCATAGGCGGGCGAGGTGGCGCCGGTATAGCGGCCCTCGCCCTCGGGGTTCAGCGCAATGGCCTGATCAAAGACGTGTGCGCCCATGGCGTCAGACCCTTTCAAATATCCCGGCAGCCCCCTGCCCCATGCCCACGCACATCGTCACCATCCCGTACTTCTTGTTGTGCCGCCTGAGTGCGTGCACCACGGTGGCCGAGCGGATGGCGCCAGTGGCACCCAGCGGGTGGCCCAGGGCGATGGCGCCCCCCATGGGGTTGACCCTGGCCGGGTCCAGTCCCAGGGTGTTCACCACCGCCAGAGACTGCGCGGCGAAGGCTTCGTTCAGTTCGAACCAGTCGATCTGGTCTTGCGTCAGGCCGGCGTTCTTCAGGGCTGCCGGAATGGCCTCGACCGGGCCGATGCCCATGAGATGCGGCGGCACGCCGCGGCTGGCGTAGCTTACGAAGCGCGCCAGCGGCGTGAGGTTGTAGCGCTTGAGTGCCGCCTCGCTCACCAGGATCAGCGCACCCGCGCCGTCGCTGGTCTGCGAACTGTTGCCCGCCGTGACCGAACCCCGCGCGGCAAACACGGTACGCAACCTGGCCAGCCCTTCCAGCGTGGTGTCAGGCCGCGCGCCTTCGTCCAGGCTCACGGTGCGTTCGGTGACCGACACCTCGGCGGATTCCAGATCGACGCTGCGCTCCTGCACTGTCACGGGCGTGATCTCGTCGGTGAACGCCCCGTTCTTCATGGCGATCACGGCGCGCTCGTGCGACTGCATCGCAAATGCATCCTGCGCATCGCGCGAAACTTTCCACTGTTGCGCCACCTTCTCGGCCGTCAGGCCCATGCCGTAGGCGATGCCATAGCTCTCGATGTCGTCGGTGTTGCGGAAGATGGTGGGCGAGAGGCTGGGGCTGTTGCCCATCATGGGCACCATGCTCATGCTCTCGGTACCGGCGGCGATCATCACGTCAGCCTCGCCCACGCGGATGCGGTCGGCCGCCATCGCCACGGCCGACAGGCCCGAGGCACAGAAGCGGTTGACGGTGATGCCACCGACCGAGTTGGGCAGGCCGGCCAGGATGGCACCGATGCGGGCCACGTTCAGGCCCTGCTGGGCCTCGGGGATCGCGCAGCCGGCGATCACGTCTTCCACAGCTTTCGGGTCCAGGCTGGGCACCTGGGCCATCGCCGAGCGCAGGGCGTGGGCCAGCAGGTCGTCCGGGCGCAGGTGCCTGAACGAACCCTTGTGCGACCGGCCGATGGGGGTGCGGGTCGCCGCGACGATGTAGGCGTCTTGAATCTGTTTCATATCGACTCCATAAGTGTCTGTTCCAGAACACCGCGGAACCGGCTTTGCCGGGCCGCTGGTGTTGCCCCCTTGAGGGGGTCGCGCAAAGCGCGGCAGGGGTGGGTCAATTGCGCACAGGCTTGCCGGTGTTGAGCATGCCCAGAATGCGCTCGTGGGTCTTGGGGTGTTCGATCAACGCGCAGAAGGCCTGGCGCTCCAGCGTCATCAGGTACTCCTCGCTCACCAGCGTGCCTGGATCGACATCGCCGCCCGTGACCACGTTCGCAATCTGGCTGGCGATGTGGAAGTCGTGCTGGCTGATGAATCCGCCGTCGCGCATGTTGACCAGTTGACCCAGGATGGTGGCCTTGCCGTCACGCCCGGCCACGGGGAACAGCCGCTTGTGCGGTGCGCGGTAGCCCCCCTCGAACAAGGCCCTGGCTTCGTTGATGGCCACATGCAGAACCTCATCCTTGTGCGGCACGATCAGGTCGGTGTCGAGCAGGTAGCCGATGGCGCGCGACTCGATGGCACTGGTGCCCACCTTGGCCATGGCCGCGGCGGTGAAGCCCTCGGTCAGGAAAGGCAGCAGGTCCTTGCCGGTGGAGGTTCTGGCATTCTCGGCGGCACGGCGGGCAATGTAGGTCAGGCCACCGGCGCCCGGGATCAGGCCCACGCCCACTTCGACCAGGCCGACGTAGGTTTCCATATGGGCCACACGCCGCGCGCTGTGCACCGCCAGTTCGCAGCCACCACCCAGTGCCAGGCCACGCATGGCACTGACGACCGGCACGCTGGCGTAGCGCAGGCGCAGCATCACCTGCTGCATGAAGCCTTCAGCGTCTTCCACCGCAGCCACGCCCACCGCCATGAAGGCGGGCAGCAAGGCCTGCAGGTCGGCGCCGGCGCTGAAGGGCTCATCGCCGGACCAGATCACCAGACCCTGGTACTCGGCCTCAGCCAGATCGATGGCGGCCATCAGACCTTCGCACACCTCGGGGCTGATGGTGTGCATCTTGGTCTTGATGCTGGCAATCAGCACCTCGCCATCCAGCGTCCAGGTGCGCAGGTTCCTGTCCTCGCTGACGGTGGTGCCTGCGGTCTCGAACTTCGGACCGGCCTCGCCAAGCAGCAGTTCGGGGAAGTGCTGGCGCGCATGGACCGGCAGGTTGCGGCGGGGTTCAAACACCGCCCTGGACGGGTTCCAGGAGCCTTGTTCGGTGTGCACGCCCCCGGCATCGGCCACCGGGCCCTTGAACACCCATTCGGGCAACGGCGCCTGGCACAGGGCCTTGCCGGCGTCGATGTCCTCCTGGATCATCTTCGCCACGTCCAGCCAGCCGGCTTCCTGCCACAGTTCAAACGGGCCTTGCTTCATGCCGAATCCCCAGCGCATGGCCTGGTCGACATCGCGCGCGGTCTCGGCAATGGTGGCCAGATGCACGGCGGCGTAGTGGAAACCGTTGCGCAGGATGGCCCACAGGAACCGGCCTTGCGGCCCCTCGGCATCGCGCAGCAGCTTCAGGCGCTCGGCGGCCGGCTTCCTGAGCATGCGACCATAGACCTCGTCGGCCTTCTGGCCGCCGGGCACGTATTCGCCACTCTCCAGTTCGAAGCGCAGCACGTCGCGACCGACCTTTTTGTAGAAGCCGACCTTGGTCTTCTGGCCCAGATGGCCTTTCTCGATCAGGGTCTTGAGTACTTCTGGCGTGCCAAAGCTGCCATAGAACGGGTCGGTCTGTTCGGTCAGGTTGTCCTGCAGCGTCTTGACGACGTGTGCCATGGTGTCCAGCCCTACCACATCGGCGGTGCGGAACGTGCCGCTGGACGCACGGCCCAGGCGCTTGCCGGTCAGGTCGTCGACCACGTCATAGGTCAGACCGAAGTTCTCGACCTCCTTCATGGTCGCCAGCATGCCGGCGATGCCGATGCGGTTGGCCACGAAATTGGGGGTGTCCTTGGCACGCACCACGCCCTTGCCCAGCCCGCTGGTGACGAAGCTCTCCAGATCGTCCAGGATCTGCGGTTGTGTGGTCGGCGTGGCGATCAGCTCCACCAGCGTCATGTAGCGCGGCGGGTTGAAGAAATGGATGCCGCAGAAGCGGGGCTGGATCGACTCGGGCAGCGCCTCCGACAGCCTGGTGATCGACAGGCCCGATGTGTTGGACGCGACGATGGCATGCTCCGCGACGTAGGGCGCGATCTTCTGGTACAGGTCCAGCTTCCAGTCCATGCGCTCGGCAATGGCCTCGATGATGAGGTCACAACCGCGCAACTGCTCCATGTGCTCTTCGTAGTTGGCCTGTCCGATCAGGTCGGCGTCGGCCGCCACGCCCAGTGGCGAAGGCTTGAGTTTCTTGAGGTTGTCGATTGCGCGCGTGACGATGCCGTTCTTGGGACCTTCCCTGGCCGGCAGGTCAAACAGCACCACCGGCACCTTGACGTTGACCAGATGGGCAGCGATCTGCGCGCCCATCACGCCGGCGCCGAGCACGGCGACTTTTTTCACTTGGAATCGTTTCATGTTGGGTCCAGTTGGGGAGACTGCTGCCGTCATTCGACACGCAACCACACTTGGGTTCGGTAGAAGGGGCCGATGTAGCCACGCACCTGCAACTTGCGGCCTTCTTCCAGGGGTGTCATGCGCAAGGTGTATTCCTTGCCGTTCTCGGGGTCGAGGATCTTGCCGCCCTCCCACACACTGCCCTCTGCGGGCTTCTTCGCGCCGCGAATGATCTCCATGCCCAGCTTGGGCTGGTCCTTGCGATCATCGGTGCAGGCCGTGCAGATGGGTTCGGCGCCAGAGATCAGCGATTTTTCGATCCTGCCGTTGAGCACCCCCTGAGGGCTGGACACGATGCGGATCTCGGCCTTGGCCTGGCCGGTGCTGTCGTCGATGTTGCGCCACAGACCTTCGGGCGTCATCTGTGCCAGCGCCCAGGCCGGTGTCAGGCCCAGGGCCATGATCGTCAAAGCTGTTTTCATCGTGTCTGTCTCCTCAGGGATTTCCGATCAGGCCAATGCTTCGTCGGTATTCATCAGCACCTGGCTGCCGGCCCGTGCGGTGCGCATCAGCGTCGCGGTCTCGGGGAACAGCTTGGCGAAGTAGAAGCGTGCGGTCTGCAGCTTGGCCACGTAGAACGGATCGGTGTTGCCGGCCGCGACCTGGCGCAGCGCAACCTGGGCCATGCGGGCAAAGAAGTAGCCAAACACCAGGTGGCCAGCCACGCGCAGGTAGTCCACCGCAGCGGCGCCCACTTCGTCCGGATTGCGCATGCCTTTGAAGCCGACTTCCATGGTGAACTTGGTGATCTGCTCACCCAGCACCGCCAGCGGATTGATGAACTCGGCCATCTTCTCGTTGACGCCTTCTTCCTCAACCAGCGCACCGACCAGCTTGCCGAACTTCTTGAGCGTGGCCCCCTGGTTGCCCAGCACTTTGCGACCCAGCAGATCCAGCGACTGCACGGTGTTCGTGCCTTCGTAGATCATGTTGATGCGGGCATCGCGCACGAACTGCTCCATGCCCCATTCCTTGATGTAGCCATGCCCCCCGAAGACCTGCTGGCACATCACGGCGGACTCGAAGCCGTTGTCGGTCAGGAAGGCCTTGATGATCGGGGTCAGCAAGGCCAGCATTTCGCCGGAGTCCTTGCGCACCTTCTCATCGGGGTGGTTCTGTTCCTTGTCCAGCAGCAGGGCGCAATAGATGGCCAGCGCACGGCCACCTTCGGCATACGCCTTGGCGGTCAGCAGCATCTTGCGCACGTCGGGATGCACGATGATGGGGTCGGCATCTTTGTCCTTGGCCTTGGTACCCGAGAGGCTGCGCATCTGGATGCGGTCCTTGGCATAGGCCAGCGCATTCTGATAAGCCACTTCGGTGAGGCCCAGCGACTGGTTGCCCACGCCCAGGCGCGCCGCATTCATCATCACGAACATGGCGGCCAGGCCCTTGTTGGGCTCGCCCACGAGGGTGCCCACCGCACCGTCGAGAATCATCTGGCAGGTGGCGTTGCCGTGGATGCCCATCTTGTGCTCCAGGCCGCCGCAGATGATGGCATTGCGTTCGCCGATGCTGCCGTCGGCCTTGACCTGGAACTTGGGCACCAGGAACAGGCTGATGCCCTTGCTGCCCTTGGGTGCGTCGGGCAGGCGAGCCAGCACCAGGTGCACGATGTTCTCGGTGAAGTCGTGCTCGCCGGCCGAGATGAAGATTTTCTGGCCGGTGATCCTGTAGGTGCCATCGGCCTGAGGTTCGGCCTTGGTGCGCAGCATGCCCAGGTCGGTGCCGCAGTGCGGCTCGGTCAGGCACATGGTGCCGGTCCATTCGCCGCTGGTCAGCCTGGGCAGGAACAGGGTCTTCTGCTCGGCGGTGCCGTGGGCATGCAGGCATTCGTAGGCGCCGTGGCTGAGGCCGGGGTACATGGTCCAGGCCTGGTTGGCCGAGTTCATCATCTCGTAGAAGCACTGGTTGACCACGAAGGGCAGGCCCTGGCCGCCGTATTCGGGGTCGCAGGACAGTGCGGCCCAGCCGCCTTCGAGGTACTTGCCATAGGCTTCCCTGAAACCGGTCGGGGTCCTGACCTCGTGGGTTTCCTTGTCGAGCTGGCAGCCCTCGGCGTCGCCACTGATGTTCAGCGGGAACACGATCTCGGCCGCGAACTTGCCGCCTTCTTCAAGCACGGCGTTGATGGTGTCGGCATCGGTTTCAGCGTGCGGGGGCAGCGCCTTGAGCTCGGCCTCGACGTTGAACACCTCGTGCATCACAAACTGCATGTCGCGCAGGGGCGGGTTGTAGACGGGCATGGGTTGACTCCTGTGATGGTCTGTGAAGGGGTGGAAAGCGGAAGAGATCAGGCCGACCTGGCGGCCGACTTGCGCCGCGCGGCCGGTTCTGCCGGAGCGGCGGTGCTGAAGCGGCTGACGATGCCGTCAAATGCCACCACAGCACGTTGCAGAGACTGTGGACTGCGCAGGAAACGGGCTTCGTAGTGCAGCGCCAGAATCAGCGCATGGATCTCGAAGCCCATCTGGGCCGAGTCGGTGTCGGCGCGAAGGTGGCCTTCCTGGACAGCCATGTCGATGGCGCGCCGCATGGCGCCGAGCCAGGTGTTCACCGAACCGGCCAGGGCGTCACGCACCGGGCCGGGTCTGTCGTCGAACTCGACCGCGCCGCTGATGTAGATGCATCCGGAATCGATCTCCACTGAAGTGCGCTTCATCCAGTTGTCGAACAGGGCGCGCAGCCGGGGCATGCCGCGCTCGAAGGACATGGCCGGGTAGAACACCTCTTCTTCGAACCGGGTGTGGTATTCGCGAACCACCGAGATCTGCAATTCCTCGCGCGAGCCGAAGTGGGCAAATACCCCAGACTTGCTCATCTGCATGACCTCGGCCAGGGCACCGATGGACAGACCTTCCAGGCCAATCTGCGTGGCCAGACCCAACGCGGCGTCGACAATGGCGGCCTTGGTCTGCTGCCCCTTTTGCAGGGGCCTCTCGCGGGTGGTGGCGCCTGATCGGCGCGATGCGGTGCGGACAGTGGACATGGACAACGTCGAGGTGAAAAAGGACGGATTCGACTTAAATCGAACGACCGTGCTATTTTTACCGCAAAACGCCCGCCGTGGGTGCAGACACGGCACCCAATTGCCATCCAGATTAGAGCCGCCTCTCTAGTGCAGCCCCTTTACCCCCGGGTATGCCCCCTATGCGCTGCGCACGCGCTCGGGCTTTCAGAGCCGCTCGGCAGGCAGCAGCAATGCCAGGCTGTGCTCCAGATTTTCACAGGGCGAGCGCCGAAACCCGCTGCGGGCGAAGCGATGCAGCCGCCCGACACAGAACGCGGTGATGACCGAGGCATCCGCCTGGGCATCCACCGTGGGCGTGTGCGCACCACCCAGTACGGCCACTTCGCGCAACTGCTGGCGCAGGCTGGATTCGATCTTGTCGAAAAACAGGTTCATGCGCTGCTGAAGCCGCTCGTTTTCGTGGACCAGCGCATCACCCACCATGACGCGCACCATGCCCGGATTGCGTTCACCGAACTGCAGCAGCAGGGCCACCAGCTTGCGGCAACGCGTGCGCGGATCGGCCTCGCGTTCGTCGAGCTGGTTCACGAGGCCGAGCACCGATTGCTCGATGAAATCGATCAGACCCTCGAACATCTGTGCCTTGCTGGCGAAGTGGCGATAGAGCACCGCCTCGCTGACCTCCAGCCGGGCAGCCAGCGCCGCCGTGGTCACACGCTCGCCACCGGGTTGCTCCAGCATGGCAGCCAGCGTCTGCAAAATCTGGATGCGTCGCTCGCCCGGTTTCGGACGCTTGCGTCCGGCCGCTCCGGCCGCTCCGGTCTGCCCGGCACCGACATCAGCGACGTCACGGACCTCGCGTTGCGTCTCGGGCTGGGCGTCGGGAAAATCGGCGTTCATGGGCATTCGGTCCGTTCGGTTTCGGCGGCGGGCCCATCCATGGACCTCGGTGGTACTCCCCGCCTGAAATTCTCGCACAGCCGTCAGGTCACCCGTCGCCGCAGCAGGCCGGACATCAGGCCCGCGAGCGAACCGTCACCAACGGCGCAAACACCACGCGGACCAGGAGCCCATGCGCACCGCTGGCCGGCAGCATCTGCAGACTGGTGTGGTGTGCCCTCGCAATCTCGCTGGCAATGGCCAGCCCAAGGCCGTTGCCTTCGCCGCCTGTGCCCGGTATCCGGTAGAAGCGCTGCAGCACCCTGGGCATTTCATCGGCCGAGATGCCCGGACCACTGTCCTCGACCTCGATCCAGGCACCGTCCGGCATGCCCCGGCCGCCGTGTCCGCAACGCAAGGTGACATGGCCTGCCACCGGTGTGTAACGCACCGCGTTGTCCACCAGGTTGATGACCAGTTCGCGCAGCAGCCAGCCATGACCCAGAATCTGTGCCGGTGCCGCCTCCAGCCCGAGGTCGATCCGCTTGTCGGCCGTGGCGTCAAGAAACAGCGGGAGCACCGTCTCGCACAGGTCCTGCAGATCCACCTGCAGCATCGGCTGGGCATCGGCGCTGAGGCTGTCGGCTCTCGACAGCGCCAGCAACTGGTTGGCCAGCTGGGATGTACGCCGGGTCGCATCGCGCAGCTTCAGCAACTGATCGGCTGGCAAAGGCACGCGGTCACCCGGACGAACACCTCGGGCCGATTGCGCCCAGGCTTCGACCTGGGCCTGCAGGCCGGCCAGGGGGGTGCGCAGCTGGTGTGCCGCGTCGGCCACGAAACGCCGCTGGGATTCGGCCTGCGCGTTGACCAGGGCAAACAGGCGATTGAGCGAGGCCACCAGCGGCCTGACCTCGGTCGGCGCGCTGTCCACGGCCAGTGGGCTGAGGTCGCGCGGCGAGCGTCGTTCGACGGCCTGTTTCAGGTCGATCAGGGGGCGCAGGGCCCGGTGAACCGCCCACGTGACCGCAGATGCGGCCACGATCAACAGCAGCAGGTTGGGCAGCAGGACACGGATCATCACGGTGGACAACCAGTTCTGCTGCGCATCCGAACCGTCGGCCAGCATGAGAATGAGTTCACCGGCACTGGAACTGCTGCGCTGGGCCACCACTCGGTAGGTCACACCACCTTCGACCACGCTGAGAAGCTCGGCCTCCTGGGTGACCGGCAACACGGTCGGCAACCAGGTGTCGCCCAGCAACAGCCGGCCCTGTTCATTGAAGATGCCATAGGCGGAGAAGCCCTCGCGCGCCTTGAGAAACTCGTCCACCGGCGGTGCAAGCAGCATGGCCAGGCCCGGGTCGGGCCCCAGTCCGTCGTCTGGTTCCACAGGGGGTTCGTCGCCGCGCCCCCTGGGCCGGCTTCGCACCACGACAGAGTCGGCCAGCAGGGGCACCAGCCGCAACAGCTGCTGGTCCTGCTGCAGGGCAGCGGTACCGGCGTTCTGGTAGTGCAGCCAGACGCTGACCACGGCCACCAGTCCGAGGGGCAGCATGAGCAGGACCAGCAGCCGTCGCTGCAGGCCCCAGATCATGCCGGCCGGACTGGCCCCGGCTTCACCCCGCTTCGTCATGCCGGGGCGGCGTCATCATCTCCAGCCGGTACCCGAAGCCACGGATGGCCCTCAATGCGATACCGGCTGGCTCCAGCTTGCCGCGCAGTCGCGAGACATACACCTCGATCGCATTGAGCGTGATCTCCTTGTCCCAGCCGGTCAGCGTTTGCAGGAGTTTGTCCTTGGCCGCCGGCTTGGGCGCCTGCATCAGCAGGTACTCCAGGACCGACCATTCGCGCGGCCCCAGTTCCATGGTCTGTCCGGCCAGCACGGCCCGCCGCTGCGCGGTGTCCATCTCCAGAGGACCGAATCCCAGCACGGCCGACGTCGCAGCCTGCGAGCGACGCAGGAGCGCACGCAGACGGGCCAGCAGCTCGGGCAATTCGAAGGGCTTGACCATGTAGTCGTCGGCCCCCAGATCCAGCCCCTGTACCCGGTCCTGCAGTGCGTCGCGCGCCGTCAGGATGAGCACCGGCATGGTCAGCCCCTGCGAGCGCAGGCGCCGGGTCAGCTCCAGCCCGTCGATGCCCGGCAGGCCGATGTCCACGATCGCCAGGTCGAAACTGTCCTTTTCAAGCGCCTGCTCGGCCCGCTCGCCGCTGCCCACCCAGTCCACCGTGTACCCGGCGTCGCACAACCCCAGCTTCATGCCGCTGGCCACCATCACATCGTCTTCGACCAGAAGCAGCCTCATGTCCGTGTTCCGTTGCTGTGGAGCACGAGGCCACAGTGGCCTGCATCCTGCGTCCGGCACGCGCCACGGAACGGGCTTCGCCCGGCCGCAAGCGCGGCTCCCCTGGGGAAAAGTCGCGAAGCGGCGCAGACGGGCATCAATGCGACTTGATCATGGTGCCAAACGGCTGATCGCCCAGCACTTCCAGCAACAGCGCATGGGGCACACGGCCATCGATGATGTGCACCGCATTCACGCCGCTCTTGGCCGCATCCAGCGCTCCGGCGATCTTGGGAATCATGCCGCCACTGATGGTGCCGTCCTCGCACAGCTCATCGATGCGGCGCGGAGTCAGTTCGGACATCAGCTGCCCTTCCTTGTCGAGCACGCCGCGGATGTTGGTCAGCATCAGCAGCTTCTCGGCCTGGAGCACCGTGGCCAGCTTGGCAGCCACCACGTCGGCGTTGATGTTGTAGCTTTCGTTGTGCTCGCCGAATCCGATCGGACTGACCACGGGAATGAACTGGTCGTCCTGCAAGGCCTTGACCGCCGCGGGGTCGATGGACACGATGTCGCCCACCTGGCCCACGTCGTGCTCCACCGCCGGATCCGCCTGATCCGACAGGCGCAGCTTGCGTGCCCGGATCATGGCCCCGTCGCGTCCGGTCAGGCCCACCGCCTTGCCACCGGCGGCGTTGATCATGCCCACGATGTCCTGCTGCACCTCGCCGGCCAGCACCCATTCGACCACTTCCATGGTCTCGGCATCGGTCACGCGCATGCCCTGGATGAACTCACCCTTCTTGCCCAGCCGCTTGAGCAGGGTCTCGATCTGGGGACCGCCGCCGTGCACCACCACGGGGTTGATGCCCACCAGCTTGAGCAGGACCACGTCCTCGGCAAAATCCTGCTGCAGGGCCGGATCGGTCATGGCATTGCCGCCGTATTTGATGACCATGGTCTTGCCGTGGTACTTGCGGATGTACGGCAGGGCCTGCGCCAGGATCTCCGCCTTCTCGCGGGGCTGGATGTGCGACAGGTCGACAGGGGTGTGGGTCGGGCTGTTCATGGTGAGCGAGCAAAGTAGTGGTGCAATGCCCGAAATTGTAGGCCGCTGCGCCTGTCAGAAATGGATGCCCCGCATCATCTGCTGCATCGCGACGGCTTCGGGCGAGAGTTGCTGCCTGCTGCCCTTCTCGCCCTTGGCGGCCGCCGAATCGGGGAACATGCGGAAACTGGTGTTCATGATGATCTGTGCAATGCGCGGCACGAAGGCGTGCATGACCTGCCCCGTCACGCCCAGGCGCGTGGCAATGCGCACCGGTTTCCAGATGCAGGCCTGGGCAATGAGGTCGGCCGCCTCTTCCGGACTGAGCGTGGGCACGTTCTTGTAAATCTGCGTGGGCGCGATCATGGGTGTGCGCACCAGTGGCATGTTGATGGTGGTGAACGTGACCCCCTGGTCGGCAAATTCGCTGGACGCGCAGCGCGTCCAGGCGTCCAGCGCCGCCTTGCTGGCCACATAGGCCGAGAACCGGGGTGCATTTGTCAGCACGCCAATCGAGCTGATGTTGACCACATGCCCCTTGCGACGGGCCACCATGCCGGGCAGCAGACCCATCGTCACACGCAGGCAGCCGAAGTAGTTGAGCTGCATGGTGCGTTCGAAGTCGTGGAACCGGTCATAGCTGCCCTCGATGGCCCGCCGAATCGACCGGCCTGCGTTGTTGATCAGGTAGTCCACCCCGCCATGGTCGGCCAGCAGCGCTTGCACGAACCGGTCACAGTCGGCCATGTCGGCCAGGTCGACCGCATAGGCCTCGAAGGCGTAGCCCCGATCGCGGGCCTCGGCACAGGCTTCGTCCAGCTTGTCCTGATCGCGACCGCAGATGACGGTGACCGCACCGGCCTCGGCCATCTTGTGCGCCGCCGCCAGGCCGATGCCGGAACTGCCACCGGTCACCAGCACCACCTTGCCCGCCACGGCCCCCTTGAGGCTGCGATCGATGTGCAGATCCGGATCCAGGTGACGTTCCCAGTAGTCCCACAGGCGCCATGCGTAATCGTTGAGGTCCGGACACGCGATGCCGCTGCCCTTGAGCGCCGCTGCGCTCTCCCGACAGTCGAACCGGGTGGGGTAGTTGACAAAATTCAGCATGTCCTCGGGCAGGCCGAGGTCCTGCATCACGGCGTGGTAGACACGCCGCACCGGGGCCAGCGCCATCAGGCCCTTCTTGACACTGCGCGGAATGAAGCCCAGCAGGGCCGCATTGACGAACAGATTCATCTTGGGCGCATGGGCCGCCTTGCTCAGGATGTCGAGCACGTCGCCGACGCGGTAGCCTTTCGGGTCCACCAGGTGGAAGCATTTGCCGCTGGCGCGGTGGTGATGGCTCAGGTAGTCCAGCGCATCGACCACGTAGTCGACCGGCACGATGTTGATGCGGCCGCCCTCCATGCCAATGCCCGGCATCCAGGGCGGCAGGATCTGGCGCAGGCGCTGGATCAGCTTGAAGAAGTAGTAGATGCCATCGATCTTGTCCATCTCGCCGGTCCGGCTGTCACCCACCACGAGCGCCGGGCGGTAGACGGTCCAGGGCAGCCGGCTTTCCTGACGCACGATCTTCTCGCTCTCGTGCTTGGTCATGAAATAGGGATGTTCGAGGTTCTCGGCCTCGTCGAACATGTCCTCACGGAAGACGCCTTCATAGAGGCCGGCTGCGGCAATGGACGAGACATGATGAAAGTGTCCGGCGCCAATGGCCCTGGCGAAGTCGACCGTGTTGCGCGTGCCGTCGATGTTGACCGCGACCTGACTCTCGGCGTCGGCATCCAGGTCGTACACCGCCGCCAGATGGAAGAAGTGGTCTACCTGACCTTTCAGTGCCTTGATGGTGTCTCCCGCCACACCCAGCTTCTTCCCGGTCAGGTCACCGAACACGGGCACGGCCCGGGAGGCACCCGCACTGCCCTTGAGGCCCCAGTACTCGCGCAGCGCCGCGACCTTGGGCTCGCTCTCGCGACGGATGAGAAAGTGCACCACCGCACCCTTTCGCTCCAGCAGTTTCCTGACCAGTCGTTTGCCAATGAATCCGGTGGCACCGGTGACGAAGTAGTGCATGTGCGATGGCTCCTGAATGCGGGTGGCGCGGATGCCACCATTCTTGTCGAAACGGCGATAGCGTCGATCCCGCAGAAACCCGCGCCCTGGCGAACGCCCGTTCGCTTTAGTCGAAGCTCCCTACAAAGCACAGCGGCCAGCGCATACAGTCAAACGACGCCAATGGTCCGGTCCCGTACCGGACTGTTCTGAACCCCGATGGAGTTGCCCCATGGTCAAGAAGATCCAGAAATCCGCCAGCCGAACCAAGGCTTCGCCTGCCAACAGCCCCCTGTCCGGCGCCATCCGTGATTCCGCCCAGCAAATCTGGCTGGCCGGCCTGGGGGCCTTCTCCAAGGCCCAGGAAGAAGGTGGCAAAGTGTTCGAGACCCTGGTCAAGGAAGGCGTCTCCATCCAGCGCAAGACGCAGGCCGTAGCCGAAGACCGCATCAACGAAGCCACCGGCCGCGTGAGCAATATGGCCAGCGAGATTTCCTCCAAGGCACAGGGCCAGTGGGACAAGCTGGAGACCCTGTTCGAAGAACGCGTGGCCAAGGCCCTGGGTCGCCTGGGCGTGCCGGCCGCACGCGACGTGGAGGCCCTGGTGGCCCGCATCGACGAACTGGGCCGCATGGTGCAGGAGATGTCGGGCCTGGCACCCGCGAAGCCCGAGCGCAAGACGGCGCCCAGGAAGGCCGCCGCCAAAACCGCCGCCAAAACCGCCGCCAAAGCCGCCGCCAAGACCGCCAGCCCAACGGCCAGGGCGCCCGCCACCAGGCGCTCCACCACCGCACGCAAGACGGCGGCCGGCAAGAAGGCCAGCTGAGCCATGCGGGCAGGTGCCAACTGCCACGAACCGGTCAAGGGCGCATGACGCCCTTTTTTTGCGTCCGCCACAGGTGCTGCGGCGCAGCATGTTGCTGACGCAGGCGGCCCTACACTGGTGGTCATGAACGTCCGACGAACCCGGTCACCTGGACGCACCGTTTCTCGGCCAGCGATTGCCCTGGCCCTGGCGGGCGGCGGGCCACTGGGCGCCATCTACGAAATAGGGGCCCTGTGCGCGCTGGACGACAGCCTGGACGGCCTCGACCTGAATGCCTGTGGACACTACGTCGGCGTGTCGGCCGGCGGATTCATCGCCGCCGGACTGGCCAATGGCCTGACGCCGCACCAGTTGTGCGACGCCTTCATCGACGACCAGGACAATGAGGAAAACTTCGATCCGGCCTGGCTGACCCGGCCCGCCTGGCAGGAAATGCGGCAACGGCTGGCCCGTCTGCCTCGCCTGGTGTCCGGCGCCCTGTGGGCCTGGCTGGTCCAGGGCCAGCCGATGAGCCGGGCCGCCGAGCAACTGGGCGCCGCCCTGCCAACAGGCGTGTTCGACAACGAAGACGTCCACCGGCAGATTGAACGCCTGTTCAGCCGGGGCGGCCGCAGCAACGACTTTCGACAGTTGAAAACCCGGCTGACCCTGGTGGCCACCGACCTGGACAGCGGCGAGGCCACGCCATTTGGCCGGCCGGGCTGGGACCATGTGCCGATTTCACGTGCCATCCAGGCCAGTGCCGCACTGCCCGGGCTGTTCCCTCCGGTCCTGATCGGCGGTCGGCACTATGTGGACGGTGCGCTCAAGAAGACCGTGCATGCGACCGTTGCGCTCGACGAGGGCGCCACCTTGCTGATCTGCCTCAACCCCCTCGTGCCGTTTCACGCCGACCCCGACGCGGCCCGGCACCAGCGCATTCCGTCGCTGGTCGAAGGCGGCCTGCCGGCGGTCATGAGCCAGACCTTCCGCTCCATGATCCACTCCCGCCTGGCCCTGGGGATGAAGCACTATGAGCGGGCCTACCCGGGTTGTGACATCGTTCTGATCGAACCCGACCAGCGCGACCCCGAAATGTTCTTTGCCAACACCTTCAGCTACCGCCAGCGGCGGCAACTGGCCGAACACGCCTACCAGCAGACGCGCCAGATGCTGCGACGCAATGCCGATGGCATCGCGCGCAAGCTTGAACGCCACGGCATCCGGCTCGACCACGAATCGCTGTCCGATCCGCACCGCCACCTGCTGCACGGGCCGGACCATCCGGTGACCGATCCGGTGCGACGCCTGCATGCGTCGCTGGATATCCTCGAACACCGGTTGCGCCTCCACCGCGCACAGCAGGAACTGGCCTGAGCATGGCACGCAAGGCACCGCGCCGCACGGCCGAACGCATCCTTGAAGTCACCCTGGAACTGTTCAACCGGTTTGGCGAGCCCAATGTCTCGACGACGCTGATTTCGGCGGAACTGGGCATCAGCCCTGGCAACCTCTACTACCATTACCCGGCCAAGGACGAGCTGATCAACGCTCTGTTCGAACGCTGCGAGCGTCACCTGGAACAGGTCCTGAATGCGGCCGACGGCGTGCGCAACGTAGAGGACGCCTGGTTCTTCTTTCACACGCTGTTCGAGACCATCTGGTCCAATCGCTTCCTGTACCGGGACCTGAACGACCTGTTGTCCAAGAACCGCTTGCTGGAAAAGCGCTTCCAGGAACTGCTGCAGCGCAAGATCCGCGCCGTCCGGCTTCTGCTGTCGGGCATGGGACGCAGCGGTGCCCTGGACATCGATTCGCGTGAGGTCGACGCGACCGCCAACTGCGTGGTCGTCGTCCTGACCTACTGGCTCAGTTTCGAATACGTGCAGGACCCGCGACATGCCCTGGAGCCGGATCACGCGCAGCAGTCGCTGCTGAGGGGCGCCCGCCATGTGCTCAACCTGCTGGCGCCCTACCTGGAGCCGGGCCAGCGCCAGCACCTGCTGCACCTGGCCGCCAGCTACGACACACCGGCCTGACGGGCCGGCCAGCCAGGCTGGTCGAAGGATCAGGTCGCCAGTCCGACGACGGCCTGGCACATGGCCTGCCGAGCCTGGGCCAGCACCTGACCGCGCCAGACATCGGTATCGGTATAGAACGCCTGCATCATCTGGCGCCCGATCGCTTCGCGCAATGTGACATCGGCCTCGGGATGCAGGTGCAGCCAGTGGTCGGCCCGAAGCGCCTCCAGCACCGTGGTGATGGGTTCGGTGCCGTACTCCAGCGCCAGGCCGGTGTACTCGGCCTGGGGACACTCTTCGTAGAACGCGCACCACATCAGGCCGCTGAGCAGGGCCGAGGTGGAACTGCCGTCGTATATCGAGGTGACCGGGGTCTGACCATCGCCGCCCCACCAGGCCCGGGCCCGCTCCAGTGCCGGTGCTTCGTCGCGACCGGCATAGATGCGCTCACCCACACCGCTCGGGCCGAGCCCGGTATGCAGGTCGATCCAGGCCACCCGCTGTGCCCGGGAGGCATGACGGCGCAAGACCTGTCGCAAGACCCGATGGCTCCAGGTCGGGGCATGGCCGCCAAAGAACAGCCCGTCGGGAAACTGGTACTGCCCCTGGGAGACCGCCGCCTGATAGCGCGTCAGGCCTTGCTGTCCGATATAGGCATCGATGGCAGCCCGGTTCTCCTGCGTGGGGGGCCACTGCCCGGGCAACAGGAGCGGGTGCAACTCGGCATACGCGGCATTGACCGGCAAGGGACGCGAAAAGTCCTGGAAATTCCGGTTCAGATCGACGTTCTCGTGGGTCACCCGGCGGCGGTGCGAGAAGCCGTAGGGATTGAGCGCATGGATATAGAGCACCGCAACACCGGCGTCCCGCGCCTGGGCGCGCCAGGCCGCATCATGCAACGCATACACCTGCACGCCCGAGCCGCAGAACCCCTCGACACCATGGCAGGCGCTGCTGACGATCAGCAGCCGGTCGGCCTGGGGAGAGCCATCGAGCGCCACATCCATGGCCAGGGTCTCCCCTTCGGCCCCCTTGAGCGGATGGTCATGACTGACGATGGCCAGCCCGCCGGCCGCCGCCGCTTCGAGAAACCGCACCCGGGCCCGGGCATAACTGGGGGAGAACGCCTGTTCGAGCCCGATCATGCAGCCGCTCCGGTGGCGCCCGGACGTGCCAGCCACTGCTCGGCCAGCCGGACCCAGAGCGTGGCCCCCAGCGGAATGAGATCGTCGTTGAAGTCGTAATTCGGGTTGTGCAGGGTGCACGGCCCCTCGCCATGGCCAAGCGAGCGGTGGTCTCCGTCGCCGTTGCCGATGAACAGGTAGCAGCCCGGCTTGTGCTGCAGCATGTAGGCGAAGTCCTCGGCCCCCATGGTGGGCTCCTGGTCCAGCACCATCGCTTCTCCGGCGATGCCGGCCACCACCTCACGCACGAAGGCGGTCTCGGCCGCATGGTTGACGGTCGGCGGATAGTTGCGCCGGAAATGGAACTCGCAGTCCGCACCGAATGCAGCACAGGTGTGCTCGGCAATCACCTGCATGCGCTGCTCGATCAGGTCCAGCAACTCGTGGGTGAAGGTGCGCACCGTACCCTGGATCTCGCAGCTGTCGGGAACGACATTGGTGGCCTCGCCCGTGTGGATCATGGTCACCGAGATCACGCCGGCCTCCACGGGCTTCTTGTTGCGGGTGATGATGGTCTGAAACGCCTGCACCATCTGGCAGGCCACAGGCACCGGATCGATGCCGTTGTGCGGCAGGGCCGCATGCGCGCCCTTGCCCCGGATGACGATGCGGAACTCGTTGCTGGACGCCATCACCGGACCCGGGCTGGCGGCAAAGCCGCCGACCGGCAGACCCGGCCAGTTGTGCATGCCGAACACGGCGTCCATCGGAAACCGCTCGAACAGGCCGTCCTTGATCATCTCGCGCGCGCCTCCACCGCCCTCCTCGGCGGGCTGGAAGATCAGGTAGACCGTGCCATCGAACTCGCGGTGCCGCGAAAAATGCTGCGCCGCCGCCAGCAGCATGGCCGTGTGTCCGTCATGACCACAGGCGTGCATCTTGCCCTGATGCTGGCTGGCGTGCTCGAACCGGTTGAACTCCTGCATCGGCAGGGCATCCATGTCGGCGCGCAGGCCGATGGCCCGTCCACAGGCACCGCCATCGCGGCCATGTACGATGCCGACCACCCCCGTCGTGCCCATGCCCCGGTGGATCGGAATGCCCCACTCGGTCAGCCGGGCGGCGACCAGGTCCGCGGTTCGGACTTCCTCAAAGCACAGCTCGGGATGGGCGTGAATGTCACGCCGGATGGCGGCGATGGACGCGGCCTGCGTCAGGATGGAATCGATCAGTTGCATGGAGCCTCCGGTCTCGACGTCTGGACCAAGGTGCCATCCTAACCAATCGGGCCGGCCGGCGGATGGCGAATGCGAGAAACCCGGCAGCCCGGACGGGACAGGCCGGCCCGGCCACGAACAGCACTTCAGCGGCGCACGCGACCGTCGGCGGTCAGCAAGGTCAGCTCGACGAACTGGGACCCGGTATGCCTGTCAGGACCGAACGACAGGGGGAAACCGCCCAGGTCCAGGTTGCGCAGCCCTTCGATGGCGTCGATGAAGCCTTCGCGCGTCAGGTTGCGGCCGGCGCGCCGCAGGCCTTCGGCAAACACCCGTGCCGCCACATAGCCCTCGATGCCCGAATAGTTCGGGGCCAGGCCCTGTTTCCTGCGCACGGCGGCCAGGTACTCGCTCGCAACGGGCGAGACCGGACTGTAGGGAAACGGCATCACCTGGCTGACCACCACCCCGCGCGCCATGGCACCGAGTTCGTCCATCAGCGCCTGGGTACCCACGAACGACACATTGAAGAAGTTGCCCGCGTAGGCGGCCTGCCGAACCATGCGCACAAAGGCCGCGCAGGCCTTGTAGGCACCGATCTGGACGATCGCTTCCGGACGGCCCGCCAGCACGGAATCCCTGGCCTTGGCCACATCCGTCGAATTGCGCTCGACCGTCCCGGTCGACACCGGCGCCAGGTTTTGCGCCTTCAGCGCCCGCTCCACGCCCTCCAGCCCGGCCTTGCCGTAGGCGTCGTTCTGGTAGAACACGGCCACCCGCCGGATGCCTGTGGCCAGGATATGGCTGACGATGGCGGCAGTTTCGTCGAAGTAGGACGCCCGCACATGGATGGCATAGCGGTTGAACGGCGAGCGCAGGGCCTCGGCACCCGTGAACGGGGCGAAAAACGGCACCCTGGCTTGCGTGGCCATGGGCAATGCCACCATGCCGGTGGGTGTCCCGATGTAGCCGAACAGGGCAAAGACGTCATCGGCGATCAGCTGCTTCGTGTTCGCCCCGCAGCGTTCCGGTTCATAACCATCGTCCATCCGGTTGATCTCGATGCGGCGGCCATGTATGCCGCCCTGGGCATTCAGTGCGTCGAAATACAGGCGCGCGCCCAGATTGAACTGCAGGCCCAGCTGCTCGGCGGCGCCGCTGAATGGCGCCGACTGCCCCAACACGATCCTGTCGTCCCTCACGCCCGTGCCCTCGGCCCGGGCCAGACCGGACCGCAGGGCCAGCGCCGGAAATCCCAGGCATGCACCCAGGGTCGATAGGGCCAGTCGTCGCTGCATGGAACTCTCCTGCTATGCTGATCGTTGCTCGTGTTCGGTGAAACGCGCACCACCGCCGGTGGCACCGGCAGCATAGCCGCACTTCATTCCCTCCGAAGCCCCGCACCCTTCTTCGGCATGACATTTCCAACAGAATCCCCCCTGACCACGGTACGTGGCGCCTGCCCGCACGACTGCCCGGACACCTGCGCGCTGCTCACGCATGTCGATGCCGACGGGCGGGCCGTTCGCGTGCAAGGCAACCCGGCGCACCGGCACACCGATGGCGCGCTGTGCGCCAAGGTCTCGCGCTATACCGAACGCACCTACCACCCCGAGCGGCTGCTGCAACCCCTGCGCCGCTGTGGCCCCAAGGGCAGCGGCCAGTTCGAACCCGTCAGCTGGGACGAGGCCCTGGACACCATTGCAAACCGGCTCCAGTCCATCGCGGCCCGCCAGCCGCAGGCCATCATGCCCTACAGCTACGCCGGAACCATGGGCCTGGTGCAGAGCGAGGGCATGGCGGCGCGCTTTTTTCACCGCCTGGGCGCCTCGCTGCTGGACCGGACCATCTGCGCATCGGCAGGCGCCGAGGGCCTGATCCATACCCTGGGTGGCAAGGTCGGCATGAAGGTCGAGCACTTCGCCCACGCGCGGCTGATCCTGATCTGGGGCAGCAACTCGATTGGCAGCAACCTGCACTTCTGGCGTCTGGCACAGCAGGCCAAGCGGGACGGGGCCAGACTGGTCTGCATCGACCCCCGGCGATCAGAGACCGCCGACAAGTGCCACGAACACATCGCCCTTCGACCCGGCACCGACGCCGCCCTGGCCCTGGCCCTGATGCACGAACTCATCGTGCACGACTGGCTGGACCACTACTACATCGAACGCCACACCCTCGGCTGGGAACGCCTGCGCGAGCGCGCCCTCCAGTGGCCTCCGGAGCGGGCGGCCGACGTCTGCGGCGTGCCTGTCGAGCAGATCCGTCGACTGGCACGCGACTACGGCACCCTGCGGCCCGCCGCCATCCGCCTGAACTACGGCATGCAACGGGTCAAGGGAGGTGGCAATGCGGTTCGCGCCGTGGCCTGCCTGCCTGCCCTGGTTGGCGCCTGGCGCCATCCGTCCGGCGGCCTGCTGATGTCATCCTCCGGGGTCTATCCGATCCGGCGCAGCGCATTGCAGCGTCCCGACCTGCTGGATGGGCGGCAGCCACGCACCATCAACATGAGCACCATCGGCGATGCCTTGCTGCAGGACACGTCGGAGGCCTTCGGCCCCCGGATCGAGGCCCTGATCGTCTACAACAGCAACCCGGTTGCCGTGGCGCCCGAGTCGCCCAAAGTCCTGCGCGGCTTTCAGCGCGAAGACCTGTTCACCGTGGTGCTGGAGCACTTCCGGACCGACACGGCCGACCAGGCCGACTTCATCCTGCCAGCCACCACCCAGCTCGAACACTGGGACATCCATGCCAGCTACGGGCACACCGACGTGCTGCTCAACCGCCCGGCCATCGCCCCGCAGGGCCTGGCCCGGACCAACACCGACATCTTCCGCGCACTGGCCCGGCGCATGGGCTTCGACGACCCGTGTTTCAGTGATGACGACCAGACCCTGTGCCGCACCGCCTATGGCGAGTCGGTGGACTTCGACACCCTGATGGCGGACGGCTACGCCACCTTGCCGGTGCCTGAAGCCCCGTTCGCCGATGGCGGTTTTCCCTCGCCCTCGGGACGCTGCGAGTTCTTCAGCGAACGCCTGGCAGCGCAAGGCCTGGACGGCCTGCCGGACCACGTGCCCAACCATGAAGTCGGCGGGACCGACCCCGAGCACCCGCTGGCCATGATTTCGCCGCCGGCGCGCAATTTCCTCAATTCCACCTTTGTCAACGTGCAGAGCCTGCGTGACATCGAGGGCGAACCCTGGCTCGAAATGCACCCCGACGATGCGGGTCCGCGCCAGATCGGTGACGGACAAGCCGTCAGGGTCTACAACCGGCGCGGCGAGTACCACTGCCGCGCACGCATCACCGACCGGGCGCGCCCTGGCGTCGTCAACGGGCTGGGCATCTGGTGGCGCAAGCTCGGCATGAACGGCACCAACGTCAACGAGGTCACCCACCAGGGCCTGACCGACCTCGGCCGTGCTCCGGTGTTCTATGACTGCTGTGTCGAGGTGGCCAGGGTGTGAGACGCGCTGCGGTGCTCCTGTCCATGGCCCTGCTCGGCGGCTGTGCCAGCCCCGACACCGGCCTGGGCTATTACTGGCAGTCCGTCAGCGGTCACCTGAAGCTGATGCAGGCCGCCCGCCCGGTGGACGACTGGCTGCAGGACCCCGGCACCGCACCCGCCCTGCGCCAGCGGCTGGACCTGTCGCAGCGCATCCGCAGCTTCGCATCCACGGCCCTTGCCCTGCCTGACAACACCAGCTACCGACGCTACGCCGACCTGGGGCGCCGCGCGGCGGTCTACAACGTCGTGGCGGCGCCGGCGTTTTCCCTGACCCTGAAAAACTGGTGCTTCCCCGTGGCAGGCTGTGTCGGCTACCGGGGCTACTACGACGAGGCCGCGGCCCGCCGCTACGCCGACACCTTGCCGGCAGACCTCGACGTCATGGTCTATCCGGTCCCGGCGTACTCCACGCTGGGCTGGCTGAACTGGGCAGGGGGCGACCCGCTGCTCAACACCTTCATCGGCTATCCCGAAGGCGAGCTGGCGCGGCTGATCATCCACGAACTGGCCCACCAGGTGCTGTACGTCCAGGGTGACACCCTGTTCAACGAATCTTTTGCCACGGCCGTCGAACGGCTGGGTGGCCAGCAGTGGCTGGAGCAGCACGCCCTGCCCGCCGCCCGCGACGAATACCGCCGCTTCGACCTGCGGCGTCAGGCCTTTCGCGAGCTGACACGCGGCGTCCGGGAACGGCTGGGCGAGCTGTACGCCGAACCGGCACTGGACGACGCGGCCAGACGTGTGAGGAAGGCGGCCATCATGGCGCAGTTTCGCGCCGACTACCGTACCCTGCGCGAAGACTGGGGCGGCTATGCGGGCTTCGATGCCTGGGTCGCCCGCGCCAACAACGCCAGCTTTGGCGCACAGGCGGCCTACGACGAACTGGTGCCGGGCTTCACCGCCCTGTTCCGGCAGTCGGGCAGCAACTTCGAACGCTTCTATGAGGCCGCACGCGATCTGGCCGGGCGACCACAGGCCGAGCGGCATGCCGTCCTTCGCGAACGCGCTGCGGAGACCCTGACCGCGCAAGGCCGTCCCCAGCGGCTACCATAGGCGGCCAGCGCGAACCAACACACGAGATCCATGGCAGACATCCACATCCGGCGTGATCACCATCTGGGCATGGCGGCCGCCCGCAAGGTGGCCTGGCGCTGGGCCGAACAGGCCGAGCAGGAATTCGACATGTGCTGCACCTACGAGGAAGGTCGCGCCATCGACGAGGTCCGGTTCACCCGCAGCGGTGTCAGCGGCACCCTCAGGGTCACCAAGGACCACTTCGAACTGGATGCCAGGCTGGGCTTGCTGCTGGGCGCCTTCCGCGCACATATCGAGAGCGAGATCGTGCGCAACCTGGACGAACTGCTGGAGCCGGGCAGCAAACCCGCCAGTCCCGGGAAGGCGCCCGCCAAGGCGGCCAGACGCCGCACCTGAAGACAGCGGCAGGCGCCGGCAGCGCCCGCCGGGCGATCAGCTCAACGACTCGATCAGGTCGATGTACTGCTGCATGGCGTCGTCGGACGACGTGCCCTTGCAGGCGTTCCATGCATCCCATTTGGCGCGCCCGACCATGTCGCCGAAGCCGGGCTTTTTCTCGGCGTTGTCACCGGTGGTCGCCTGCTTGTACAGGCCATAGATCTTGAGCAGCGTGCCGTTGTCCGGACGCTCGCTGAGCTTTTTGGATTGGGCCACAGCGGCTTCGAAACGGGACTTGAGATCGGACACAGGAAAACTCCTCTGGGTGGTCATGGCGGGCCTGCCGCGTCAGGCGGCGCAGGTCCTGTTGGGGTTGCTGCGGTATCTTACGGTGGCCGCAGCCCGCAAAATAGACAGACATACCCAAACCCCATCGAGGAGACACCATGGTTGAGCGCAAGGTTGCCGCTCGTGCCCCACGCCCGGCATCCGCCCGGCCACGCCGGGGCCGTCCGCCCGGGCTGGCACAGGAGCTGGCCACCACCCTGGGGCTCGACGGCGAACGCATGTCCAAGGTCGACACGGCCTGGTTGCGCATGGACTCGCCGTCGAACCTGATGCTGATCATGGGCGTATGGATCCTGCGACCCGGCATCCGGCTGGCCGACCTGCGCCAGCGGGTGCGCGAACGCCTGCTGCCCTACCGGCGCTTCGTCCAGGTGGCGCGCCAGGACCTGGCTGGCGCCGCGTGGGTGGACGACCCGGCCTTCGCGCTCGACCACCATGTTGTCGCCCGGCCTCTGCGCCGCCGGCGCGGCCAGGCGGCCCGCGATGCCCTGCAGGAGCGGGTGGGCGAACTGGCGCTGCAGCCCCTGGACCCGGAGCGGCCCCTGTGGCAGTTCGAACTGGTGGAAGACCACGATGGCGGCTCGGCGCTGATCGCCCGCATCCACCACTGCATTGCCGACGGGATCGCCCTCATCAGCGTGATGATGAGCCTGGTCGACGGGGGCGCCGAGCCGCCCGGCCGCAAGAGGCGCACCCGCAAGACCGGTGGCACCGGCGCGGAGGACTGGCTGGCCGACAGCCTGATCCGGCCACTGGGCGACATAGCGGCCCGCGCCCTGGACGTGGCCGGCGGCGGCGTGGCCCGGTCACTGGCCCTGATGGCCGACCCCCAGCAAGGGCTGAGCGGCTCCATGGACCAGGCCGCCCATGTGGCCCGCCTGGGCAGCCAGCTGGTCAGCGACCTGGCCGACCTGGCCCTGATGCCGGACGATTCGCCGACCCGCCTGAAAGGACAGCCCGGACAGGCCAAGCGGGTGGCCTGGTGCGAGCCCATCCCCCTGGAACAGGTCAAAGCCATCGGCAAGGCCCTCAACTGCTCGGTCAACGACGTGCTGCTGGCCTGCGTCGCAGGGGCCATCGGCGCCTACCTGCGCGCCTCGGGAGACGACACGCATGGCCAGGAAATCCGCGCCATGGTGCCCATCAACCTGCGTCCCATGTCCGAGGCCTGGCAACTGGGCAACCGCTTCGGGCTGATCCCCCTGGTGCTGCCGATCGGGCTGGAGAATCCGGTTGAACGGGTGTTCGAAGTCCGCCACCGCATGCGCGCGCTCAAGGGCAGCCTGCAGCCGATCCTGACGTTCGGCCTGCTGTCGCTGGCCGGGTTGCTGGTCAAGCCAGCCCAGGACGCCATGCTGGCACTGTTCGGTCGCAAGACCACCGCCGTGATGACCAATGTGCCCGGTCCGGCAGACAAACTGCGCTTCTGCGGCGCGACACTGGAACAGACCATGTTCTGGGTGCCGCAGACCGGCACTGTCGGCCTGGGCGTGTCCATCCTGAGCTATGGTGGCGGCGTGCAGTTCGGCGTCATGGCGGACACCGGGCTTTGCCCCAGGCCGCAGGACATCATCGACCGGTTCGAGCCCGAGTTCAGGCAACTGCTGGCGATCACGCTCATGCTGCCCTGGGGCGAAGGCTGAACCGGCGGCCAGGGCCTCAGGTCGCCAGCAGACGCTGGCCGGCGACTTCGAGCAGGCCGTCGAAGATCAGGCTGTCCACCAGTTCGAATGCGGTCGACATGCTGGGGGCCATTTTCCAGCCGGCGCCGCCCGTCATGTAGCAGACCGGCTCCGCACCACAATGGCGGCGCAGGTTTTCCACCATCCGCTGCACCGCGCCGGCAATGGCAAAGGTGCCCCCGCTGGTCAGCGCGTCGCTGGTGTTGGTGGGGAAATCGCGCACCTCGCCGGTGGGGACATGCAGGCCCGCCGTACCCGACTCCAGGGCCCGCAACATGATGCCGTGCCCGGGGAGGATGATGCCCCCCAGGAACCGGCCTTCCGTGTCGATGGCCTCCACCGTCACGGCCGTGCCAACCATCACGACCACGCAGGGCCGGGCAGGCCCGCTGGCCAGCAGGCGCTGGCGGGCGCCGATCATCGCAACCCACCGGTCGGAGCCCAGACGGGCCGGGTGGTCGTACCCGTTGCTCAGCCCGGCCTCGGCCTGGCTGGACACCACCCACTGCGGCACCACATCCCACAATTCGAGCTGTTCCTCGACGCGGCGTTTGACCGCGTCGCCGGCAACGATGCAACCCACCACCCAGCGCGGCGCTGGCAGGGTGCTCCAGTCGCCTTCGGCCAGGGTTTCAATGTTCTCGAGAAACTGCGCGCCATGCGCCAGCAGCCGGGCACCCGCGCGCGGCGCCTCGTACAACGCCCACTTCAGGCGGGTGTTCCCCACGTCCAGAGCCAGGAAAGTCATGGCCGCATTATCGCCATGGCCGGCCACCCCGCTGTTTTGCAATGCAACATGAGGGACGCCCCCGCCATGTCAGAGCAGGCCCATCCAGCAGGCCCGCTGGATGGCCGCCAGCTTGCTTTCGGTCTTCAGCTTGGCCATGGCATTGGCCAGGTGGTAATTGATGGTCCGGTCGGAGCAGTCCATGCGCTGGGCGGTTTCGCGTGCCGTCATGCCCTGGAAGGCCAGGCTCAGGCACTCCTGCTCGCGCGGACTGAGGAGCATGCGCCGCTCGGCAATGGAGCGTTTGAGCAGCGGCCAGATGTTCAGGGCCGACCAGGCCAGGGCCGCCGCTTCGGCGCGCCCGGAAAACGCCCGCGGGCTGAACATGAAACATTCGAAAGCCCGTCCGCCGGGCAGTCCGAATGCCACACGCACCAGGGTCTGCTGCCCATGCGCCAGCCACAGGCGTCGCCAGCGGCTGTCGGGATCATGGACCGACTTGGCAATTTCCTGCCAGGCCACCAGCGGTGCATCGCTGTCGCGCCAGCTGGCGCCGAAATCGCGGCTTTCGGCCAAGGCCCTGGCGGCACCGAGCAAACGGGGCGGATGGACGGCCAGCACCTCGCGGTCTTCCTGACCTCCCAGGGGGTTCGGCCCCAGAACCAGCAAGGCTTCCACACCCTGGTCTTTCAGGGCGCACAACCAGTCGGCCAGCACCGCGTCGAGGCCGATGCAGTCGAAATTGACAGGCAGAATCATGACGTGACAGACAAACGGGAGCCGGAATGATAAATTGTTATTACCTTTGTGCGGATCGTCGACAGATTTGCCGACAAGCGGGACAAACAGGATGACATACCGGAGGAACATGTGGCGTTAGACCGACTTCGGCTGGAGAGCGCCCGCCGGCGCCTGTACCGGTGGCTGGTCGCCGAAGTGGTGAACACGCCGGCCGAGTTCATCCTGCACCCGTCCCGGATCCGGCTGCAGCTGCTGGGCGCCGCCACGGTACTCGGACACCTGTTCTTTGCCTGGCTCTGGGGCGTGCAACTGCCCCAGCCGTATGAAAACCCGGCCTTGCGCGCGGCCATTGCCTGCAGCGGCCTGCTGCTCCTGCTGCCAGCCATCACGCGCGACCTGTACTCCCCTCTGACCGGGTGGGTGTTCTCCCTCGTTGCCTGGATCCAGCTTCCGCTCTTCTTCTCCTGGATGTACTGGATGAACCATGGCAATGCGGTCTGGCTGGGTTCCATGGCCTGCATGGTCGTGATCTATTACCACCTGACCGACTGGCGCCTGGCGAGCCTGGGCCTGGTGCTGGGGATGGGCATCAGCCATCTGGCTTCCACGCCCGGGCTTCCGGCCACCCTCCAGGCCACATCCGCTGCCGAGCATCTGGCTGTGCTCGGATTTGCCTGGCTCTCGGCCTTCCTGCTGGGCGCCTCCAGCGCCAACCTGCGCCGCACACGCCTGATCAACACGCTCAGCGCCATTGGCGTGCTGGCCCACGAACTGCGCACACCACTGGCCACCCTGAGCCTGCTGTCCGATGTCCTGCGCAACATCGGACAACACGATGTGCCCGCCACCCGGCAGCGCCGCCTGGAAGAACTCGCCAGCCGCCTGCAGGCCCTGGTCAGGTCCATGAACCGGCAGATCGACACCCAGATGGCCAACGCACAGCTGATGCGCCTGCCGCGTGACGCCATGCCGCTCAGTGCGACGGCGCTGGTTCAGGAGGTGGTGAGCCGCTATCCCTACCGGTCCACCCGGGAGCGCGACTGTGTACAGGTGCACGTGCAGCAGGACTTCCAGTTCAAGGGATCGCACCAGCTGTTCACCCAGGCCCTCGACAACGTCATGAAGAACGCGCTGCATGCGCTGGCTTCGGCCAGTTCCGCCCCGTCTCCCGGCGCCCTGCGCATCGACATCGGGCTGCACCGGACGCGCGGGCGGATTGCCATCACGGACGAAGGCACGGGCATCGCACATGAGGTTCAGGGCCGGGTGTTCGAACCGTTTTTCTCCACGCATACGGGGGGTGGCAGCGGCCTGGGGCTCACCTTCTGCAAAAATGTCGTTGATGCGGCCGGCGGGGACATTTCCCTGCTGTCCGAACCCAACCACGGCACCGTGATCATCATCGACCTGCCGCTGTACGCAGGCGCACGATGAGCACGGTCCCATTCGTCCATTCGCGAGCACATTCCTCACGATGACCCCGATGTTCCCGCTCTTTCACCGTTCAGGCAGCACGGTGTTCGTCGATGACGATCCCGAGTACCTGGAGATGCTGGGCATGGTCCTGCCCTCGCACTGGCAGGTGGAGCTGTATGCCCACCCGGCCCGCTTCCTGGAGCGGATGGCCGGTGAGCCGGCGCGCTGGGAAGCCGACGCCGTGCAGCAGCTGCACATGATCGAAAGGGCCCGGCAGGGCCAGGCCATGGCCCCCCAGATCCTGCAGTACTGGGCCCGCAACCCGTCGCGCTACCAGCTGATCAAGACCAGCGTGATCGACTACGTCATGCCCGGCATCAATGGTCTGCAGGTGCTCGATGCCTTGCTGGACTGGCCCGGCGCCCGGGTGTTGCTCACCGGTCAGGCCGACGACCAGGTCGCCATCGATGCCTTCAACCGGGGCCTGATCGACCAGTACATACCCAAGCACGCGGAGGACATCGGCATCCAGCTGACCGGCAAGCTGCGCGCCTTGCACCAGGCCGCCCATGCCCGACTCAACGGCCAATGGCGCGGCACCCTCAGCAGCGGCCAGTATGCGTGGCTGCAGACCGCGTCGGTGGCCGACACGCTGCGCCAGCACAGCGACCGGTTCTGGATCGAACACGTGGTCCTGTCCGATCCCTTCGGTCTGCTGGCCATGGACGCCGAGGGTCGGTGCCACTGGCTGCAGCTCGAACCTGCCGAGCGCCTGGGTGACCTGGCCGATCTGGCCGCGGCCGCCGGACTGGGCCCCGCCGTCTGCCGGGAGATCGAGGCAGGCCGCCAGCTCCCGGCGGTCGAACTGCACCAGCAGCTGGGCATGGCGGGTCCGGTGCCCCTGTCCGCCGCCTTTGCCGTCGACCTGGAGGGCAAATTGCTGGGTGCGCACTTTCCGCTGCCCTCCGGCGCCCTGCCCGAACCCGTCGAAGCCTACCGGCATTTCCTGCAGACGCAGCGTCGCCGGCAGATTCAGGACACCTGAGCCCCCGCACCATTGCGCCCGCGCCGGGCGAGCGGCCAGTCCCATGGGCGCAGGTGCCCGGCCACCTCGGCCGTCACTGCCTCCAGATGGTGCAACTCGGCATCGGTCAGCGCCGCATGCAGGGTCAACCTGACCATGGTGCGGTTGCGGCTGGTGGCCGGGGCGCAGAACACGGCACCGAAGATGCCGCGCGCCTCCAGCGCATCCCGCAACACCATGGTGTCCGGCTCGCTGCCGGCCTCCAGGGCAATGATCTGCTCGGTGCCCTGGTGAACCGGATAGCCCTGCGCCGCCAGAAAGCCGCGCACGCGGCCGGTGCAGTCGCGCAGGCGGTCGCGCCCGGCATCGCAGCGGCGAATCAGGTCCAGTGTCGCATCCAGGCCGGCGATTTCATGCGGCAGCAGGCAGGAACTGAACATGTTGGGATAGCTGCTGCTGAGCACGTAGTTGCGCATGTCGGCCGGCAGGCTCATGAAGCCGGCCCGGCCTGCGAAGGCCTTGGCCAGACTGGCGGTAATGAAATGGATGCGGTGACTCAGCCCCAAGGCCACGCAAAGTCCGCTGCCTTCCGGGCCGTGGGTGCCCAGCGAATGGGACTCATCGACCAGCAACATGCAGCCGGCGGCCTCGGCCACGTCGACCATCTCGCCCAGCGGGCACAGGGCACCGGTGGTGCTGTAGACGGCATCGACCACCACGATACCGGCGCCATGACGTCCGACCTGCCGTCGAAGGTGCTCGGGGTCATTGTGGCGAAAGGCAAGCACCCGCGCCCCGGCGCGGCGTGCACCTTCCCAGAGCGAGGTGTGCGCCAGGCTGTCCATGTGAATCACGGTGTGCTCGTCGGCAATCGCCTGCAGCAGACCCAGGTTGGCCGTGTAACCGGACTGGCAGATCAGGCCGTCTTCCTTGCCCACCAGGGCCGCCAGCTTGCGCTCCAGTTGACGCGCCGGATGGGCATCCAGCAGGAACACGCCGGACTGGATCACCTGCCCGGCATTGGTCCGGATGGCCTGGATCTGGGCCCGGACGATGTCCGGATGGCCGGTGAGCGCCAGGTAGTCGTTTCCATCGAGACGCACGGCGCCTGGCCCGGCATCCTGGCCGTGCAGCAGGGACCGGCCTCCCCAGGGGCCGTTCCACCGGGTCCAGAACTCGCGATCGATACGGGACTGCAGGTGTGCGGAGACCGGCGGATTGACGAATGGGACCCGTGCGGGTGCGGCCAGGTGGTGCATGACATGCTCCAAGGGGTGGGTAAAACCCCATTGAAGAAAACCCGGCGCGCTGTGTCAGCGCACCCCTGTCAATTCTGACAGGGGTTGTTACGCTTTTGGCTCAATTTGGGTGTTGATCCGTCGCGATCAGTTCTGGCGCCAGGGCAGTCCGTGAAAACGCCAGCCACCCCGATGCCCCCGATGGGCATGGGCATCCG
The DNA here is from genome assembly GCA_041396505.1 of Burkholderiaceae bacterium. Classification (GTDB taxonomy): domain Bacteria; phylum Pseudomonadota; class Gammaproteobacteria; order Burkholderiales; family Burkholderiaceae_C; genus Hydrogenophaga. The sequence goes on from JAWKYL010000006.1 coordinate 467,501, forward strand.
GATCGCCCTCGAAGCCTTCGAGAATGTTGTAGGCCTCCAGGCCGAGTTCGGTGGCCCGCTGGGCTGCGGCGATCGACCGCACGCCGCTGCGGCACAGCAGCACCAGCTTGTGTCCCTGCTCGGCCGCCTGACGGATGCCCTCGTCGAACCGGGTGTTGGGCGCCATGCCCGGCCACTGCTTCCACGCCAGCGGCACAGCGCCGGGCACAAAGCCCACCCATTCCCGCTCGGCATCGGACCGCACGTCGACCAGCACCGCCTCGCCGGACTGCACCCACTGCCAGGCCAGCTGGGGCGAGACATCGCCGGCATAACCGGCTTTGGCCGGCGGCTGCGGCTGCATCATCAGAACTCCATCGGCATCGTGGCGCAGGCCGGAAGTGAGATTGGCCGGCACCGCCTCGTCGATGCGCCGGGGCCGGGGCAGGTTCAGCGAATCCATGATGGCGACAAACTCGGCCTCGGTCTTGCCGGCCACGCGCGCGTTCGACGCCTTCTCCTGGCCGATGCTCGAATGACGGCGCCCCTGGTAGTCGTGACCAGGCCAGACCGTGGTCTCGTCAGGCAGCCCGAACAGCACCTGGGTCAGGCTGCGGTACAGGTCGTGGGCGCTGCCGGATTGGAAGTCGGTGCGGCCGCAACCGTTGATCAGCAGCGTGTCGCCCGTGAAAACATGGCCGCGCCAGACATAGCTCATGCTGCCAGCCGTGTGTCCCGGTGTGTGCAGGGCACGCAGCACCTCGCCACCAAAGCTCAGCGTGTCGTCGTGCTGCAACTGGACACCCGCCGTGCCGATGCCGCAGCCGGCCGGCGCCGCGGTCCTGGCACCCGCCATCTCGGCCAGCTTGCCGGCGCTGGTGATGTGGTCGGCGTGGGCATGGGTCTCGACCGCCCACACCAGTTTCAGTCCGTATTCGCGCAGGCAGGCCAGGTCACGGTCCAGCTGCTCGTCGACCGGATCGATGATCACGGCCTCGCGGGTGGCCTGGTCGAACAGGATGTAGGTGTAGGTACTCGAATCGGGGTCGAAGAGCTGGATGGGTTTCATCGGGTCTCGGGCCTGGAAAGGGTCAGGAAAAGCGGGAGAGCATGTCGGCCACATCGTCGGGTGGCACATCGCCCTGCGCGATGACACAGCCCACCATGGCGAAGAAGGACTTGTCCAGCGCCTTGCGGGCGGCCGCCAGCTGCTGGGCCACTTTCTCGCAGTCGGAGTCGGTTTCGATCAGTTTCTGGATGCCCCTCAACTGCCCTTCCACACGCTTGAGGCGCAGCACCAGCGAGCGTTTGCGTTCGGGGTCGTGGACGGTGGTCATGATGTATCTCCGGCTGGCCGCGTGTGGCAAAAAGCCGGTATTGTGCCGGCAGAACAATTCCCTTCGGACATGGTACCCCGGGGTGTAAAGCCCGGCAATGGCCACCATCCCCTGTGCGGATGCGCCAGGCAGGCCTACCATGGAATCCCGCACACTGGCCAGCAAGGAAACGACATGTCCAGAACCGAACCCACCTCCCTGCCCTACCCGGCTTCGGCCGTGCTGGCATCGCCTGACGATCCCTGGTCCCGATGGCAGGTACCGGCCCTGGAGCCGGCGACGGCGTCCCGCAAGGCGGCGTTCCGGCTGGCGGCCGCCGATCCGCAGGCCCGGCCCGTCGGCAGCGGCAGCAAGGGAGCGGACGTCGAGGCACTGGAGAAGCTGGCACTGGAACTGGACGCTCTGCAGGACATGTTCTGGGCCGACAGGCGCTTCAAGCTGTTGCTGGTGCTGCAGGGCATGGACACCAGCGGCAAGGACGGAACCGTGCGCAGCGTATTTGCCCGCACCAGCCCGCTGGGCGTGCACACCGTCGGCTGGAAGGCCCCCACCGAGGTCGAGCGCGAGCACGACTTTCTCTGGCGCATCCACCAGCGGGCACCGGGTGCAGGCGAAATCATGATCTTCAACCGAAGCCACTATGAGGATGTGCTGGTTCCGGTGGTCAACGGGTGGATCACGAAGGAACAGACCCGGCAAAGGTACGAACACATCAACGACTTCGAACGCCTGCTGGCACAGACAGGCACCGTGGTCGTCAAGTGCATGCTGCACATCAGCCACCGCGAGCAGCAGGAACGCCTTCAGGCGCGTATCGACAACCCTCGGAAGAACTGGAAATTCGACCACAACGACCTGAGCGTGCGCAACCAGTGGGACGACTACCAGAAGGCCTACGACGACCTGCTCAATGCCACCAGCACGCCATGGGCGCCATGGAACGTCGTGCCGTCCGACTCGAAGTCGCACCGCAACCTGATGGTCGGCCAGCTGGTGCACAAGGCCTTGCATTCGCTGCAGCTGCGCTATCCGCCGGCGGATCCGTCACTCAAGGACCTGAAGGTCACCGACTGACCGGCTCGGCCCATGGTTCCCGGCTATCGGCGGTCAAGAAAATTTCAATGACTTGCTGAAGCATCTTCAAATGCCTATATTTTCCCATTTGAATCAACAACTTAGACCATAGAGGACATCCAGCCCTTCCCGGCCAAGGCCGTGGCGGCAGACAACAACGCCCTGTTCGAGGCGGTCAAGACCGGCGTGCTGCAGGGCATGTTCTTCGTCGGCACCATCCAGCACGACGCCAACATCATCCACTCCAAGGTGCCGATCACCTCGCTGGCCGAGATGAAGGGCAAGAAGATCCGCCTGCCTGGCGGCATGGTCTCCGAGGTGTTCCAGCAGTTTGGCGTGTCCACCGTGGCGCTGCCAGGGTCGGACATCTTCCCGGCGCTGGAAAAAGGCACCATCGATGCGGCCGACTTCGTGGGACCGGCGGTCAACTACGACCTGGGCTTCCACCAGGTGACCAAGTACATCCTGATGGGCCCGCCCGGCAGCATGAGCCTGTACCAGCCGGTCGACCTGATGGACCTGACCGTGAACATGGGTGCCTGGAAGCGCCTGTCGCCCAAGATGCAGGCCTTCGTGGAAGAGCAGGTCAAGGCCTATTCGCTGACGCAGTACGTGGCCATCCAGAAGGCCAACGTGGACGCCATGGCCAAGTTCGCGGCTGCCGGCTCGCAGGTCTCGCGCCTGACCAACGCCGACACCGAGAAATTCCGCCTGGCCTCGGTGCCGATCTGGTTCAACTGGGCCCGCAAGGATGCCGACGCGGCACGCGTGTTCAAGCTGCAACTGGAGTACATGAAGAACGGCGTGCTCGGCTACGTCGACGACGCGATGCTCAAGGGCCAGAAAATCTGAGCCCGCACGACGTGATGCAGGCGGCCGTCCCGACGCGATGTCGGGCGGCCTGCCACCGGGCGGTCTGAGGCCGCCCTTTCTTTTCTCCGGGAAAACACATGGAAACCGAAAGCGTAGGATATGTCCTGCCGCACTGGATCTACTGGGGCTGGCTGGCGGTCATGCCCCTGGTGGTCATCGCCATCGCGAAGGCCAAGGGCGTGATGCCCGCCGTTCAATACGCACCCAAGGCAGGCGGCTTCGAGCGCCTGCTCGACTGGATCAGCGACCGCAGCGGCACCTTCGTGGCGCTGTGGAGCATCAACGCCGTGCTCATCTACACCTATGAGGTCACGGCGCGCTACCTGTTCAACATGCCCACCATCTGGGTGCACGAGGCGAGCTTCCTCATGTTCGGCATGCAGTACATGCTCGCCGGCGCCTATGGCCTGCTCTATGGCGCCCATGTGCGCGTGGACGTGCTCTATGCCAAGCTCTCGGCCCGCCACCAGGCGGCCATGAGCGTGTTCACCAGCGTGTTCTTCTTCATTTTCGTGCTGGCCATGCTGGGCACGGCCTGGACGTTCTTCAAAGGCAGCATCGAGATCGACGAGCGCTCCATCGAGACCTGGCAGGTCCACTTCTGGCCAGTCAAGGGCATGATGCTGCTGGGCACGGCGCTCATCCTGCTGGCTGGCATTTCCCAACTCATCAAGGACATCCGCACCTTTGAGCTGACGCTGCGCGAAGGAGGTGCCGCATGAGCCTGAGACTGTTCACCTATGGCATCACCCTGCTGGTGGCGGCCGTCGTTGGCGTGGAAATCGTCAACATCCTGGCCTACGACCCGTATGGCGACGATTTCTTCCTGTTCCGGCTGCAGGGCATCCTGAACGGCGTGGACATGGCCACCCTGACCTGGATCATGTTCGGCTCGCTGTTCGTGCTGCTGATGGCCGGCCTGCCACTGGCCTTCGTGGCTGGCGGCCTGGGCGTGGTGTTCCTGTATCTGCTGGGTGACGCGGCGATGCTCAACATCATCCCCAGCCGCATCTTCCCCATGATGACCAACCCGGATCTGGCTGCGATTCCGCTGTTCATCTTCATGGCGACCATGCTCGAGCGCGCGGGCCTGATCGAGGAACTGTTCGACGCGGTCTACCAGTGGATGGGTGGCCTGCATGGCGGCCTGGCGGTGGCCACCATCGTGGCCTCGACCATTCTGGCGGCCATGGTGGGTGTGGTGGGCGCCGCCATCGTGACCATGGGCATCATCGCGCTACCGGCCATGCTCAAGCGCAACTACGACCCCGAGATCGCCATGGGCTCCATCATGGCGGGCGGCACGCTCGGCGTGCTGATTCCGCCGTCGATCCTGGCCATCCTGTATGCCGTGGTGGCGCAGCAATCGGTGGGCGAGCTGTACCTGGGCAGCGTCCTGCCCGGCCTGCTGCTTTCGGGCCTGTACATCGTGTACGTGGTGGCACGCACGACGATCAACCCGAAGCTGGGACCACCCGTGCCGGTCGAGGAACGCCTGAGCACCAGCGAGAAACTGGCCCTGCTCAAAGGCCTGATCGCGCCCATTGCGCTGGTGCTGATCGTGCTGGGCCTGCTGTTCGCCGGCATTGCCACGCCGGTGGAAGCCGCCGGCCTGGGCAGCTTCGGCGCCGTGGGCGTCGCCATGCTGCACAAGCGGTTCACGCTGGAAGGCCTCATCCAGGCCAGCACGTCCACGCTCAAGGCCACGGCCATGGTGCTGTGGATCATCTTCGGCGCTTCCATCTTCGTGGGCCTGTACATCCTGCAGGGGGGCCAGGCCTTCATCACGGAGACCATTCTGGGCACCGGCCTGGGCAGCTACGGCATCCTGCTGATCATGATGATCCTGCTGGTGATCCTGGGCATGTTCCTGGACTGGGTGGGCATTCTGCTGCTGGCGGTGCCGATCTTCGTGCCCATCATCAAGTCGCTCACCTTTGACGGCCTGCTCGGCCTGCCCGGACCCTCGCCCGACGCGGTGGTGCTGTGGTTCGGCGTGCTGTACCTGGTGAACATGCAGATGAGCTTCCTGAGTCCGCCCTTCGGCTACGCGCTGTTCTACATCCGGGGCGTGGCGCCGGCGAGCATCAGCATGGCGACCATCTTCCGCTCGTCACTGGTCTTCCTGGCGATCCAGGTGCTGGCCCTGGTGATCGTGGTGCTGGTGCCTGGCGTGGCCACCTGGCTGCCGTCACTGATGTACGGCAAATAAGCCCGCCGTCACCGGCACTTCGTCCGCAAGGGGCGCCTCTGGCGCCCCTTTTTTTGTGGATTCGGGTTAATATTGACGTTTACGTAAACGTAAAGCAAGGGACGGCCACCAGAATACGTCCAGGCAACCGCAATTCCGATCCCAGGAGACACCCCACATGACCGATCTGTCCGCCGACTTCAAGGCCCTGGCCAGCTACCGTCCCGCGAACAAGGTGCGCTTTGTCACTGCAGCCAGCCTGTTCGACGGCCATGACGCTGCCATCAACATCATGCGCCGCATCCTGCAGGGCATGGGCGCCGAGGTGATCCACCTGGGCCACAACCGTTCGGTCGACGAGGTGGTGACGGCCGCGCTGCAGGAAGACGCCCAGGGCATCGCCATCAGTTCATACCAGGGCGGCCATGTGGAGTACTTCAAGTACATGGTGGACCTGCTCAAGGCGCGCGGCGGCGAGCACATCCAGGTGTTCGGGGGCGGCGGCGGCGTCATCGTGCCGGCCGAGATCCGCGAACTGCACGCCTACGGTGTGGGCCGCATCTACAGCCCCGAGGACGGCCAGCGAATGGGCCTGCAGGGCATGATCGGCGAAATGGTCATGCGCTGCGACAGGGACATCAGCAGCCTGGCGCCCAAGGCGCTGGAGGCCATCCAGGGCCACGGCGAGATGAACTGGCGCGCACTGGCTCAACTGATCACGGCGCTGGAGAACGGCCAGGCGGACGCCGGGCTGCTGGAATCCCTGCGCAGTGCCGCGCAGGGTAGCCGGACACCGGTGCTGGGCATCACCGGCACGGGCGGTGCCGGCAAGTCCAGCCTGACGGACGAACTGATCCGCCGCATCCGGCTGGACCAGGACGACGAGCTGCGCGTGGCCGTCATCTCCATCGATCCGTCGCGCCGCAAGAGCGGTGGCGCCCTGCTGGGCGACCGCATCCGCATGAACGCCATCGGCCCCTGGCAGAAGGGCCAGCGCATCTACATGCGCAGTCTGGCCACCCGCGAGGCCGGCAGTGAAATCAGTGCGGCCCTGCCCGACGTGGTGGCCGCCTGCAAGGTGGCGGGTTTCGACCTGGTCATCGTGGAAACCTCGGGCATCGGCCAGGGCGATGCCGCCATCGTGCCGCACGTGGACATCCCGATGTACGTGATGACGCCGGAGTTCGGCGCCGCCAGCCAGCTCGAGAAAATCGACATGCTCGACTTTGCCGAGTTCGTGGCGATCAACAAGTTCGACCGCAAGGGCGCTGCCGATGCGCTGCGCGACGTGGCCAAGCAGGTGCAGCGCAACCGCGAGGCCTTCACGGTCATGCCCGAGCAGATGCCGGTCTTCGGCACCATGGCGAGCCGCTTCAACGACGACGGCGTGACCGCGCTCTACCAGGCCATCAAGGCCCGGCTGGTGGACAAAGGCCTGTCACTGGCCGAGGGCCGCCTGCCGCTGGTGGACGTGCGCCACAGCACCAACCAGCGCGCCATCGTGCCCGGCGCCCGCATCCGCTACCTGGCCGAGATTTCCGAGACCGTGCGCGGCTACAAGAAGCGCGCCCGCGACCAGGCCCGCCTGGCGCGCGAGGTGCAGCAGTTGCGCGCCGCCGCCACCATGCTGGCGGTGGACAAGCCACACCGGCCCAAGGCTTCGGAAGCGGCCATCGACCTGGCCCAGCAGCGAGAACTGCACCTGGATGCCGATGCAAAGAAGTTGCTGGCGCAGTGGCCGGAGATGCAGAAGGCCTACTCGGGCGACGAGTACGTGGTGAAGATCCGCGACAAGGAAATCCGCACCAAGCTCACCCACACCACACTCTCGGGCAGCGTCATCCGCAAGGTGGCCCTGCCCCAGTACGAAGACCACGGCGAGATCCTCAAGTGGCTGATGCTGGACAACGTGCCCGGCAGCTTCCCGTATACCGCCGGCACCTTTGCCTTCAAGCGCGAGGGCGAAGACCCGACCCGCATGTTCGCCGGCGAAGGCGACGCGTTCCGCACCAACCGCCGCTTCAAGCTGGTCAGCGAAGGCATGCCGGCCAAGCGCCTGTCCACCGCCTTCGACTCGGTCACGCTGTACGGCAACGACCCTGATCCGCGGCCGGACATCTACGGCAAGGTGGGCAACTCGGGGGTGAGCATCGCCACCCTGGAAGACATGAAGGTGCTGTACTCCGGCTTCGACCTGTGCAGCCCCAGCACCAGCGTGTCCATGACCATCAACGGACCGGCACCGTCCATCCTGGCGATGTTCATGAACACCGCCATCGACCAGCAGATCGACAAGTTCAAGGCCGACAATGGCCGCGAACCGACCGACACCGAGGCCGCCAAGATCCGCGAGTGGGTGCAGGCCAACGTGCGCGGCACGGTGCAGGCCGACATCCTGAAGGAAGACCAGGGCCAGAACACCTGCATCTTCAGCACCGAGTTCAGCCTGAAGGTGATGGGCGACATCGCCGAGTACTTCGTGCACCATGACGTGCGCAACTTCTACTCGGTGTCCATCAGCGGCTACCACATTGCCGAGGCCGGCGCCAACCCGATCTCGCAACTGGCCTTCACGCTGTCCAACGGCTTCACCTTCGTGGAAGCCTACCTGGCGCGCGGCATGCACATTGACGACTTCGCGCCCAACCTGAGCTTCTTCTTCTCCAACGGCATGGACCCGGAGTACACCGTGCTCGGCCGCGTGGCACGCCGCATCTGGTCGGTGGCCATGAAGGACAAGTACGGTGCCAACGAACGGTCGCAAAAACTCAAGTACCACGTGCAGACCAGCGGCCGCAGCCTGCACGCGCAGGAAATTGCCTTCAACGACATCCGCACCACGCTGCAGGCACTCATTGCCATCTACGACAACTGCAACAGCCTGCACACCAACGCCTACGACGAAGCCATCACCACCCCGACCGAGGAGTCGGTGCGCCGTGCGATGGCAATCCAGCTGATCATCAACCGCGAGTGGGGCCTGGCCAAGAACGAGAATCCCAACCAGGGGGCCTTCATCATCGACGAACTGACCGAACTGGTGGAAGAAGCCGTGCTGGCCGAGTTCGAGAAGATCGCCGAGCGCGGCGGCGTGCTGGGCGCCATGGAGACCGGCTACCAGCGCAGCAAGATCCAGGAAGAGAGCATGCACTACGAGATGCTCAAGCACACCGGCGAGTACCCCATCATCGGCGTCAACACCTTCCGCAATCCGCATGGCGACCCGGTGCCCGAGTCGATCGAGCTGGCACGCTCGACCGAAGAGGAGAAGCAGTCGCAACTGACCCGGCTCAACGACTTCCATGCCCGCCACGCGGCCGAGGCGCCGGCCATGCTGGCCCGCCTGAAACAGGCCGTGATCGACAACACCAACGTCTTCGACGTGCTGATGGATGCGGTGCGAGTCTGCTCGCTGGGCCAGATCACCAGCGCACTGTTCGAGGTGGGCGGCCAGTACCGGCGCAGCATGTGACGGCGGGGTGAGTGCCCGGGCCTGATCAGAGGCCTGATCCGGGTTCAATTCGCCTGTTTGACACGCGCCCTGCCTGATAGACTGGAGTCGGTGGCAATCTGCCATGACCCCATTCGTCGCGCTGACCGCGTCCATGCCTCCCGAGAACAACAAGTGCCCGCCTGCGCCCTCCCACGCTGACGATGGTGGAGACAGCACCCATGGCCTCAGGCGTGGCCAGCGAGGCCGTGTCAAGGTTGCTGCGCTGGCGCTGGTGGCCATCGGCCTACTGCTTCTGCTGACCACCGGACTCCTGCTGAACCAGCGCGAAGTCAGCCTGGATCGTGCCCAGGCACAGGCCCTGCGCGAGGTCCAGCGCATGGCAGCCGAGCTCGACCAGTCGCTGCGCCTGGCCCAGGCGGCCATCGAGCAGATCGACACATCGGCTGGACCGGACAGGGGCCTGCCGGCACCTCAGCGGCAGCTTGTCGAAGCCCTGAACCTGCCTTTTGAACTGAGCATCGTCGCCTCCTCGCCCCTGGACCCCATGGCCGTCGCCGGCGAATGGTTGCCGGATCTGCCCCGGCAGACCGATGGGCACTGGCACCTGCCCCTGACCTGGACCCAGCCCGCCCGCGCGGGTGGGCGGACCTTCGAGATGCGTCTTTCCCGGGACGCGCTGCTGGCACGCTTCAGCTCCAATGAAATGCCCGCCGGCAGCACCATGACCCTGATGCGTCTGGAGGAAGACGGTGCGACCACCATCCTGGCCAGGCACCCGGACCTGAATGGCGCCGGTGGACGCAGTTATCACGGTCCGCTGGCTGCGAGACTGGAGCAGCAAGCGGGCGGTGTCTTTCAGACTATCTCCCCCGTCGACGGGATCCACCGGATCGTCGGCTATCAGCGCCTGAGCGCGCCCGCACGGCGGCTGGCCATTGTCTATGCCATGGGCACGCGTGGCGTGCTGGATCCCTGGGTCGCCATGCTGCCCTGGGCCGGCCTGATGACACTGCTGGTCGGCGGCGCCATGGCCTATGGCGCCCGCCGCCTGGATCGCTCGATCCAGGACCTGGCCCGCAGTGAACTGCGATTCCGCCTGGCGGCCGCCCATGGCCAGGTCTGGGAATGGGATTTTGCGCATGGCGGCTTCAAGCCCAATGTCGGTCTGTTTGTCCAGCTCGGCTATGTCCTCGGACCGTCCGATGCGCCTGATCAGGTGTTTGCCCGCGTGGTGCATCCCCAGGATCTGCCGCGCATGCGTGCGCAGATCAAGCGGTACCTCAAGGGTGAAGACGACTTCCGGATCGAGTTCCGCGCCACCGACATCCACGGCCAGCTGCACTGGTTCGATGCCCACGGCAGCGGCGTTCGCAACGGCCAGGGCCGGGTGACCTACATGGCCGGGACCGCCTTCGACATCACCGATCGCAAACGCCTGGAAGAAGCCCAGCGCCAGACCCTGAACCAGCTGGAGACCGTGGCCAACGCATCGGCTGCCCTGTTCTGGACCACCGACGACCAGGGCCGGACCAACTGGGTGAACCGTCGCTGGCTCGAGTTCACGGGCCGCGATGACATCCTGACGGGCCCCATCAGCCGGCTCGATGATCTGCACCCCCTGGACCGGGAACGATGTGTGCAGGTGTTCGACGCCGCCTTCAGGGCGCGCCGGCCCTACACCCTGGAATACCGGTTGCGCCACCACGATGGCGAATACCTGTGGGTGCTCGAAAGCGGACAGCCGCGTCATGACGCCGACCAGCGATTCGTCGGCTACATCGGATCCTGCCTGGACGTCACGGAACTGAGAAAGGCCGAGGCCACCGCCCGCGAGCGCAATGCCTTGCTCGAACAGGTGTTCGATGCGCTTCAGGACATGCTGTTCGTGCTGGATGAAGACGAGCGCTTCGTGTTCTACCTGGCCGGCAGGGGCGACAAGCTCTACCGTCCGCCCCAGGACTTCCTGGGCAAGCTGGCAGGCGATGTCATGCCACCCGACCTCGTGGCCCAGTTGCGGCAGGCCATGGACCAGGCCCGCCACGACGGCATGCAGGAAGTGGACTACAGCCTGGATCTGCCGATCGGCACCCACCACTTCAATGCCCGCCTGGCCTGGCTGCCGGGGACCGGGCATTGCATGTTCGTGGTACGCGACACCACGGAGCGGCACCGGATCGAAGGGGAGCGCGAACATTTGAACCGGTTCGTCCGCCTGCTGCTGAGCCTGGCCAGCCAGTTCATCAACCTGCCGGCGCACGAGATGGACCAGGCCATCGACCAGGCGCTGCACGACCTGGGCAGCTTCGCCGGTGCCGATCGCACCTACCTGTTCGCGTACGACTTCGATGCCCGCACGTGCTCCAACACCCACGAGTGGTGCGCCGAAGGTGTCGCGTCCGAGAGGGACAACCTGCAGGACCTGTCGCTCGATTTCGCTCCCGACTGGGTGTGCGCCCACGAGCGGGGCGACATGTTCCAGGTTCCGGACGTGCAAGCGCTGCCCGATGGCTCGCTCAAGGACCTGCTGCAGGGCCAGGGCATCCGCAGTCTCATGACCATTCCCCTCATGACCCCGGAAGGATGCCTGGGCTATGTCGGCCTGGACTCCGTTCGCCGTCCCCATGTCTACGGCGCAGAAGAAACCACGTTGCTGGGCCTGTTCTCGAAAATGCTGGTCAGTACCCGGCTGCGGGTCATGGCACAGAACCGGATTCAGGAGCTCACCGGCCAGCTGGAACAGAAAGTGGCCGTGCGCACGGCGCAGCTGGAATCGAGCGTCAAGCGTTTGCAGGCCAGCAACCGGGAGCTGGAGTCCTTCACGTACTCGGCCTCGCACGACCTGCGAACGCCCCTGCGCAGCATCGAAGGCTTCAGCGCGATGCTGTTGCAGGACCATGCCGACCAGCTCGACGACCAGGGCAAGTCGTACCTGGGCCGCATCCAGCGCGCCACGCTGCACATGGCCCAGCTGATCACGGACTTGCTGGCCTATGCCCGGCTGGAACAGATCACTCGTCAGGTCGAACCGGTTGTCCTGGCGAACCTGGTCCAACCGGTCGTGGCGTCGTTTCAGGACAGCGTGAACGACCGCCAGGGCCAGATCGAAACCGACCTGCCCGCCAGCCTGTCCGTGGCGGCCGATCCCGAAGGTCTGAGCATGGTGTTGCGCAACCTGATCGACAACGCCCTGAAGTTCACCCCCGCAGACCGGCCACCACATATCCGCATCACCGCCCGACGCGAGGACCGCGCCATCCACATGCAGGTCAGCGACAACGGCATGGGTTTCGACATGAAGTACCACGACCAGATCTTCGGCATGTTCCAGCGCCTGCACCGGCAGGACCAGATCGCCGGCACCGGCATCGGCCTGGCCATGGTGCACAAGGCCGTCGAGCGCATGGGTGGACAGATCCGGGCCGACAGCAGCCCGGGCCAGGGTGCGGTCTTTCACGTCACGTTGCCGGCCGCCTGACACACTATCGGTGTCATGTCACAGACCCGCGTCAGCCTCATCGGCGTGCCCACCGACATCGGTGCCGGCGCGCGCGGTGCCTCCATGGGTCCCGAGGCCCTGCGTGTGGCCGGGCTGGCCCAGGTCCTGGAGGGCCACGGACTGGCCGTGCACGACCGGGGCAACCTGGATGGACCACCCAACCCCTGGCAAGGCCCCTCTGGCGGATACCGTCACCTGCCCCAGGTGTTGGCATGGAATCAGGCGCTCCATGCTGCCGTGGCGACCGAACTGCGGTCCGGACTTCTGCCCATCGTCATGGGCGGCGACCACTGTCTGGCGATCGGCTCCATCAGCGCCGTTGCACGCCACTGCCGCCAGCGCGGCCTGCGCCTGCGGGTGCTCTGGCTCGACGCCCACGCCGATTTCAATACTGCCGAACTCACACCCAGTGGCAACATCCATGGCATGCCGGTGGCCGTCCTCTGCGGACATGGCCCCCGCTCCCTGGTCGAGATCGGCGGCCCCGGTCCGGCCCTGGCGCCCGCCGAGGTGCGGCAGATCGGCATCCGCAGCGTCGACCCGGGTGAAAAGCGCTTCGTTCACGCCCAGGGGCTGGAGGTGTTCGATATGCGGTACATCGACGAAATGGGCATGCGCCACACCATGGAGCAGGCCCTCGCCGACCTGGACAGTGACACCCATCTGCATGTGAGCTTCGACGTCGACTTTCTCGACCCCGAAATTGCACCGGGTGTCGGCACCACGGTCCCTGGCGGCCCCACCTACCGCGAAGCCCAGCTGTGCATGGAGATGATTGCCGACACGGGGCGTCTGGCGTCGCTGGACGTGATGGAACTCAATCCGGCGCTGGACGTGCGCAACCGGACAGCGGTACTGGCCGTGGATCTGATCGAAAGCCTGTTCGGCAAATCCACCCTGATGCGAAGCACCTAGTTCGTGCGCCACGGCGTTGCGTGGCGTGCCGCCCCGGCGAGCGCGTATCAGGTCAGCTCTTGCCCACCAGTTCGAGGTGCTCAACCACCGGAGGCTGGGCAAAGAACGGACCGACGATGGCTCGCCACTGCGTGAAGGCATCGGAGCCGCGGAAGGCCACCGTGTGGTCTTCCAGCGTTTCCCAGTAGATCATCAGCAGGTAGCGGCCCGGACTTTCGATGCTGCGGTTGACCTTGAAACCCTTGAAGCCCTTTGCCTGAGCGATGACGGTCTGCACTCCCTGGAGGATGGCTTCCTCGAATGCGGTGGCCCGGGCCGGGTCGATGCGGATATCGGCGTGTTCGAGAATCATGGTGTGCTCCTGGATGAGTTCCTGTCGTCCCGCATCATAGCGGCCGCCTTCTCCCCGATCATGATGCTCGGCGCATTGGTGTTGCCGCCCACCACGCTGGGCATGATGGAGGCGTCGACGACGCGCAGGTCAGCCACGCCGTGAACCCGCAGGCGCTCGTCCACCACGGCCTGCGCATCGGGTCCCATGCGGCAGGTGCCGACGGGGTGGTAGATGGTGTCGGCGTGGCCGCGCACGAACTGCTCGATCTGTGCATCGGTCCGTGCGCCGGCCGACGCGGCGGACTCCTGGCCGCCGAACCGGGCCAGTGCCGGCTGCGAGAGCAGCTCCCGGGTCATTCGAAAGCCCCGCACCAGTCGCGCCACGTCGTCCGGGTCTTGCAGGAATGCCGGATCGATCAGGGGCATGGCCGCCGGATCGGCGCTGGCCAGGCGCAGCGTGCCGCGGCTTCTGGGTCGCAACAGGCACACATGGCACGAATAGCCATGACCGAAAACGGTCTTGCGCCCGTGATCAACCAGCTTGCCCACCACGAAATGCCATTGCAGGTCCGGGATGGGCTCGTCCGGACTGCTGCGGACAAAGCCACCCGCTTCGGCAAAGTTGGTGGTCAACATGCCGCTTCGCGATCGCCGCCACTCGAAGATGCCCCGGACCATCCGCGCGACACCGACCGGTGACAGGCCGAACAGCTCGGTCAGCCGCGGGGCATCGACCACCATGACCACGTCCGGATGGTCGTGCAGATTGCCCCCCACGCCCGGCAGATCGTGCACCACGCCAATACCGTGTTCACGCAGGTGGGCTGCCGGTCCGATTCCCGAGAGCATGAGCAGCTGGGGTGAACCGAAAGCGCCGGCGCTGAGGACCACCTCGCCCCCCGGATTCAGGCGGATTTCCTGTTCCTGGCCCTGTCCCTCCGGGCGAAAGCCGACACCCATCGCCCGCACCTGCCCGTCCACCCTGCCGGTCAGCACCCGGGTCACGGCCACCGACGTCAGCACGGTCAGGTTGCTGCGGCCCAGGTTCGGCGTGACATAGGCCTTGGCCGCACTGAAGCGCTCACCATCGCGGTGGGTGACCTGGTAGAGGCCGACCCCCTCCTGGTCGGGTCCGTTGAAATCGTCGTTGAGCGCGTATCCGGCCTGCTGTGCAGCTTCCAGGAAATGGGGCAACACCGGATTGGGGCTGCGCAGGTCCATGACGTTGAGGGGCCCGTCCTGGCCATGCCAGGCGCTGGCCCCTCGTTCGTTGTGCTCGGCACGCAGAAAGTACGGCAGGACATCGGCAAACGACCAGCCCGGATTGCCCTGGGCGGCCCAGTCGTCATAGTCGCGCGCATGGCCACGCGCGTAGATCATGGCGTTGATGGAGCTGGAGCCTCCCATCACCCTGCCTCGCGGCTGGTAGCCACGCCGACCCAGCAGGCCGGGTTGCGGCACCGTGTCGAATCCCCAGCCATTGAGCTGGTACTTGGCCATGACGGCCAGCCCGGCCGGGCAATGGATCAGCACACTGCGGTCCGCCGGCCCGGCCTCCAGCAGGGCCACACGGTGCCCGGGATCCTCGCTCAGGCGTCCGGCCAGCGCACAGCCAGCCGACCCGCCACCGACAATGATGGTGTCATACATGTTCTCGTGTCTCCTGCGTCGTGGCCACCGGTCGTGCCTGCGCCGGGCGGTGCGCGACAATCGGGGCAAGTTAGCACAGGACCTGGCACAAGGTTAGGCGGGCGCGCCTAGGCTCGACACCTGGGCGACCCGGCGCAGCGCCCGTCAGGCCATGCGCGCCGCACAATCGCGTTTTCCCCGTTCTTCAACTGGCAGGAGTGAATCCAATGAGCAGTATCCAGACCGTCGGCATCATCGGCGCCGGCACCATGGGCAATGGCATCGCGCAGGCCTGCGCGGTCAGCGGCATCCGCGTGATCATGGTCGACGTGGCCCAGGCCGCCGTCGACAAGGGCCTGGCCACGGTGGCCGGCAGCCTCGACCGCCTGATCAAGAAAGACAAGCTGACAGCCGAAGGCAAGGCCGGCGCCCTGGCCCTGATCAAGGGCTCGACCAGCTACGACGACCTCAAGGATGCCCAGCTGGTCATCGAGGCCGCCACCGAAAATGAAGGCCTGAAAGTCAAGATCCTGCAACAGCTGGACACCCTGCTGGCGCCCGACGTGATCGTCGCCACCAACACCAGCTCCATCAGCATCACCAAGCTGGCCGCCGTCACCCAGCGTGCCGACCGATTCATCGGCATGCACTTCTTCAACCCGGTGCCCATGATGGCACTGGTGGAGATCATTCGCGGTCTGCAGACCAGCGACGCCACGCACGACGCGGTTAAGGCCCTGGCCGAGGCGCTGGGCAAGTCACCGATCACGGTCAGGAACGCTCCTGGTTTCGTGGTCAACCGCATCCTGGTGCCCATGATCAACGAGGCCTTCTTCGTGCTGGCCGAGGGTCTGGCGACGCCAGAGGACATCGACGCCGGCATGAAGCTGGGCACCAACCAGCCGATCGGTCCGCTGGCCCTGGCCGACATGATCGGCCTGGATGTGTGCCTGGCGGTGATGAACGTGTACATGGCCGAGTTCAACGACAGCAAGTACCGCCCGGCCCCGCTGCTCAAGGAAATGGTGGCAGCCGGCTGGCTGGGCCGCAAGACCGGACGCGGCGTCTACACCTACTGATCGCCCCCGGCCACTGGCCGGACTCTTGAGGCAGATCAAGTTGCGGCGGCGCAGCATGTTCAGAATGGACCCGTCATCCTTATGGAGTTCCGTCATGAACGCTGCCCCCGCCTCCATTGCCGTTTTCGAGTTCCTGGACGACACCCACCGGGAGATCCAGGCCCGTCTGATGCAGTTGCACACACTGGTTGACGCCATCGAGACCAGCGGCCTGAACCAGGCCAACCGGGAAACGGCCCGCCGCGTGCTGGACTACTTCAATGGCGAGGCGCGCCAGCACCACATCGACGAAGAGAAACACATCTTCCCGGCCTTGCTGACCAGCCAGGACGCGAACTTGGTGCAGACCGCCGAGCACCTGATCCAGGACCACGGCTGGCTGGAAGAAAACTGGATTCAGATCGCCCCCAGCCTCGAGGCAGCCACTCAGGGCAACCTGTGGTTCGATCCAGCCGAACTGCGGCACGCACTCGAAGTTTTCGAGGCCCTGTACCTGGATCACATCCTGCTGGAGGAGTCGATCGCCTATCCGCAAGCGCGCCAGCGCCTGCTGACCAGCGACACCGTGGGCATGGGTCGCGAAATGGCTCGCCGGCGGGTGATGCGTCAGGAAGCGGTGACGGGCCACTGATCCGGCTCGGTGACCGGCGCGCGACCCGAAGCCCTCCCCGGGAGGTGCCCGTGGCAACACGGTCGGCCACAAGGACATGCCGCCAGGCATAAGATCGCCCCATGAGCACATACGACTTCGACTTCTTCGTGATCGGCGGCGGCAGCGGTGGCGTGCGCGCCGCCCGCATGGCGGCCCAACGCGGCGCCCGCGTCGCCCTGGCCGAATCGCTCGGTGACGAGGGCCTGGGTGGCACCTGCGTGAACGTGGGCTGCATTCCCAAGAAGCTCTACAGCTACGCGGCGCATTACCACGACGCCTTTGCCGAATCGGCCGGCTTCGGCTGGGAACTGGCTGGAGCGCCCCGTCTGGACTGGGGCACGCTCAAGGCCAACCGCTCCCGCGAAATCAGCCGGCTCAATGGCGTCTATGGCAACCTGTTGCGGGGTTCGGGCGTGACGGTGTTCAACGGTTTTGCCCGTGTCGACGGCGCCCACGAGGTCACCCTGGCCACCCTGAACGCCGATGGCAGCCCCGGCCACCAGCACTTCAGCGCCGGACACATCCTGATCGCCACCGGCGGAACACCCCACGTACCCCATTTCACGGGCCGCGAGCACGTCATCACCTCCAACGAAATCTTTGACCTGGAGCCGTTTCCCCGGCGCCTGGTCATTGTGGGCGGTGGCTACATTGCCTGCGAGTTCGCGTCCATCTTCAACGGCCTCGGCGCCCAGGTGGCCCAGCTTTACCGGGGTGAACAGGTGCTGCGCGGCTTCGATGACGAAGTCCGGCACTTCGTGGCCGAGGAAATGCGCAAGAGCGGCGTGGACCTGCGGCTCAACGCCGGCGTGATCGACATCCGCAAGACCGGCGACGGCCTGCGGGTCGAACTCGAAGGCGGCGGCGAGATCATGGCCGACGCCGTGCTCTACGCGACCGGCCGCGTACCCAATGTCGACGGGCTGGGCCTGGAGAAGGTGGGCGTGACCCAGGGCGGGCGCGGCGAGATCATCGTCGACGAGCACTACCGCACCAACGTGCCTTCCATCTTCGCGGTCGGCGACGTCTCCAGCCGGATCCAGCTCACGCCGGTGGCACTGGGCGAGGCGATGGTGGTGGTCGATGCGCTGTTCGGACCGCCGTCGGGCAAGGCGGCGCGACAGATGAGCTATGACTTCATCCCCACCGCCGTCTTCACCCATCCGAACATCGGGACCGTGGGACTGACCGAGGAACAGGCACGGGAGCAGCACGGTGACATCACCGTCTTCCGCAGCGAGTTCCGCGCCCTGAAACACACCCTGTCGGGCAGCAGCGAACGCACTCTGATGAAACTCATTGTGGACACCGCCAGCGACCGCGTGGTGGGCCTGCACATGGTGGGCGCAGAAGCGGGTGAAATCGTGCAGGGTTTTGCCGTGGCCATGAAGGCCGGTGCCACCAAGGCGGTTTTCGACGCCACCATCGGCATCCATCCGACGGCGGCCGAAGAATTCGTGACCATGCGCGAGCCGGTGCGC
The DNA here is from genome assembly GCA_041396505.1 of Burkholderiaceae bacterium. Classification (GTDB taxonomy): domain Bacteria; phylum Pseudomonadota; class Gammaproteobacteria; order Burkholderiales; family Burkholderiaceae_C; genus Hydrogenophaga. Next base: position 485,994 of record JAWKYL010000006.1, read on the forward strand.
CACTGAGGCGGCTGGCCGGATTCAGATCCGATCCAGCCCGATCATCAAGGTGGCCACCAGCACCGTGTGGGCCCACAGGCCGGGCGCCAGCCAGCGCAGGTAGGGCCAGCCCCCCGCTGCACCGGCCGTCACCGACTTGCTGGCCGCATGCACCAGCAAGGCCAGCGGCAGCGGCGCAATCCACCAGGACTCGACCCCGGGCGAACTGCCCAGGAACACCGCTGCGGAAGCGGCATGCAGGTCGGCCAGCGAAGCAACCAGGGTGCCCACGAGCAAACCGCTATCGCCCAGCCAGGCATGCAGCATGGCCACCAGCGTCTGCACCGCCACCAGCAGGGCAGCGACCGCCGCCGCACCGCGCAGGTTGAACATGCGGTCGGACGAGGGTCGTCCCAAGGCTTCGATGCGGGGCGAGGCCAGCGGCCTGTCCGACGCCAGTCCGTCGCCCCCCCGCACCAGCCACCCACCCCAAAGCAAGGCCACCAGGGCACCAGACAGGCACGGCAACCAGAGGCTGTCCAGCCAGGACGGCCGCACGGCAGCGGCCACCAGCAAGAGCTGCAACTGGGTGGACACGCAGGACAGCAGCCCACCCCCGGCGAGCAATCGGGCCGGCACCTGGCCATCCCTGGCCGTCAGCCCCAGGGTCGCAATGGTGGCGGTGCTGGAGACAAAGCCCGAGGCGACGGCCGACAGGGCCACGGCCTGCCGTGCCTCCAGCAGGCGACGGCTCAGATGGGCCACCGATTGCACCCCCAGCAAAACCACCAGCAGGGTGACGATGAGGTGCGGGTTCAGGCTCTCGCCCCACAGGGGTCGGTCCGGCATCAGCGGCAGCGCCATCAGGGTCAGTGCCGCCAGGATGATGCCGTCGCGGACTTCGCCTTCGTGCAGCCATTCATTGGCAAAACGGTGCAGGCGTTTTCGCGCCGCCAGCACGGCGGTCAGACCGACGGCCAGACCCGCCGCCAGAACCGGCCGCGCATCGCAGAGCACCCCGATCAGGTAGGTCAGGAGCAGGGCCACCTCGGTGGTCACACCCGGGTCCTCGGACCGGTCACGCCAGGCCCCCACCAGAGCCAGGCCGCCCACCACCAGGGCGCCCACGACCACCAGGGCCTCCACGCCGGAGAGGGCCGCGGTGGCACCCAGGACGGCCGTGATCGCGAAGGTGCGCACACCGGCGAAGCTGCGGCCGGGTCCCTGGCCCTTGCGCCGCTCGCGCTCGATGCCCACCAGCAGGCCGCAGCCCAGCGCGGCCCCCAGGACGGCGGCCACCTCCAGGGGGGCTTCGGTGACAAGCAGCAGGTGTCGGGACATCTCGATGCGCCCGGCGCCGTCCACCGGACGGCGCCACAATAGGCCCATGCACAAAACACCCGACTTTAGCGCGCCCCGGATGTACAGCGATCCGGCCGAGGCCCTGGCCCAGGTCAGGCACATCTACCGCAACAGCATCGAGTTCCTTCGACAGGCCATGCACGACTTCGTGGCCGGGGGTGACTTCGGTGGCGTGAAGGTCCGGGCCTGCTACCCCTTCGTGCGCCTGCACACCCACAGCGTCCTTCGCCAGAGCGAGCTGCCGGCGGGACGCCTGAGCTACGGCTTCGTGGCCGGTGCGGGGCGCTTCGAAACCACGCTGACCCGTCCCGACCTGTACGCCGACTACTACCTGGAGCAGTTCCGCCTGCTGCTGGCCAACCACGGCGGCGAACTGGAAGTGGGCACCAGCACCCAGCCCATCCCCATCCATTTCTCATTTGCCGAACACGACCACGTCGAAGGCCAGCTCGATGCGGCCCGCCGGGCCCAGATGCGCGACGTGTTCGACCTGCCCGACCTGACCGTCATGGATGACGGCATCGCCAACGGCACGCACGAATCCAGGCCTGGTGAAGCACAGCCGCTGTCGCTGTTCACCGGCCCCCGGGTGGACTACTCGCTGCAGCGGCTGCGCCACTACACCGGCACCTCGCCCGAATGGTTCCAGAACTTCGTCCTGTTCACCAACTACCAGTTCTACATCGACGAGTTCGTGCGCCTGGGACGTGCGGCCATGGCCGATCCGACCAGCGAATACATCGCCTTCGTCGAGCCGGGCAACGTGGTCACGCGACGGGCCGGTCTGCCAGCCCAGCCCGGCGACGAACTGGGCGCCGAACCGCCGAGACTGCCGCAGATGCCGGCCTACCACCTGATGCGTGCGGACAACAGCGGCATCACCATGGTCAACATCGGCGTCGGCCCGGCCAATGCCAAGACCATCACCGACCACATCGCCGTCCTGCGACCGCACGCCTGGCTAATGCTGGGGCACTGCGCCGGCTTGCGCAACAGCCAGCAACTGGGCGACTATGTGCTGGCGCACGCCTACGTGCGCGAAGACCACGTGCTGGACGAGGAGCTGCCCCTGTGGGTGCCGATCCCGGCGCTCGCCGAAATCCAGCTCGCGCTGGAGGCGGCCGTGGCCGATGTCACCGGCGTCGCACCCAACGAACTCAAGCGCATCATGCGCACAGGCACGGTGGCCAGCACCGACAACCGCAACTGGGAGCTGCTGCCGGACAACAGGCCGCAGCGCCGCTTCAGCCAGAGCCGCGCCGTGGCGCTGGACATGGAAAGCGCCACCATTGCGGCCAACGGTTTCCGCTTCCGCGTGCCCTACGGCACCCTGCTGTGCGTGAGCGACAAACCCCTGCATGGCGAAATCAAGCTGCCGGGCATGGCCAACCACTTCTACCGCGAGCGCGTCGACCAGCACCTGCGCATCGGCATCCGGGCCGTCGAGCGCCTGCGTGACGGCGGTGTCGACCAGTTGCACAGCCGCAAGCTGCGCAGCTTTGCCGAAGTCGCATTCCAGTAAGGCGCGTGGCGCCATCCCTCACCTGTCATGTTCACAGAACAACTGCAAGCCCTCATCGGCGTCGAACTCTGGCTGGCCTCGGTGCTGGTCATTCTTTTCATCACGGCCGTGACCGACCAGGCCCTGCGCATGGTGCACCGGCGGCTCGAACGCTGGACGCGTGCCTCCAGCACCCCCTGGGACGAATCGCTGGTGCTGGCGGCGCGCGGGCCCCTGGTGGCCCTGATCTGGATCACGGGCGTGAGCCTGGCGGCACGCGCGGTGCATGCGCGCTGGCCCGGGCCCGACTGGCTGGACACCGCCCTGCTCTGGCGCAACATCGGATTTCTGGCTTGCGTGGCCTCGTTCCTCTGGAAGCTGATCGGCGAGGTCACCCGGACCAGCATTCGCCGACGCACCGAGGCGGGCGACGACTTCGACCTGACCACGGCCCTGGCGCTGAGCAAGCTCTTGCGTCTGGTCGTCGTGGTCGTGACCGTCATCACGGCAGCGCACAGTCTCGGGTTCCAGATCGGCGGCCTGCTGGCCCTGGGTGGCGTCGGCGGTATCGCCGTCGGCCTGGCCGCCAAAGACCTGCTGGCCAACTTCTTCGGCGGGCTGACCATCTACCTCGACCGCCCGTTCAGCGTGGGCGACTGGATCCGCTCGCCCGACAAGAGCATCGAGGGCACGGTGGAGTACATCAGCTGGCGCCACACCCGCATCCGGGCTTTCAACAAGAACCCGATCTACGTGCCCAACTCGGTGTTCACCAGCATCGTGGTGGAGAATCCCTCGCGCATGAGCCACCGCCGCCTGAACGAGGTGATCGGCCTGCGCTACGACGACTTCGACCAGGTGGAAGCGGTCGTCCGGGACATCCATGCCCTGCTGCAGCAGCACCCCGCCATCGACCAGTCGCAATCACTGATCGTCAACTTCAACCGTTTCGGCGCCAGCTCACTGGACATCATGGTCTATGCGCTTTCGTCCACACGGGGCTGGGTGGAGTTCCAGGCCCTCAAGCAGGAGCTGCTGCTGGCGATCGGCCGCATCGTGAACCGCCATGGCGCCCAGATCGCGTTTCCCACGCAGACCCTGCTGCTGTCGGGCGAGCCAGGTCCCGCACCCGAAGGCGCGGGGCGGCAGACTGGATGACACGCAGGCTTTACACAGTGTTCATACAAGCGACAAAGGGCAGCCCGCTGGCGGCGAGACAATCTCCACATGCCTTCCCTTCATGCATCTTTCAGCCGGGCACGGCCTTCCTTCCCGCCGCTGGCGGCCGTCGCCCTGGCGGCCGTGCTGGCCCTGGCAGGCTGCGCCACCCCGATGTCCGCCAGCACACCGTCTGCCGCTGTGGACGTGCCGGACCGGTGGTCGGCTTCCCCGTCCGGTTCCGATGCCGCCGCCTTGCAGGACTGGTGGCGCCACTTCGGTGACGAGACCCTGGTCGGGCTCGTAGCCGAGGCGCTGGATGCCAACACCGACCTGCAATCGGCCCGCGCGGCCCTGCGCCAGGCCCGTGCCAGCCTGGACGTGACACGGGCTGGCGCGGGCCCTTCGGCCGGCGCCAGCCTCTCGGCCCAGCGCAGCAAGAGCGGCGAGAGCGCTGCCGGCAACCGCTTCCAGGCCGGATTCGATGCCAGCTGGGAGCCCGACATCTTCGGCGCCAGCCGCGCGGCCATCGATGCCAGTGCCGCTGACGTACGGGCCAGCGAATCGGGCCTGGCCCATACCCGCGTTTCCCTGGCGGCCGAAGTGGCCGTCGGCTACATCGAACTGCGCAGCCTGCAGCAACGCCTGGCCATCGCCAGCCGCAATCTTGCCCTGCAGCAGGAAACCGCGCAGATCACGCGCTGGCGCGTCCAGGCCGGCCTGGCGTCTTCGCTGGACCAGGAACAGGCCGTCACCGCGCTGGAGCAGACACAGGCCCAGATCCCGGCCCTGCAGGCCAGCGTGAGCCAGTCCATCCACGCCCTGTCGGTGCTCACCGGCCAGCCTCCGGCCGCGCTGCAGGCCCGGCTGGAAGACGCCCGGCCCATTCCCCGGCCGCCGCAGACGCTGGCCGTGTCCCTGCCCGCCGAGACGTTGCGCCAGCGTCCCGACGTCGACGCCGCAGCCCGGCAGATCGAAGCCGCGCTGGCACGCCGCCGTGCGGCCGATGCCGCGCGCTACCCCAGCCTGCAGCTGTCAGGCTCGCTCGGGCTGTCCGCCCTCACCCTTGGTGGCCTGGGATCCGGCGCCACGGTAGCCAACGCCTTGCTGGCCAGCCTGTCTGTGCCCCTGTTCGACGGAGGCGCTGCGCGCGCCCGTGTCGACGTCCAGGACGCCGCGCTGGAACAGGCAGCCCTGGCTTACCGGGGCGCGGTTCTGACCGCACTGCAGGACGTCGAGGACGCCCTGGTGGCGCTGACCGCCGACCGGGAACGCCTGGCCCGGCTGCAGGCCGCTGCCGAAGCCGCGGACCGTGCCGAACTGCTGGCCCGCCAGCGCTACACCAGCGGACTGATCGATTTCAGCTCGGTACTGGAGACCCAGCGCAGCCTGCTCTCGGTCCAGGACAGCGTGGCCACCGTGCAGGCCAGTCTCAGCGCCGACCATGTGCGTCTCTACAAGGCCCTGGGCGGCGGCTGGCAGCCCGACGCTGCCGCCTCCACCGACGCCGCCCGGAAACCCCAAGCCTCTTCGACCAAGCCATGAGCCAGTCCCCCACCCGATCCGCCAGCCATGCCATCAACGACCTGCTGGGCGAAGACCGTCCCTCGCCCTGGTGGAAGCGCCCCACCCTGTGGCTGGCCGTGGCCGCCGTGCTGCTGGCCGGCGGTGCCTGGCGTTACTGGCAGTCGCAGCAGCAGGACAGGAATGCCCCTGTCTACGTCACCGAAGCGCTCGGCAAGGGCGACATCACCCTGACGGTGGCGGCCAACGGCACCCTGCAACCCACGCGATCGGTGGAGATCGGCAGCGAACTCTCGGGCACGGTCAAGCGTGTGCTGGTCGATGTCAACGATCAGGTCAAGGCCGGCCAGGTGCTGGTCGAGCTGGACACCTCCAAGCTCGGCGACCAGGTGACGCAGGCGCGCGCCGGACTGGCTTCGGCCCAGGCGCAGCAGGTGCAGGCCGCGGCCACGGTCAGCGAGGCGAAAAGCACCCTGGCCCGCTACGAGGAGGTGGCCCGCCTGTCCGGCGGCAAGGTGCCCTCGGCCACCGAACTCGACAGCGCCCGCGCCGCGGTGGATCGGGCCCAGGCCAGCGAAGCGGCCGCCCGGGCCGCGGTGGACCAGGCCCGCGCCGCCCTGGCCACCAATGAAACCAACCTGTCCAAGGCATCGATCCGGTCACCGATCAATGGCGTGGTGCTGTCACGCTCGGTCGATCCGGGCAATGCGGTGGCCGCGTCGCTGCAAGCCGTGACCCTGTTCACCGTGGCCGAAGACCTGACCCAGCTCAAGCTGGACGTGGCGGTGGATGAGGCCGATGTCGGCAACGTCAAGGTGGGGCAGCGCGCCACCTTCACGGTCAGTGCCTTTCCGGCGCGCCGCTACCCGGCCGCCATCAACCGGGTGGCGTTCGGCTCCACCACCACCGACAACGTGGTCACCTACACCACGACCCTGGACGTCGACAACCAGGATCTGAGCCTGCGTCCGGGCATGACGGCCGCAGCCACCATCGTGGCACGGGAAGCCCGGGGCGTGCTGCGGGTGCCCAACACGGCCTTGCGCTTCACCCCCTCCAGCGGCAACGGGGCTGCGGCATCCGGTGGCGGCATCCTGTCAAAGATCATGCCCCGTCCCCCGCGCAGCAACACCGCCAAAACCGCGGGCACCGATCGCAGCGGCGGCAATGCACGCAGCATCTGGGTGCTGCAGAACGGGCAGCCGGTGCAGCTGTCGGTGACGACGGGCATCAGCGACGGCCGCTACACCGAGGTCAGCGGCGAGGCGCTGGCCGAAGGCGTGGCCGTGATCACCGAACAACGCAGCACATCCAGCGGCTCATGAGCAAGGACACGCCCCTGATCCGCCTGCGCGGCATCACCAAGGTCTACGGCGAGGGCAACACGGCCTTCCAGGCGCTCAAGGGCGTGGATCTGGACATCGAACAAGGCGACTTCGTGGCCATCATGGGCCCCAGCGGTTCGGGCAAATCGACCGCCATGAACACACTGGGCTGTCTGGACGTGCCCAGCAGCGGCACGTACCAGTTCCGCGGCGTCCAGGTCGAGTCGCTTTCGCGAGACGAGCGGGCACGCCTGCGCCGGCGCTACTTCGGATTCGTGTTCCAGGGCTTTCACCTGCTGGCCCGGACGTCTGCCCAGGAGAACGTCGAACTGCCGCTGATCTACCGTGGCGAACCCGCAGCCAGGCGGCACGCCGCGGCGCGCGCGGCGCTGGAGAAAGTGGGTCTCAAGGGCTGGGAGCACCACACACCGGGCGAGCTCTCGGGCGGCCAGCAGCAACGCGTGGCCATTGCCCGCGCCATCGTCACCGAACCGCAGGTGCTGCTGGCCGATGAACCCACCGGCAACCTGGACACCCAGCGCAGCCACGAGATCATGGAACTGCTCTGGCGCCTGAACGAGGAACAGGGCATCACGGTGCTGATGGTCACCCACGAACCGGACATGGCGGAGTATGCCCGGCGCATGGTGCGGTTCGTCGACGGCGTCGTGGCCGGCGACACGCGCAACCCGCAACCACACATGCTGCGCACGGCACCACCGGAAGGAGCACCCCATGTGGCTTAACACCCTGCTGCTGGCGTTGCGCTCCATACGCCGCAACCTGCTGCGCTCGTTCCTGACCGTGCTGGGCGTGGTCATCGGCGTCAGTGCCGTGATCACCATGGTGACCGTGGGCAATGGCGCCACGGCGGCGGTGCAGAACCAGATTTCCGGCCTGGGCACCAACCTCCTGCAGATCCGGCCCGGACAGCGCATGGGGCCTGGCGGCAGCGGCGGAGCCCCTTCGTTCAAGGAAAGCGATGGCCAGGCCATCGCCGCCCAGATCGGCGGCATTGCCGCCGTGGCCCCAGAAGCACGCACGGGCGCCGTACTCGTGGCCAATGGCCGCAACTGGAGCAGCAGCGTCATCGGCAGCACCAACGACTGGCTGGTCACCGGCAACTGGAAGCTCGCCGACGGCCGCACCTTCAGCGACAGCGAACTGCTGGTCGGCGGCGCGGCCTGCCTGATCGGCCAGACCGTGCAGCGCGAACTGTTCGGCAACACCAGTGCCGTCGGCGCCCAGTTGCGCGTCAAGGCCATGAGTTGCGAAGTGGTCGGCACCCTGCAGTCCAAGGGCCAGGGTGCGTTCGGCAACGACCAGGACGATGTCGTGCTGATGCCGATCAAGACCTTGCAGCGGCGCATTGTCGGTCATACCCGCGTCAACACCCTGCTCGTGTCCATGAACGACGGCGCCGACGCGGCGCAGGTCACCGGCAGCATCCGGCAGCTACTGCGCGAGCGGCGCAAGCTGGCCGAATCGGACGAGGACAACTTCAATGTGCTGGACACCAAGCAACTGGCCGAAACCCTGTCGGGCACCACGCAGATCATGACCATGCTGCTGGGCGCCGTGGCAGCCGTCAGCCTGCTGGTCGGCGGCATCGGTATCATGAACATCATGCTGGTCAGCGTGACCGAGCGGACCCGCGAGATCGGCCTGCGCCTGGCCATCGGCGCGCTCGAACGCGAGGTGCTGCTGCAGTTCCTGATCGAGGCTGTGGTGCTCGCCGCGCTGGGCGGGCTGGCCGGCATCCTGCTGGCCACCGTTGCGTCGGTGGGCCTGTCCGCCCTGATGGACGTGCCCTACCAGTTCAACGTCGGAATCAACCTGTTGAGCTTCGTCTTCTCGGCCGCCATCGGGGTGGTGTTCGGGTACTTCCCTGCGCGGCGGGCGGCACGCCTGAATCCCATTGACGCGCTCAGACACGAGTGACACCCCCCTGTGCCACTGACGCGGGAGCACGGCGGCACGTCGCGCGCCGGGGTCAGTTGGTCCTCGGCTTCACCCTGGAGGCGGCCAGCTTGGCATTGGCGCGCGCGGTATCGGTATCCTGTGCGCGGGCCAGGGCCACGCCCATGCGGCGTCGGGTGAAGCTCTCGGGCTTGCCGAACAGGCGCAGATCGGTGCCAGGCACACGCAGCGCCTCATCCACGCCATCGAACACGATGCCCTGGGCCTCGACGCCACCGTAGATCACGGCACTGGCGCCGGGGTTGCGCAAAGACGTATCCACCGGCAGGCCCAGGATGGCACGGGCGTGCAGTTCGAACTCGCTCTGGTGCTGGGTGCACAGGGTCACCAGGCCGGTGTCGTGCGGACGCGGGCTGACCTCGCTGAACCAGACCTGGTCACCCTTGACGAACAGCTCCACGCCAAAAAGCCCCAGGCCACCCAGGTTGTCGGTCACGGCTTTGGCGATCTGGCGCGATTTCTCGATGGCGGCCGGCTGCATGGCCATGGGCTGCCAGCTTTCGACGTAATCGCCGCTGACCTGTATATGGCCGATGGGATCACAGAAGTGGGTTTCCACCTCGCCGCCAGCGCCCCTGGCGCGCACCGTCAGCTGGGTGATCTCGTAGTCGAAGTCGATGAAGCCCTCGACAATGATGCGGCCGTGGCTGACGCGCCCGCCGGCCATGGCGTAGTCCCAGGCCTTCTGCACATCGTCGGGACCGTCGATCTTGCTCTGGCCCTTGCCGGACGAGCTCATGACCGGCTTGACGATGCAGGGGTAACCGATACCGGCGTCAATCGCCGCCTGCAGCTCGGCCAGCGAGTCGCAAAACCGGTAGGGGCTGGTCGGCAGGCCCAGAGTTTCGGCCGCCAGGCGGCGGATGCCCTCACGGTCCATGGTCAGGCGTGCGGCGCGCGCGGTCGGGATCACCGTCACCACGCCAGCGGCCTCCAGCGCTTCCAGCATGGGCGTGGCGATGGCCTCGATCTCGGGCACCACCAGCTGCGGGCGCTCGGCTTCGATCAGGGCCTTGAGCTGCGCCGGATCGCTCATCGTGATGGTGCGGGCGTGGTGCGCCACCTGCTGGCCCGGCGCGTTCTCGTAGCGGTCGACCGCGATGGTCTCCACGCCCAGGCGCTGCAGGGCGATCAGCACCTCCTTGCCCAGTTCGCCGCTGCCCAGCAGCATGACCCGGGTGGCCGAGGATGAAAGAGGGGTTCCGAGGGTGGTCATGGCGGTGAATGCGTCCGGGGGTAGGGTCAGAAAGTCGTCATCGGTGCGTCCGAGGTCTTGCCCATGGTTTCGCCCATGCGCACGGCCTTGCCGGGCAGCCATTGCGGATTGAAACGGATGGTGTCCCGCGGCCAGAGCATCACCACGGTGGAGCCGAGCAGGAAACAGCCCATCTCCTCACCCTTGAACTGGTCGAACTCCTGCTCGTCGTACACCCACTCGCGGATCTGGTCCTGGCGCGGCGGATTGACCACGCCGTGCCAGACGGTGGCCATGCTGCCCACGATGGTGGCCCCCACCAGCACCAGGGCAAAGGGGCGCATCTCGGGGCCTTCCGGTCCGTCGACCGGGATGTCGTAGATGCAGACCACCCGCTCGTTGCGGGCGAACAGGCCGGGCACGCCACGGGCTGTCGCCGGATTGACCGAGAACAGCTTGCCGGGGACATGGATCATGCGCCGCAGGCGGCCGGAACAGGGCATGTGGATGCGGTGGTAGTCGCGCGGACTGAGATAGATGGTGGCGAAATCGCCGTTCTCGAACTCCGATGCCAGGGTTCCGTCGCCCCCCAGCAGGGTGGTCGTGCTGTACTGGTGGCCCTTGGCCTGGAAGATCTGGTCGTGTTCGATGCCGCCGAACTGGCTGATGGCGCCGTCCACGGGGCAGACGAAGCTGGCCCGGGAGACCGGGCGCACACCGGCCTTCAGGGCCCGCGTGAAGAACTCGTTGAAGCTGGCGTAGCTGCGCACATCGGGGTTGGCCGCCTCGTCCATGTTCACGCCGTAGCGCCGGATGAAAGCACGGATCAAGGCATGGGTGAAGCCCCCCCACTGGCGACTGGCCACCCAGCCGGCCAGCACGGTGAGGGCACGCTTGGGCAGCAGATGCTGCAACAGGACGAACAGGGAATCGGGCACAGGCAGGCGATGTCAGTCAACAGCAGGCAGGATGGACGCGCCCACCGGCGCGCCCCGGATTTCGCGCCATTGTAGGCGCGGCCCCGGCGGCTGCGGCGCAGGGACTGGGCAACGGGCACAATCGGCGCCATGGATGACGCCCTGTTCAGTTGCACGGACCTGGTCAAGCACTACGGCCAGAACACCGTGGTCGACCATCTGTCGTTCGACATCCGGCCCGGGGAATGCCTGGGCGTGATCGGCCCCAATGGCGCCGGCAAGACCACCACCATCCGCATGTGCCTGGGCCTGACCGCCCCCGACGCCGGACGCATCAGCGCCTTCGGCCTGGACATGCCGCGCGACGACCTGGCCATCAAGCAGCGTCTGGGCGTCGTCAGCCAGATGGACACGCTCGACCCCGACTTTGACTGCGCCGAGAACCTGCTGGTCTATGGGCGCTATTTCGGCCTGCCCGCCGACGTGGTCCGGGAACGCATTCCCCGCCTGCTCGACTTCGCTGCCCTCGCGCACAAGGCGTCGGCCAAGCCCGGCGAGCTCTCGGGCGGCATGAAGCGCCGCCTGTCGCTGGCCCGTGCCCTGGTCAACGATCCACAACTGCTGCTGCTCGACGAGCCGACGACCGGCCTGGATCCCCAGGCGCGCCACCTGATGTGGGAGCGCCTGCAGCGCCTCTTGCAGGAGGGCAAGAGCATCCTGCTGACCACGCACTTCATGGACGAGGCCGAACGGCTGTGTTCGCGACTGCTGGTGCTGGATCACGGACGCAAGATCGCCGAAGGCCGCCCGCGCGAGCTGATCGCCCGGCATCTGGAACCGGACGTGATCGAGGTCTACGGTCAGGGCGCCCTTCGCCTGGCCGAGGCCAACGAGCATGCCGGACTGCGGGCCATGGCCGCCCGCGTGGAGACCAGTGGCGAAACGGTGTTCTTCTATACCGCGTCGGCCGTCCCCCTGCTCACCGCGCTGAGCGCCCTCCCCCAGTTGCGCACCCTGCACCGCCCGGCCAACCTGGAGGATCTGTTTCTCAAACTGACCGGACGCCAGATCCGGGACGACGGATGAAAACTTCTTTCTGGTCCGCACCGCGCCTGTCCCCGCGCTGGTGGCCGGTGTTCCTGCGCAACCTGCTGGTCTGGCGCAAACTGGCCTTGCCCAGCCTGGTGGGCAACATCGCCGAGCCCCTGATGTGGCTGGTCGCCTTTGGCTACGGCATGGGCGCGCTGGTCGGGCAGGTCAGCCTGGGTACGCCCGAAGGCACGGTGACGGTGCCCTACATCCTGTTCCTGGCCAGCGGCAGCATCTGCATGAGTGCCATGAACGCAGCCAGTTTCGAGGCCCTGTACTCGGCCTTCTCGCGGATGCATGTGCAGAAGACCTGGGACGGTATCATGAACGCGCCGGTGGGCCTGGATGACGTGGTGCTGGCGGAGATGCTGTGGGCGGCCTTCAAGGCCCTGTTCACCGTCACGGCCATTCTGGGGGTGATGCTGGCGCTGGGCATCAGCCACTCGCCCAAGCTGCTTCTGGCCTGGCCTGCCCTGCTGCTGGCGGGCATCACGTTCTCGTGCATTGCTCTGGTCTTCAACGCCCTGGCGTCGGGCTACGACTTCTTCACGTACTACTTCACGCTGTTCCTGACCCCGATGATGTTTCTCTCCGGGGTGTTCTTCCCGCGTGAGCAGTTGCCGGGGGTGGTGCGTGTGGTCTCCGACTGGCTTCCGCTGACCAACGCGGTGGAGCTGGTGAGACCGCTCTTCATGGACCGCTGGCCGGAACAGCCCTGGCTGCACCTGGCGGTGCTGCTGGCCTACGCGGTGGCCGCCTTCTGGCTGGCCCTGGGGCTGACGCGCAAACGGTTCGCGCGCTAGCTGGCACAGACTCAGTGCACCGAATGGCGCAGGGCCGGCTGGGCGTCGACGTAGCTGTCGGTGCCACTGTCCATGAAGGCTTCGGCGTCGATCAGGGCGTCGAACTCGCGCACCACGGCATGGGTGCGGGGGATCAGGGGCTTGTCCAGGGGACGGCAGACCCGCTGACGCAGGCCACGCAGGCTGTTGCTGCACTCCATGGCGCTGATCACGGCCTCGGGATCGAGCATGAGGACGAAGGGGTTGAGGCGGCCGGTGAGTGTGGACATGACGGGACTCCTTGCGGTGTGTGTGGGCGACAGGGCAAATCGGTGATTCGTTGTGTCCAACTGTATTTGGACTGTTTCAAATCGTTAAGTCGGCGCCTGGCCATTCCGCATGTAGGAAGAAGCCTGACAAACGAAGAAATGGCCGGAAAAACCGGCCAGTTCAATGCTGTAGGCGACGGGAGGGACCACGACTCCCCGCGGACGCGCCGTCGGACGGGGCGGGTCAGGTCGGCCCGCTGCGCAACGCCTCGACACTGGCGCGCACCACGCCCTGCACACTGCCGCTTTGCGCAAAGCAGCGGCGCAGGTAGGTGGCGTGGTTGCCCTGCGCTGCCGTGCGCTCGATCTCGTCCAGGGCGGCCTGGGAGTTCAGCGCCTGGGCATGCGGCGCCAGCAGACGGGCCGTTGCCAGGATGTCCTCACGGATGCTGATCTGCTCGCGGGTCTTGGGGTTGACCATCATGCCGTCGAGCCCGAAACGGCAGGCCTGGAACCGGTTGTAGGTGTAGACCAGGTAGTCGTCCTCCTCGGGGGGCGCTTCCTCGCGCTGCAGCAGGTGGCGGCACAGCGCCTGCAGATAACAGGCGAGCGCTGCAGCCCGCTCCACGGTCAGCGGCGTGTCGCAGACCCGCAACTCGATGGTGCCGTACTCGGGCTTGGGCCGGATGTCCCAGTAGAAGTCCTTCATGGACTTGACCACGCCGGTGGACTCCATCTTGGTGAAATAGCCGCTGGCGAATTCGTCCCAGTTGAGCACGAAGGGCGCACGGCCGCTGAGCGGAAACGCGAACACCGAGTTCAGCCGCGCCGAATCGAACAGCGTGTCCACCCCTTGCGAGAATGGCGAGGACGCCGACAGCGCGATGAAATGGGGTACGTAGCGGTTGAGCGAGTGCAGCAGGAACAGGGCCTCGTCGGCCGAGGGACAGCCGATGTGCACATGCTGGCCGAACACCGTGAACTGCTTGGCCAGGTAGCCGTACAGGCCCGACAGCTCCTGGAACCTGGGCTTGGAGAAGATGCGCTGCTCGAACCAGCGCTGGAAGGGGTGGGTGCCGCCACCGGCGATCTCGATGTTGAGCCGGTCACCGGCGTCCACCAGCGTGTCCCGGATCTGCTGCAGCTGCGTCAGCAACGGGCCGTGCTCGTGCTGCACGCTGGTGGCAATCTCGATCATGCTCTGCGTCATCTCGGGCGTGACGATGCCCGGAAAAGGCTTGCGTCCGAGCAGTTCCAGCAGGTCGTTGGCGCTGCTGGACAGGTCCATGTCGTAGGTGTTGACGAGCTGCAACTCCAGCTCCACCCCCATGGTCAGGGCCTCGGAGGCCTTGAACGGTTCAAGTGGCATGCATGTCCCCTGCCTGTGTCACACCTGCTGGGTGACGTGGGTTTCGTGGGCCGCCATCAGGGTGCGCTGGGTCACCAGCGGCCCCAGCAGCTCCTGCAGCAGCATCATGGCGGCCATGACCGACAGCACCTCGGCCGCAGGGCCGAAGCCATACAGCCGGACCTGTTCCAGCAGCAGGATGGCAAAGGCCGACATCGGCGTGAGCGCCAGGCCGGTCAGCACACCCTTGCGCTCGGTGATGCCCGACAGCCGCGCTGCGGCGACATTGCAGGCCACCTTGGACAGCGTGCGCACCAGGATGAGCACGACACCCAGCAGCAGTCCGCCCGCCACGTCAGCCCAGTCCAGCAGCGAGGCGATGTAGACGAACAGGAAGACCGACAGCAGGTCACCGGCGGTGCCGAAATCTTGCTGGGCGTTGGTCAGGTGGACACGGCGCCCGCGCGCCACGATGCCGAAGGTCAGGGCCGCCAGCAGCGGCGAAAGCTTGAGACCGTAGGCCATGGTGGTCAGCAGGACCACGGCCAGGGCAAAGACCACGGTGACACCGCGTTCGCGGGTGGCGCGCTGGCGCAGCAGCAGGGGCACCACCACACCCAGCAGGGCACCGACGCCGACCGAGGTCACCAGCACATGGATGCTGCCGAAGGCCGCCAGCATCAGGTCGCCCGAGGTGCTCAGGTACCAGTAGCCGACCACCAGCTTGAGTGCCAGCACGGACAGCATGCAGTTGATGGCACACATGTGCAGCACGCGTTCGGACACCTGGCCCGCACTGCGCAGTTCGTTGGCCACGCGCACGATACCGGCAGGCGAGGCCGAGATCGACAGCGCGGCGATGATCAGCGCCAGGTCATCCGCCAGACCGAAGTAAGTGCACACCAGATAGATCAGCCCGAAGGTGACCAGTGATTCGACCACGCCCACCAGCGCCACCCAGGGGTTGTACCGGAACCAGCGCAGGTTGATCCGGTAGCCCAGCTCGAACAGCACCAGCGACAGCGCCACGTTGGCCAGGAACGGCAGACCGGGCACCGCCACGGTCAGTCCGGGCAGGTTGGCCAGCCCCCCCAGCAGGCCGATGCCGACATAGCTGGAAACCCGGGGCAGGTGCCACAGTTCGTGCAGGCGTTCGCCCACGAACCAGGCCAGCAGCAGCACCAGCGGCCAGGCCATGGACTGCAGCAGGAAATTGAAATCGGTCACCATGCGGAATCTCCGGAAGGGGTGGCGTCGGACCTGACCGGGGTCGGACCGACGCCGCACGGCATCGGTGGTCGGGCGACCCGGCGGTCAGACGGCAAAACGGTCGGCCAGTTCCTGCAGGTGCAACTCCTGCAGCACCTCGCGCAGCCGGGCCGCGGCACGCTCCCTGGCCGCAGGTCGCGGGGGTGACATTCTACGGGCCAGGATCAGTTCGTTTTTCATCGAATGTTCCCAGCCCACCAGCTCGGTCACGGTCACGTCATAGCCGTGGGCTTCGAGCTGCAGGCAGCGCAGGACGTTGGTGATCTGGCTGCCGAACTCGCGTGTGTGCAGCGGATGGCGCCAGATCTCGGCCAGCGGCGTGCGCGACAGGCTCAGCGCCTTGTGCCGGCGCAGGGCGGTCGCGACCTCGGCCTGGCAGCAGGGCACCAGCACCATGAAGCTGGCCTGCCGGGCCAGGCCAAAGGCGATGGCGTCATCGGTGGCGGTGTCACAGGCATGCAGGGCGGTGACCACGTCGATGCTGTCCGGCAGGTCCGGGTGCGACAGGGCGTCCTGCACCGTGGTGGCCAGGAAACGCATGCGCCCGAAGCCCAGGCGCTGCGCCAGCTCGCGGGACTTCTCGACCAGCTCGCTGCGCACCTCGATGCCGTAGACGGTGCCCACGCCGCGCGGCCTGAAGAACAGGTCGTACAGGATGAAACCCAGGTAGGACTTGCCCGCGCCGTGGTCGGCCAGGGTGACATCTCCACGGCGGTCGAGTACCTCCTGCAGCAGGGGTTCGATGAACTGCACCAGGTGGTAGACCTGCTTGAGCTTGCGCCGGGTGTCCTGGTTGAGGCGGCCGTCGCGGGTCAGGATGTGCAATTCCTTGAGCAGTTCGACCGACTGCCCCTCGCGCAATTCGGGCAACTGCTCCTGCAGGGTCTGGGGCGGCTTGTGGCGGGTGGAGGCGCGGGTCATGGGCGGATGATACGAAATGGCCGGCGTCACTGCGACGACAATCGGATGCATGTCATCGACCGCCACCCCCGATCCGCATCCGTATGAACGGCTCACCCCCGATGTGGTGCAAGACGCCCTGGACAGCGTGGACCTGGTGGGCGACGGCCGGCTGACCTCGCTCAACAGCTTCGAGAACCGCGTCTATCAGGCCGGACTGGAAGCACCGGTGGATGGCCACCAGCAGGTGGTGCTGAAGTTCTACCGGCCGGGCCGCTGGAGCGAGGCACAAATCCTGGAGGAGCACGCGTTCGCAGCCGAATTGCACCAGGCCGAGATTCCGGTGGTGGCGCCGCTGGCCCTCGGCGGGCAGACGCTGCACCGGCACGCCGGCTTTGCTTTCTCGGTCTGTCCGCGCCGTGGGGGCCGGCGCCCCGAACTGGACGATGTCGAGGTGCTGGAATGGATAGGCCGCTTCCTGGCCCGCATCCACAGCGTCGGCGAGGCCAGGCCGTTCGATACGCGACCCGCGCTGGATCTGGCCAGCTTCGGGCAGGCCTCGCGGGACTGGCTCCTGTCAAATGGTGCGATCGCCCCTGAGGCCGAGCGCGCCTGGACCCGTGCCTGCGACGATGCCCTGGCCCTGGTGCGTCAGCATCCTGTGCTGGCGGGCGGGACAGAGACGGGCCTGCGGCTGCACGGCGACTGCCACCCGGGCAACATCCTGTGGACACCGGCCGACCTGCCGGGCGGCGGCCCCCATTTCGTGGACCTGGACGATGCCCGCACGGGCCCCGCCGTGCAAGACCTCTGGATGCTGCTCTCCGGTGAACGCCGCCAGCAGACCCTGCAACTGTCGGCCCTGCTGGACGGCTATGAGCAGTTCCGCCCGTTTGACCGGCGGGAACTGGCTCTGATCGAGCCGCTGCGCACCCTGCGCCTGATCCATTACAGCGCCTGGCTGGCCAGGCGCTGGGACGACCCGGCTTTCCCGATCAGTTTCCCGTGGTTCGGCACCCGGGATTACTGGCAGGGCCAGGTCGACATGCTGCTGGAACAGATCGAGGCCATGCAGGCCCCTGCCCTCGTGGCCTAGGCTTTCGCCGTCCGGAAATTCAGGGCTGGGCGCTCTGGTGCCCGAGACGCTCCATGGCATCGGCCAGCCAGTCGCCGGGCAGCATGCCCCCCGAGGCCATGCTGACGCGCCAGACATCGCCATCGGGTTCGACTCGGGCAAAGCCTTCCTGCCACAGCAGCCAGGCCAGCCAGGCACACTGCACGTCGGTGACGGCCTGTCCCGCGGGCGCGGTCAGAAGCCCGGTGAGCAGTGCCGCGTCCCGCACCACGACCGAGCTGCCCTGCAGGTCTGACTTCAGGGCGGCGGCCAGAACCGAGAGGGCCTGGCTGTCGTCGCTGCGCAGGCCGAAGGCCTTGATCCACTGGCGGACGTGGTCGGCAATGGCCACACCGCGCTGGGCTTCGGCTTGCAGCAGGTCGGCGTGCTCCCACCGGTGCCAGTCCAGCTGGGGCTCGCGGCTCTTGCAGACCAGCGCTGCCTGGGCAAACTGGTGCAACGCGGTTTCCTGGGAACCCGGCTGCACGGCAGCGCAGATCATCAGCAGTGCACCCAGTCGCGAGGCCAGCAACTGGTTCTGCTGGGCCAGCATCTTGTCGCGCAGCAGTTCATCCCGCTCGTGGCGCAGCGAGGCCAGTTCCAGTGCATTGCGCAGGTCGGCGCGGATGCTTTCGAGCGACCACGGCTTGCTGATGTAGCGGAAGATCTCACCCGTGTTGATGGCCTCGATGGCATCGCCCAGCTCCGAATAGGCCGTGGTGAGCATGCGCACGATGTGCGGGTGGTACATGCGGGCGTGCCGCAACAGTTCATTGCCGTAGGCGCCGGGCATTCGCTGGTCGGTGACCAGGACCGCGATCTCGGACCCATGGTCGCGCAGCACCGCCTTGCCCTCCTCGACCGAAGTCGCGGTAAGGACAGGCGCAATCTGACCGACCAGGCGCTCGAAATACTTCAGCGCCATGGCCTCGTCGTCGACGTAGAGGATTTTTTCGGGTTTCATGGCGACTCCTGCTGCTGCGACCGGGCACCCGCATCGGGTCCGTCCGCAGGAAAAAACAACATGACTTGGGTTCCGGCCCCGGGCCGGGATTCAATCTTCAGGGTCCCGGCCACCGAGACCATCACGCGATGGCAGAACAGCAGCCCCATGCCTGTGCCTCCCCGCTCGGCCCGTGTGGTCACGGGCTCGCGGCCCAGGTGCGGCAAAATCTGCGGGTCCACCCCTGGCCCATTGTCGCTGACAGTCAGGCAGGGAAGCGGTGCTTCGCCGGTCCCAGGTGCCCGCTCATCCAGCGACAGCGTGATGGCCGGCACGGAAACCCCGGCTTCGTGCAGGGCCTGCAAGGCGTTCTTGATCAGCGTGCAGACCACCAGGTAGAGCAGGTCGCGCCGTCCCGGCAGCGCAAAATCGGTCCGGCGCTCCAATGCGACGCACCCGGCGTCGCCTTCGTCGAAGGGGTAAGTGCGCAGCACGTCGTCCAGCAGGACAGAGGCCATCGGCCGTCCGACATCCTCGCCGAAACAGGCATCCCGTGCACTGTTGAGAAAGGTCGAGACCAGCGACTGGGCGTAGTCGGCGCGGCGCCGGGCCGCCTCGATCATGTGCAGCACCTGGCCAGGCCGGTCCTGGGCGAAATGGGCTTCCGCCGGATCGCCTTCGAACAGGTGGCGCTCGGTCAGGGAACCGAGGTAGCCCCGAACGGTGGCCAGCGGCGAGGTCACCTCGTGGGCCAGAAAACCCAGGGTGTCCCGCAGCGCTGCGGCGCGGTGCGCCGCCAGGGTCCGGTCCTGCACGCGCCGCACGCTGCCGGCCAGGGCGCGCCGCAAGGCCTTGCGTGTCTGCTGTTCATCGAGGGGCTTTTCGAGGATGTGCTCGACCTGTCCCTCGTTGACCGCCGCCAGGGCCACCGATTTGTCGGCATAGGCCGAGGCCAGCAGACGGGAGACGTGTTCATGGCGGTGCCGCACCAGGCCCAGCAGTTCGACCCCGTCCCGCACGGGCATGCGGAAGTCGGTCAGCAGCACGCCGACGTCGGGCGCCCGCCTGGCCAGCACGTCCAGCGCCTCGTCCACGCCGCCGGCCGTCAGGACCACGAACTCGTCCCCGTACAGGCGCTGGAACCACTTGCAGGCCATGGGTTCGTCGTCGACCATGAGCACGGCAAAAGGTAGCGGGGTCTCCGTTGCATCCGTTGCCGGTGTCATTCTTCCGGCCTCGCCAGATCGAAACTGAACTCGGTCCAGGCATCCGGCTCGCTGGCCACCGCCAGCGTGCCGCCGTGGCGCTGGATGATGCCGTAACTGACGCTCAGGCCCAGGCCCAGGCCGGAACCCACGTCGCGGGTGGTGAAAAAGGGCTCGAACACCCGGTCGATGTTCTCGGGCTTGATGCCATGGCCGTTGTCCCGCACCCGCACCATCATCCGGCCGTTCTCGACGGCCGCGCTGACGCGGATCTCGGGCTTTTCGCGGCCGGCGCGCTGCAGGGCATGTGCCGCGTTGCTCAGCAGGTTGATCAGCACGCCAATGATGGCCGGTTCTTCGCCCACCACATGGGAATCCTGCGGCATGTCGATAGAGACCGCCACGCCCTTGAGCTCGAAACCGGCGAGACGGCGCGCCGACTGCACCGACTTCTCCAGCAGGAAGGGGCGCAGCACATCCGCGCCCGGCTTCTGGTAGGCAAAGGTCTTGAGGTCGGAGACGATGTGCTGCACCCGCTCCATGCCTTCGCGGGCATCGTTGAGGCTTTCCTTGAGCAGCTCGTC
The DNA here is from genome assembly GCA_041396505.1 of Burkholderiaceae bacterium. Taxonomy (GTDB): domain Bacteria; phylum Pseudomonadota; class Gammaproteobacteria; order Burkholderiales; family Burkholderiaceae_C; genus Hydrogenophaga. The sequence continues at coordinate 506,438 of JAWKYL010000006.1, forward strand.
CTTGGCCGCAGCCGGCGTGGCCTGGCCCATGTTGATGGCCATCAGGCTGTAGTTCACCGGGTTGTTGAGCTCGTGCAGCAGGCCCGCCGACAGGGTGCCAAGGGCCGCCATCTTCTCGCGCTGCACCAGCTGGCCCTTGACCTCGGCCAGCGTGTTGTTGATCTCGACCAGCTTGTCGTTCTTCTGGGACACCTCGTACTGCAGGGCGAACAGCCGGATGCGGGCGCGCTCGTTGTACCAGGTGCAGACCGCGCTGGCGATGGCGGAAAACAAGATGAACAGGGTGTTGGTATAGAGGCGGCTGCCGTCCCCGATGCCGACCGGGTGGGCCAGGCAGGCCACCAGGTAGACCGCCAGCGTCATGATGCCGAAGCCGACGCCCTCATATATCGAAATGGGCAGGATGATGCCCACGGCGTACATGGCCAGGTGCAGGCCCACGAAATAGATCGACTCGGCACCGTCGGTGCGGTAGATCATGTAGGCGATCATCACCTGCGGGAGCAGCAGCCACACCATGGTCAGCAGGCGCACCTGGCGCGCACCGAAACGGGTGAACAGCAGCAGCAGGATGCCGACGGTCAGCAGGCACACGCCAGCCCGGAGCAGGAAGAACTCCAGCTGTTGATCGGGGTAGGAGAAGAAATCCAGACCGACGCCGGCCAGCACCAGCACGATGGACGTGATGGCCCCGGCCTTGCTGTAGGACAGGCGGAAGTCGGACAGCTGCTGCTGGTAATGCGGGTTGGCCGGGACCATGAACTGCTCAGCCCGCCGCCACGTTGGCCATGACCCCGATAGTGGCCTCGGCAAACAGGTTGACGCCGGTCGGGTCCGTGTACAGGTCGAGCGAGGCGTGGACCTCCGACATGATGGACGCCATCTGGGCTTCGTCGCGGTAGATCAGGTGCCACTCGAGCAGGTGTTCCATGCCATGGCGCTCGGGGTTCTGTGCGTGGACGTTGGTCAGCAGCATGCGCGCGCCCGGATTGCAGCGCGAGAGGAAATAGCGGATCAGGCGCGTGCACACCTTGTCCGACAGGTAGTCGAACAGGCCCGCGCAATAGATGAAGTCGAACCCGGCGCCGCCCACCGCGGCCGACTGGCGGGCGCCCCGCTTGAGCAGGTCGTGCACCGACTCGTGCACATAGGCCACCGAGAGCTTGTGGCCGGAGGCGGCTTCGGCCTCCTCGATGCGGTTGCGCGCGTAGTCAAGCGTTTCCCGGCTGAAGTCCACCAGGGTCACCTCCAGGCGCGACAGGTCCGCGCCGCTGGCGATCAGGCGCTGGATCTCCGCAGCCGGTCCGCAGCCGATGTTCAGGATGCGCACGACCGTGCCATCTTTCTCGGCGCGCGCCACGGCCCCCTTGAGGTAGTTGATCAGGATGTCGATGCGGTTGCGGTGGGCCTGGGCCACGGCGGCGCGCAGGAAGGTGGCGTTGACCAGCTGGATGTAGGTATTGGTGCCCTGGCGGGGATCGCCCAGCAGCTGGTTGACCATCTCGTAGTCGCCCGCATAGCCCAGTGGCTTGACAAAGGTGCGGTAAACGAAGGGCGCCCGCAGGACCAGCGGATGCAGCGCGGCCTGGGCGTAGGAACGGTGCAGCTGGGACAGTTCTTCGGGAATGGCCGCGGCCTCGTGCTCGATGCGGATCAGGAAATCCTTGCCCTTGATCATGAGAGGCTCGGCGATGGCCCAGAAGACATCGTTGGTCAGGCTGCCGTCCTCTGCCCGGGGCAGACTCTCCATCATGTCGATCTGGTCGATCCAGCGCGAGGTTTCGGCCAGGAAGGCCCTGAACTCGCTGATGGCCACCTGGTAGCTCTCGCGGATCTGGAAGCGCTCTTCCCAGTCGGAGACGAAACGCGCCGCCTCCAGTGCCACCTGCTTCGGGTCACCATGGGTGACGATCAGGTCGCTCCATTCGTCCGTCAGCACCACCGAAACCACGGCCATCAGGCCGGTGTTGAGCAGACTGACCACCATGGCGCGCCCACGGTAGATCGGGCGGTCGCCGGTGCGGATGGTCAGTTCGTCGAGCACCTCGCTGACCTGGACGATGGAATACGGGTTGTAAACCTCCATCACCAGCGAGTGTCGCTGCAGGCTGGTGATCGAGCCACGAGCGGACTCGCCCTGGCTGTTGCGGAAGGTCACAACGGGGTCGAACGGGCGCTGTAGATGCACGGCGGACAAAGTCATATGTCGCGAGGCGGAGGGTTGCCCGAGCCCCGATGTCGAATGGTTTGCCGCCAAGTGTAGTCATGTGTGCGAAAGTCCGCACACCTTTGTGTTGCGATAGCGTCAGTCGGACGCGCACGCAACACCTGTCCACCCGTCAGGCCAGCAGGCTCGTAACTCTTTTTACGTATGCCGCAGGATCTTCCGGCAATCCGCCTTCGGCCAGCAGGGCCTGGTCGAACAGGATGTGCGCCAGATCATCGAAGTGGTCGCTGCCGTCGAGCTTGCGCACCAGGGCGTGCCCGGCGTTGACTTCCAGGGTGGGCTTGACCTCCGGTGCCTGCTGGCCGGCCGACTTGAGCAGCCGGGCCAGTTGTGTCGAGTACTCGCCGTCCTCGACCACCAGGCAGGCAGGCGAATCCACGAGGCGGGTGGTCACCCGCACGTCCCGGGCCTTGTCCCTGAGCACCTCGCGCAGGCGGTCAAGCACCGGCTTGAAGGTTTCGGCTGCCTGCTCGGCCGCCTTCTTCTCGTCGTCGTCCTGCAGCTTGCCGAGATCGACCGCGCCCTTGGCCACGCTTTGCAGCGGCGTGCCATCGAACTCGTTCAGGAAGGACAGCGCCCACTCGTCCACCCGGTCGGTCATGAGCAGCACCTCGATGCCCTTCTTGCGGAAGATCTCCAGCTGCGGGCTGTTGCGGGCGGCAGCGGCGGAATCGGCAGTGATGTAGTAGATGGCGTCCTGGCCCTCTTTCATGCGCGCCTTGTAGTCCGCCAGCGACACGGAGACCGTGTCGCTCTGGGTCGAGGCGAAACGCAGCAGGCGGGCAATCTTGTCGCGGTTGGCGAAATCCTCGCCCAGGCCCTCCTTGAGCACGGCGCCAAATTCGGCATAGAAGGTGCTGTACTTGCCGGCCTGGGCCTTGTCTTCGTCGCTGACCACGTCGGTCACGCCGTCCTGACCCTCGGCCACCTCGGGCAGCCGGTCTTTCCGGGCCAGGTCCTCGAGCATGGTCAGCACACGACGGGTGTTGCCTTCGCGGATGGCCTTGACATCGCGGCTTTCCTGCAGCAGCTCGCGGCTGACGTTGAGCGGCAGGTCGCCGGAATCGACCACCCCCTTGACCCAGCGCAGGTAGGACGGCATGAGGGCCTCGGCCTCGTCCATGATGAACACGCGGCGGACGTACAGCTTGATGCCGGCCTTCTTGTCGCGGTTCCACAGATCCTGCGGCGCCCGGGACGGGATGTAGAGCAGCTGGGTGTACTCGGTGCTGCCCTCGACGCGGTTGTGGCTCCAGGTCAGCGGGGCCTCCTGGTCGTAGCTGATGGCCTTGTAGAAGTCGGCGTACTGTTCGTCGCTGATGTCCTTCCTGGGCCGGGTCCACAGCGCGGATGCCGAATTCACCGCCTCCCATTCGTCCCGGGTCACGTACTCGCTCTTCTCGGCATCCCACTCTTCCTTCTGCATCAGGATCGGCAGGCTGATGTGGTCGGAGTACTTGGCGATGATCTGCTTGAGCTTCCAGTGGCTCAGGTACTCGGTGGCATCTTCCCGCAGGTGCAGGATGACGCTGGTGCCGCGTGCGGCCCGTTCGATGGTCTCGACCTCGAAATCGCCGCTGCCGCCGCTGGCCCAGCGCACGCCCTCGGCGGCCGGCAGCCCGGCCCGCCGGCTCTCGACCGTGATGCGGTCGGAGACGATGAAGCCGGAGTAGAAGCCGACGCCGAACTGGCCGATGAGCTGGGCATCCTTTTTCTGGTCACCGGAGAGGCGGCCCATGAAGTCGCGGGTACCGCTCTTGGCGATGGTGCCCAGGTGCTCGACCGCCTCGGCCTGGCTCATGCCGATGCCGTTGTCGGTGATGGTGATGGTGCGGGCTTCCTTGTCGAAGGCCACACGCACTTCCAGGTTGGGGGCATCCTCGTACAGGTCGGCCTGGTCCAGGGCTTCAAAGCGCAGCTTGTCGCAGGCGTCCGACGCGTTGGACACCAGTTCGCGTACGAAAATTTCCTGGTTAGAGTACAGCGAGTGGGTGACGAGGTGCAGCAGCTGGGCCACTTCGGCCTGGAAGTTCAGGGTCTGTTTGCTCATGGTTGTCGTAGCAGGAACGGAAGGAAAGAAGTCAAATTGGTGCAAAAGCCAACGCCATGACCAGTGCATGGTGTTCGCGCCGAACATGGGGGCGCGACCGGACATTTTCAAGCGTGTGAGGCGTAGGGGTGTCTCAAGGCCCAGGGTGGGTGGGGCCGGGCGCCTCATGCCGGAGGCAGACATCGGCACCCGGCCCCACCCCCCTGGGCCTTGAGACTGTTGCCCCGGTCGCGCAGGGAAACGTCAGAAACGCTCGCCAGGCAGCAGATAGCGCCACTGCCCCACCGGCAGATGGCCCAGCATGACGCGCCCCATGCGGATGCGCTTGAGGCCGACCACATGCAACCCCACCTGCTCGCACATCCGGCGAATCTGGCGCTTCTTGCCCTCTTTGAGCACGAAACGCAACTGCTCGGGGTTCTGCCACTCCACCTGCGCCGGCTTCAGGGCCTGGCCGTCCAGGCTCAATCCATGGCGCAGGCGTTCAATCACGCCCGCCGGGACCACCGACTGCACATCCTGACTCACCACCGATGCAGCGCGCGGGCCGTCCGGTGCCCAGTGCACGCGCACCAGGTACTCCTTCTCGACCTCCGAGTCCTCGCCGATCAGCTGGCGTGCCACGCGGCCGTCCTGGGTCAGCACCAGCAGGCCGGTGGAGTCGATGTCCAGGCGCCCGGCCGGCGCCAGACCGCGACCGTGGGCGGCGGCAAAGCGCCGCGGGCTGCGGTCCTCGCGCCAGTGGGTCTGCGGCTTGACCAGCACCGCAGCACTCTCGTGTCCGTCCTCGGGCTGGCCGCTGACATAACCCACCGGCTTGTGCAGCAGGATGGTCACCTGTTCGTCCTGCTGCTGGCGTGCGGCCGGCAGGACGTCGACCTGATCGGTTTCCGTCACGGTCTGCCCCATCTGTGCGGGCCGGCCGTTGACCTGGATCCAGCCGCGCTCGATCCAGGCATCGGCCTCGCGGCGGGAGCACAGGCCCAGGTCGGCCAGGCGCTTGTTCAGGCGAACTTCGCCAGCCGTCCGGTCGGTCCGTGGCGACGGCGACCGGCCTGGCCCTGCCGGGCGCGATGCACCGGCACCAGCACGGGCTGAAGGGCCTGCCGGCGGGCGGGCGGCCTCGCGTGCGGCCCGTTCGGCCTGCACCTCGGACAGCGGACGCGCGCGGGCCGGCCCTCGGGGTCGCACCGGTGCCCGGGTGATGCCGGGTTTTTCCGCCGTGGGGCGGGCCTTGAGTTGCAAGGTCTTGCCTGATTTTTCGCTCATGTGCGGATCATCCCACGGGCCATGCCCTTACGCGACATCCGTTCACAGCTCGCCGGAGCGCAGCGACGGAAGGTCCAGCACCCGAAGGCCGCCGTACTCGATCTGTATCCAGCCCTTGTCCGCCAGCGTGGAAAGAGCCTCGTTGACGCGCTGGCGGGATAGGCCCACCAGGTAGGCCAGTTCCTGCTGCGTGATGCGCAGCGTGCCGCCCACATTGGGCGAGAGCAGCGGGTGGAACAGGGCCGCGAGGTTGCGCGCCACCCGCAGGTCGGGGTCGTTGATGCGGTCGATCTCGCGGGCCGCGATGAACTGCCCCAGGCGTTCGTTGAGCTGGTTCATCACAAAGCGGTTGAACGCGATCGAACGGTCCAGCAACCAGTGGAAAGTGTCCACAGGCAGGCCCGCCACCCGGCTCTTGCGCAGGGCCTGGATGTTGTAGCGGTAATGCTCGCGCTTGAGCACGGTGCCTTCACCGAACCATCCCCCCGGGGCCACGCCCGTGAAGATGATCACCGGCCCCAGCGAGTCGTCGTTGCTCATCTTGAGCAGGCCGTCGAGCAGTCCGAACCAGTAGGTGACCGGGCGGCCGACCCGGCAGATGCAGTCGCCGGTGGCCGTCTCGCCCACCACAAGCGCTTCTTCGGCCCGCTCGCGCGCCTGATCGTCCAGCCCCACCAGCCAGGGGATTTCCGACAGCTCGCTGGCGGTGGGCGCGCGGGCCCGTTCGCGCAGGGAGTGGCCTGAGGAAGATGCGAAATTCATGGTGGTCGGCGCAAGCGGATCAGGGAAAGTCCTAGGCGGGGTTCACCCTTGATTGTCGTCGAACCGACAACATAACGTCAAACAAGAGCCTAATATCGCGCCCAGAATGTTCCAGGGTGTTGCACGTCGCCACATCCCCGACCCCAGCCCTGCCATCAGGAGACAACATGCAGACGACTTTTCCCCGGCTCTTGCTGGAGCACGCCAGGCAGCGCCCCGACGCGCCCGCGATGCGCGAGAAGGAATATGGCATCTGGCAGACGACCACCTGGCGCGACATGGCCAACCTGGTCGAGGCGATGGCCTGCGGCTTGCACCAGGCCGGCCTCCAGCGCGGCGAGCACCTGGTGGTGATCGGCGCCAACCGGCCCCGCCTCTACGCCACCATGCTGGCGGCGCAGGCACTGGGTGCCATCCCGATCCCGCTGTACCAGGATGCGGTGGCGGCCGAATGCGTCTATCCGATCAACAACGCCGAGGTGCGCTTCGCGGTGGTGGAAGACCAGGAGCAGGTCGACAAGATGCTGGAGATCCAGCCCCAGTGCCCGCAGTTGCAGCACATTTTCTATGACGACCCGCGTGGCCTGCGCAATTACGACCAGCCGGGCCTGGGCGGCCTGGACGAGATGATCGGCGCCGGACAGGCCCACGCCAAGGCACACCCCGACCTGTTCCAGGAGGAACTGGACAAGGCACAGCCGGCTGACGTGGCGGCGATGTTCTTCACCTCGGGTACCACCGGCAACCCCAAGGGCGTGGTGCACACCCATGGCACCCTGATCGACCGCGCCGCCGTCGGCAGCCGTTTCGACAAGCTGACCGCCAGGGATGAGGTGCTGGCCTACCTGCCACCGGCCTGGATCGGCCAGAACATCTTCAGCTATGCCCAGTGGCTGGTGACCGGCTATGTGGTCAACTGCCCCGAGTCGGGCGCCACCGTCACCATCGACCTCAAGGAAGTCGGCCCCACCTACTACTTCGCGCCGCCCCGGGTCTTCGAGGGCCTGCTGACCAGCGTGATGATCCGCATGGAAGACGCCGGAGCCATCAAGCGCAAGATGTTCCACGCGTTCATGGACGTGGCCCGCCGTGTCGGCCCGGACCGCATGGACGGCAAGTCACTGGGCTTCATGGACAAGCTCAAGTACGCCCTGGGCGACCTGCTGGTCTACGGCCCGCTGCGCAACAACCTGGGCATGAGCCGGGTGCGCGTGGCCTACACCGCCGGCGAGGCCATTGGCCCCGACCTGTTCAGCTTCTACCGCTCCATCGGGATCAACCTCAAGCAGCTCTACGGCTCCACCGAAACCGCCGTGTTCGTCTGCCTGCAGCCCGACCACGAGGCGCGCGCCGACACCGTGGGCGTGCCTTGCGAAGGGGTGGAGATCAAGCTCAGCGACACCGGCGAGATCCTGGTCAAGTCGCCTGGCCTGCTCAAGGAGTATTACAAGAACCCCAAGGCCACCGAGGAAGTCCTCTCGGCCGACGGCTGGTACCACACGAGCGACGCCGGCTTCATCGACGCCAGCGGGCACCTCAAGATCATCGACCGCGTCAAGGACGTGGGCCGCATCAAGGGTGGCGTGCACGACGGCGCCATGTTCGCGCCCAAGTATGTGGAGAACAAACTCAAATTCTTCTCGCACATCAAGGAAGCGGTGGCCTTCGGCGACGGCCGCGAGAAGGTCTGCGTGATGGTCAACATCGACTTCGAGGCCGTGGGCAACTGGGCGGAGCGCCGCAACCTGCCCTACGCCGGCTACACCGACCTGGCCTCCAAGCCCGAGATCTATGAACTGATCAAGGACTGCGTGGAGAAGGTCAATGCCGACCTCAGCCGCGACGACCTGCTGGCCGGCAGCCAGATCAGCCGATTCCTGGTGCTGCACAAGGAACTGGACGCCGACGACGGCGAACTGACCCGCACCAACAAGGTTCGCCGAGGCTTCATTGGCGAGAAATACGCGGTGCTGGTCGACGCCCTCTACGGCAACCAGCACGAACAGTACATCGAGACCCAGGTGAAGTTCGAGGACGGACGCACCGGCAGTGTCAGCGCCACGCTCAGGATCGCGGACGCCAGGACTTTTGAACCGGTCAAGGCTGCCGCCTGACCGTCTACCGGGACCACACACCCATGAGCAAGAAGAAGATCGGCGACGTCATCCTCGACGTCCAGAACATCAGCCTGCGCTTTGGCGGCGTCAAGGCGCTGACGGACATCTCGTTCAACGTCAAGGAGCACGAGATCCGCGCCATCATCGGCCCCAACGGCGCCGGCAAGAGCTCCATGCTGAACTGCATCAATGGCGTCTACCAGCCACAGGAAGGCAAGATCACCTTCCGCGGCCAGACGTTCAAAGGCATGAACAGCCGCCAGGTGGCCGAGATGGGCATTGCCCGCACGTTCCAGAACCTGGCGCTGTTCAAGGGCATGAGCGTGATCGACAACATCATGACCGGACGCAACCTGCGCATGAAGAGCAACATCTTCCTGCAGGCCCTGCGCATAGGCCCGGCCCAGCGCGAAGAAGAACAGCACCGCGAGTTCGTCGAGCACATCATCGACTTCCTGGAGATCCAGGCCTTCCGCAAGACACCGGTGGGCCAGTTGCCCTATGGCCTGCAAAAGCGCGTCGACCTGGGCCGCGCCCTGGCGATGGAGCCGCAGGTGCTGCTGCTGGACGAACCCATGGCCGGCATGAACCTGGAAGAAAAGCAGGACATGAGCCGCTTCATCCTGGACGTGAACGACGAATTTGGCACCACCATCGTGCTCATCGAGCACGACATGGGCGTGGTGATGGACATCTCCGACCGGGTGGTCGTGCTCGACTACGGCAAGAAGATCGGCGACGGCACACCGGACGAAGTGCGCAACAACGAAGAAGTGATCAGTGCCTATCTGGGCACCTCGCACTGAACCGCGGAGACACACCATGGCTTTCTTCATCGAAACCCTGATCGGCGGCCTGATGGCCGGCATGCTCTATTCCCTGGTGGCCCTGGGCTTCGTGCTCATCTTCAAGGCCTCGGGGGTGTTCAACTTCGCGCAGGGCGCCATGGTGCTGTTCGCAGCCCTGGCCATGGCGCGATTCTCGGAGTGGGTCCCCGGCTGGCTCGGCCTGGAGGGCAAGCTGATCGGCAATGTCGTGGCCTTCGCGCTGGCGGCGGTGCTCATGTTCGTGCTGGCCTGGCTGATCGAACGCCTGGTGCTGCGGCATCTGGTCAACCAGGAAGGCGTGACGCTGCTGATGGCCACGCTGGGCATCACCTACTTCATCGACGGCCTGGGCCAGACCCTGTTCGGCAGCGACATCTACCAGATCGACGTCGGCATGCCCAAGGACCCGGTGTTCCTGTTCGAAGGCATGTTCGAAGGCGGTGTGCTGGTCAACCTGGAAGACGTCTATGCCGCCGTCGTGGCCGCCCTGCTGGTGGCCGTGCTCTCGCTGTTCTTCCAGAAGACGTCCACGGGGCGTGCCCTGCGCGCGGTGGCAGACGACCACCAGGCCGCGCAGTCCATCGGCATCCCGCTCAACCGCATCTGGGTCATTGTCTGGTGCGTGGCCGGCATCACCGCGCTGGTGGCCGGCATCATCTGGGGCTCCAAGCTGGGGGTGCAGTTCTCGCTGACCACCATCGCCCTGCGTGCCCTGCCCGTCATCATCCTGGGCGGCCTGACTTCGGTCCCCGGCGCCATCATCGGCGGCCTGATCATCGGCGTGGGGGAAAAGATCTCCGAGGTCTATCTCGGCCCCTTTGTCGGCGGCGGCATCGAGATCTGGTTTGCGTATGTGCTCGCCCTGGTCTTCCTGCTGTTCCGTCCGCAGGGCCTGTTCGGCGAAAAGATCATCGACCGCGTGTAAGGAGACAACAACATGTTCTATCGCGAAAACGGTCAGTTCAAGACCTCCTACCGCGCCGACCAGCAGATCTTCCCGATCGCGCAGGACCGCTGGGCCATCCTGGCCATCATCGCCTTCGCGTTCATCGGCGTGCCTCTGCTGGCCGACGAGTACCTGTTCCGGGCCATCCTGATTCCGTTCCTCATCCTGGCCCTGGCGGCCCTGGGCGTGAACATCCTAGTCGGCTACTGCGGCCAGATCTCGCTCGGATCGGGCGCCTTCATGGCGGTGGGTGCCTACATGGCCTACAACACCTACATCCGCATCGACGGCATGCCGGTGATCGTGGCGCTGCTCTCGGGCGGATTCTTCGCCACCCTGGTGGGCATCGTCTTCGGCATCCCCAGCCTGCGGGTCAAGGGCCTGTATCTGGCGGTGGCCACACTGGCAGCGCAGTTCTTCTGTGACTGGGCCTTCCTGCGCATCGGCTGGTTCACCAACAACACGGCATCGGGTTCGGTGTCCGTCTCCAGCCTGAGCGTGCTGGGCTGGGGCATCGACACCCCGGTGGAGAAGTACCTGTTCTGCCTGGGCTTCCTGGTGGTCTTCGGCCTGCTGGCCAAGAATCTGGTGCGCAGCGCCATCGGCCGCGAGTGGATGGCCATCCGTGACATGGACGTGGCCGCCGCGGTGATCGGCATCCGCCCCATGTACGCCAAGCTCAGCGCCTTCGCGGTCAGCTCCTTCATCATCGGCGTGGCCGGCGGCCTGTGGGGCTTCGTGCACCTGGGCTCGTGGGAGCCGGCCGCCTTCTCGATCGACCGGTCCTTCCAGTTGCTGTTCATGGTCATCATCGGCGGCATGGGCTCCATCATGGGCAGCTTCTTCGGCGCGGCCTTCATCGTGGTGCTGCCCATCTTCCTGAACCAGTTCCTGCCCTGGGCCGGTGCCATGGTCGGCATGGAGATCTCCACCGCTGCCGTGTCCCATGCCGAGTTCATGATTTTCGGTGCCCTGATCGTGTGGTTCCTGATCGTCGAACCGCACGGGCTGGCCAAGCTGTGGAGCATCGGCAAGCAGAAACTGCGCCTCTGGCCCTTCCCGCATTGATGTTGCAACGACTTTTTCCCGGGCAAGCCCTTAGGTGAAACGCCCGATGTGCCCACCGGCCCATCGCGTTTTACTGAGCGTCTTGGTTTTATTTCAGTGGTTCACTTTTCCATAGGAGACACAAGCATGAAGCTACGCAACCTCGCCCTGTCCATTTCGGTGGCCTGCGCCACCCTGGCCGTGCCCGCCGTGCACGCCCAGGAACAGTTCTTCCCCTCGCTGGTGTACCGCACCGGCGCCTATGCGCCCAATGGCGTGCCGTTCGCCAACGGCTATGCCGACTACCTGAAGCTGACCAACGTGCGGGGCGGCATCAACGGCGTCAAGGTCTCGTATGAAGAATGCGAAACCGGCTACGCCACCGACCGCGGCGTCGAGTGCTATGAGCGCCTGAAAGGCAAGAACGGCGGCGCCACGGTGTTCCAGCCCCTGTCCACCGGCATCACCTTCGCCCTGACCGAGAAAGCCCCGGTCGACAAGATTCCGCTGATCACGGCCGGCTATGGCCGCAGCGAATCCGCTGATGGAGGCGTCTTCAAATGGAACTTCCCGCTGGCCGGCACCTACTGGGTGGCCGCCGACGTGCTGATCCAGCACATTGCCAAGAAGGAAGGCGGTCTCGACAAGCTCAAGGGCAAGAAAATCGCGCTGGTCTACCACGACAGCCCGTTCGGCAAGGAGCCGATTCCGCTGCTGCAGGAGCGCGCCGCCATGCACGGCTTCCAGCTGAGCCTGCTGCCTGTCACCCACCCGGGCGTCGAGCAGAAGGCCACCTGGCTGCAGATCCGCCGCGACCGTCCCGACTACGTGATCAACTGGGGCTGGGGCGTGATGAACTCCACCCTGGTCAAGGAAGCCCAGGCCACCGGTTATCCGCGCGAGAAGATCTATGGTGTGTGGTGGGCCGGTGCCGAACCGGACGTCAAGGACGTCGGCATGGGTGCCAAGGGCTACAACGCCATCACCATGCAGCACGGAACCGAGAAGGGCTCCGCCATTGCGAAGGAAGTGCTGGCCAAGCTGCATGACAAGGGCCAGGGCACTGGTCCGCGCGAAGAAGTGGGCGAGGTGCTCTACATGCGCGGCCTGATCAGCGCCATGTTCGCGGTCGAAGGCGCGCGTGCGGCCCAGGAGAAATACGGCAAGGGCAAGGTCGTCACCGGTGAGCAGGCGCGCTGGGGCTACGAGAACCTGAACCTGACCCAGGCCAAGCTCGATGCGCTGGGCTTCAAGGGTGTGCTGCGCCCCATCTCCACCAGCTGCCAGGACCACATGGGTGCCGCCTGGGCGCGCATCCACACCTGGGACGGCGCCAAGTGGGACTTCAGCTCCGACTGGTACCAGGGCGACGAGCAGATCATCAAGCCGATGGTCAAGGCCGCCGCCGACAAGTACGCCGCCGACAAGAAGCTGACCCGCCGGGCCGCTTCCGACTGCGGAAGCTGACAGGCAGTACCCTCCGCCGCGCTCATCGCGTGGCGGATTTCGGCGGCTGGCTTCAGCCGCCATTCACAAGACGGGCGTGCCGCGTCTTGTGAATGGTCCACGAGGAAACACCATGAGCACCACTCCCAACATCGTTCTCAACGTCAACGGCATCGAGGTCATCTACAACCACGTGATCCTGGTGCTCAAAGGCGTTTCGCTGCAAGTCGCCGAAGGCCAGATTGCGGCCATCCTGGGCGGCAACGGCGCTGGCAAGACCACCACGCTGCGCGCCATCTCCAACCTGCTCAAGGGTGAGCGCGGCGAAGTCACCAAAGGCAGCATCGAACTGCGCGGCGAACGCATCGAGAACCTCTCGCCCGCCGACCTCGTCAACCGCGGCGTCGTCCAGGTCATGGAAGGCCGGCACTGCTTTGCCCACCTGACGATCGAGGAAAACCTGCTGACGGGCTCGTATACCCGTACCGACAAGGCCGAGGTGGCCCGCAACCTGGAGAAGGTCTACAACTACTTTCCCCGCCTGAAGACGCGCCGCACCAGCCAGGCCGCCTACACCTCCGGCGGTGAACAGCAGATGTGCGCGATCGGCCGCGCCCTGATGACCAACCCCAGCGTCGTTCTGCTGGACGAGCCGTCCATGGGCCTGGCACCGCAGATCGTCGAAGAGGTGTTCGAGATCGTCAAAGACCTCAACGCCAAGGAAAAGGTGACCTTCCTGATCGCCGAGCAGAACACCAACATGGCCCTGAAGTACGCCGACTACGGCTACATCATGGAAAGCGGCCGCATCGTGATGGACGGCGCCGCCAGCGACCTGCGCAACAACGAAGACGTCAAGGAGTTCTACCTGGGTGTGGGCGGTGGCGAGCGCAAGAGCTTCAAGGACGTGAAGAGCTACAAGCGCCGCAAGCGCTGGCTGGCCTGACCCACCCCCGCTCAGGACGCCAATCACCCCTGCGCCGCCTGCGGCGTCACCCCCTCAAGGGGGCAACACCTGCGGCCCGGCCAAGCCGGTTCCGCGGTGTTCTGGACTGAAGACACTTCACTCGTATTTTTGTGGTTATCGATATGACCGACTTCTTCGACGCCCTTGAAACCCGGTCGCCTGACGAGCGGGAAGCTGCGCAGATGGCCGCGCTGTCGGCCCAGTTGGCCCATGCGAAGGCCGGCACGACGGCCTTTGCCGACCTGCTGTGCGACGTGGACGCTGCCAGCGTCAACTCGCGCGAGGCGCTGGCGCGCTTGCCGGTGACGCGCAAGTCCGAACTGCTGCTGCGCCAGAAGGAAAGCCGGGCCCGCGGTGGCGATGTCTTTGGTGGCTTTTCTTCGCTGGTGCGAGGGCCGCAAATGCAGCGCGTCTTTGCCTCGCCGGGTCCGATCTATGAACCCGAGGGCATCAGCCGCGACTACTGGCGCGCCGGGCGCGCCCTGTTCGCTGCCGGCTTTCGTGCGGGTGACCTGGTGCACAACAGCTTCAGCTACCACATGACCCCGGGCGCCTTCATCCTGGAGTCGGGTGCGCTGGCCGTGGGCTGTACCGTGTTTCCGGCCGGCACCGGGCAGACCGAGCAGCAGCTCGAAGCCATGACCGAGCTCAAGCCCGACGCCTACACCGGCACCCCCAGCTTCCTGCGCATCCTGCTGGAGAAGGCGGCCGAGACGGGCACCGGCATTGCCAGCCTGAAAAAGGCCTCCGTCGGCGGTGAGGCCTGTCCGCCCAGCCTGACCGCCTGGTTCCGCGAGCGCAACGTGGATGTCTACCAGACGTACGCCACTGCAGACCTCGGTCTGGTGGCCTACGAAACGGCGGCCCGCGAAGGCCTGGTGCTGGACGAGGGCGTCATCGTCGAGATCGTGCGCCCCGGCACCGGCGACCCGGTGCCCGAAGGTGAGGTCGGCGAACTGGTGGTGACCACGCTCAACCCGGCCTACCCGCTGATCCGTTTCGGCACCGGCGACCTCTCGGCCATCCTGCCCGGCCAGTGCCCCACCGGCCGGACAGCACCCCGCATCAAGGGATGGATGGGCCGCGCGGACCAGACCACCAAGATCAAGGGCATGTTTGTCCACCCCTCGCAGGTGGCCGAAATCGTCCGCCGCTTCCCCGAGATCCTGCGCGCGCGGCTGGTGGTGTCCGGCGAGATGGCCAACGACCGCATGGTCCTCAAGGTCGAGACCGATTGCTCGGGCCCGGACAGCTTCCAGCAACGGGTGGGCGAAGCCATCCGCGAAGTCACCAAGCTGCGCGGTGATGTCGAGGTCTTCGCCCCCGGCAGCCTGCCCAACGACGGCAAGGTCATCGAGGACGCCCGCACCTACCAGTGAGGCCTGCGGCGGCGCAGCATCCGCGCCGCGCCAGGTCAGGTCAGGCGGAAGCGCCCCATGTGGTGCGCCAGTTCCACGGCCGAGTTGACCCCCATCTTCTCGAAGATGTTGGCCCGGTGAAACTCCACCGTGCGTGGCGTGATGCCCAGGTGGTCGGCGATGTTCTTGTTGTAGTGACCCTGCAGCAGCTCGTCGAGCACCTCGCGCTCGCGCTGACTCAGGCTGGCGACGGCCTGGCGCAGCCGCTGCTCCAGACGCGAATCGTCGCTCTGCACCTTGGCCAGGGCGGCCTCCACCTTGTCCACCAGGTCATTGTCCTGAAACGGTTTCTCCAGGAAATCCCAGGCGCCCTTCTTGACCGCCTGCACGGCCATGCTGACATCGCCATGCCCTGTCAGGAACAACACCGGCCAGGGGCATTCCATCTGCACCAGCAGCTCGAAGGTGGCCAGTCCCGACAAGGGCTCCATGCGGATGTCCAGCAGCACCACCGCCGGCGTCCAGTGCGGTCGCATGGCGCCAGCCATGTCGGCAAAGGCCTGACCCGACGACCAGGTGCGCACGGCGTGCCCGCGCGAATCGAACAGCCAGGCCAGCGCATCCCGGAAGTCTGGTTCGTCATCGACAACATGAATGGCGGGATCGGATGGGCTCATGGCGTTTCAGGAATGGATACCGGAATTTTCAGCGAGAAACAGGCCCCTCCGCCATCCGGCGCCGTGCCGACCTCGATCTGGCCATGGTGGGCCTCGGTCACCGAACGGCAGATGGCCAGCCCCATGCCCATGCCATCGTCCTTGGCGGTATAGAAGGCACTGAAGATGTGGTCGCGCTGCTCGGCCGGCACGCCCGGGCCACTGTCGCTGACCATGAGTTCGGCCATGCCGTCCCGGCACTGCAGGTCCACCGCGACCCACGGTTGCCTGACCCCGGGTTCGCGCGCCCAGTGCTCAGCGTTACCCAGCAAGTTCAGCAGGGCATGTTCCAGCAACAGGGCATCGCCGTCGATCCAGACCGGCGTGTCCGGCAGGTTCAGGCGCAGGGCCATCCCGCGCCGACGCTGCAGCGGCTCGACCAGGCGACGGACCAGGGGCACCAGGTCCATGCGCTGGCGCGACATCTCCCGCCGTCGCGCAAAGGCGTTGACACGCTGGATGATGCGGCCCGCCTTGGCGGCCAGCTGTTCCATGCGCTCGGCCACGCCCAGCGTCTCAGCGGGCGTGATGCGCCCTGCCTTGAGCCGGTTGACCAGGCCCGAGGCAAAACCGCTGAGCGCCCCCAGCGGCTGGTTGAGCTCGTGCGCCAGGGTCGAGGCGACCTCGCCCATGGCCACCAGGCGACCCGAGGCTTCCAGCCGCTCCTGCTGGCGGGCCGCCACCCGCTCGGACCGCTTGCGCTCGCTGATGTCCAGCACCGAACTCATCCAGCCGATCGGTGTCCCGTCGGCCGACTTCAGTGGCGCTTCATGGATCAGCACGTCGACCAGATGACCCAGGCGATGCTGGAACTGGACCTCGACGCCCTCCTGCTCGGTGCCCTGGGCAATGACGCTGCGGTGGATGATGTCCAGTTCATCCACCTGCGACTGCGGCCAGTACGGCAACGGCGCCTTGCGTCCGGTCAGTTCATGGGGTTCGAATCCCACCATTTCACAGAACGACCGGTTGACATACAGGATGCGGCCTTCCGTGTCCCAGGCCCGCAGCCCGATCGTCACCGCGTTCTCCATGGCCGAGCGCAGGGCCATCTGTGCCTGCAGGGCCCGCTCGACCCGCAGGCGCTTGGCAAAGTCACGCCGCAAGGCATAGAGGCTGACCAGCATGCCCAGCAGACAGACCATGGCCACCACGAAAAACGTTCGGGGTACGGTCGGTGACTGCGACACGGTGCTGCGCACCAGCAACGCGATATCGGTGCCAGGCAGTTCCAGAAAGGCCGGGTCACCCTGTTCGGTGCCGCCCGGCGCCGCCGGTCGCCCGGGATCCACCAGCGTGACCGTGTGGTCGGCCAGAAACCATTCGGGCACCAGCGTGGCCACGGCGCGCTCCAGCGACAGCCGCGCCAGATAGCTGCCGGCGTAGCGCCCCTGGTCGAACAGCGGCACCGCCAGCCAGACCAGGTGTCCTCCCGTTGCCGTGTCCGGCAAGGGGCCGGCGTAGGCCGGACGGCGCAAGCCGCGCGCCACATCCAGCATCACATTCAGGGCGTCAGCCGAGGCCTGCGAACGGGCACCATCGGATGCCAGGCGGCGCCCGACGGGCGAGCTATCCGGGGCTACGACCCGGGGCAGCCACCCATGATCGAGCACCACACCGTCGATCCGCAGCAACTGGCCTGCAGCAACTTCATCCCCGGGCGTCAGGGTCTCCGGCGCACCGGCCACGCGCGCCCGTTGCGCCAGCCCCTGCAAATCCTCTTCCAGCCGCCGGAAATGGAAACGGGCGGCCTGCTCGACCCATTGCGCATCGGCGGCCTGGCGTCGCTGCTCCTCCTCCGACTCGAAGCGCTGCAGGTAGAGCACCAGGCTCACCACGGCGGTCAGCAGCATGACCAGCAGCCCCATCAGCCACAGGGTGGCGCGACGCACGCGAGCGGGCCCGTCGACCGCCTGACGGTACAGGAGGTCGAAGTCGAGGTCGCTCTGTTGTGATGGCGTCGGCATATCGTGGCGGGCGGGGACACGCTAGCATAGCGGCGACATGGCCGTCCAGAACCCTGCCGCCCGCTCTGCCCCGTTCGTCCGCCGCCGTCTGCTGCGACTGGGGGCAGGTGTCGCCGCCGCCGCCCTGCACGCCCCGTTGCTGGCCGGCCGCCCGGCACTGCGCCTGCGTTTTTCGCATGTCGTCGCAGAGGACACGCCCAAGGGCCTGGTGGCCCAGCGCCTGCAGGCCCTGGTGCACCAGCGAACCGAGGGACGTATCGAGGTCGAGGTGTTCCCCGACGCCCGCCTCTATGGCGACCGCGACGAGATACAGGCCCTGCACACCGGCGCCATCGACATGCTGGCCCCCTCGCTGTCCAAGTTCGGCCGGGTAGGCTTCCCCGAGTTCGAAGTCTTCGACCTGCCCTTCCTGTTCAACGACCTGGGCGCTGTTCACCGGGTAACCCAGGGAGCGTATGGACGCCGCCTGCTGGGCGGCCTTCACCGTCTGGGGCTGGTGGGTCTGGGTTTCTTTGACAACGGCTTCAAGCACATGAGCGCCAACCGCCCACTGCACGAGGTCGCGGACTTTCGTGGCTTGCGGGTGCGGGTTCAGGGCTCCCGCGTGATCGCCGCCCAGATGCGCGCACTGGGCGCGCACCCGGTCCCCCTGCCGTTCAGCGCCACACGCGAGGCACTGGCCAAGGGCATCGTGCAAGGCACCGAGAACCCCTTGTCAAATTTCTGGACGCAGGGCATGCACGAAGTCCAGTCGCACCTGTCCCTGACCCGCCACGGCTACCTGGGCTACGCGGTGATCACCAGCGAGCGCTTCTGGACCCGCCTGCGCCCCACCGACCGCGACATCCTGCAACTCGCCCTGGCCGAAGCCATGGACTTTGGCAACCGGATCGCCGGCGCGCAACAGGACAAGGCACTGTCGGCGATCCAGGCCTGGGGCGGCACCACCATCCACGACTCCACCGGGCGCCAGCGCGCCGAACTGTCGCGAGCGGTGGAACCCGTCCACGCCGAGCTCGGGCAGCGCATCGGCATGGACTGGCTCCGCGAAGCCCGCCGGGCCATCGACGACTGACATCGCCGGCCAGCATCAGGCATCAGGGAAAACCCGGCTGTTGAACACCACAGTTGGCGAAACGGAACCACATCCGTAAGCTACCCTGGTTCGCTCCGGCCTTGCCGATTTTTTCTTACCTCAGGAGACACTCCGCATGAAACTGAAGTTCGCCGTCGCCGCCGCCCTGTTCGCCGTGGGCCTGACCGCCCAGGCGGCCCCTATCGTCATCAAATACAGCCACGTGGTGGCCGACGTCACGCCCAAGGGTCAGGCCGCCCTGAAATTCAAGGAACTGGCCGAGAAGAAACTGCCCGGCAAGGTGGAAATCCAGGTCTTCCCGAACAGCCAGCTGTTCGGCGATGGCAAGGAGATGGAAGCCCTGCTGCTGGGCGACGTCCAGATCATCGCTCCCTCGCTGGCCAAGTTCGGCAAGTACACCAAGCAACTGCAGATCTTCGACCTGCCCTTCCTGTTCAACGACCTGGACGCCGTCAACCGCTTCCAGGCCAGCGCCGAAGGCCAGGCCCTGCTGTCATCCATGACCAAGAAGGGCATCACCGGCCTGGGCTACCTGCACAACGGCATGAAGCAACTCTCGGCCAACAAGCCGCTGGGCATGCCCACCGACGCCAAAGGCCTGAAGTTCCGCATCCAGGCCTCCGACGTGCTGGAAGCCCAGTTCAAGGCCGTGGGCGGCAACCCGCAGAAGCTGGCCTTCGCCGAGGTCTACCAGGCCCTGCAGACCGGCGTGGTCGACGGCACCGAGAACCCCTGGTCGAACATCTACAGCAAGAAGTTCCATGAGGTTCAGGGCTACATCATGGAGAGCAACCACGGCGTGCTCGACTACATGGTCATCACCAACACCAAGTGGTGGGACGGCCTGCCGGCCGATGTCCGCAAAGGCCTGAACGAAGCCATGAAGGAGTCGATCGCCTATGGCAACAAGGTGGCCAACGAAGAAGACGCCAACTTCCGCAACAAGGTCATTGCCGACAACAAGGCCAAGGTGCTGCCCATGAACGCCGAGCACCTCAAGGCCTGGCGCACCGCCATGCAGCCGGTGTGGAAGAAGTTCGAAGGCGACATTGGCGCCGACCTGATCCAGGCCGCCCAGAAGGCCAACAAGTAAGCTGACGGACTGCTTCGCCATCCTTCACCAGAACCCCGGCAGCGCCGGGGTTTTTTCAAGGACCCCCAGATGTCAAAGATCATCGATCACCTCGAAGAGTGGATCATGTCCCTCATGCTGCTGGCCATGACGTCGCTGGCATTCATGCAGGTCGTGCGCCGCTACGTGTTCAACACCAACTTTTCATGGAACCTGGAGCTCACCACGGTGTGCTTCGCCATCATGATCTTCGTGGGCATCTCCTACGGCGTCCGGGTTGGCTCGCACATTGGCGTCGACGCCCTGGTCAAACTGCTGCCTGACGGCGCGCGCCGCGCTGCCTCCATCCTGGTGGTCCTGCTGTGCCTCGTCTATGTCGGCTTCGTTCTGGTGGGCGCCACCGAGTACGTGGGCAAGATGAAGGACGTGGGCATCGAATTCGAGGACATGCCAATCGAGCGCTGGCAGGTCCTGATCGTCATGCCCATCGGCTACGCCCTGGTGGCTTTCCGCTTCCTGCAGATCCTGTGGAACCTGGTCACCGGCAAGACCACCAGCCTGCACCTGGCTGACGAAGCCGCTGACGCCATGAAACTCAAAGCCGAAGAGGAAAACGCATGACCACCCTCGTCCTCTTCCTCTGCCTGTTTGTCTTCATGGCACTGGGCATGCCGGTCGCCATCAGCCTGGGACTGTCCAGCCTGCTGACCATCTTCTTTTTCTCGCAGGACTCGCTGGCGTCGATGTCCATCAAGCTGTTCGAGACCAGCGAACACTACACGCTGCTGGCCATCCCGTTCTTCGTGCTGGCGGGCAACCTCATGTCCACCGGCGGCGTGGCGCGGCGCATGGTCAAGTTCGCCATTGCGGCCGTCGGCCACCTGCGCGGCGGCCTGGCCATCGCCTCCATCCTGGCCTGCATGCTGTTCGCCGCCGTCTCGGGCTCCAGCCCTGCCACCGTGGTGGCCATCGGCTCCATCGTGATCGCGGGCATGGTCAAGAACGGCTACACCAAGGAGTTCGCCGCCGGCGTGATCTGCAACGCCGGTACCCTGGGCATCCTGATTCCGCCGTCCATCGTGATGGTGGTCTACGCCGCGGTCACCGAGGTGTCCGTGGGCCGGCTGTTCATGGCCGGCGTGGTGCCAGGCATCGTGCTGGGCCTGATGCTGATGTTCGCCGTCTGGTGGCGCGCGGGCAAGCTGCAGCTCACACCGCCGCCCAAGGCGTCGTTCGGCGAGGTGTTCAAAGCCTTCCGCGAATCGCTGTGGGGCCTGGCCCTGCTGGCCATCATCATGGGTGGTATCTACGGCGGCGTGTTCACCCCGACCGAAGCGGCCGCCGTCTCGGCTGTCTACGCCCTGTTCGTGGCGGTGTTCATTTACCGTGACCTGGGCATCAAGGACCTGCCCGAGGTGTTCCTGGAGTCGTCCAAGACCACCGTCATGCTGATGTTCATCGTGGCCAACGCGCTGCTGTTTGCCCACGTGCTCACCACCGAGCGCATCCCGCAGACGATTGCCGAGCACATCCTGGCCGTGGGCATGTCGCCCTGGATGTTCCTGCTGGTGGTCAACATCATCCTGCTGATCGCGGGCAACTTCATGGAGCCCACCGGCATCATCCTGATCCTGGCCCCCATCCTGTTCCCGATCGCCTCCGAGCTGGGCATCGACCCGATCCACCTGGGCGTGATCATGGTGGTCAACATGGAGATCGGCATGGTGACGCCACCCGTGGGCCTCAACCTGTTCGTGACCAGCGGGGTGACCGGCATGAACCTGGTCCAGGTCACCCGGGCCGCCCTGCCCTGGCTGGCCGTGCTGCTGGTGT
Organism: Burkholderiaceae bacterium; assembly: GCA_041396505.1. Classification (GTDB taxonomy): domain Bacteria; phylum Pseudomonadota; class Gammaproteobacteria; order Burkholderiales; family Burkholderiaceae_C; genus Hydrogenophaga. The sequence continues at coordinate 528,138 of JAWKYL010000006.1, forward strand.
TCCTGGTCATGGTGACCTACATACCCGCCATCAGCCTGGCCCTGCCCAACGCCATCTTCGGCCCCTGACGGCCCGGTCGCCATCGCGATTCGTCCAACAAGCCCGGTGCGGTTGTGCTGCACCGGGCTTTTTCGTGGCCGCACCAGGCGGGTGCGCCACTGTCGTTCCAGCTGGTTCAATGCGCCCAGCCTGTAAGTGTTTTCCGCCATCCGTCCAGCCCACAAAGCCCCCTAATATCCGAAGCTTCATCGACATTAGCGGAGACAAGCAGCATGAAGAAGACCGTTCTGACCATGGCCTTGGGCCTGTTTGCCGCCGGCGCCGCGCTGGCCCAGGGCTTTCCCGGCAAGCCCATCACCATCGTCGTACCCTTCGCCGCCGGCGGCCCCACCGACACCGTGGCACGCCAGCTGGCAGAAGCCATGCGCAAGCCGCTGGGCGATGCGACCATCGTCGTCGAGAACGCTGCCGGTGCCGGCGGCACCATCGCGGCCACCAAGGTGGCCCGCGCCACCCCGGACGGGCACACCCTGCTGGTCTGGCACATCGGCATGGCCTCCACCGCCAGCCTTTACCGCAAGCTGCAGTTCAAGGCACTGGACGACTTCGAGTACCTGGGCATGATCAATGACGTGCCCATGACCTTGCTGGGTTCGCCCAAGCTGCCCGCGAACACCTACCGCGACTTTGAAAGCCACATCCGCGCCAACGGCGGCAAGATCAACCTGGCCCACGCCGGGCTGGGCTCCGCCTCGCACCTGTGCGGCCTGATGTGGCAGTCGGCCGTCAAGCTGGACAAGTCCCTGACCACCATCGCCTACCGTGGCACCGCGCCGGCCATGAACGACCTGATCGGCGGCACGGTGGACGTCATGTGCGACCAGACCACCAACACCACCAGCCAGATCGAAGCCGGCCGCGTGAAGGCCTTTGCGGTCACCACGGCCAAGCCACTGTCGGACCACAAGCTGCTCAAGGACTATCCCTCCCTTCAGGAATTGGGCCTCAAGGGCTTTGACCTGACCATCTGGCACGGCATGTACGCGCCCAAGGGCACCCCGACCGACGTGCAGAAAAAGCTCAACGATGCCCTGCAGGTCGCCCTCAAGGACCCCGAGTTCATCAAGAAGCAGGACGCACTTGGCGCCATGGTGGTGACCGACAAGCGCGCCACCCCGGCCGGTCACAAGGCCTTCGTGGCAGACCAGATCGCCAAGCTCAAGACCGTGATCGACGCCGCCGGCCAGTACGCCGACTGACGACCGTGGCATCCCTCGAACTGAAGGTGGTGGACTCCATCACCCAGTTGCAGCCCGCCGACGCGGGTTGCATCGCTGTCAGCGGCTCCCACGGCGGCCTGAGTTCGGGCCGCTACGCGCTGGCCGCCCGCCCGCTGCTGTCGGTGTTCAACGATGCCGGCATCGGCAAGGACGAAGCCGGCATCGCCGGTGTGCGCCTGCTGCAGGACAACGGCCTGGCCGCCTGCGCGGTGTCGCACACCAGCGCCTGCATCGGACAGGCCGCCAGCACCTACGATGACGGCGTGGTCAGCTTCGCCAACGCGCTCGCGCTGGCCCTGGGCATCGTTCAAGGGCGGGCGCTGCGTCCGCAGGTTGAAGAACTGGTCAGGCGTCGGTCGTAGCCCGTCTCGGCTCGATTTCATATATCTCCCGGCCGGCCCTACAATGGCCGGGCTGGCCGACGTTTCGGACGTTGTGTCCAAGGGACGTAGCGATGCGGATCACGCGGCAGGCCAGCAACCTCGCTTGGCGTCGCCATTCCCCATCGCGTATGCACCACGCACCACTCTCCATGCCCTTTCTGACCACCCGACGGATCCTCGCTGCGAATGCTGTCAGCTACGGGGTTTTGGCGGCTATTCCTGTCCTTGGTGGCGACGGATGGGTTGGCGGGCTTGTCCTGGCGGGTTTGGTCGCTCTGGTTTCCGGCGTGTTCGGTGCCGCTATGGCCGGCGTCTACCTTATGAGCAAGATCTAGCTTCCAGCCTTGATGCGCGCCGTGTCCGACCCGGCTGGCGAAACAGCCCTGATCAGTCAGCGCTGTCCCACACCGGCAGGCAGACCTTGTCGGCCTATCCCCGCTCGCATGGGGGAACCGGCCGAACCGTGGCGCGAGAAGAATCCGGCGAGGGGCGTGACCCAGATCCGCCCTACCGAATGGCGAGAGAAGGCTGAACGGAGTCGCTCGGGGACGGCGGTGATGACCGCTGGCGAAGGTCGCCAGCGGTCATTCAGTGTTCGACCAAGCGAGCGACTGCTTCACCGTCAATACCGGGTACTCGCCAGTGGATGGCACCAAGCCCTCGGTGAAGGACCGGTTTCGCATG